>NZ_JANCNS010000001.1 GCF_022570735.2 Christiangramia oceanisediminis | reverse complement strand
TTTTACCCTGCTTAAAACCCAACCTTCAAATGAACATCACTCCCTTCTCAGAAGCCTCACTCCCCTCACTCGGAAAGCGGATGCAAATGTAAGGTGACTTTTGCTTTCAAACCAAATAAAATTTCAACTTTTTTTCGGCCTTTATTTTAGCTGAGCCCTTGCCCTTAGCACTCTCCAGTAATTTCAGTGAACATAACTTCGTTTCCAAAGCGGGTGCAAATATACGCCTGTTTTTTAATTGCACAATAGGCTTTCAAAATTTTTGGAAGTTTTATTTCAATCGGATTATTTCAGCCAAAAAAGAAAGAATAAAAACAGGTTTTTTTAGCAATTGGAAAGAATAATTCAAGAGCAAATTCGTTTCAAAAAGAATTCCGCAAAAAGAAATGCGAAAAACCTATAGAAAAAGATCCCAAACAAGACCAAATCGTACCAGGAAATCGGTATACGGATAACCAGGAGCCGAAAAATTATTATTCCCGTCTATCAAATCATTAACATGTTCCAGCTTAAAGAAGATCCTGGCCTTATCGATCTTAGCGTTAAAAAAGAAGTCTACAACGGGGAAACCTCCCAGATCCTGATCGTTCTGAACATAGAATTCCGCCAGAACAGGATCGTAACCGTTCATTTGATATTTGGAAAAATAGGTAAAAGTAAAGCCGGTTTGTAGGTACAATGCCCGCCTGAACCAATAATCCTTATAATAAATTGAGTTCCTGGTTACAAATTCAGGAAGATTGAGAACTCCCTGTCCCTCTAAAACATTCTGGTACATCAGCGTATTATAGACACCAAACAAACCAAAATCAAAACCTTTCTCTGCCTTCAGTTTTAAATACCTAACCTGGTCACCTGCCTGGAAAGGCTTAACCCTACCTTCCTCATCAAGGCCGAAATAGGTATAATTTTCAATTTGAGAAAGACTTCCGAATATATTACCAAAAATTCCTGAATTAAAGTCGGCATATAATCTCTGGGTAATCTCGTTATCGAAGTTGTTTTGCCAGTTATATTCCACATAATCGCTTTGATACAGCAAAAAGTTGAAATTTGGAACCGAACTATTCTGATTGACCCCGAACCGTATGCGGTTATTTTCATCGAAATCATACCCGGCAGAAGCAGCCAGGTAATTACCTGAAAACTCATCGGATAGGTTCAACCTGCCTTCAGCCTCTATTCCAAAACCTCCAATCTGCTTTTTATACCCGCCTCCAACATGCAGCAGATTTCCATCAAGGCGATTCCCTATAGTATCCCCCGGCCTTATATATACCGCGTTATAACCATATTCATAATTAGTATGCCCGGCCTTGAACACCACTTCGCCCAAAATTTTATTAGAATAACGAACACCAACTTCATTATAAAGCTTTTCCAGCCTGGAAATGTCCTTTAGGCCTGAAGATTCAAAAGCCTGGCCAAATATATCCTCTACGGCATTATCCTGCCGGTACACATATTTCTTGTAACTATAATCAAAAGTATGGAACAGGTTAAGCTGATTCACAGAATCTGTCACATTCAATATTCTATACTGGTGATCCAGGAAAAATCGCTTTCCAAACAAAACACTTTCAGCATTCTCAAAATTCACATCCAGAACAGACCTGTCCTCAAATTCCTCTTCCTTATTGATATATTGTTCAATTGCCTGGTCGGTGAGACCACCGTTTTCTTCATTGAGAAGGTCCTGGGACACAAAATGAGCCTTTGCCGAATACCTTTGATTGGTAGACTGATAACTGAATCCCATTCTAAGGTTACCGGTACTGGTAAGAATGTGCTGATATTTCCCCAAGGCCCTCATACCCTTATAGGCAATGAAAAGGTTAAGGTTTTTGGAAGTATTCACGGTAAAAAACGCATCGAGCTGCTGCCCCTGTTCAGGGACCGTTTTAAAATATAACTGAGTCCAGGGAGTTGGCACATAATAATAATTGATATCCTCTACTTCAAAAAAATTGAAATGCCTTGCCTGGGCTCCGAATTCAGGAAAACTCGACCTGTAATCCTTTCTTAAACTTAAACTATTATAAGTTTGCCCGGTATTAGAGAACGGCAATAACTCGAAATTATCCTGACGCAGGTAATTGAACCGGTAATCCTTTTCTATTGTAAGTACGGTATCCAGATAAGTCGTATCATTTTTAACCGAGATGATCTTGTAAAGATCTATTGAAGGTAGGGTATCTGCCTTCTTAACTCCTTCGGTTCTACCCCTGCCTGAGCCATCCTGGGAGAAAGCGCTGAAAGTAATACAAAATAAGAAGCAAAAAAACAGTCTTTTCATCAGAGCAGAAGTGTAAGAGCAAAAATATAATAATAAACTAAAAAATGATGGAAGATTTCATAAACAAAAAAACCACCCGCCATTGGCGGGTGGTTTCTATTTATAAACTGGTTCTTTGACTTAGTAACCGTCGTTCTGAACCATGTTTGAATTCGCATTCATTTCAGAAAGCGGGATTGGCCAAGCGAACAAGTAGCTTGGGTAATCAATTGTTTCCATGATCATCCCATCTGTTCCAACAGCTTCCATAGTCATTCCAGTACGTAGCTGGTCATCAAATCTGAATCCTTCAAAGATCAATTCTCTTCTTCTTTCCAAAAGAATATTGTCTTTTGTGGCTGCAGCATATAATGATGCTCCTCTGTTAGCAGGAAGTTTATTCAACTGAGTCAAGGCATCGCCTCCAGTTTCCATTAGAGCTTCAGCATAGTTTAAAACTACCTCCTCGAAACGGATCAATGGAATGTTATTGGTAAAGTTTACGTTATCTGGATACTTACCGGTATTTCTAATCCAGTCTCCAGAAGTATCAAGTATTCCTAGACGAACGTCTGAATCTTCGTAGATACCAAGTACTTCTGGTCTTGCAACCACGTCTCCATATCCACTACCATCAGCATTGATCTGGTACATATAAGCCAAACCATTGATACCTGCGTTATCCACCTGACTTGCAGCAAGTTCGAAGATCACATTTACTCCTCCGTCACCCTGCCAGCTATCAACGTAAGAGTCAGCAGAAATAACTGAATATTCACCTGAGTTTACAACAATCTCTGCTGCATCACGTGCTCTAGTCCAGTCTCCAAAGTATACAGCTACCCTAGATTCAAGTGCCTTCACACCAAGCTTAGAGATATACACTTTAGAATCATCATATTGAGAATCCATCATAGAATAAGCCATTTCAAGATCGCTGTAAATAGCCGCCTTTACTTCTTCGATGGTATTTCTGGCAGGAAACAGGTTATCTCCCTTATATTCAGTAACGATTGGCACTCCAAGGTTACCGCTACCAGTATGTTGCTGACCATACTCACGAAGCAGATCAAAATGAGCTAATGCTCTTATAGCTGTGGCCTGTCCTTGAACATGAGCACCATAATCAACATCACCTTCAAGATTTTCAAGGTTTGCATTGATGATAATGTTCGCATTGGCGATCACCTCGTATGCATTGTTCCAGATAAGGTCTGTGTTATTGTTATACAGATACTGGCTTTCGGTAGTATATCTACCCGAGTTACCTATAGAGAATGTATTATCACTTCTTACTTCGTTTGTAATAATAACATCCTGACCGTAATAACCACTTTCAGACATAAGACTGTGTACACCTTTCAGAATACTGAACAGGTTACCCACATTGTTCACACTCTGCTCAACACTTTTATTCTGAGCAAGTGTAGGATCTAAATCTTCTGTTGTACAGGATGATATGGCACCAACTGATATAGCCATGATCAATCCTTTATAAATAATTTTTTTCATCAATAATTTTTTTAAAAAGTTAGATTAACACCTACAAGTACCGCCTTGGTTGGAGGAGTCTCCAATCCTGTTTCACCACCTAGATCCTGTTCTGGATCATAAAGTAAGTTATCATCTTTTACCCAGGTAGCAAGGTTGTTTCCTCTTACATAGATTCTTGCAGAAGTCATACCAATTTGCTCCATTGCTGTACTAGGTAGATCGTAACCTACAGTAACTGTTCTAAGTCTTAAGAAATCTGCATCATAAAGATACTTAGAATGTCTTTGCCATGGCTGTCCAGCTGACGTAAATTTACTATGTCTAGCAACATCTCCAGGCTCCTGCCATCTGTCTAACAATGACTGATATCCATTGTAAGCAAGGATTGGGAAACCATTAGTTTGGTGTAGGTATAAGTGCCATCCTTCGTAGATCTTATGACCACCAGCATAGTATCCCTGAGCATTAATAAAGAAACCTTTAAAGTTGAAGTTCAAATTCATACCAGCAGTAATGGTAGGAATAGAGTTACCTCCCTGGAATACAGCTTCAGCATCATTGAAATTCGTTGTAGTTTCTCCATCTACACCATTTACATACCATTCATCATTACCGGTTTCAGGATTAACACCTGCCCAGGTTGGCATGTAGTATTCTCTTACAGGATGCCCTGTTTCGATTCTAGTAATGGTAGTAGTGATGGTTCTTTCAATACCATTTGGATCTAAAGGCAGTTTTGTTACCTCATTTTCAACGGTAGCAAGGTTACCACCTATACTCAGACCTACATCTTCAGTATCGATAATATTTGCAGTTAACTGGAATTCGAATCCCTGGTTATTCAACTCACCAATATTCTGGGTTTGAGTTGCAAATCCAGTAGTTTGAGAAAGCGGCACATCTAACAGAAGATCTTCCGAATCTCTATTAAAGTAAGCTATACTACCAGTTAAAGCATTCTGGAAGAAGCCAAATTCAAGTCCAACATCAAAGGTCTTGTTGATCTCCCAGGAAAGGTCGTTGTTACCAAAAGTACTAACAGCTTGAGCTCCCTCACCATTATAGTCTACACCATAAGTGAACAGAGACTGGTAGTTGTTCAATCCAATATTAGCGTTACCGGTCACACCATAAGATCCTCTTAATTTAAGATAATCTATAGCACCAGCATCAGCAAGGAAGTTTTCCTTATGAAGGTTCCATGCAGCACCTACAGAGTAGAAATCACCCCATCTGTTATCTGCAGCAAATCTTGAGTTACCTTCTTTTCTGTAAGAAAGGTTCAATACATATCTACTATCGAAAGCAGAATACTGAAGCAAGCCTAGGTATGCTCCCATGTACCAGTCACTGAAACTAGAAGTAACCGAAGTTGGAGTACCAGCACTTGCCAGATAGAACAGTCCATCGTCAGCGAAGTTATTACCAGCACCACCTAAGAAATAGCTACGGCTAGCCTGGTATTCCTGTAAAACTTTAACATCAAATCTGTGATCTGCATTGATCTCGAAGTCATAGTTCAGGTAATTCTGGAATACGTAGAAGGCGTTTGTTCTGTCGTACTGAGAGGCATCACCTGAAGTAGGTACACCATATCCATAATTCCTGTTTGTATAGGTTCTGTAGTTATACAATTGTAAATCCACGTTGAACTTTGCTCCAGCAGAAAAACCTCCACCGATTTCCCAGTCAAGTGAGTTACCTGAAATGATACGGGTGAAACGGTTTTCATTGAAGTTATCTCTTGTAGAGATCAATGGGTTTGGCAGAGCTCCACCAATTTCAGCTGGAGTACCATCCTCATTATAAGGCTGTCTTAGCGGGTTCATGAAATAAGTCGCAGTTCTTGGACTATCAAAATACGCACTAAGCTCCAGGAATGCATCCTGGAAAGAGTAAGATGCCGTGTTGTTAGAAGAGAACTTCAAGCTTGGGCTGAAATCTTTAGAAAAATTCAAAGATCCAGAGATCCTTTCGAAAGAAGATCCAATAACGGTAGCCTCCTGCTCTAAATAACCAATAGACGCAAAGAACCTGTTATCCTCACCTCCACCAGAAGCAGACAAGCTGTACTGCTGGAATAAAGCATCAGGGTTACGAAGAACCTGCTGCCAGTTAGACTCAGGACGTCCAGCCTGATCCCACTGAGCAAACAAAGCACTGTTATTAACTAGAAAATCTTCAGCTTCTGCCTCAGTAGCAAAGAAACCATCATTCACATATGCTTCAGACGCAAGAACAATTCTCTGTGCGTTTGTAAGCGGAGTTGGCTGCTCGATCGCATCATTCTGGAAACCTACCTGAGATGTAAAATTAAACCTGGTAGTTCCATACTTACCACCTTTAGTAGTAATCAAAATAACCCCGTTCGCACCTCTCGCACCATATTGAGCGGTAGCAGAAGCATCTTTTAACACGGTAATAGACTCAATGGTTGACTGGTCTATCGCAGCAAGAGCACTAATAGATGATGTTGCAGCACTAGCACTAGCGTTTCCGTTATTTACCGGCACACCATCAATTACATACAATGGTTCGTTTCCAGCTGTAATAGAGCTGATACCACGAATCCTGATATTAGCAACAGATCCTGGCGTACCAGAAGAAGCTGAAACTGCTAAACCAGCAACATTACCCTGAAGGGCCTGATCTACAGAAGCAGCAGCATACTCGGTAAGCTTCTCTTCACTAACCTCTACCAGAGAACCAGTAATATCTGATTTCTTCTGGGTAACATAACCAGTTACTACAACTTCATCAAGAGCAGCAGCATCCACAAGAAGGGACACGTTGTAAACATTAGAACTACCTACGGTAATGGTTTGTTGTTGAAACCCTACATAACTAAATACAAGCACATCCCCAGGAGCAACAGAAATAGAATAATTTCCATCGAAGTCTGTTTGTGTACCGTTTGACGTACCTTGCTCGATTACGTTAACACCCGGCAGTGGTAAACCGTCTTCATCCAAAACCGTACCTGTGACGGTTTTTTCCTGTGCAAAACCAATTTGCACCACTAACACCAATAGCAGCGTTAGTAATCCTTGTAAACTTTTTTTCATTATTCGTTAAATTTGAATTAGCCTTGCCAAAAATCATAATAAATTCTTAATAAAACAAAATTATTTTACCTGCTATCTTCACAACTAATTAACAATTTGTTTATAAGGCAGTTAGAGATGAAAATTTATTTTGGAAGGCTGTTTAACAGTTGAATAGTATGGAAAATTCTTAATATTTTTGCCAGCATGCTATCATTCTATAATTCAAAAATTTCCGTAGCGGGGACCGATGAAGCCGGAAGAGGATGTTTGGCGGGTCCGGTTACGGCCGCTGCAGTGATCTTACCTCCACATTTTCAGAATCAAACCTTAAACGATTCTAAAGTTTTAAGCCTGGAAACCAGGAATTTTCTTCGTGGTTGTATAGAAGGGGAAGCCATTTGTTACGGGGTAGCCCATGTTTTTATGGAAGAAATCGATGCGTTAAACATCCTGAACGCATCCATCCTTGCAATGCACCGGGCTATCGAAAAGTTGCAGCAAGCGCCACAACATATCATAGTTGATGGCAATAGATTTAAACCTTTTGGCGAAATCCCACATGAATGCATTATCAAAGGGGATGCTAAATTTCTAAGCATTGCTGCTGCTTCCATTCTGGCCAAAACCTACAGGGATGAATACATGGAGAAGATCCATAATGAATTTCCTATGTATAACTGGAAACGAAATAAAGGCTACCCTACCAGGGAACACAGGGCAGCCATCCGGGAATTTGGGGCTACCAGGTATCATCGTAAAAGTTTTAAACTACTTCCGGAACAATTGACCATTGATTTCTAAGTTCATATTTTTGCTTTTAAATAAACCACGCCCAGACCATGAAAAAACTGATGATCCTAACCTGGATATTCATCCTTTCAGCCTGCTCCAATCAAGTAAAAGAGGACTTCAGTTTAACAGAACATATTCCGGAGAATGCAGAAATTATTCTTATCTCTCCAGACCTTAAGTCCTTCGTTACCAGTCTTAACGATAACGGCTTTTTAAACAACAGCGACTTCCACTTTAAAAACAACCTTAAAAAGGAACTGGGCTTTCTTCCCTACCTAAACCTCCGCAACGAAACCGCGATCGCTTTTTCAAATCTTAAGGACGAATCCTTCAGCTACAGCCTTATTACTAAAAGGGATTCCGCACTAATTCCGCTGGATTCAATTCCGAATAAAAGCATCGAAAACCTAAAAGAGGGAAGCCTGGAGTATAAAAAGATAAATCTCGAGGATTTCCATTTTTACCTGAAAGAAACAGGAAATATGGTCTTAATAACCAATTCAAAAAACAAGCTCCACATCAAAGACAATTCTTCTAAATCATTGCATTCAGAAAGATTCAAGGAGGTTTACAAAGCCGCAGACCCCAATAAGAATTCGGTTTTCATCAATCACAAATTTGGAATTCTTAATTCGGTTATCGGGGAAACAGGATCTCGATCCATTCAAAAAATTACCGATTGGAGTGTCGTGGAATTGGACGTAGATCCATCTGAAATCAAAGCTAACGGAATTAGCCTTTTTGACAACCTAATTGATCTGCCAGGCGTTTTAAGAAGAAGCAAGCCAGGGGTTGCCGAAACGACAAGAGTTTGCCCAAGTGAGTTTATAAGCCTTTATGCATTTAGTTTTGACCAACCTGGTGAACCTGTAGTTCCCCAGAACGGGCAGGAAGCAGATTCTACGAAAATTTACACTCCCGATCTCCTGGAGCATATACAGGAAATCGCCCGGGTTAATCTTCCCGAAGGCAGCAGCCTGGTGCTAAACGCAATCGAGATCGAAACCGCAAAGGAGCAACTTGCAGGCACTGGTGAACAGGTGGAAGAATTTAGAGGAAAACCTGTTCTAAGGCTTATCAAGAAACCCGATATACAGCTTGCACTCAGCAACATGGTGGAAATTCCAGCTTTAAATTATTACACGATTCTGGATCATTTCATCATTTTCGCCCCCGAAATCGAAATTCTCCAAAAACACATAAGCAGCTTTCTTAATTCAAATAGTATTTCTGAACAAGCATACTTCAAAGACATGATGAATTCTATTTCCTCAGAGTCATCGATGCTCCTGATCACGCGGAATTCAGCCTTTACAGAAAGATTAACTGCGGGCCAAACCTCTTCCAGTTTCCAATTGAACCGAAACAGCCTTACCATGCTGCAGTTCATCATGGAAAAGGATTTCGCCCATATTCATGCCTATTTTTCAAATTCTGAAGATAATTCCCAGAATTCCAGTGGTCCAGAACAATTTTCTTCTGTTAAATTAGATGCTCCCCTTGCCACCAGGCCATACTTCTTTAAGAACCACAAAACCGATCAATTCGACATCGCCGTGCAGGACGAGCAGAACAGGCTGCACCTGTTTTCCAATAAGGGCAACCTTTTTTGGAGAAAAGAGCTCGATAGCAAGATAACAAGTGATATTTACCAGGTTGACCTTTTCAAGAACGGTAATCAGCAGCTTGCTTTTTCAACTGGCTACAATCTGGAAGTACTGGACAGGAACGGCAACAGGGTTAAACCCTTTCCTATCAGCTTCAACCAGCCACTTACCCAACCAGTTTCCGTTTTTGACTATGACAATAACCGAAATTATCGGTTCGTCCTGACCCAGAATAACCGGCTATATATGGTTGGCCCAAAAGGTAAAGGCATTAAAGGGTTTCAGTTTGAAAAAGCCGGAAGCCAAATCGCCATGCCCCCTAAACATATACGATTAGGCACAAAGGATTATATCCTGGTTCCTGAAAAATCGGGCAGGCTTAATATCTTAAGCAGGCAGGGAGAAATACGAGTACCGATAAGTGAGAGTATTCAATTTTCAGATAATCAATGGTACGGATATAGGGATAAATTTGTCTCTACAGCCCCACAGGGGAACTTACTGGAAATTAGTCAACAAGGGCAAATATCAAAGAAAAACCTGGACCTTGCTGAAAACAACCGGCTTGTTGCAGGCAACGACCTGCTTGTATATTTAAACGAAAATCAACTATCGATCAATGAAAAAACAGCCGAACTGGATTTTGGTTTATATACCAATCCTCAATTGTTCGAAATCCAGGGTAGATCATTGATCGCAATTACCGATCTACAGACTCATAAAGTTTACCTTTTTAACAGCGACGCAGAACTTCTCGAAGGCTTCCCAGTTTATGGTAATTCCCAGGTAGATATAGCAAATGCCGACCTGGACAGAAGGCTGGAACTCATTGTCCAGGGCGAGGAGAATGAAATTATCATGTATAAACTTTAGGGTTAACCCCTACTTACTTTTTGAAGGTTACCCAGTAATTTTGATATTCCTAACCGTTTTAATTTTATTCAGTTATGTTGTCAAAATTAATAATCGGCCTAATTTTTATTTCAAGCCTCCCGATTTATGGCCAACAGAAATTGAAGAGACCAACCAAGGAAGTTGGTATTAGCAGTGTAGATTCCCTGGTAGACAAATCTTTTGATATGTATGACGCCGTTTATGATTATAATCTGCGGCTTGAATCAGGTGAAGAACTCAATGACGAGGAAATGGATCTTCTGGAACAAATTAGCCATGATTCCGAACTTTTATCAGCTTATGCAATAGAAGCAGCGGAAGATATTGATGGAAGGAGTGTTTTTAGACAGGGGAAGGCACTCCTTAACTTAAACAGGGCAAAAAAGGCACTCACCTATTGCCTGGTAACAACCAAGGAAATCCTTATAGAGTAGTTCAAAAATAATTTTTGGTAAAAAAGCACCGAAAACAAAAAGGCCGGAAAATAAATTCCGGCCATTTCCTTTATATTGAGGTTTCAGATTAAGATCCGTAACCAGGATTTTGTACTAACTCAGAGTTCACGTCCATTTCTCTCAACGGAATCGGGAAAGATAGTCTGTCTGAATCGGCAGGAATACCATCTACAGCTCTACCAGTACGAGTGTAATCAAAGATAAGGTGTCCTTCGAACATCAATTCCAGTTCCCTCTCCAGCAGAATATCGTCAACTGTCACATCAGAAAGAAGTTCAGCATTTGATCTTGCTCTAACAGTATTCACATCTTCCAGTGGAGTGGCTCCAATTGCCGAACCTTCTCTAAGGTTTGCTTCTGCTCTTATAAGATACATTTCAGCTAATCGCAGAATAGATACATTCGCGAACTGATTGGTATACTTCTCAGTTAGAGTTCCTCCATTCTGCGCACTGATATAGAAGAAAGACCCTCTATCGTCAGTATCCCCAAAGAGCGCAAGGTATTCTGGATTTACGGTGATATCACCTCCACGTCCACCAAATCTCTGGTCGGCATAATGAACAACTAATTCATTATCTCCTCCCTGAGAGGTAACCTGAAAAGCAAAGATATCTTCACTTGAATCCACATCATTATTGAATGCATCGGCATAGGTTCCGGTTAGGCTATGACCGCTGTTTTCAATCACATCATTAGCAGCTTCAGCAGCCGCGGGATAATTACCTACGTGCAATTGAACCCTGGCCAGTAATGCCTGAGCAGCATATTTATCGGCGAAGAAACTATTTGATTCAGGCAATAGCTCGTAAGCATTCTCAAGATCAGAAATAACCTGCTGGTAAACAGCATCTGAAGAAGCACGAGGTATTTCCAGGTTTTGAGAATAATCGGTTATTCCCTCCAAACTCAATGGAACACCTAATGACCCATCAGGAGAAGTAAAGAATCTGTTAATATCGAAATAGTTAAGAGCTCTCAAAAAATAAGCTTCTCCAACAGCAGTATTTCTTTCGGTTTCATCCTCTATAATATCGGCATAGTCGATAACCAGATTCGCCTGGTTGATGGATTCATAAGCATTTAACCAAAGGGCGCTTACAAAGCTATTGTCCACAAAAATAGCCTTGTTGAAGATTTGCCTTGGCTGCTGAAAGGTTCCGCCCCAGGTAGCCTGGTCTTCAAAACCATAAAGATCGGCCATCATTTGCAGAAATCCTCCATAAGATGCAGACTGACTGGTTTCCTCGTAAGTTCCAATTAAAATATTCTTGATATTCTCGCCGCTCGAAAGGGCAATATCTGTTGAAATAGATTGGCGCGGCTCAATATCCAGCTTCTCATCGCATCCTCCAAGGATGAACGCGAGGGCTCCAACCCACAATAAATTATATACTTTTTTCATAAATTCTTTTTTAGAAGTTAATATTAACACCTATTGACATCGTTCTGGCGGAAGGAGCTGAGTAAAAGGCAACTCCAGCACCCTGGCCTGCATCACTAACCGATTCAGGATCGTACAAATCAAAGTCTGTAAACGTTAATAAGTTGATAGCTGTAAAGTACAGTCTGAACTTTTCAAGTCCTATCTCATCTGTTAAAGCGTCTGGAATGGTGTAACCGATAGTTAGATTTCTAAGCCTGATAAAATCGGCATCCTGAAGATATCTTGTGGAATTAGCCGTACCATTACCACCAAATAACCTGGCCTGAGGCACATCTGTGATATCTCCCGGCTGTTGCCATCTTCTTAACTGGTCTCTGGTCTGGTTATCGAAAAAATCGGCGTTCGCAGATTGATAGATTCCACCTCCATTATAAATACTGGCTCCCCATTCACCAACAAAGGTGGCGGTGAAATCCAGTCCACTAAAATTAATAGTGTTTGTTAAACCAGCGATAACGTCGGCATATGGCTGACCTGCAATAATTCTATTTGCCTCGTTTGGATCGGTTGTAGTTTCTCTTCCTCCTCCATCTTCATTGATATAGTACAAAGCATCTCCATTATCAGGGTCTACACCAGCATACTCAATTAGATAGAAAGAAGACAATGCTTCACCTTCTCTTAGAATCGTTTGACCGGAAACCACATCCTGACCGTCAGGAAGTACTTTCACTTCGTTGATGTTCCTGGAAATATTGAAGTTAGTATTCCAGCTTAATTTATCGGTTTGAACATTCCGGGTATTTAACACGAATTCCACACCGCTGTTCTCCAACACCCCAATGTTTCTTGTAATAGAAGACTGTCCTGAGGTACCTGGAAGTGGCTCATTAAAAATAAGTCCATCAGATTCCTTAACATAATAATCGATCTCTCCAGAGATTCTATTGTCAAAGAATCCGTATTCCAGACCAAGATCCAACTGGTTCACACTCTCCCAGGTTAATTGTGGGTTAGAAGCCTGTATTGGGGCTATACCCGGACGTTGGTTATAAGAAATACCACCAAAAAGACCAAGGGAGGCAAAATCACCAATATTGGCATTTCCAGTTTCCCCATAACTTGCACGAAGCTTAAGGAAGCTCAGAACATCAGAGTCTTCCAGGAACGCTTCTTCACTTACGATCCAACCTGCAGATATCGCAGGGAAAGTACCATATTTCACGTCCTCACCAAAACGGGAAGATCCATCTCGTCTAACACTTGCCTTGAAAAGATACCTATCTAAAAAGGAATAGGTAACCCTTCCGAAGTATGAAAGGAAACTATTCGCAGATTCACTTCCAGCTCCTCCTGTAATCTCGGCTGCACTGCTTATCGTTTCAAAATCATCTGTTGGGAACTGGATTCCTGTTATACTCTGGAATCTTCTATTTGATTGGTTATATTCCATACCAGCCACAACTTCTAGATCATGTGCACTTCCAAACTGCTCAGAAAACGTGAAATAGTTAGATGCCACGTAAGATTCGGTTCCTACGCTAGATGCGTAACCTTCACCATTGGTTGATTGAAACGGTGCCAGTCTACCGGTGTAGCTATCTTCTGTTTGGTAATAAAGATCATATCCAAAATCTGAATTGAATCTGAAATTATCAGTAAAAGAATATTCACCAAAAGCTCTACCTGTAATCCTTCTAATCACTGTTTTATAGAAAGCATGTTTATCCTGTAGTAAAAAGTTAGGATACAATGTATTTGGGTTAGGATCACCATTCTCCAAATAGGCCGGCGAGATTGCAGGCTGAGCAACTGCCTGAATAGGGTTAACAAAGGCGTTATCGTTTGCAATCCTGTCTATTTCTGTTCTTGAGAAACTGGTATTCATTCCAGCACGAAACTTTTCATCGAAACTATGAGTTACGTTAATACGGCTGTTGATCCTTTCCAGGTCGTTTCCAGTTATGATACCTTCTGTATCATTATATGCTCCGGAGAAGAAATAGGTTGTTTTCTCATTACCTCCAGACATTGAAAGACTTGCATCCTGTACATGCCCAGATTGAAGAGCAAGGTCCTGCCAGTCGGTATCTACTTCCCTACTTCTCCAGTCGGTATCTCCAGCCAGGAAGTCGAAAATACCTTCAATATATTCGGTACCATCTTGTTCTCCAAAACTGTTAACGGCTGCTTCGGTAAAAAGTTCGATATATTCATCGGCATTCAACCATTCCATTTCATTAGTTGGCTCACTAATACCATACGAATAGTTTAAGGTGAAAGAAGATCTCCCTTCCTTACCTTTTTTGGTAGTAATGATCACAACCCCGTTTGCACCACGAGAACCATAAACAGCAGCTGCCGAAGCATCTTTAAGAATATCGATAGATTCGATCTCATTAGCGCTTAAAGTAAGTAACGGGTTAGTAGGTGCCCCATTACTGGATTCGTTATTGTTAATCAAAGGCACACCATCCAGTACGTACAATGGTTCAGATCCTGCACCTATACTGGCGATACCACGAATCCTGATATTTACCCCACCTTCTACTTTACCATTGGTTGGAGCTATCTGAACACCAGCAGCCTTACCAGCAATAGTACTTTGAATGTTTGGCACAGGAACTTCCTCGATATCCTCTGCGGTTAATTTAGCAACGTTATCGGTTAATTTTCTCTTGCTTTGAGTACCATAACCTACCACGACTACCTCATCTAATTGTGAAGCATCTTCCTGTAGAATAATATTATAGTTATTAGCTTCCCCAACAGTAAGCGTTTCAGTCGTGAATCCAACATAACTAAATGTTAGAACTTCTCCTGGAGAAACTTCTATACTGTAATTACCATCAAAATCGGTTTGAGTTCCTCTATTGGTGTTCTGAACTATAACATTCACCCCGGGCAAAGGAAGCCCATCGGTATCATTCACCGTTCCACTTACTGTTTTCTCCTGGGCAAAACCAAGATGGCATGTAAATGAAAAAATCAGAACAATAAGGAATTGTAATTGTTTCTTCATGTTTTATCTTTTAAAATTTTGGTAAAAATCCTAATTTTTATTTAAACCATTAAAAAAAAATTTAATTTCTTCAGCAGATTGCATGAAATTTAAATAAATAATGACAGAAGGACCTTTATTTTAATTTTAGATAGATAAAAATGGATTTTTCTGAGAATAAACTAACTTTTTGAGATGGTAGCTTCGAACAGATTGGTAAAATGCTTAAGTAATTTCTGCTGAATCTCGACCATATCGACTTCCTTCCTTCCAAGTTCGACATTGAGGGAGGTTACGGCTTTATCCTTGATCCCGCAGGGAACGATATTGTCGAAATACCCCAGATCGGCATTTACATTAAGCGCGAAACCGTGCATGGTAACCCATCGGCTGGCCCTAACTCCCATGGCACAGATCTTACGGGCGAAAGGAGTACCCACATCCAGCCATACGCCGGTCTCTCCTGGGCTGCGTTCAGCCTTCAACCCATATTCAGCTAGGGTAAGTATTACCATTTCTTCCAGCAACCTCAAATATTTATGTATATCGGTAAAGAAGTTGTCCAGGTCCAGGATAGGATATCCTACGATCTGGCCCGGACCATGATAGGTAATATCTCCTCCCCGGTTGATCTTGTAGTAAGTAGCGTTCCTGGCTTTAAGCTCCTCATCTGAAATTAGCAAATTACTGGCATCGCCACTCTTGCCAAGGGTATAAACATGAGGATGTTCCACAAATATAAAATAGTTTTTCGTTGGGATATCCAGTTCTTCACGCCGGTTCTTTATCTTGAGGTCAAGCGTATTTTTAAACAGTTGTTCCTGGTAATCCCAGGTGTCTTTGTAATCTTTAACTCCCAGATATTGTACCTCTACTTCCTTATTCATATTTCGGATTATTCAAAATGATCAAAGCCGCGATGACCCCGGGCACCCAGCCTAAAAGAGTAAGTATTAATACGATTAGCAAGGAACCGCATCCTTTATCATATACGGCTAGCGGAGGAAAAAGAACGGAAAGGATCACTCTCCAGATACTCATATTGCTTTGATTTTCCTGCAAAGATAGAATTATTATTTCGGCATTTAATTCAATTGTGCGGAAGCCTGATAGTCACTATATTTGCACCCGCATTTTGTTGAATGCATAAAAACGATTATATGCAGCAATTATCAGAACAGGAACAAATTAGAAGAGAAAAATTAGCCGCCATAAGAAAGGCAGGCATCAATCCATATCCTGCCGATCTGTTTCCGGTAGATCACACCACAACAGATATCAAGGAAAAATTTGAAGATGGTAAGAAAGTGGTCATCGCAGGTAGACTGATGTCCCGTAGGATACAGGGAAAAGCTTCTTTTGCTGAACTTCAGGATTCATCGGGCCGTATCCAGGTTTATTTTAACCGGGATGAGATCTGCCCGGGAGAGGATAAGTTCAAATACAACGACCTGTATAAAAAATTGCTGGATATAGGCGACTTCATCGGAATTGAAGGGGAATTATTTAAAACCCAGGTGGGGGAAAAAACCGTAATGGTGAAGGATTTTCACCTTTTGAGCAAGGCTATCCGACCTTTACCGCTTCCGAAGACCGATAAGGAAGGAAATGTGCATGATGGTTTTAACGACCCGGAGCAAAGGTACCGCCAGCGTTATGCCGATCTTGCCGTAAACCCGAAGGTTAAGGAGATATTTGTAAAGCGTACGAAGCTTTTCAACGCGATGCGCAACTTTTTCAACGAAAAGGGATACTTCGAGGTTGAAACACCTATCCTGCAATCTATTCCAGGTGGTGCGGCAGCGAGGCCTTTCGTTACTCATCATAATGCGCTGGATATTCCGCTTTATCTAAGGATCGCCAATGAGCTTTATTTGAAAAGACTGATCGTTGGAGGTTTTGACGGGGTATATGAATTCTCCAAGAACTTCAGAAATGAAGGTATGGACAGGACGCATAATCCTGAATTCACTGCCATGGAGATCTATGTAGCTTACAAGGACTACAACTGGATGATGGAATTTACCGAAAAGCTTCTTGAGCACTGCGCAATTGCTGTAAACGGAACTACTGAAGCTACCTTCGGAAAACATAAGATCGATTTCAAGGCTCCTTATAAGCGCCTTACCATGACCGACGCGATTAAAGAATATACTGGTTTTGATATTACCGGGAAATCTGAAAAGGAACTTTACGCTGCTGCTACTGAAATGGGTGTTGAAGTTGATGAAACCATGGGTAAAGGAAAGCTGATCGATGAGATCTTCGGGGAAAAATGCGAAGGCAACTTTATACAGCCAACTTTCATCACCGATTATCCAAAGGAAATGAGTCCGCTTTGTAAGGAACATCGCGATAATCCTGAACTGACCGAGCGTTTTGAGCTGATGGTTTGTGGAAAGGAGATCGCAAATGCCTATTCTGAGCTAAACGATCCTATTGACCAGAGAGAGCGTTTTGAGGAGCAATTGAAGCTTTCAGAAAAAGGAGACGACGAGGCGATGTTTATCGATAATGACTTTTTAAGATCCCTGGAATACGGAATGCCTCCAACATCGGGACTTGGAATTGGAATGGACCGTTTGATCATGTTCCTTACCAATAACCAGTCGATACAGGAAGTGCTCTTCTTCCCTCAGATGAAACCGGAAAAGAAACAGGTGGATTTAAATGAAGAGGAAAAATCGGTTTACGAACTATTGAAAGGTGATGAAGTTCATGCCTTGGACACTATTAAAGACCGGTCTGGGCTCAGCAATAAAAAATGGGACAAGGCTTTAAAGAGCCTTAGGAAACATAAAATGATAGATGTATTCAAGGAAGGAGAAACCCTGAGCATCAAGATAATGTAATTAGGAAAAACCGGATTCCTTCAGAGCCCTGCAAATTTTGTAGGGCTTTTTTTATTAATTTAGAGAATGCGAGCGCTCATTCTTCCAAAACAACCGGCTTTAATTGTCTCTTATTTGAAAGTAGGCAAGTTGCTATATTTTGGATTATCGCTATTCTTGCTTCAGTCCTATATCTACTACGTATTACTTATTAAAGCCATTTCAAACAGCGACCCCGACTTAATTGTATTCTGGTCGGTCTGTTTTATCTTTTCATTCATCCACATTTTCCTGGTTTTAATGGATGGCTGGTCCAGGTTTCAGAATTACAAAAGAATAAAAGACCAGTTCTACATCCACGGTTTTGATGTTAGGCTGGCCGCCAACTATAAAGGTTCGAAATGCCAGAGAAATGCGGCCATCATTGCAGCTTCAGAGCTGGGAATGGAAAAGGAAATAAGGCGATTCTTCAGAAAATGCGGCGTAAAAAATCATCACTTCATTCCTTATTTCATGATACAGGACCCATTATTCCCTTTCCGAAAATCTTTCTGGTCGCGCACCTTCCTGGAAAAACCCTATCGCTCGAAATTCGATTTTAAAAAGATCGCCTGGGAACAACAGCAATTAAAACAGGGAATTACAAATTAAGTTTTAAACCATTACTTAGTTTTGCAGTCAAAAGGCTGCATTTAGCAGTCTTTTCTATTTCAAAGACCTCAAAATTCAAATTATTAACCGAATAAGTACAATTTTATGATCAAGAATCAAAGTCTCAAGCTTTTGCTTGTAGCTCTTTCTTTGTCTGTTTCCAGCTGTGCCGTCTTTCAGCCAGATAAAAAGAAACAGGACGTAGCCTCGAAACCAGAAAAGGAAGAAAAAAACGGTGGTTTAAAACCTTACAATAAGGTAATCACAAAAGATGCGAAAAGCGACCAGGGATTGTTCACTGTGCATAAAGTGGATAACGATTATTTCTACGAAATCCCAGACAGCCTTTTTAACCGCGAAATGCTTACCGTAACCCGTATTGCAAAAACAGCAAGCGGCATTGGCTTTGGAGGCGGAAAACAGAACACCCAGGTTCACCGCTGGCAGAAAAAAGGTGATAAGGTACTGCTACGTGTAGTTTCTTATGAAGTTTACGCTGCAGATACACTTCCGGTTCATGAGGCTGTGGTTAACTCGAATTTTGAACCTATCATTCAAAGCTTCGACGTAAAAACTGTAGGTAAGGACTCTATCAACAAAACCACGGTTATTAATGTTACCGATCTTTACACCAAGGACGTTCAGGCTTTAGGACTACAGGATAGAAACCGTAAGCAATACAAAGTATCAAGACTGGATGAAAGCCGTTCCTTTATCGATACCATCCGCAGTTATCCAGAGAATATCGAGATCAGGCACATCAAGACCTATAATGCGGGTGAACCGCCTTCTAACGAAAGCACCGGATCTATTTCTATGGAGTTCAGCAATTCCATGATCCTGCTTCCTAAGGAGCCAATGGAAAGAAGGTATTTCGATGAACGTGTAGGCTGGTTTACCAGTGAACAAACCGATTACGGACTTGAAGCCCAGAAAAGCGAAACAGTTGAATATCTCGACCGCTGGAGACTGGAAGTACGTGAAGAGGATATGGAAAAGTTCAAGAACGGTGAACTGGTAGAACCAAAAGAACCTATCGTATATTATATTGACCGTGCGACTCCTGAAAAATGGAGGCCTTTCATCAAACAGGGAATCGAAGACTGGCAGGTAGCTTTTGAAGAAGCCGGATTCAAGAATGCGATCATCGCCAAGGATGCTCCAACTGTTGAAGAAGATCCAGACTGGAGCCCTGAGGATGTGAGATATTCGGTAGTACGATACCTTGCTTCTCCAATTCCAAACGCTAACGGGCCTCACGTAAGCGACCCGCGTTCAGGAGAAATTCTGGAGTCAGACATTAACTGGTACCACAACGTAATGACCCTTTTAAGAAACTGGTTCTTTGTACAAACTGCGGCGATCAATGAAGATGCCCAGAATGTAGAGTTCAAAGACGAGGTAATGGGAAGGTTGATCAGATTCGTATCTTCTCATGAAGTAGGCCACACCCTGGGACTTCCACATAACATGGGATCTAGTGTTGCCTATGCGGTAGAGGACCTTAGAGATCCTGAATTCACTCAGAAATTCGGAACAGCTCCTTCTATCATGGACTATGCACGTTTTAATTATATAGCACAGCCAGAAGACGGAGATGTAGCCCTGATGCCGAATATTGGCCCATATGACAAATATGCGATCAAATGGGGTTACCGCCCAATCCCTGAAAAGACAGGAAAAGAAGAAAAGCCGATTCTTGACGAGTGGATCCTGGAACATGCAGGTGACCCGATGTACAGATTCGGAAGACAGCAAAGCGGCGGAGTGATCGATCCTAGTTCACAAACCGAAGATCTTGGTGATGACGCTATGCTTGCCAGCGAATATGGGATCAAAAACCTGAAGCGCATTGTTCCAAATCTAATCAAATGGACCGCTGCAGACGGAAAGGATTATGATGATCTGGATGATCTTTACGGCCAGGTGCTTTCACAATACAACCGTTATATGGGTCATGTAGCAGCAAACATTGGTGGAGTATATGAATATTACAAGACCTACGACCAGGAAGGACCTGTATACTTCCATGTAACTGCAGAAAAACAGCAGAGAGCAATGGATTTCCTTCAGGAGCAGTTATTCGATACTCCAGAGTGGCTGATCAACCAGGACATCTTTAACAAGATCGAGTTCGACGGAAATATTGAAAGAGTTCGCGGGATGCAGCAACGTACCCTGAATGATATTCTTGACTTTGGAAGAATGGCCAGGCTCATGGAAAATGAAGAAATAAATGGTAAGGATGCCTATTCACTTCTGGACATGATGACCGATCTTAGAAAAGGGATCTGGAGCGAAGTATATTCAGGTCAAAGCATTGATCGTTACAGAAGAAACCTTCAAAGAGCCTACATCGAAAGAATGGAGCATTTGATGACCGAAGAGCAGGATGAGATCCCATCAAGATGGAGGAGCAGAATTTCCAGAAGTAACCTCGATGTTTCACAAAGTGACATCAGGCCGGTTGTAAGAGGTGAATTGAAGAATCTAGAAAGACAGATCAAGAATTCCCTTTATTCATCCGGAGATACGCTTACGCGCTATCACCTTCAGGATGTTCTGGAAAGAATAGACCTGATATTGAACCCAATGGGATAATCCATTAAATGATTTTTTAAAAAAAAGAGCTACCATTCCTGGTAGCTCTTTTTTGTTTGCTCAAGTTTTACAATGCGAAAAACTTTACAATTAGCCCTCCTGCCAGCCAGATATAGCAGGCGAAAGCGAGATATTTCAGCGTCTTTTCCAGGATCTTGCTTTTTGGTGCCATTTCTTTCATGAACATAACATCATCTCTTTTAAAGAATCCCAGGTAGATCAAATAAGCCGAGATCGCCAGGAAGGCCATATTCAGCCAGAAGGTATAATCAATTTTAAAGAATTCACTATCCTGAATTTTTACGGAAGAAGGATCAGGCAACATACCGAGAAGATCAAACCCGTATTGCAAGGCAAGAGAAGCGCCAACAAGCGAGGCAAAAAGCAGGAAAAGGATAAAAAAGCTCATTTTCCAGCCATAATATTTCGCATTGATACGCAAAATGGGAAAAACCACCAGGTCACTGAATATAAAGGCCATTACGCCGGCAAAGCTCACTCCCTTACCAAACAGAAGAGCTGCCAGCGGAATATTCCCCATAGATCCAATAAAGGTTAGAAAAGCGGCCACCGGCCCTACCACGATATGCTCCAGGATGGTAAAAAAACCGAATTCTGTTTGTCCCTGCCCGCTATTGATGAACAGCGTTTTGAAAAAAGCGTCAGGAACAAATGCAGCCACGATCCCGGCAACGGTGAAACCAACGCTCACATCCTTCCAGACCATCTTCCACTCCATTCCGTATTGCTGAGCCACCTTCGCCCATCCGGTTTCCGACTTCATTTTCTTCTTCCAGGATTTACCCGAATCATCTTCATCATCCTCGTCATCAAGTCTTTTTCGGGCTCTCTCGATCAGTTTTTTAGGACTAATGATCCTCAACAGCAACCAGCTGATCAAGATCAAAATTACACCACCCACGTATTCTCCAACCACGAATTGCCAGCCAAGGAAGATCGAAATTATGATCCCCAGCTCGATCACAAGGTTCGTGGAAGCCAGCAAAAAAGCGATGGAAGAGACAAAACTGGCTCCTTTTTTAAACAAACTCTTGGTAGACGCCAGCGCAGCGAAACTACAGGAACTGCTAATAAACCCGAAAAAGGTTCCTAAAAGCACCCCTTTAGATTCCTCTTTCCCCATGGTTTCCTGCATTTTCTTCTCGGTCACAAAAACCTGAATACAGCTGCTTATTACGTAACCCAGTGCGAAAGCCCATAAGGCCATCCAGAAAAATCCACTGGTCGTGTAAGCTGCTTCTCCCCATTTGCTTAAAAAATCCTGCATATCTTTAAATTGTTTTGCTTAATTATAAGGTCCTGAAATAATTCAGGTTATGTTCTTCTAACCTTAGGTCAAATTATCCATTGGTTATTGTTTATTGTTCATTGTTTATTGTCTATTGTCCATTTTCCCTTGTCAATTGTCGATTGATAAAATTGATTTCCTACAATTTCACTTTTTTCAACCTCAGCGCGTTCCCTATGACGGAAACCGAACTAAAGCTCATCGCCAGTGCCGCGATCATAGGGGAAAGCAATAATCCGAAGAACGGATATAAGATCCCGGCCGCCACAGGTACTCCCAGACTGTTATAAATAAGCGCAAAGAACAGATTCTCCTTGATATTCCTCATCACTTTTTCGCTCAGTTTTACCGCTTTTAGTACTCCCTTAAGGTCACCTTTTACCAGTGTGATCTCGGCGCTTTCGATGGCCACATCGGTTCCGGTTCCCATTGCGATCCCAATATCGGCCTGGGCCAGAGCCGGTGCATCATTAATTCCGTCGCCGGCCATAGCCACCTTGTGCCCTTTTGCCTGCAGTTTCTTTACCTCCTTCATTTTATTTTGCGGGATCATGCCGGCTTTAAAGTCGGCCAGGTTTAGCTCCTTTGCTACCGCCGAAGCCGTCCTTTCGTTATCGCCCGTAAGCATGATCACATTTATTCCATGTTTTTGAAGTTCCTCCAGCGCTTCCTTACTGGTCTTTTTGATCTTATCTGAAATGCTGATAAAGCCCACAACTTTGGAATCTACCGCCAGCATGGAAACCGTTTTGCCTTTTTCCTGTTCTGCCGAAACCTGCTTCTGAAGATCATCTGAAATTTCAGCATTTTCGGCCTGCATCAATTTATCGTTTCCAAGCGCCAGCCTCTTTCCTTCAAATTTTGCTTCAACGCCTTTCCCGGTTACCGAATTGAATTCTGAAGCTTCTCCGTAATCCACCGAATTTTCCCGGGCATAATTGATCGTGGAGGTCGCCAGCGGATGCTCACTTTGTGCATTAACCGAAGCGATCAGGCGAATGATCTCATTTTCGTCATATTCCGAAGATACCGAAACAACTTTATCTACCGAAGGTTTCCCTTCTGTGATCGTTCCCGTTTTATCAATGATAAGGGTATCTATCTTGTTCATTTCCTGCAGAGCACGGGCGTTCTTGATTAAAACGCCATTTTTAGCGCCCTTACCTACTCCAACCATAACCGACATAGGCGTGGCAAGTCCCAAAGCGCAGGGACAGGCAATGATGAGCACGGCGATGGCATTAACCAGTGCGTATACGTAAGATGGTTCAGGTCCCCAGATAGCCCAGGCTATAAATGTGAGGATTGAAATTATAACTACGATCGGAACAAAATAAGCCGAGATCCTGTCTGCCAGTTTCTGAATGGGTGCCTGAGATCGACTTGCCTCGTTCACCATATTTATGATCTGGGAAAGCAGGGTTTCATCGCCTACTTTTTCAGCCACCATCGTAAAGCTTTTGTTCCCGTTTATGGTTCCAGAACTAACCTTATCTCCTTTTTTCTTATCTACCGGGATAGGTTCCCCGGTGATCATGGATTCGTCGATACTTGATTCACCCTTCTCAATGGTTCCGTCTACGGGGATCTTTTCACCCGGTTTTACCCTTAAAATATCTCCCTTCTGAATTTTATCTACGGCAATCGTCTCTTCTTTTCCATCTACCACCCGAACCGCTGTATTTGGTGCCAGCTTCAGGAGTTCCTTGATTGCCGAATTGGTCCTGCTATGAGCACGGGCTTCCAGCACCTGTCCCATTAGAACAAGGGTAAGTATCACGGTGGCCGCTTCAAAATAGACGTGTACAGTTCCCATTTCGGTCTTGAACTGCGGGGGAAAGAAGTCTGGAAAGATAAGTCCGAAAACACTAAAAAGCCAGGCTACTCCCGCACCTATCCCGATAAGGGTAAACATATTAAGGTTCCAGGTTTTGATAGATTTCCAGGCTCTTTCAAAGAACATCCAGGTTCCGTAGAAAACCACCGGCAGGGAAAGTCCAAATTGAACCCAGTTCCACACCTTCATGTCCGCCAATTCGTAAAGAGGATTATCTGGCCACATTTCGCTCATTGCGATCAGGAAAATAGGCAGCGTGAATGCGATGGAGATCCAGAATTTCTTCAGCAGTTTTTTATATCCTTTTTCTTCGGCTGAAGGTTCGGGTTCGAGCGGCACCAGCTCCATCCCGCAGATAGGACAATCACCAGGTTCATCCCTAACCACTTCAGAATGCATCGGGCATGTAAATTGTACTTTAGGAGCTGCCTTTACTTCCTCCACCAGGTCCATCCCGCAAACAGGACAGTCCCCGGGTTGATCATAGGTCTTCTCTCCTTCGCAATGCATGGGGCAGTACCAGGTACCAGTTCCCTTTCCTTTAGTTTCTTGCTTTTTGGCTGCATCCTCCTGTTTTGGAGGTTCCTGGCCGGGAAGCATAATGTGATAGTTCCCACCATTTTCCTGAAGTGCCTTTTCAAAAGTTTCTACCGGGATATGCTTTTTCATGCTTATCTCGGCTTCCGAATTTTCAAGGTTTACCGAAGCCTTGACAACCCCTGGAACCTCGTTTAAGGTTTTTTCAACATGAGACCTGCAGCCATTACAGGTCATTCCTGTGACCTGGTAAGTATGCGTCATTGGTTTTCCCGGCTCATCGGATGATGGCATATGAATATGGTAATTCCCACCGCTGGAACTCAGAGCAGCTTCCAATTCCTGAAGTTCGATATGCCTGCCCATCTCGATTTCGGCCTTTCCTTCCCCCAAGTCTACCGCTACGCTTTCAACCCCTTCTACCGAAGAAAGGGCATTTTCAACATGAGCTTTACATCCGTTACAGCTCATTCCGGTAATTTTATAAGTATGTTTCATTGATCTCAAATGAATAGAATTCAGTTATTGAATGGCAAAGGTAGCCGTGGCGGGAGAAATCCCGTTTCAATTTTTGGGAAGGTACTTTCGAAAAAATCTTTCCAAAGTTGAGATAAACCTTAAACAGATTCTACAACCTTCTGGAGCCTATTGGCTATTTCGTTGGCGATCTGTTCCAGTTCCGGATTTTTGATGGCCTGCATGGAAGCCAAGGGGTTAACTGCAGCGATCTCTACTTTCCCGGCATCTGTTTCCTGAACGATCACATTACAGGGCAGCATGGTGCCAACCTTGTCTTCGGCCTGCAGGGCTTTATGGGCGTAAGGTGGGTTACATGCTCCTAAGATTCGGTATTTTTTAAAATCCACATCCAGTTTTTTCTTAAGAGTATCCTTAATATCGATTTCGGTAAGTACGCCAAAGCTTTCTTCCTTTAGTTCAGACTTTACCTTTTCTATCACCTCATCAAAATTGCCTTCAACTGTTTTAGAAAAATAATAGCTCATAATTGTGATTTTTGGTTAACAATTGATTATCAGCATTAAGTTAGCAAAAAAGAATAAAAAAAGCCTGAAACCTATGAGTTCCAGGCTCTTCAAATTTTGCTTTTAAGCTAGAAAAGTTTCGCATGCTTTAACACACTGCTTACAGGCTACAGCACAATCTTTACAATGTTTTGCGTCATGTTTTCCACATTCATCGGCACAGGCCTGGCACACTTTTTTACAATATTCTACCAGGCCTCTTACATCTTTATAATCTATTGCGAGTACCTGATTCAGGGCAGAACAAACTTCAGCACAAACACGGTCTAATCGAATGCAATCCACCATTTTCTTCACATGGTCTTCATCAAGGCAGGCATCTGCACAATAATTACAGTGGTTAATGCAATTTCCGAGGGCGCTTATCAGCTTTTCGTTTCTCATAACTAATTGATTTTATTGGTTATAACTCAAAAATAGAAATGAGGTTTCAGGCTCGCTTTTAAAAAAATGCTAAGTTCTTTCAGTTTTAAAGCTTTTTAACTTCGGGCGGGCATTTTTAAGATTTTTTAGGATCAACCTGATCCCATTTCCAGCCGTCGAGGTAAATTAGCGAATGGAAAAATTTACGATGCCGTGTGATCTTATCGGGCACGGAGGAATCTGGTTTTTGCTCTCCAAAGAAATTTGTGCCCACCAACGCATCCAGGTTGCTGCTTTCTGGCTCGGTATCCCTGAGTTTGATATGGGTCACTTCCAGCAGTACCTTAAAGTAATTTTCAAAGGCCTTATGAAGCGGTCTTAAAATTTGGTCGTCGGGGCGATATTCATCAGGGATCTTATAACTAAGTATCTGCAGGGCTTCATGAAGCCTGGCAAGTTGAAGTATCACGGTTGTTTCCACATCGGTATTATGAAAATAATGGATCACCGGGTAGGCCCTGTGCTGCTGACTATATTTGATTATGGATCCTGAAAGTTCATCAGATTTCTTCAGCAAACTATCAAAATTCTCCCCGTTCCAGGCGTTCAGAACAATTTCCTGGGGACTTTTTCCTAAAAGACTAAGACGTATACCCAGTTTTCGCTGTTCAATAACTGCTGAAAGAACCGGGATAAAATAGGTAACCGACATGGTTAGGAGTATTAAACCTGTAAACGAAAAAAAGCTGGTGAGAATTCGGGCAGCAGTTGTGACCGGAACAAAATCTCCCATTCCAAGAGTAGACAAACTGAAACCTGCATAATAGACCAGTTCAAGAAAATCTGCCGGGACTTTAGTAGTACTATCTACGATCACGCCGGGCATTCCGTAGAGAATAAAACTGAAACTCAGCCATAAGATGAATACCCAAACCACCACAATGGAAGCAAGCAGTAAATAGCCCGCATGTCCAAGCAATTTAGATTCCCCATCCTTACCGGATAACCAGTAAACGCATTTCCAGAAAAAATGGGAAGTACGGCTGGTAAGCCAGCCTCCTCCATGCATAGAGAGTGTGGTTTGCAGAATATCCAGCGCGATGGAGAGATATAAAATAACTCCCAGTATAATATAGAATTCCATTGTTATCGATTGGTTGCAATTTAACCTAACCAATCTTTTGATCTCAAAATCCTACGAAAATGCTAAACTTTCAAAAAGCTTTCTAAACAGAATCGAGATTTTGTCGGTCTTTCAGATCAAGATTTTTATATTCTGAAGGGCTATGCCCGATAGCTTTTTTAAAGGAAGTAGAAAGATAGGCAGGTGTGGAATATCCAAGCCTGTCGGCGATCTCTGCGATATCGAGCTCATTATAATCCAGTAATTCCTTGGCTCGCTCAATACGTACTGCATTGTAGAATTTCTGAATGCTCTGCCCTTCCCTTTCGATAAAAAGGTGCGTGATATGGCTGTAATCAAAATTAAGCCTGGAAGAAAGCAGCGAAGACAGTTTTTGGCTGGAAGGTTCATCTGAGTAAACCTCTTCAATAATCATGGATTTCACCTCATTGATAAGCCTTTCATTTCTATCCTGAAGTATTTCGAAACCTACCTTATCGAATTCGGCCTGCAAGGCCTGCATTTCAGAACGATTTAGCGGTTTTTTTAAAACGGCTTCTCCCAGATCTATACTGGAAAATGGGATTTCAAGCCGCTCCAGGATATTTTGAACGCTTATGATACATCGCTGGCAAACCACGTTCTTGATATGTAATTTATATTCTTCCAATCCAAATTCAATTAAAGTTCCCGGGAACCAGTGGCTCCCGGGAAATTTTATTAATTATTCAATGGTTTCTTCAACCCTTCCGCATTTCAGCATTTTATCGCCGTAATACGGGTTCCTGATCTGGTCCGAATTCGAGTACCAGTAATCTCCCTTACCTTCAAATGCCATAGGACAATACTGCTTATAGATCTTTCCAGAAGTGATCGCTTCTTTCAGGGCAGGTTCCATAGCGGCTGTTAGCTCAGAAAATAATTCTCGCTGCTTATTCACGTCGTCGATACTGGCGATATTTTCAGCAATACTGGAGATATCGTTCTTTTCTTCCATCATCCCGGCCATGTTTCCAGCTGCTTTTTTAGCTGCTGCAGCATCGGTGGCGACAAGGGCATCTTTGATCTCGAGATAGTGCTGGTACATCATACTGCTGTTTTCATCGCTGAATTCAGCCATGGCCATTTCTCCGCCAGATTGATCCATCATATCCCCCTCATGATCCATTTCGGTATCTGCCTGGTGCATTTCATGCTGCATAGGCTCTGCAGGCTCATTTTCGGCCTCCTTGTTGTCTTTACACGAAGTAAAGCTTAGCATTCCTGCTAGTGCCAAAACGAATAAACTATTCACTCTTTTTTTCATTTTCCTAAATTTAATTATTGTTATCTGTTTTTAATTCGCCTGAAAGGCTTTCTTTTTATTCTTTTTCTTTGGCTGAACGACCTTCCGCACAGTTGGTGATGAGATATACCATAACAGGAAGCCGCTTAAAACTGTTATCAGTCCTAAAAGCGAAAAGGCCCGAAGCAGTGAATTATTAAAATCATCCCTGCCTTCATAATCCATGGTGTGGGTCATCCACAAAAAATCGAACCAACGCCAGTTTCGGTGTCTCACGGTTTGAAAACTTCCGTTTCCTGCACCGATATATGCCTTTAAATTTTCATCTCCCTCATAAGAAATGACATAGGCCGGTAATAATTTCTCACGGTATTCATGATGCTTCCCGGTCTCGGTGATCAGTTCAATATTTTCAACCTCTAGATCATCCTTCATAAATCTTGCAGCGATATCCAGCGCCTGGGATTCATCGATCTTATCTATTACCTCGCCTGTCCTGGCATTCATCAATAGATGATCATTGATAAAATAGAACGGCTCACCCGAAATACCATATAATTCCGCAGAACTCACTTCTAACCCGGGATGTAATTGAGTAGGACTGCTAAGATTTCCAAAAGCGGCGATTTGTGGCTGCTCCTTCCTGAAATGATCACCATGTATCTCATCCAGTTCAGTCCAGCTAAAATAAAGGCCGCTTACCGTCCACATGATGAACTGAATACCAATAAAAATACCCAGGTAGCGGTGGGCTTTCCGGATTTTCTTCGCGGTTTTTCTTTTTACTATCATCTAATTCTTAGTTCGGGATTCTATTTTCATATTGATCTATACTGGCAGGTAATTTTTGTTTCTATCAATCCTCCCTGTTCTGTAATTTATCTAGTAGACGCTTCATTTCGTCAATCTCCTTAACCTGAGCCTTGATGATCTCATCTGCCAGCTCTCTTACCTCTGGATCATCGATATCGGCCCTTTTACTGGTAAGGATCGCTATGGAATGATGCGGGATCATCGCCTTCATATAAAGTACATCCCCAATGACTGGCGACTGTGCCCTTACAAGTCCGAGTGCACTCACGAACAGGACAAGACTACCAACATAGATGGCGATATTCTTTTTCCTGTTCTTATACATTTTCAGCATTAAGCTCAACATGATCACCGCCATAGCCGCAATTCCCAAACAGGTCATATAAAACCTGGTAAGGCTGAAGTAAACATGGTCAATTTCATAAGTATTCAGGTACATCGTGATGTACATTGCAACAAATGATAATCCTAACATCAGGAAAAACCTGGTGTAATTGCTCAGTCCTTTGTTCTCATTTTGTTTCTGATCATTCATATTGATTGGTTTTATGGTTGTTTTACTGAACTTTTGAATTCAACATATCGGCTCTATAATTGGTCTGTGACTTCACCACATCCCAACATGGAGGCCCCGTAATACGGATTTCGAATTTCAGAAGACATGCTAAGCCAGTCTGCTCCCTGGTTGCTGTTCGCCATGGGACAATGCTGAATATACATCCCCTCCATGGGCCTGGTAGAAACTGCCAGGTTGATCATGGTATTGGACAGGCCAATGAATTCGTTGCGAACCGCATCGATATTTGCAGCATTAACCAGGCGGTCGGTAACCGACTGTAGCTTTGGAAAATGAATCTTCAACAAGGATCCCACCTCATCACTCATGGCTGAAACCTGCAGCTGGTCTATTGTTTGCTGAAATTGCCTAGCTGAAGCTTTAGCGGTTTCAAGATCATCATTTACCAACGCATTTTTCAATTCAAAATAATCGCTGAAAAGCGGCTGTAAGGCTGATCTGTCCTCTTCAGAAACATCTACTTTCTCTTCTCCAATATTCGGGTTCATCATACTGGGTTTCCCGGCAAGCTGAACTGCCGCATCTACGGTAAAAGTACCGTTCACCACGATCTGTTCTCCCTGCTTCAGTCCGCTTTCCACCACGTGAGAATCGGCCAGTGCCGGGCCCAAAATTATTTCCCTCATTTCAAATCCAGCGCCTTTATCCATATCGGTCTTCACATACACCACCGACCGTTCACCGGTCCATAGAACAGCCGACTCCGGGATCACAATTCGATCTTCGACGGAACTATCCAGCTGGTTTTCTACCACGCCGCTAACGAACATTCCAGGTTTCAGTTTTCTATCCTTATTAGGCACTTCGATCCTGGCGGTAGCCACACGAGTATTGTCGTTCAGCAAGGGATCCACAAAACTGATCTCTCCTTCAAAGGTTTTCCCCGGAAGCGATTTAACGGTATATTCTACGGTGCTTCCTTCCTCTACCCAGTTCAGGTCACTTTCATACAGGTCAAACTGTATCCAAAGCTTATCAAGATTAGCGATCTGGTAGATAGGCATTCCCTGCTCAAGATGATCTCCAGGTTCGGCCATTAGTTCGGTCACCACGCCGCTTACATCAGATCGTATCGGGAATCTTTCAATAGGCTCACCTTCGGCAAGCATCCTTTCTATCTGTGCTTCACTGATCTTCCAGTTTCGCAGTTTTTGTTTGGCTGCCTGGAACAATTCCGGCTGACTTTCTTTAATTTCCTGCGCCTGTAAAAGTTCGGCCTGGGCGGTTACCAGTTGTGGCGAATAGATCATGGCCAGAGTTTGACCTCTTTCCACCTTCTCTCCGGTAAAATTGACCATTAGTTTTTCGATACGCCCGGGAATATGCACGGTTTGCGTATAGTCATTTCGTTCATCCACGACTACCTTTCCATTCAACCTCAACTCCCTGGCGCTTTCTCCGCCACCCACGGTCATAGTTCTCACATTGGCCAGTTTCATGGCATCTTCACTCATCTGGAACATGTCTGAGTCCAATCCGCCTTCATCTTCAGAAAGCGGGATCAGGTCCATCCCACAAATCGGGCATTGCCCCGGTTCCGGCTGCCTGATTTGTGGGTGCATGGAACAGGTCCATACTTCGGCCTCAGTATTTGCCGCGTGCTCATGTTCATCCTGACCGGCTCCATTACCTCCGAAGAAAAGCCAGCCCAGGAAGATCCCTGCTACGAGGATCCCGATGGCCAGGAATATATTTTTTCTATTCGTTTGCATCTGTATTGTTTTTAAAGTGTAGGTAATCAAGTTTGGCCGCCGCCTTATAGCCATTGGCAAGAGTCTCGATCTTCTGAATTTTCAGCATCAGAAGATCCTGGTTCATCTGTAGAACTTCTTCAAAATCGGCATTGGCATTGCTAAATCCTGAAATCAGTAATTTATTGGCCTGGTTCGAGCTAGTGATCTGCCGGTCGTACAGGTCCATCAACTGCCTGGCTTTTTTCAGCTCGTAGTTAAGCATTTCGGCTTCACTGCTTAGTTCATTGATCATGGCCTTCTTTTCCTGTTCTGTGGCCTGTGCCATCAGTCTGGCCTCTTCACGGGCTGCCTTATATTTCTTTCTGAAAATGGGCAGGCTAACCGAAAACATAGGCATGATCGCGTCCTGCCCGTTATTGGCCGGATTGGCATCGGTTCTTTCTGAAATGATCGAATAATCCAGCCCGAGCCCCAGCATGGGAAGGCCTTCTTTTTTACTGATCTCGATCTCCTTTTTGAAGGCCTGCTTCTCGTAATCCAGAGACTGGACACTAGGATGTTCTTCAAAATTTGAAATTCCTGAAATTTCATTTTCCAGCCTCAGGCTGTCCTGTACCTCAACCATGGCCGACTCATTTCTGTTCAATAAATAATTGAACTGAATTTTCCTGGTTTCCAATTCATCTTTCATCAGGGCAATTCGGGTAATAAGCTCCTCCCGGTCAATATCCACTTTTACCACGTTCACCATGGGAGCGCTTCCGGCTTCAAAACGATTCAAGGCCAGTTTCCTGTATGAGTCTAGAATTTCCAGGTCTTCTTCCATGATCCCGATACTCTTTTCAATTCGGTAAATTTCGGCATAAACTTCCTTCACCTTTACGAAAAGCGATTCCCGGCTTGCCAGGAAATCCTGGAATCTGGCCTCGGCCATTAATTCAGCCGACCCTTTTCTTAGATTGTTCGTTCCGAACCAGGGAAACATCTGCATCAGGGAAAAACGGGCCTCCTGTGCTCCCAGTCTTGTTTCGATCATTCTTCCGAAGGCGCTCATAGTGAGTGTTGGATCTGGTAATGATGAAACCTGTGGTGCCTTTTGAAGGGCAGCTTCGAACCGGGTATAGGCAGCCTGAACTTCCGGATTGTTTTCAGAAGCTATCTGTAAATAATCCTGAATTTGCTGAGCCTGAAGCTGGCTGAAACCCAAAACCAGGAACCAGATAAACGGTATAATTCGATTATTCTTCATTTGTTAACTGATTTTGAGATTTTGAATTCTTTTTAACCACGGTTTCACGCCAGTAAGCCTGAAGAACAGGTACCACGAAAATGGTCATGATCTGGATAATCATTCCGCCTACGATAGGAATCGCCATTGGCACCATGATATCCGATCCTTTCCCGGTGGAAGTAAGCACAGGGAATAAAGCAATTATAGTAACCGCGGTGGTCATCATCGCTGGGCGAACCCGCTTTTTACCCGCTTCCATAACAGCATCCCTTACTTCGGGCACTGTATTGGGCTGGCGTTTTTCAAAAACCTGGTGAATATAGGTACCCATCAATACTCCATCATCGGTAGCGATACCAAACAGTGCAATAAATCCAACCCAAACGGCCACACTTAAGTTCACCTCCTGTATCTGGAAAAGATCACGCATATTGGTTCCGAAAACATCAAAATCCATGAACCATCCCTGTCCATACAACCAGATCATGATAAATCCTCCCGCAAAAGCCACAAAAACTCCCGAAAAATGGATGGTAGAAGCGATCACGGTCTTAAACTGAAAATAAAGCAACAGGAAAATGATGATCAAACATAATGGAATGAGTATGGAAAGCCTTTTTACTGCTCTTACCTGGTTCTCATAATTCCCCGAAAACTTGAAGTTTACTCCTTCCGGAACTAATAACTCGCCATTGTCGATCTTTTCCTGGATGAAGTTCTGGGCGTCGTTCACCACGTTCACCTCGGCATAGCCATCGCGTTTGTCGAAAAGCACATAACCAACCAGGAAGGTTTCCTCACTTTTGATCATTTGCGGACCTCGAACATATTCCAGATCGGCCAGCTCGCCTAGTGGGATCTGTGCTCCGCTAGAAGTGGGTACTAAAATTCGTTTCACCGCTTCAGGATTGTCGCGAAGTTCCCTTGGGTATCTCACCCTAACCGGGAAACGCTCCCTGCCTTCTACGGTAGATGTGATCTCCATCCCGCCAATAGCAGTTTCAATGGTTTGCTGAACGTCTTCTATGCTAAGCCCGAACCTTGCGATCGCAGTGCGGTCTATATCTATTTCCAGGTAGGGTTTACCCACAACACGGTCTGCAAATACGGCTTCAGATTTAACTGAAGGTACCTGCTTTAATAGATTTTCAAGCTGGATTCCAAAATCCTGGATAGTTTTCAGATCAGGGCCATAAACCTTGATTCCCATAGGCGCACGCATCCCGGTTTGCAGCATGACCAGCCTGGTTTCGATTGGCTGTAATTTAGGAGCTGAAGTCACCCCGGGAAGTTTTGTTCGCTGAACGATCTCATCCCAGATATCATCAGGGTTTTGTATATGATCTCTCCAGTTCCTGAAATACTTTCCGTCTTCATCGGGAATCAGTTGTTCCCGCTTAATGCCCCTGTTAACCGCATCGGCATTGGACAGGCTGTCGCCAGACCTTAGAATGAACCGGTCCTCCTCATCAACCTTAAATCGAATTGGTTTCCCATTCTCGTTCAGGGCATATTCTGGCTTATAATTGATCACATTTTCGAACATCGAAACCGGCGCAGGATCGAGGGCACTTTCTATACGTCCCAGTTTTCCAACCGCTATTTCCACCTCCGGAATATTGGTCACCGCCATATCGAGTTTCTGAACCGTTTCCTTGGAATATTCGATCCCTGCATGCGGCATGGTAGTTGGCATCAGGAGAAAACTACCTTCGTTTAGTGAAGGCATGAATTCCTTCCCTACGCCCGGAAAAGCATGGGAAAGACCAGACCAAACCCGGGTTTTACTCAGGTCCAGCCCTATCTCTTCGGTGGCGTCATCCACAAAACCGAATAATTTCGGAAACCCGAACCAGATCATGGCTCCCAGGAAAATGGTAATAAGCGGAAGGATAAAGAAAGTTCCTTTGTTGGTAAGACACCAGTTAAGGATAGGTTCATAAAAACGTACCACTGCCAGTAACATGGCCAGGGTGATCGCGATAAGAATGATCACGAAAATATAATTCGAAAAAAGGCTCTTTTCGAAGCCTAAAGGCATCCATTCTTCCGAAAGGAATAAAATAGTGACCAGCAAGGTGATCCCGATGATGATCTGGGAAGAATATTTTCCAAGGAACTCAGGATTTCGGTCTTCAAAAAGTTTCAGCAGGCCAATCAGCGTTAAAGCCAATGGTAACCAGAAGCTGAAAACAATGGCCAGAATTATCCCACCAAAGATCAGCACCAGGTTCCAGATGAATTTAGTCTTCTTTTTATCGGCCTTGATATTGAAGAAATAATAGGAGAACATTGGCAATACCAGAACTCCTATCACAAAGGAAGCTGCAATGGCAAATGTCTTGGTAAAAGCGAGAGGACGGAATAACTTTCCTTCGGCATTTTCCATAAAGAAGACCGGAAGAAAACTCACAATAGTGGTAAGTAAAGCAGTAGTCACTGCCGGAGCGACTTCCACGGTGGCTTTATAGATGATATCCAGCAATCTCTTTCCACGGGCATTTTTGTTTTCCGGCATCTCGAGCCAGCGAATGGTATTTTCGACGAAAACAATTCCCACATCTACCATCACCCCAATAGCGATCGCGATACCCGATAATGCTACCACGTTGGCGTCCACTGCCAAATAGCGCATCGTGATGAATGTCATTAACACCGCGATGGGAAGCAGGCTGGATATGAGAACCGAAGCCCGTAAATTCAGAACCAGAACGATGATCACGATAATACTTATCAGTATCTCGTGAGAAAGTGCGCTTTCGAGTGTTCCGATGGTTTCGTTGATCAACTGGGTCCTGTCGTAAAACGGAACTATGGTGAGCTTGGAAACAGTACCGTCTTCTAATGTTTTCGAAGGCAATCCGGGTGAGATCTCCCCGATCTTGTCCTTGACGTTCTGGATCACCTGCAGCGGATTGGAACCATAACGGGCAACAACAACGCCCCCGGCAACATCAGCCCCGCCTTTATCAAGGATTCCTCTCCTTTCAGAAGGACCAAGATGAACCCTGGCGATATCACTGATCAAAACCGGCTTATTATCCCTGGCTACGACTACCGTATTCTCGATATCTTCGATCGATTCAATATACCCCAGACCTCTAACGAGGTATTCAACTTTATTGACCTCCAAAGTTTTGGCTCCCGCATCCCTATTGGAATTCTTCACCGCCATCATCACCTGGTCGATACCTATATCGAAGGCTTTAAGTGCATCGGGATTTACATCTATCTGGTACTCCTGGACATATCCTCCTACCGAGGCAACTTCTGAAACTCCCTGGGTGGCACTCAAACCCGGCTTTACATAATAATCCTGGATCCTTCTTAACTCGTGAAGATCCCAACCCCCGGTCACATTGCCATCAGGGTCACGACCTTCTAGCGTATACCAGTAAACCTGGCCAAGTGCTGTTGCATCTGGACCCAGCGAGGGCTGTACTTCAGCAGGAAGCAAATTGGCAGGCAGGGAATTCAGTTTTTCCAGAACCCGTGAACGGGACCAGTAGAATTCCACATCCTCTTCAAAAATGATGTAGATACTTGAAAACCCGAACATCGAGGAACTGCGTATGGATTTCACTCCCGGGATTCCCAGAAGTGAACTGGTAAGCGGGTAAGTGATCTGGTCTTCCACATCTTGAGGGGAACGGCCAGGCCATTCGGTAAAAACGATCTGCTGGTTTTCACCAATATCGGGTATGGCATCAACCGGACCGGGTCGCTGGGCAAAAAGCCAGTATCCCAGTTAAAAGGTGCGGTTACCAGGCCCCACCCAACGAGGAAAAGCAGCAGTAAAACCGTAACTAAACGGTTGTAGAGAAAATATTTTATGATTCTATTGAACATGTATTTGATGATTTGATCTTAATTCAGAATAGCCCGAAAATTGGGCAAATAAGGAACTGGCTCTGTATAAATTGCTCTACAGAACGCGGATCAAATCGATCAAATTAAGAATACCTGGTCTTCGAGTTGAATATCGTAGACCAGCAAGGGAGGAGTATATTCCCTGAATGGTATTACCTGCTGTGGCTCTGCCTCAAACAGATTGAAATAGGAAAAAGTGAAGGTGGTTAAAAAAATCTTTTGCTGAAAATCGAAGGAATCAAACGAGATCTTTAATTCGTCCTGGCCTTCAACCGATGTTTTTTCATTGGTACAGCAATGACCTTCGGCCATCGCATCCATCTGCATACCACAGGTCTTCACTTCAGAAAAGACAGCTTTATCAACCAGGTGATCACCACAAAAATGCTTTTCCACGGTGAAAGACATAGTGGAAAACATGACCAGCATGGCCAGCATAAAAGATGATATTTGTCTAAAAGCCTCTTTCATTCGGTTAACAAAAATACATATTTTTTCAATATCAGGCATTTAGACCCTCAATTTCAAAAATACCGGTCAAAATTAAAGCAAGAATTATTAGCGCGGTTATAAAATTCAGGAAAAAACTTTCAATTCTCCCTTGTTATTTTCTGGTGTTAGGAAAGCTTATTTTCAACTAGCATTTTTCATAACTTTATAATATTCAGCTTTTTAAATTCACGATAAAATGAATGACCCGAAAATAATCGTAGTAGTTGGCGCAACCGGATCCCAGGGAAGCGGACTGGTAAAAGCCATCATAGAAGATCCCGATAAAACTTTTGAGGTTAGAGCAATCACAAGAGACTACACCTCAGATAAGGCACAAGAGCTCAGAAAACATGGAGCAGATCTCTTCGAAGCTGATGTTGATGATAAGGAAAGTCTGATCGAAGCTTTCGAAGGTGCCTACGGAGCATTCTGTGTGACCTTCTTCTGGGAACATTTTTCACCGGAAAAAGAAAAAGAACATGCCAGGAATATGGCTGAGGCCGCAAAAGAAGCCAAACTGAAACATGTGATCTGGTCTAGCCTGGAAGATACGCGTAAATGGATCCCGGTTGATGATGATCGAATGCCAACTCTTATGGGTCATTATAAGGTGCCGCACTACGATGCTAAAGGAGAAGCTGATTCCTATTTTATTAAAAGCAAGGTCCCTTATACCCTACTTCGAACTTCCTTTTTCTGGGATAATTTCATCAATTTTGGAATGGGTCCTCAAAAGGACGAAAATGGTCGGTTAAGCCTTAATCTTCCCATGAGCGATAAAAAATTACCAGGAATAGCTTCAGAAGATATTGGAAAAACAGCTTTTCAAATCTTTAAGAAAGGAAACAAATACAAAGGCAAAACTATTTCGATCGCAGGAGGATTGCTTACCGGAAATGAAATGGCAGCAATTTTCAGTGAAGTTCTTGGTAAGAAGGTTAAATACCATGCTTTGGAACCTGATCTGTATAGGAACTCCGACTTTCCCGGGGCCGATGATCTGGGAAATATGTTTCAGTTCAAAGCTGAATTCGAAAAGGAATATTGCGCCCTAAGGGATCCTGAAAATACATGGGAACTAAATCCTGAATTATTATCTTTTAAAGAATGGCTGGAAAAGAATAAAAACCGGTTTAGGGTTTGATCGCCGATCCATGGTCATTTTGCCTCAACCTGTAATAATAAAAGGCAGGCAGCAAAATAAGCAGAAAAAGGGGATGAATTAAAAATCGTCTCACGTAAAAAAGTGCCAGGTAATGTTCATTTTCCAAATTCAAAATAAGGTAGAAAAATACCGAAAATCCCAGAACAAATAGCAAGGCATACAGGATGCCTGAAAATTTCATGATTTGCTTATCCCGAAAGGCTACATAGATTATCGCCAGTGAAATGAGGGTGTTAATGATGAAACGAAATATCAAATTCAGGGTGAGGAGCCCAAGGTTCATTTCTGGAATTTTACCAGTCAGGTAATCTGATTTGAAAAAATAAGTAAGTGGGTCGTAGAACAGGCTTTCTTCAAAAAGCCGTACCGCGGCCAAAAGAATGACCAGCAGTGCGATCTGCAATCCGCGATACCTTCTTTTCAGCCTTTTTTCCATCTCGAATAGATTCTAACCCAGATTATCCAGAGTAGCAGCACGGTTCCGTAGATCGCCAGCGGAAAAAAAATGGAGTGCATAATACCTGAATATTGCGGGTATTCGTAAATACTAACGGCTAGCAGGACAATACGAATGAGGTTCATCGCATATATGATCACGGCCCCGGCAAAAATATAGAGCAACGTTCTCAGCGGTTTACCAAAGAACGCCAGGACAAATGATGCGAACAGGATGATCATACTGGCCGAATTACAACCTTCCACGATCCCGGCCAGGAAAAGGTCTTCAACCATCAATTTCATGGATAGACCGGTAGGGTGCATTACTACATTGGTATCATATCCCAGGCCAGCCATAATATCCCCGCTCTGATAAGCAACAAGCCTGGTAATAGGGTCTGGCACCGGCGGATCGGTATCATACAGGATCAAAAAACCGTTATATAAACTCGAGAAAAGAAAATAGCTACCCAGGAAGATAAAGATGAAACGAAGGACCAGTCGGTATTTTCTAAATAAACTGAGCAAAGGCAGCCGGGTTTTTAACAAATTTATAGAAAAGCTGGCGTCGCTTTGCAGCATAAATTGAATACTTTTGCACTAAATATTGTTAATATGACCTTTCAGAAATTAAAACCACAGATCGAAGAGATCCTTGCGAACGATAATGCCAGTGTTGACAAACGCCTTACCGAAGTTTGTGAACTGCTTCAAACCAGCATCCCTTACTACGACTGGGTAGGTTTTTACTTCAGGAATGGAGATAAAGAAGAATTAAAGCTGAAGTCATTTGCCGGCGAACCAACAGATCATGAGATCATTCCTTTTGGAAAGGGAATTTGCGGGCAGGTTGCTGTTTCGAACAAGAACTTCGTGGTGCCCGATGTAAAGGCCCAGAACAATTATATCGCCTGCAGCATTCATGTAAAAGCTGAGATTGTGATTCCTTTATTCGTAAACGGAGAAAATATTGGCCAGATCGATATCGACTCGCATACTGAAGATCCGTTCTCTCATGAAGATGAGATCTTTTTGGAATGGGTGAATAAAAAAGTGGCAGAAATCCTTTAATAGCTGCCTGATTAAATAAAAAAACCCTCGATCTTTCGAGGGTTTTTTATGTTCAGTTTTTTGAGAACTACAATATCACTACAAGAACAACTATTAACAGGGCAAAAAACCCAATTAATTGTAAGATAGAATTCGCATATTCCTTTTCAATTTCGCTTCCCATTTTCTTTCTTTTGATCAAATATAAACAAGCTAAAAACTGATTTTTAAGCATTTAACTAACTTTAAAGCTTTTTCCATTTTTTTAAGATTATTTAAGTAGGAGTTCATTTTTATTTTAACGGGAATTTTAATTTTAGCGGAAAATCCTGCTCAACATCCTGAAATCGTATCAGGCTATTTTCACTTTAAATGAACTATTCACCAGTCGCGGATCGGGTGCCGTTTCCTGTCTTTGAATGCTTTTGATCCTAACCGACAGATAACCAAAACTATCGGCCACCGTTCCCCGGCACCGGTAGATCCCTTTCCCGCGTATCGGGAATTTTTCGGAAGTATCTGGAAACTGAACTGTATCAAAAATATCGCCGTCCACATCAAAGAAAGTCCCGAAACGCATCAGTTTCTTATTCACCGTGCCCGCCGTTCGGGAAGTGATCAAATTCCCATAAATCTCAATCTCACGATCTATATAATTCTCCAGGTCCCTGGCCTTCACCCCTGATCTCACAGGTTGCTTCAAAAGGTCGAATTCACTACAAAGCGGAAAACCCAGTAATTCGATCTGGTCATAGGCTTCGATAAGCCGGGAGATCTGAAACTGCGGAAGATCGAAATCCCGGTGTTCCGGCTTAAACAGAAGGGGTTGTTTGATATCCCGTTTCGTTTTATTCAACCTGAAGCAGGCCTTCCAGAGCAAATGGTATTTATCGAAACCGGTAAACCGGAAGGCGTTTATTTTTAAAAGCAGTGTAAGCTGTTCCACGGAAATAGAAATACGATCCAGGAAATCTTCGAAACTGCTAAACTCTCCGAAGAACTGTCGGTTTTCCAGTATTTGCTGTACCACTTTTATTTCAAGCTCCTTGATATAGCCAAGCCCCAGGTAAACATCCTTTCCGTAGATCGCCGTGGGATGATCGCTTTTATTCACACAGGGCGCATGTATCCTCCCGCCCCATCTTCGAATTTCCTGTATATAGGTTCGGGTATCGTAAAAGCCGCCACCATTATTAAGAGCCGCCACCATGAACTCCAGCGGGAAATATCTTTTTAGATACAAACTCTGGTAACTTTCCACCGCGTAGGAAGCCGAATGTCCCTTAGGAAAGGCATAACCGGCGAAAGAGGAAATCTGTTCCCAGATCTCTTCGGTAAGCTGGGCCGAATAGCCCTTTTCTTTGCAATTATCCCTGAACGTACGCTCCACCCGTTCAAGATCTGAACCAGCCACTTTTTTCCCACTCATTCCCCGCCGAAGCACATCGGCATCCTCGAAATTGAGCCCGGCGAACAGGTGAGCGACTTTCATCACATCTTCCTGGTAGACCATCACTCCGTAGGTCTCTTTCATGATCTCGTACATTACAGGGTGAGCCTGTTTCCGCCTTTCAGGGTCGCGGTGTCGTTTGATGAATTCCTCTTTCATCCCGGCACTCGAAACGCCCGGCCTTATCACCGAACTTGCCGCGACCAGGTTCATATAATTATCGGTTTGGAGTTTGGTGAGCAGGCCCCGCATGGCTGGAGATTCCACGTAAAAAACGCCCATGCAGTCTCCCACCTTCAGCAACTCATTGATGCCCGGGTCTTTTTTGAAAAAATGAATGTCCTCTATATCGTGAATTTCAGCGTCCGGCTGATTCTGCCTGATCAGTTCGATACTATCGGTGATCTTGGAAAGTCCTCTTTGGGCGAGGATATCAAACTTATGCACCCCTACATCTTCGGCTATATTCATATCGATCTGCACCGTGGCGAAGCCTTTCGGCGGAAAAAAGGTTCCGCAGTAATTATATATCGAATCGTTCAGGATCAGGATCCCGCCCGAGTGAACGCTCAGGTAATTTGGAAAACCTTCAATAAGCCTGCTGTACCTCAATACCAGTTTTTCCAGGTGATCGAGTTCCCTGAAATTGAAAAAACCTTCTGAAAGTTTGTCGATATTCTCCTTCGGCAGCCCAAACACCTTACCAAGCTCCCTGGCCACAGCCCTGCGTTTAAAGGTCACATAGGTTCCCATCAAAGCAGTATGCTCATATCGCTCGAAAATATAACGGGTGATATCTTCACGATCTTTCCAGGAAAAATCGATATCGAAATCGGGAGGTGAGGCACGGCTCTCATTGATAAAACGCTCAAAATACAGGTCAAGCTCTATAGGATCTACATTGGTGATCCCAATGATGTAGGCTACGATGGAGTTGGCGCCGCTTCCCCGTCCCACAAAAGGATAATTCTTGGAGCGGGCATAGCTTACGATATCATGATTGATCAGAAAATAAGAAACGAATTTCAGTTTGATGATCGAAGCCAGTTCCTTTTCAAGCCTGGCTTTCACTTTCTCATCGGCTTCGGGATAGCGCCGGGAAAGATTCTGTTCACATAATTCCCGTAGGCGCTGTATATCTTGCTCCTCACTTTTACCATAGACCTTTAAATTCCTGTTCTGGTCTCTTCCGAATCCAAACTCTACCTGGCACTGTGCGGCCAGTTTTCGGGTATTCTCTATGATATGCAGAAATTCCTCAAAAGCCTTCTCTAATTTTCCAGCTGAAAGGAATCGCTGGGAGAACGAAGCCTGTTCCGATTCGGGAAGCCGACTCAACAACTCGTTATTATCGATCGCCCTTAAAAGTCGGTGTGCGTTGTAATCCTTTTTTGTCTCGAAACTTACGCTTTGAAGCAGCACGAGCTTTTCGCGGTATTTTCGGTATTTAGAAAACCTCAGCCTGCGAAGATCATCTATCGAAACCCCGACAAACTCATTTTCTTTGAACTTGATTTTGTCACTGGTCTCCACCTTCCGGAAAGGATAGATGATAAAGCAACCTGGCAGATCGGGCGCATCGGGTTCAAAACTCTTATCTATATGGATATGCCTGGAAAGGTGTTCATTCAGTTGCCGGAAACCCTGGTTATTCCGAGCGATTCCCACGTATTGCTGATCTACCCCATTCCTGAAATCGATACCTATCATAGCATGGAATTTTCTATCCTTTGCCATTTTCAGAAAACTGAGACAGGCAGAGGTGTTGTTGATATCGGTCACCGCGAGGTATTCTGCGGAATTTGCTTCAGCAAGGTCGCACAGGCGCTCCGGGGAAAAAGTTCCGTAACGCAAAGAATACCAGGTATGACAATTCAGGTAGATCATTTAAAAATGAGTTTTCAACTAATGATTATGGAAAAAGAAATCAGGTTTTGAGCTTGCCTGGATCCTGGCGATTGGAGAAAAAAGAAAGTATCTCCACCGAATCATTTTTGATTCGGTAATACAGCGTATTGAACTTCAGAATTACTACTCTTCGAATATTGTTCTTTTGGGACGAAAGCGGAAAAATCCTGGGATTCCGGGATAGCAGTTCGATACTATGATCCAGCTCCCGAGAAAACTTTTTCAGTTCTCTCTCGGTCCAGTTTTCTTTAAGGTAATTAAGAGTATTTTCTAATTCGGAAAGTGCATGAGCCGTCCAGTAGATCTTATAACCACTTTTCATAAAGATCCCTGGCCTTAGCATGTGGCTTCAGCTTACCAGCATCGGCATCACTGATTCCTTTTTCGATAGAATCTTTTTCCGCCTGGGAAAGGTCATCCCACCAATTTGCTTTCTCACTTTCTCTCAATTCAATTATTTTATCAATAACAGATTGGTCTTCTAAAGTAGACAGCCATTGGATCAACTCTATTTTCTTATCCTGAATGCTCATTACCCAAATTTACAGTTTTTAATCTTTCTCATAATCATTTGATAATTGGTTTTTATTAATCATTGATTTCTATGTGCCAATACAATTGGCGGCTGACCATTGAACGGGTTACCCGAGCGGCCAATGGTCTTCGCATCCATGCCTACGGCTCTTTTTACACTTCCTTCTCCAAATCGTTTCCTGATGCGGTCCAGCGAATCGTAAAGACTCAATATCTCTTCAGAATCTTCAAAAAGATTGATCTGGTAATGTCCTGAAACCAGTCCGCTGAAACGAACACCTATCAGCCGAATCAGGAGCCGGCGGGTATAGAGTTTTTTGAACAGTTCCTCCACTACCGGGATCAGGATATGATCGGCACTGGTATAGGGAATCTTTGCCTGTTTGCTCTGCGTTTGAAAATCGGAATACCGGATCTTGACGCTGATCACCGAAGCCAGTTTTTCGCCCTTCCGAAGCTGGTAAGCCAGGCTCTCGGCCATCGCTACCAGGGTTGCGTGCAGGCGAACCATATCGATAGTATCCTGGTTAAAGGTTCGTTCAGTAGAAATGGATTTTCGTTCATGAAATGGAATGATAGGTGGATCATCTATCCCGTGAGCCCGCTTCCAAATCACTCTCCCGTTCTTTCCCAGAACACTTTCCAGCATTTCCACCGGCATTTCCTGTATGGTCTTTATCTTCCTTACCCCAAGGTTAAGCAAAGCCTGGAAGGTCTTGTTCCCGATCATCGGGATCTTATTCACTTCAAGCGGTGCCAGGAATCCGCGTTCAGATCCTGCTTCGATATATTTTTCGGCATTGGGTTTAGCCTCGCCGGTCGCGATCTTGGAAACGATCTTATTCCTGGAAAGTCCGAAGGAAATAGGAAGTCCGCTTTCGCGCATGATGGTTTCCCGAAGCTCATGGGCAAACTTTTTTACTCCAAAAAAGCGATCCATTCCCGTAAGATCAGCATAGAATTCATCCACACTGGCTTTTTCGAAAGTAGGCACTTCACTTTTGATAATTTCGGTAACGATCTCGGAATGTCGCATATACACCGAAGCATCTCCCCGAATATAAGTCGCATGCGGACACAGCCTTTTCGCCACTTTCATCGCCATCCCTGAATGCACTCCAAATTTTCGTGTCTCGTAGCTACAGGCCGCAACCACTCCCCTATCACTCAAACCACCCACAATGAGCGGCCTATTAAGCAAACGCGAATCCTTTAATCGCTCTACAGACACAAAAAAAGTATCCAGATCCAGATGTAATATCGCCTTTTCCTTATTCTTCATTTTGGATTATTTCCATTTTATAGGATATTTTCCAAAATTATAAAATCAGGGGCTTATTTTCGGAAATTGAATGTTAAAAAATCGAGAAGACTACAGGAGCTTCATTTTCAGGCACAAGCGATTGCCAACCAAGAAAAATGACTTCTGAACAGGGGTTAAAATACTGTGAATGAATCCCTTACATTCCGGTCCTGATCGCTTCCACCGGATCCAGCCTGGAAGCCGAAATAGCCGGAATCAACCCGGAGATGAGTCCGATCAACGCAGAAACAATGGTTCCAATCAGGATATTGAAAGGCGATAAAACGAATTCAAAATCACCTGTAAACTGCGAGGCGATAATGGAAACTATCCATACCAGGAATAATCCAAACAACCCGCCAATGACCGAAAGAATGATGGCCTCAAAAAGAAACTGGGAGAGAATGAATTTGTTCTTCGCACCAAGCGACTTCTGGATCCCGATAAGGTTGGTTCGCTCCTTTACACTTACGAACATGATATTCGCGATACCAAAACCTCCAACCAGCAGTGAAAATCCGCTGATCACGATCCCGATCACGTTCAACTGCCCCGTAATATTATCAATAAAATCAGCAAATCCCTGAAGTTGATTGACAAAGAAATTATTGATCTCACCTGGCTTAACCCCACGCATATTGCGAAGTTGCTGTTCCAGCATGGCAATAAATTCATCGTTGTCCACACCCTCCACTGGCTTCATAATGATCTGTGGAAAAACAGAACCCTTCTTGGTTCCAAAAACGCGACGGGCGAAGTTTGCTGGCACAAAGGCCTGACCATCCCGGGAACCTGTAAACAGCGATTGTCCCTGTTTCTTAAGAACTCCGATTACCGTGACCCTTCTTCCAAACATCCTGATCTCCTTGCCTATTCCGCTTATTGGTTCTCCAAAAAGATTCTTAGCCACTTCGTGACCGAGTACGGCAACTCCGGAACCACTTACTGCTTCCGGCTCATTAAAAAATCTTCCACCTTCCAGTTCAAAAGCTTCGATATCATAAAATTCATGAGTTACAGCACCTACATCAACCCCTGTACTGGTAACATCCTGGTATTTTATGGACGAACTTCCAGGAACACCCAGAACGAAAGCGATACTCTCCAGGTCAGGTAAGGATTTCTTTAATTGCTGGTATTCTTCATAGGTCACATCGGGAAATTGTTCCCTTTTCCACCTGGGAACATCTGAGGGACCAAAATTAAATCGCATCAGAACGATCGTACTGTTATCCAGGGCGCTAAGACTACCCTTGATATCCTTCTTCAGTGAATCTACCGCAGCAAGGACAGCGATAATCGAGAAAATCCCTATGGTAACGCCCAGAAGGGAAAGAAAGGTCCTTAACTTATTATTCCTTAAGGCATTCAGGGCAAAAACAAAGCTTTCCTTGAATACGCGAAGATACATCAACATAACGAAAAATCAGCTGGTTATAGATAACTTAAAGGTAGGACGCTAACAAGGCTGATCTGTTACATTTTTTATTGAAAATCGGCTCAATTTGAATTTCAAGCTCCGGGTTATTTGAATTCATCATTCGATTAAACACAGGACCATTCATCGATTTTGAAATGACCTCACCCGCTGCATTAAAAGCATTTCAGAAACATTCAAATTTTAAGCGATAATTCAGCCAGATCAACTTCATCTTTTTAGCTTAAATAGTTACTTTTGCAGCTTTAACAAACACAACACAATGAGCGAATTAAAACAAGCAAAATCTGCTTTAATTTCAGTTTTCAGTAAAGACGGGCTTGAACCCATCGTTAAAAAGTTGAACGATCTGGGTGTAAGCATCTATTCTACAGGTGGTACCGAGAAGTTCATCAAGGATCTTGGCATCGATGTAATCCCGGTTGAAGATGTTACTTCCTATCCTTCAATTTTAGGCGGAAGGGTAAAAACACTTCACCCTAAAGTTTTCGGTGGAATTCTTAACCGCCAGGATCATGAAGGAGACGTAAAGGAACTGGAACAATATGAAATTCCGCAGATAGACATTGTTATCGTGGACCTTTATCCATTCGAAAAGACCGTGGCTTCAGGAGCTTCAGAACAGGATATCATTGAAAAGATCGATATTGGTGGTATTTCGCTGATTCGTGCAGCCGCGAAAAATTTCAAGGATGTAACCTGTGTATCTTCAGTAGACGACTACCAGGAATTCCTGGATCTTCTGAATGAAAAACAAGGAAAAACCAGTCTTGCAGACCGAAAAAGATTCGCAACCAAGGCATTCAATATTTCATCTCATTACGATTCGGCTATCTTCAATTATTTTAACCAGGAAGAAGAGGTTACTGCATTCAAACAAAGTGAGATTAAAGGCAAAGAGTTGAGATACGGGGAAAATCCTCATCAGAAAGGAACTTTCTACGGTGATTTTGAGGCGATGTTCGATAAACTTCACGGCAAGGAGCTTTCTTACAACAACCTGCTGGACGTAGACGCCGCGGTGAACCTGATGAACGAATTCAAAGGAGAAGCGCCAACTTTTGCCATTTTAAAACACAATAACGCGTGCGGTCTTGCCCAGCGTGACACGATTCACCAGGCCTATGTTGATGCCCTGGCCGGAGACCCGGTTTCGGCTTTTGGCGGAATTTTGATCAGCAATGTGGAAATTGACGCAAAAACTGCTGAAGAAATCCACAAATTATTCTGTGAAGTGGTGATCGCTCCATCATTTTCTTCAGAAGCTGAAGAAATCTTAAAAGGAAAGAAGAACAGGATACTTTTGGTTCAAAAAGAAACCAAACTTCCAAAAACCCAGGTAAGAACCTGCCTAAATGGGGTTTTGGTTCAGGATAAAGATCTTAAAACCGACTCACAGGAAGATTTGGAACAGGCGACTAGCAATAAACCATCAGATGATGAGTTATCTGACATGGTATTTGCGTCGAAGATCTGTAAACACACAAAATCGAACACCATCGTCCTGGCAAAAAACAAACAGCTTTGCGCAAGTGGAACTGGTCAAACCTCAAGAGTTGATGCTTTAAAACAAAGTATCGAAAAGGCCCATTCCTTTAATTTTGATCTGAATGGAGCTGTGATGGCGAGTGATGCATTTTTCCCGTTTCCAGATTGCGTGGAGATCGCGGGTAAAGTTGGAATCACGGCTGTAATTCAGCCTGGTGGATCTATCAAAGACCAGCTAAGCATTGATTATTGCAACGAAAACAATATCGCAATGGTGATGACGGGAACACGCCATTTTAAACATTAATTTACTACATTTACCAAACCTCAATACTTAAAATACACTATGGGATTTTTTGATTTTCTCATTGAAGAAATTGCGATAGACTTAGGAACAGCCAACACCCTTATAATCCATAACGATAAAGTAGTTGTAGACAGCCCTTCGATCGTAGCTCGAGACAGAACTTCGGGCAAGATCACGGCTGTAGGTAAGGAAGCTGCAATGATGCAGGGTAAAACCCATGAGAATATCAAAACCATCAGGCCATTGAAGGATGGTGTGATCGCCGACTTTGACGCGAGCGAAAAAATGCTCACCATGTTCATCAAGGAGATCCCGGCGCTAAAAAAGAAACTTTTTACTCCGGCCTTGAGAATGGTTATTTGTATTCCTTCAGGAATTACTGAAGTGGAAATGCGTGCCGTTAAGGAAAGTGCCGAAAGAGTGAATGGAAAAGAGGTTTATCTTATCCATGAGCCTATGGCTGCCGCAATAGGTATCGGGGTTGATATCATGCAGCCTAAAGGTAATATGATCGTGGATATAGGTGGTGGTACCACCGAAATTGCGGTTATCGCACTTGGAGGGATCGTTTGTGATAAATCCATCAAGATCGCTGGTGATGTGTTCACCAACGATATTGTTTACTATATGCGAACCCAGCATAACTTATACGTTGGAGAGCGCACTGCAGAGAAAATTAAGATCCAGATTGGAGCAGCTACCGAAGACCTTGAGGTTCCGCCAGAGGAAATGAGCGTTCAGGGTAGGGATCTTCTAACCGGAAAACCTAAACAGGTTAATATCTCTTACCGTGAAATTGCCAAGGCCCTCGATAAATCAATTCTAAGAATTGAGGATGCGGTTATGGAAACACTTTCACAAACTCCACCAGAACTGGCTGCCGATATTTACAATACCGGAATTTATCTTGCCGGAGGTGGATCCATGCTTAGAGGACTCGACAAACGTTTATCTCAGAAGACCGATCTGCCGGTTTATATTGCCGAAGATCCATTACGTGCCGTAGTACGTGGTACCGGAATAACCCTAAAAACTTTAAACCGGTACAAGGGAATTTTGATCAAGTAGGAGAAGTTTAGTCTATGCAGCAAATATTTAATTTTCTTATCCGGAATAAGAATTCAATTCTGTTCTTGCTCCTTTTTGCTGTATCTGTTTTTCTCACCATCCAGAACCACGCTTTTCACAAAAGCAGGTTTATCAGTTCGGCGAATGTGGTAACCGGTGGGGTTTACGGCTGGGCAAACGGGGTAAATACTTACCTGCATCTGGACGAATATAACGAGAGGCTATTGGAAGAGAACAACAAGCTTCGCAATATGATTTCAGATCTTAATGATAGTATCTCGATCGAAAAACAGCTGGACAGCACTTCATTTGAAGGTGATTACCTGTTTCGAACTGCACAGGTGATCAATAACAATTTTGCAAAAACCGATAATTACCTCACCTTAAATCGAGGTGCCAGTTCTGGAATTAATCCAGAATTTGGAGTGATCACCAGCCAGGGGATCGTAGGGATAATAGACCGTGTGAATAACGATTACGCCAGGGTTATTTCCATTTTGAACAGTAGATCCAGGATCAATGCCCAGCTTAAAAAGACGAATCATTTTGGAAGTCTTATCTGGGATGGTAAGGATCCTAACATCGTTCAGCTTATCGATGTGCCAAGACAGGCTCCGGTTCAAAAAGGCGACACTATCATTACCGGCGGAAGATCGCTGATATTTCCAAAGGGCCTACCGGTTGGTAAGATCCTGGATTTTAGCCTGGATGAGACCCAGAGTTATTATACGATCAATATTGAGTTGTTCAATGATATGACCAATATCGGGTATGTATATGTTATCGAAAACGTGAACAAAGAGGCAATACAGGAATTACAGGAAATCAATGAACAGTAAACTAATCTCAAATATTTCCAGGTTCGTTATCCTGATATTTCTTCAGGTCCTTATCCTGAACAATATCAATTTTGCAGGATACATCAACCCGTATCTGTATGTGCTTTTCATTCTTCTATATCCGTTTACTGGAAACCAGAGCTTGTTCCTTTTTGTATCCTTTTTACTGGGAGTAAGCATCGACATTTTTGAGGACAGCGGCGGGATCAATGCAGCAGCATGTCTCGTGGCAGCTTTTATCAGACCAAATTTACTTCGATTTTCATTCGGGATCAGTTACGATCACCAGAACATTCGGCTGGCCAATACCCCATTTGGATCGAAAGTGAGCTATGTTTTTTTGATGGTTCTTGTTCATCATTTTGTTTTATTTTCTTTGGAAATGTTCAGCTTAAACCATATACTTCTTATACTGAAAAAAACAATATTTTCCAGTATATTCACAGTAATATTGGTTCTTCTAAGCCTTACTTTATTCAGCAGAAAATATAGATGAGAAAGATCTTACTTTACATTACCGTTCTCACTACCGGATTGCTTTTTATAGGCAGGCTATTCTATTTGCAGGTGATTGACACCTCGCTGGCGATCCGCTCAAGAGACAACGCCATTAAAGTCGTGTACGATTACCCGCAGCGTGGATATATCTACGATCGCAATGGAAAACTCATGGTTTCCAACCAGCCGTCCTACGATGTCATGGTTATTCCAAGAAACCTGAAGCCTTTCGATACGACCGAATTCTGCAATATTCTGAACATTAGCCAGGAAGACCTGGAAAAGAAACTGGACAAGGCTCGTATCTACTCCCCCATGCTTCCTTCGGTAGTCATTCCGCAGCTTACCAAAAGTGAGTATGCTATCCTTCAGGAGAAAATGAGGAAATACCAGGGTTTTTATATTCAGAAACGTTCATTAAGGGATTACGAGGTAGATCATAGCGCGAATGTCCTGGGCTATATCGCTGAAGTAAACCAGAAAAAGATCAACGAGAACCCGTACTATATTTCAGGAGATTTAATTGGTCGTGCTGGAGTAGAAAGTTATTATGAAGAGTTGCTGCGAGGGGTAAAAGGTGTTAAATATATTCAGAAGGATCGCTTCAACAGGGATATCGGGCCGTATAAGGATGGTATCTATGACACCCTTCCGGAAAAAGGGAAAGACATCACCATTACCATAGATTCCGATCTACAGGCTTACGGAACCAAATTAATGGAAAACAAACGCGGCGGAATCATCGCGCTGGAGCCGGGAACCGGGGAGATCCTGGCCCTTATCACCGCTCCTACCTATGACCCGGCAGACCTTGTGGGCCGAAAGCGTTCTCCAAATTTTACCGAATTATACTACGATACCATTGCGCGCCCTCTATACGACAGGGGTCTGCTTGCAGAATATCCTCCAGGTTCCCCGTTCAAAACACTGAATGCACTTATCGGGTTACAGGAAGGCGTGGTGGATACAGATGACAAATTCTCCTGTAATCATGGTTATACTTACGGAAGAGGTCGTAGATTAGGCTGTCATGCACATCGGAGTCCGTTGGATATGATTCCCGGAATTGCCCAATCCTGTAATGCTTACTTCGCCAATGTTTATCGAAGGATCATTGAAAAATACCCAACCCCGCAGGAAGGGATGGACGCCTGGAATGCACATCTTAAAAGTTTTGGTTTAGGCCAATTCATGGGGAACGACCTGGAAACAGGTCGACCTGGTAAGATCCCGGATGCGGAATATTACAATCAGATCTACAACTACCCAACCTATAAATGGTATTCAACAGCCACTATCTCTAATGCGATTGGGCAGGGAGAAGTTCTAATGACCCCTATCCAGCTGGCAAATATGGCTGCCATTATTGGTAATAAAGGCTGGTATTACACACCGCATATTCTTAAGGAAATAGAAGGAACCCCCATAAAAAATGAAAAGTTCACCAAAAAGAACTACACAAGTATAGAGGAACGGCATTTTGAGCCCGTAGTTGAGGGCATGCACGAAGTATACAAAAGCGGAACCGCAACCACCTTAAGAATCCCTGGAATAGAGATCGCCGGAAAAACCGGGACGGCAGAAAACTTCACCAAGATCGACGGAAAAAGAGTACAATTGACTGACCATTCTATATTTGTTGCCTTTGCACCGGTAGATAATCCACAGATCGCGATTGCCGTTTTCGTTGAAAACGGTTACTGGGGAAGTCGCTATGGCGGGAGAATTGCCAGCCTAATGATAGAAAAGTATCTAAAAGGCACCATAACCAGAACCGATATGGAAGAATGGATCCTGAGCCACAGCCTGGAGGAAGAATATGCCAAACCTCTAAGTGGTGAACCATTCAAAATAAACTATTAAATGAGCAGAAACAGTGCAGGCTTCGACTGGATAAGTATTTGCATTTATCTGGTTCTGATCCTTTTTGGCTGGGCCAATATATATTCGGCAAGTTTAGGAACCAATACAGGCTCCTATTTTGATCTCGATCAACCTTACGGAAAGCAGGCCCTTTTTATCGGGCTTAGCATTTTCCTAATCATTATTATCCTATCGATTGAAGCCAAATTCTACCAGCGCTTTTCAAGTGTCATCTATATTATTTCCCTGCTCTCCCTGGCGGGGCTATTCGTTTTTGGAAAAACCATTTCGGGAGCTACCTCCTGGTATGCCTTTGGAGGATTCAGCCTTCAACCTTCTGAATTTGCCAAATTCGCCACAGCCCTGGCGCTTGCTAAATACTTAAGCGATATTCAAACCAATATCAGGAAACTAAGTCACCAGGTCAAGGCATTTATCATAATCGCGATTCCGGCCATTTTAATAGTCCCACAACCCGATCCCGGAAGTGCCCTGGTTTACGCAGCATTTTTCTTCCCTTTATACAGGGAAGGGCTTTCCGGTTTTTACCTGGTAACAGGAATTTCGGCGGTAGCCGTTTTTATCATGACCTTGCTGGTAGGCCCCTATTGGGTAAGTGGAGGCGTGTTCGTGATCGCCCTGATGATTTTCTTAAGAAAAAGAAAAAAACGTCCTGGCAGGATCTTAATCAGCATTTTCACGATAGTTTCGATCGTTCTTAGTTTTTCAGTGAATTATATCTTCGAAAACGTCTTTGAACAACGTCACCGGGACCGGTTCAATATCGTATTAGGAAAGGAAGTAGATTCCCGAGGTATAGGATACAATACCAACCAAAGTGAGATCGCCATTGGAAGTGGAGGCTGGCTAGGAAAAGGCTGGACCGAGGGCACCCAGACCAAAGGCCATTTTGTACCAGAACAACATACCGATTATATTTTTAGTACGGTTGGAGAAGAATGGGGCTTTATGGGTAGCGCCATGGTAGTGATCCTATTCGTATTGCTAATGATACGACTGCTCTATATGGCAGAAAGGCAACGCAACCAGTTTCACCGGGTTTATGGTTACTCGGTTATAGGAATCCTGTTTATTCACTTCCTGGTGAACATTGGGATGGTAATTGGAATTTTCCCTACCGTGGGTATTCCACTGCCGTTTTTTAGTTATGGAGGCTCCGGATTATGGGGATTTACCATCCTGCTATTTATTTTCATTAAACTGGACTCAGACCGACTTTCCTATTGATCAGGCACATTTATCGGCGAGTAGTAATGCGGCCGCTACGATAAGTATCAAAACCGGATAGACGTACTTTCTTTTCATAATATAGGACATAAAAAAACCCGGAAAACAATTTCCGGGCTTGTAAATTATACTGCAGAGTTAGTTCTTTACTTTTTTCTTATCTACTCCGGCAAGTTTGATATTGTTAAGTTTCATATCTGAAAGAACATTAATCGCTTCTTCCATATAAACATCCTTGCTTAGGCTTTGATGCCATCTTTCCCTTTTCTCCTTAAGAATCGTGTCATTCACAAACAACTCCTTCTCATAAGGCAGGGAGCTATAAGTAAGATCTGTTTGATAATCTTTTATGGCGTCAAACTCTTTAAGCTTTTCCTTTTCCATTTTAGCTTCACTGGCATACTGAGCATAATTAAGCGGGTAGCTGGAATTATCACTTTGGGTTTTTACCCATCTTGCATTTTCCTCGATAAGTTTAAGCTGCTCATTCTGGCTCATACGCTTTTTACTGGCTTCTATAGCCTCTTCGAAACCAACATAACCTTCCCAGGTGTCATATTTGGCTGCATCGATCTTATCCCATGGCAATGGATTTTCCTGGTCTTTTTCACCGATGTCTACAAAGCTGTATCTATCTGGAACCACCACGTCACTCTTTACTCCTTCAAGCTGAGTAGATCCTCCATCTACACGATAGAATTTCTGGGTAGTGATCTTTAGAGCACCCATATCACCCATATCGTTACCTTTGATCCACCTGTTAAGATCGATCACATTCTGAACCGTTCCTTTTCCATAGGTTTGTTTGCTACCAATAATGATGGCTCTTTTGTAATCCTGCATAGCAGCTGCGAGGATTTCTGAAGCTGAAGCCGAAAGTTCATTCACCAGGATTACTAATGGACCGTCCCAAAGAACCTGGGGATCCTGATCTCTCAACACTTCCTTGCGTTGCCCATTTGATTTAACCTGAACAATAGGCCCTTCTTCAATGAACATCCCGGCGATGTCAACAACGGTCTTTAAAGATCCACCTCCGTTGTTTCTAAGGTCTAAAACAAGTCCTTCCATGCCTTCTTCTTTCAATCTTATTATATCCTGTTTGATATCTGAAGCCGCGTTGCGCTCTTCGTAATCGGTCATATCGAAATAGAATTTAGGAAGATTGATCACCCCGTATTTTCTACCTTCTTTTTCAACCACTGAAGCTTTTGCATAGGTCTCTTCGATCTCGATCACATCTCTTGTAAGGGTGATTTCCTCGATATTACCCATGACCTTTTTGCGAACGGTTAAAGTAACCTCAGTATTCTTAGGGCCTTTTATAAGGTCTACTGCATCATCCAGTCTCATACCTACGATACTAACAGCCTCCTTCTCATCAGCCTGCTTAACTTTTAAGATCACATCACCTTCGCCAAGCTGATCGCTCCTCCAGGCCGGGCCTCCAGAAATCACCTCGGTGATCGTGATATCATCATTCTCTTTCATCAACCGAGCACCAATCCCTTCCAGTTTACCAGACATCTGTATATCGAATCTGTCCTTATCCTGAGGTGCAAAATAAAAGGTATGAGGATCGAATTCCTCAACAATGGCATTTATATAAATTGAAAAATAGTCATCTCTTTCAAGATCATCGGTGAAATCATAATACCTGTCCAGGTTAGACATCGTGGTTTCCCTGGCTTCTTTTTCCAATTGTGTATCAGATTTCATTTCATATGAAGCATCTTTTTCTTTCTTGGTCTCTTCATCCTGCTTCATATCGTAATAGGTGATAAGAGTGTTGAACTTCAACTGTTCTTTCCACCTTTTCCTCATTTCCTCTTTTGAAGAAACATAGTCCAGTTCATCAAAATCGGTATTGATCCTTTCGTCTTCGGTAAAATCGAAAGGCTGAGACAGAATGTCCTTATAAAGTATCCGTGCCTCTTCCATCCTATTAAGCAAACGCTCATGGGTAAGGTTGAAGAATTCGATATTCTTGTTCTTTATCTCGTCATCAATCTTATCCCTATAGGCATTGAATTCCTTAATGTCTTCAGCATATAAAAAACGTTTTGAAGGATCCAGGCCTTCCAGGTAATCCTCGTATACATTGGCAGAGAATTCGTCATTGATATCCTTCGCATCATAATGTCCCTGATTAAGCACATAGGTGATAAGATCTATCAAAAGCTTATCCTTATTGGGGTCATCAAAGTTTTTGGTAGTAAAACTACAGGCAGCGGCGGCCATTAATAGGATAACCGCCAATAATTTAAAATTCCTTTTCATAACTCGTTTTAATTTCATCTTCGTGGTTAGCATAATTATAGTAAAAACTATGCCAACAAAGTACAAATCGCCATCAATTTGTTAAACTACTAATATAAGGTTTCCTTATTTAAATTCTTATTTTAGCTGAACCAAATATTTCTTAATGGAAAAGAAAAAACCACTTATCCTGGTTACCAATGATGATGGGATAACCGCACCTGGAATCAGAACCCTTGTTGAAGTAATGAAAGAAATTGGTGATGTTGTGGTGGTAGCGCCAGACAGCCCCCAGAGCGGCATGGGACATGCGATCACCATTAGTGACACCCTTTTTTGCGAACAGGTAACCATCAAGGAAACTTATAAACATAAAGAATATAGTTGTTCCGGTACCCCTGCCGACTGTGTTAAGATAGCAACCCAGGAGATCCTCCACCGAAAACCCGATCTATGCGTGAGCGGGATCAATCATGGCTCAAATTCTTCTATCAACGTGATCTATTCGGGAACTATGAGCGCCGCGGTTGAAGCAGGTATCGAAGGAATTCCTGCTATTGGTTTCTCGTTACTGGACTATTCGCTGAATGCTGATTTTGAACCCACCCGGAAATTTGTCAAGACCATTACCCGTAATGTCCTTAAAAATGGACTCCCAAAAGGAGTTGTTTTAAATGTGAATTTTCCAAAACTCAAGGAATCTGAAATTAAAGGGATCAAGGTTTGCAGGCAGGCTAATGCCCACTGGGAAGAAGAATTTGATAAAAGAACCAATCCGCAGGGACGTGAATATTATTGGTTAACCGGAAAATTCATAAATATGGATGAAGGTGAGGATACCGACGAAAAGGCACTGGAAGAAGGTTATGTTTCCGTGGTTCCCGTACAATTCGACCTTACCGCCCATCAATTTATAAAAGATTTAAGCAGCTGGTCTCTCAATGATTAAACAGAATGTCTTTATAGGTTTTCTTACGGGAATCGCAGCTAATATAGGCGGAGTGATCCTCTACGTCACCCTGTTATCCAGGGCCGACCTCGACGCCACCTTGAAAGATGCGGTGGAAAACGATTACCTGGGAAAGATCATTGCCCTAGGAGCGGTCATCAATTTCCTGCCATTCTTTGTTTTCCTGAAAAAGAAACAGAATTACCACGCGCGGGGTGTCCTGTTGGCAACCGTTAGCGTTGCCGTTGCCGTTGCAATCTATAAATTCTTTTAAAATGAAGTATTACCTCATAGCCGGTGAAGCTTCAGGAGACCTTCATGCCTCCAACCTCATGAAAGCTCTCAAAAAGGTCGATGAAAATGCCGAATTTCGGTTTTGGGGTGGAGAACTCATGGAAAAACAGGGTGGCACCCTGGTTAAGCATTACCGGGAACTGGCTTTTATGGGTTTTGCGGAAGTGCTTTTAAACATCAGGACCATCCTTAAAAACATCAAATTTTGCAAGGAAGACATCAATGCCTTTAACCCCGATGTGATCATTTTTATAGACTACCCGGGATTCAATATGCGAATTGCAGAGTGGGCCCGGAATGAATCTTATAAAACCCATTACTATATCTCTCCTCAAATATGGGCCTGGAAGGAGAATCGCATAAAAAAGATCAAGCGGGATGTGGATGAGATGTACGTGATCCTTCCCTTTGAAGAGGATTTTTACACCAAAAAACATGATTTTAAAGTCCATTTTGTGGGTCACCCGCTTTTGGATGCGATCGAAAACAGGCAACCGGTAGACATCGAACAGTTCAAACGGGAGAACGGGCTGGATTCCCGCCCGGTGATCGCCCTTTTGCCCGGTAGCCGGAAGCAGGAGATCGAAAAAATGCTTCAGGTAATGCTCAGCATTACTTCAGATTTCAAGGATTACCAGTTTGTTATTGCCGGTGCACCCAGCCAGGATAAGGAATTTTATCATTCATTCATGAAAGGCTCGAACATCAAGCTTATTATGAATCGCACTTATGATATCCTGAGTATTGCCTATGCAGCACTGGTCACTTCGGGTACAGCGACCCTGGAAACCGCTTTGTTCAAAGTCCCGGAAGTGGTTTGTTATAAAGGCAATTATCTTTCTTACCAGATCGCCAAACAGGTGATCAACCTGGATTATATTTCCCTGGTGAACCTGATCATGAACAGGGAAGTTGTTAAAGAACTAATTCAGACAGAATTCAACAAAAAACAACTCAAGGCAGAACTCAACAAGATACTCGACGAAACTAACCGCAAAAGGATCTTTAAAGATTATCACGAACTTGAGCAGAAACTGGGCGGAGCGGGCGCCAGCCAGAAAACAGCAAATCTCATCTATAACTCTATTAAAGATTGATCAATAAACGACCATGAAAATAGCCAGATTTCTAACCTTTCTTATTTTCAGTTTTATCATAACTTCCTGCGGCTCGTCGAAATCAAGGGTTGTCACTACCAAAAAAGAAAATGCCCGGGAATATCGAAACCCGGCACCTTCAGAAGCTAAGCTCAATAAAGAAGCGCCTGCCAAAGTGAACAGGATCGTGAATACGGCCATTCAATTTGAAGGCACCAGATATAAGTTTGGAGGAACCGATCGTAAGGGTATGGACTGCTCCGGACTAGTTTATGTCTCTTTTCTGGAGGAAGGCATCAGTCTTCCACGGACTTCCCGTGCGATGTCTTTAGAAGGCAAACGGCTGTACCTGGAGGAAGTTGAACCAGGCGACCTGTTATTCTTTGAAACCAACAAAAACCGAAAAGTCATCAACCATGTAGGACTCGTAACCGAAGTTTCAGGCGATAATATCCGCTTTATACATTCTTCAAGTTCCCGGGGCGTTATCATTTCCTCCCTTCTGGAAGGCTATTGGCGATCTAATTTCGTGATGGCCAGGCGAGTAATTTAATTTTTTCATACCTTCTTGATGTAATTAACATTCATTGAAGAAGTTTCAATTCATCTTCCTGCGCCTTAGCATTTACCTGATGGCGGGTATACTTTGTGCCTTTTATATCCCGGTTCAAATTGATCCAGGGATTATAATTGGCATTTCGGGAGGCATCTTACTATTCTTCCTTCTTAGCCTTATTCGTTCCAGGCAACGGCTTTTCGTTGATTTCTGGCCCGGCCTGTTCGGTTTTCTTTTGGTATTAAGCCTAGGCTTTACAATTGCCTATTTTGCACAACCCGAAAACCAGCCCGGGCATTATCTCCATTCAGATAAGGCTGAAATGAATAGACTGGCAGAAATCAGCATTACCGAGGAGCTTAAACCCAGTTTCACCCACCGCTACCTTGCCGATATAAACCGAATTTTCACGGCTGATTCGAAAGAAGAAATCCACGGAAGGGTCCTGTTAAATATTAAGGGTGATAGTCTTGTCACAGCTCAAATAAAGCCTGGATCAAGAATAATTGTTCACTGGAAACCTGATTCAATTCGGTCTCCTTTGAATCCATACCAGTTCGATTACTCCCGCTATATGCGTAGCCTCAAAGTTCACAAACAACTTAACCTGGATTTTTCAGAGCTTAGCGTTATACAGGAAAATAGCGGTAGCACCAGGGCGATGGCCTGGAATTTAAGAGAGAAATTGATAAATGACATCAAAAAGCAGGGAATGAATCCGGAGGCCATGGCTGTACTGCAGGCTTTGATACTGGGCCAGAGACGGGATATCACTAATGATTTATACCAGGATTATGCAGCTGCCGGAGCCATACACATCCTGGCGATTTCCGGACTTCATATTGGTATCTTACTGCTATTCCTCAATTTTCTTTTAAAACCTTTAGGAAAGCTAGCATACGGCAGCATTCTAAAAATGATAGCAATCGTTTCCCTGCTCTGGGCATTCGCAATATTAACAGGATTAAGCCCCTCGGTAGTAAGAGCGGTTTGTATGTTCTCATTCCTCGCCGTAGGCATGCAGCTCAAAAGAAAAACCAGCACTATAAACAGCCTTTTTCTTTCCCTGTTTTTCCTGTTAGTTTACGACCCATACCTGCTCTTCCAGGTAGGATTCCAGTTAAGTTACCTAGCCGTTCTGGGAATCATCCTTATTCAACCCAGGTTGTACCAGATGATCAGTTTCAAGTCACGAATTCCCGATTATTTCTGGAAGATCATCACGGTAAGTATCGCAGCGCAAATTGGGGTATTACCATTAAGTCTATATTATTTTCACCAGTTTCCGGGTTTATTCCTATTATCGAACCTTTTGATCCTGCCAGTACTAGGATTAATAATGGGTCTGGGCTTTCTGGCTATCTTTCTTGCCAGCATAGATCTTCTACCAGGTTTCATTATAGCTTCACTGGAATTTGTTCTGAATAAAATGAATTTACTGGTCCGACAAATTGCCCGACAGGAAACCTTTTTAATTGAAAATATCGAAATCAGTTTGAGTCAAACCCTAGTTCTATACCTGATAATCATGATCCTTGTCATGGTTCTGATTAAACCAGATTTCAGAAAATTGATTTTACTATTTACCGGAATCTTGCTTTTCCAGGCTTCAGTTTTATATGGTAAATGGACCAACTCATCCCAGGAACTTACGATCTTTCACAGGAGTAATGAAACCTATATAGGCTTGAAATCGCAGGAAAATCTGACAATCCTGAGCGATACGACTTCGATTCCTTCATTTATCGATGATTATGTACGTGTGGAAAAAATCAGGAATCTAAGCTTCAGGCCTGTAGAGCCCATTCTAAAAGTGCATAATAATCTTATTCTCGTGATTGATTCGGTAACTGCTTATGAGAAAACCAAGATACAACCCGACATCATTCTTTTAAAAAACAATCCGAAGGTCAACCTGGAGAGACTGCTGAATCATTTCAAACCCGTAAAGTTGATAGCAGATGGCAGCAATTCAAGATACCTGATCAGGAGGTGGAAGGAAACCGCTGATGACCATCATATCCCACTACACATTACAGCAGAAAAGGGAGCCTTTCGATTAAGATGAAAAGCATTAGCTTGAAAAACTTCCTTTAAAATTTTCCTGGTATTCCTGCCAGGCTTCCTGGGTGGTCATTTCCTTATAATCGTCACTGGCAAATACCTTCAGAAAGATCTCCAGCTGCTCAGGCTTTAAATAGCCTTTTACCGGAGATATGAAATCTCCTTTTTCATCGAAGAATACCATAGTTGGATAGGCACTTACTCCCATGGCAAGAGCAAATTGATGAACACTGTTACGACCTTTTGTTTTTTCAGGATCAAAATTTGGATTCTTAAAGGTCTTATCCCTGTACTGAATCACTTCGTCACCTTCTGCATTGAACTTAACAGCATAGTAATTCTCATTGATATACCGGACAACATCTTTGTTGGTAAAGGTATATTTATCAAGCATTTTACAGGGCCCGCACCAAACAGTATAAGCATCAACAAAGATCTTCTTTGGTTGTTTCTTCTGCAATTCCAGCGCCTCATTCATGCTCATCCAGTTGATTTCCTGCGCAAACCCAATTTGGGCTACACCAACCATTAAAAAGATAAACAACAGGATAGTCCTTTTCATAAATTCATCATTTAGCTTTTCAAAGTAACAAAAAATGCTCCAAAAACTGGAGCATTTCTTTTTTGAGGTAACTGAAACTTAACTGATACCATGCATTTTCTTTACCAGCATCCTGCTCAAAAGCATCATGATTACAGCGGCTCCTATAGGCACCAGAGTGAATATCATGAAGAAAGTGGTCATATTATAATTTTCAGTGATATAGTCTATATAACTTCCCGTAAGACCTGCAAGCAGATTTGCGATGAAATTCGCCATAAACCAAACACCGAACATAAGACCTACCAGCCTTTTCGGTGAAAGTTTACTAATATAAGACAGCCCCACAGGACTCACGCAAAGTTCTCCTAGGGTGTGGAACAGGTAAGCAAAAACCAACCATATCATGCTCACAGACGCTGTTTGCGCACCCTGCGGAATTCCATATGCTCCGTATGCAAGCGCACCAAAACCTATACCCAAAAGAGCCAGACCTATTGCGAACTTAACCGGACCAGATGGATTGAATCTGCTTTCCCAGATCTTTGAGAATACCGGTGCAAAAAGTATAATAAATAAAGAGTTCAATACCGAGAACCACGAAGCCGGAACCTCTGTAGCATCAGCAAGGAATTCACGATAAAGCATCCAAATCACAATACCCCAAATGATCACAAAACTAAGCCCCAGGAAAATATTTGATTTGGCATAAGCACTAAAGATATTTCTGAATAGCATGAACAGAACCCAGGTGATCACAACCATCGGAACCAGGGTTATGACAGAATTAATGATCTTAAAAGTTAAAGCCTGATCACCTACTAGAACCCTGTCTGTATAATCTGCCGCAAATATAGTCATCGATCCACCAGCCTGTTCGAAGGCCCACCAAAAGAAAATGGTGAAAAATGCAAAGAATCCAATTACAATCAATCTATCCTTTTGAACATTTGCTGGAACCTTACCTTCTGTTTCATCCTCTCCTTCTTCTCCGGTTGCAACCCCATGCTTATATGCAGCAGCTTCTTTAGGGGTTAAACCAATTTTTCCGAAAAGTTTTTGAGCAAAATAAAACTGTAGCATCCCCAGAAACATAAAGATACCAGCCAGACCAAAGCCATAATGCCAGCCTACCTTTTCTCCAATATATCCACAAAGAAGGATTCCCAGGAACGCACCGGCATTGATCCCCATATAGAAAATGGTATATCCTGCATCCTTTTCCTTTCCGTTTGTCTTATATAATTGTCCAACAATAGAAGAAATATTCGGTTTAAAAAGCCCGTTACCTAAAATCAGCAGGAGAAGGCCTAAATAAAAGAAAACATTTGTAAAGACCTCCAGAGCCATGGAAGCATGGCCTAGGGTCATTAATAAAGCTCCCCAAACAACTGCGTTTCTATAACCTAACAGCTTATCTGCTATAAGACCACCAAAAATTGGAGTGATATAAACCAAACCTGTGTACCATCCGTATAAAATCAAGGCGTCTTCCCTGGGCCAGCCCCATCCACCTTCGTCCATTAATGAGGCGGTTAGGAATAGTACGAGTAAGGCCCTCATTCCGTAATAAGAGAAACGCTCCCACATTTCGGTAAAGAAAAGCACAAAAAGTCCTGAAGGATGCCCTAGCACCGTTCTTTGATTATATTCAGAACCTCCGAATTTAAATTCCATTTTTGTCTGTTTTAAATTATAGTTTTTCGAGTATAAAATCTGTCATCATATTATATAGATGCAACCTGGTGTTGCCCCCGTAAATTCCATGATTTCTGTCTGGGTAGATCGCCCAGTCGAATTGCTTATTAGCCTGCACCAGTTCTTCCACCATTCTCATGGTATTCTGAAGATGCACGTTATCGTCTCCACCACCGTGGATTAACAGGTAATCACCTTTAAGTTTTTCAACGTGGTTCAAAGGAGAGTTCTCATCATAACCTGTAGGATTCTCCTGCGGAGTTCTCATATATCTTTCGGTGTAAACCGTGTCGTAGAATCTCCAGCTTGTAACCGGTGCAACCGCGATGGCCATAGAAAAGGTTTCGTTTCCTTTTAAAATGGCATTGGAAGACATAAATCCTCCGTAACTCCAGCCCCAGATCCCAATTCTATCTGAGTCTATATAATTTCTTTCACCCAGTTTTTTGGCAGCCGAAATCTGATCTTCTACCTCATATTTTCCGAGTTCCTGGTAAGTCACTTTTTTGAAATCGGCTCCTTTAAAACCGGTTCCGCGACCGTCCACACAGGCAATGATGTAGCCCTTATTAGCCAGAAGCTGATACCAGTAATCGTTGGTGTTGAAATAAGAATTGGAAACCGACTGAGATCCCGGTCCCGAATACTGGAACATTAATAATGGATACTTTTTATTTTCATCAAAATCTGAAGGTTTGATCATCCACATGTTCAGATCGTTCCCATTAACATTGATGGTAGAAAGTTCCTTTGGAGCGAAATCATAGCCTTCAACCTTTTTCAAAAGTTCGGCATTGTTAGTGATCTCTCGCACCTGTTTTCCATCCTTCGCCCTGTGAAGGGTATAGACATGAGGAGTGTTCACGCTCGTAAATGAGTTGATGAAATAGCTGAAGTCCGCACTGAAATCGGCAGAATTCATTCCTTCCTTTTCGGTAAGCCTTGTTTTGGATCGTCCATTTAAACGGATAGAATAAACATCCCTGTTCACACTACCATTTTCAGTACTCTGGTAAAATATCCTTTTTGACTTTGGGTCATAGCCGTAGTAATTAGTCACTTCCCAATCGCCTTCGGTTACCTGCTCCAGTAGCTTTCCGCTTTCGTCATAGTGGTAGATATGATTCCAGCCATCCTTTTCGCTTGTCCAGATAAAACTGTTATCCTCCAGAAAAGTAAGGTTATCAGTAATATCAACATAAGCCTTATCGGTATCGTTCAAAACAACTTTAGACGAGTTATCTTTAGCATTTACGAAAATGAGGTTCAAATCGTTCTGGTGGCGATTCAACACCTGTACACTTAATTGCATTGGATCTGCCGTCCATTCAATCCTTGGAATATAATAAGCACTGAAAACATCGTCCTTATCGGCCGAATTCGAGGCAAGATCTACCGCATTCTCAAGATCTACTTCCTGGGAAGCTGAAGAGGCCACATCATACATGTGAAGACTCACCTTTGAATTAGATTCGCCGGCTTTTGGATATTTAAAAACATGTTGAGAAGGGTAAAGATCTTTTCCGAACAGATCCATGGAGAATTCAGGAACTTCAGATTCGTCGAATTTCAAATAAGCGATCTTCTCACCTGTTGGATTCCAGGCAAAAGCTTTCACGAACGAAAACTCTTCCTCATAAACCCAGTCGGTAATACCATTGATCACACTATTGATCTCTCCATCGCTGGTAACCTGTTTGGTTTCGCCACTATTTAGGTCGAAAATATAGATATTATTATCCCGTACATAAGCGATCTTGGATGCATCTGGAGAAAAAGATGCCTCCTGGATCTTTTGATCACTAACTTTTGTTAGCTTTTTAGATGCAATATCATAAACATAAAAAATCTCTCTCGAAGATCTCCTGTAGATCGGCTCCACTTCTGTTGAAAGTAGGACCTTATTTTCATTTTTACTGAATTTGAAAGCCTGGAACGAATCGATTTCAGGAATATCTGTCGAGTTCACCAGCGTCCTGGTTTTTTCACCGCTTTTATAGGAATAAACATCTATACTTACAGACCCCGAATTCCTGTCCCTGTTCAAAACCACATATTCCTCTCCATTATTAAGAGATTGTAGGGATTGAAGCCTTTCCTCTCTGAATGCTCCACTCCATATTTCCTCGAGACTTACTTGCTTTTTTTGTGCCTGAAGCACAGATGAAGTTGCGATCAAAAAGGCAACTAAAAATGTAGGGAATTTCATATAAATTATAAGAATATTTTAACGAAGGCCAAGTTTACTAAAATTTAACCAAAAAATGATATTCCAGTTTGTTAAATACTAAGGAATTGTTAAAAACAATGCAGGGCGTCGGCGGGGGGTGAATAGCGGATTTCCTTCGATCTTAAAAAATAGGAATTGTATCTTTGGGCTTTGAAATTTTTAAAGAATGACAAAAGCAGTAAGCGGATTCTCGAAACTCACCAAGATCCAGAAAATTGAATGGCTGGTTAAAAATTACCTGGATGATCGGGCTGAGGCTATAGATACCTTGAAGAAATACTGGAACGATGATGAAAAACTTCAACAGCTCCACGATGAGTTCATTGAGAACACGGTAAGTAATTTTTACCTGCCGCTGGGACTGGCTCCCAACTTTTTGATCAACGAACGCTACTACACCCTGCCAATGGTGATCGAAGAATCTTCGGTTGTAGCAGCGGCCAGCAAGGCTGCTAAATTCTGGAGTGAGCGAGGCGGATTCAAAACCCGTGTCATCAACAACAAAAAGATTGGCCAGGTTCATTTTATGTTCCAGGGTAAAAAGCCAGAACTTCAGCAATTCATCAAGAACATAAAACCGAAGTTTTACGATGCTGTCAGGCCAATTACCGCCAATATGGAAAAGCGTGGTGGTGGTATTCTTGACATTAGTCTTGTAGACAAAACTGCTGAACTGGAGAACTACTACCAGTTATTTGCGCATTTCGACACCCGGGATTCCATGGGAGCTAATTTCATCAATTCCTGTCTTGAAAAATTCGCGGAAGTTCTTCAGGCTGAAGCCAAATCTTCTGAAATTTTAACCTCCGGCCAGGACATACAGGTGGTAATGAGCATACTTTCCAACTATGTTCCGGAATGCCTGGTTCGCGCTGAAGTAAGCTGCCCTGTTGAAGACTTATCAGAAAACTCCCAAATGAGCGGTGAAGAATTCGCCGAAAAGTTCGTAAGAGCGGTAAAAATAGCCGAGATCGAACCTTACAGGGCAGTGACCCATAATAAAGGAGTAATGAATGGCATTGATGCGGTGGTTCTGGCTACGGGGAATGATTTTAGAGCCGTTGAAGCGGGAGTTCATGCCTTTGCTTCTAAGGATGGTCAATACACCAGCTTAACCCACGCAAGCATCGAGAACGGCATCTTTAAATTCTGGATGGAAATTCCACTGGCACTGGGTACGGTAGGCGGACTTACCAGTCTCCACCCGATGGTGAAACTGGCTCTGGATATCCTTCAAAGGCCTTCAGCCAGCGAATTGATGGAAATTACCGCAGCTGCAGGACTGGCTCAGAATTTCGCCGCCCTGAGATCTCTTATCACTACCGGAATTCAGCAGGGCCATATGAAAATGCACCTGATGAATATTTTGAACCAGCACCAGGCCACTGAACAGGAAAAGACCGAAATGATCGAATTCTTTACCCATCACACCATTACGCACAGCAGCGTGATCGAACAACTGGAAAAACTGAGAGCCTAAATGCAACATTTCAACAGCAACGGAAAAATTTTACTTACCGGTGAATATGCCGTCCTCGACGGAGCCAAGGCCCTGGCTCTTCCAACACGAATGGGACAGAGCCTGCAGGTTTCCGAAATTGATGAGAAAGACCAAATAGAGTGGAAAAGTTTCGATCCAGAAAATAAGATCTGGTTCAATGCTAAATTCCGAACCGAAAACGGGCATTTTAACCCTGTCCTGAGCGAGGAAGATCAGAAAGACCCGGAAGCAAAGACGATCGCAGACCAGTTACAGAAGATACTCCAGTCGGCATTTAGAGCTAATCCAGGGAAATTTGAAAATTCATACAGCCTAAGTACCAGACTTGAATTCGACCGGAAATGGGGATTGGGATCTTCTTCAACCCTGATCAACAACATCAGCAACTGGCTTGAAATTGATCCCTACAGCCTGCTGAAAGAAAGTTTTGGCGGAAGCGGTTATGATATAGCTGCAGCACAGAGTAATAATCCTGTGACTTTTCAGATCACTAAAAATGGCCCTGTATCATTTGCAGCCGACTTCAATCCTGATTTTAAGGACAGGCTTTTCTTCGTATATCTTAACCGAAAACAGAACAGCCGGGAAGCCATTGCGCATTATCGCAACCAGAATCCAGAACATCTTCAGAAGCTTATAGAAAAGATCTCAGGGCTTACTGAAAGCATCATTAGCTGTGATAGCCTCCAGGAATTTGAAATGCTGGTACAGGCCCATGAAACTTTGATCTCCAAAGCAATAGAGCTTCCAAAAGTAAAGCAACAGCTATTCCCTGATTATCCGGGCTGCATAAAAAGCCTTGGCGGCTGGGGCGGAGATTTCATCCTGGCCACGGGCAGCAGTGAAAACCAGGAGTACTTCCGCAATAAAGGCTACGACACCATCTTCGACTATTCAGATTTAATCCTATAAAAAAACCCGCCATCTGGCGGGTTTTTATTTTATATCATTTTTTTCTAAATCCTAGTAGAATTTAGCTCTGTTATCTTCGATATCGGCTTTCTTCTTAAGAGCTTCGAACACCCTCATGGAAGCCTGCGCACGACGTGCCATACTTTCCTGCTGAGCGTATCCTTTGTAAGAGTCCATGGCTGGCGCTTCGAACCTGCTTACAAGCTCTACCACGTAAACACCTTTTTCTCCTGCGATTGGCTGACTAACTTTTCCAGGTTCCATCGCAAAAACAGCACCCACTACTTCTGGCTCTTCTCCTGCTCCGGCAAGGGTTGGATTTTCCAGGTTCACCGCATCAGCAGTTTGAACGCTTTCACCGTGATTGTTTGCGATCTCCTGTAGCGTATTCCCTTTTAACCTGCCTTTGATGACTTCAGCTTTCTTCTCTTTTCTAAGGATTGGAGTTACAATAGAAGATGCTTCTTCCACGCTCATCAATCCTTTTTTGCTTTTTGAAGTAAGCTGGGCAACGATATAACCATTATTGGTATCGAATCTTCTTACATCCCCAACTTCAGCTTCATCTTCGAATGCCCACTGGATCACTCTTCTCTGAGCGCCTGCACCGGGAATATTTTCATCTAAAGCCTTTACGTCACGAACGGTTTTTACGTCGTAATTATCGGCTTTTGCAACTTCAGCGAAATCACCTTCAGAAGAAGCGATCTCGAACTTGGTTACCTCGTTGAACAGGTCGTTCATGGTCTTTTCTGATGCATCGATCTCTCTCGCGAGGGTTGCAACCTTCACCGCTCTGGCAGTTTCGGTTTGATCTTCAATAGAAATCACATGGTAACCAAACTGAGTCTCAACCACCCCAACTTCTCCGGTTGAATTATTGAAAGCAAATTCTTCAAATTCAGGTATCATCATTCCTGGAGTGAAGTATCCAAGGTCTCCGCCTTCTTCCTTGTTAGAAGTATCGGCTGAATATTCTGAAGCAAGTTCAGCAAATTTATCATTGTTATTTCTTACCACACCAGCAAGACTATCGGCAAGGGCTTCAGCTTCAGCCTTGGTTCTTCCAGAACCTGCACCTAACTGAGTTCCTTCGTAGGAAATAAGAATATGGCTGGCCTGTACTGAATCTGGAATGTTCTTGGTTTCGATAACCTTGCTCAATTTCCAGTATCCATTCTCTTCATAAGGTCCAAAAGTTTCTCCTTCTTCGAGATTAAAGATGTTTTCGGCATTTGGCCCGGTGAAGTCATTTCTGAACTTAAAACGATCTTCAAATGGAAGGTCTGAGTTATTCGCTACGAATTCTGCATAGTCGTTGGTACTGTCAAAACCTGGCAAGGTATCGTTCGCTCCAATCGCAGCATTGTACTCCACTCGCTGGTTGCGAAGTGCAGTTAATGATTCACGAGCTTCATTCTTATCTTCTTCTGAAGCGTTTTCTTCAAAGATCACATACTGAATGTTTCTGGAAGCTTCGGTTTCGAAACGAGCAGGATGCTCTTCAATATAGTTCTTAATATCAGATTTTGTCACCTCTACTTCGCTATCAGGAATAGATGAATATGGTAACTGAACGAATTTCATATTGATATTGTCGTTCATCATTCGGTAAGCCTGCTCACCTTCCAGCAAGGTTGCACCTACACCGGCACTAACCATATTATAATAGGTATTGATCCTGGCAGTATTGGCAAGATTAGAGGTGAAATTCTGCCATTGCTCGTAAGCCTGTGGAGAAGTCTCTCTTAAATTGGCAACGTATTCTCTTAACCTGTTCTCGTCGAACATACCGGCCTCGTTCATGAAATTCGGGTTTCCGGCCATTTGAGTACGAACCAGGTTGGTCACCTGTCCTTCACCAGCTCTAATCCCAAGTTTCTCCAATTCCTGCTCGATGATCACTTCTCTTAATTTCTGATCCCAAACACGGTTTACCGCCTGGGTAGTGCTCATGTTTCCACCCATATTTCTTTCAAAGGCCTCCACATTACGCGCAAATTCCTCTCTAGCGATCTCTTTACCATTAACCGTAGCTATCACATTTTGAGAACTTTGAGATCCCATTCCTCCATTTCTGATCACATCGGCAAGAACAAATGAAAATAAGGCCAATGCAATGATAATAATCAAGAAAACAGACCTTTGTCTGATTTTATTTAATACTGCCATTAGAATTTAAGTTTATCGAAAAATATAGGGGGCGAAAATAAGGTTTTTAGCCTAATAATAAAATTTAAAATTAGCAAATTCTTAACTTTTAAAAGCTAATTTCCAGAGTCGGTTTTGAGCTCTACCAGTTCGATTTTTGTATTGGAAGTTTCCAGGATTTTTATCTCGAAATCCTCTATTTGAATAATATCTCCCTGCTGCGGGATTTCTTCGGTATGATTAACGATAAAACCACTCAAAGTCTCGTAGTTCTCTCCAACCGGGATTTCTAATTTATAGATCTCATTAAGGTAATCGACCTCCAGCCTTGCAGAAAATTTAAAATGACCATCATCCAGTTTTTCTTCGATCATCACTGCCGAATCATGCTCGTCCTCAATCTCTCCAAACAATTCTTCCACAATGTCTTCCACGGTCATCATTCCGCTGGTTCCTCCATATTCATCGATCACCACGGCGATACTTTTGCGCTTTTTGATAAGGATATTCAGTACGTCCTTTATCCACATGGTTTCAGGGACGAAGATCACCGGAAGCAAAATAGAATTGATGGATTTTGGTTTCTTGAACAACTCAAACGAATGCACATAACCAATCACATCGTCTATGGTTTCGTTATAAACGAGCAGTTTTGAAAGTCCGGTCTCGGTAAATGTCTCGATCAGGTCCTTTGGTGCCTGGTTCTGATCTACTGCTATGATCTCTGTTCGCGGGATCATCACCTCACGAGCCTTTATTTCTGAAAATTCCAGTGCATTCTGAAAGATCTGTATCTCACTATCCACTTCCTCATGTTCCTCTACAGTTTCCATCTGTTCACTGATGAAATTTCCAAGCTCAACCTTGCTAAAGGCCAGCTGAACCTCATCACCTTCGGTCTTGAAAAAACGCTTCAGAATAATATCTGAAATCCAAATGATAAAAGAGGAAATAAAGCTGAACAGCAAATAGAAAATGTACGCCGGTACCGCAAAGAATTTCAGCATCGTATTGGCATAGATCTGAAAGAATACCTTTGGAAGAAATTCAGCAGTAAGCAAAATAATAAGAGTAGAAATGATCGTTTGGGTTAAAAGGCTTAGATCGGTGATAATGTAATTAATTAAAGAACTGCCAGATTCTATACCCCTAAGCCACTCCATTAAAAGATCCCCCATAAAAAATCCGTAGATCACCAGGGCAATATTGTTACCCACTAACATGGTCGCGATGAACTTCGACGGCTTTTTGGTAAGCCTTTTCAACACCTTGGCAAGAAAGTCGTTCTGCCTTTTTTCGATCTCGATATAGATCTTATTGGAAGAAACATAAGCGATCTCCATACCTGAAAAGAAAGCGGAGAGCAGGAGAGCACAAATAATTATAAGTATATCAACCTCCATCGGGCCTATTTATTACGATCCTCATATTTTCTTCGGAATCGCCTTTTAAAAAAGAACATGAAAATAGCTATACAAACAAAGAACAGGAACAAATATGCTCTGTTGCGTTCTGTATTCCAGATCCTGATTGCCTCAAAAATGAAAAATGCTGCGAAAAAGAGATAAGCATATTCAAAATACCTGAAAAATTTATTCATCGGCTTCTTCTTCAATTATTTGTACACCAGTGTTGGTTCTTGAACGGAAATTACTGAAATCCTGATTAGAATCAAAACCAAGACCTTCATTTAAAGCCCCATTTGGAAAGCGAATAATATTGCGTTTATCAGTAAATACCCAGCTCCTGTCCTGATCCCAGAACAACTGGCTTGCCTCAAGCTTGGTACTATCGGCCGTTAAGATCTTAACATTCCCCTGTAGATCGATCAGGTTGGTTTGCTCATATACGATCCCATAATCAGCCTCCACGGTGTTCTTCCGGTTCTCCTCATCGAAGAACTCAACCATCAGGCCATCTGGGAATTCGCGGTACGGAAAGGATTTATTGGTATAATCCAGCATTTTAGGGCTGGAGAGGGTAGCGACGAGCCTTCCTGAATCGGTATATTTAAGATTGATACCTTCAGCAATGGCCTGCGGCGCATCCTCCTCAAGACTAAACGCCCTAACCTCCTGCAAATTACCTTCACATGAAAAAAGCATTGTCACGCCGATAAGCGTGACAATGCCTGAAATTATATTGCTATATGTAAGCTTCATCTTATTGGTTCGGAACTCGAACGCTCTCTCCAATCCAACAGCTGAATGAGATATTATCTCCAACTGAGTAAGAAGACTGGAACACGTCTGACTTCTGAGGCGCTCTACCTTTATAGGCAGCTGCAGCCTGGTTTGCGTTACTAGCGATCGAAGGATCTACCCTTGCAGCTCTAGAAGCATAATCTGCAGCTAACCAGTATACAGCTCTTTTTGAGAACGTATCATCACCACAGTTGTTTGCACTCTGTGCATACATGCTCGCAATCTGAAGGTAAGCACTACCCATTGAAGGTCTTGCATTCAAAGCTTTGTTATAAAAACTTCTCGCCTGGCTAAAGTTTCCTTTATCCTTATAGTTATTCGCAATTCTATAGTAGATCTTAGCCTGGTCTGACTTATTAGTCTCCAATTCGGCAGCCTGGTTATAATACTTAAGAGCTTTAGTATAGTCACCTTCAGACTCAGCAAGCTGACCTAAAGAATAGGCAGATTTTGCAGAAGGCTCCAACTGGTGAAGTGCTTCAGAAACCTGGATGAATAATGGATCTTCAGTACAATCTTTAGCTGAAAGTCTCGCGTTGGCATTTTTCAACCAATCAACATCAGTTTTCTTTTCTTCAAAGTCTTTATTATACAGAGGGATCAGGTTTTCACAATCTGCTCTGGCACCCAGTTTGGCATTAATAGCCTCTTTTACCTTAGAATAGTTGGAAAGGTTGATCTCGGCATACTTGATCTGCTTTTCTTCTTTAGAAGTAAGGTCTGCACCTTCTTCCTGCTTCTTCAAAAGCGGGGCAAGATTTTCAGCCGCATCGTTCTCCTCTTCTTCGATCTTCGCGAATACTCTATCGTAGTTTTCGAAAACATCCTGTAATGATCTTTCACCGGCGTCCTGCATCTCCACCATAAGGTCGAAATAAGCGTAAAGACCTTTAGGACTGGTAAAATTATCTTTATCTTCAGTATAGGCTCTATCAAAAGCTTCGTATTGCTCGGCTTTGGTTCCTATTTTATTATCAAATTGTAAAAGAGCGATATCAGAATAAACTTTACCTTTTTCGGTTTTCTCTGGGTAAAGCTCTAACCTGTCTTCCCAAACAGCGATCATCTCTTCCACAAGATCTTCCTTCTCCTGTCCGGTAGCAGACTCCAATTTATGATTAATGGCTCTTTCTAGATATTGATAAGTCGCTAAACTATATTTAGGACACTCTTCCCTTACCTTTAATAAGGCAGGATAGGCAGCATCGTAATTTTTGGCTTTAGCATCGTCATAGGCAAGTGCTGCCATGGTCGCACAATCACCAGACTGTGCATTTATAGCCCCTGTACCCATTAAGGCAACTGCAAATAGTGCTAGAAATCTCTTTTTCATTTTCTTGTTTATTGTGTGGTTAATCAAATTTTCTTCTTGTGAACCATTTATCGTTCAGGGATAAACCTATCGAGAACTTAATAAAACGTTCCTGAATCAAGCCTGCATCTTTGGTACCTCTTTGTCCAAGCTCAATTCCGAGGTTCGCATTCGAGAATAAATCCCTGTTCGCGGCTCCAACTGGCAATCCTAAACCAAAAGACATGCCAAACTCATTGATGGACTCATTATTGATGATTAGCCCAGTACCATCATAACGGAAGCCGGCACGATACACAATCCGGTCAAAATAGCTCGTAAACGAGTCATATTTAGGAATATAAAAACCTCCTATTTTGAATTGGGAAGCATCTTCGAACTCACCTCCATCTCCTCTCCATCTAAAATCGCCCTGGTAAACCGAAGTTCCAAGGTGAACATATTCTGCACCTACAAACCACTTATGCGGTTTTCCTATACCTCCACCAAAACTGTATTCAGATGGAAATGTAAAACTAACATTTTCTACGTCAACTTCGCGGGTATCAACTATAACTTCTGATGAATTTATAAAAGTTACTGTAGAAATTTCCCTGAAATTTTCAGAATCCAGGTTTTTCGCCGGGGAATAATTGGCCGAAAGTTGCAATCTCAGGTTATCTGAAATTATTTTCTGGTAGTTCGCACCAAAATTGAAATTAAAGCCCAGTATATCTGATCTATTCACATCTTCAGTACCCAATTGAATCCCTTCCCTGATCACCGTTCGGGTGTTCTGAAAATTCCCAAAGTTATAGTTGGCTTCAACCCCTATACTTAATTCTTCAGTAATTCCGTAACCTGCTGAAAAGAATACACGGTTCATACCTCCCCGGCCACTAAGCCTGCTCGCGATATCCTCTTCGATATCGAGAATACGATAACCAACTGAAGTGTATGGAACCAATCCGAAACCAACTCCAAAGTTGCGGCCTAAAGGCAAGGCAAGAGCTATATAATCAAAAGAAGTTATTTTAGCATTATCAATGGCTTCTGCAGACTCAAGCCTAATACGGTCATGACTTGCTCCAACCGTAAAATTAGTTAGTTTTAGTCTCCCATAAGTTGCCGGGTTTTGAAGATTGGCATGGATACTATCCAAATAGATCCCTAAACCACCCATGGACCGGTTATCTACCGTTCCTTTGAAATTTGTTAATCCAATCCCGTAATAAGAGTAAGGTGAAGATACGTTTTCCTGTGCTTTGGCCGTAAATGCCAGTAATACAGCTACGATTACTATAAATCGTTTTATCATTGAGTCCTGTTAAATTCTAGAATGAAATTTAATCCTTCTAACAAAAAATTTGAGTTCGCAAATATGCTATTTTTTGATGGTATAGACAAAAATAGACTATCACCACCCGTAAAAATAACTGTTAAATCTTCGAATTCAGCTTCATAGGCGGCGATGAAGCCCTGTAATTCCATTCTAATACCATTAATAATTCCAGATAGTATACTATTCTCGGTAGAATCACCAATAAGAGCTACTTCCGGCTTTGGTTTAACTAACGGTAATTTTGCAGTAAACTTGTGTACCGCATTAAATCTCATTTCCATCCCAGGTGAAATACTACCTCCCTTGTATACTTCGCCTGAAGTTTTAAGATCATAGGTTATACAGGTACCGGCATCTATTACCAGGACATTCTTCCCGGGAAAAGACCTGGTTGCGGCGGCGATCAACGCGATCCTGTCCTTCCCAAGCGTAGCTGGTGTAGCATAATCGTTGACAAATGGCAACCGGATATTCTGATCGATCTCAAGAAGCGGGTAGAATTTTTTTACTTCAGAAAGGATGCTGGAATCGTTTGAAGCGACACTTGAAATAACAGCCTGGACGATTTTCGGGAATTTTTCCCTGATCTTTTTAAAATTTTCAGAAAATTCTTCCTTTTTGAAAACCTTTTTATCCTGGAGCATATCATCCTGAAAAACAGCCGTCTTCACAAAGGTATTCCCTGCATCTATGATCAAATTCATTCAATTATTCTTTGATCGCTAAAAATACAAAAGCATTTTTTTAAAATTTCCTTTGTGAGTTCCTAAAATTGAAATTATATTTGCCACCGCTTTTGAAAGCAATGGTACCTTAGCTCAGTTGGTAGAGCAACGGACTGAAAATCCGTGTGTCCCTGGTTCGATTCCTGGAGGTACCACCTTAAAGACCCGCTTCTTATGGAGCGGGTTTTTTATTTTAGAACATGCACTATCTCTATATCCTGTTTTCTGAAAAAATTAACCGGTTTTACGTAGGAGAAACTAATGATGTTGAATTTCGCATAAAACTACACAATGATCATCATTTTAAATCAAGCTTCACTAACGCGGCAAACGATTGGAAGGTAGCTTTGAAATTTGAAACGGCCTGCAAAGAAGAAGCTCTTTATCTTGAAAAATTTTTAAAGCGAATGAAAAGCAAAAAGTTCATTGAGAAGGTTATTGAAGAACCTTCAATTCTTCAGGATTTACTAAAGAAAAGATAGCCCCTGGTTCCCCCCGACGCTTCGGGGCTGGAGGTACCACCTTAAAGACCCGCTTCTTATGGAGCGGGTTTTTTATTTCCATAAAGCATAAGTCAATTTTTACTTTTACTGTCCTATGGACTTTTCCATAAGAATGCGCCACACATTCATTTCCAGCCATTCCTCATAATTCTTCAAATGAGCATACTGTGGTAATTTTACCTTTTTGGGAATTTCAAAAAACGGGGTGTCATTTTCCAATTCTGTTTCTACCGCCTCGTAAAGATCCCGGAAATAATCCTGCATCAATTGTAAATCGTCCCGGTTCCCAATGGCCCTAACATGAGACATTAGCACCTGATCAAATTCTAAGCTCTGGATCTTTTCAAGGCTCTTTCTCCATTGAGAAGGATCGGCATCCGGAAGATAGGCATAAAGAACCCTGTCTGGAACCACCAGGTCTATGATGAAAACCGCATTGTGTTCCGGGAATCGAAAAACGGTCATCCCGGCACCATGATTCCTTCCGAAATAATGCAGTTGAAGCTCTTTATTTCCAATAAGGTAGGTTTTTGAAGGTCCGCCCCAGGTTTCATCAGGTATAAGAACATCATCATTTTCGGGGATATTTTCTTTAGCCCGGATATGCGAAATAATCGTTGCTCCTTCGTCTTTAAAAACTTTACCACCACTAATATGATCCCAGTGATTATGGCTGTAAAACAAATGGCTTATCGGTTTATCGGTGATTTCCCTGATCGCTTTGAGCGTAGTTTCCGCATGGGAAATATTTATTGGATCGATCACCACCACAGAGCTGTCTGTAACATAAAATAATGAAAAGGTCCTGTCACCGACCAGGTAAATGTTTTCCTGGGCTTCTATGGTTCTCATTTCCTGGCTCTGAGATTGAAGACCGAATGCACAAAAAACAAGTAAGTAGAAAACTTTATAGAACTGCATTAAATTTTTTTAGTAATTAAATGAATTAGTAGCTGAATGACTGTTAAAAATAGGCTGTAAATTTTATGCAAGGCGGACCATTTCATCAAATTGAGATCTGGATCCAGTGTAGAGGCAGCCAAGCTGCCCAGACCAAAATTGTATCATGATTTTGTTTTATAACCGCACCAAAAAAATAAAGAATCCCGCTCTAAAGCAGGATTCTTTGTAATGACTTAAAAGTCTTAGACAATTACTAATTATACGGTATGCACGATCACATTAATGATGGCTCCAATTACTGCCAATAAGATTAGCACTAAAGCCAGATTGACCGCTACCTTTGCAAAAATGTTAAGGCCTCGCAGGGAATTATTGTAATTGTCTACAAAATCGGTAAAAATTTCCATAAGCGATCATTTTTTAATTCATATTCAACCTTCTTAAATATAAGCAGTTATAGGCCTGAATCAAAAAATAATCGTTGAACACACAATAAATTAGCTATAAGGAAAATTTGAGTTTTCACTGCTTTAAAAACTCATAAAATCTGTAAGAGAAAGCGACATAATGTTAAAATTTTACTAAGTTGAAATAGCTTATAAATTATAACCGGACACTATAAACAGGTATTTATAGCATCCCTCCATTAGATATTAAGACCAAATCACATGACCCTCATCATATTAAGGGTCAAAAACATAGCGTATCTTCAAACTCTATATCGATTCATCAAAGACTGAAGATGAGAAAATCAGGGCTGGATATTTACTTCCTTTTACCAATTAAGAACTTTATAGAAAAACAAACTTCGGTTGGTGTAAGCCTTATTATCGCAACCATACTTGCGCTGGTCATCGCCAATTCACCTCTGGCAGGTGCATATCACGAGTTCTGGAAACAGGAAATATTCGTTGGCCTGAATGAACTCGTTATACGCAAAAACCTCCTTCACTGGATCAACGATGGCTTAATGTCCATATTCTTTTTCCTGATAGGGCTGGAGCTGAAAAAAGAGATCATGTATGGTGAACTTTCAAGCCTGAAACTGGCTAGTCTTCCTGTTGCGGCAGCTATCGGCGGAATGTTATTCCCTGCGTTGATCTATTACTTTTTCAATTCAGGTTATGATTCGATTTCGGGTTGGGGTATCCCAATGGCCACCGATATCGCTTTTGCCCTGGGCATCCTTTACCTTCTTAATGATACGGTTCCGGTGTCCCTCAAGGTTTTTCTTACGGCCATTGCAATAGCAGATGATATGGGAGCAGTGCTCGTCATCGCCTTATTTTATACTGAACAAATCTCACTGCAAAGCCTTGGGATTGGTCTTTTCTTCCTTTTGATATTACTGGCTGCAAATTATATCGGCATTCGCAATATGCTGTTCTATGCCGTAATGGGAATAGGCGGATTATGGCTGGCCATCATGCTTTCAGGAATACACGCAACGATCGCCGCGGTACTCGCAGCATTTGCCATTCCTAACAAGAAAAGAATTGACCCGCCGCTATTCCTTAGAAAAGTAAAATTGCTTTCTTATTCCATAAAAGATCAGCTTCGCAAATCTCAAAAAGACCAGAAAAAACAGGAAAAGATCACCGGCACTATTGAAAAATTCAGCCTGCTTACCCAGGATGCCACCCCGCCCCTTCAACGACTGGAACACGCGCTTTACCCTTTTGTTAGTTTTGTTGTTCTGCCTTTATTTGCGTTTGCCAATGCCGGGGTAAGTTTTCATGAAAAAAGCCTCCATTATCTCGTGCAGCCGGTAAGCCTGGGAATTCTGCTTGGGCTAATCCTTGGTAAATTTGCAGGAATCGTCATTTTTACCAGACTTATGTTATTTTTTAAAATTTCAAAGCTTCCGGAAAAAGTAAGGTGGAAGGATATCTACGGTATAGCCATGCTGGGAGCCATAGGTTTCACTATGTCCCTTTTTATAACCGACCTCGCCTTCGAGTCTGAAATCTACCTGGAACAGGCAAAAATTGGAATATTTACTGCCTCCCTTCTAGCCGGTATAATTGGCTATCTCTACCTTAGAAAAACAAGAAGGTAGCCTTACATTCTTATAACTCGTGCGCCCCGACCTCTGCCTGGTGCCTGGCCACCACCAAAACTGCTGAATTTATAGGTAAAACTTAGCATTCCATACCTCCTCAGGATCAAATTGTTCACATCCTGAATATAGTCGTCTCCAACCAGCCTCCTTGTATCCACGTTTTGATTCAGCATATCATATACCTTTACCTTTAAAGTAGCCCTGTCCTTAAGGAACTGGTATCCCAGGCTGGTATTCCATAGAAGCGAGGTATTATCGAATCCCGGTGATACATTCCCAAAAGTGTTATAAGAAATATCATTTCCAAAAACAACATTTTTAGGCCAGTAAGTAGTTGCCTCGAAGCCCAGACTATGATTCACATAAGCCTGATCCCTGCCGCTGTTAATATCATATGCGATTTCATTGTAACTGAAATTGTAACTAGGATTGATCTCAAAAAGTTCATCTATAGCATAGGTTAGGTTTAAAGTTGGAGTTATGGCGTACTGATCTGAATTGTATTTCACCCCGTTTATAAATCCAACATTCTTATTATAGTTTCCATTGATACCAACTCGATACCTGAATTCCCGTTCCTTCTTCTTATAGGATTTGGAATAACTTCCACCCAGGTAGGAATTGATCACCCCATCAACGTTGGTATAGGTGGTTTCCCTAACAAAATCCTCATTTAGCCTGCTCACCGCAACTACCTGGTTGTTTCTGAGGTTTACATTCATATAACTGAAGAAGCCGCTCCGGGTGGAAAAATCATAATTTCTGAAGCCTCCCCGGAAACGCTGTTCGTAAGTTGGCTCCAGCTCGGGATTACCTACTACGATGTTCAAAGGATTAGTACGGTCTTCTACAGGTTGCAACTGTCTAACCGAAGGTACATCTGCACTGGTGCTGTAGCCAAAATAAATGCTTTTTGAACGCTCCGGGGAATACCGAATATCGGCGTCTACAAAAAGATTATTGTAGGTATTATCAAATCTAACATTATCGATAAAGTTATTTGTCTCCAGGCTGGTGCTCAAAAGTCCGAATTCACTGCTGAATCTCCATTTTTCGCCTTCGTAGTTCACCCCGGCATTAGGAGTATGAATATAGCTCAACACCTCGAAATCATTGCTTAGCAACTCGTTCAGGTTCGTAAATTCGCCATTTTCAGCATCAAAAACATTACGGGTATTCCTCGATTTGGCAGTCCGGAAATTATAATTCACATCCAGGAACAGTTTTTCTGCCAGCACACTTCTTTTTGAAGCTCCCAATTCGAGCGTATTTTCATTTTCATCCTGGTCTATGAACTGGTCCTGGATTTGAACATCCTCACCTGCCCCAGAAACAAAGACACTTTCCGAATAATAAAAGTTATCATTGCGCTGGCGGTTATGAGAATGATTTAAATCCAGTTGCAAATAAGAACCTCTCCCTCCAAAGCGTTTTATGAAATCGACCCTGTTGGCAAAATCTATGTTTTCCAGGTCTTCGTTTTCGCGGATCATGGAAGCGTTCTGAAGCTCCCTGTTTTCGTCAAGTGTTTCTTCGTCCCGGCTTCTATTGGATAAGCCAAAATTGGCATTTAGTCTTGGACTAATCGACAACCTGGTGAGAGTATCAAATTCCACTTCAAACCTCAGGTTAGCCCTGTGACTATCGTTTACCAGGTTACTTTCGCTTAGGGAATTGGTGAAATACCTCGAATCTGGTAAAATATTCTCGCGCTCTACCCGGGTTCTTGTTTCAGTATCGTTCTTTCCGAAAAAATAATCGGTGCTCAACTCCAGGTTATCGTTCCATTCGTTGACGAAGTTAAATCCGGCGGTTTCGGCCTTGGTGATCCCTCCTGAACTGCCAAAGCCCATTCCATTGATGTTGAAGGCCCCATTCTGGCTTACCATGATACTTCTCGCATTACCGCCCATCATATCAAAGACCTCATCAAAACTAAAACCTGAACTGTTGATATTATTGGAACTAGCCAGTACACTAACCCGCATTTCATCTTTAAAGTAGTTTCCTATCCCGCTTAATTCATATCGATCATTGGTTCCGCCTCCTGCAGTGAGCCTTGAGAAATAGCCTTTGTTCTTATCTTCCTTAAGTTCGATATTGATGGTTTTATCATCTGGATTTCCCGCCTTTCCGGTAAATTCCTCGCTTCTGGTTTTGGTATCGGTCACCTGGATCTTATCGATGATCTCCTTCGGAAGGTTTTTTGTGGCGATCTGTGGGTCATTCCCGAAGAATTCCTTTCCATTCACAAGGATCCTTGAAACAGGTTTCCCATTCACGGTAATATTCCCCTGTGAATCCACCTCCACGCCAGGAAGTTTCTTCATCAACTCCTCGAGGTTGGCATCCTGACGGGTATTAAAAGAGTTCGCATTGAACTCCAGGGTATCCTTTTTTATGGTAATGGGTGCCCGGCTAGCGTTAAGGGTAATCTCATCAAGAGCATTGTCCATTACTTTAAGGCTTATATTACCTAAATCTATTTTCTGCTGAACCGGCACCTCCTGGATATGTGGTGTAAAACCAGCATAGCTAACTATGAGCCGTAGTTTTTCCAGGTCGGTAGTTCCTTCGATAAGAAAGCTTCCGTCCTTTTCGGCAATGGTATATTCTACAAGACTGCTGTCGGCAATCTTTTCAGTATATACAGTGGCAGATTCTAGTGGTTGTGATTCATTATCGGTGATGGTCCCGGTGATCTGGAAATTCTGGGAAAGACCTATGCTGCTTAGGAACAGCATAAGCAAACTGATTGACAAACGCATTAAGATGATTTATTTTTAACGTTTAGACCTACTAAAAGTTATGGTTGCAGGCTTTATGACCCCAAAATTGATAAATCGTTTAAAGCGCAGCCTATTTTTTTCTGAAATAAATAGTGATTGGAACCCCCTGGAAATCGAATTCCTGCCTCAACTTGTTCTCTATGAATCGTTTATAAGGATCCCTGATATACTGAGGCAAATTGCAGAAAAATGCAAATTGTGGGTGTGGAGTAGGCAACTGAGTACAGAATTTGATCTTCACATACTTACCCTTATACGCCGGCGGCGGATTCTTTTCGATGATAGGAAGCATGATATCGTTAAGCTGTCTTGTTTTGATCTTTTTGCTTCTGCTCTCGAATACCTTAACAGCGGTTTCTATTGCCTTGAAAACACGTTGTTTGGTTAGCACCGAAATAAATACGATAGGCACATCCGTAAAAGGTTCGATCTCCCGTCTTATCATGGCTTCATATTCCTTTAAGGTATTGGTTTCCTTATCTACAAGGTCCCATTTATTAACCAGGATCACGATGCCTTTATGGTTTCTGTGCGCCAGCCAGAAGATATTCTGAACCTGTCCGTCAAAACCACGGGTTGCATCCAGTACCAACAGGCAAACATCACAGTTCTCGATCGCTCTAACCGATCGCATTACCGAGTAGAACTCCAGGTTTTCCTTTACCTTCGATTTTCTTCTAATCCCGGCCGTATCTACCAGGTTAAATTCAAAACCAAACCTGTTATAGCGAGTATCCATCGAATCCCTGGTTGTCCCGGCTATATCGGTAACTATATATCGTTCTTCCCCTATCAGGGCATTGATAAAACTCGATTTACCTGCATTGGGTCTTCCAACCACGGCGAATCTTGGCAGCTCGTTTTCTTCTTCGTCTTCAACTTCAGGCAGTGCCTCTACCACAGCATCCAGGAGATCTCCCGTTCCACTTCCGTTGGTACTGGCAATTGGAAAATATTCGCCCAGTCCAAGCGAGTAGAACTCCACAGCATTTTCCAAACGCTTATTATTATCTACTTTGTTTACGGCAAGCAGAACCGGCTTTTCAACTTTTCTAAGAAGTTTGGCAACATCCTCATCCATTGGCGTTACACCAGACTCTACATCAACCATAAAGATGATGGCATCGGCCTCATCGATAGCAAGCTCCACCTGGCGGTCGATCTCTGCCTCGAAAACATCGTCACTTCCCTTAACATAACCTCCCGTGTCTATAAGCGAGAATCTATGCCCGTTCCAGTCGGTCTTTCCATAATGCCTGTCCCGGGTCACCCCGCTAACCGAATCCACGATCGCTTCACGGCGCTGGATAAGGCGGTTAAAAAAGGTAGATTTTCCTACATTGGGTCTTCCTACAATAGCAACGATATTGCCCATAATTCTAATTTGATTTCAGGGAGCAAAATTAAGGCTTTTAAAGCAATTTAAAAGGCTACCTGTCTTAAGCTGAAAAGTTTATTTATTTTTTATCGGTATAACCGAATCTGCGCAACTGGTTCGCATCGCTTCTCCAGTTCTTGTTAACCTTTACATAGAGCTCGAGGTGAACCTGTTTTCCGAAGAACTTTTCCAGGTCCTGTCTGGCTTCAACCCCTACTCTCTTCAAGGCTGAACCTTTATGGCCTATAATAATCCCCTTTTGTGTCTCCCGTTCTACCATGATGATGCTTCGCATCCTGATGATGTCTTCTTCCTCGAAAAACTCGTTGGTTTCGATCTCCACGCTATACGGGATCTCTTTTTTATAGTGCATCAGGATCTTTTCGCGAATGATCTCGTTCACAAAAAAGCGCTCGGGTTTATCGGTAAGCGCGTCCTTAGGATAAAAAGCCGGGGATTCAGGAAGCAATTCCACGATCCGATTAAAAACTGCAGAAATATTGAAGCCTTCCAGGGCAGAGATCGGATGTATCTCGGCTGTTGGCAATTGCTCCTGCCAGTAGGTAACCTGTTCTTCCAGCTGTTCCTGGTTAGATTTATCTATTTTATTCAGAAGCAATAATACAGGCACCTTCGAATTTGCGATCTTATTGGCGAATGCTTCATCTTTAAGCGCTTTTTCACCAATTTCCACCATATATACCAGCACATCGGCGTCTTCAAAGGCCGATTTCACGAATTCCATCATCGATTGCTGAAGCTGGTAGGCAGGTTTTATAATTCCGGGGGTATCGCTTAAAATTACCTGGAAATCCTCTCCGTTCACGATCCCGAGGATACGGTGACGGGTGGTTTGAGCCTTGGAGGTGATGATAGACAATCGCTCCCCCACGAAGGCATTCATAAGAGTTGATTTCCCAACATTGGGATTACCTATGATATTTACGAATCCGGCTTTATGTGCCATACTGATATTTTTTGCAAAGGTATTTCATTTAAAAGCTGTTACCTAATGTTTATCTATTTTCTAACAATTGAGACTTGAAGAGGATTCACTTTTGGTTTAACAGTTTAAAATTATCGAATAAATAATTATAAGTATCTAAAAATCAGTTTTCCATAAAAATAAAAATCTCAAGCTGTATTGAATGGCCCTTCCATTTTTAATACCTAATTTTGCCGCTTCTTAAAAAAGAGCAAAAATAACCCGACATGAAAAAAGTCCTGAACCTTTTTGACTTTTCACAGAAAGTAAATTACAAGACCGAGATCCTTGCTGGTTTAACCGTTGCCCTGGCACTGATTCCTGAAGCGGTGGCGTTTGCCATGATCGCAAAACTATCGCCACTAACAGGATTATATGCTGCCTTTGTAATGGGTCTAATAACCTCTATTCTGGGAGGCAGACCCGGGATGATCTCTGGGGCAACGGGAGCAGTTGCTGTAGTGATCGTAGGACTTTCAGTGTCACATGGACCTGAATATATATTTGCCACCGTAGTCCTTGCGGGGATCTTACAGGTGCTCGCCGGGGTTTTCAGACTTGGAAAACTCATAAGACTGGTGCCTCATTCGGTTATTTTCGGGTTTGTAAACGGACTGGCAATTATAATTTTCATGTCGCAGCTGGCCCAGTTTAAAACCGTAAATGCTGATGGAGAAATGGTATGGATGACCGGGCAGCCATTTTATATTTTTCTTGGCCTGGTATTGATCACCATGTTAATCATTTGGGGCCTACCCAAGCTAACAAAAGTATTCCCTTCTTCCCTGGCAGCTATCCTGGCTATCTTTGGAATAGTAGTGGCGTTTGGGATAGACACCAGGAGCGTTGGAGATATTGCATCTATTAGTGGTGGCTTTCCTCCATTCCACATTCCAATGGTACCTTTCAATTTTGAGACCCTTTCATTAATTTTTCCTTATGCCCTGATCATGGCAGGAGTCGGCCTCATTGAAAGCCTGTTAACACTTAACATTATCGATGAGATCACAGAAACTCGTGGACGTGGAAACAAAGAGTGTGTCGCTCAGGGAACAGCTAACGTTTTTTCTGGCTTTTTCTCCGGAATGGGTGGATGCGCCATGCTTGGCCAGAGTTTGATCAATGTGTCATCGGGTGCACGAGCAAGATTATCCGGCATAACTGCAGCGGTCATGCTGCTGGTATTTATCATGTTTGGGGCAGACCTGATCGAAAAGTTACCAATGGCAGCCTTAACCGGGGTAATGGTCATGGTTGCCATAGGAACCTTTGAATGGGCTAGCTTAAAGACCTTAAATAAAATGCCAAAATCTGATGTAATCGTAATGGTTTTGGTAACAGGTGTTACCGTTGTCCTGCATAACCTTGCCCTTGCTGTTCTGGTTGGAGTGATCATTTCGGCGCTGGTATTCGCATGGGATAATGCCAAGCGTATTCGTGCCAGGAAAAGTATCGACGAAAACGGGGTAAAGCATTATGAAATATATGGGCCTCTTTTCTTCGGATCGATTTCAGCCTTTAACAGCAAATTTGATGTGTTGAATGACCCTGAAGAAGTGATCATTGACTTTTCTGAAAGCCGAGTTGTAGACATGTCCGGGATCGAAGCTTTAAATAAGCTTACCGAACGCTATCTGAAACAGGGAAAGACACTTCACCTAAGACATTTAAGCCCGGATTGCCGAAGATTGCTGGACAATGCCGATAAGATCATCGAAGTGAACATCATTGAAGATCCTACCTACAAAGTAGCGACTGATGAACTATAGGTTTAAAGCCTGTTATCATTGACCTCGATCCAGTATCCGTCTGGGTCCTGCAGGTAGATCTGCTTGATCCCATCTGGGCGGGTATTGGTGACTCCCTGTTCCCCGGGCCAGTTCTCAAAGGGAACCTTCTTTTCCCGAAGATGATCCATAAAGGCTTCGAGATCTTCCGTATTCAAGGCGAAATGAACTCCCTTGGTCTTTTCGATCTTCTTATCGCCTTCAATAAGATGTATCTGTACTTTTTCACCAAGTTCGAACCAGCGAATATGATCTCCCAGACCTCCATTCGGGATTTCCTTCAGCCCTAGTACTTTTCCGTAAAAGCGTGCTGAAACCGAAAGGTCTGAAACCTGGATCGCATCATGGTCTTTTTTCAGTTTGAATGAATTTTGGGCGGAAGTGAATGTCATGGAAAATAATGCTATCAATAGAAAAAAACTAACTTTCATTTATTAATGATATGTTCCTAAGATAGAACTATTTTTTTAATCGGTCTCCAGGGCTGTAAATTCCTTAATGGCTGCATTAGGCTCGATGATATTGTAACCGCTCCAGAATTCAGGATCATATTCCTTAAAGGTCCTGAAATCAAAATCCATCGCGGTGGAAAGGTTTTCGAATTCACTTTCCAGCAGAGCTTCATCCTCATAGACCACCAGTTCGGTCTTATTAAGGTTGGTGGTGTTAATCTTAAATTCCATATCTACTTCTTCCAGTTTCTTTTTGAAGATAAATCCTTTTTCCTTCTTGACCAGAAGTGTGAATGGCCGCTCTATCTCAGCCTTGCTTCCCGAATATTGCTCGATAAACCTGGGGCCATATTTGCCATTTTCACCTTTATTAAAGATTATTTTCCCACTATACAAATGGTCCTGGGTCCTGATCCCTAAAAGACTAAAGGACTTTAAATTCTTTACATTTTCGTAATCCAGACGGTGAATCCCAAAATCTTCGGTATCTATATAAACCTTTCCTTTGAAATCGGCTCCTCTTTTCGGCTCAAAGGCCAGCACATAGGCGATTGAATTGTTAATATTGATAAATCCTTCGTTCGTAAACTCATATTTCCTGGATTTTTCAAAAACGTCCAGCACAATATCTTCCTCCCAGAACATATTATCCATCAACCTGCCAATGCTTCTGTTTGCTGAATTCTGTGTGTTCTCGAGCCTTTTCTTTTGCTGTTTTTCAAGTTCTTCAGGAGTTTCAGGATCCCTGGAAGACTTGCTTTCTTCAATTTCTTCGTTCACTTCATCGGCATCCATTTTCACAGCAAGAATACCAGACTTGATTTTTAAAAAAGTACCTTCGGTTACATTATCCTGTAAGATTTTTTCAAATCTTTTTACCATGTCCTCAACAGACTCTTCATTCAGGGGATTTTCAAGATTGGCCACTTTAAGAAGCTGTACTTTCTGGTCGTCATAATTTCCGTAGAGATCACCCAGATATTCCCTGTAACTATCCACATATTTGGGAACCTTACTAATAATTTTATCCATGAATGGCTGGTCCAACCCTTCAATCGTGCTTTCCTCGATATCCAGCTTGAAATCGTTTACGTGATCTACATAAGACCTCCTTAAAAAGAATCGTTTTTTTCTAAGATCGAACTCATAATTCTGGGGTACAGCTGCAATTGCCCTTTCCAGGATATCTTCAGCTCCCAGGTTTTTATCAGAAATAAATACACTGGTAAGTTCTATGGTGGCCGGCTTGAGATAAATCACAGGCATCATGTCTTCCAGGCTTAGGGTTTTGATTTCATAACCAATTGAGGAGATGCTTATTTCAGATATTTTATCTGAATCAGGTATCTTAAAAACCCCATCCTCATTGCTAATCACTCCCCTATTCTTCTCAAATTGAATGGTTGCAAAGGGTATTGGTTTATCTGTACCTTCTTCCAGCAGTGTAGCGGTAATTCCCTGGGCCTGAAGCTGACTGCTCAATAAGCTAAAAAAGAAAACAAAGAAAACTGCAATTTTCATATAAATGGTTTCTAAGAAGACGCATTAACTAAAGGTATGTTACATAAAATTGGAAGTGGTTATTTAAAAGATTAAATTTTAAACATTACTTAAAATCCATAGGGGAAAAATTTAATATCCCTAACTTTCAGAAACGAATAAATGCATTGATCCATGACCGAGGTAATCGAAGATGAGTTTGAAAATATTTTATCCATTCAGAATAAATGTACCCGGCTTAACCTCAACGAGAACATTTACGGGACGTTTGCTGAAATAGGTGCCGGGCAGGAGACCGTACGGCATTTCTTCAGGGCCCGAAATCCAAAAGGAACGATTGCCAAAACCCTTAGCGCCTACGACAAAGATTTTAGCGATGCGATTTACGGGCTGGATCCACATAACAGGTACGTGACCGAATTTAGGTTAAAGAGCATGCTAAAGTACGAAACCGGCCTAATTGAAGATCGTATTTCACGCGTAAAACATCCCGAAAAATTATTCTTTAGTTATGCCAATACCGTAGCGACCATAGACTGGGCCAAAAAATACAAGGGCCATGGTTGGATGGGCATCAGGTTCCAGCGAAAACCAAAACAGGAGTATAGTGAGATCATTCTTCACGTTCAGCTTCACGAAAACAGCGCAGCTCACCAGCAGATTAGCCTGGGAATAATGGGTGTAAATCTTATCTATGCGGCATTTTACCAAAGCGATAATCCTACAGAAATTATGCACCGCCTGTATGATCACCTGGACAGTGATAAGATCGAGATCGATTCCATCAATTTCAATGGCCCGGTCTTCGAACATGTTGATAACAGGTTAATGAGTCTCCACCTTGTGAAAGAAGGCATTACTGACGCGGTCATGTTTGCTGAAGACGGAAATAATATACTTCCGGCCAATGCGCTTTACAAAAAAAACATTCTTACACTTAGAGGCAGTTTCCGGCCGGTTACAAATCTCAACCTGGACATGTTCCGAACCGCCCGAAGATTGTTTCTGGACGAGGAAACCGTCAATAAGGATAATACGGTCATCATTTTTGAAATGACGCTGAATAATCTAAAGGACGAGGGTGGAATAGACGAAAAAGACTTCCTGGACCGCGCAGACCTTCTATGTGCCTCTGGGCATACGGTAATGATCTCCAACTTCCAGGAATATTATAAAGTCGTGGAATATTTCTCACAGCATACCAAGTCTCAACTGGGCCTTGTTTTAGGAGTAGATAACCTGCAGGATATATTCAACGAAAAATACTACAGGGACCTGAGCGGGGGAATTTTGGAAGCCTTCGGGAAGCTGTTCTTCAAAAAACTGAAAGTATATCTCTACCCTATCCTCGACGAGGAAACCGGGGAGGTGATCAACAGCAAAAACCTTAAAGTCCATCCAAGACTTAAGGAACTTTATAAATTCTTTATAGACAACCACCGGGTAATCGATATCGAAGATTACGACAAGGAAGCATTAAAGATCAATCCCAGGAGAGTACATGAAATGATCCTGGAGCGTGATGAGAAATGGGAGGAAATGGTTCCAGATCTAACTGCCAATATGATCAAGGAGAAAAACATGTTCCGGAAAAGAAAATCGGCTACTTCGGAAAAATCCTGATCTAGGTTCAAAACTCTGTTTTCATGCTCCGGTCGTACATCACGATGCTGCCAGCTACCGAAACATTAAGACTAAGAGTAGATTTAAATTTCACTAAATGTTGGGCTTTTTCAATGGCTTCATTAGAAAGACCGTGATCTTCAGCTCCCAGAAGGTATACACATCTTCGTGGATGCTTGAAGGTTTCCAGGGGCTGCGCATCTTTTGTAAGTTCAACACCCACCAGCATGGCCCCTTTAGGAAGATGAGCATAAAAATCTTCGAAATTCTCGTAGTGAAAATACGGCATGGCACCTACCGCCTTATGAGTGTCGCAGGCCTGTTTTGAATAGCGATTCCCAATAGTAAAAATAAAACTGGCGCCCATATTTTGGGCAGATCTCCATAAAACACCCAAATTTTCTGGGGTTTTGCCATTTTGAATTCCGATCCCGAAGAATCCCTGTTCCAGATTATCTACTTTCATTCGGCAAAAATAATGAATTGTAAAAAACCAGATTGTTTAAGTAGTTCACTCATCGAAAAATATCGATATTCAACGATTATTGATCTGAATATCAAAAACATAAACTAAATTCAATCGACCAAAAAATCATTCAAAATGCAAACTATACTTAAACAATCATCCAAATTTTCGGGAAGAAAATATTTTTTCCTGGTTTTTCTTTCCCTAATCATGTTTTCAGCCTGTAATGATGGAAAATATGAAGAAAAGCCTGAAGAACAGGCGATGACTCTTCAGGACAGCATCAAGCGCGGGGAGTACCTTGTGAAGACCATTGGATGCCATGACTGCCATTCACCAAAAAGAATGACCGAGCAGGGACCTATGGAAATCGAAGAGCTTGCCTTATCAGGACACCAGGCAGGTGATGGCCTGCCACCTATAAACGGCGAAAGCCTACAAAATGGCTGGATGCTGATGACCGGAGACCTTACCGCCGCCGTTGGACCCTGGGGAGTTTCTTTCTCCGCGAACCTTACTTCAGACGATACCGGAATAGGCAACTGGACTATGGAGCGTTGGAAAACCGCCATGCGTGAAGGAAGACTTAAAGGAGATAAGGGAGGCCGAATGATGCTGCCACCAATGCCCTGGCAGAATTTTGCCAAATTAAGCGATGAAGACCTGGAATCGATGTTCAAATACCTGAAAAGCACGAAACCGGTGAATAATGCAGTACCTGCACCTATTCCACCAAATAAGCTGGACAGTTTGAAAACAGCCTAATAAAAGTCCCGCCAGTGGCGGGATTCTTTTTTTATTTTACCATGAACTCCTTAAGCATGCCTTTTTCCCGGGAGCCCGGAACCTCGGCAATCAGGACGTATCTTCCTTGTTTTAGGTCGGCAGTAAAATACCCTGTTTTTCCCTCGTTCATTTCCTGCATTCCACCAAGGAATTTGAATCCCTTTGGTGCCGGAGTCTGTAAACCTTCGGGATCTGACCAGTTCACCCATTTTTCCAATTCCGCAAGATCGGCGCCTGGTTCAGCCCAAACAAGGTTCACATCATGCATCAGGTAATGTTCATGCACTTTTTGCTTTCCGAAGTTCACTGCAAAAGTCTTTTCTCCGGTACTTACATCCTGGTCAAATTTAATGCCTTCTTCAGCAGCAATTGAAATGGTATAATCGGCTGATGGTTCAGAGAGATCTGTCTTTTCTTCCACTACTTCTATTTGCTTGGCCATACCCTGCGTGGTATGAAATACCCCATTTGGCATTTTTACATAACATTCTATGATATAGGTTCCTGGTTCCAGCTTCATGGTAGACTGGGCCGTACTTTGTGGAGAGATAAGCCCAACACCACCTACGAATTCAACCTCCTGGAACCACTCAGGCAATTTGCCAAAAGCCTTTCCGGCTTCCTCCATTTTTCCCTCGTTGATCAGGTCCATACCTTCCTGGAATGGAGGCACGATATCCCTTTTGGTATCTGCAATCGTTTTTCCTTTGGGATATTTATCGAAAAGGATCAAATGAGTTTCATTTGACCGGTTTTTGTATTTAAAGGTATTCCAGCCAGACTTCAGGGTATCTTTGGTTTGAAATTCCATGCTGGTGGTAATGATCTCGGTAAATTCCTGTTTATCAGATTCCTGTTTTGTTTCGACTTCTTCCTGTTGATTAACGGCCCCGCCTTCATCTTTAGCTTTATTCTCTCCGAACTGGCAGGAGAGGCTGAAGATGGAAAGGCTTAACAGTAAAAAAAAGTTTCGTACGCCTGAGATTGAATTCTGGATCTTCATATTGGTTGGTTTTAAAATTTTCAGAATATAATTTTCAGATAGGGCAGTATTAAATTAGTAAAAAATTAGCCTAAACACCAAAAAATCAGCAATCCCACATCCCTTATTCCCTTCAAAAACTTAATTAATTGTCAAAATCCGGAACAAGTTCCTAAATCGATACGAATTTAGATTTCTGTTTATTAAATTTAAGATTCCGGGATATCTAACCAATTAAAAAAGAAAAACTTATGCTGGAAAAAAGCAGAATTGTTATTGAAAATATCCAACCTGTGATCAATTGCGGGGATTATGCCGTTAAGCGGGTGGTTGATGAAATAGTACAGGTTTATGCAGATATTTTCGGGGATGGCCATGACATTATCCAGGCCTCCGTTTTTTACAAACATTCAAAAGAAAGAAGCTGGAAAGAGAACCGGATGCGGCCAACTTTCAATGATGGCTGGGAAGGCAGCTTTTCAGTAGAAAAACAGGGTGATTATTCATTCTATATTCAGGGCTGGGAAGACCATGGCCTGAACTGGCGGCACGGGATCATCAAAAAGATCGAGGATGGACAGCAGGTAAGTTCAGAACTGTTGGAAGGTGCAGAGATCCTGAAATCAATTCTCAAAAAATGCAATAAGCCGGAAGCTGAACTGGTCAAAAAGGCCATCCACAGTTTTTCAAATAAAGAAGACTACGAAGAGGCGGTAAATATCTGCCTGGATGAACGGCTGAAAGAGATATTATTGAAATATCCCCATAAAGCGGTGCCTTATGAAACCGATAAATTTCCGGTTTATGTGGACAGGCTGAAAGCACGATTCAGCACCTGGTATGAATTCTTTCCACGATCGGCTTCTGCCCAGGAAGGCAAACACGGCACTTTCAAGGATTGTGAAGCCATTCTTCCACGCGTTGCCGATATGGGCTTCGATACGCTTTATTTCCCGCCCATTCATCCCATTGGAGAGGTAAACCGAAAAGGCAAAAACAATTCTACCAATGCTGCCGAAGGCGATGTGGGTTCACCCTGGGGCATCGGCTCTAAAAAAGGCGGGCATAAAGGCATACATCCTGAACTGGGCAGTCTGAAGGATTTTAAATCACTGGTGAAAAAGGCCAGGGAAATGGATATAGAGGTCGCGATGGACTTTGCCCTGCAGGCGGCACCAGACCATCCCTATGTAAAGGATCATCCCAAATGGTTCAGGTGGAGACCAGACGGCAGTATTCAGTATGCTGAAAATCCGCCTAAGAAATACCAGGACATACTTCCCATCTATTTTGAATCGGAAGAATGGAAGAAGATGTGGGAGGAATTCCGCGATATCGTGCTTTACTGGATCGAGGAAGCGGGCGTAAAGGTTTTCAGGGTAGACAATCCGCATACAAAGCCCTTTTATTTCTGGGGCTGGCTGATCGCTGAAGTAAAAAAGAAACATCCTGATATCCTGTTCCTTTCTGAAGCCTTTACCCGGCCAAAGATCATGGAACAGCTGGCGAAGCAAGGATTCACTCAGTCTTACACCTATTTTACCTGGCGTACCAACAAACATGAGCTTCAGCAATATGTAGACGAGCTCACCAAAACCAAACTGAAAGAATATTTCAGGCCTAATTTCTGGCCGAATACACCAGATATCAATCCGTATCACCTTCAGGGTGCTAACGAAGCCATGTTCATGATCCGTTACTTCCTGGCCGCAACTTTGAGTTCCAATACCGGAATTTACGGACCGGTCTTCGAATTCATGGTTTCTGATGCCATTCCCGGAAAAGAGGAATACCACGATTCAGAAAAATACCAGACAAGACACTGGGACTGGAAGGCGGAAAATAAACTGATGCGAGTGATCGCCAAGATCAACCAGGCGCGAAAGGAGAATGCCTCGCTTCAGCAAACCAATAATATTCAGTTCTGCGATATCCACGATGACGGGCTTATGGCATATTACAAATTCAACCAGGATAAGACCAACCAGACGCTTATGGTGGTTAGTCTCGACCCGGACAACGTAAAAAAGAATTCTGTTCGGATACCCAGAAATGAAATTGGTCTTTATGACGGGCAGGCTCTTAACGTGGAAGATCTCATTACCGGCAATTCCTACACCTGGCACGACGAGTGGAACTATATCGAATTGCATACGGATATGCCGTTCCACCTGTTCAAAATTCATAAATCCTAAACCATGTCCAAACCCAAAAATACTGACGTTCAGATTTCAGAATTCCGGTTCAAATGTGACTGGAAAGACGCTTTCAATGATTCAGAATTCATAAAAACCTTTACCACAGAGATACTGGTGGATTATATTCTGAAGAAACGCTGGTATGCCGGGAAATCAAGCACGCTTAAATATATAGATGTGGTGGATCACGGGATGCTGAATTCGAAAAAAAACATTTTTCACGGCGCTCTTATCGAGATCAACTTCAGCGAGGCCTTTTTTCAGAACTATTTTATTCCCCTAAGCTTTATTCCGCTTAGCCAGGGAGAACTGGAAACCCGAACCGTCATCTCTACCGTCACCTTCAACGGGGTTGAAGGACATTTGATCGATGCCATACATATCGAGGACTTCAGGCACCTCGTATTCGATAAGATCATGGGATATTCGGTAGAACAGGAAGAAGGCAGTAAGGTGATCTACCATCGCTCTGAGACCATCACTCCCGGTAAGTACAAATCCTCAAGATTCATGGGTGGGGAGCAGAGCAATACTTCCATTATCTATAATGATAAATACGTGATGAAATTTTTCAGGCGTATCTATACCAGTAAAAATCCAGATTATGAGATAAGCAGGTTCCTAACTGAAAAGAGCCATTTCAGGAATACCCCGGCTTATGTGGGCAGCATCAACCTTGCACTGGAAAATGGCGATACCATCACCCTTTCCCTAATGCAGGAATTACTGAACAATGAGGGCGATGCCTGGAAATATATGCTGGAAGAATTGAAGCCGGTCTTCAGCAATATTCATAAGAAAAGGATCAGTGTTAACAGGTTACCCGATATTCCATTATACCAAAGGCAGCCAATTAGCAGTATTCCGCCAGAGATCATCGATTATGCCGGGCTAAATATTTTCCTAAAGACGTCCAAACTGGCGCTAAGAACGGCTGAAATGCACATAGCCCTTGGCAGCGACATGCAGGATACAGCATTTACTCCAACGAAATATAACGGGGATTATGCGGTCTGGCTGAAAAACAGGCTCATCTATATGTTCCAGAACAGGCTGAATACTATTGAGAACAATATGCACAAATTGGACGGAGAAGCCCTACAGCTTGCCAAAGATTTTCTGGACCGAAAAAAAGAGATCAGGGAGCATTTCCTCAATTTCGACTGGACAAAAATGAAAAGTGAACGAATCAGGATCCATGGTGATTATCACCTGGGCCAGGTACTGGTGGATGATGATGATTTTTACCTGCTGGACTTTGAGGGAGAACCTGAAAGTACCATTCAGGATAGAAAAGTAAAACAGCCGCCATTAAAAGATGTGGCTGGAATGTTCAGATCATTTCATTATGCCATATATTCGACCATCTTTAACAATGATGGCAGTTTCGAGACCTCCCAGGAAGATCTGTTCAGAGCCGGGGAGATCTTATATAAATACATGATAGGCGTTTTCATGGAAACTTATGTAGATAAGGTTCAAACCGAAAATCTCAACATAGGTTACCGCCAGGAGATCGAATTCCTGCTGGATTACTGCCTGCTGGAAAAAGCGGTCTATGAACTGGGTTACGAGCTCAATTCCAGGCCTCGCTGGACGATCATCCCGCTTAGAGGGATCGCCAGTATATTAAAGAACAAGAAAAACTAACAACCAACTATGAAAAAAGAAGTACAGGTACACTCTTTATTTTCAGATTTCGACATATATCTTTTTAAATCCGGAAAACATTACCGGCTCTACGAAAAGTTTGGTGCACACATCATGGAAGTGAATGGCGAGAAAGGCGTTTATTTTGCCGTCTGGGCACCATCGGCAAAGTCGGTTTCGGTGATCGGGGATTTTAATTACTGGATGGAAGGCGAGCACCCTTTGAATGTTCGATGGGATGAAAGCGGCATCTGGGAAGGATTTATTCCGGGAGTTCAAAAAGGAACGAAATATAAATATAAGATCCAGTCTCATGTGAATGACCAGAAACTGGAAAAGGCAGATCCCTATGCGCTTAGTTGCGAACATCCGCCAAATACTGCCTCAGTAGTATGGGATCTTGACTATAAGTGGAAAGATAAAAAATACCTGGGCACCCGCAAGGAAATGAACAGGCTGGACAAACCTTTTTCGATCTACGAGGTTCACCTGGGTTCCTGGAGACGAAATATGGATGAAAACCGATCGCTTACCTATTCTGAAATGGCCACAGAACTGGTGGATTATGTCAGGGAAACCGGGTTCACTCATGTGGAGTTCATGCCTATCATGGAGTATCCCTATGATCCTTCATGGGGTTACCAGTTAACCGGCTATTTTGCACCGACTTCCCGCTTTGGAACTCCGCAGGAATTCATGGAACTGGTAGATGCTTTTCATAAAGCCGGGATAGGAGTTATCCTGGACTGGGTTCCCTCCCATTTCCCGGAAGACAAACACGGTTTAGGCCTGTTCGACGGTTCACATTTGTATGAACATCCCGACCCAAGAAGAGGCTATCACCCTGATTGGAAAAGTCTAATTTTCAATTATGGACGAAACGAGGTGAGATCATTCCTTATTAGTAACGCCGCTTTCTGGCTGGATAAATATCATGTAGATGGCCTTCGTGTTGATGCCGTGGCTTCGATGCTTTATCTCGATTATTCCCGTGAAGACGGAGAATGGGAGCCAAATGAACACGGCGGAAGGGAAAACCTGGAAGCCATCAGTTTTCTGCGAGATCTAAATAATGAAGTTTATGGGAGCTTTGAAGGCGTTCAAACCATCGCCGAAGAATCCACCTCCTTTCCAATGGTGTCAAAACCGGTTGACCTTGGCGGGCTTGGCTTCGGAATGAAATGGATGATGGGCTGGATGCACGATACGCTCGAATATTTCAAAAAAGATCCTATTTACAGGCAATATCACCAGAACGATATCAGCTTTAGTATGACCTATGCCTTCAGCGAGAATTTCACACTTCCGCTTAGTCATGACGAGGTGGTTTACGGGAAAAGATCGATCCTGGGGCGTATGCCCGGCGATGAATGGCAGCGTTTTGCCAATTTGAGACTTTTATATTCTTATATGTTTGCCCACCCTGGCACAAACCTACTGTTCATGGGAGCCGAAATTGGTCAGCATGAAGAATGGAACTACAACGGCAGCCTGGATTGGCACTTACTGCAATATGACTATCATAAAGGTATCAAAGAGCTGATCACTGAGCTGAACAAACTCTATAAAAAACAACCGGCCCTGCACGAAAAACAATTCAGCAATGAAGGTTTTGAATGGATCTCTTATGATGACAGCCAGAATTCGGTACTCGCATTTATTCGAAAAGGTGAAGACCCGAAAGATTCACTGGTAATCGTTTGTAACTTTACCCCGAATACGCTTCAGGATTACAGTATTGGCGTTCCGAAGGCTCAAAAACTGAAGGAGATTTTCAATTCAGACGACAAAAAATTCGGCGGCTCGGGAATTAAGAATAAGACCCTAAAGGTAGAAAAGGAAAGTTTTCACGGAAAAGAACAATCTGTTAAGATCACCATACCTCCGCTGGGCGCAGTGGTTTTTCAAATTTTATAAACAACTGTATCATAATTCAAGGGAAAGGATTTCTTTTGTAAGTGGCATTTAAGACGTTAGACTATGATCACCAATACTGAACTAGAACATAAGGGGAACCTGTACCCCACCGGATTGATATCCTACGAACATGACCAGGATTCAATCAATTTTATAACCAAGAACGGCGTAAGGCTTCAACTTACCATTCTAAGAGATAATATGATCCGTTTCAGGTATACGACCAACGGAATCTTTGAAGACGATTTTTCCTATGCGGTGGATGAAGATCATCCGCATGGTTTCAATCAACTCAAGGTAGAGGAAGACCAAACCCATATCATCATCACTACTGAAAAGTTCATTTGTAAAGTAGCACGAGATGACATCAGGGTTGGAATGTATACACTGGAAGGCAAACCAATCGTGGAGGATGAGCTTGGATTCCACTGGGAGGAAAGCTTTGAATTTGGCGGGAATTTCGTAAAGATGAGCAAGGCCTCTCGTGACCAGGAGAATTTCTTCGGACTGGGAGACAAGCCAACCAATTTCAACCTGAAAGGCAAAAGGCTCAGCCTGTGGAATACAGACCAGTATGCCTACGGGAAAGACACCGTAGAATTATATAAGGCTGTACCGTTCTATATGGGACTTCATAATAATTTGAGCTACGGGATCTTTTTCGACAATACCTTTAAGACACATTTCGATTTCTGCCATGAACGCAGGAACGTGACCAGTTTCTGGGCAGATGGCGGTGAGATGAACTATTACTTCATCTATGGCCCGCAGATGAGCGATGTGCTTACCACCTATACCGATCTTACCGGGAAACCAGAACTGCCTCCAATGTGGGCGCTGGGATTCCACCAGTGCAAATGGAGTTACTACCCGGAAAGCAAGGTAAAGGAGATCGCTTCCAAATTCAGGGAATTGAACTTCCCCTGTGATGCGATCTACCTGGACATTGATTATATGGACGGTTTCCGCTGTTTTACCTGGAACAAGGAATATTTCCCGGATCCTAAGAGAATGGTAAAGGAGCTTGAGGAAGATGGTTTCAAGACCGTAGCCATTATCGATCCAGGAATCAAAATTGACCTTAATTACAGTGTTTTCAAGGAGGCACTTGAAAACGACTATTTCTGCCGAAGAGCAGACGGGCCTTATATGCGCGGAAAGGTTTGGCCGGGCGAATGTTATTTCCCCGATTTTACCAACCCGGAAGTAAGGGAATGGTGGAGCGGCCTGTATCGTGAACTTATTGGAGATATTGGTGTAAAAGGTATCTGGAACGATATGAACGAGCCTGCAGTTATGGAGGTACCTGGGAAAACCTTCCCGCTGGACGTTCGCCATGAATATGATGGGAACCGTTGCAGCCACAGGAAGGCGCATAATATCTACGGAATGCAGATGGCCAGGTCTACTTATGAAGGGGTCAAGAAATTCAATTTCCCAAAAAGACCATTTATCATAACCCGTGCTAATTACTCTGGCGGGCAGCGCTATACCTCAACCTGGACCGGCGATAATATTGCTACCTGGGAACACCTTTGGTTAGCAAATGTCCAGATCCAAAGACTTTGTATGAGCGGGATGAGTTTTGCCGGTTCTGATATTGGTGGATTTGCCGAGCAGCCTTCAGGAGAATTATATACTCGTTGGTTACAATTAGGAATTTTCCATCCATTCTGCAGGGTGCACTCCTCTGGAGATCATGGGGAACAGGAACCCTGGTTCTTTGGCGAAGAAGTGCTGGAAATAACCAGGAAATATGTGGAACTGCGCTACCAGTTATTGCCCTATCTATATACGGCCTTTTACAAGTATGTACAGGAGGGAATGCCTATTTTGAAACCTTTGGTGTATTTCGACCAGGAAGATGTGCAAACCCACTACAGGTCTGATGAATTTATCTTCGGTAACAAGATCCTGGTTTGCCCGGTTCAGGAACCAAATGTGCAGGGTCGCAGGATGTACATTCCACGCGGAAAATGGTATAACTTCTGGAATGATAAATTGATCACCGGTGGACGGGAAATGTATATCGACGCCCCACTGGACATCATTCCTATCTTTATCAAAGAAGGTGCATTGATCCCGAAATATCCCGTCCAGCAATACGTGGATGAAAAGAAACTGGAACAGATCAACCTGGACCTGTATTACAAGCTTGGAAAGGAAACTTCCGATTTCTATGAAGACGCCCATGACGGTTATGAATACAGGCAGAATGTTTACAGTCTAAGAACCTTCAAATTAACGGGTAAGGAAGATGAAGTCATCCTTCAGCAGCATAAGAGCGGAAAATATTCAGCTCCCTATTCAACATTCAAACTAAAATTACATGGAATTCCTTTCGAGATCAAGAGGGTTTTCTATGAAAACGAAGAAGTAACGCTGGAAGATCTTCAGTATAATGCTGAAGAGAACAGCATGATCATCGATAAGGACTTCAGCGAATTGCACCTGGTTGGTTAATTTCCTGAAATTTGACTAAAAAGAAACAGCCTGTTTGGATCACTCCAGACAGGCTGTTCTTCGTTAGGGCAAAAAAAGGTTTATTCGGTATTATTATTCAGTGTCACTTCCAGTTCCTGTCCAAAGAACTTTTTGTAGGATCCCTGGAAAATACTCGGACTTGAAAATCCTGAACGATAGGCAGCCTCCATCGCATTCAGATCGCCACGGCTAAGCAATTGCCGGCCGTATTCCAGCCGTACGAATTCCATGAAATCCTGCGGAGAAAGTCCCGTGAGGCTTTTCAGTTTCATAAAAAGGCTGTTGCTGTTCATCCCCAGGTTAGCGCTCAGGTCGTGAACCGAGAAATTCTCGTTCTGGATATTTGCAATTATGAGTTTCCTGAGTTCGGAAATGAACTTTTCATCGGATTCATTCCTGAATGGTACCTGGCTATTTTCCAGGTGTGCTTTCACAAAAGAATTTCGAAGCTCCTTTTGCCAGACCAGAGTTTTAGTGAGCTTATTCAGCAATTCGGCCACGTTCACCGGTTTCAGGAGATATTCTGAAAATTCAGCAAGCTGCTCTTCTGAAAGTTCGCCTTCCTCTGCGAGCAGATATACATTGATATGATTGAGGCTTATATTTCTTTTCAGCATTTTAGTGAACTGGAAGGCATTCATATCTGGCAGCACAAGTGCAGAGATGATGATATCCGGAAAGATCATTCCGGCCTTTTCCAAACCTTCCTCTACGGTCGAAGCCTGGTAAACCTGGCAATATCGCCCGATATTATTTACTAGAACATTTCGGGTGGTTTCATCATTTTCTATGACCAGGATCTTGGCATCGCTCAGATTTTTCAATTCTGAAGGGACTTCGGGCGTTACCTGTTTTTTGGTCTTTTCAGCCATAAAAACAGCCGCCGCTCTTTCCGGTGCTTTTTTATAATCCTTCTGCCTGTTCTTCAGAATAGCGGTAAATGTAGAACCTTCGTTCTTTTCGGTCTCAAAACTGAAACTTCCGCCGGCTTTCGCGATCAGGTCCCTGGCCTTCAGGATATAGCGAAGTCCGCTCTTGTCCCTTGGATTGAGCCTGGATTCATCCACTTTTTTACGTTCGAGCTCCCTGATATCGTAAGAAGGGATTCCCCGGCCGTTATCGGTGATCTGGAGCTTAAGATCGCCCACGCTTGTCTCGATAAGGTTTACAATGATCTTGCCGCCTTTGAAAGAATAACCGGCGCTTCCAGAAATAAGGCTGAAAAATATCTTATCCAGCATTTCCTTGTTGTAGAAGAACTCGTTATTCCCCCACTGGTCGTTAGTGATCATTTCCAGTTCCTTTAGTTGATAAACCGGTTCGATCTCTTCAAGAATCTCTGGAAAATGTCGGTGCAGATCGATCCTGGAGATCTCGTAAACCGATTCCTCATAGCTGAAATTCAGGATCTGGTTGAACAGTTCGTCAAAGCGGGCAGCGAATCGTTGCAGGTCTTCGTTCTCACCGGCTTCCTGGGAAGCTGATATCTTACTCAGGGATTTAACCGCATTTTCCACGGGCTTTTTAAATTCCTTCTGTAGCTGATCTCGCAGCTCCTTACGCGCCATCTTGTCGGCATTTTTAGACCGGTGAATAAACACAAAGGCAAAAATAGCGATCATACTTATCACGCTTATTCCCATGAACACATATACCGTGGGAATGGCGCCAGCCACCGGTTGAACCGAAACTGGCACTTCCTGCACCTCAGACCAGCCGGAACCATTTAGTTTGGCTCTCACCTTAAACACATAGGATCCAGGCGCGAGACCGGAATAACTTGCAGTATTCAAATTTGTTGGTTCCCGCCAATTCTCATCCAGGCCTTCCATTTTCCAGGAGTAAAGGATCTTTTCGGGATCAAGGTGTGAATAGCCGGCAAAACTAACCTGGAAACCTGTATTTTCGTCAATCTTAATCCTATTCCCATTCAAAATATCCAATTCCCGCTTTGCCGGGTCTTTCTCCCCCGGCAGGTTTAACTGCAAAAGCTCCAGCCGCGGTGTGAATTCCTGTTGGGCAAGCATGACCTTAGGCTTAAAAATATTTACGCCTTTTGTACTTCCAATCACCAGGCTGCCATCGGGTAATTCAACAAAGCCAGTGGTAAGTTCAGCCGTATTCAATCCATTGTATTCAGAAAAAACCATCATTTCTGAATCGCTATCCTGGTAACAGGCCATGCCCTTATCTGTAGCTATCCAGATCTCATCGCTGTTTTCGCCATAGATTCCGCTTATATTATCAGAGGGAAGACCCCGTGTTCTATCGATCTGTTTAACAGATTCCTCCTCAAAATTATAAAGAAGTAATCCGGCACCTTCAGTGGCAAAAAGGCCAATCCCGTCATGGGTGATCTTCAGGTCGTTGATAGTATAATACACCAGATCTTCACCCGCATTCAGCACGGAAAGATCGCTGATCCTTCCGGTTGATGGATTGAGTGAATGAACCCGGATGCGGGTAGCCACGATAAGTTTCTGCGGCCCCAGTTCAGCAAGAGCCTGCACATTTTTTATCGGGAATTCCTTAATCTCGTTTTTAGGTGTTACCTGGGTTAAGTACCCATCATCCCCACCAATCCACACATTTTCGCTGGGATCTATATAAACCGTCCTTGCCGACTGAATCTTTGTTTTAAACAGGGCATCAACCGAGTAATGCGCACGTTTGAGGGTATAGATATTGATCTTATAGACACCGTCATTGGCCGTGGCTACCCACATATGTTCTCCGGTCGCAGCGAGATCGGTTATTTCATCGGGCATTTCCATGGCCCGGCTATAATTAAGATTTTTGATATGCCTCCATCGGGAGGTTTCAGGATTCCAGATACTTAGACCTTCAGAAGTTCCAAACCACACATTGCCCAAAGCATCCTTTTCACCGGCCGTTACCAGGTCGTTCGCCAGGCTGGAGTAAACCGCAGGATCATGAGTAAGATTCTGCACAGCATTACCTGCCAGATTGCTCAGGTAAAGTCCCTTTTTGGAAACCATCCAAAGCAGGTTTTGATCATTTAAGTAGGTAGCATAGATCTGTTTGGGATAGGCCTGGTTGATCTCCCCGGAAAGTTCCAGGTTTTTATTTAAATGAATAATCCCGCCACCATTGATGGAAACCAGCAATTCGTCGTTCAGGGCCTGAAGTGAGGTGATCTCTTTTGTGGCCAGCTCGTACGGGATAGAATATATCTTCTGAATTCTCTTCAGATCACCATCAAGTTTGTACAATCCACTTGCCCGGGTTCCAAAAACAAGCTGATCCCCTAAAGGAAGGATACTGGTAATATTCAGGTTTTGGAAATAGCCCATGTCAACCTTGTCGAATTTCCCGGAGCGGCGATCTATCTTCAGTATTCCGTTGGGCCCTGCAAATACTACCTCATTTCCGTTGAGCACCACATCTGCCGCCATGGTATTTTCTGAAAGGAATCTTGAAATCCCGAAGTCTTCGGAAGAAGCATCGGTCTTCAGCTTAAAAATCCCGTTCTCAGCTGCGATCCAAAGCTGATTGCCAGAATCTTCCCTCATGGCATACACTTTCCCGGTTACAGCGCTTACATATTTGAATTCTTCAGAAGCTTTTTCCAGAACAGCCAGGCCTTTATCGGCAGCCAGCCAGATGTTGTTTTGAGAGTCGGTGTAGGTAGAAAGATATTCCTCCCCAACTTCCCTGGGAATGCCTTTGAACTTATTGAAATGCTCAACCTCAACCGAGTTGTAGCGAAGCAGCTTAACAGGAGTCGTGATCCAGAGATCATCCCCGGAATCCTGCTGAATGTGAACCTCATCTGCCCTGAGAAACGCATCTACGGCTTCGATTCGTTTTACGGTACCTGCATCCTGCCCGGTTAGCATACCGGTAAATCCTAAAATCATTGATAAGGAAAACAGGATATTGAATTTAAAATGCCCCAAATCTTGAATTTTAAATTAAATAATCCAGGGAATAATTTAGGAATTATGAATCTCTTAAAACCCTGTTTTATACAGATTTGAAGGGAATTTATTAAGACGATATTAACAATTTAAAGATATCTTCAATAACCCCCGGCAGTTCCTGAAAGTTTAAGAAGAAAAACAGCCAGAATATGAATAATATATAACGGTCCACTGTTATTTATGGGTATTCCCGTATTTATAAGACTTTAAAGTCCGGTTATCCAGACTCTATTTTCAGGCTATTATGGAAAGCAATAACACCTGCAAAAAGGTTGGAATAGTGTATTAAGGATTTGAAAAATGGCTAAAAAAAGCGCTTAGAAAACTGCCAAAAACCGAAGCTTGCTAATAAAAAAAGGCTAATTGCTATACAAACGCATAACCAACTAGCCTTTAGTCTTACCTTTTTAAAGTAATGACTATTTAAAGATACGAAGCTTTTTCCAGCCTTCCTATCTTTTATTAATTTATGATGAAATATAGGGGATTTCCCCCAGTTTTAATTATCTCTCTTTTTCCTAAACATATTGCCTACTATTAGCATAAGCGCAATGCAAACGATGCCGAAGAACATGATGATCCCTGTTCCCAGACTCCAGTTAACCAGTGGCAGAATTAAAGTATTCATAGAAGTTAGTTTTAATTAAAATCAATCAGGTGTATGGCACTCATAGGTAGCTGTCACCTGGTCCTGTTGTGCTTTTGGTGAGACATATGGAATTCCTAATCCAAGACCCCGGAGTATAAACATCAAAGCAATAATGCTGAGAAAAACAGGAACCAGCCTGCGTATCTGAGTCCTTGCTTTTACCGAGATAAAATTTCCAATCCAAATCGCGCTGGTCATCAAAGGAACGGTCCCCAACCCGAATAAAACCATATAAAGGCTCCCGCTGGCTGCACCTCCAGTGGCTATGGCGGCAAATACGGCCATATAAACCAGGCCGCAGGGCAGAAATCCATTTAGAAAACCAACACTGAAAAAAGTGTCAGGTCTTTGCTTTTTTAGTTCCTTTCCCAAAGCATTCTTCAAGCCGGAGATCAATCTATACCAGGATCTGCTTAGTTTATTCTGCCCAAAACTTATTCGAGGGAAAAGGATAAAAGCCAGCATCAAAACTCCAATTAAGATGGATAATTGCTGCTGAAATCCAAATAGCGAAAGGCTCTTACCAACCAGTCCGAAGGCCAGGCCTATGACAGCATAGGCACCAAGCCTTCCAGAGTGGTAGAGCATGATCTGGAAAAATCTTCGCCCGGAATGCTGCCGGTCTACCGGCAGTAAAAAGGCTATGGGCCCACACATTCCTATGCAATGAAAACTGCCTAAAAGGCCTAATATGAAGGCAGATATCAACATTAATAAATCAGTTCTTTTTTAACCAGGAAATCTTTCCCGGCCTCTTGCCAGTAGATATTGATATTCCATCTCCCCTGAACCAGTTTTTCGTCGGGAGCAATGAATTCATTTTCATTTATTTCAGAAGAAGAGATCTCAAAATCCAGCATTTTATTGGATGGCCGGTAAAAGCTAATTTTTCCCGCTAGCCGTTCAGTTTCCAGAGTCTTCGGAAACCTGATGACTAATCGCCCTGCTTCTTTCACGACTTCGATCTGATCTTCCATGGCCAGTGCATTCTTTTCGGCGTCGATATCCTGCTGGTAATATAACTCGGCCCTGTAATAATCTTCTACCACGAGGTCATGATCATATTCCTTACTGCTTAGCATGGTCACTACGAAATACATTATAAATCCAATAAACAGCAGCATCCCGATGAGCAAACCTGTACCCCAATTTATTTTCATAGTTTCTTATTTTTAATATTCAGCTTTAATTATAACTTCTTGGTCCAAGGAAGGTAGTACTGGTAGTTTCTATCAGTTTTTCACCGCTGTAAACCGCAATACGCAGCTTATCTTTTTCGTCTTCCAAGGCCGCCCTGTCTATCTCAATGAATAAAGTTCCTTCTGCCATCCCATTCCCTGGCACCTGTATGTTAGTTTTTACCGGAAATATCGCTCCCTGGTGAGAAAGCAGCCTGAACTCAACATCAGTATATTCCAGTGTGGTCTTATTGATGAGCTTATAGGTATACACATTACTGATGATATTTCCCTGTTTGTGCTCATACAGCTGCCCTGGTAACCTCAGGATATTTGCTTCCACATCATTTCTAAGGAAAAGCATGCCGGTCAAGGTCAACACGAGGATGCTCAGAACCGCGGTATATGCTTTTAAGCGCGGACCAAAACTGAACCTTGCCTTTTTTTCGATATTCTCTTCGCTGGCATATCGAATAAGTCCTCTAGGAAGATCAACGGCATCCATCATCTGGTTACAGGCATCTATACAGGCTGTGCAATTGATACATTCCAGCTGGGTTCCGTTACGAATATCGATCCCGGTTGGACATACCTGCACACATTGTGAACAGTCTATACAATCGCCTTTCCCACTTGCCGCCCTGTCTTCGTTTTTCCTGAATTTAGCTCTCCCCTCTTCCTTTTCACCTCGCTTATGATCATAAGCGACCACGATGGATTTATTATCCAGGAGCACACCCTGTAGCCGGCCGTAAGGGCAGGCGATCACGCAAACCTGCTCCCTGAACCAGGCGAATACAAAATAGAATACACCGGTGAAGATCAATAAAGAGATAAACGTCCCCAAATGTGCCGAAGGTCCCTCCTGAACATAGAGCAGCAATTTATCACTGCTTATAAGGTAGGCCAGGAAAATATTGGCGATAAAGAAGGAAATCAGAAAAAAGATGAACCACTTCAGGCCCTTCTTCCTGATCTTTTCAGCATTCCATTTTTGCTTGTCGAGCCTGATCTGCTTTCCCCGGTCACCTTCGATCCAGTATTCTATTTTCCGGAAGACCATTTCCATAAAGATCGTCTGTGGGCATATCCATCCACAGAAGATCCTTCCAAAAGCAACTGTAAACAAAACCACAAAGACCACCCCTATTAGCATGATGATCACGAAAAGGTAAAAATCCTGAGGCCAGAAGGTAGCCCCAAAAATGCTGAATCTGCGCTCCAGCACGTTGAACATCAGGAACTGGTTTCCATTCACCTTAAGAAATGGTGAAATAAATAGAAAGATTAGCAAAACATAACTCACATATTCACGATACCGGTACAACTTCCCGGAAGGCTGTTTGGGATATACCCAGGAGCGCTTTCCATCACTGGTCACCGTGCTTATACTATCCCTGTATCTTTCCTTCTCCTGTTCCACGACAGCTTAATTTGTGCTTTCCTCCTCGTAATCCATCATCACTTCAACCGAAGTAGAATCGGGAGTGGTAACTTCTACCTCATCAACCCTGGCGTCCGGGTCTACCCATAATTCACCTTCAGGCTCCTTTGGGTCGGCAGGAGTTGTACTATGCAGACTTAGAACATAACTCGCAACCTGTGCGATCTCACCTGGTTTCAGATCGGTTTTCCAGGCAACCATCCCTTTTCCTGCTCGTCCTCCTTCTGAAATGGTATTGAAAACGTTCTTTATTCCACCACCCAGGATCCAGTAAGAATCGGTAAGGTTAGGACCTATACCACCACCTCCATCGATCTTATGGCATGCAGCACAGTTTCCGCTAAAAATGGCTTTCCCTGCATTGATATCCTCTACGCCGGTTAATAGTTCAACGGTATTGGCATCGATAAGACCACGGGCATTTTTCTTATATTCCTCTACGGCTGCCCTGGCTTCTGCAACCTCAACCAGATACTCCTCCTTTTGAGAAGCCCCATCAAAGATGTGGTACCTGGCCAGGTAGATCCCGGCAAAAATGATAGAAGCATAAAACCCGTATAGCCACCATGGCGGCAGGTTATTATCAAGCTCTTTGATCCCATCATAATTATGATCAAGGATGATCTCCTCCTCCTTCTCGATAGGTTTTTTATCGAGCATTTTTTCATAGGCCTCCTTAATCCAGGCAAAGCGATTCTCTTCCCTGGCGGCCATAGTCTCATCATATCGTTGTCGTGCCTCGGGCTTCATACTGTAATACAGGGTATTCTGAAGAGCAGCAACCGATACCTCAATCGCTATGGCAATGACTATGGCAATTCCCAGAATGAGCCATAAAACCGGATAGGTTTCAAAACTTGAGCTATCTCCTGTTTCCAGGGTGGTTTCAGCGATTATAACGGCCAATGCAGTTAGGCAAAGAATTCTTAATACTGAATATAGTTTTCTCATGGCAGGTCGGTTTTTGAAAGATTAGGAACTTCTTCATCTTCTAACTCCAGCGGAATACTGCTCACATTTTTGATATAATCTTTTTTGGCAGTTATCACCCACCAGAAAAGTGCGGTGAAGAATATGAAGAATATCAGAAGGGAAATAATGGGATAGATCGCTACCCCTTCTATGCTTTCTAACGGACCTTTTACGAATTTCAACATGGTCTCTGGATTTAATTATTAGTTGTTACTTCTACACTAGAATCCTGGGCTTTAATATCGGTTCCCAGTCGCTGCAGGTAAGCGATAAGGGCTACGATCTCCCGGTTTCGCATTTCGGTGAATTCAAGTCCGTTTTCTTCAGCATACACCTTATCTGCCTCGTAACTTTTCACGAAATCGGGATCGGAATACAGGTTTTTTTCTATTTGAGTACCCTGCTCTGCCATCCATTCCTGGGCCCTGGCTATTTCATCTTCGGTGTATGGAACCCCAAGTGTTTGCATGGCACGCATCTTATCTTCGGTCTTCGATTTATCCAGTTCATCCTGGATTAGCCATTTGTAAGAAGGCATGATGGAGCCCGAAGAGGTGCTTTGCGGATCGTACATATGGTTCAGGTGCCAGTTATCTGAATACTTCTGGCCTACCCGGTGAAGGTCTGGCCCGGTTCGTTTACTTCCCCACAGGAATGGATAATCATACCGGTATTCCCCGGCTTTTGAATATTCACCGTAACGCTCCACTTCGCTTCGGAATGGTCTCACCATTTGAGAGTGACAGGAGACACAGCCTTCACGTATGTAGATATCCCTTCCTTCCAGTTCCAGCGGCGTATATGGCTTTACACTGGAAATAACCGGTACATATTCATCTACCATCAGCGAAGGAATGATCTGGACCATTCCACCAATAAGGATCGCGATAGTTGCGAAAATGGTAAGTTTTACCGGTCTTCTTTCCAGCCAGCTATGATAAGCCTCTCCAACAGTTCTTTTACTGGTAACGGGCTGTAAGGCGGCAGCTTCGGCAAGTTCATCTTCCACCTCGCTACCCTGGCGAACGGTTTTCACGATGTTATAAAGCATTACGAATGCACCAAGAATGTAAAGACTTCCTCCAATGGCTCTCATCCAGTACATCGGGATGATCTCTGTCACGGTTTCCAGGAAGTTTCCATAGGTAAGGGTTCCGTCTGGATTGAATTGCTTCCACATAGAGGCCTGAACGAATCCGGCCACATACATTGGCAGGGCATAAATGATGATCCCCAGGGTGCCCATCCAGAAATGGGTATTCGCAAGTTTTATGGACCATAGCTGTGTTTTAAACAATCTTGGAACCAGCCAGTAAACCATTCCGAAGGTTAGGAAACCGTTCCAGGCAAGTGCGCCTACGTGCACATGTGCGATGATCCAGTCACTAAAATGCGCAATGGCATTTACATTCTTAAGTGAAAGCATGGGGCCTTCAAAAGTCGCCATCCCGTAACCGGTGATCGCAACTACCATGAATTTCAAAACAGGATCTACCCGAACCTTATCCCAGGCTCCGCGAAGGGTTAACAATCCGTTTATCATCCCTCCCCAGCTAGGGAACAGCAGCATCACAGAAAAGGCAACTCCAAGGTTCTGTGCCCAGTCTGGTAAGGCGGTGTATAGCAAATGGTGTGGACCTGCCCAGATATATATGAAAATAAGCGACCAGAAGTGGATGATCGACAATCTATAGGAATAGACCGGCCTGTTAGCTGCTTTCGGAACGAAATAATACATCAGCCCCAAAAATGGCGTGGTAAGGAAGAATGCCACGGCATTATGCCCGTACCACCATTGAACCAGCGCATCCTGCACCCCGGAGTAGAACGAATAACTTTTTAGAGCTCCAACCGGGATCTCGATATTATTTACGATATGAAGTACGGCAACGGTAACAAAGGTCGCCAGGTAGAACCAGATGGCAACATACAAATGGCGCTGCCTTCTCTTGATCATGGTTCCTATCAAATTGGCACCAAATGCCACCCATACCAGCGCAATGGCAATATCAAAAGGCCATTCCAGCTCGGCATACTCTTTTGAAGTGGTATAACCCAGGGGCAGGGTAATTGCGGCGCCCACGATAATAAGCTGCCAGCCCCAGAAGTTGATATTGCTCAGGGCATCGCTCCACATCCTCGCTTTCAATAACCGCTGGGTAGAATAATAAACCCCGGCAAAGATCGCATTCCCTACAAATGCGAAGATCACCGCGTTGGTGTGCAGGGGTCGCAACCTGCCAAAACTCAGCCACGAAATACCATCGGTAATATTGGGGAAAATGAACATAAATGCGAGAAGCAGCCCTACGCTCATCCCGATAATGCCCCAGAACATAGTGGCAATGATAAATTTCTTTACGATCTTATTATCGTAATAAAATTGCTGTACTTCCATAATTAACTTGATTTCACTTTATTGAGAGATTGATTCTTTTCTGATTTGGTCTTAACCAGTTCATCCTCGAAAAGCATTCTAACCGAGGGGGTATAGACATCATCATATTGCCCTTTCCTTACCGAGATTATAAAGGCTGTGAAGAAAGCGATGGCAACCAGCACACTGATGCCAAGCAGAAGGTAAATGATATCCATACTGTTAATTTGACTGTAAAAGTATTTTGAGGGCCCCTGCTAAAAAATGACAATTATCAGCTTTGGGATTTATCTCTGAATTTTCTTTCCAAGCAGCTGGGTAGCCAGGGTTGTGAACACCACAATGCTTATGGAACTCAGCGGCATTAGAATTGCCGCGACCACAGGCATCAGGTTTCCTGAAACCGCGAATGCGAGTCCTACCAGGTTATAGCAAAGCGAAAGAACGAAGCTCCATTTGATCACTGAGATCGCCCTGGAAGACAGTTCCAGGAAATCTGGCAGCTGGAAGAAGCGACTGGCATCCATGATCCCGTCACAGGCCGGGGAAAAAACATTGATGTCTTCTGAAATTGCGATCCCTACATTGCTCTGTGCGAGTGCCCCGGCATCATTAAGTCCGTCGCCAACCATGAGCACCTTTTTTCCCTGTTTTTGAAGTTCACTTATAAACTGAAGTTTATCCCCGGGACTCTGGTTAAAGACCATGCGGGTTCCGGCTGGAAGCATACTTTCCAGCTTCTGTTTTTCCCCTGAATTATCTCCGGAAAGGATGATGAGTTCCTTTTTTTCAACAAGCCTGCTAAAAACTTCCGAAAGCCCTTCTCTATAGGAATTCTGAAAATTGAAACATCCCTTATAACTATCGTTGAAACTCAGGTGAACCGAAGTATTCTTATGTTCCTTTTCGATCAAGGCTGTATCATGAAAAGATGAGTTCTTTTTCACGAAGTCTTCAGAACCCAGTTTGAGATTCATAGTATGATGGGATGTTTGAAGACCTTTTCCGGTGAGTTCCTCGAAATGCTCGGGAACCGTGATCTGGTTCTTCTTTAAGATCTCATACAGCGACCGGCTAAGCGGGTGATTCGACGCACGAAGACTTCCGCCGAGCAATTGCAATTCCTCCTCGCTTAGCTCCATTCCCTCGTAATAGATGCTGTCCCGTTTGCTGGTGGTGATGGTTCCGGTCTTATCAAAAACCACGGTATCGATCTTATCTAATTGCTCGATCACACCGGCATCCTTTAAATAGAACTGATTCTTACCCAGGATACGCAACAGGTTACCCAAGGTGAACGGGGCTGCCAGTGCGATCGCACAGGGACAGGCTATGATAAGCACCGCCGTAAATACATTCCATGCTTTAGAGGGATCCAGGAACATCCAGAAAATGGTAGCGATTATCGCTATACTCAAAACCCCGAAGGTGAAACGCCGGCTTATCTGGTTCGTTAGATTCTGGAATTCACTGGCCTTATCCTTTTTAAAGACTTCATCACTCCATAATTCAGTAAGGTAGGATTGCTGAACAGGTTTAAGAGCTTCTACTTCTATGATTCCGCCCTGCTGCCTTCCGCCAGCAAACAGCTTATCTCCGCTTTTCTTTTGCACAGCTTCTGCCTCACCGGTAACAAAGCTGTAATCTATTCGGGCAGCACCGTTGATAAGGATACAGTCCATAGGGATCAATTCTTCGTTTCGAATGATCACCCGGTCACCTTTTTCAATCTTATAAACCGGAACCTGCTCTTCAGGATGGTTTTTGTCGCCAGTTAGGCGGGTAACAGCTATTGGAAAATAGGATTTATAATCCCTTTCAAAAGACAGGAAAGAATAGGTCTTTTGCTGAAAGAATCTACCCAGAAGCAGGAAGAATAAAAGTCCGCTTAAGGAATCAAAAAAGCCTGTTCCAATATCGAGGATAATTTCAGCGGTACTTCGAAGAAACAGCACAGCGATCCCAAGGGCGATTGGCACATCGATATTCAGAATTCCTGAGCGCAAGCCTTTATAAGCCGAAACAAAATAATCTGTCGCAGAATAAAAGACCACCGGAAGCGAGAACGCGAACATAAGCCATCGAAACACATGCTTAAAACGCTCCAGCCAGAATTCGTTCATTTCGAAATATTCGGGAAAAGACAAAAACATGATGTTCCCAAAGGCAAATCCGGCCACTCCCAGTTTATAGACCAATTGCCTGTCTGGGCTGGAGGTCTTCTCTTCCTTTTCAAAATTTTCTAGTGAAATATAAGGTTCATATCCTACACGGGACAGCAGAATGACAAGGTCTTTCAGGCTAAGGTCTTCCCCTAGAAAACTTATCCTTATTTTCTTCCTGGGAAAATCTACCTGCGAACTTTTTATACCCCCGTGCAGTTTATTCAGGTTTTCAAGTATCCAGATACAGGAACTGCAATGAATGGAAGGGATGGTAAAGGAAACGATCTGTAATTTATCGTCATTAAATTCCAGCAGGCGCTCCTTTATTTCAGCATTATCAAGAAAATCGAATTTATCGGCACTGAATTTCGGGGAAATACCCGGTGATTCTTCCAGTTCATAGTAATAGGAAAGATCGCTGGAATTCAGGATCTCATAAACTGTTTTACATCCTGAACAACAGAAGTTCTTTTCGGCAAAAAGTATGGCTTCGTCCTTACAGGTGTCGCCGCAATGGAAACAGGTTGAATTTTCCATATCATTCATACTCATGGATCACCAGGATGGGGAGTACATTGTGAACCGTTGAACACAGCCCGTAATTCGCATGAAGAAAGTGATCGCAAACCCCCAGGTTCTTGCCCAGGATCACGATCATATCGAATTTGTCCTGGATTTCCATCAACAGGTCTTCGCTAAACAATTTTGAATCTTTCTGGCTGGAATATCCGGGGGCATTACCCTTAGCGCTTTCGGCCAGGTATGGCCAGGCCATTTCTTTTGTAGTGTTCACCCTATATCCTTCATCGAGCTCTATCACGGTAAGCCTGCCTTTATCGATGAATTCGGCACGTTCCATTTGTTGAAATGCTTTTTCCCGGGAGATCATGGAATAATCTACCGGCAGCACAAAATTTTCAACCTCTTTGAAGACGCTCTCCCCTGGCACGGCCATGATATTGCATCTTATTTTCCTGATCACCTCGTAGGCATGGTCTCCCAGCAGCGGATGCTGGTGAACTTCCTGGCTGGCGGCACCTATAAAGATCATTTCGATCTTTTTTTCGTCGAGCGGCTTTCTAACTGCATTGATCAGGTTATCTGAAGAAAGTACCGTGGCAAATTTATGTTCCGGATTTCCGGAATACTGTTCCAGGTCACCAATGCCCGATTGTAATTTCTTGAGGGTGTAAACCAATTCATCTTCCAGTTGGGTCGCTGCAGATCGGCTAAAATTGAAATCATGAATATTAAGCAGGTAGAAATTCGCGGCCTTTTTCCGCAAAAAATCTACTGCATACCTGCCAGCATTTTCTGAAACCTCCGAAAAATCGGTAAGGATTAAAACATTCATAGGTCATCACTTAATACAAGCGAAATTAAGTGAAGCCTTCAGCAAGAAAAATGACTAAAATCAGTCTTTCCTTATTAATTAAAATTTGTGAAGTTTACCTGATGTTTTTAAGCGACTCGGGATCAAGCAGTTTAATGTTCCTGCCCTCGATCTCGATAAGGCCTTCTTTTTTGAATTCGGAAAGTGTTCTTATCAAACTTTCTGGAGCCATCCCGGCAACCCCGGCCAGATCGGCACGCGAAATCCTGATGCTTTTGAGCGGATGTTTTTTGATGCGTTCAGCAAAAAGAAGAATGGTGCTGGCCGTTTTCTTCCGGACAGACCCGTAAGCCATATCCATCAATTGTTTCTTCAATTCTGAAAGGTTATGATTTAAAACCTCAACAAGCTGAAGCGTGATCCTGGGATTATTCGCAAGGATACGATGAAATTCTTCCCTGGAAACCGCGTATAATTGTGAATCTTCCATGGCAGTCGCATAGTCCTCGTAGGAAGATTGCGGATCGCTGGCGTGGTTTCCGAAGAAGTCATCGTCTTTATATAATTCGGTAATAAGTTCCTTACCCTGGTTATCCATACGATGGGCCTTTACCACCCCTCGTTTTACCAGGTAAAAGAAATTCGATTTCTTACCTTTTTCATAGATGGTTTCCCCTTTTTTAAATTCCTGCAGTTCAAAATCCCGGAACAGTTCCCTAAGATCATCCAGGCTCTTCAGGTCTCCCTCAGCAGTTGCCGTTGCAATACCATTCTTTTGATTATGGGACTTCAGGATCTCGACCTTGGCAAGCCTGCTTTCCAGCGCGCTCAAAAGGTCTTCCTCCTCGAAAGGCTTGGTGAGGTAATCATCGGCACCCAGGTCCATTCCTCTTCGAATATCTTTATGCTCGGTCTTGGCCGAAAGGAATATAAACGGAATATTGGCCGTTTCTGGCGTTTTGCTCAATTGCTGCAATACCCCGTACCCATCAACCTCGGGCATCATGATATCACAAACGATTATCTCAGGGACTTCCTTTTTTGCTTTTTCGATCCCGCTTTTGCCATTGTGGGCTGTCACAACTTCGTAACCCGATAATTCAAGGAGTTCAGCGGTATTTTCACGAACCGTCACATCGTCTTCTATGAGCAATACTTTCTTCATACGATCAATTATTTAAGCTTTGGCTTTTACCGGGACCCGCACCCTGAAGGTCGTACCCTGGTGCTCCTCACTTTCAAAAGAAATAGCACCATGCAGGTTTTCCAGGTGAGCCTTGGCGATATTGAGCCCAATACCTGTTCCCTGGTCCAGCAGCGCATTCTCGGCCCGGAAATACCTCTCGAATATATGTTTCTGATCTTTTTTCGGAATTCCCCTTCCCTGGTCCTGCACCTCAAAAACAATATCATCCCCTTCTATTTTAAGATCAAACCTTATAATAGTATTTTCAGGTGAATATTTTATCGCATTTCCAAGGAGATTGGAAAGGATGAGTTCGAGGATCTTTTCATCCTGAAACAGCATCAGCTCATCAATCTCTTTGGGATAAATAAGCTCCTGCCCGTCTTTCAAGGTGATATTGGCATTATAAACCACTTCATTTATGAGTCGTTTCAGGCTGAAATCGGTGAATTTATACTGGCCTTTCCCGGAATCCAGTCGTTCTATCGAAAGAAAATCGTTCAGAATATTATTTAAATAATGAACCTTATTACGGATAGTAACCAGGTGCTTTTCCCGCTTGGGTTGTTGTTCTTCCTGAGTATATTTCTCTGTAAGAGTTGCCGAAGTCAGGATTCCGCTAAGCGGAGTCTTGAATTCATGGGAAACCAGGCTAAGGAATTTGGTTTTTAATTCGTTCAGCTCTTTTTCCTTCTGAAGTGCATCCTTTATCTTTCTCTCGGCTTCTGTTCGGCGTTTTACCTCTTTTTCGAGGTTAAGATTTAGTTTCTGTAATTCTTCGACCGTTTCGCTTAATTCCCTGGTGCGGGCCCTGATCTTTTCTTCCAGCTGGGTGTTCAGCTCCCTGATCTGTTGCTGGGTTTCCTTTCTAATGGTGATGTCTATTACCAGCGACATCACATAATCTTCCCCGTCTAACTGAAAGGGATTTAGCCCTGCTTCCACCGGGAAACGGGTTCCGTCCTTTTTTACCCCATAAAGGTCACGACCGTGACCCATCTGCCTTTTTTCGGTATTTTCAATAAAATGTTCGAAATGGCCATGATGGCGGTGATGGTATTCCTTCGGAATAAGTATATCGAGATGGTTATCTTCCAGCTCACCTTCCTTATAACCGAACATCTCTTCGGCAGCGCGATTGGCAGCCACTACGATCTGTTTGGAATTCACCACGATTATGCCTTCTGAAGCAGCCTGAAAAAGGACGTTGAAGATATCTCTGTTACCCAGGAAATTTTGCAAATTCTGAAATTTTAGATTTTAGGCCTTCGGTTTAAAATTAATCCCCGGCTGTTCCAGCACTAAAATTAAGATTTTTTAGCAAAGTTTAAAGAAAGCCCGGCAATTAGAGTTCAAGAAAATAAAAAACGGCAGGGAAATCAAAAATTTTCGGGAGTATGATCTTCGTAAAAATCGTCGAAGGTTTTGCTGGTGGTATATTTATCGGTAAGTATCTTGTAAACGCTGATGATCAATAGCAACTGCCCTGCACACATGAGCAGGAAAAGCGGAGCAAAGTCAACACCCAGGCCTACCAGGACAGTAAGTAATACCAAAATAAAGGTTGTTACTATCAATAATATGATCCCTGTGCTTTTCATACTTATAATTTACAGAAACTGCCAGGAAATCATTCTTAAAAATTCCCCAAAAACTGTCTGTAAATATCAATATAGCTGATGTTTATCATATTATTATCAATAACTTGATGCTAGATTTACTAAAAAATAAATAGGACTCTCTAGTTTTAAAACTAGAACTTAAAACCTGAGAATACCCGTGATCGCCAAATGGCAGTTTGTAACTAAAATCAAAAATCATGAAAACCATACTCGTACCTGTAGATTTTTCAGCTCACTCTGAATATGCGCTTAAGTATGCCGCGGACCTGGCAAAAAATCACGATGCCAAAATTGTTGTGGTACATATGATGGGGCTACCTGAAACCCATTTAACCAAAGATGAAAAGCAGGAAGTCTTTAACGCCATGTACTATTTAAAATTAACCAAACAGCGATTTCAGGAATTTCTCGATAAAGATTACCTGGAAGGAATTAGTGTTACACAGGCGGTTAAGGACCACAAGGTTTTTAGCCAGTTGGAAGAAGTTGCAAAGGAATATGCTGCAGACCTGATCATTATGGGGTCGCATGGGGTTTCAGGTGTAAAGGAAGTATTCGTTGGTTCCAATACCGAGAAAGTGGTTAGAACTTCATCTACGCCGGTTTTAGTAATCAAAAATGAAGTTGAAGACAGCAGCATAAAAAAAGCCGTTTTCGTAACCGATCTTGAGGAAGATTCCCTGGACGCATTTATAAGAGCGCAGGATTTCTTTCAATCATTTGATGTAAAGTTAAAACTGCTTTTCATCAATGTTCCTGAAAAGTTCATGAGTACGCGGGAAATGCAGAATAAAGCTGCGAAATACACTAAAAATCTTGGGTGGGAAGAAAAAGAGTCCAAAAACAGGATCGTTTACTATGATGATTATACCGTAGAGAGCGGCGTCTTTAATTATTGCAATAAGCATAAAATGGACATGATAGTGATCCCCACTCATGGCCGAAAGGGAATTGCTCACTTCTTTTTCGGAAGTGTAGGGGAAGACATCGCGAATCATAGTGATATTCCGGTGATGACCTTTAGGATCTCCTAATTACCAGCAAATTGCCCTTCACTTTTAAAATCAGCACCAATAGATGATGAGAACAGTCTTTGCCATACTTCTTTTCCTTCATTTGCTGATACATCTTATTGGATTAGGAAAGGCAAGTGGCTGGATCACCAATAGCCAAACTTTTATCAATTCCAATCAAACCTACCTTTGGTGGCTGGCCGTCCTGCTTTTGATGGTTACTTCTCTATTTTTCCTGCTGAAGAAACCTGTCTGGACACTGCTGGCTATAACTGCGGTGATCGCATCCCAGGTTTTGATCATAATCAACGGAGAACTTATTTTTTTAGGAAGTTTCATCAATTTGATCATTTTACTGGTATCCATTGTTACCATTGCCGGGTGGCAATTTCAAAATGCTTATCAAAATGAGCGCATCAGGGCAATTAAGACCTATCAAAAAAAGACTAAAATGCTTACTCCGGAAGATATTGCACATCTTCCGGAACTTGTTCAACATTACATCACCCAATGTGGTTTTGTGGGAAGACCAAAAGTAGAAATCCTTAGCATCAGGTTTACGGGTGAAATGAGAGAAAAGGGAAAAGGCTGGTTCCCATTTAGATCCCAGCAATTCAACACCATCTCAACGCCGTCCAGACATTTTTTTATGAAAGCGATCTATATGGGAATTCCTACCAAAGGATATCATAGCTATACCGGGAAAACGGCCAAAATGTGCATAAAGGCATTTTCACTTTTTAAGGTAGTTTCCTTACAAACCGAAGAACTCCTGGTGTCTGAAATGGTGACCTACCTCAACGATATTTGTCTTTTTGCACCAGCGGCTTTGATAGATGAACAATTTCAGCTGGAACAAACCGGAAAAGACAGCGTTAAGGTAGTTTATAGCCATCAGGGCCGATCAGTCAGCGCCATGCTCAAATTCGATGATTCCGGCAGACTGCTGGATTTCTATTCAAATGACCGATTTGATGTTAATACCAATAAAAAATGTATGTTCTCAACCCCGGTAGGAACTTATAAGGATTTTGGAGGATATCATCTTCCAACCTATGGCGAAGCAACCTGGAACCTGCCCGAGGAAGATTTTGTCTACGGAAAATTCAACCTGGAAGAGATCGAGTTCAATCCTAAAGAATGATCCTAAAAAGAGTTCAGGGCGATCTTCACCATTTCGTGCATCTTTCTCTCACGCATTTCAGCAGAGATTTCCTCCTTGCTAACCAGGGAATCTGAAATAGTCAAAATGGACAAGGCCTCCACCCCGAATCTTGCGGCAAGGGTATAGATCCCGGCAGTTTCCATTTCGGCACAAAGCACGCCATATTTCGCCCATTTTTTATAATAATCGGGATCCTCATCATAGAAGACATCTGATGACAATATATTTCCTGCGTGAAAGGCGATATTATTATTCCTGGCAAAATCGGTCGCCTTTATCAACAAATCAAAGCTGGCCGTTGGAGCAAAATCGGCTCCCCTGAAACGCTCCCTATTTAAGGAAGAATTGGTGGAGGCGGACATTGCTATGACGATATCCATCAATTCCAGGTCTGGCTTAAACGCACCTGCGCTGCCAACACGTATCAATTTTTTGACACCGTATTCCTTAATAAGTTCATGAGTATAGATCATGGCCGATGGAATACCCATGCCGGTACCCTGTACCGATATTCTTTTTCCCTCAAATATGCCGGTATAGCCCAGCATTCCACGAATATCGTTATAACACTCACTATCCTGCAGAAAGGTTTCCGCGATCCACCTGGCCCTTAACGGATCACCCGGAAGCAATACATTTTCTGCAATCTCACCTTTTTTAGCTTTTATATGTAAACTCATTATTGGCTGTTTACCGAAATTATTTTTATTCCCGAGGAAGTTCCAATCCTGGATACTCCAAGATCAATGTATTTCCTGGCAGTTTCAGCATCGCGAATCCCGCCTGAAGCCTTGATCTTTACCCGATCTCCAACCACCTTTTTCATGATCTGAACATCTTCCAGGCTCGCGCCTCTACTTCCAAAACCGGTAGAGGTTTTTACAAAGTCGGCTCCTGCATTCATGACTATTTCGCTGGCTTTGGCAATCTCTGAATTATCCAGGTAAGCCGTTTCGATGATCACTTTCAATACATTTTTACCAATCGCGGTTTTGATGGCCGTGATCTCCTGCTGGACCATTTCAAATTCTCCATCCTTGAAAAGACCCAGATTCATAACCATATCGATCTCGTTAGCACCCTGGGAAATGGCTGCATCGGCCTCCACCAGTTTAGATTCCAGCGACGATGCACCCAGCGGAAATCCTATGGTTGCAGCAAGTTTAACATTAGAATTCTTAAGGAATTCAGCAGCCAGTTTCATGCGGCTGCTGTTCACACAAACCGCATAGAATTGATATTTGATTGCTTCTTCGCAAAGGTTTTTGATTTCCTTTTTTGTTGCAGTTGCTGCGAGCAGGGTATGATCTATAAAGGTATTCAATTCCATTAGCCTTGATTTGAAAGATGAATTTACGATTTCTCAAGTCAAATTAAATACACATGGAAAATAATTGGGTATCCGGTTTTTTTCGTCTCATTCGAAGATCAAAGGCCATACATACATTTCTAATAAATGCACGGCCCTCCTGAGTCACCTTAATATTTCTGGATTCAATCTCTACCAGCCCATCTCGTTTTAATTCCTCTAACTGTGAGATCACATCTGGTAATTCTTCAAAACAATAATTCAAGGTAAACCACGAAGTTTGCAGTTTACACATCAGGTTAAGGATATGACGGCGAATGACCAGGTCTTCCCTGTTAAGAATATGACCCCTAAAGACCGGCAGTATATTATTTTCCACCAAATGCTGATATTCTTCAACTCCCTTCACATTTTGAGCAAACCCGTACCAGCTGTCACTGATAGCCGAAACCCCCAGGCCAATCATCGCCTGTGTTTTGGAAGAGGTATACCCCATAAAATTGCGGTGAAGGCTGTTATTCCCGATCGCTTTATAAAGCGAATCTTTTTTAAGGGCGAAATGATCCATTCCTATTTCAACATAACCGGCTTCCAGCAGCAATTCCCTTCCGGTTTCGTATTGTTCTCGTTTTTCTTCAGCAGTGGGAAGATCTTCTTCCTTAAAACCGCGCTGACCGTTACCTTTTATCCACGGAACATGGGCATAACTGTAAAATGCGATCCTGTCTGGCATTAATTGGGTAGTCCTTTCAATGCTGTGAATAATATCTTCTTTGGTCTGAAATGGGAGCCCGAAGATGATGTCATGCCCTACTGAATTAAATCCTGCCTGCCGGGCATTTTCGGTAGCGGCCTTCACATTTTTAAAAGGCTGGATCCTGTGGATCGCCATCTGAACTTTAGGGTTATAATCCTGAACTCCGTAGCTCACACGGGTAAAACCTAAATCTGCAAGTGTTTTTAAATGTTCCAGGCTAGTATTGTTCGGGTGACCTTCGAAACTCAATTCGGCTTCCGGGGATCTTTTAGCACGATTAAAGATACCGTCCATTAGCAATTTCAAGTTTTCGGCAGAAAAAAATGTGGGAGTTCCACCACCCAGGTGAAGTTCCCTGACCACCGGTCTTTCATCAAAAATTTCGCAATACAGCTTCCATTCCTTCAAAACCGATTTGAGATAAGGGATTTCTACCTCGTGATTTTTGGTAATGCGCTTGTTGCAGCCACAAAAAGTACAGAGGCTTTCACAAAAAGGCAGGTGAATATAAAGACTGATCCCCTCCCGGGAATTGCTCTCATTATAGCTCTTCTTCAGGGTATGCACCCATTTCCTTGAGGAGAAGGATTCTTCAACCCAGTACGGCACTGTTGGATAACTCGTATACCTGGGCCCAGGAACATTATATTTACTCACGAACTTTGAAGCCTGCATTTATGGTTTGTTTAGGACCTCAAATGTATTTTCAGGGCTTCAACCAAAATATGATAATTATCAGGTTTGGCCGGAAACCAAGATCAGGTTGGTATTTTTTTTAGCTCGACCATTATTTTTCCTGTAGTTGAAAAACTAATGAATATGGCCTCATCATTCATTTGCAAAGCGGTAACGGCAAGATCCTGTACCTCACCTTCCATAAACACTCCATCTTTGACCTCCAATTTATTGATTAGTTTATCATTGATTTCGAGTAATTGTTCCCTGATCTTAGGCATCAGGTCCAGGCTCATCTTTTTTTTCAGCTTATCGTACATCCAGCTGTTCACCAGGGTCTGGAGAAATTTATCTGCAAGCCAGTTCTTGGTCTGGCCTTCAGCCTTGTAATCTTTTAGATATACCTGTTGTTCGGCTATATCAAGTTCAACTGCTGCGTGAAAAAATATCTTCAGCCTTCGGTTTTTGAAGAAGGAAGTAAGGGTTTGAAGATCCAGTTCCAGGCACAGGTCAAAACCTTCCTTTTCTGAACTGTAAATCGAGGCATCCAAGACCTGGGCATAATTAGAGCCCGATGCTTCCGAGTTATCCTTGCTAATAATTTCACCAATCAGCTTTTTCCTGAGCAAATCATTTAGTACCGGAAAACTTATTTTCACCGGAATGCTTAGTCCAATTTCCTCAGCTGCATAATCTTCTGTTCTGTTCATATAAATTTTAAGTCTTTTTATTCATCTTCTTCCTGTTTTGCATGATTTTTTACCTGTGTGTTCAGGTACCCAAAAATGAGATTTATAATGAGCACAAAACTTGTGAATACAAGCAATGGCACGTAAAGAGCAAAACCTGCAAAGCAACCCGCTGCAGCACTACACCAGATAGTCGCCGCGGTGGCCAGGCCTTCCACTTTCCTGTTATCTTCTCCGTGCAAAATCACTCCGGCACCAAGAAAACCAACTCCAACAACCACCTGACCAATAATCCTGGTCATATCGGTACTTTCTTCAGAAATAAAAAGGGAAGATAGAATTACAAAAGCACAGGCACCCAGAGCTACCAGCATATTGGTCTTTAAGCCGGCCGGCTTGCCCTTCATCTGTCTTTCAAGGCCCATAAACAAGCCGGAAAGACAGGCAGCACCACTTTTGAAAAAAAATTCGATGATATCGATTTCCATGGCCATATTCCAGGATGAGAATCTAATTTAGGACAAATTAAAAGGAGACTTAGTTAAGATACCTACAAAATGCAGGGTTTTTGGATTATTTGAGCCGAGGATTGAGAAGATTAAGGTTTACATTTTTCGGCGATTTCGACGTACCAGGTACAGAATTATCAATGCAACGATAATAATAGTTATTCCACCAACAATTTCAAGATTCTCCATCAAAAACAAATTTTCTGGAAGCTACTGTAAATTAATACACAGACCTTATAAGGTGCTGTTAATTAATCTTTTTCGTGGTGTTAAAAAAGGGGATCGAATGCCCTACACTATCGAATCCCCTTTATACTTTCTTAATAGAAAATTGTTTCGCAATATAGATCAAATTAGGATTTGAGATTAACTCAATAGCCCAAAATATGTGTTCAATCCAAATTTACAGAAACATAAACTTATGAAATACAGTTAATTAAGGCATCCGGCTAATCCTGATAAAATTCTCCCTTACGCATGACCATTTCAAGGCTCTTAACATGGCTAATATCCTCGGCAGGATCTTCTGAAAGTATAAGTAGATCTGCAACTTTTCCTGCCTCCAGGGTTCCAAAGTCACTAAGCCTTTCCATAGCAATCGCACCATTCCTGGTAGCCATTATAATAAGGTCCCTCGCAGGGATACCGGCATCCTGCATGGCTTCCAGCTCCTTTATATAGGATATCCCGTGTAAAGTACCCGGATTTCCGGCATCGGTTCCCACTACGATCTTTGCTCCGGAATCGTATACCTTTTTAAGATTGGTCTTCATGATCTCAGAAGTCCCGCTCATTCTTTTGTCCATTGAGGGTAATGCATTTTTCAACCTGGCCAGTGAAGCGCTGTCGCGATATTTCTGAAAATCGGCAGCATTCTGCAAAACGTTTCTCGTTTTTGAATCCACCAGGCCTTTGGGGTCATCGATCTCGAATTCTTCTCCCAGCAGTGCATTATAGGTATTGTAGTAGCCTCTTGAAACGATCATGGTAGGATTATAAAGAGCCTGATTCCTGTTGAGCAACTCAAGAAATTCCTGGTCTACGATTGTATCCTCCACACTATGAACCAGCAATTTTGCACCGAGTTCCAATGCCAGCTTCGCTTCCCGGAGACTGGTGGCATGGGCGATCATCTTATTATCCTGCTTTTCGATCTCATCGGCAACAGCCTCGATATTCTTCATGAATTGAGGATCATCTGGCTGGAAACCCCAGATCTTGATCCCGGTGGTTCCGGCATTCGAGTTTTTACGCACCGCTTTTCTCCCGGTTTCTTCTGAATCCAGGTGAACGAAAGTTTGGTCGCCTTCCACATCAAAAATCTGAATTCGTTCCTTAGGAGCCGGTGTGATTAGCGGGCCAGCGGTAGCAACATGAGGCGCATCGGGGATTTGATCATTATTTTTCTGAAGATTGAGCGTCCAGAGATAATCTCCCACATCATAGACAGCCGTAATGCCAGAACCAATATAGGCCGGGTAATACCTGTCTGGATTCGTTCTCTGGTAATCCACCACCGATTCGAGTGGAATACTATCCCTGAGATCTGCCGCATCTGGTCTGGAATCGAAAAATCCGGTCTGGAAAAAATGAACATGTGCATCTACCATTCCAGGCATGATATATTTTCCGGAAACATCAATTTTTTCAGCTCCGGCAGGTATTTGCACATTTTCCCCGATTTCACCAATCTTTCCGTTTCCAATGATAATAGTGCCGTTGGTGATCTGGTTTCCATTGCCATCGTAGATAGTAGCCCCAGTCAAAGCTTTAATATTTTGATCCTGAGCCTGGGCCAGGCCCATACTTACAAATACAAGGACTATAACAATTCTATTTAATTTCCACATAAGCTGGTCTTAATAATTTTTATGTCACAATTTACAATATAAGACAAGTATCGAATTCAGCAGATAAAAAGCAAACTCAAATATATTTGTTTAATCTTTTGTTAATTTAATTAAACAATTTACAGCGAGGTGGTATATTTACCTAGTAATCAAAAAATTATAACTACAATGAAAATTTCAACAACACTTTTTAAATTAAGCTTTTTAGCTTTTATTTTTATTTTCGCCTCATGTGAAAAGGAAAACCTTTCAGAAAATGTCACTACCGCTGATGCCAGCGCGAAGGCTTCCGAAATGGCCAATCCTTCACCGGCCTCTCAGCAGGGGGATGCTACCATAGCTGAAATCGTTATAGCCTCTGCTAGCGAAGAAGAAAATCCACAGTTCACCAAATTACTGGCAGCACTTGTAGCTACAGACCTTGCCGGAGTTTTTGCTGGAGAAGATAACTACACTGTTTTTGCTCCAACCGATGAAGCCTTTGACGCAGTTTTGGGTTCTGATTTTGACTATGAAAACATAGACGAGGATACCAAGGCAATTCTTACCGATGTATTATTATATCATGTCACTGACGGTAGAAGGTTCAGCAATAGTGTGGTACCAAAAAGAAATTCGAGAGAAATAGAAACTCTTTTGGGATCTTCATTTTATGTTTATCCAGATTTGACTATTGACGCAATTGGCAGTGAGGCCAATATAGTAACCGCAAATATTGCTGCAAGTAATGGTGTTATACATGTTATAGATACGGTTCTTCTCCCTACAGAATAACAGTATCTCTTTTTGACAGGAAGCCACTCCGCGGAGTGGCTTTTTTTAGTTACAGAATTATTAGATTAATCGATACGAACTACCAGCTGACCCTGATAGTCTATTTCAGAGCCATTATGCATGATCAACTCATCATCACCGATCTTATCAACCATCACCGATGTTCCATCAAAACTAAGCATGGTTGTTTCAGGATCGTAGTCGTATTCATACTCACCTACCAATTCACCGTTTTGTTCTGAAGAAACCATATCTTCAGTAAAAGTGTAAACGAATTCACCATCTACATCATCGTAAACTTCATCTCCAATGTAGCTTTCTCTGGACTCCCAGGTACCAATTAGAAAATTTGAAGCTTCGGGATTTCCAGGATCATCATCTGATGAACAACCCACTAGGGCAATCATAGCCAAGAGGCTAAGTGTAAGAAATTTTTTCATCTTAAAAATTGAGGTATTAATTAGGTTTAAGCCCGCAAATCAAGGGATATAAAACACTAAAACCAAACGTTTAGGTCTAAAATTAAATATGGATGGAAACTTTAACATTTAAGGAAAACACCAGATAATTCAACCTTTTGGAAGTGAAATTAAATTCACAAGCAAATGAAACATTGATCTATAGTCGAGTAATATTGGTGAGGTAATCCATAAGCTTTACGAATTACAACTTATACCCCAAACCAAATCCGATGGTAGTTGTGCTGAATCCGTCAAAACGTTGATCGTAAAATAGGGTCGGGAAAATATAAACCTTTTCACCAATATCATACTCATACTCTAAACCAAGGCGAGCCAATAAAAAGGACTCTTTTTTTTCTATTTCTACACCTGGACCGATACTTATAACAAATCCGTTGCCTAAATGATAAAGTGCATCCAGGGTAAAAACAAGTGGATTTGCACGTTCTATTTGCTCTTCATTATTTCGTACCACCACAAAATTTTCTATTTCAATGTCATTATGCATTCCTATACCCCACTTATGGCTGAACCAGTAGTCTATATCCAATCCCCAGGATGGAATATATAAATTACCATCCATCCCTTCGCTATTAATGTAGGTATGGCCTATTACTGCAGCGATACGCAATCCTTTAATAGCTGAATGCCTGGAATTTGCAGCATTTATATGCTCTAATTTCTGTGCCTTTGCGACAACAAAAAAGTTAAGAATAAATAATGCCAGTATCACTGAATTTTTCATAGTTAAATGGAAAAGATTAAGGTGCTTATGTGTTTGTTTTCTTGATAGTGTAGTCTTCACTTTGCCCTGGCAACCTATACCTGCCAACAAAACTAAAACGAGAATTACAGGTGTTTTAAGGGTTCATATATGCCTGCGAAATTAGGCATTCATACCTTCGATTGAAGTAACCAATGTTACTCAACCCGCGGTTAAAGTACGAGCTAAAAGAAAGGGCAAACCCACAGCACACAATCAAATCCTATAAATTAATAGGTTTATTTCTGGAAGCGGAGGTATAGCAAAGGATTTGGAAAGTACAGAAAACAAAAAAGCCACTCTTACAAGTGGCTTTTTATCTGTGTAGCGGGAACTGGACTCGAACCAGTGACCTTCGGGTTATGAGCCCGACGAGCTACCTACTGCTCTATCCCGCGATATTGGACGGCAAATATACTATCATTTTTAGGATTACACCAAACTTTTTTTGAAAAATTATAAGGAGATCCATTGAAGGGCTTCCAGCCGGTCTTTCAGCTCATAGGTGCGTGTTTCCACATCAAGAAAGGTATCGCTCAGATCTACAGCTATTTGAAAACTTCTGCTATCTGTCACGATCGCTATTTTATCGAAATAATCGGAATTAGAATATTTATAATTTATGCCTTTCAGCAGACCTTTTAAAGTAACTTCATGTCCTCTCTCTAATTCTATAAAGATGTTTAGGGAATCAAAGTTCCTGATCTTTTTGTCGCATTCAGCGATTATCTCATCAACGGTTTCACCGGTAAGATCCCGGTTGATGATCAAACCAATCACATGCCCGGCCAGTTCGAAACTTGCTAACATATTTTTTGTGTAGGATGAGGAATAAATTTAAAGAATAAATCTATTGGACCCGGCGAATTTTTTACTGCCCTATATCTGAAGACTGGAATTCCACAAGCTCCCCATTTTCGAAGGCTACCTGGAATTCGATAGGCCGGCAGCAAACTTCACAATCTTCCACATAGGTTTGCCTGGAAACCGAAGGATCCAGCAACACTGATATCTCTTCCCAGCAATACGGACACTGAAAAAAATGCTCAAACATAACCTACAATTCTACATTCAACAACTGACCGGTTAACTGAAGCACCTGCAATTCGGCCAATTTAGCATCATATTTTGCCAGGTTGAAATTGGTCTTGGCATTCAGCAAGTTGATCTGTGCCTGGCGAAATTCGATGGAAGTGATTCGCCCAAGTTTATACTGTTCTGAAGAACGGTTGAAGTTATCCAGGTTGGTGGCGACATTCTCCTCCTGCACATTGAGAATATACAGTTTATTCTCATAGTTACCCAATGCATTCAGGATATCCCGTTCTACCTCGCTTTTTATCTGCTCCAGTAAGATCTCCTGATTCTCAAACCTGATCTGTGAATTCTTAATGCGAACCCGCCTGGCACCTCCGTCAAAGATATCCCACCTAAGGCTTACCCCGGCAGAGAATCCATCACTGGTAGTCGTAGACCCCGGGAAGAAGGCCGAAGCTGCACTTCGGTTCCTGTTCCACCCATATGATCCATTCAGGTCAATAATAGGTAAATACCCAGATTTATTGATCTTGATATCATAATCGCTGATCTCAAGGTTTTTTTCTATTTGAAGCAGGGAAACATTATTGATCCTGGCCTCATCGATATATGACTCCAATTGTAGCTCCGGAATGAAATTCACCGTAGTATCCACGCTAAATTCGTTATTGCTGATCTCCCTGTCAAGAAGCACGTTCAAATCACGCTTGGTATTAGCCAGCTGCTGTTCAGCCTCAATAAGAGCAATACTATCGCTATTCACATCAACTTTCGCGTTCAGCACAAGGAGATTGTTAGCCTGGCCATATTCGAACTGGTACTTGGCCCTGGTGACCCTTTCCTGTGAAATTTCAAGGCCTTGTTCAAGCACTCCAACATTCTCTGTCAATCGTGCGATCTCGTAGTACACGCTCATGATCTGGAGAATGGTATTTTCTATGGTTTCCCTGGCCTGCAGTTGGGAAAGGTCGTATTGTTCTTTCAGGCTTTTAAAATTGTAAAGCCTGCCAAGCCCATCGAATAGCGTATAATCCACATTGAGACTGGCATTATACCGGTTATTTTCAATATTGGTCTGCTCGAAGGGTTCACGATCTTCAGGTTCGGTAAGACGATCATTGATATCGTAACTAGCGCCGGCAAGGCCCGTAAGTGAAGGCAGGTAGCCTGAATTCCAGATGCTCTGGTTATTTTCAGCAACCTCAACATCGTTCCTGGCGATCTTTATCCCGAAATTCTCCTCCAGCGCCCTGGCGATCACTTCATCTTTGGTTAAGACACTTTCCTGGCTAAAAGCAGGAAAAGATGATAAGAAAACAATAAATAAAAGACCTAGGCTATGTGTTACTCTCATGTTTCGCTTCTTCGTTTTTCTCTTTGATAGCTCGTTCCATTTCTTCTCTTGAAGGTTTCTGGCCTGTTTTAAGCCATCTTCCGCCTACTTTAACCGAATTGCTAATAGAAAGCAACAAAGGCAGCAGTAACAAGGTTAAAATGGTTGCTACGGCTATACCATAGGAAATAGAAATAGCCATAGGCTTAAGAAACTGTGCCTGCCTGCTTTTTTCCAGCAATAATGGTGCAAGCCCTGCTATGGTAGTAAGCGAGGTAAGGAAAATGGCTCGAAACCTCGATCTTCCAGCTTCAAAAAGTGCTTTTTTGAATTCCATTCCCTCCCGGAGGAAACTGTTATATTTTCCAATTAACACCAGCCCGTCGTTCACCATAATCCCGACCAGGGCAATGATACCCAATGCAGAAAGTACATTGATAGGAAAATCATGCAACCAGTGACCCCAGGCCACGCCGATTATACTAAACGGGATCATGATCATTAACAGGAAAGGCTGACTGTAGCTTCTAAAGGTGAACGCAATCGTCGCGTATATGAGGAATAAAATGATTGGAATAACCTTGCCCGCAGAGCTGGATAATTTATTTGCCTCCCGGTTCTGTCCCTCGTAAGAAACCGTAAGACTTGGATATTTTTCAAGGATTGGTGGAATTATATTTTCGCGAATATCTTCCAGGATCTCGGTAGAACTGCCGTTAGGATCCTCCATATCTGCGGAAACCCTTATCTCTCGCATTCCGTCAAGGTGACTGATGGATTCGGTTCCTCGAACGATCTCGTAATTGGCGATCTCATCAAAAGGTACCCGTTCACCTGAAGGGGTTAGCAGTCTCATCTCGTCTAGATCGTTGATCGAAGACCTGTTTTCAAGATCATATCGCACCCAAACCCTGATCTCATCCTGTCCTCTCTGGAATCGCTGAGCCTGAGCCCCGAAAAATCCGTTTCTGATCTGCCTCATCACCTCTCCAAGATCAAGACCTAAAGCATAGGCATTGTCCTTGAGTCTAACATTGATCTCCTTGATCCCCTGCGGATCACTATCAGTTACATCCTTGAGCAGTGAATTATTTTGAAGCTCGTTCTTTAATTCTTCCTTGGCGGCTTCGAGTTCTTGCAGGTTATTTCCCAGCAGGGAAACCGATACCGGTGACCCACCAAAATTCCCACCAGAACCAAAAGTTAAACTTTCAACCCCGTAAACAGGGCCTACTTCATCCCTGATCGAATTAGTGATATCAGGAGAGCTAAAATCCCGTTCTTCTCCAGGAAGCAGGTTCACCTGCAGGGAAGCCTTATTATTTCCAGGGCCCACCCTTTTGATGATGTTCTCAACCACCTGCTTGTTGCCCGTTTGTCTCTCGGTATAATCTTCATTCACTCTCCACGCGGCCGCCTCAACCATCGAAATTATAGAATCTGTTCGAGCAGGGTTCACACCTTCAGGCATCAAAAGGTCAATGCTCACACGGTCACTGGCAATACTGGGAAAAAGTGTAACCCGTATCCAGTTTCCGCCAATGGCCCCAATGGTTAGAATAAGAACAGCGGCCAGGATACCAAATGCCAAAAGCTGCTGGGTAAGGACAAACCGAAGCACGGGGCTATAGATACGATCACGCATATAACTCATAAAACGGTCTCCGTAGGCATTGATCTTCCGCATATAATAAAAGATCGCTTTTGGTCCTTTTTGAGGCTGCCCGTTATAATTGGTTCGCCTTAGAGCCTTGGAATGGGCAATGTGGGCTGGTAAAATTATAAGGGCTTCAACGAGAGAAATAACCAGGGTAAGGATCACCACGGTTGAAACTTCCCCGAAGAACTCTCCTATCCGGCTATCTAGGAACAGGAAGGTCGCAAAGGCCAGCACGGTTGTAATAATGGCGGAAAGTATAGGCGGCACCACTTCCATGGTTCCGTCAAGGGCAGCACGAATGGGGCTTTTCCCCATTTCTGAATGCTGATAAATATTTTCTGAAATAACGATCCCGTCATCCACCAGGATCCCGATCACGATGATCATCCCGAACAGGGAAAGCACGTTTATGGTAACTCCCAGCGAACCTGCAAAAATGAACATTCCCAGGAAAGCCACCGGTAAACCGAAAGCAACCCAGAATGCGAGCCTGAGGTTCAGGAAGAGTGAAAGAAAGAAAAGTACCAGCAAGATACCCATGGCACCATTCTCTACCAGGAGCTGGGTACGCTGACCAAGAGTGATGGAAGCATCGCTCACCACGTCCAGCTGAACATTGCTGTTTTTCTGGTTGAACTCCTCGATATATTCGTTCACCTTATCGGCCGTGGAAAGCAGGTCTTCGCTGTTCGTATTGCTAATGGATACGTTCACCGCCACATTCCCGTTAAAATAAAGGGCATTAGGTGTTTCTGAAAACTGGTCTCGAACCGTGGCGATATCCCCGAGCCTGATGATCTCCCCGGAAACATTGGATTTTAGTACAATATCATTAAGTGCGTCGGCATAATAAGCCCTGTTGTTCGCACGAATGAGATAATCTTCTGCTTCGGTCTTGATCGTACCACCTGTTGAAAGAATATTCGAATTTCGTACCGCCTGGGCTACCTCGTCAAAAGAAAGATTATAGGCCAGAAGATCGTTTTCACTAACGGCAATTTCTATTTCCTCCTGCGGAAAACCTGAAATGCTAATTTGTGAAACCCCGTCCAGCAGTCGCAGGTCGTTTTCGATCTGCTGACTGATTCTTTTCAAGGTCGATAAAGGCACATTTTCACCACTTACCGCAAAACTGATGGTTTCCCTGACGAATTCCTGTTTAGACACCACCAGGGGTTCCATTCCACCTGGGAAGTTAGGCACCTGGTCTACCGCGTTCTTAACTTCGGTTAGCATAGCGTCTATGTCCTCCCCTCTTTCGATCTCTACGGTGATGGATCCACCGCTTTCCCTGGCCACTGAAGTGACCCGATCAATCCCTTCAAGTCCTTTCAGGTTATCTTCAATTTTGAGGATAATCCCTTCCTCGATCTCTTCAGGAGCAGAACCCGGGTAGGCGATACTGATATTGATGATCCTGGATTCCTGAAGCGGAAAAAAGGATGATTTCATGTTTAGCACCCCAATGACCCCGAAGATCACAAAAGCCATGATCACGACGTTTACCGCAACCTCAAACCTGATAAAGTAATTGATGAGATTTCTCAAGACTGTTCTTTTTTAAGGAGGTCCCTTTGCCCTTCAACCTTCACGAGCATACCAGAATAGGCACCTGGCACGTTGGCAGAAAGTATACGGGTCCCGTTTTCGAGCCCTTTGATCACAACCGTATTATTGGTAAAATAAACCGGGTTCACGTTAACCAGGTTTAAAGTACTATCCTGGACTACGAATACTTTTGAACGCTCTACCAGCAATTCCCGTGGTATTTCGATGGCATCTGGTTCATCCTTGGCATCCAGTTTGGCTTCCAGGTACATACCTTCACTTAGCTCAGGATTTCGAACAGTGATATAAACCCTGATACTTTGGGTCTCCTGGTTCACCTTTGCATTGATGCGGCTTACTGTACCTTCAAAGGTTTTATTGCCTTCGAGATTAGAAAGCTCTACTTTTTTACCAATTTCCAGAATGTCGCTGAATTTCTTTGCGATGGAAACCTCTAGCTCATAAACATTTGGATCTATGAATTCTCCCAGTTTTTGACCAGGCCTTATCAACGTTCCTCTATTTACCAGTGCTTCGGTAAGGATCCCGTTATAAGGAGCAACTATGGTGTATTTTGCAAGTCTTTCTTCCAGGTTTTTTACGGTATAATAGGAAGAAACGATCCCGCGACCAGTTATAAAATAACGCTCTTTTTCTGTTTCTAATTCCGGAAGCGAAGGAACGGGTTTAGACATATCAAAACTGTTGAGATAGGCTTCCCATTTCTGAAAGACTTTAGGATAATCCAGCCTTAGATCGGGCATAATGGAGGTGATATTATTGTATAACTCACTCTTAGCCGACTGGACACCTGCGCGGTATTCTTCAGCATCTATGCTAAGCAGGACCTGCCCTTTATTATAAGGCTGTCCAGGCCTGAAATCCTTACTGCTGTAACGAAATATTCCCTGTACTTCAGAAAAAAGTTCCAGTTTGTGCAATGCGGTGATATTACCATTAGCGGGTACAACGATAGGCACGACACGGTTCTTCACCGTATCTATAAAAACACTTTTTACCGTTTTAGTTACCGGCGGTTTTTCCTTTACATTGCTATCAATAATGTACTTAGCTCCAAATACAGCTCCCACGATTAGCAGTAGGCCAAGAGCAGAAAGAATGATCTTGCGTTTATCCATAGTGTACATAGGACGCTTATTAGTCCCATTGGTTTAAATCAAAAAGAAATTTTATGGAGTTTTTTTTAGTTCATTTGATCCAGTTCCAGCTGAATCTCCTCCCACTCCTGCATCAGTTTTTCGAGCTTCTTTTTTGAAGCATTATAGTTGTTAAGAAAATCGGGTTTGGTAGCTGTGGCCTGGTAATTCTCAGCCAGCTCTTTATCCTTGGCTTTCAGCTCCTTTTCCAGCTTGGTGATCTTGGCTTCGGTCTTGCTAAGGCGATTCTTCAACCTTTTTACCTCCTTCTGGTCTGTGAAAGATCTTTTTTCGGAATCACCAGAAAACTTCTTCTGTTTTTTAACCTTATCGCTCTTTTCAACTTCACGCATATCCTGCAGCTTTCGCTGTTCCAGGTAATAATCTATATCGCCCAGGTATTCCTTGATCTGGTGATTTCTGAATTCATATACCTTCCCGGTGAGACCCTGAAGAAAATCCCTGTCGTGAGAGACCATGATTAGCGTTCCCTCAAAACGGGTAAGTGCTTCTTTTAGAACATTCTTTGATTTAATGTCCAGGTGGTTGGTAGGCTCATCCATTACGAGCACGTTGAAAGGCTCCAGCAACATCTTACACAGCGCGAGCCTGTTTCGCTCCCCTCCTGAAAGTACTTTCACTTTTTTCTCAACCTCGTCACCACGAAATAGAAATGAACCCAGCATATCACGTACCCTGGTCCTGTTCTTTTCGTTTGCAGAATCGATCATGGTTTCAAGCACGGTCTTGTTACCGTCCAGGTATTCGGCCTGGTTCTGTGCAAAATAACCTAATTGCACATTATGCCCCAGTTTCAGTTTTCCCTTATGAGGGATCTCTCCCACGATGATCTTAGCCAGCGTGGTTTTTCCCTGGCCGTTCTGCCCAACAAAAGCGATCTTGCTTTGGCGCTCGATCATCAGGTTAATATCGTCCAGCACGGTCTTATCACCATAAGATTTTTCAAGATGCTCCGCCTCGATAACTACTTTCCCTGGGTTCACAGAAACCGGGAAATTCACAGCCATCACCGCATTATCATCTTCGTCTACTTCGATACGGTCTATCTTCTCCAGTTTTTTGATCAGCGACTGGGCCATGGAAGCCTTGCTGGCCTTGGCACGAAACTTATCGATCAGTTTTTCGGTATTTTCAATCTCCTTTTGTTGATTCTTCTGCGCAGCCAGTTGCTGTTCCCTGAGTTCCGTTCTGAATTCCATGAATTCGGAATATGGTTTTCGGTAATCATAAATATTACCCAGGGAGATCTCGATACTCCTGTTGGTCACATTATTCAGGAACATCTTATCGTGAGAAACCAGCATAACCGAGCCTGGATAATTATTCAAAAAGCTCTCCAACCAGATAATACTTTCAATATCCAGGTGGTTGGTAGGCTCATCCAGAAGGAGAATATCATTATTCTGAAGCAGAAGTTTTGCCAGTTCGATCCTCATTCGCCATCCTCCGGAAAAGGTTTCGGTTGGCTTATCGAAATCCTCGCGTTGAAATCCGAGTCCCTGCAGGACCTTTTCAGTCTCCCCTTCATAATTATAGCCCCCAATGATCTCGTATTGATGAGTGACCTCGCTAAGTTCTTGGATAAGGTCATTATAAGATTCGCTTTCATAATCGGTGCGGGTAGCCAGCTGCTCGTTGATATGAGCCATTCTCTTTTCCAGTGTCTTGATCTCTGTAAACGCCTGGTGAGCTTCCTCGATCACGGTACGGCCTTTCTCAAAATCCAGATCCTGCTTTAAGAAACCTATTTTCAGCTCCTTGTCTTTCGCGATCTGCCCCGTATCGTATTCCTGCTCCCCGGCTATGATCTTCAGCATGGTGGATTTTCCGGCTCCGTTCTTTCCTATTAATCCTACCCTGTCTCCAGCTCCAAGCCTAAAACTGATCTCTTTAAAGAGATACTCCCCGGCAAATGAAACAGATAGATTATGAATATTCAGCATTTTGTAATGAATGTTACTTTAAAATCGCTGCAAAGATGCCTAAATTTGGGTTGTAAAAAAAATAAGATGGGTTTACTTAAAGGCACCAGTATTTACAGCATTTTCACGGGCACCTGCCCTGTATGCCAGGAAGAAAGCATGTATGTGACAAAAAATCCCTATAAGCTTAAGGATACTTTAAAAATGCATGAAAAATGTTCTAATTGCGGCACCAAATATAAGATTGAACCCTCCTTTTTTTACGGAGCCATGTATGTGAGCTACGGCGTTGGCGTGGCGTTCGCAGTAGCAGCATTTATCATCGCGTATTACTTCTTTGGCGCCAGCTTACTGGCTTCGTTCTTCACCATTGTATTTACCCTGTTATTTTTAATGCCGGTTATCATGAGATTATCCAGGAATATCTGGATCAATCTTTTTATGAACTATGATAAAAAAGCGGGAAAGAATTAAGACGGCTTATAGTGTTTCTTAGTGAATCTTTGAAGATCGATCTCGCTGTCTAACGGAACATCCTTCTCCATAAGATCAAGTAATTTAGGAGCCATGCTGGGAGCTATGAGCACACCCCTGCTTCCAAAACCATTACAACAGAACATATTCTTAATTTCGGGGTGCGCTCCTACCAGGGGCCTGCGATCGGCCACTGCGGGACGAATCCCCGCTACCTGGTCCACCACCTCAAAATCACATTTAATTATGGAACCAAGCTGCTTAACGAGCTTTTCCCTGGCCTGGCCTGTCACCCCTGGCGTTTTATCCTGGTGATCATAAGTGGCTCCAACCTTATAGAGATGATTGCCTAAGGGCATGATAAAAACAGAAGATTTGATGGCAAAATCAAGATCTAAATCTTCAGAATAAATAGTGATATACTCCCCTTTGTTCCCGCGCAACGGCAGGTAACTGAAATATGGGTTATTTCGTATTCCGAAGCCTTCGCAAAAAATAATATTTCTGGCCTTCAAATCTTTATATTCTACAAAACCATCCCGGCTCACCAATTTAGAATAATCAAAGCGTTCATTTATAAAGCTATCATTCTTTTGAAGATAAGTTATATAGTTATTAAGCAGGTCTTCGGTTTCAATATTCCCGGTTTGCTGAACCATCCCAAATGAATATGGTACGTCGAGATTAGGATTGGTATTCTTCTTTAAACCAGGATCAAGAAACCGGGAAAGGCCGGGCTTATCTGCAGCTACGAACCACTCATTCTGTTCTTCTACCGAATGGAACCGACGATAAATATTCCAATTATTAATAAACTTCTGCTGAAGTTTGTCTTCCAGGTTTTTATAAAAAGGAATGGAAATTTTCAACTGCTCATCGGCCTTCCAGGCCAGTGTAAAACGCTTTAAGACCACCGGATTGAAGATCCCACCTGCCACATAAGAAGAATTCTGGGAGTGATCATCAAAAACAACGAAACTCCTGTTCCGCTTTTCCAGTTCTTCTGAAACTGCCAGTCCGCTAAGACCAAGACCAACTACTATATAATCAAGCATGGGTTAAAGATATTAAGCCTCAGGTTCAATTTCAAAAATAGACATAAAAAAAGCGCCCTTTTTGAAGGGCGCTCTTTCATATACTTTCTGAAGTTTAATAACTCCACATATCCTGTTCGAAGTTCCTGATCTGCTCTTTGATTCGCTGCGATTCCAGCAATTGCATAAAAGCATTATCAACTATGTATTCGTCGATCTCACGATCTCCCTGAACGTTGTCTTCTTTATAAATAATTCCGTCAAACCTTCTCGAATTGAGCAGGTGATCAAACGAAATGGTCTGCGAAGTGTTACCTCCAGTAAAAACCTTTGCGTCGTGAAGCACTTCACGAGCATCGGGATACCAAACCCAGAATAATTCAACAAGATCGGTTTGACCTGAATCGATGAAGTTCACATCGGGAGCAACTGGCGCAATCCCCAGGATACGATATTTCAATTCAGCTAAACGCTTATCGAAATACCAAAGACCACGAATATGATATTCGGCGATATCGGCAGCACCAAGATCACGACGATCTATAAACTGCGCATCCACCTCTTCACCGGCATTGTACTGCTCGATACCAAGATCGGTCGTATCAATTTTAGATAAAGTGGCACTGATATCCTTCAGAGTTCTTTTTTCAGTAAAATATGAATCGGCATAGACATTTTCGATCTTACCGCTTTTAATAGCCTTTACCAGTACATCGTAAAGAGCTCTCCTGTTGGTTCCAATATTGTTGGTATCTATAGGATAATACAACGGAAAATTAACACGCTCATCAAGATCGATGATCTCCCAGGTCCCTTTAGACCATAGAATATCGCGATCTCCCACGTAGCCGTATTCCAGTGGTTTATCTTCCTTGTCTACCATTGCCTGAGCTTCCGATTTTTTCCCGATATCTTCAGGCTTATTGGCGTTCAGGATATTTGCCTGACCGAAAGAAGATACCCCAGCCATCATCACAAATCCAAATACAAATAATTTCTTCAAGCTCATTTTAATATTCTTTTAGTTTGTAAGCTCAATAATTACAGGAGCTACCTTTTTTAGCTTATAGCTGGAGTTACCAGCAAGGGAAGCGTTGATATCATAGATCTGAACAGATTCTCCTCTTCCGGCACGTCTTAGAGCCGCTTTAGCCCTGTCGTCAAGCCTGCTTCCATTAACCTGGATAGTAGGCTGGCCCGGTACTTTAAATTTAAATCCAGTTACATTCAGGTTAAGATCGAAATCGAAGTCTGGTAAGGCAGCACCTACGTTTGCGATCTCCAGACTGTTTCTTTGCATAGAAACCGAACCGTCTTCACCACGTATAGTTCCTACCGGTCTTGGAATATCCTTTACCCTGAAAGTTTTGCTATCTGATACCGTTTCTCCGCCTGGTAATTGACCACTTACATTAATGGTCACCTCTCTGGCCTGAAGGGTAGTAACATCCATTACATAACTTCCAGCACCACCGGCAGCCCTAAGCCCCGGAGCATTAGCTGAAACACTTCCAACTCCCGGGATTGAAATAGTCATCGGGTTTTGAACCCCACGATATACCACGTTCATCTTATCTGCTGAAATAACTGCAGAATTTGGTTTAGGAATTACTGCATAAGAACTTTTTACAGGAATTCTTACTAAAGAGTCGCCTTCCTGAAACTGAAGCTCACCAGTGATTTCTTTTTCACCAACATTACCAGCAGGAAAGTCTAACATAACCTGTCCAGCTTCGGTACTTTGTACTTTCTGACCATTAATGATCACATTTTCGAACTGTAAAGTCTGGTCAACACGACCTAACACTACTTTACCAGTAAAGTTCTCACCACTAAAGAAAGCTGTCTTATCTGGTACTACGATGGCCTGATAGTTTGTAAGTGACACATCACTTTCTAACTGACCAGAGAACATACTTGATAAAATCTCACTTTCAGTACTTTTAATATCAGCCTGCATTTGAGTAAGCTTGGTAATAGAAGCGATCAATGGGAATCCAGCATAATGATAGTACAACCATGGTTGGGTTACATTTTCCCTGTTGGTAACTTCCTGGGTAGAAAATTCCTGTTGCAGGTTTACCTTGGAGGCAATCGCAGGATAATCCTCACTTAGGATCTGCGCTACACCCTCCCTGTACTGATCTATCTGATCTACGAATTCCTGACCTCTTGGAGAAACCCTTCCGCTCTGGAAGAACATTTCATCCATTGCATTAGATTTATCCATGGTCTCGTAATCGGTTGGATCGTCTACAGAAGCTTTAAGCTCATCCTTAACCCCTTCGATATATTCACTAAGTTCGGTCGAAAGCTGGTGAATTCTGTCGGCATCCTCTTTAATAGAAGTATACTTTGCAGGTTGTTCTTCCACTTTCATATCGAGTCCTGCCATTAACGCCTGATTTCTTTCAGCGAAATTGGCAGAGGTCTCATCTAATTTTTCGTTCATAAGTCCGAAGGCCGTCAAAACCTCCTTGGACATATTAAGTGCCATCATGGCGATGAAAACCAGATACATCAGGTTAATCATCTTTTGCCGTGGCGATTGTTTTCCAGATGCCATGTCTAATTAGTTCTTTTTAAATTGATAAATAATTTAATTTAAAGTCGGTTAATTAGACTCTGGAAGTTGCTCTACCATTCATAGCGGTAAGCATGCCTCCATAAACATTGTTCAGGTGAGCCATATTATCGGCAAGGGAATCCATTTGAGCTTTCAGTCTGCTGGCGTTCTCAACCACTTCGTTGTTGATCTCTGCCTGACGTGAAGCCGATTCCACCTGAGCTTTATAAAGGTTATTTAAAGTTTCCATTTGAGCGGCAGCTACTCCAAGCTCCTCGCTGTATTTCTTCTGAGAAGCCATAGAATCTACGGTAGGGGCAATACCTTTCGCGGCTCCTTCGAAGTTTTTAATGCTCTCTCCAAGAGAAGCCATAAGGCTGGCATCCAGCTTAGCTTCCTTAAGCATAGCATCAAGTTTTTTAGAAAGCATTCCTTCAGCTTCTTTCTCTTCTACAACCACAGCCTCTTTTCTTCTTGAATCGCCACCGGCTAATTCAGGATAAACAAGGCTCCAGTCCAATTCATCATCTACTGGTTCGAACGCAGAATAAGCGAATACCAACGCCTCTACGATAAGACCAATAATTAACATTTCGTTTCCACCAGGCCAGTGCATGATTTTGAAAAGTGCACCCAGGATAACCACAGATGCTCCAAGCCCATACACCATATTGGTAAGCTTTTTAGTCGATCTTGAATTTGCCATAACTCTTAATGTTTAGATTTTCTTAATAATTGATATAAATAGGTTTAAGTGTTCAGTTTTTATTATCGGTTATCCTGATTCAGGGTCACATCTGTTCCCAGATAGTCCTGAACGGTTCTAAATCCGATATAACTCCTTGCAGAGTCCATGTATTCATAGTCCCTGGAACTTACCTGAAGGAAATAAGCAACATCCTTCCAGGATCCTCCCCTCACTACTTTTCTACGATCTTCGGGGTTGTTAACGGTTGGGTTCATCGTAGACATATACTCATAAGATCCCGGATCGTATGAAGAATCGACCCATTCTGCGACATTTCCGGCCATATTATACAGGCCATAGTCATTCGGGTCGTAAGATTTAGCCTCAACGGTATAAAGAGCCTGATCGGCTGCATAGTCACCTCGCAAAGGCTTAAAGTTTGCCATAAAACATCCACGATCGTTTAAGGTATAAGGTCCTCCCCATGGATAGGAAGCTCCCTCAAGACCACCACGTGCAGCGTATTCCCACTCACCTTCGGTAGGAAGTCTATATGATGGCACATTAGCATCACCTTTTTGACGACGGAAGTCGTTATGGTATTTCGTTCTCCACTGGGTAAAGGCTCTAGCCTGCTTCCAGGAAACACCTACCACCGGGTAATCATCAAAAGCACTATGCCAGAAATAATCATTGTGCATAGGCTCGTTATACGAATAATTGAAGTCTTTGATCCAAACAGTAGTATCCGGGTAAACCATCACTTCTTCCTTTTTGATGAAGTTACTACGATTTCCCTGGGCCCTGGCTGCAGCCTGAATATCCATCCAGGAATACTGGAATTTAAGTTTTTTAACATCAATGGTACGCTGGCCATTATACACCTCGTCAAGAGGAATGTACATCGAATCCATTACCTCTGCGTAATATACATCTGGGTAATCCTGGGTATCCCAGATAATATCGATATTCTTGTTCAGTCTTCTGTTCGCATAATCATCGGTAGGACCACCCTGGCCATACGTATTCAGCATATACTCTTCGTAAGGAGTCATATCGCCTTCTTCTGCATCAGCAAAGGCATATTCTCCAATAGCATCATCGCCAGGAGTAGCGCCCTGCATTTCAGCCATTATCGCCAGGTTAACCCTAATGATAGAGTCCCGTACATAATTTACGAATTGCCTATATTCTGAATTGGTAATTTCGGTCTCATCCATATAGAACGAACGCACCGTAACTGTTTTAGGAGGTGCATTCTTCTGCCCTGCAATGTCATCATCAGATTTCCCCATGATGAATGAACCACCGGGGATCAATGTCATACCATAAGGTTTCTCCGGATTCCACTTCTTCCCCTCCGCACCTACTAACTGTCCACGATCTCCACCTCCACAACTGGAAAGCAAAGCCATAACAGCGATGAGCGAAATAAACTTCTTCATAATTATCTTAGGTTAAGACATTTTGATTTACGGCAGTAAACCTATCTAAATATTTTCTAAAAAACAATATTTCAGATAAAAATAGCGTAAATCAGATTAATGCCTGAGTACAATTTTTAGACTTCGTTTTTTCTTTTTGCTTTATACCATCTTTCCGGAATTACCTGGTTGCAGGCTTCTATATAATCTTCCTCACTGCAAGGTAATAACGTATGCCTTTTTAATTTAGTATTTACGGTCGATAAAAATGGTATTTCTATCCACCAGCGCCCACTTCGCGGGCTTTTAAAAAACACCAGGATCTCATCATCAATCGGTACCTGATATTTTATAAACTCTTTTTTGGCAGAAATAGTATTTTCATTAGACCTATAATTTACGCCCTCAATAAAATACCAGACTATCTGGGCCACCAGCATGTTAGCAAGGCTTCCAAGTTCCCTCTGGTATTCATAAATACCAAAAGAGGAGACTTTATCACTAATACCCGCATACCTGGCAAGGGCGCAGATCTCCCTTCCATTGAAACCATTAGGTGAATTATACACTCCTGATTGCAGACTGGCTGAATCTATTGCTCCCAGGTCCATACTTACAAGATTGGCATTTCTAAAAATGGGCTCCATGAGCGACAAATCTGACGTTACCCCTCCTAACCGGTATGCTTCAAAGAACAATCGCTCCATCAATTCGATTTCTTCCTGGGAATTGAAATAAGTTTGATAACCAACCGTGGTATAATTAAATAAATTATAAGGCTTATCTACTACGATTTTTCCTACAAAAGATTCATTGCTTATCGCCTTATCAGCGTCGCCAAGATCGAACTTTTTATCGACATTTACAAGGTTAACCATCTGATCCAGTTTATCATAGGCCCTGTACTGAGCATAAACAAGATCCTGGCTCCCTCCTAAAATAACAGGTATTACATCCTCCTTCACCAGTCTTTCAACGAGCAGCTGTACCGCAAAATAAGTATCTTCGGCGGTGGCACCTGCCTCGATATCCCCAAGATCGGCAAGCCTTAGCCCCCAGTTACCAGGATACAGGCTATAAAAACTTCTTCTAATTTCAGTAAAAACAGGTGCTGAGGAACCGGAATTAGACCGGCGATTTTCCCTGACCCCAAAAATCGCAACCTGCACATCTTCAATTTCCGGAATTCCTGAAATTTCTGAATGAACCTTAAGTTGCGCTCCTATAGTCTGGGAATTTAAATTGCGAATCTCGTCCAGCAGTTCATTGGCTACCGGACAAAGAAAATCGTAATCCATAGGCTATTTCTTTTTCGTAGATTTCTTTTTGGTCGTCTTTTTTCGGGTCGTTTTCTTCTTGGTCTTACCGCTTTTTTCCAGAATATCCTTCACTTCTTCAAGAGTGAGTTCATCGGCTTTTGTGGTCTTTGGTAGTTCAACCTTGGTTTTTCCTTTAATTACATTGAACCTTCCCCACCTGGCCTTTTCTACCCTTATACCTTCATCTTCCCAGTTATGGATGATCTTCTCGCGCTCCTTTTTCAGTTTGTCTTCGATAAGTTCCTCGATATCGGCTTCAGAAAGATTATCAAAATCATATTTCTTGTTCACATTGATGAACATGTTGTTCCATTTAAGATAGGGACCAAACCTGCCCACCCCTTTCTGAACCGGCAATTCCTTATACTCATAAATTGGAGCATCGGCTTTTTCCTTTTCCTTGATCAGCTCCATCGCCCTGTCAAAATCAACATTCATAGGGTCTTCGCCTTTCTCAAGAGAAACGAATTTCTTACCAAAACGAACATAGGGACCGTATCTTCCATTATTAACCTCTACAGTCTCGCCTTTGTATTCCCCTAGTGTTTTAGGCAGCTTAAAAAGGTCCATAGCCTCTTCATAGGTAAGGGTTTCCATATTCTGGTCTGGACTTAGACTGGCAAATTTTGGCTTTTCATCATCCTCAACACTTCCAATTTGAACCATTGGCCCGAATTTCCCTAAACGCACGCTTACGGGCTTCCCAGTTTCAGGATCTTCTCCAAGGATTCGCTCGCCCACTTCACGGTCGGCATTTTTAGCGACATCCTGAACGTGAGGATGAAAATCCTTATAGAACTCCTTCATCATTGCCGTCCATTCCTCGTTCCCTTCAGCGATATTATCAAAACTTTGCTCGACTTTAGCCGTGAAGTTATAGTCCAGAATATTAGAGAAATGATTTACCAAAAAGTCATTAACCACCATCCCAGTTGCAGTGGGTACTAATTTCCCTTTATCACTTCCAACGGTTTCGCTTAATTTTTTCTCATCCAGCTTATCATTTTTAAGCCTGAACTGCACATATTCGCGCTCTGTTCCGTCTACCGAACCTTTTTCAATATAGTTTCTCGACTGAATGGTGGAAATAGTTGGCGCGTAAGTAGAAGGTCGCCCAATGCCCAATTCTTCCAACTTTTTCACAAGCGATGCTTCGGTATACCTGTACGGGGGACGGGTAAACCTTTCGGTTGCAGTTATAAATTCATTTTCAAGCGGCTGACCCTGCTTTAATGCCGGCAGCATTCCGCCTTGTTCTTCATCTTCCTCATCGTTTCCTTCTAGGTACACTTTCAGGAATCCGTCGAATTTCAGCACCTCACCATTAGCGGTGAAAAGATTATCATGTTTATCGGCTTCGATCTTCACATTGGTTCGCTCCAATTGAGCATCGCTCATTTGGGAAGCAATGGCTCTTTTCCAGATCAATTCATATAAACGTTGCTGATCGCGATCACCAGAAATGCTGTGTTTGGCAAAACTGGTGGGCCGTATGGCCTCGTGAGCTTCCTGTGCTCCCTTGGATTTCCCCTTGAATTGTCGCGACTTGGAGTATTTATCTCCGTAAGCCTTCAAGATTTCAGCCTTGGCTCCTTTTCTTGCATCTTCGGAAAGGTTCACGCTGTCTGTTCTCATATAGGTAATATGACCCGCTTCGTAAAGACGCTGAGCCATCGTCATGGTCTTGCTAACCGAAAAATAAAGCTTTCGCGCAGCTTCCTGTTGCAGGGTTGAAGTGGTAAATGGCGGAGCCGGGTTCTTTTTCGCCGGTTTGGTGGTAAGATCGGCAACCTTGAATTTAGCACCTATATTATCTTTGAGAAACTGTTCAGCTTCTTCTTTGGTCTCAAAGTTCTTCGGAATCTTAGCCTTGAAGCTTTTGCCGTCCTCGGTAATGAATTCGGCATCTATTCTATAAGAGGCTTCCGGCTCAAAATCCTGAATTTCACGCTCTCTTTCCACGATCAATCGCACAGCTACCGATTGCACCCTTCCTGCCGAAAGACCACCTTTAACTTTTCTCCATAGTACCGGAGAAAGCTCATATCCCACCAGCCTATCCAGTACTCGCCTGGCCTGCTGGGCATTTACAAGATTGTAATCTATACCTCTGGGATTATCTATCGCATTCAGAATTGCTGATTTGGTAATCTCGTGAAATACGATACGTTTGGTCTTTTCGTCCTTCAATTTCAATTCCTCAGCCAGGTGCCAGGCAATCGCCTCCCCTTCCCGGTCTTCATCACTCGCTAACCAGACCATTTCGGCGTCCTTAGCAAGACCTTTTAGCTTCCTAACAACATCCTTCTTATCTTTTGATACTATATATTTAGGTGTAAAATCTCCCTCAGTGTCTACCCCGATCTCCTTGGTAGGTAAATCGGCGATATGACCAAAACTGGAAGCGACCTTATAGTCCTTCCCCAGAAACTTTTCGATGGTTTTGGCCTTTGCAGGAGACTCTACTATCACTAAATTCTTCGCCATAAATCTGTTGGTTTATAATTGCAAAAGTATGGCAAATTTTTATTCCACCTGTTAAACGAACTTTAAAAAGGCCAGGAAGGAGTAGGAAAACACCTTGTTTTTCAAGGATTTACTCCGTTAAAAAAATCTGGAAAGGCTTAGTATTCTGCTTATTGCGTATGATAAAACAGTGAAGTTACACCTGAAAAATCATACCTGAGATCTGGCGCCAGATTACCTTCCTTATCGCGGGCATCGTTAAAGGCAAGGATGCGCCCGCTGCCATTGGTAGTTTCAGCTACAAAAACGACGTTATAGGCAGAGTCATAGACAAGGTCACCCGGATTTCCCAAAAGCGTATTACCTCCAGCAATCCGTTTTTGCTGATCGGCCTGAACAAACCCGCCTGGAGCTGCCGTTTCGAATTTTGAAACAAAGTCCTCTACTATATGAATGGCACCATCTGAGTTGGATTCCATTTCACCAATATCTGAAAGAACCATGGTTCCATCTTCGAAATCCAGCCCATGCATCTGTAACAAACCCTGGAAGCCCACATGTTTATCGGCAGTAATGATCCTGTTTAAAGTATGGGTAGAAAGAAAATTTCTATAAACGGCAAGCCTGTTGGTCTCATCTACCGCAGCGTACAGGTCATTTCCTACAAATTCGATGCCCCACACCTTAAAACGGGTAGTGACCACGTTGCGTAAAATATAATTTCCAGAATTTTTGAAATAAATGAACAACCTGCCCTCGGCCGTGGTTTCATCTCCATCGAGGTCGGTATTATCTGAAACCACATAGAAGTTACCATTTATTGCAAGATCTTTTGGGTTTTCCAGATCATCAGTCCCTCCATAATCTGCTTCAATATCTGTTGTGACACCAGATTGGATCATACTTATATCTGAAAAGAATTCCAGCCTGGAATTGCCAGCAGAAACCAGGCTAAATCCGTCTCCCTCGGCCGAGAATTTGATCCCTGAAGCATTTACAGCACCCGTATTATAGGTGGTAACCTCCCCTGTGTTAATATCGTATCTCTTAACCAGTCCAGATCCACCTGTTGCATATAGATGTGCCGTAGAGGAAGTTTCAACACCCGAACTTAAATCATCCTTTGAGCAGGAAATGGCAGTGCAAATCAAAAAAAACAGGAAATACCTATAGGTTTTCAAAAGCATACATTTTTTTGCGAATATAAAATATAACGAACAAATATAAAGGATAGTTCAATGGAGTTAAAAATCTGTTATTTGAATGAATTTTAACGCAATTTCCATTCCTATTCTTCATATTAAAGGATTGCCAAAACATACCAAAAATGAAAGAGAAAGTAGCATTGATCACCGGTGCGAGCAGCGGGATTGGAAAGGCGATCGCAAAAAAACTTTCCGAAGAAAAATACATCGTCGTTCTCGCCAGCCGGAGTACAGAAAAACTTGCGCAGATACAACAAGAACTTCCCTTTAAAAGTGAAGTGCTAGAGCTAGATGTAAGTTCTACCGAAAGTGTTACCAGGGGTTTCAATAATATTATGGAGATCTACGGGCGAATAGATATACTGGTGAACTCGGCTGGAATTATGCCTTTGACCTATCTAAAGAACAGGCATTTGGATGAATGGTTGTCTACCGTAGAGGTGAATGTAAAGGGAACATTGCGATGTATTTACGCGGTACTACCCAGCATGAAGGCCAATAAAGGAGGGCATATTGTTAATATTGCTTCGGTAGACGGAAAGGAGATCTACCAGGGCGGTGCCATATACGGGGCGTCCAAGGCAGCGGTCATTGAACTTTCGAGAGCAATGCGAATGGAGCTTTCACCTGAATTCAACATTAGGGTTACTGCAATAGAACCCGGAACAGTTGACACCGATTTGCGTGAAGATATTACCGACGAGGAATTACTCGAAGACAAGGATTATGGCGGCGACGAGCCAAAGTTGAAACCCGAGCATATCGCCAATGCTGTCTTTTATGCCATATCTCAACCTGAAATGGTAAACGTAAACGAGTTACTTGTAAAACCAACAAAGAAATCTTAAAAATCACAATTATGAGCTTAGCACATATTTTAAAACTAGCAGGAAAATTTGCCATTCGAGGCTTTATTTTTAAAGCGGGAAAAAAAGCTGCCGTGAGGGGTGGAAATGTAGGAATTGCGGCTGGCGCATTGATCGCCGGTGGCTACCTTGCTTATGAACTCTTACAGGATAAAAAACGAAGGGAGAAAAACCACGAGGAACTGGCAGAGGCTGATGATATTGATGGATCTGATGAAGCGCTGCTAAGTGTGGAAGAATAGAATACCGTTTTTTCATTACTTTTAATCGAAACAAATTCGATTTTCATGAAATATCTCACGGTTTTCTGTCTCTTATTTCTTCCGGTATGGCTTTTTGCCCAGGAAGATTGCGCCTGTTGCACTCAACAACATAATCAATTCGATTTTTGGCTGGGGGAATGGGAAGTCTTTAATGAAGAAGGAGAAAAACTGGGAGAAAACCACATTAAAAAACTGGAGAACAATTGTCTTGTTAGCGAGAACTGGCAGGGCGATCGCGGCGGATCTGGCAAAAGCTTCAATTATTACGATCCTAAAGATGAAACCTGGAACCAGTTATGGGTCAGCAATATAGGCACCATTCTGAAATTAAAAGGAAAGGCTGAACCCGGAAAAATGGTACTAAAAAGCCAAATGGTAAAAGACAAAAAAGGCAATTACTACAACCAGATCACCTGGACCAGAAACCAGGATGGAAGCGTTAGCCAGTTATGGGAAATAATGGACGAAAACGACAAACTACTTACCGAAACTTTCAACGGAATTTATAGAAAGAAGGATTGACCTACTGGAAAACCGATTCGGAATTTTCAGAAAAAATAGTGGACCCGGATGACCCATTTTCTTTAAAATTCTCCAGTCCTTTTTCCAGCCATGCCTGGAATTCATTGGCATCTGGTTCATAGGCCGATGGCGCTACCAGTTTTTTTTCGGAATGATCCAGCATTACATAATAAGGCTGGGCATTCGCCTCATAGCGTTCGATTTGAAAATCACTCCACTTATTTCCAATTGTCTCGATTTCCTTTCCGGTAGTTTCAGAAATATATTGCTCAGACTCCGGAAGCGAACGCTTGTCATCAACATAAAGCGATACCAAAACCACTTTATTTCTTAAAATTTCAAGCACTTCTGGCTCGCTCCACACCCGTTCTTCCATTTTCCTGCAATTCACGCAGGCATGACCGGTGAAATCTACCAGTACAGGCAGGTCTACTTTTTTTGCATAGGCAAGGCCCTTTTCATAATCATGAAACGACACCAGGTCGTGGGGACCGTATTTGGCACCTTCGGGAAGTTCATTGCTGATTCCAGCCGAAGATCCTTTTGAGTTTCCTACCCCGTAAGGTGATTCACTGTACTGAAGCGGTGGTGGAAATCCGCTTATAATTTTCAAGGGTGCTCCCCAAAGGCCTGGCACCAGGTAGATCGTAAAGGAAAGCACCACAAGACCCATCAATAATCTTCCAACTGAAATATGTTCAAGCGGGGAATCATGTGGCAGGCGAATCTTTCCAAATAAATAAAAGGCCAGAGCACCAAATATCGCGATCCAGATCGCAAGGAAAACCTCGCGTTCCAGCAGGTGTAACTGCAGAACCAGGTCGGCATTTGAAAGGAATTTGAAAGCCAGTGCAAGTTCCAGGAATCCCAGGAACACTTTCACAGTATTAAGCCAGCCTCCAGATTTGGGAAGGCTGTTCAGCCAGCCCGGGAAGGCAGCGAAAAGGGCAAACGGCAGGGCAATGGCCAGGGAGAATCCCAACATTCCTATTATTGGGGCGATCCCACCTTTAGAAGCGGCCTCTACCAATAAAGTCCCAACGATAGGCCCGGTACAGGAAAAAGATACGATGGCCAGGGCCAGGGCCATAAAAAAGATACCAATTAAACCACCTTTATCGGCTTTTGAATCGATGGCTGTTCCCCAGCTGCTTGGGAGTACTATTTCGAATGCGCCCATGAAGGAGGTCGCGAATACAATAAGAAGTACGAAAAATGCTAAATTAAACCAGACATTGGTAGAAAGAGCATTCAGCGAATCAGCTCCAAAGATGAGGGTAACGAGGGAGCCCAGTAAAACGTAGATCACCACGATAGAAACTCCGTAGAAGATGGCATTCCTTATCCCCGCAGCTCTTGATTTGCTTTGCTTGGTAAAGAAACTCACGGTCATGGGGATCATAGGAAATACGCAGGGTGTTAAAAGCGCTGCGAAGCCCGATAAAAAGGCTACTATAAATATGCCCCAGAAGGAACGTTTTTCTTCAGGTTGATCCATATCTGCAACGCTCTCCTGCTGCTCCTGTTTAGTTTCTTCGGCTGCATTTGGATCTTTGGCCACTTCTTCAGCAGCCAAATTTTCATTGATGATAAAGGTGAGATCCTTTTCAGTAGGCGGTAAACATCGTTCATCGTCGCACACCATATACTCTACAACGGCAGTAATGGAACCTACTGTTTCACCTACCGATATTCTCTGGACAAACTCTGCCTCCTCATCAAAATATTTGATCCGCATTTCGAAGATAGGATCATCAATTTCAGTTCCTTCTTCTTCGGTGGTTTCGCCTATCAGCTCAGCCTTATTTTCCAAATTATAAGTAAAGGAAGTGGGGACCGGTCCGTTCTCAGGAACATCCTGGGAATACAAATGCCAGCCAGGTTCGATTATGGCGGTTGTTACCAGCTCATATTCATTCTCAGAAATTTCCCTGACCTGGGTTTCCCATTGAACCGGATCATAAATTTGAGCCTGAGCCAGGAAACATAGGAAAAAAGCGAAAAACGGAAGACTTTTCTTAAGCAGGTTTATGATCATATTTATCCAGTAACTGAAATAGTTTCTATTTGAGATAGCTCAAAATTAAGGAAATTAGCCCTAATTCCTTACCGCCACAAAAGTACCTAATCTACACAAGAAACTAAACCCACTAGTATTTTTTAGGATTTGCTGATTATTAACGTTCTCTTAGAAAGCATTCAGCCTTTAATTTTTAATTTAACCGTCACAACTAATCAATCATTTTTAATCCAACCGATTGCCAAACCTCGTAGACATTATCATGCCGGCTTCCATTGCCATCATCATGTTTGGAATAGGCCTGGAATTGAAATTTTCAGATTTTAAAAGGGTATTCCTGTACCCAAAAGCCATCCTGGTGGGACTTTCAAGCCAGATCCTGCTATTGCCTATTATCGCCCTGGCGCTGATCTATTTCTGGCCGATGGATCCAATGTATAAAATTGGAATCATGCTGTTAGCCGCCTGTCCTGGCGGAACGGCCTCTAACCTGGTGACCAAAATGCTCAAGGGAAGGGTGGCGCTTTCGGTTTCCATGACCGCGTTCAATAGTTTTTTGATCCTGTTCACCATTCCGCTAATAATCCAGTTTAGCTATTTCATTTTTGGATCGGATAGCCGAACCGTAAACCTGAGCTTCTGGGAAACCATGCAACAGATCACCACCAGCGTGGTGGCCCCGGTCCTGGCCGGAATTTTAATCGGAAATCTATTAAGTGAATCGCAACGCACAAGGCTGCACCAACCCCTGAAGTATATACTTCCTTCCATGTTACTCGTGGCCGTGGTCTTTGTGATCTTTTTTGACGATTCCACCAAAGATGTTCATTACCTGGATTACATCCCGTTGTTCATTCCTTTGATATTTTTTAATCTTATAAGTATGCTTGCCGGTTATTTCATTTCCAGAAAACTGAGGCTTAACAAGGATTCGGCCTATACGATTGCCATAGAGATCGGGCTTCAGAACAGCGTTCTGGCCTTATATATTGCCAACCAGTTGCTCGAAGAACCCGATCTTAGCCTCATTGCAATTCTTTATGGCAGTTTTTCGCTTATCAGCACCTTCGGGATCGCCTATATTTTGAAAAAATATTTCGATTAAAACATAGGACCTATCCCTATTTTTCAGAATTTTAGATTAATTCCTAATCGATTTTTTATGGAGCTTAACAGATATAAAGATATTTCTGAACACTGGCTAAAATACCAGGATGCCTTGCGAAATTATATTTTCCGGTTCGTGAAGAATGCAGATACCGCAAACCATCTTTCTCACGAGGTACTTATGAAAGTGTATGCTTCCTGTTGTTCCGGGAGAGATATTAAGAACATTCGATCATGGCTTTTCCAGATCTGCTACACCACCTGTATGGATCATTTTAAACAGGAAAACAAAACCACCGAAATAAAAAGTGATTTTAAAGCGATTGAAGAAGATCTTACTTATGAGGAAACCGCTGAATTAATGAGTTCGCTCATCAATCTTCTTCCATTGAAGTACAGTAAGCCACTGGAGCTTTCAGACATCCAGGGATTAAAACAGGAGGAAGTAGCCAACTTACTGGGATTAAGCCTTACCGCTACCAAAACAAGGATACAACGGGCACGCCAGAAGTTAAAAGAACAGATCCTCGAATGTGGAAATGTTGAAATCAACGACAAGGGAAACCTTACCGGTTTCCAGTTAAAATCAGGCTGCAAACCTTTGCAAAAAAGCGGGAAATAAAAGAGAAGAGCACCTCTTTGAGGTGCTTTCTTATGCCAGGTTTTCTTAAGCAGAACAACTTCCGTCACAGGCCACGGCCGATTCATCCTTTTTCCAGTTTTCCATACTTTCAGGAGATTTTTTTGCATTCCTGCCTTCCCCATACACAGTGGTCTCGCCATAGGTGAAAAAAGCTTCCCAGTCTACCCCCTGAGGATCGGTGATCCAGGATTTTTCACTCTTTGAATAGCAGCAGGAACAATCGCCTTCTTCGAAGATCTCTCCTTTTGCACTTTCAAAATTCCTGTAAACTTCCTGAAGTTCTTCCTTACTTTCGGTTTGTATCCCCAGGTGTTCGATCCCGTTTTCAGCATGACCATTAGAAATGGCAAAATTTATTTTGGGATCATCAAGCATCCATTTTGCATAATCTGATTTTTGAACGCTTGGCTGTTTTGCGAACAGCGCGGTATAGAAGTTCATACTCTCCTGTAAATCCTTTACCCTGATGTGTACGTGAAATGTTTTCATAATGATAGAAATTTGATTTTTATTCTTCCTTTCTACCATGACTGGAAAGCATCAAAAAAGACGCAAAAATTTTTTACTTTTTTTCATCTTCTTTTTCCAGCAATTGATCTAACAGGGCTAGCCTGCCTAATTTTATGGGGAAAAATGCTATTTTTAGACAATCAAATTTTTATCCCATGAAAGCGTTTTTCAGCATTTGTTTATTCCTGGTTTCGAGCATCATTTTTGCTCAGGAAAACCAGCCAACCGATTTTTTATCTTCAGAATTCCATAAAGAGAGAAGACAGGCCTTGAGAGAAAAAATGCCGCCAAACTCGGTTGCCGTATTTTTTGCTAATGCAGTGAGAAACCGTGCGAATGATGTGGACTATGTTTATCACCAGGACCCGAACTTCTATTACCTCACCGGTTACAGGGAGCCTCACGCTGTATTGCTGGTGTTTTCTGAAGAACAATCAGATGAAAATGGCAATAGTTTTAATGAAATGATCTATGTACAGCCAAAAAATGAGTTTGCTGAAATGTGGACCGGCAGAAGGCTTGGCGCCGAAGGCACAAAATCGAAATTAGGATTTGAGCAGGCTTTCAATAATTCTGAATTCCTGGAAAACAAGATCAATTTCAAGGGTTTTGATAAGGTAATGCTGAAGCCATTTCAGAATGATTATCGAAATACCAGGGATGAATCAGATCTTTTTGACCTGATTAGTCATTTCAAGAATCAAACCGGATATGAAATGGCAATTACAAAGGAAACTTCAGAAGATAAGAATGTGAATATCGAAATCAACCAGGGCAGAGAGGTAAAGCCTGAAACCGCCAATATCGATACCAAGATCCTTAATCAATATATGGCAGAATTGAGACAGGTAAAGACCGAAGAAGAACTGAAATTACTCACTAAAGCTGTACGCATCTCGGCCCAGGGACAAAGAGAGATTATGAAAGCCATGCATCCAGGCATGTCTGAAACCGAGATTCAGGGAATACACGAATATGTTTACAAAAAATACGGTAGTGAGTATGAAGGTTATCCTTCGATAGTTGGTGCCGGTGAAAACGGATGTGTGTTGCATTATATAGACAATTCCAAAACAAAGGTTGAGAACGACCTTGTTTTAATGGACCTGGGAGCAGAATACCATGGCTACACAGCCGATGTTACCAGGACCATCCCTGCAAATGGCAAATTTAGCCCGGAACAAAAGAAGATCTATGACCTGGTTTACAAAGCCCAGGAAGCCGGGATTAAAGCCTGCCAGGTTGGAAACGAGATAAGCGCTACCAATGTGGCCACCAAAAAGATCATCAACGAAGGGCTTGTGGAACTCGGCATAATCGACAGCGTGAATGCCAAGCATATGTATTTTCCTCATGGCACCTCACACCACATTGGCCTGGACGTACACGATCCCGGAGTTTATGGAAAATTCGAGCCTAATATGGTACTAACCGTGGAGCCAGGAATTTATATTCCGGAAGGTAGCCCCTGTGATGAAAAGTGGTGGGGAATTGCCGTAAGAATTGAAGATGACATTCTTATTACCGAAAACGGGCCAATAAACCTTTCGGGTGAAGCGCCTCGTAAATCGGAGGAGATCGAAGCACTGATGAAACAGGATAGCCCGTTAAGCAATTATAAATTGCCTGAGCTTGACTAAGCAAAGGATAACTTTTCAATTAAAAAATAGGTTAGAAATAGGATTGCCAAAAATTCAGAAGAAGTAATTTCGATTCTGGACCGAAAAGGTTGAAAATAAAAATCCCACTAGAAATTAGTGGGATTTTTATTTTCAATATCGTACGAATATTAGAAAGGCAGAAAAGCTCGCCATTGAAAAGCTGATTTTTTGCTATTCATATAACCATAACCGTACTTATTCCCAAAACCAAGGTCACTTTTTGAGACGTTGTTGAGTATAAAGGATACGTTTGGCATTACCCCCCTTTTATTAGATTCCAAAACATAATTCAGTACATCTTTATCAGTGAAGTTCGCTTTGATCACGAACAGGGTAGCATCGGCGTATTTATTGAGTAATAGCGTATCTGTCACCAGCATGGTAGGCGCCGAGTCTATAATGACATAATCATATTCCTTCTTAAGATCGGTTAATACTGTATCCAGCTTTTTTTGTCTTAGAAGTTCAGAAGGATTTGGAGGAATACTCCCCGACCCAAGGATCTCAAGGTTAGGATTGAACTTTGACGTTTTGATAAGATTCCTGATATCCTGTTCGGCATTGGCAAGATAGTCGCTCAAACCCCTTCCGGTACTTTTGTTTTTTTGATATTCATTCAATTTGGGGTTTCGAAGATCGGCTCCCACCAGTAATACCTTTTTATCATTATAACTTAGAATAAGGGCAAGATTAAGTGCTGTAAAAGTTTTGCCCTCCCCTTTGATAGTAGAGGTAACCAAAATATTCTTGCCCTTACTCTGGTCATCAGAATTCACCAGTAGAAAATGTAAATTGGTAATTAGGAATCTAAATGCCTCTGAAAGCATGGAGTGATCATTGTGTTCAATTTGAAGATCTTCTTTATTTTTTACGGCTGGCAATTCTCCAATTATGGAAATATCTCTTGTTATTTCCTCAACATCTTCACGATTTCGAATTTTATTGTCTAAAAGATCTCTTACGTAAATCACAGAAAAAGGAAGAAAGAGACCCAGTATAACCGATCCAAGCAAAATGCTTCTTGAATTAGGTGAAACTATAAACCCGGAGCTAAAGGCATTATCCACAATTTTGGCCTTGGGTGCCGTCACCGCCAGCTCCAGTGAATTCTCCTCTCTTTTTTGCAAAAGGAAAAGGTAAAGCGCCTCTTTGATATTCTGTTGCCGTTCGATACCTCTGTACTCCCGTTCCTGGGAAGGAACTGCCAGGATTTTAGATCCAATGCTTTGAACCTGCCTGCTTAGATCATTTTGTGAGATCTGCAAATTATTACGCAATCTCTGCAGGCTTTGAAGAATATTAGATTTGATCTGAGTTACGTTATCATTAATGCTAATAACTGCGGGATTCAGTTCGGTCGAGCTTTTCATGATGCGATTGCGCTGAAGCACCAGATCGTTATATTCAGCAATTTGGGAATTAACGGCACTTTCCTGAATTCCCAGATTTGCAGGCAGCAGTTCTGAATTGGAGCTGGAAGAAAGATAATCCAGCATGGCATTCACCAGTTCGAGTTGGGTGCCTACTTCCTGTCGCTTTTGATTATATTCACTTGCCGTTTGAACGAACATCTGGGACTCAGATTGTATATCGGTAAGGCGATTGCTTTCCTTAAACTCCTCTTTTCCAGATTCGATATATTCCAGTTCATCGTTGATAATATCCAGGCGGTCGTTGATGAAATTAGCAGAATTTCCTACCAGTAGATTTTTATCTTCAATGGCATCCCGGTTAAACTCAAAGATGACCTGGTCTATGACGTCTTTCGCTTTCTCAACAACGGGATCTTCGAGCACCAGATTGATTACATTAGAATTATTTTCGGCCTTAAAGACCTGTAAACGGGTACGATACCTATCTGCTGCTTTTTCGAGATCTGTAAAATTCACAATAATAGGAGAAAAGTTTTCCACCCCATTTTCAGGATGAATCACCACACTTGTAAAACCCAGGTCTATTGGTGAGTCAGGGCTTGCCCTGACTTCTTTAAGATTACTCAAATCAATTATAGACAATTTACCCTTTGAATAGGAAATTTCGAAACTTCCTCCTCCTGTACCCTGTTCTTCATTTTCATTGAACTTTAGGATCTTAAGGTCAAAAGGAAGGTCTTTATATAATTCCACATCCCTAACCTGACCTTCAATGTAATAGGAAATATTTAAGTCTAATGCCTTAACCACGCGCTTCATCAACCTCCTTGATTTAAGGATCGCAATTTCCTTTTCAAGATTGTTTGTTTTAAGACCGGCGGCGAGACCTACATCAAGCATTTCAGAACTGGAACCGCTTCCGGACTCCTCATTGATTATGATACTTGCTGAAGCACTATACACCGGAGTAGAATATCGAACATAGGTCACACCTCCAATTACCGAAAGAATCACACCTATCACAAACCAATACCAGTATTTAAGATACTTCTGCAGCTCCTTACGAAGGTTGAATTTTCTAACCTGTTGTCGTACCGAATTATTATCTGTATAAGACATGATATTAGTTTGTTACCAGTATTACGGTTGAAATAAGGAATGATAGAATAGCTATATATCCAGATGCATTATTAATAACACCGGCTGATTGTCTCCTGGTTCCTATGGGTTCCACGTATACTACATCATTTTGCCTTAGGTTAAAGTAAGGTGAATCCACCGTTTTAAAGTCTGTAAGATCGAGATAGGCCTTGGTTTTGGATCCATCATTTTCCCTAACCACCATCACATTATCCCTCCTGCCAAAAATGGTCATATCACCAGCCATGCCTAAGGCCTGGGTTAAACTGATATAATCATCCTGAATAATAAAAGTTCCAGGATTCTGCACTTCTCCCAGTACACTAATCTTAAAGTTAAGGACCCTTACATTTACTATGGCATCTTTTACATATATGGAGATCGCATCCTTAATTTTTTTTGATAATTCGAAAGTATTGAGACCTTCTACCTCTATGGTCCCTAAAACTGGAAATTCTATGGTGCCATCTGCTGCCACCATATAAGTCTCCAGTTCTACATTAGCCCCCATATTTGCCTGGGAGGTAACCGATTTGGTTAGATTAAACGGAATCGCAGCCTCCTGCTCGGGTGTGGATACCCGAATAGTAAGCTGGTCGTTAGGCTGAATCTTAAGGTTTTTATTTAAATCGAAGTTTACATTATCCAGGTCATTTTGATAATAAACTATCTCCTGACGGGATACACAGGAACTAAATACAATGAGCATAAAAATGCCCGAAATACAATGGGTTAGGGAGGGCTTCATAATAAAAGAATTTTTGGTGTTTAACTAATTTTAGTATGCATTCTCTTCACCGCGAAAACAATTGTACACGGTTTGATAAATAATTTTAAAATCGAGAATGGGGCACCATTTTTCTAAGTAGAAGATATCCAGCCTGGTACGATTAATAATATCCGACTTTTTTTTGATTTCTCCTCTATAACCTTTGATTTGGGCAAGGCCGGTTATTCCAGGTTTTGCGTAATGTCTTACCAGGTATTTATTAACAGATTTTGAATATTCCATAGTATGAGCTTCCATATGAGGACGGGGTCCCACTACACTCATATCACCCTTGAGAACATTAAAAAACTGAGGGAATTCATCAAGGCTGGTTTTGCGTAAAAATCGTCCTACACGTGTCACCCGGCAATCACCTTTTGTGCACATTTTAGCATTGGCGTCTTCGTTAATCCTCATCGAACGGAATTTATAGCAGTAAAAGGATTGCTGATTATATCCATGCCGTAATTGTTTAAAGAACAAAGGACCTTTGGATTCCAGCCTCATCGCGATATAAACAAGAGGCATTAACCATGACATTATAAATATGATCACCAGTAGAGAGAAAACAGTGTCGAAAACCCGCTTGCCAAACCTGGCATAATTCAACTCAAGAGCTGAACTTCTTATGTTCAGAACCGGTAATGTTTCGAAGAGTTCGGCATACATGGATCTGGTATATATCCCTTTATTATCTGGAATAAGCTTCAGCTTTTTAAAGTTGTTATCGGCGAAGTGTATCAGTTTTTTCACCTCGCAATCTGATAATTCCGAGACCAGGCAATAGATCTCATCTACCTTATTTTTAATGATAAAATCGAAACAGGTATCAAAGTTTCCCAGGTAATCTTTCGCTTCTGTCTCGAAATGGTGGAAATAACCAAGATATCTATAACCATAATCAGAACGGTGGAAAATCTTCCTGACTTTGTTAAAATTCCTTCCGCAACCTATAACCACTACATTTACATAATTCCCTCCATTTTTTCTGTACCATTTTCTTACCCTGAAAAATGTCCATCTGAATATCGCTAACAGGAAAAATATAACAGTTAAAATAATTAGCTGGCGCCTGGCGTCTAGCTCAACTTCACGGAAAGCGAATACTGCGAAATATGCCAGGGTGAATATGAAGTACTGCATCACAAACTTGTGAAACCTCGTAATAAACCGTTCCTTCCGCTCAAGCGTATAGAAGCTTAAAATGATGGATATCACAATCCAGCCAAGGTTATAGAAAATTATGGCAAACCTATCTATATAGGTCTCTGGGGTCATTACATATAACGTAAGATTTAATATGAGCAAGTGAATCCCTAATGAAATAGGAATTATAAAATCTGACCCTTTGATACTTCTCACAGCTCCCATTTTCTTCGTTCCCTTTTATTGATTCTCTCAGCAGAACTATTCTTTTCTCCCCTTTCTCGAACTCAAATACTTTTTAGATATTGATATTTTATCTTTCAAGGGAAACTGGCAACTTCAATATCGAATCAAAGTTCATAAATCGTGGTTGCACATATTGCGGTACTTTTCTGCCTATTTTACAGAACAGCGTAAAAACTCCTAAAAGCCTATGTTTCTGAATAATATCAAGATCTTCAGTGGATTTGCGCTTTTGAAGATTCAAAGTGGTGCTTTTTCCACCCATCCTCATTTTCACGATCCATTCATTCAGGAATTCTTTTTTTAAGTGTTCATCTTCAAACCATCTAAGCGACATATCATAATCACTCGCTATGGAATAGTCCAGGCTATACCATCCGTGTTTTTGGTAGACCTCTTTTTTGACATAGATAGTGGGGTGTAATGGAATCCATCCGTATTTAAGAAATCCTTTCCTGAATTTCCTGCATGAATAAATACGTTTTATCAATTTTGAATTTCTCTTTCCTATATACATGCCATGACCATAAACCAGATGGGCATTCGAATTACTAAAAGCAGCTACTATCCTGGCTATGGTTTCATTTCCAAAAAGCAGATCATCTGAATTCAAAATGCCAATAACGTCTCCAGAGGCTTTTCGTATCCCCTTATTATAGGCATCAAAAATTCCCTTATCCTTTTCGGAGATATAATAACCCAGTTTATCTTGGAACTTTTCGATCTCCTTTTGGGTACCATCGCTACTACCCCCATCAATAATGACCAGTTCTATATTCTTATAAGATTGATTTAAAACTGAGCGAATACATTCTGAAATAGTATCCACATTATTATAAACCACCGTAATTATTGAAATTTTCATTTTCTAACGTTTTCTATGGTTAAACTTGAAATCCTGGCTTAAAAAGCAGATGAATATCATGGTATTCCCGGGGCGGGAAGGCTAAAGAAATTTTAGGGAAACTGAAGACACAGATTTGACCTTGGGCTTCTCAAACCCTTATAACATTCCTGAATACTTCATTTTTAGAAAGTACAGAATCAAAATAAGATATTGTTTCCTGCAATCCCTCTCTTAATTGCACCTTACATTCCCAACCTTCCAGCTCATGCCGGGCTAAAGATGTGTCCGGTTGTCGCATTTTTGGATCATCTTTTGGCAATTTTTTATATACAATTCTAGAAGACGACCCTGTTAGTTCGATAATATTTGCGGCCAGCTCAGCGATGGTAAATTCGTTCTGGTTACCAATATTCACCGGCCCCAGGAACCCCCTGGGTGTGTGCATCATGCGAATCATTCCATCAATGAGATCTGTAACATACTGGAAGGACCGGGTTTGACTACCATCTCCATAAATGGTAAGATCTTCTCCTTTTAAAGCCTGAACTATGAAATTAGAAACTACCCGGCCATCATGTGGATGCATTCGCGGCCCGTAGGTATTGAAGATCCTTACTATTTTAATATCCACAGCATTCTGGGTATGATAGTCCATGAACAGGGTTTCTGCACATCTCTTTCCCTCATCATAACAAGACCTTGGTCCAATTGGATTTACATTGCCCCAGTAACTTTCAGGCTGTGGATGTATCTCGGGATCACCATAAACCTCACTGGTACTGGCCTGCAGTATCCTGGCTTTCACTCTTTTTGCCAGACCCAGCATATTAATAGCTCCCATCACCGAAGTTTTAATCGTCTTAATTGGATTAAACTGATAATGTACTGGCGATGCCGGGCAGGCCAGGTTATAGATCTCATCGACTTCTATAAAATAAGGCATTGTTACATCATGTCTCACCAGTTCGAAATATGGTTCATTCAAAAGATGAACTATATTTTTCTTGGTCCCGGTAAAATAATTATCCAGGCAAATCACTTCATTTCCTTCTTTCAGGAGTCGTTCGCACAGATGCGAACCCAGAAAACCAGCTCCTCCGGTTACTAAAATTCTCTTCATATCGATTTATTTTTAATTAATGATGTAAGGCAATGAGTAAGTTTCACATCCCTACCGGCGTACCAGTAGTTTTACACTCTCGGTGCTGTAACTGGTCTCTAAGACCAGTATATAGGTCGCTTCCGGATAGTTATTAAGGTCTACTTCAAAACTTTGCTCTACTCCGGCCTTTGCTGAACCTTCACTGATAAGGAATAAGAAGGCTCCCCTGCCGTCAAAAACACTTAAATTATAAGGACTGTTTTTGGTTAATGTGAATTTAAACGTTGCTTCACCTGTAGTTGGGTTTGGTGATACTGCTAAATTTGATTCCATGCTATCAGAATCTAACTGAGTTGAAGTACTGGAATTGGAGCTTGCCAAAGCCGTGTTTGAATAAGCTGAGTACTGGTTAACCCTTACAGCTCGAATTCTATAATACAAGGTCCCTCCTCCTTTATTTCTATTAAGATTATTGTCGATATAAGAAACTGTATTGGCTGGTAAACTTATAAGATCCACCCTTCCAGAGAAATTCAGTTTCGAGGAACGCTCCAACACAAATCCATCTTCATCAAGTGAATTATCCTGCCATGAAAGACTCACCTGAGAATTTGATATCCACTGGGCCGAAAGATTTGTTGGTGCATTAATAGTAAGCGAGGGATTTATGGTAACCGTTACAACATCTGAAGTTGTAACTGCACCAAGATCATCGGTCGCTATAGCCGTTAATAAATAAGTTCCCTCAGTAATATTGTTCCAGGCAACCCCATATGGACTTTCCATGTCTACACCCAGACTTACCGAACCATTGAAGAATTCAACCTGCGTAATACTTCCATCGGCATCTGAAGCCGAAGCCGTAATATTGATACTGGCCGGAGCAGTAAAACTAGAATTATTAGCCGGTGAAGTGATACTTACAACCGGTGCTACATTACCTCCAGGATCTTGCACCTGGACATTTATAACTTCTGAAGTTGACACGGCCCCTCGGTCATCTGTAGCCTTTGCAGTTAAGGAATAATTCCCTGCAGCAACGCCTGCCCAGCTAAATTCATACGGTCCAGTAAGGTCTTCCCCTAATTTGGTTGTTCCCGCAAAGAATTCAACCTTGACGATGCTCCCATCAGAGTCTGAAGCATTAGCGATAATATCTATAGTTGCTGGTGCTGTGAAGACCGTATTGGTAGCCGGCGAAATAATGTTTACAACAGGGTTCTGGTTTGCTGGTGGAGTTCCTTCAATAATAGTAAATTTATTTGAAGAAGTATAGTTTCCTGCAGGAGATGTCAATGAAATTTTCACCTCTTTGGGCAACCTTCCATTGACCGGGGGCACCCTAACTTCAATCACATTCGCTGAGACTGAAATAATTTCTGAAACAGAAGGACCAAAATTAACCGCGGTCACTCCCTGAAGATTAGTTCCATTTATTTTCACCAAACTGCCAACAGGCCCCATCGAAGGAATAAAACTCGTGATGGCCGGAATAGGCTCAGAAACAGTAATATTTACACTTGCAGAAGTTGTACTTGCCCCTTCATCATCTATTGCAACGGCAGTTAATGTATAAGGATTGGAAGTCACATTGTTCCACGCAAAACTCCAGCCATCGCTGCCATCAGTATCAAGGCCCAGGAAGTTAGATCCTTCATAAAATTCAACTGAAATAACCGATCCATCGGGGTCTGTTGCATCTGCTGCAATAAGGATATTGGCTGGGGAAGTGAAAGCTGCATTATTCAATGGCGAAGTAATCGCTACCAAAGGCAATGCATTGGGTTCTTCTACCGTGATCGCCACAACTGCAGAAGTAGTAGTTTCCGAATCATCATCAGTTGCCACAGCGGTTAACTCATAATTGCCGGTGGGAACATCAGTCCAGTTCAAACTCCAGCCATCGCTGCCGTCAGTATCGGTTCCTAATGAGTTCGCACCTTCAAAGAACTCCACCTGGATCACACTGCCATCGGTATCCGTTGCATTTGCAGTTATTAAAATATCAGCCGGCGAAGTGAATAATTCATTATTAAGTGGAGAGGTGATCACAACCGAAGGCAACACATTGGGTTCTTCTACCGCGATAGCCACGATTGCAGAAGTAGTAGTTTCCGAATCATCATCAGTTGCAACAGCGGTTAACTCATAATTGCCGGTGGGAACATCAGTCCAGTTCCAACTCCAGCCATCGCTGCCGTCAGTATCGGTTCCTAATGAGTTCGCACCTTCAAAGAACTCCACCTGGATCACACTGCCATCGGCATCCGTTGCATTTGCAGTTATTAAAATATCAGCCGGCGAAGTGAATAATTCATTATTAAGTGGAGAGGTGATCACAACCGAAGGCAACGAATTAGGAGCTTCTACCGCGATAGCCACGATTGCAGAAGTAGTAGTTTCCGAATCATCATCAGTTGCCACAGCGGTTAGCTCATAATTGCCGGTGGGAACATCCGTCCAGTTCAAACTCCAGCCATCGCTACCGTCAGTATCGATTCCTAATGAGTTCGAACCTTCAAAGAACTCCACCTGGATCACACTGCCATCGGTATCTGTTGCATTTGCAGTTATTAAAATATCAGCCGGCGAAGTGAATAATTCATTATTAAGTGGAGAGGTGATCACAACCGAAGGCAACACATTGGGTTCTTCTACCGCGATAGCCACGATTGCAGAAGTAGTAGTTTCCGAATCATCATCAGTTGCAACAGCGGTTAACTCATAATTGCCGGTGGGAACATCAGTCCAGTTCCAACTCCAGCCATCGCTGCCGTCAGTATCAATTCCTAATGAGTTCGCACCTTCAAAGAACTCCACCTGGATCACACTGCCATCGGCATCCGTTGCATTTGCAGTTATTAAAATATCAGCCGGCGAAGTGAATAATTCATTATTAAGTGGAGAGGTGATCACAACCGAAGGCAACGAATTAGGAGCTTCTACCGCGATAGCCACGATTGCAGAAGTAGTAGTTTCCGAATCATCATCAGTTGCCACAGCGGTTAGCTCATAATTGCCGGTGGGAACATCCGTCCAGTTCAAACTCCAGCCATCGCTGCCATCAAAATCGATTCCTAATGAGTTCGCACCATCAAAGAACTCCACCTGGATCACACTGCCATCGGTATCTGTTGCATTTGCAGTTATTAAAATAGTTGCAGGTGCAGTAAAAATTGCTCCATCCATTGGATTTACAATTTCAATAGTTGGGGCCACATTTGGAGGATTTACCGTCCAGGTAAATTGCACATCAATTGCATCAGTATCCTGAAGATCGGAATCATCTACTGTTACTGTTACGGTATACGGACTATTTAAAGAAGCATCGGAAGCAATAGTTCCACTGATCACCCCGGTAGCAGGGTCAATTAAAACGCCCGAAGGAGCCCCGGTCATCGAATAGGTCAATGCTCCATCTCCACCACTGGCTTCAACCTGGAGATTCCCGTCCAGGATATCTCCAACAATGCTGGTCTGGTCTGAAATATCAGTAACCAAAATAACCTGCGAAGCATTCACCGTCCAGTTAAATTGCACATCAATTGCATCAGTATCCTGAAGATCGGAATCATCGACCGTTACTGTTACGGTATACGGACTATTCAAAGAAGCATCGGAAGCAACAGTTCCACTGATCACCCCGGTAGAAGCATTAATTGCAACGCCCGAAGGAGCCCCGGTCATCAAATAGGTCAATGCTCCATCTCCACCACTGGCTTCGACCTGGAGATTTCCGTCCAGGATATCTCCATCAATGCTGGTCTGGTCTGCAATATCAGTAACCAAAATAACCTGCGAAGCATTTACTGTCCAGGTAAATTGCACATCAATTGCATCGGTATCCTGAAGATCGGAATCATCGACCGTTACTGTTACGGTATACGGACTATTCAAAGAAGCATCGGAAGCAATAGTTCCACTGATCACCCCGGTAGCAGCGTCAATCTCTACACCCGAAGGAGCCCCGGTCATCGAATAGGTCAATGCTCCATCTCCACCACTGGCCTCAACCTGGAGATTTCCGTCAAGGATATCTCCATCAATGCTGGTCAGGTCTGAAATATCAGTAACCAAAATAACCTGCGAAGCATTCACCGTCCAGTTAAATTGCACATCAATTGCATCGGTATCCTGAAGATCGGAATCATCGACCGTTACTGTTACGGTATACGGACTATTTAAAGAAGCATCGGAAGCAACAGTTCCACTGATCACCCCGGTAGCAGCGTCAATTTCCACGCCCGAAGGAGCCCCGGTCATCGAATAGGTCAGTGCTCCATCTCCGCCACTGGCTCCAACAAAAAGACTTCCGTCAAGAACATCGCCTTCGATATTCGTCTGGTCCAAAACCTTTGTGACCTGGATAACCTGCGAAGCATTTACCGTCCAGGTAAATTGCACATCAATTGCGTCTGTATCCTGAAGATCGGAATCATCGACTGTTACTGTTACGGTATACGGACTATTCAAAGAAGCATCGGAAGCAACAGTTCCACTGATCACCCCGGTAGCAGCATCAATTACAACGCCCGAAGGAGCCCCGGTCATCGAATAGGTCAATACTCCATCTCCACCACTGGCTTCGACCTGGAGATTTCCGTCCAGGATATCTCCATCAATGCTGGTCTGGTCTGCAATATCAGTAACCAAAATAACCTGCGAAGCATTTACCGTCCAGGTAAATTGCACATCAACTGCATCAATATCCTGAAGATCGGAATCATCGACCGTTACTGTTACGGTATACGGACTATTTATAGAAGCATCGGAAGCAATAGTTCCACTGATCACCCCGGTAGCAGCGTCAATTTCCACGCCCGAAGGAGCCCCGGTCATCGAATAGGTCAATGCTCCATCTCCACCACTGGCTTCAACAAAAAGACTTTCGTCAAGAACATCACCATCAACATTGGTTTGGTCCAGTATGGATGAAACAACAATACCTTCAATGGTTTCCAGATTAATTATTAATTGTTCATTTTGTCCATAATTAATGGTCAAAATGGCCGATTCCAGTGCCTGATCTCCAAGATGAGTTAGGCTAATTACATTGGTTGAATTAGGCTTCCATAAAGAGCCAGAGATATTTTCGCTTGTGATCTCGAAATTATGAGCATTGGGACCAGAAATCACGGCAGACGTAATGATCAAGCCTACGTTACCGTTAATTATTTCTAACTGGATCTCTCCCTGAGAACCTGCAGAAAGTGAAAAGTTTTCGGGTCCAGACAAGGCACTTGCAACACTGGGAGACCCAACCGGAGCATCAACTCCGAAGTATTCCATATTTTTTTGATTACCACCACCTTTATTAGGAGAACCTGCAAGGGTAAAAATTCCTTCTCCAGAAACAATGGCCTGAGTGCCGTGTCTCTCAAAATTCATATCAGCCAGGCGAGTCCAGTTTCCGGTTACCGGGTCGTATTCTTCGGTAATTTTAAGCGCGTCTGTGGTAGCAACTCCGTAAACCAATTCATTATCTACTTCTCCCCCAATAACAACCATCTTATCATTGAAGTTGACGGCCATGGCAGCTGCACGCGGAGTTGGAATATTTTTATCTGCCGGAAGTGTTGACCAGCTACTAGTGCTAAAGTTGTATACGTCTACCTCTGGGATAAGCGGTTTAAATGTGCCTCCAGTTCCTCCCGAAAGTCTTCCTCCAGCTAAATACAAATTATTTTCTATGACTACCGCATGAAAATGATCTCTTGCTCTCGGAGCATCTGCCAGGGTTGTCCAGACACCTGTAGCAGGGTCGAATTCATCAAACCATGAAACATATCCTCCATCGTGACCAATGGTGTTCCCTCCCGAAATATAAAATTTGTCGTTATATACAACTAAACCTGCAGATCCTCTTCGCCTATCAATGGGAATCTCAGCCACCTGGATCCAATCCTGAGTTGCAGGGTTAAAAGCCCAAACATAATCTGCTGGCTGTTCTGAGGGGAAGTTATTGGTTTTAAAAGCGCCTATCACCCATATCAAGCCCTGATATTCGGTAGCCTGGTAATGATTGAAACCAAAAGGTGCAGAATCAACAAGGGAATTCCACGAGTTAGTAGTATAGTCATATACATCTACAGTTTGAGCACTTTCCCTGCCTCCAATCAAATAGAATTTATCTCCTGCCTGCACAAAAGAACATTCGTGCCTGCCTGTATAGTTCTCATTTTCATTCTTATTCACCCATAGTGTTGGTGCCGATTCGGTAATGGTCCAAATAAATGTTCTTTCTACTATATCGGTTAGATCTGAATCACTATCATCGACAATGATCTTTACCTCATATGGATTTGAAATATCTGCGGTTTGAGATATGGTACCAGAAATCACCCCTGTACCCGGATCAATAATGACCCCAGGTGGCGCTCCCTGTATAGAATAATTTAAGGATCCATCTCCTCCAGAGGCTAAAACCTGCAGACTTCCATCTAGGATTTCACCCAAATAACTTTGTTGATCTGCTATATTCCAAACTTCTAATGGAAGCGGTGTATCTGAGGCGTTGATAATCTCAATTCCATTGATTAATGGGTTTTGAATACCATGAATAAAAGATATATCGATAGCTCCATCTGTAACATTCACTATTTTCGAGATTACAGCTCCCGTTTGATGGCCGAAAGTTGCGGACAAATCTATGTTATCCAGTTCGGGATATACCTGCCCTTCTATAGATACGTCAAATACACGCGTACCGGGATTGGAAGTACCGTCCCATCCATTTCCCATATAAAGGCGCACTTCATAATTCCCTTCCTGTGAAACCGGAAAGGTATAGGTAAGGTTAGGTAAACCTGAAGAGCCATCATACCGCTCCGTATTAAATAAGCTCAGTGGAGTGGAAGTGGCATCTACTCCTTCATCAAGTTTTACAATGGTACCCGAATATAATCCACCCGTACCTGGTTCGGATAAATAGGGAGAAGGTGATATAGAGCTATCGGCAGCCCAGTCAATTTCAGAATCTATGGAGGCTACTAATGAACCACCTGCGTTTACCCGATAAAGAACCAATGGTGGCTCTGTAACATTGACGGTAAAGGAATCTTCTATAAAATTATTATCGGCATCGGTTGCCCGAATTGTTATTGTAGAAACGGCAGGAACTGATGGATAGTTTAGAACCAGGTCACTTCCATTAATCGCTGCGACAATGGATGGGTCTGAATTTGCTTCTATGGTATAGATAAGATTGGCTGATCCCTGGGCGTCGGTAAAATAATCATTTAAATTGATGACATCTTCCGCACTCTGAACCGTTCTTTCAAGATCTGGAAGCTCCACTAATATGCTTGGTTCATTCCCTATTATAGTCCAGGTAAAGCTGGTAGAAACCTCATCGGTGGTAGTACCATCACTATCATTAACATAAACAGTAACGGTATAGGGGCTGGCAAGATTGGCATCCTCAGCGATAGTTCCTCCAATTTGACCATTAGTAGGTTCAATTGTCACCCCTTCCGGCGCTCCTTCCATGGAATAATTAAGGTTTCCATCTCCACCTGTTGCAGAAACGGCCAGGCTGCCATCAAGTTCTTCAGATATAAAATTAGTCTGGTCGGGAATAGTTGAGACTAGAATTGGTGTCTCCACAGGTCCTGAATAACTAAGTATTTCTATGCCATTTATCAATGGATTCTGAACTCCGTGAATAAATGATATATCGATGGACCCGTCTGTAATATTCACTATTTTGCTTATCACCCCTCCTGTTTTATGTCCGAATCTGGCGGAGAGATCGATATTATCAAGTTCAGGATGTACGACATTTTCTATGGAAACATCAAATACTCGAGTACCAATATCTGAGGTGCCATCCCAAGCATTCCCCATATATAATCTTACTTCATAATTACCTTGCTGGGTCACTGGAAAAGAATAGGTAAGATTAGGTGCACCGGCGGAGCCATCAAATCGTTCCTTACTGAATATACCTACCGGTACCGTTGTTGCATCTACTCCCTCTGCCAGGTTAACAATATTACCGGTATAAATACCACCTGTGCCAGCAACAGATAAGTAAGGGGAAGGTGAGGTAGAGCTATCCTCAGCCCAGTCGATTTCCGAATCGATTGATGCTACCAAAGCGCCTCCTGCATTAACCCTATAAAGTACTAAGGGTGGGTCTGCAACGGTCACGGTAAAACTGTCTTCCACAAAATTGTTATCGCCATCGGTTGCTCGAATGGTAATAGTTGTTATTGTCGAGTTTGCAGGATAGGACAAACTCAGGTTATTTCCAGAAATAGTTGCCGTTACTGCAGGGTCGGTATTAGCCTGAATGGTATAGATAAGATTAGCTGCTCCCTGGTCATCTGTAAAATAATCATTTAAATTAATTAGCTCATCCGCACTTTGAACGGTTCGTTCCAGGTCTGGCAGTTCTGAAAGTAGCGATGGCTGATTGGAAGTCACATTGAGATAATCCCAGGTACCCTCTAATTCCACTCCTTCAGCATTTGAAGTACCAATAAAGCCAACTGCAAGATCTTTTGAATTCTGTTGCAGTGCTTCCAGGATAGCACCTTCAGCATTTAAACTTCCCAAATCCTGGCGCAAACCATTATCAAGACTATATTTTAGATCGACCTGTCCGCTCGAAGGGTCGATCACAAAATAAAATTCAACACCTGATTGAGGGCGTTCTGCTACATCCAGCACCAGATTAACCGGTGTTTGCGGATTATCATTAATTTCCTGTTGTGCGGTTAGACCCTGGGGAGAAATAATGAACTTAATATAATTGCTTTGGGTACCATCACCGATAAAGAACCCTAATTCCCCGTTTGGAGCGCTGGTATTTCCATATAGCTGAAGTGGTGCCGAAAAATTGAATATACCCCCGGAAACGGTAAATACACCTGTATTCACATCGGTTTGGACTCCATACTGGAATCCTTTTTCCTGGCTATTTTCTATACCTAAGGCAGTGCCGGAGGTCATTTGCATGGTCATAGCTCCAATTGCGCCACCTAAAATATCATTTGGATTAGGATCATTTGGGTCGTCACGCCTGTCCAGCATGTTTAACCAATTAGGATTAGGAGAACCGTTGTTCATTAAACCGGTCAAACCAAGGCCAAGGTAGCCTTTCAACTGGGTATTACTCGAGAACAATTCATTCTTGACCGGCAATACAAAGGCATCCGATCCAGACTTGGAAACATCTCCTAATTGAAATGGATCGTCCTGATCTGGAATACCGTCATTATCATCATCGAGGTCGTTCAAATCTGAAACCAATGGACCTCCTGCCGCTTTGTCGAAATCCTGAGGCTGAGATCCACCATTACAGGCATCAGTCCCATTATCCTCTTCATCCTGGTTAGTGTATCCATCAAAATCATTATCGCCTGATGGATCGTAGCCATCTTCTCCCGGTAAAATACAGATACTAAAATCCTGGGGTTCGAGAACGGTTAAAGTACCGTCCAGGGTTACCACCCAGATAGTTCCAGGAAAAATATCTGTATCGCTATTACAAGTGACACCCAAGGCATTGCCTCCAAGACCTGAAATAAAGGATGAGGTAAGAGTTTCAAGAGTCCCATCTGTTTTTAACTCCACTCTTCTTAAAAGACCTGTATTTACACCAGCAAGCAAGTTTCCTTTCATTGCCCCAGAAAAGTTCGAGGCGGTATATTCGTCAATGGCATTAGTATTAGTTCCCCAGGTAGTGATAATTTCGTCGTCTGGCCCGTCAGGATTATTGATTCCAGGCCCTCTCCAATCGCCTTCAACAGGGTTAGCAACTGAAACTGGAGGCCAGTTAGCAGGCAGTCCAGTATTAGGATCCTGAGTGAAACCAGGTTCATTCTTAGTGGGATGATAAATAAGCGTTCTAAAGATCGCTCCGGTGGTTCCTGTAACTGCTGGATTGGTATAAAGCCCCGCTCCGGTAGGATTTGCACGGACCGGAGTTGGATGTCCGCCATAAAAACTTCCAAATTGATAGTTTTGAATATCTGTAGTAACCAAAGTGAGATGATCCTTATTATTTACCTGCTCGCCATCTGAACTTGATGTGCTGCCAGGCTCATTAGGATCATAATCGTTATTGGCCAGGCCACCTCCCTCATTAACCGGAAAACCACCCCATCCTCCATTAGCTCCATTATCGGTTACGTAAACCGCCCCGCTTTCTGTCACAACCAGATCGTAAGCATTTCTATAACCAGGTGAAAAGATCTGCACAGGTCCTCCTGGCACTATCATTGCCTGATTCAAGCCGTCATTCCCTCCCCACGGATCGTTCACATCTATACCATCATATCCCGGAGCATCAGGATCGATTATGCCATTCACGTTAGGCCTCGTAGGATCGTCCAGGGTTGGGAGATCATATATATATTTCCTACCGTTATCATTAAGAATAGGCATAGCTTCCAATTGAGTAAGGTTAATTGAAAGTACAGCTGCAGATAAGGCATATTCCGTTGTAAAGGCAAAGTTATTAGAAGGTCCACCGGCGTTGGTATGGCCTCCCTGAGCAACGATTAAATAATCTATCCCGTTAACTGTGACGAATTCAAGGCCATTAGTAGCATGATTTTCTTCAGATCTTGGTAGTCCCCTAACTATATCCACTACATCCCAGGAGGTTCCATTCCAGCTAAACCTGGTAATGATTCCGGAGTTAGTATCCAGGCCTTCATCTTCCCCGTTGCCTCCTCCACCAATTCTAAAATCACTTGAGGATACATAAAAAATAGGATTGGTGGCCGTTCCAGTCACGGTTAAACCTATAGTTTCCCTTAAATTGGAGGAATGTAAGGAGCCGTCGTCATTATGATCCTGAATTTGTTTTATATCATTCAAAACCTCAATGGCCTGCACTACATAATCTCCGGGACCTATCCTTTCAATAGTATAAATCTTTATATCTCCGGTATACTCCGAAACATATAAGCGACCATCAGGACCATACATTAAGGATGTTCCAGCATTAACATCTGTAAAACCATTAAAGTTCAACAGATTTTGTGAAAAGTTTTGTCCAGAAAGTTCAAAACTAACTACGATTAAGGATATTAAAAATAAAATTTTGGCAATAAGGGGATTACGAAAGAATGTTTTAGCGAACATACCTTTAGAATTAAGAAAAGTTAATTAATCAGTTAGGGGGGCCTCCCTTTTCTTGTAAAAAAGATAAATGGGGAGAAGCCTTATTTTTGGATCAGCTTTTAGCTGTAAGTGGAACAGTGATTACTTATATGTTTGGGCGGGATCTGGGAGAAGTTCCTGGGTGATATTTTTTCTCTTTAGTTCACGTATTTTAATATATATCAGGAACTCATGATATGCCATATTAACGCAGTAAATAAAACCTGGTGAACCTTCTAGGAATCCCAGGTTTAAAAAGTAGGCATGAATAAACCGGAGCAGGGGCCATCCTGGAACTCTAATAAGCCAGGATTTTAGTGCAGGATTCCTTATACTGGAATTTTTCCTGAAAATATTTCGAAACGGAGGGCAACTATTCAATCTGGCTTTCGCTTCCAGGGTGGAATATCTGTTGTGCCTATTCAGCCATTCTGTCCAGCCTTTGGAAAAGCTGTAATGCAGGTAGGGTTCTTTAATATAACCCAATTCACCATCTATCTCACCTTCTTTCTGGCCGTGACCAAAATCGATAAAAAAAGCCCTTCCCTTTCTTAATAATCGGAATTGCCATTTTGGATAATTATCGCAATATTTCAGCCATTGACCTTCCAGCATCATCTTCCAGCAGCAATAAAAACCTGCAATATTTTCACTGGCCTTTGTAATGGATCTTAAAACTTCCTTCTTGAATGCTGTGGTGACCACCTCATCTGCATCCAGAAAGAGGATCCACTCATATTTTAAATTCAGATTTTGAAGCGCGTAATTTCTTTGCTTTCCAAAGCTTTCGAATGGATGGCAGGCTACCTGGGCACCATATAACCGGGCTATTTCGATGGTGCGGTCCTCACTCCCTGAATCCAGAACATGAACATCGTCTGTCCATTTCAAAGAATCGAGACATCTGCCCAGATCATATTCTTCGTTCTTTGTAAGAATAATAACAGATACCATCTTAATTCACTATTAGTTTGATTTTTCTGGGGATTTATAAATTAAACAGGTTTGGTCGGTGTAGATTTTTTAATAATCATTCCAGGCTTTACCGATCCATTCACCCTGAGTTTTCTATCTTTTAGAAAATTTGCCGGATTGCCGCCAACCACTGTCCATGGTTCAACATTTTTAAAAACAGCAGAACGGGCTCCTACCACCGCCCCTTCACCTACCACGACTCCTGGACCTATGAAGGCATCTGCAGCAATCCACACCTGATCACCAATATGAATAGGCCTTTTTTCTAATGGGAAATTCCTAAGTGTGAAATCATGCGTGGAAGCACATAAATAAGATTTCTGGGATATAATACTTCTATCCCCAATAGTAATTACACCCTGGTTATAAATTTCTGTCCCAGGACCTATACTTGAAAAACTTCCTAATCTTAGATTCCAGGGTGCCCAGATTTTCACCGTTGAACGCACATTCGACTGTCTGCCTATATTTGCACCAAAAACACGTAGAACAAAACACCTCCATCCCCTAAAAATGTTTAATGAGAAAGGCCTGATCAATATAAAACAGGAGATTTTCCACAAAACCCTTAGGATTTTGTTTCCAATACTAAAACTTACTGTTTCTACACTTAGCCTTTCCATATTTAGTAAATGATCTCCTGAATCTTTTTTAACGAACGAGTCAATAATCTACCCGCAGAATAATTGTGTTTGTATACCAGCATTTCAAGATTCTGGTAGGCAGCCAAATTAGCCTTAGCGAATGAAGTGTAGTTTTCCAGATAGAATTCTTCGATGAACCTCCTGTTTTTCGCAAGACTACCGCCCATCCTGGCATATACTACCCAATTTCTGCATTTATATAATTTGAACTCTTTGGCTAATGGATCCAGATAATTATATGTTTTCAAAAGATCTTCGACGATCTCATTAAACTGAATGACATTTTCAATAAAATTTCTATTCTTAGAAGAATTAGCACTATGAGGATGAACCAGATAATTATAAACCGGAACATCCACCTGAGCGATCTTGACATTTTTCGTTAAGAATACATGAAGATTGGCCAAAAAGTCTTCCTGAAGTGTATTATCAACCCTGTAATCCAGATCCAGCAGTAATTCCTTTTTATATAATTTTCCCCAGATGTAGCCCTTTATTTCATTTTTAAGAAGGCTTCTTAACAACTCGGTTTTCGTATGTGTGGCGGGTAATTCATTTACCACTAATCTCTTCCTACCCCTGATTATTTGGTTGTGGTTCCCTACAACCAAATTCGCTTTGGTAGAAACCATTTTAGCCATTAAATTTTCCAGGGCATTTTTTTCAAGAAAATCATCTGAATCAACATTCAAAATATAGGCACCGGAAGCTTTTGAAAATCCCAGCCTACGTGTAGCATAGGTTCCTGAATTTTGCTTGTTAATGCAAATTATCCTATCGTCAAATTCAGAAAATTCTTCAACCAATGATTGTGTGGCATCAGTACTACCATCGTTTAAAATAATGATCTCGATATTCCTATAGGTTTGCCTGGTCACACTTTCCAGACACCTTATTATGTATTTCTCTGCATTAAAAGCAGGTATAATTACTGAAACTTTATAGTTTGAATATTTCGAGCTCATTCCTGTTCTTAACCTAGGCATCCATTCTCAAAAACCGGGTAAATGGTTCCGTTTCGATCTTTTCACCATTTTCAATTTGATGAACCATATTCCTGGCTGTCTTTTCAACACAAAATTTGTTCAAATACAATTTGAATGCGTTCGAACTTATTTCGGCCTTTTCAGCCAATTTCATGTGGTACCAGTTTTTAAGCATTTCATAGACTCCCTGTTTATTATCTTTTGAAATATAACCCGCATTTTCAGTACTAATTTCTTTCCAGATATTTACCTTATCGGTGATTAGCACCGGCTTTTTACATGCCATAGCTTCTACTATGGCGATTCCAAAATTTTCCTGGTGACTGGGCAAAATAAAGATTTCGCATAAATGAAAAGCCGACCATTTTTCAAAACCAGTGAGCATACCTGGGAAATATATTCCTTGCTTTTTACCCATTTCACGAATTTTAAAGCCGAATTTGGTATCCAGACCAGGACCGGCGATCACCAGTTCTGGTACTTCAAAATTTTCAGCCTTCAATCTGGTATAAGCTTCTACGAGGATGTCTACCCCCTTCTTAGGATGAATTCTGCTAAGGAATAACCAGAAAGGTTTTCTGGATAAACCTGCACATTTTCTGTAGAAAACCTTACTGACTTTTTTATCGAAATCCGGAGGTTGAGGAATTCCATATCCTACGTTCAATTCCTTTTTTGGCTTATAGTGATTAAATGTTTCCCTTGCCAGTTCCAGTTCTCTTTCACAGGTGAATAACAAACCACTGGCACCGTTCACCACTTGTTTTTCAATTATATTCCAGAAAAACCAGTTCCTAATGGCTTTCAGTTTTCTTGACCTGGCTTTTTGAAAATAAGGATCCAGCATCCCATGAGGCATAACAAAAAGCTCGGGTACTTTCTTATTTCTTTTTTTCAGGGCATTCCAAACTTTAAACGTCCCATAGCTGTTATACAACCACAACCCGTGAATTATTGCAACATCAAATCGTTTCAAATTTTCCTCAAGCCAGGGCTTTAATCCTTTCGAAAAAGCGTAAGGCCCTATCGCCGGGCCCAGGGCATGGATTAGCAGATCGCTTTGTTTTAAAAATTCAGCATTCGGATCATCAAAACAAAGCACCTCATTTTCAATTCCGGCCTTTTTTTGCACAGGCACACTATTCCTGATTCCCTGGCATGGACCACCGCTTTTTGGATCCATGGTTGCTATAATTCTTAAATAATTCATACTTCGTTGAGCTGATAGACTTCCTTATAAACCTGTTCAATCTTTTCCAGGGCCAGTTCCCTGTCGAAGCGTCTTGCGTGCTGAATGCCGGAACGTTTAAGTTTATTTTTTTCGACTGGCTCTAATTCGATAAATTCATTTAGAACATTGGCCGAATACCTAACCCAGGACTCCATATCTTCTTCGTTTTGTGGCATCTTAGGTATATAGATGCCAAACTCTCCTCCAACCTCATTCATTGGAGGTTCGCCAGTGGTAATTACCGGACACCCGCTAGCCATGGCTTCAGCAATTGGCCAGCCAAAACCCTCTGCAATAGACGGGTATAAAAAAACCGAAGCTCCCTGGTACGCGAGTCTTAAGTTTTCATCTGAAACATTCGTAAGAAAATGAATGGATGATCTATAAGAACTCTTTTCTCTCAATGCTAGCAATTCCATATCTGGCTCAGATCCTATCATTAGCAATGGCAACTCCCTGGCTGAATAATCACTCCAGGTATCGTAAATTTTAAGCACTCCCTTGCGGTTTTTATAGAATTGATTTCCCCCTACATGCAAAATAAATCCCTGGTTAAGATCAAGATTAAACCTTTTGGACAGGTTTTGGCGCACAATTTCTGTATTCCCTGGTTTAAAATCCTGATTCAGTCCGTTATACACCACTCTTGATATCTCCGGATTTTTATTGCCCAGGAACAGGTGCAAGTCATCCCTTGTTTTCATAGATATGGAAATAAAATACTTCGCCTTTCGGTATCCTTTCCTGATTAGTCTTTGATAAATTTTTCCTGATAGTTTTACCCTGTTTTCATGGATCTGATCAAGAGCTGATCGCTGTGCAAGAAAATCATGGCAATGCACTACAAATGGCCTTTTTGAGACCAATGGCATCCAGGGTCCCAATGCCTGGTCTGTAAAAACAAACAAAGTATTGAAGTCTTTTCTAAGTAGCTTTAACTTGACCTGAATTGGAAAAATCACGAACTGGTCTAGATAACCTAACCATTTTTTTATGAAGGCCGGGGATGGTAGCTTGTAAAAGTAACTTTTGGCTGTCCATACTTCAACTTCATGTTTTCTATTTCTCATTCCCTCGATAAGTAAGTTTGCATATCTGGGCATACTTTGAGATTTCTGGAAACCGGGATGTACAAAAATGACGATATGCATAAGAATTAGAATTTATAAGAAACCTGGCATTTCATTATTCGGCTCAACCAATCGCCCCAGGAAGCCCCCCTGCGTCTGAGGCAATTGGAAGATAGCCACTGGCTATAATAGAGAACCGAATAACTTTTAAAGAATGCCTGAATCTATATGATTCAATTGATGGGGGTAAAATTTAAAAATCTGGTATTCCGGGAATCGGATTATTTAATAGGAAGCCTGTTTCGTCGAAGCGATTATAAGGCCGCCGGCAAGGACACTAAAACCTAAGGCTGTGGGTTGGGCCCATTGACCCTGTAAAATAATAAACATCCCAAAACTCATTAATAACCACGGAAGGATATTGCTTTTCTTTACCGATCTCCAGGATTCTACAATCAATTGTAAAACAACTCCGCCTCTAATTAAAATAATAAGCAGGCCAAGAATTAAACCCATTTCTCCAATAATACGACCCCATTCACCCTCTGCAAGCAAGAATTCTCTTTTACCAGTCATAATTTTGGCCCCTGCATTAGTTCCCATTCCAAGACCGTTCCCCCAGAATGCAAAAGAATCATCTGTAATGGCATTATACATTCCTCCCAGGAATCTGTCAATAAATACGCCTTCAACTCCTCCTTCAGACCTATTAGCATTTGTAAACCTTTCCGAAAAAGCTCCGGTGGCTGTTCTAAAGAATTCAAAATTATTCAGAACCACCAATAAAATCATCCCAAAAACCCCAATCGTAATTATTCTTGTAATAACAGCAGGATTATTCCTGGAGATTGCAATGCAAAAAACCAAGGTTACAGCGAGGTGAAACAGTACACTCCGGCTAATACTCAAAGGAATTGCTGCTAATAAGGCGATCGTCGCCGAGGTTAAAAGGATTTTAGATATATCCTTCTTTCCGTTCATCCAAAAATATATGATGAAGGCAGATGCAAGTCCGTAAAAAAAAGAGAGTCCATTTGTAAAGGAAAAAGTACCCGGAACTCTATAGAAACCGGCTGCTCCTGAAAAACCAGAACCAGCAAGATCCCCACCAATTCCTCTATTGACCCAGGCTGATTGCGGACTGAAGAACTGGAGACCCACCAAAATCGTCATTCCAATTGTCAACCATAGGGTTACCTTTCCTATTTTAACCACATCTTCCCATTCCAGGATTTTACCAATTGCAAAAATCAAGGGAAAATGAATACCCGTTATCCTAAAGCCATACAGAGCAACAAAAATGTTTCCGTGCCCGATGATAAGTGCCAGGATGGTAGATAAAATCGTAACGAAAACAATAATACTTATCAATGGACCTGGTTTCCAGTAGCCTTCTTTTATGGCTTTATAAATGATGAAAATTGCAACTGGATCTCTTATTATCAGAATAGGTTCAGATAATTGGGGCAGGATCCATTTTCGAAGTGCGCCCTCAAAAATCAGCAAAAAGAAGTAGATCCAAACCCACAACTTCAAATTCTTTAGAATTCTATCATCCTGGACCATATTCTGCTAATTAAGTTTTACCTGATTAGTTGAAGGAAATATTCGTTTTTAAAAGATCTATTAAGCCTGTGAATAGGATTTTTTTTCACCTTTTCAATTCAGTTTGCCCATTTTCCATTCGCCGAGTAAAAAGTATTTGATCATCACTCTCCTACTATAAGCTTTTTCCCTTATAGTATCAATATCCCTGTAATAAAGCGACCCAATTGTCCAAACAATTATATACTCCAATCCAAGCCGCAAACAAATGAAGAAGATCGTTAAATGCTCCTGTTTTACTTTTCTAAATTTACGCAGCAAATACCACCTGTTTTTGTAGAATCTAACTACCCTTTGACCAATCCTTTGTGGTGTACCACTTCCCTGATGAAATGCCCTTATAGGCATCACACCAATTTTCCAACCTTTCCTGCTTGCTCTCATACATATGTCATGGTCAAGCTCCAACCAATCATATTTTTCATCGAACACCCCTATTTCATTCAAGACCTCTCTGCGAATGACCATTGCACAGGTAAAAACATTGATCTCCCTGGGGTTTTTTAGTATCTTTTTCAGGTACAGGCTGTATAATTGCTGCCCCAGCAAAAGGCTTAAAACGCTTGGCTCGGCTACGTATGAGGGGGATGGTTTCCCCTTGGCATTTAGGGTTTCAAATGTCGCAATTCCTATTTCCGGATTATTTGAGAAATACTCCTTTATTTTTTTTACATAGTTTTCAAGTGGCCAGGCGTCAGAATCAAGAATTAGGATCAGGTCGGTTTTTATTTCTTTAAGTCCCTTATTAAGTGATTTTATCAGGCCTATATTTTCAGAGTTTCGAATTAACTCGACCTGATCGAATTTATTTTCAAATTTTTCAGTAGAACAATCATCGATTATTAGTACCTGATCTATAGCTTCATCAGCAAATTTCAAGGTATTTTCAATACATTGAGAAGTTAAGGCCCAGGTATTATAATTAGTTACTAAAACTCCAATTTTCATAAGGCAAGTTTTTCTTCTTTACTATGGAATGAGCTTAAATACTGATCTATAGCCGAATTAATTCCAACATGAGACTCCAATGGCCTGGCATTTAACATAAATTCTGATAGCCCTGAAATTTCATCTAACTCCTCGATCCAGTCAAATTTCCTGTTATCCTTCACAAAACTTTTCCTCAATAAAAGAACGGGTAAACCATTAGAACACATAGCTGCAATACTTCCACTTTTTTCCAAAAGGATCTTTGGGTAAGTACTCAGGCCCAGATCTATCTTTTGCATGTATGCCGAAATCTCCTCTTCTGAAAATTCCCCTAAGCAATAAGTCTCAATTCCAAACCTTGCATTCCAATATTTAAGATATTCTACAGCCTGCCCATTCTTACCAATATGCGTAAGAATAAGTTTCTTTCCTTCTAGCTCGACCAGTTGCCTAAGCTTAAAAACCTGATCGGTTACTTCTTCTGAAAAAACCATGTTACCAAAGAAGGTAGCGATGAGGTAATCAGATCTTTCCTGCAGAATCTTCTCTGGAAGCAGATGAGCAAAGGCCTTAGCATGCATTGGAATATTACTAAATATCGGAACGATCTGGGCTTTAATTCCAACTTTATTCAATGAATCCTGATAGAATTTATTGCTTGTAAAAATGTTCGCCGGCTTTATGGCCAGGATCATATTCCTGGTAAGGTATTTTTGTAACAGACCTATTAATTTTCTTTTGAAAGGATCTGACCTGGCCTCACCAAGCCATATCTCATGAAGCATGATATGCCATTTTCGTCCAGTACCTATATTCTTCAGCATGTTTCCAAGAAAAACTGGAATTCCTTTCTTATTAAACGAGTAAGGAACAAATTGAAGACTCAACCATTCCGGATCCAGCTTGGCGATCCACTCCTTTGCGATTTTTTTTCTTCTCTTTGAATCAAGGCTATGATTGATCCTCAATGTATTGATCTCACTTTTCCCCTTATTTATGACCTGAGAGGTAATCTCCTTAACATAGTGATCGTTTAATGCAAGAATAGCAACTGGAACTTTATTTTGTATAAGGCCATCTGCGAGGCTTATTACATAGTCTCCCACACCATTTTTTCCAGGCTCGAGACAACCGCAAAGGAAGACGATTTTAATCAAAATTATTAGCTAAATGATATTATAGAGCCTGAAGTAAACATGCAATCTTTTTCCCGGCGACATTCCAGTTCAGTCTTTCTTCATATTCATCATAAGAAGAAAGGGCCATTTGCACATATTTATTTCTATCATTGAAAACTGAAAATATATAATCGGCGTAGTCCTTATCTTCTTGTTCTAAAGAAAACATCTTCCCGTTAATATCATCTTTGATTATAGTAGTAATACCTCCAACATTGGTAGTAACAGCCGGTAATCCTAAGGAATTTGCCTCGCAAAACACCAATCCATAAGCTTCTACCCTGGTAGGTAAAAGTAGGAAATGGCAGGAGCTGATTAATTCTATTAATTTTTTCTCGCCATTCAGATCGGCTTTACTTATGAAGCCGTGATCCTCGATGAACCAGGGTATTTCTTTCAAAGGAATTTTCTTAATACCAACAATATGTAAAATAGTACGCAACCCCATTTTGTTGAGTTTCTCAGCTATTTTGACGGCAAGATCTCCTCCTTTTCTTTCCCATTGAACTCCGATAAATATTAAATGACATTCATGATATCTTCTCTGAAGCACCTTCTCCTTTATGACATCTCTTGATAAATTATGATTAATATTAGCACCAAATGGTACTACCTTTACTTTTTCCGGGTTCAGGTTATAATAATCTATAGCAGTTCTAGCACCGTACTCAGATGAGAACAAGGAAAGGGAAGCCGAATCAAGCGCTTTTTTTTCCAGGTAATTCCCGTTTCGAATCGTTAAATTACTAACATCAGAATAATAAGTACTGGAATAGGTAGCGAAGCAAATATCAGTATAAATAACTTTTGGTTTATTTGTTTCTAATAACGCTGTGGCAACGGTTCCTGGAGAGAAAACAATATCGGTATCTGCTTGTATTCGGGATTTTACCTGATTGGCACACTGTTGTGCAAAAGAAGGTTCCCGAGCCCAAACTATCCTGTTGCCAAATAATCGATAAAGTAACCTTTTATTGAAAGAATAAAAGGAGTCTTTGATTTTAAGATTACCTATATAATTAACCTGGCCCACGTGATTGCCCAGGGTTTGGGCAATATTATATTCCAAACCTGACCAATTATGAATATCAGAGGCGTTTCCTATGGTTACATAATCTATTTTCATCCTATCTGTAAATGGTTTTTATATTTTGAACCTAAGGCCAGGTCTAAATTTTCTAGGAGGTTGAGTTGTATTTTTTTGAAGGATTTAAGAGTAGAAAAACTAATACCTCCTGTAAAAACGACCTACAAATGATGCAGTTTTAAGAACAAGATTTTTATATAGTACTTCTGATTTACTATATAATTTTAAGGGGTGCTGGACATTGATCCAATAATTTTTATCTGCGAGGGAAGGGGGATTTCCCCTTAAACTTTCATATATATATGACTTTATCCATGGTTTGGTTTTACCAGCAGCATGAGACATATAGATCCCGCCATATAAAAAATCCATGCCTTCCGGACCTACTTCGCTAATTGGCACATCAGCGCACATCGCAGCCATATTAAATGCATCCTGGTCGCCTATCGCAAAAACATCTGTCATATCTCTAGACATCAATTTACGAACATTTAAACCATAATGAATTCGGCCAATTTCAATAATATGTTTCCATATCCTCACAAATTCTAAATATTCTCTGGTAACACCACAAAAACCGGAGTTCAAATAAGAACTTATGTATCTTACGGGCTCTTTGTTTGCTTTTTTGATAACCTTATTCCACTCTGCCCGTTTAGGGTGAGTTCCAGGCATATCATTCGCTACAATCTCATGAACTAAAGCCACTCCATGCTGTGCCCAGCTATCAAAATTTTTCCAGTGGCACTTTATGACTATATCAGGGTCGAAATAGAAAACAGCATCAATTTCCGGTCTTTCAACAAAAATTTTTAAAATAAAATCAGGCTTATAAAACGCGAAATGAGAATCTGTTTCGAGAGGCATAAAAACTGCAGAAAAACCCTGAGTGATGCGTATGGTGAGTGACCTTGATTTACTGGAAATAGTTTCAGAATTTTTTGCCCATTCCGGTAATTCTCCCCGGTACCCAATATAAATTTCACCTTTAAAACCATGAGTATTCAAGGAATTAATCAAGGCCGCTACCCCAAAATGATAACTCCCTTCCGATAAGGTACAAATGACAGAATTCATTATTTCATCAATTTATAGGCGGAGTAGCTCCCGTATATTAAGATTTGAAAAATGGCCAAAAAGATGTTCAGGTAAAGCACACCTTTAAGGATTGAAACATCGAATATAATTATCCCTACAATGATTGAAAGTACGCTTAAGCTTATAGATATCAACGGATTCAAAATCCAGTCCCTGCTCGCATTAAGCGAATAGGCAACCCCCGCTACAATATTTAGAGCACTTCCCATAATTATAAGTGTAAGTTCCTTTTGCAAACCGGTATATTCATCGCCAAGAATCCATAAAATCTGATCGGGAAAAAAATTAACTATCAGCACTATTCCGGTTAAGAAAAATATCGTCACTAACATTATTTTTAAAAAAAGCACTAAAAGCGCCTCCCTTTTATTTTCCTTCCTGGCAAACCTGGGTATTAATAAGGTTCCTGTAAGGTAATTTAATAGTGACAGTACCACGGCGAGTCTCCCGAGAGCACCTATTTGGGCTATTGAGGTTGTGCTCCCGAAAAAGGACAGCAACCATATGGTGATCTGGCCGGAAATACAATAATATATTATGCCGGGTAGAAGCCTTTTTACGGTACTTATGATCCTTTTTGTATAAACCGGATCTTTTTGCTGGCTAGTGTCAACATTTATGGCTGAAATCTTCATTAACCGCCTGTTCCCATAAATACGTGGAATACCACTAGCAAGTAAGGCGAGAAAAGTAAAGGGAAAAATAAAAAGAAATAAGGTAGTTAAAATTAATCTCCCGAAACTTACTACAGCCTGGTTCTTTTGTAAATCCCCAATATTTTGATGCAGTTTTGGAACTATTGTGAGTAGCGAATCTGAAAATTGAGCATAGAATGCGGGAATGATTGCTAATGCGACTAAAATAGCCGTTAACCATGAGGCATCATGCCTGAGCAATAAGTAAATTAATATCGGGAAGGCAACTATTATACTTAAGTAAGCGAATCTTTTCTTCAAGTAGATCCCGGTGCTAAGAACTTTTCCAAGCTCTATCTCATCTTTCCAAACTTTTCCACCCTGAGATAGCACCCCTGTAGAAATTCCGCCATCAGCCAGTAATACCATTGTCGCCAACATCGTATTAGCCAGAGTATACAGGGCATATTCTTCAACTGGAAGCAGCCGGATAACAAGAACGCCACTTATAAACCCCAGGAACTGAACCAGCACTTGTGTTAATCCGGTTATACCTATTAACCGGATCCACAGGTTAAATTTTGTAAGATCATAATGTTTCCAGACAGAGATCACTAAATTGATTTTGTATCATCATTGAGAATAAGTTCAGTAGGAAAGTTCAGAAAAATGCCTTGAGGTTTCTTATTTTGTTAAGCGCCCTCTGTGGAATAGTCCAGCCATTTTCCCATTGAAGTTTAAGCGAGTTCCAACGTTCTATTTCCCTGGCCCTGGACAATTCTGAATTCGATTTAATTAAAGCAAGAACAGCGTCTGCATAATACTTAGTTATACAATCGGAATTAAAATACTTTTCCCAGGCCTCAAAAGCCTTTTTACCTAAGTCTTCAGCCCTGTATTCATTTTCCTTTAAAAAGGAAGCCAGGCGATTAATTTTTCTTTCCGGAAAGAATAGACTGAATTTTTCCCATTCAGGTCCGGCAGGAGGAACGTAACTATCTGCTATGATAACCGGACACCTACCTAAAGCCATACTTTCATATATCCTGAAACTAACAGGTGCCCAACCTGCCGGGCAGAGTGAAAATTTAGATTGGAGTATAAGCCGTACATAGGCCCTTTTTTCGCTTTCACTATGGTTTAGCCAACTATTTGTGGTTTCCAGCAAAAATCTATTATCATCCTGGTAAAGTTCAAGGAGTTTCCGCCTTAATTTATTAGACTTTACATTACCTCTCCAGGAGGCCAGGTATTTTGCTCCAGGCACCTCATCTAACCTCTCAAATACATACTCGTTAGGAAATTGCATAAATGGTACGATAGCATTTTCAGTACTATTAAACCTTTCCCTGGGCAAGCTTGTGTACAAGCCTTTCAATAGTCCGGTTGCACTGTCTTCAGAATTCAAGGTAAAGACCTTATGAGGAAATTCTGAAATAACCGGATCTGCAAGCAATTCACTTCTATACCTGAAATTCTTAAAAGAAGATCGTTCCTGAATGATTATTGCATCGGCCATTTCCGGGGAAAATACCTCCTGCACCTCTTCCCTGTAACCCAACTCCATTTTTATAGCCTTAAGTACTTCACCTTTAGGGTCTGCCAGCCGGGAAATTGAACTATCAAGATAAAGCAACTTCATAAGACCTCTATTTTGGTAAACACATGATAAAGGTGACTGTGGAGTAGAACCAATATTTGTAAAATTATGTCCCAAAACCAAGGGAAACTACGTATTGAATCCTATGAAATGAGTCATAACGCTTAGGTCTGCAAACTTAATTCGTTGAGTCGAAGGTTCACGGTTACCCCCAATTCCTGAAGCACCAATCTTATTCTTTTTGAACCCAATTCCTGGACCATTCCTACCCGCTCTTTAAACGGACCAGATTTAATTCTTACCCGGTCACCAGGACATATATTTCTTACTTCAATATTCTCGATCCTGTCATCGTTCAGCCAGGCCTTGATAAGGTCAATCTCTTCATCCCTTGCAATGGCTGGTTTTCCCAACCAGAACAAATACCGGATCACCCCGGGAAATCCAAAGACCTTTGACCTTTCTGAATTTTTTATTCGGATGAAAACATAAGAGGTAAATAAAGGTACTTCAAGCCTCTTCCTTCGGTCACTCCATTGCCGGACTACCGTAGTCGTAGGACAAAAAACCTCAAAATTCGCATCCCTTAAGGAATCGGCTACTTTAATTTCAGATTTAGGCTTAGTGTACAGTACAAACCATCCCATAAAATTTCTTTTTCATGATTACCTAGTCTTACCTGCTAAGAAGAATCAAACTTTTGTTAGTTATTCGTTCACCAGATTTTACGCAACGAATCAATATAATTTCGAAAGTTTGAGATTTAAGGTCAGGGCTTCGCCACAATAATCCCAATAGAGGATCACTGAAAATATAAATGGCTTTTTGCCAAAGGGCAAAATAACTTAGGGCACGGGGGGAAGAAAATAAAGATAAAGGTAAGGGTTAGGGGCCGGTTAATTAAGTGTAATATTAAATAATAGTTGATTATACTTTTTAATATGAAGTGAATTTAAGAAATAGTTTCGATTCAAAGCAAATGGTTTTGTTAATTTTTTAATTTTTTCCAAATTTTCAAAAAATTGACCAAACCAATTAATTATTGATAATCAACGACCTACAGGATTTTAAAATATTAATTAGCCGTTCGTTCACATCAAGTGCATTATAGTAACCTTAACAATTTCAAAAAATTATTCAAAACCGAACACCAGGATTCAAAGACCCTGTAAATCTCAGTTTTCCTATTTTGAGACTGCCCACTACTGCACATAAAAAAACCCGGCTCTGTAGGGAGGAGCCGGGTTAAAAAAGATGGAATCTAAATCAAACTAATTCTTCACAATCTTTTTGACAGATCGGGCATTCTCTGTGGCAATTTCCACAAAGTATATACCCGGACTAAGATTAGCTACTGGCACTTCGATCATCGAATCTGAACCTTCAGATTGTGTAGATTTTACCAGGGCTCCCAGTGTATTGTAGAATTTGATGCTCATCTTCTCCATCACTGGTTTATACATTTTAATGAACATGGTTTCGTTCACCGGATTAGGATGTACTTTCCAGCTTTCTTCAAGCACACTATCCTCAAGAACTTTATTCACCACCACGATATCAAAAGCGGTGGTTACCTCTCCTCCACGGCCATCAGTTCCTTTTAAGGTAATGGTAGATGTTCCCAGTCTAGATGGGCTTGCCAACATGATTTCATCATTCAGGAAGATATCCACCACATCATTGTTAGCTTCCGGCCTAAAGCTGTTTACCTCATCTCCATCAGGATCTGTGAAGATTTCAGAAAGATCCAAACGGTACTCCCCGGTATACAGGTTGATGGTTTGAGTTCCAATGGCAGTTGCCTCCGGATTCCTGTTCACATCAATCACTTCTACCGTGATGGTTGAAATCCCTTCAATTCCATTTTCATCTTCAAGCATGATCTCGAAGGTATGAATACCAGCATCTTCAAAGTCTGGACTGAAAGTGAAACCTACCATCCCCTCTTCGAAACTAAGCTGGGTCTTTGGATTATCCTCTACCAATCTAGCACCGGTAACCATATCCCCTTCAAGATCTGAAGTTCCTAAAGTGATGTTCAGTGTTTCATTTTCATTCACGTAGTATCTATCGTCAAGAACAAGGTCTGGTGCCTGGTTGATCTCAAGAGTTACAGGGATCTTAACCGTTTCCATTTCAGGATCATTAGTTCCAATGATCAGGTTAGCCTTGTTCTGCGCATATTCTGCTCTTTCAGGGATCAGCTGAACTTCCACCTGGTCTGTTGCTCCGGCAGCTATTTCGCCTTCCGTCATTCCGGCTATATTTATCCAGTTCTTCTGGGCTGCTTCTATCTCGCCGGCGCGTACCATCCAGCCTGATTCAGGAAAACCACCATCACCCAGGTCATACCAGTTACCTGCATTGAAGAATTTGAACCTGTTTCTTACATATTCATCTGTATTGGCAACTCCCTGTGGGAAGTCGGCACCCAGAGGATAAGAGATCACAACATAGAACTTCTCGTATGGCTGCATTTCCACGACTTTATTCAGTTCAAATGTTAGCATTTCTCCATCAAAATCTTCGGCATCAACTGTATGATTCACAACTTCGTTATGTACAGCCTCTCCGGTCTCCACCTTATCTCCAACTCGAATCTCAATAGTAATATCTGAATTTAACCAGCTACCTGGCGCATACCAGGTTTGAATATGCGATAAATTGAATCCTGTTTCAGGCGCTATGAATTCGGTGGAAATGATGAATTCTGAAGTTCCGTCAAAACCTAGAAGGGTCGCAGGCGCTGTAGCATCATCATAAGATAACAGATTAGCAAATTCGGTATTGTACTGAACAGCAACCTGGTTACCCGAATTTGAAGTATGAGCCTTGCTCAACAAGGTTGCCTCGCTTCCTGAGTTTTGAGCAGCCTGCGCAGGTTGTGCGTCTGGCCTGTCATAACTCATTCCAATGGTATACACTAAAGGTGATTCTCCGTCGATATTTCCAAAATCCAGTATATGGCTATAAATATCATTGGTATAAGCCAGATGATAGATTGGATCCTGGTTAACTGTAAATACCGGAGGCGCTTTGAAGTCTGCCATGATCGGCATTTCTTCGGTTGTACCATAATCGGTATCCACAATTACGGCATTCGTATAGGCCGAATTTGGAGCCTGAGGACTAACTGTAACCCTGAAGGTCTTTGATTCAAAACCAGGTTCAACCGTAAATACATCGGTTGGTCTTACCGCCGTCCAGCTAGGTCCAAAGAATCCGCTTACAAGATGTTCGACTTTAACGGTTGAAGGATCCTCAACTCTTAAGTTGGTCACCGTCATGTCCTTCTCTCCCGTATTGGAAAAGCTGATTTCTTCTACGAATGAAGCACCTGGAAGAAGCATTTTCTCTCCAAGATCCAAAGTATCCGGATTAAAGCTGAACATTGGTTCACCGCTTACAGTGATCTCTACTGGCACTTCCACTTCAGGAGTGAGCGGTGTATTATTAATAAGCTTCAATGACTCAGTATATACTCCGGCATTAGAGCCCATGCTGCTAATTGTAAGATCATAAGATCTGCTTTCGCCTGCTTCCAGGGTTTCCTTTTTAGCTGGAAAAATATCTACCGCTACACCATCTGCAACGAAAGGCTGGGCAAATACGATCTCTTCACCTTCTGTTCCGTCTTCATTCTCGATCCCTATTACACCTCCAGCAGCCGAACCATTCTTATACTGGAACTTGATCTTTCCATTTTTATAAAGAATGGCCTGGAAACTATAGGTTGGGCTAAATCCACCAGGTGTATAATTTCTCCACTCGAAAACAACCTTATCATCAAAGGCTTTCATGAATCTTCCCCATTCTGCCTCATCTGAAGTTACAGAAGGTCCTCCAGTGGCGAAATAAGGAGCGATCATCGCATTTAGATCGTCTTCTCTGGGAATTCTATTCGGGAAAAATGTAGAATAAGCTTCATTAACTTCTTCCTGAAGACTTAGAACACCCTGTGTTCCCATCCAGATCTTTGAGTATTTCTTTTGATAGAATTCAAATTCGAACGGCAGTTCCAGTTGCTCCCAGAAATCTCCGTTAGAAAGATAGAATGGAACTTTATCTTCCAAACCAAGCTTTATCCACTGGTAAGTCGGTTTAGATCCATCATCGTAAGTTGTTCTGTATACATACGTAAAGTCTTCTACAGAATTCTGAGCTGCTTCGGCTTCATTCACTGTAACATGCTCTGAGGCTGCGATTGCATACTCAAGAGTTGATTGTCCCGTATTGGAAACCTTAAAGCTTCTTTCCACCTCTTCATCTGGAGCCATAGACTCAGCATAAGAAGTTTCCATCACTTCGATCGCAGGAGCAGCAATGATCTCCCCTGTAAAGCTTACCTCATGCTTATCTCCTTCTCCATCTGTGATCACCAACATGTCATCAATTGGACCAAGCGTTTGCGTATCCAGGCTATACTCTAAATAATAAGTCTGGTTAGGCTCTATCACCACGCTGTTCTCTCCTTCAAAGCTTAGCTGCCCATTGGAAAATGCGATATTAGTGATATTCATCACCCTGGATCCTTCGTTCTTCAGTTCGATAACACCTTCAACGCTCGCTTGCTGGAAAACATCGCCAAGTTCCACCTCTGTTTCACTAAGAACCAGGTTAGAAACTCCGCCTCCAACTACGTTCAGGTTGATCTCGACAGCCTGTGAACTATTGAACGGATCGTTAGAAAGAACTGAAATATATTCGGTATGATCTCCTTCGATTAGTTTTTCCCCATCAACAGTGATCACCACATCTTTAGATTCTCCTGGTTGTATGAGTCCTTTTGCTTCAACAACATCTTTTATAAGACCAATACCCGGGCTATGGATATGTACGATCTGCTGAGGTCTGTGAGGTAAACTTACCTGGTCATTCTGTGAATGTAAAAGTACCCCATCGTTTCTTTCCGCATTTTCGATCGCAGCGTAAAATCCGTTTAACTGGTATGCGAAAAGTCCTTCGAACTTGTCGTAGATAAACTTAATATCCCCATTGCTGTACAATTCGATCTGGAAAGTGATCGCTACATTATCGCGGTCCCTATCATTTCTAACATCAGTATACTGAAGCGTGAATTTTCCAGGTTCTCTTTTATAATGAACACTTCCTCCTTTACTAAATGCCCATTCTTTCATTAGGGCTGCTATATAACCGTCTGGCAGGTGCGTACGACCATAACCCGGAGAGGAAGCAAAATTACTGTTCGTAGCCATGGTGATTGCACCCTGGTTGGTAATATACAGGTTATCATAAGAGTCCCCGTAGTAAGGGAAATCAAATCCAAGCTCTACATTATAAAAATCCTCACCTGAGTTTCTGATAAAGAAATCAGTTACATCGGTTCCTGAAGTTGAAATGTCATTAAATTCATAACCATTATATGGAGTAGTCTCTGCCACATAATTAAACTTCTGAACATATTCAGGAAGATTATCGATATGGCTTAGATCATCTGCAAATGCAGGGAAACCGAACTGTAATGGATATTCCCCATTATTGGTAATGGTAACGTTTGCCTGGGCCGAATCTCCAACCATTAAATTATCCAGATCGATCACAGAAGGTGCTACGGTCATTTCAGCAGGAGCTGTTCCCACACCGAAAACGTTGAACTCATAAACGTCACCTGCTGCACTGGTCATTTTGATCACCGCATTTTCATTTCCTATTCTAGAAGGTGTATAGGTGATAGACATCGTGGTCTCATCCTTTGCAGGAATGTTCAGGGACCAGGTAGACGAATTTACCTTGAAGGCAGGATTGGATGAAGTAACAGACTGAGTTCTGAACCTTCCCAAACCGCTGTTTACGATAGTCATCTCTTTTGTAGAGGAAAGACCATTGAATACAGTTCCAAATTCAAGAATATTATTCGTATTCAGGGCTGGTTTCTGTCCTGAAACCGTAAGCTTCATAGGAACCCTGTAAAAAGGAGTATCCTCATCATTAGACTGGATTACGATATTAGAATAATAATCACCATTTACCAGGTTACTACCATTCACATCAACGTCCATGTTCATTTCTCCCATGCCGTTTATCTCACCTTCAGCGGGAGTTAAGGTTGTATATTCACCCAGAGGCTCTGTTTTACTGGCTGCTGTAACGACCCATACAAAATTATCTCCTCCTAAAGCACTCTCAAGCGACTGCCAGGTTTCCCCAAGGTCAAAACTCATCAGACATCGATCTGAATATTCCGGACTGGTTTCCGGAGCTACTCCTGCCGGGTAAAGATTTCCTGCCGGAATATGAAAAACGATCCAGAAAGATTCTCCCTGCTCAAAGAAAAGCTGCTCATTAAGCTTTAGAGGATAATAACGTGTATCATCTTCTGAGCGTCCTACAAAACGATCATCACGATAGATCAGGTTATCCTCATTAATTTGATTCCCCTTATAGATTTCCATCACAGCAGGACCATCTTCCTGGTCCAGCCTGAAGTAAGAGGTAACATCGGTTAAATTGAAACCTTCTGGGTTGGTAACATCAAATCGAGTTGCCGTTGAATTTGTTTTTGTGGTGTCTTCTTCTCCGATAATATAGATTGGAGTTGGACTGAAGTATTTCTTTTCAGAAGCTTCCCATGCATTTTGAACAGCGCCGTTAGATGCAAAAGCCTCGATAGCTTCGATCTGCAGCATCTCAATTTTATTGGTTCCTGCGGAAGGAGTTCCTGCGGCAGGCAACTGTATGCTATTAAAAGAAGCCTGGTTTGAAACTTCCCTGGTTTCCGCAGTCCATTTAAGGATTCCATTCTGAAGGTTCTGGATCTTCATACTATCCATAGCAGAAGTTTCCATCTGAACATCTAGAGAAAATTCAAAGTTAGCGGTTTCTGAAGCAATATCTGGTCCCTCGTTCGTCATGCCGTTAAGAACAGCAGACATTTCAGAAACATTGCCCCATCTGTCTTCAGCCACAACCGCGAAATAATAATTGGTATTGAATTCCAGGCCTTCTACCGTAGTTTCGATAAGATCTCCTACTTCACGAAAATCGTTCTTAAGGATCATTTCAGACTTTGCACTCATATCGGCATTAGTAGACCAGTACACTCGATATTGATATGGTGTCCCATCCCCGTTATCTGCAGGCACTGTAAAGCTGAAATTTGCAAAATCCTGTGAAATTCCTTCTAATGTAAAATCGTTTATCGCATCAGGTGCCTGTTCATCATTCGGCATAACTGCAAGCAGGGCATCCAAATACCCAACACCCAATTTTCCAGTATAATCAGGGTTGTGTGATTCAATATCTCTTACTCCGGTTAGCAGGCGATTCTTAAGTTGTTCGTTAGTGAATGAAGAAGAACCATATTGTGAAACAATTAAGGCAGCCACACCAGAAGCATGTGGAGTTGCCATAGAAGTTCCCTGCATATATCCATATCGGTTACCAGGAAGAGTACTCAATATTTGATTCTTATTTCCCTGGCTCACGTCACCACCTGTAGTAGAAAGGTCTACCCAATCACCGTAACTCGAATAAGGTGCTTTGCTATAATTTGTTCCGGTAGCAGCTACTGCGATAGTTTTTTCGTATACCGCTGGGTAATGCAATTCTTCAACACCATTATTTCCAGCAGCGAAAAGCACTACTCCTCCTTTCATAGGACTTCCAGGATATTTCCCAGCTTCTTCCACGAAATAATCGATAGCATCCAGAACTGCCTGCTCATAGTAACCACTGCTCTGATAGCCCCATGAATTCTGAGAGATCACCGCTCCATTATCGGCACCATATACGATGGCGGCAGCAAAATTTCCACCTCCATTTTCACTGAACACCTGTGCTGATATAATTCGAACACCGTCTCCGTTCCCGGAACCACCGGCAACTCCGGCTACCCCTTTGCCGTTATTGCTGGTGGCGGCTACTGTCCCGGCAACGTGTGTTCCATGGTCCTGGGGTATTATCTCACCCTTTCCATCTGCAAAGTTATACCCGTAGACATCATCAACATATCCGTTAAAATCATCATCAACACCAGGTTCTCCATAAAGCTCGGCCTCGTTGATCCACATATTATCCTTAAGATCCTCGTGTTGAGCATCCACACCACCATCTACAATGGCCACAACCACATTGGAAGTTCCTGTCGTTATATCCCATGCCGGCTTCACATTGATGTCTGCCCCGGCCTCAGATCCTGGAAGCGTTCCATCGTTAAACAGATGCCACTGATCGTTCAAATAAGGATCGTTGGTAGTTAGAGGCGCTGAAGCAACAGTCGGACTTTTAGCTTCGGTTACACCCTTATAATCAAGAATTTTTACACGAACTGGCTCTGCGGTGGTTACGTACTGTACCGTACCATATTCGCGGGCAACAGCAGCCATATCTGCCTGGCTGTTCACCTCTACTTCATACCAGAGATGAAGCCCGTGTTTTACGTGTTTGAATTCGTTCTTTCCGGCATCGGGGAACACCCTAACCATTTTTGAGGCTGCATATTTCTCGCTTACCTTATCGAAACTTTGCAGCCCGGTTTTTAACTGCCCGGCAGTGGAAGATTGTTTCATCCCCTTTACCACAGTTTCTAATTGATTCGGTTCGATTTTTATTCGAACCTTACCTGGCACAAAATCCTGATTTTGAGCCAAAACATTTAAAGAACCAACGACCAAGAACATGATGCTCAGGATCCCCAGTTTTTTAAACAAATAAGTAATTTTATTCATGATTTTATTTTTGTTTGGAAGTTGCTGATTCTGATTCTCTTGAGATTCAAGTTCAACCAGCTCCTTGCTTTTCAATATGTTTAACATTGAGCGCAGTGCCTTTCGCTGTGAAGCGTTCCGGTTTAACCAGTTATCGACACTCTCATCATCCCGCTCTTTCATTGAGTTTATTTAGTTTGAGCCACTACTTCATCATCATCGATCTCCACATCTGCCGCATTATTGTTATTCCCAAAAGCATAGCTCAGGGAGAAACGCATTGTGTTTTCTAAAGGACTTGCCACATCTGAAGTATTGAACAGGTAAGACAGGTCAAGCCTGGCACTTTTAAATGCGATACCTCCTCCCACAGTTGCGAATTGCCTGTTTCCAGAACTTTCAGCTTCATGGAAATATCCGGTACGCAAAGCGAACACATCATTGTACTTGTATTCTGCTCCAAGTGCGTAGATCAAAGAACCAAAGTCGCTATCCTTAACCAGTAGAGAATTGATCTCAACATTCGCGGCGATAGAATTCTTAGGATCCATAATCAACTCATATCCAGACCCAAGTTTCAGGTTAGTGGGCATCTGCGATTTAGGAGCCCCATCTACCAGCTCTACGTTAAATCCAATGTTACTTAGAGACATACCTGCACGCCAGATTCCGTTGTTCTTACCCAGCTTCATCATATCTGACTGGTAATAAGCACCTACATCGGCCACGAAAGTATTCATGTCTGAACCTTCGTCACCCAGCGCATAATCTGCACGCACATATCTTCCGGTCACAGCGGTTGAAAAGTTTTCGCTTAGCTTTAAGGAGTAAGACCCGTCGATAGCAACTTCATAAGGATTCTGACTACCTAAATTGTTTCCGTTGGCATCAGACAGGTCTATACTTCCATAAGAGAAATAACGCATTCCCACACCCCAGGTACTTCTTTCGTTGATCCTTCTGGCAAACGAAAAACTACCAAGGAATACGTCATTTGTAAGGTTTCTAAGCCAGGGAGTATAGTTCACTCCCAGTAACATATCACCCTCCATAAAGGTATATTTGGCCGGGTTAAAGAACTGAGAGTAGGCATCAGTAGAAGTAGCGACTCCCATATCTGCCATACCCCCACTTCGGGCATCAGGTACGATTAAGAGAAAGGGTGCTGCGGTTGATTGCACCCCGGAGGTCTCCTGGGAAAAACCTACCTTCACAGATAAAGGTATCAGGAGTAACCAAAACAATAATTTCTTCATTTGAATTAAGTTTTTAGCGCTTTCTTAAGAGCGCCTGTTAAAGATTTCCCAAATGAAAAAATAATGTTAAGTCTACTTTAAAAATTGGCGTGACAAAATCTATACATAGCCATTTTTAGGCGTTACAATACCTATACAACAAGTCGGTTTATGTTGATTTTCAGTTTATTAACTACAAACTGTTCAAAAAGGTGGTAAGATTGACTTCAGAGTTCGTTATACCCAATTTCTTACGCAAACGGTACCTTCCAACATCGATCGTACGAATGCTCTGTCCGGTCAACGAAGAGATTTCCTTGGAAGAAAGTTTCAGTTTTGTGAAGGCAGCCAGTTTCATCTCGTTAGGAGTAAGCTGGTAATTTGAAGAAAGTTTTTCGTAAAATTCAGAATGTACTTCCTGGAAATAGAGGTCGAATTCGTCCCAGGACTCATTATTATGAAAATGTTTTAGTTCCCTGATGATATCGGTGATCGATTTATCACCCTGTGCCTTGGTCATTTTCTTGACGGCCCGAAGTTTTTCAGTTAACCCGGAGATCATTTCATTCTTTTGAAGAAGGAACATCAGGTTGGACATTAGTTTTTTGTTCTTATAATCCAGTTCCTGGTGTAAAAGGTGCTTTTCCTTTTTAATATTTTCGGTTTGTAGCTGCTCTTTTTTGGTTTTGATCATTTGAAGCCGGTATAGGATAAAGGCTATAATCAACAATAAAACAAGCAGCCCGAAAACGAATTTATAGACCGTTTCCCTGTATCTGCGGTTCTTTTCTTCGATCTGTTTCTCAAGCTCAAATTCATACTTGGCCTTTAGGCGCTCCTGGTTCTTGATACTTTCTTCGTTGAAGACCGCGGCCCGGGATTCCATTTCCATTTGCTGCATTCTAAATGCCTGCTGAAAATTGCCTCTTTGCTCATAGATTTCTTTCAGGGCCTGAGCATTTTCTATGACTTGTTTCTCGTAGCCCATTTTCAGAGAACGTTCCAGGGATTTCCTCAAAAATCCTTCAGCCTGGCTGGGTTGATCAAGTTCAATGTAAATAGCGCCTATGTGGGTTTCAGACTGGGCGATCCCCAGGGAATAATTGCCCGTTTCTCTAATTTCCAGGGCCTTCTGGTGCCATTCCAGCGCTTCCAGGTAATTCTGCCTTTTAACCTCCAGTGAACCCATGTTGCTATAAGCGTTTGCCAGGTAATACTGTTCTTCAAGCTTTTTGGATAAGGAGATAGCCTTTTGATAATGCTGTTCTGCCTCATCGTAAAAACCAAGGTTTTCATTCGCTATACCCTCGTTGTTATAGATCACTGAAAAGGGCACCAGGTTCGTGGCGGAGGAGTCTGCTCCATCAAAATTTTCCCTGATGCTTTTAAATCGATCAAGGGCTTTTTGATATTCTTCAGAATCGAGATAGATATTCGCTATGCTGATCTCGGCATATAATTTATACTGGGCATCATCATCCAGCCCTGATGCCTCGGCGATCTCCAGATAAGTTTCAAGTGCCCTGTCTGATTGTCCCTGGGTTAGATACACGTTCCCAATGTCCAGCATGACCCGGAACCGTTTTTTGGTGTAATTTTTATCGGCCAGGAACTGGTCGAGCTGTTGGTAATAAAAAAGAGCTGAATCCAGGTTGGTTTCGCGTAATTCCTGCGCCTTTTTATAGATTTCTGAATAAAAGAGACTATCTGCCTGGTTTAACTGCTCTTTTTGAGCAGAACCATTAATTCCTATTAAAAGCAATACATATAATATCCTCCTCATCGCTAATTTTCTAACAGGACTTTCGCATTAAAATTTTGTGATTACTGAACATTTAGGGTCGCGCAAAAATAGAATTTTTGGCATATTATCCTGATTTCCAAAGCACATTTTTACAGGGAAATATTTAACCACTTTAAAACTTTACTAGTTATATAGACTTAATTGAAACAAAAGATCCCCATGCTCTATTCTGAAATTATTTTTGAAAAAGTGTTTCCAGGTGAAATACCGAACCAAATAAGTTACCGCCATAATTAGAAAGATATACTTGTTGCCAATTCAAAAACCGAATCGGAAATTATTTTCTTCAGTATTTAGTTTGATTATATAAGTCATCCAATTCCTTCAATTTTAAAAGATAATTGGAATAATCTTCCCTCTTTACCGAAATATGAGATGATCTTACGGAACACTTTCTCATTTTATCTCTTATCTTCTAAAAACCAGCTATTTATACTATTCAATTTCAGTATATTTAAGTCTAACACTTTAGTAAGTAGTATTTGTCTAATGCAAAGGATCATTTATTTATTCTTACTGATTTTTTCAATATATGGATTTGGCTATTCTCAAATAGCTGCAGATATGAAGCAGCTACAATCAAGTCAATCCATAGATTCAAGCTTAACATGGATGCAGGCCAATATCACCAGTGATGCCAACCTGGACAGATTTCTGGATTTTGGATTAGCTACTCTAAAAAGAGCCCGATCCACTCAAAACGACACTTTAATTGCACAGGTACATGAAGCAATGGCCGGCTGGCATGCCTATAACGGACTTTTCCCTCCAGATTCGGTAGTTTACCATGCCGAGCTTGCTCTTTCCTATTATCAAAAAGCAAATAATAAAAAAAAGATCGCCGACACCTACAGGTCACTGGCTATCGATTATTTAAATACCGGCGAGCTGGATAAAGCCCAGGAGGTACTGTTCAAATCCATCGAACTTTATGAGGAGCTCAAGGATGACGGCGGCCTGGGAAGTGCCTATCGAACTCTTGGAACCCTGTACCGGGTAATGGAAGACTATGATAAATCTGTTGAATATACTCAGAAGGCGCTTCCGTATTTGGAAAAGGCTGAAAATTATAGTGAACTGGCCATTTCTCAATTTAACCTGATAATCGGTTACGGAAAACTAGGAGACTATCAAAAAGCCTATGCTGCCACAGAACGTTGCCTGGAGATCGTACGAACCAAAGCGCCGGAAGAGATCTTTATCCCGGTGAGAGCCTATTCATACCGGGGTGAGGTTTACGTTAAAGCCGGCGATTATGCTAAAGCACTGGATGATTACCTGATGGCCTGGGAATTGTGCAAACAGCATGTAGGTGAAGAACGCTGTACCACTTATAGAACCGAAATTGGCCAGATATACCTGCTTCAGGGCAACTACGAACAGGCCCGGGAGCATCTCCTGGCCGGTGTTGAGGCCTATGAAGAGAAAGGCCAGGCGGGGCTCGTTCAGCCATATTTAGATCTTTCCGAGGCCTATGCTCAACTGGGTGATTTTGAGAACGCACTGGAATATCGCGAAAAGGCCTATACCAATAATACCAATATGCTGGAGGGAAAGATCGAAAATATCGAATCTGAAATGGCCATTAAGTACGAAACTGAAAAAAAGGATGAAGCCCTGGCAGCCCAGGCGACCCTGCTGGATCAGAAAAGCAAGACCCAGACCCTGTTTATCGTGATCGCCTGTCTTTTATTCGTCTTTTTATTATCCCTTCTCTATTTCTTCCAGAAAAGTAAAAAAGCCACGAGGATCATTCGCGCTAAAAATGCTGAAAATGAACTCCTCCTTAAAGAAATACACCATCGCGTAAAGAACAACCTCGAAATGGTAAAAAGCCTTATCGCACTTCAATCGGCTCAAATTGAAGATCCAGCAACCAAGGATGCCATGATCGCAAGTCAGAACCGTGTACAGTCAATGGGCATCATCCATCAAAAATTGTATCAGGGCACCAGCCTGGGAAGCATTGAAATGAAGGATTACTTCATCAATTTAAGCGAAGGTATCCTTGACACTTTTAATGCTGAAGACCGAATCAGGATAGAATGTGCTATGGACAATCTCGACCTGGATGTAGATACAGCAGTTCCCATAGGCCTTATCGTGAACGAATTACTAACCAACGCACTGAAATATGCTTTTCCAGATCAGCAAAAAGGGGTCATTAAGCTAAGCCTGGAAAAGGATGAACAGGAGAACCTGAAATTGCTGGTAAGGGATAACGGAATTGGAAAAACCGAAGGCCTGGCGCCAAAGGGAACCGGGTTTGGTTCTCAATTGGTAAAACTCTTAACCAGGCAGCTAAACGGGAAAATGATAGAACGAAATGAGGAAGGAACCTATGTTGAATTTGACTTTTTAATCAGAAAGACTGCCTGATGAGTGAGAAGATCAAAATACTTATAGTTGAAGATGAGATGGTCATCGCTGCCAATATTTCTCTTCAATTAACCGAATTGGGATACGAGGTAACCGCGATCGTGCCCAGGGGTGAAGAGGCTCTAACCCAGATTGAATCTGAACTTCCCGATATTCTATTGCTCGACATTAATTTAAAAGGAGAACTGGACGGAATTGAAACTGCATTGAAAATGCAAAAGACCCATGATATCCCAATAATCTACCTCACCGCAAATTCTGATGACGCGCATTTCCAAAGGGCAAAAGAAACCCATCCCTATGCGTTTATTGCCAAACCCTTTAAAAAACTCGACCTCCAACGGGCCATAGAATTAACAATGTCACAGGCAGAAATGAAGGTGAAAAATAATAAAAAGCCCAGGCAGGAGCAAGAAGAGATCTCTATCCTCGAGGATGCCATTTTTGTAAGACATTCTACTTCGATGGTAAAAGTTAGTATTGCAGATATACTATACATTGAAGCCGAAAGAAATTACTGCCGGATCTTTACCAGCAATAAAGAACATCTGCTGGTGATCACCCTGAAGGAAATGGATAAAAAACTGCCCGCAAAACATTTTATGCGAATCCATAGGTCCTATATAATAAATATTTCCAAGATACAGGAAGTAGCCACAACCCATATCGTGATTGGAAGGAAAGCGATCCCGATAGGTAAATCCTTAAAGAAGGAATTACTCAAAAGACTGCAAACCATATAGTTAACCGCTAAAAATTAAGCTTTACCCGGACAACCTTACACTGCTTTCGTCCTAATCCGGTTCGTACACAGCCGATTAATCCCTTAATTAGCCAGGTATTTAAATACATTTTCATCGATCATCACAATTTAAGGTCGGGGCGTACCAGAGGCCAGCACCCGATAAGTTTCATCAAAATTTAATGGGTCATTCATATCAATCTAAAGCAGACCTCTAGTCATGGAACCTTAAGGTTCTTTCACTCCCCGACTATATTTTTCAGAATCGTACTTCAAATTTTAGCATATGAAGAAGAAAATTCGAAGGATAAAAGAAGCTCAAACCAGAAGCCTAAGCGATAATTCGAGGGCGCGTTACTTTACATTTTCAGCGCTATACACAGCGCAGGGTATTCCAGAAGGCATTACTTATTTTGCCCTTCCCGCCTGGCTGGCGATGAATGGCAGGTCGGCTCTTGAAATTGCTTCCCTGGTGAGTGTCATGTTAATTCCATGGAGTTTTAAAATTATAATCGCTCCTTTAATGGATAGGTTCACTTATTTATCGATGGGCCGTAAACGTCCCTGGGTGATATTCGGCCAGCTAGGCCTTATTCTTAGTTTTCTTTTTCTTGGAATGGTGGAAGATCCACTTAATAACCTTAGTGGATTAATGATGGTCGGTTTCCTGGTAAATTTCTTTGGAGCCTTCCAGGATGTGGCTACAGACGGCATGGCTGTAGAAGTGATTCCGGCGAAAGAACAGGCCCGGGCCAACGGCCTCATGTGGGGCTCTAAAACAGTAGGAATTTCAGCCTCCCTGATCATCGGGACCTGGCTAATCAACAATATCGGTTTTAGCCTGGCGGTTTCTTCATTATCCATAGTAGTTGCCTGTATCATGATTTCCCCCATATACTTCAGGGAACGACAAGGTGAAAAAATGCTTCCATGGACCAGGGGTAAGATTTCCAGGCATTCGAAAATGATACAGGTGAAAAGCTGGGGCAGGATTCTTAAAAATCTTTATCGAGTTGTGGTCCTAAAGTCCAGCCTTATTTTATGCCTTGGAATTTTTTTACTGGGCATCATGTTCGGACTGGTAGATACACTGCTTCCAATATTCAGCATCCAGGAATTAGGCTGGGATAATTCTCATTTTTCAAACATTCTGTCCATCACTACCGTAATTGGCGGAGTCTTAGGAATGTTACTCGGTGGTTATCTTGTAGATTATTTTGGTAAGATCAAAATGCTGAGTATTTACCTGATTTTTACAACCAGCCTGATCACGTCTTTTGCTTTCATGACCAATCTTTGGTCAAGCAGCATTGTGGCAATAGCCTTTATTTTATCCTACTATACGCTTTATACTTTTTTGTGTATTGGCATTTTTGCCTCGGCCATGCACCTGTGCTGGAAAACGGTAGCAGCGACCCAGTTCACTTTATATATGGCCTTATCGAATATGGGAAGAGCAATTGGAGCTGGTTTACTTGGCGTATTAAAGATGCATTTTAACTGGGAAATGATTTTTATATGTATAGCTCTCATACCCTTTTTAATTATCTTCATTATTCAACTTATTAAATTCAGCAAACATAGGAAGAGGGTAAAAAGCTTTGATACGGTTCCATATACTTTGGCCACTCCGCCTGTTATAAAAAACTGAAAAAATAACCCCGATGCGAATGCGGAGATTTTGAATAAAGATTTAGTTTTGATTAATTCATCCTTCCCTCCTTACAGCCTTTCCTAAATTATTATGCATTTAGAATTTTAATGCCATTTTAATCTTTACAATAAGATAATTTTACAATTTTAGGCTTATGAATATTTTATTAGTTGAAGATGAGCCAAATGTGGCATCCCTCCTGCACAGGTGTTTATCTGAGGATAACCATAAAATAGGGATTGCCACAAATGGCAAAATGGGCTTAGACGCTGCACTGTCCAATAACTATGATCTTATCCTTTTGGATATCATGCTTCCAGAGCTATCAGGATTAGAGGTTCTAGAACAACTTCAACTTAATAAGAATACGACTCCGGTAATTTTATTAACTGCATTAAATACCACAGAAATGCTGGTAAAGGGATTAAATATGGGAGCCGATGATTATATTGTTAAGCCCTTTAAGATAGAGGAAATCAAAGCCAGGATTAACGCCCTTAAGCGTCGCCTGGATAAACGCAACACAGATCACGATCATAAATCTGCTAAAACTCTTGGATTTCAAAACCTGAGCCTTAATGACAGAGAAAAAAAAGTGTACAGGGCTAATACCGAAATAAAACTTACCGCGACAGAATTTAAATTACTTAAATACTTACTTGAAAATAAAGACCGGGTTCTGTCAAGGGAAAATATTCTCGAAAAAGTTTGGGGGGTAGATTACGATTTAGGCACCAACGTGGTAGATGTGTATATTAATTACCTTAGGAAGAAAATCAACGATACTCCCGATAATCGAATAATCCATACCATTATTGGGATGGGATACGTAATTAGATCTTGAAGTTAAAATTTAAAATAGCGGCAACATTCTCCTTAATATGCACCGGGATCATTGCCTTAGTTGCGATATTTATTTATTTCCTGGTAGCCGCAAATATGCAGCAACAATTCAATAAAAGACTTCTTGATCGCGCTTATATCGCGGCAGAAATTTCGTTGGAGGAAGATGAACTAAGTGAAACCAAATATCAACGTTTAACGCTACAACACTTTAAATCACTCCCGGGAGAGAACGAGACTTTTTTTAAACTAAACAATAATAGAATCGATAATGAAGCCTTTGATTACCCAGGTTTTAATGAAGAAGTATTTCAAAAAACTTTAGAGAATACCCATACTTTTTTTAAGACTGATGGCAAACCGGCTACCGCTATATATTATAAAGATAACCAGGGAGATTTCATCATAATTCTTAGTGCAGAAGACATAGAAGGAACACAGCAGTTAGGCTTTCTAATTAGAACACTTTCCATAATCGTCCTGATAAGTCTCATCTTAATACTCGTGGTTTCTCTGATTTTTGCAGAAATAATCCTAAAACCTATAAGATCAATCATAAACAAGGCAGAAACAATAAGCGCCAGTAACCTTAATTTACGTCTCAAGGAGCCCGGAGGAAAGGATGAAATTTCAAGATTAGCGAAAACATTCAATAAAATGCTTTCGCGTATTCAAACAGCCTTCAACTCCCAAAAACAATTCATTCACAATGCTTCCCACGAGCTAAGAACCCCTTTAACCGTTATTCTTGGAGAATCTGAATATGTTCTTCAGAGAGAAAAGAGTGAGTCTCATAATTCCATTAAAAAAATTCACCAGCAAGCCGAACATTTAAATGAACTTTTAACCAGTCTTCTGCAACTCTCGGATGTTCATGAAACAAGGCCTGAGGAAAATTTTCTTGTTTTCAGGGTTGACGAGCTCGTGCAACGAATTGCCATTACTGCCAACGATTTACAAAAACAAAACCGCGTAAGACTCGAATATCAGAATTCTGCAGACCTTAGGGAAGATTCGTTTGAGATACTTGGTAATATCCTTTGGATTGAAATTGCACTTACCAATATTATAAATAATGCATTAAAATACTCATTTGAAGAAACAGTGGTTATTCGACTAAAATCAACAATTAAAACTACCATAATTGAGGTCACGGACGCGGGTATAGGAATAGTTTCAACCGAAATGGAAGAAGTTTTCACCACTTTCTTTCGGGGTGAAAATGCTAAATCACAAAAAGGCTACGGAATTGGCCTGGCCCTGGCTCACAATATTATTCAACTGCACAAGGGAGAAATTAACATTTCTTCTCAAGAACATAAAGGCACTTCAGTTAAGATTATATTGCCAAATGCCTCCCGGTTCTAATCGCATTTTAATCTGTATTTAAAAAGATTTTAATTCCGGCATAGCTTCTTTGCTTAAAATCTATCGATCACATGAAGAAGCTATTTTTATTGCCATTCACCATAGGCTGTTTTTTATTCTTAACAAATCCTATACAGTCACAGGAAGCTACAGAAAAAGAGCTTCCTCTAAAATTACAACATGCTGAACCTCTTTATATCGATCTTATAAGGGATTTAGGCGCGAGGAAAGGAGAACGAGAATGGAACATTGGAGCCGGAATTACCGATAACCTTGATTTTGATGCCTACGAATTCCTGGTGGAATATGAATGGGCCGTGGCAGACAGGCTTGGCCTTGAAGTTGAAATCCCCGTTACCCTCTTTAGCCGAAATTCACTGAATCGCAATGGGACCACGAGACCAAATGACCGCATTGAAAGCCTTAAACTTGCGGGGCAGTATACTTTTCTAGTATCAGAAAAATGGCAAACCTCTCTCGCTATTGGTACGATAACAGAATTAGAATTTACAGATTTAAACTCCATGCAGTTTAATAATCTATCCCAGGGTGTGCTGGTAAATCCGTTCTTTATAGCCGCCAAACGTTTTACCAACGAGTGGCATGGACTCATTTATACCGGCCCAAGATTCTTTTCTGGTTGGGGCGGCCACGACGATTATACAGCTTACGAAATTAACAGTAACCTGCATTATATGATCCCCGGAACCGGAAATTTTATTGGCCTGGAAGTCAATCAACTCATTAAAGATGGTAAACTAAATACTGTTCTACGGCCACAAATGCGGTTGGAAATTAAAAACTCTCTTAAGATAGGAATAGTACCCGGAATTTCATTAAACCGGGATGAAGAACGATTCAGTTCATTTTTAAGGCTTATTTATGAACCGCAAGTTCATTAATGCAGACCATAATAGAACAGAACCTGCAGCCATCCTACAGTTTAATACTTATTTATTCTATTGAACATTGAAATCAACCTTTGAACTATAAGGATTGATTTGAATGCTGAACCTGCCATTTTCTCTTGAAAGCTCGATGGTTTCAACCTTTTCGCTATCTGGGAGGTAGATCTGAGCTTTGGCCGAATTTGTATCATCTGAAGCATACACCTTCAAATCCAGCTCACTCCAATCCATATCTTTCGTAGACTGAGCTAATTCGATATGAGGAATTACACTTCCATCTTTTACCAATACCACAATAGGGATCTCACCGGCTTCTATCTTATGCCATCCACCCTGGTATTCTTTATTGGTTTGATAGTCGATCCAGGTACCCGGCGGTAAGTATACATGGCGTCCAGTTACCTCTTCAAACAATGGAGCAACCAGCATATCTGAGCCAAACAGGTACTGATCATCCACCAGCCATGAGCCGGGATCATCCGGATATTCCACGAACATGGCTCGAAGCATTGGGAGGCCATTTTCTGAAGATAATTTGGCCTGAGCATAGATGTACGGCATCAGGCGGTAACGCATGTTATCGGCCTTTCGGAAATCCTCCAGGAATCCTTCGCTGAATTCCCAGGGTTCAGTAGGCGGTTCCCCATGGCTACGAACGTGAGAAGTAAGCATTCCAAATGGCGTCCATCTTCGGTAAACATCCTCTGGGGAAGCAGTGGTAAAACCTCCCACATCATGACTCCAGAAACTAAAGCCGCTAAGTCCCAAAGATAGTCCGCCGCGCAATGTGGCTGACATGGCCGTATTGGAGGTTGCCGCATCACCACCCCAGTGCAACGGATAACGCTGACTCCCGGCCCAGGTACTTCTCGCCCAGATAAGGCTGTAGCCTTTCACTTCTTTTGTGATCTCTGCTACGGTTTTATTATATCTCAATGGGTACAGGTTATGCTCATAAAATCCCGTTCTGCCGGAATGGTAAATTCCGCTGGCAGGCGCCGCTTCTCCAAAATCTACCTTAAAGACCCCAACTCCCTGCTCGAACAATTTCTTCAGTTTATCTTGATACCATTCAACGGTTTCAGGATTGGAGAAATCCAGTACGGCATCTTCGTAAGGAATGTTACCTTTTTTATCCTTAACGGCATATCCATTCTCCACAATTTCGTCAAATAAGGAATTCTTAGGTGTAAAATATGGTAACTGCCAAAGGGAAACATGAAAACCATCCTCTTTGAGATCGGCCATCATATCTACCGGATCGTCGAACCTGTCCTCAGCAAACTCATAATTGTTACGCCAGTCCACATCGAACCAGCCGGTATCAAAATGGATGACATCACTCGGAATTTCATATTTTCTTAAGTTCCTGGCTATTTCGCGCCCTTCTTCTTCAGAAAAATAAGTGATCCTGCTCATCCAGAAGCCAAAGGACCAGAGCGGTGGCATTTCGGCTTTTCCTGTTAGATCGGTATATTCATCCAGGATGTGCTTCGGCTCACCAAGAAAAATAAAAAGATCGGCCTCGTCATCCCCTATATACATGGAGTTTGCTGCATTGAAATACTTCCCAAAATCCACCGATATCGGAGAAGAAGTATGCATAAAAACGCCATATCCACGGCTACTCATATAGAAAGGAATTGGCTTGTACATAGTTTCATTCTGAACGCCGTTGGCATCATCGGTCCATAAGACCACCTTCTGCCCGCGCTTGTTAAACTGGGTAAAAGATTCTCCCAGGCCAAAGATCTTTTCATCTGGAGACAGTGAAAAAACCGCGTCCATACTCTTGGAATAGTCATCGGCCCTGCGCACGAATGAGAATGGAGTAACCGGGGTATAGGTATTAGAAAAATCACTTAAATGTTGTGTACTGGTAAGCATTTTGCCTTCAGCATCGAAAAATGAGACCTTCCAGGGCTTTTCCTGAATGGTCACAGACCCATTGGAATTGGAGTATTTATGCCCTCCTTCAATTTTACTATACTTCCAGGAAGATCGGTTTGTAGGCGCCTTTCCGTCGACCAGCATAAGAGAAGGCTCTTCTTTTCTGAACTGGGGACCCGAAGTCATTTTCAGCCTGATGGTTCTATCTGATACAAACTGAAGCGAAAATGGCAATTCCGGCTGTGCAGCATATTCTGTGGAAGGAAATTCATTAGCCCCTGCCGGGCTAAGCCTGCTTAACATATTGTTGAAGGCCTGGCTAGTGGAAAAATTATGCCTGATGTATTTGATCGTTCCTTTTCCCGTTTCGGGATCAAAATCAACCAGCTCATCAGCCAGATAATAGGTGTTTCGATAATCTTCAAAATCCTTGCTAATGTCTGGCGGTTCATTCAGAACATTATTGTTTTGAAGTTGGGCATTCAATGGAAGAAGGCTTCCAAGACAGCAAATAAGAACGAATAAAAGAGAGGTCTCCTTATATATTTTCATCTCAGTGGTTTTTATAAAATTCGGAATTACTTGTGAAATTATATTTCCTATATAATTAGTTTATGACTAATTCATATTCAGCTGTAACTCCAGATCATTTATTTTGTAGTTATACTAATAGTATTTGTTTTTAATCCCTCACCCGAAACTGTAAGCTCTATGGCTCCGGCATTTTTATTCGCCTGAACGATGGCCAGGCATTTTCCATTCAGGGCCTTATGGGTTTTTCCCTTAAAAGATTCATGATTTGCAGGGTCTCCACTGGCCACTCCAACGATCTTCCCTTCTCCCTCCACCGAAAAGTTTAACTGATTTTTAGCTCTTGGAACAAGATTCCCCTTGTCGTCTACTATTTCTACTTTTATAAAGGAAAGGTCCTTGCCATCAGCATTGATGGTTTCCCGGTCTGGAGTTAATTTCAGGCCGAAAGCTTCCCCGGCAGTATGAACTTCTTTTTCCAGGACAATCTTACCAGCCTTTCTGGAAACAGCTTTTAAAGTGCCGGCCTCAATCGGAATTCGCCACATCACGTGAAGCTCATCTCCTTGTTTTTTTCTTATTCCCTGGGATTTGCCATTTACGAATAATTCAACCTCATCGGCATTGTTATAATAGGCCCATACATCTACGCTTTGCCCGTTTTCCCAGTTCCAGTGTGGAAGTAGATGCAGCACATCCTTATCTGTCCATTCGCTCTGGTACATATAATAGACATCCTTAGGAAAACCAGCCAGGTCTACCACCCCAAAATAGGAGCTTCTTGATGGCCATGTATAGGGAGTGGGTTCCCCTATATAATCGAATCCGGTCCAGATGAACATTCCGGATAGAAAATCATGCTTTTTAATGATCTTCCAGGTAGTTTCATGCAAGGATCCCCATGGTACCCTTACCTGGTCGAAGGCTGAAATGGTATGATCAGGATTTCCGCCATCAAACGGGATGTCCCATCTAACCGGCCAGATCTTCAGGGTATCTGAAGGAAATTCATAATATCCCCTGGTTTGTAATCCCGAAGTTGTTTCTGTAGCTATAAAGGGAGTTTCCGGGAAATTTTTTTGATGATGCTCATAGGTTTGATGCGCATAATTGTACCCGATTATATCCAGTACACCGGAAGCCGCAACAGGATTCAAGCTAACTTTTGCAGTATCAAACTGAGTCGTAACATTGGCATCGGGCATGTTCACCGGTGGATTCATGGCCACAGTAATTGGCCTGGTAGTGTCCAGTTCTCTTACGATGGCTTTTAATTCCCTGGCCGTTCTAACTCCCTGCTCCTTCCATTGTTCCTGGATCTCGTTCCCGATGCTCCAAATAATGATACTTGGGTGATTCCGGTCGCGAATTATGAAATCTTCCAGGTCTTTCTTATGCCACTCATTCCAATAATTCGCATAATCGTATTTGGTTTTGGTATTGTTCCACATATCATAAGACTCGTCCATCACGACAAAACCCATTCTGTCACAAAGATCCAGTAGTTCTGGCGTTGGCGGGTTATGAGCGGTTCGTATTCCATTCACACCCATGTCTTTCATGATCTCCAGCTGTCTTTCAATAGCCCTGGTATTAACAGCAGCTCCCAAAGGACCAAGATCGTGATGAAGGCAAACTCCCTTGATCTTTAACTGTTCGCCGTTCAAAATAAAACCTTTGTCAAGGTCGAATTCAAAAGTTCGTATTCCGAAAGGAGTTTTATAAGAATCTACCAGCTCACCATCTATGATTATATTAGTTTTTGCTGTATACATATTTGGTGTGTCTATAGACCATAATTGCGGGGTTTCAATAGTTATTCTCTGCTGAATGTTTTTGATGGAATTAGCTTCGAAACTGAAATTTTCCTCTGTGGAAGAAATCTCAGCTTCATTAAAAAGAATGCTGGTTTCAATCGTAGCTGTCTTTGAAACCGGATATTCATTCTCAATCATTGACTCTATGGAAATTGCAGCGCTATCTTCAGAAACTATTGGAGTGGTCACAAAAGACCCCCAATTGGCGACATGCAGTTTATTGGTTGTATTAAGCCAGACATGCCTGTAAATTCCAGATCCTGAGTACCACCTGGAGTTAGGTTGTTTTGAATTATCGACTTTTACGAGGATCTCGTTTTCCTGTCCGTCATATTTCAGGTAAGGAGTTAAATCGTAATCAAAAGAAATATATCCGTTAGGTCGTTTTCCAAGATACTCACCATTCACCCAAACCTCGCTATCCATATAAACTCCGTCAAACTGAATGGAAGTAAGTTTTGAAGAATCCTGGATTTTAAAGGTTTTTTTATACCAGCCCATGCCACCGGGAAGATAACCTCCACCCAGGCCAGCCGGATGATCCTGCTCAAATTCCCCTTCTATGCTCCAGTCATGAGGCAGGTCTAATTCTCTCCAGTTTTCAGAATTGACAGCAGCCACAGAATCTCCTAAAAAGAATTGCCAGTTTTCATCAAAAGATTGAATCCTGGAAAATTGACCAAAGTCTTGCGAAACTGAATTACACGCATTTATAACTAAAAGTGACAGCAGAAGTATGCCTGTTTTATGTAGGGTAAATTTGCCCAATATCAAAATTGCTTTAGTTAAGAATCAAAACGATCAAAATTTCTACTCTTTTCGAGAACCCGAATTACTTACAAAGGCAAAATGTTTGCTATCTGGTGACCAGGAAGGCACATTTATGGTTCCCTGGCCTCCGTAAAGATATGCGATAACCCTGGGTGCCCCTCCATCTGCTGGAATAATATTAAGAGTAACTCTTTTAAATGAGGGATGATCGTTCACGGGAATTTCGGCAGGAAATGAAATATAAGCGATCCATTTCCCATCGGGAGAAATATGCGGAAACCAGTCATTATTAGCGTCAAAGGTGATCTGCTCTTTATCAGATCCGTCAGGTTTCATTCTCCAGATCTGCATGCTTCCTGAAGCACTCCCATTATAATAGATGTATTTACCATCTGGTGAATATTCACATCCATCAACATGTTCATTTTCTTTAGTGTTTGTCAGCTTTACCTCCTCACCTCCGTTGATATCCTTTTTATAAATATCGTAGGTAGGATCGCCATCCCTGGTAGCGACATATACAACTTCCCGGTTATTAGGTGCCCATCCATGCCAGTAGGAAGGCGTTTTTTCGGTTACCCTTTGAGGTTCGCCACCTGCTAATGGGAGAACGTAAACTGCAGAGCCTTCACCCTGCGGACTATGACTTATAGCAAGCATTTCTCCATTGAAGGAAATACCATGATCGTTGTTCAGGTTATCTGCAAAGCCAGTATTCAATTTTGAAGGCTTACCTCCTGCAACGGGAATAGTATATAAAGATCCATCCATATTGAATAAAAGCTCTTCACCATTGGGCATCCAGTTAGGAGCCTCAAACCGGTCATCTTTTGTAAAAATAACTTTCCTGTTACCGGTCTCGATATCAATGGTCTCTAATCTACATCCTAACCAACCCTGTTCATAAGGGTTATACGTATCTGAAACAGGTTTGTCTATTCGAACATTCCAGGCCGAGGCCTGTTCAGTCAATTCAGGATTATGAGAATTTATAAAAAGACCTACCAGGACTTTTCCGCTAAGGTTTTCTAATTCGCGTGTTCCGATCTTTTGTAGAGGTTCACCCCAATGAGCCGCCCGCATGATCAATTTTTTTCCAGTGCGTTCCAATTGGAGGGTTTGATAACTGTATTTTGGTGCCTTGATCTCATTAGATTCTGTCATGTCTTCTCCCAGGGCAGATCTCCATTGCATGGAAGTCAAACCATCACCATGCAATACAGCACTTACATGAGCGGCATTCTCATCATCAGACTCCCTTATCATTATTCCGGTTTTTCGATGAGGATCTCCACCCTCGTCCAGAAATCTAAAATTTGCAGTAATTATGAAATCTCCATCTTGTTCGTTGTATAAATAATTAAATTCATCGCTATCGAACCAGATATTATTTCCGGCTCCGCTTAACGTGTAGACCTGATTCTCTTCATCATAAACTGCAGAACCTTTTATAGCAGGCTCTCCTATATCTTTAATGTTTTGGAAAATTCCAGTATCGTTCTGGGCGAGGCTTAACTTAAAAAAACAGAATACAAAAATTAAATTGAAAATTCTCATTTATGGGATTTTGGAAACCTTAAGATAAGATAAATTAGCAAAAATTATCCTGGGTTACTTTTGAATACCATAATTGCTTCATTTTCTCAACCAGGCAAAAATATTTTGATTTGATGATGTGAATCCAGTACTGAAGATGAAGCTGAAAAGTTTCAATTTCCTGAATTGTAATTTTCAGGACACTAAAACAGCAGAGAATAACGGAAAGGTCTATAAAACAAAAAAGCCTTCTTCCATCAAATGGAAAAAAGCTTTTCATTGGTTAACCAAAATCCTCACAACACAGGATTATAACTCGGTTAACTACACGTCCCAGTCTCCTGAGACAAACAACACAACTAAATCTTAGTGCCAAAAAAAGCTCCCAGTTTCATAGGAGCTTTATTTGTTTTGCGGTCTGGACGAGACTCGAACTCGCGACCCCCTGCGTGACAGGCAGGTATTCTAACCAACTGAACTACCAGACCGTTGCTTTATTGCTTGCCTATCTTTTCTGTTAGGCGAGGGCAAATATACGCCCCTTTTTAGATTCACCAAACCTTTTTTTGAAATTTTTCAAGGGATTTTTTTCGATCCTATCCAAATTTTTGTTTTTCAAGCAAATAGGTCGTCATGATATTATCAAAATTTTTATTGATGTCTGCTTCCACATACTTAATTCGGTATTTTGCGCACTGCATTTTGAGATCCGAAAGAAAGGATTTCACCGCTTTCTTATAATTCTCACGAATATTTTCTGAATACAGGTCCACCTCAGCCCCGGTTTCCACATCGGTAAATCGCCTTGGAGTATTCTCAAAATCAAAATTCAGCTCCCGCTTTTCATCAAAAACATGAAAAAGGATCACTTCATGCCGGTTATATTTCAAATGTCTTAAAGCTTCAAATAATTTGTCCTCGTCGGCATCTGCCTGGAACATATCGGTAAAAAGGAAGATCAGGGACCGTCTCTTAAGCTTTTCTGCGATCTGGTGCAAAAACGTATAGGTATCTGTTGTCTTTTTTTTAGCACCTTGCTTCAGGATCCCATTCATCTTGTCCAATAACATATGGTGATGCCTTTCACTGGATTTTTCCGGCGCATAAAACTCGAATTCATCGCTGTAGATGCTGACACCTACCGCATCCCTTTGCCTCTTCAGGATCTCCATCAAACAGGCCGAGGCCAGCACCGAAAACCCGATCTTATTGAGCGAATTCAAACCCTGGGATCTCATTTTGGGGTAATGCATGGAGGCCGAATTATCCAAGATCAAATGACACCTTAAATTGGTCTCTTCCTCGTATCGGCGGGTATACAGCTTATCGGTCTTCGCGAATAGTTTCCAATCGATATGCCGGGTGCTTTCGCCCGAATTATAGATCTTATGCTCGGCAAATTCAGCAGAAAAGCCGTGAAACGGACTCTTATGCATGCCCGAAATATAACCTTCCACCACCTGCCTCGCCAGCAGGTCCAGGTTTAGGAAACCACCCGTTTCATGTAGCTCTTTTTCTATATTCATTCTAAGCCTTAAAGTAGCTATACTTTATGAATAAAAAAAGCCCCGCATTTAGCGAGGCCTCAATTTATATATAATCAGTTATTACAATAACTGGTCAATTGCATCTGCATAGGTTTGCTTAGGCGCAACACCTACCTGGCGACCTACAACCTCTCCGTTCTGAAATACCAGTACGGTTGGGATATTTCTTACACCATATTTAGCCGCGAATTCCTGGTTTGCGTCTACATCCAGCTTTCCTACAACAGCCTTCCCTTCATATTCCGAACTTAGTTCGTCAATGATCGGTCCAACCATTCTACAAGGTCCGCACCATGCAGCCCAAAAATCTACCATTACAGGCTTATCGCTTTTTAGCACCTGCTCTTCAAAATTCGCGTCAGTTATTTCTACAGCCATAATATGTTATTTTTCTGTGTTTTTAATTTGATTCGTAAAAGTAGTCAATAAAATAAATTTTCCTTACACCCCCAATATTTTATTTGACTATAAGCTTATTGTTAAGGCCTATTTGGGGGCCTTCCTCTCCGCTTCGCTCCAAGGAACCGGGCTTTCGGCACTACGCGGTAGCTCGCCTCAATCCCTGGCCCGAATTAAAAATTAAAACGTCAAGCTGAACTTGTTTCAGCTTCTCATCAATAGATCCTGGATCAAGTTCAGGATAACGATATAATAAGATCTAATTCAGCTTATACATAAATTGCTCCCGCTCCAGGCTTTCTATCAGTTCCTGGGAGATCCTAACCTTTTGCTTTCGGCTTGGCATATGCAGCTTCACCTGCTCTTTCATTTCATAGACCACAAAGTTAAGCCTGCTGTCGCCCTTGTGCATATCAAAGGTTTCCCTTAGCCATTCGATCTTCTCGTTCTTCAGGTCATCAATGTTCAGCTGAATGGTCAATTTCTTGGCATTCTTGTCCATCACATCATGCAACAGGTTAATATCCCTGAATTGTATTCGAGGCTCACCTTTTTTACCGGTATCCTTGTTAGTCCAGCCTTCCTTGACGAAGATCCGCATATGAATGAAGTTGTTCGGAACAAAGAAGTGCTTCATTTTCAAATACTCCTCCCCAAAGATCTTGAACTCATAGGATTCATCGTAATCTTCGACGGTAAAGATCGCCCATCCTTTCCCATTTTTGGAAGTTCTGTGTTGCACGTCTACCACCACGCAACCAATGGTTAGTTCTCGATTTACAATTGATTCAAGATCTCTGCAATCTGATAATTTCCCGTTACAGAAATAGTTCATCTCGATCTTGAAATCATCCAGCGGGTGACCCGAAATATAGATCCCAACTACCTCTTTCTCTCTTCGAAGCTTTTCCATGGTTCCCCATTCTTCGCAAGGCGGTACTTCTGGCTCCGGGATCTGAACATCACTGGCTTCACCAAAAAGGCTCACCTGCGATGAATTCTGGTTTTCCTGGAACTTCTGGGCATATTTCACCACCTTTTCCAGGAAGCTCATGCCGCTCCCATCATCATGGAAGTATTGTGCCCTGTGGGTTCCACCAAACCCATCGAATCCCCCGGCCAGGGCCAGGTTCTCGAATGCTTTTTTATTGGCTGCCCTCAGGTCTATTCTTTTAGCCATATCGAAAATAGATCGATACGGGCCTTCTTTTGTTTTCCTGTTCTCTACGATCGTGGCTACGGCTCCTGCGCCAACACCCTTGATCGCACCCATTCCAAACCGAACAGCGTTATCCTTGTTTACAGAAAATTTGTAATACGATTCATTTACATCGGGCCCGAGTACATTCAGCTTCATTCTCTTACATTCCTCCATAAAGAAAGTGACCTGCTTGATATCGTTCATATTATTCGAAAGCACCGCCGCCATATATTCCGCGGGATAATGCGCTTTTAAATAGGCCGTCTGGTAGGCGATCCATGCGTAACAGGTGGAGTGAGACTTGTTAAATGCATAGGAAGCAAAGGCTTCCCAGTCTTTCCAGATCTTCTCCAGAACTTCGGTTGGATGTCCTTTTTCCTCTCCACCACCAATGAATTTCGGTTTCAGTTCTGCAAGAAGTGCAGCGATCTTTTTACCCATGGCTTTACGAAGCATATCGGCTTCACCCTTGGTAAATCCAGCCAGTTTTTGTGACAGAAGCATCACCTGCTCCTGGTAGACCGTAATCCCGTAGGTTTCTTCCAGGTACTCTTCCATTTCGGGAAGGTCATAAGAGATCTCTTCCTCCCCATGTTTACGGGCGATGAAACTTGGAATATATTCCATAGGTCCAGGACGATATAGGGCATTCATGGCAATAAGGTCATCAAAAACGGTTGGTTTTAGCGACTGCATATGCTTCTGCATCCCGGGAGATTCGTACTGGAATATCCCTATCGTCTCCCCTCTCTGGAACAGCTTATAGGTTTCCTCGTCGTCCAGCGGAAAACTATCCGGGTCCAGGTCTATATTATGTCTTCCTTTTACAATTTTTACGGTATCCTTAATTAAGGTCAGTGTTTTAAGACCCAGGAAGTCCATTTTTAGTAGTCCCGCACTTTCCACGACCGAGTTATCGAACTGGGTCACATAAAGATCGGAATCCTTGGCAACCGATACCGGAACGTAATTGGTGATATCACCGGGGGTAATAATCACCCCACAGGCGTGTATCCCGGTATTTCGAACCGACCCCTCCAATACCCTGGCCTGGTTGATGGTCTCAGCCTCCAGGTCATCTCCTTCAGAAATATTGAAGAGCTCGTTAATTTTTTCAATTTCATCCCCACGGAATTTGGACTTGATGGTCTTATCGTCCATGGCGAAAAGCTTTCCAAGCTTGGTATTCGGAATAAGCTTCGCGATCCTGTCTGCCTCCATTAAAGGAAGGTCCAGTACCCTAGCTGTATCACGGATGGAAGATTTCGCAGCCATGGTTCCGTAGGTGATGATCTGCGCAACCTGGTTGGCTCCATATTTCTTGATCACATAATCCATAACCCGGCTTCGGCCCTCATCATCAAAGTCGATATCAATATCGGGCATACTTACACGATCCGGATTCAGAAACCTCTCAAAAAGCAGGTCGTACTTAATGGGATCGATATTGGTAATTCCAAGGCAGTAGGCCACCGCTGAACCGGCTGCCGATCCACGGCCCGGCCCAACCGAAACACCCATTTCACGAGCAGCTCGAATAAAGTCTTCCACGATCAGGAAGTAACCAGGGTAACCGGTGTTCTCAATTACTGATAATTCGAAATTGAGTCGTTCGGCAATATCATCGGTGATCTCGCCGTATCTATCTTTAGCACCTTCAAAAGTAATATGCTTCAAATAAGCATTTTCTCCTCTTTTTCCTCCATCGACCTTATCTTCTTCGCTCTGGAATTCTTCCGGAATTTCGAAAGCTGGAAGTAAAACGTCTCGCGCCAGTTCAAAAGGTTCGATCTTATCAACGATCTCCTGGATATTCGAAATCGCATCAGGCAGGTCCTTGAATAGCTTCTTCATTTCGTTACCAGACTTAAAGTAATACTCTGTATTAGGTAGTCCGTAACGATATCCTCTTCCTCGACCAATTGGAGTCGCCTGCTTTTCCCCGTCTTTTACACAAAGCAAAATATCGTGGGCATTGGCATCTTCCTGTTTCCAGTAATAGGTGTTATTGGTCGCTACTAATTTTATGTCATGTTTTTTGGAGAACTCAACGAGTACAGGATTAACCCTGTTCTCATCTTCCTGGTTATGACGCATGATCTCTATATACAGGTCCTCTCCAAATTCTTCTTTCCACCATAGCAAAGCCTCTTCGGCCTGCTTTTCACCAACATTCAGAATTTTACTTGGAACCTCTCCGTAAAGATTTCCGGTAAGGACGATCACATCCTCTTTATATTTTTTAATGACTTCCTTGTCTATACGTGGAACATAATAGAATCCATCTGTATAGGCCATGGAAGACATTTTCGCCAGGTTATGATAACCATTCTTATTCTTAGCGAGCATTACAACCTGGTAACCATTATCCTTTCGGCTTTTATCGGCGTGGTTCTCACAGACGAAAAATTCACATCCAACGATCGCTTTTAAAGGCTTCTTCAGATCTTCACCATTCTCCTCGGCAGTCGCGTTATGCTCCTTGATACTTTTATTATAGGTGCCAACTTCTTTCACAAAGTGAAAGGCTCCCATCATATTGGCATGATCGGTAAGGGCAACAGCACTCATATCTTCCTCGGCTGCCGCAGCAACAAGATCGGGAATACTTATGGTAGATTGTAATACCGAAAACTGGGAATGATTATGCAAATGGGCAAAAGGAACCTCGTCCAGCATTTCCAGGTTTTCCTGGATCTCTTCTTTTGAAATATCATCTGAAGGTTGTTGCTTTTCCAGCCTTGCCCTGATCTTATCGGAAGCTTTTTTCAGGTTGATATGCTTCAGACCTATTAGCTCGATCCGGTTTGGATTCTTCTCAGAAAAGTTCTCGAAATAATCGGCAGGTACGTCCAGCTCTTCAACAGTATAGATGCGCTGGCGAATAAGCTCCAAGAAACAACGCGTGGTTGCCTCAACATCGGCCGTTGCATTATGCGCTTCGGCAAAGGCTTCATCAAAAAGGAATTCATGAAGTTCCGTAAGAGTTGGCAATTTGAATTTTCCACCTCTACCACCAGGAATTTTACACAATTCCGCGGTTCTTTCGGTACAGGTATCCAGAACAGGCATTTCCTGAAGGTTGTTATCGAAATTCCTTCTATGGAATTCCGCACCCATAATATTCAGGTCAAAACCTACATTCTGGCCAACCACAAATTTGGATTTCTGTAGAGCGGTATTGAATTTTTCCAGAACATCGTCTAAAGGAATTCCCTGCTCCCTGGCAAGGTCGGTTGAAATTCCATGGATACGTTCAGAATCATAAGGAATATCAAAGCCATCTGGTTGCACCAGGTAATCCTGGCTTTCCACAAGCCTACCCATTTCATCATGTACCTGCCAGGCGATCTGTATACAGCGTGGCCAGTTATCTGAATCGGTTAAAGGGGCATCCCAGCGCTTGGGAAGTCCGGTGGTTTCAGTATCAAAAATAAGGTACATTCCTTTGTATTTTAAGCCTTTATGAAGAATAAAAAATGGTTTGCAAACTTAAACCATTCCGGCTAAAATAGGGAACTTTATGGCTGATTTAAAACATAGTTTTCAAGAATTATCAACCAAAAAAATAAGCCTCACAAAGATCTGATCAACAGATCGATGTGAGGCCTGATACGAACACTAAAAACTACTACTACTTCAATCAAACATTGCTCGCATCTGTATGTTCACATTCCTTCGATATCGTGTTCATTGGGGTGATTTCCCGAAAGATGTTATAGTAGTTAATCTTAAGCCTGATCTTCCAAAGCTTTCACTTCATTAAGAGCGGCAACTATTCCATTTTTTTGTTTTACAAGAACTTGTTTGGTAGATACGGGGATCTCCGATTCATTGATCACGTCCTCGTATTCCTCTACGGCTTTCTTCTCGCCTCGTACAGCTTCTTCAAGCACTGACTCATCTTTATCATTAGAGAGGCTGGCTTTGAGATTCATCCAGGAACGGTGAGCATCCGCAGCAAGACTCGAACCTTTGTCCGGAGTCTCTCCAAAATTTTTGATCTCAGACTTCAATTCATGTCCAAAATCATATCGCTCCTGCGCTCTTTGAGTGAAGAATCGCTTCAGATCTTCCCTTTTCACTTTCTCAGCGGCCAGTTTATAACCTTTTTCCGCATCATAATTCTTTTCTAATAATTCATTTAATTTTCCAGCAATTTTATCTGAATAACTCATAACAATTTTTGGTTTTTCTTTCCGATAAAGATAAAAGTGCAAACCCCACTTAACAACCTATTTAACAGGGTTTAGCATTAATTAACCTCTTTTAACAGCAGTCCTGATTTTTAACGAAAATTCTTCCTAATTCAAGCTTAAATCCAGTAGGGATTTTCACGCATTAAGCCCTTTTTAAATTAATCCCAGAAAACCTTGATAATTAGAAAAATGTAGTATCTTTGCAGACCTTATTAATAACCGGGGTCGAGAACCCCAAAATTTAATTTTTATGCCAGTAAAAATAAGACTACAAAGACACGGTAAAAAAGGAAAACCTTTTTTCTGGATTGTCGCTGCTGATGCTCGTGCAAAAAGAGACGGTAAATTTTTGGAAAAATTGGGAATCTACAACCCTAACACGAATCCTGCTACTATCGAACTAGATGTAGACGGAGCTGTTACATGGTTGCAAAATGGTGCCCAGCCAACAGATACTGCTCGCGCGATCCTTTCTTACAAAGGAGCCCTTCTTAAGAAACACCTAGCAGTAGGTGTGAGAAAAGGCGCTTTGACCGAAGAGCAGGCTGAGGAGAAATTCCAGGCCTGGTTAGACGAAAAAGAAGGTAAGATTGGTTCTAAAAAAGAATCAGTAGAAAAAGCTAAAGAAGAAGAAAGAGCAAAAGCTCTTGAAGCTGAAAAAGAAGTGAACGCTAAGCGTGAAGCCGAAGCAAAAGAAGAAGCAGAGGCTGCTGCCGCTGAAGCTGCTGAAGCTGAAAGAACTGCTGCAGCAACCGATGAGGCTACTGTAGAAAGCGCTGAGGAAGAAGTGGGAGCTGCAACTGCAGAAGAAGCTAACACCGAAGAGAAAAAAGACGCTTAAAATAGCTGCCGGCGATGATCACAAAGGAAGAATGCTTCTACCTGGGAAGAATCGTTGGAAAATTTAGCTTTAAAGGCGAGGTGCTGGTAAAACTGGACACCGATGAGCCTGAAACTTACACTGAAATGGAATCAGTTTTCATTGAATACAATGAAAATCTGGTTCCATTTTTTATTGAAAGATCCTCCCTTCACAAAAGCACTCTGCTCCGGGTTAAATTTGAGGATATCGATACCGAAGATGATGCCGAGGATATGGTTGGCGCAGAACTCTACCTACCTCTTAGCATGCTGCCTGAGCTTCCCGAAGACAAATTCTACTTCCACGAGATCATTGGTTTCGACGTGATCGATGCGGAACATGGCAACATAGGACAGATCGTTTCGATTAACGATTCAACAGCCCAGGCCCTTTTCGAGATCGAAAAAGACGGAAAACAGATCCTCATCCCAATGAACGATGAGTTCATTCAGAAGGTTGACAAGAAGAACAAGCAGATAAAGGTGATCACTCCAGAGGGACTTATCGACCTTTATCTAGGTTAAAAAAATCAGGCAAAAGCTTCATTCCAGTCAAAAGCCTTAAGAATAGGCTCATACACTATTTTACCTTTTACAATATTCACTCCCTTTGCCAGCGAAGGATCTTTTCCACAGGCATTTTCCCAACCGTTTTCGGCCAGGCTTAGCACATAAGGAAGCGTTACATTGGTCAATGCGATTGTTGACGTATGCGGAACAGCACCAGGCATATTGGCCACACAATAATGCACGATATCATCAATGATATAAGCCGGTTCTTCATGAGTTGTTGGCCTGGTGGTCTCGATACAACCTCCCTGGTCTACGGCAACATCCACGATCACCGTTCCCGGCTGCATTTCCTTCAACATGGAACGAGTGATAAGTTTGGGAGTCTTTGCACCGGTGATCAACACTCCACCTATTATCAGGTCACTTGTTTTTATATGTTTACGGATGTTATATTCATTGGAAAATTCGGTGACCACATGACTGGGCATGATATCGTTCACATACCTTAACTTATTCATGTTTACATCAAGAACGGTTACCTGGGCCCCGAGACCAGCTGCCATCTTAGCTGCCTGGATCCCTACAGTTCCGGCACCAAGTACCAGTACTTTCCCCGGCGGAACTCCTGGCACACCACCCAGCAACAATCCTTTTCCTTTTACCGGTTTTTCAAGATATTTTGCACCCTGCTGTATCGCCATCCTACCGGCGACCTCGCTCATGGGCGTCAATAAAGGAAGTGCTCCTGTTTCGTCCTCGACAGTTTCATATGCAATACATACTGATCGGCTTCTTAGCATAGCTTCTGTAAGGTTTTGATTAGAAGCAAAATGAAAATAGGTAAAAATGACCTGGTCTTCACGAATGAGCTGATACTCCTGCTCGATAGGTTCCTTGACCTTGACGATCATGTCAGCCTGCTCGTAAACCCTCTCTATAGTTGGCAGGATCGTGGCACCGGCCACATGATAATCTTCATCATCGAAGCCACTGCCTTCGCCAGCTGTTGACTGAATGAATACTTCATGCCCAAGCTTGGTTAGTTCCAGGACACCGGCAGGAGTCATCCCCACCCGGCTTTCGTTGTTTTTGATCTCTTTCGGAATGCCGATTTTCATAATAGAAGTTTTTGGTTTCCGAAAAGTAAGAAAGAAAAATAAAAAAGGGGTGCAAAATGCAATAATTCACATTTCACACCCCAATTTGATATTTTTAAGGGGGTTAAACTACGATATTTACAATTTTACCCGGAACGACTATCACTTTTTTAGGGGTCGAACCGTCTAACTGATTTTTTGTTCGTTCATCCTCCAGCACATTTTTTTCGATCTCATCTTTGCTCATATCCAGGGGAAGCTCCATCGTAAACCTCATTTTTCCGTTAAAGGATACCGGGTAGTTCTTTTTGCTTTCCACCAGGTATTTTTCTTGGTACTCAGGATATTTTGCTGTAGAAACAGATTCTGAATTTCCAAGTTTTTCCCATAACTCTTCAGCGATATGCGGAGCATAGGGTGCGATTAGCACCGCCAAAGGTTCAAGCACCTCGCGGCTATTGCATCTTTGTGCTGTTAATTCATTCACGCAGATCATAAAAGTTGAAACAGAAGTATTGAAACTGAATTCTTCAATGTCCTCTGTTACTTTCTTGATGGTCTTGTGAAATGTCTTCAACGAATCGGCTGAAGCCTTATCATCTGAAACCGCGAATTCCTCACCATTATGATATAATTTCCAAAGCTTTTTCAGGAAGTTATGAACTCCTGTAATACCAGCCGTGTTCCATGGCTTGGCCTGCTCCAGCGGACCCAGGAACATCTCGTACATTCTTAAAGTATCGGCACCATAATCCTCGCAGATATCATCAGGGTTCACCACGTTATACTTAGACTTGGACATTTTCTCCACTTCCCTGCCAACGATATATTTCCCATCTTCGGTCAGAAATTTAGCATCAGCAAATTCCGGACGCCATTTCTTAAAGCCTTCAATATCCAGTTCATCTGAGGCATTTACCAGAGAAACATCGGCATGAATAGGCTGTACATTATTTCCCTTGATCTGGTTCTTAGAAACAAATACGTTCTCTCCTTCCAGCCTGTAAACAAAAGCGCTGGTCCCAAGGATCATCCCCTGGTTGATCAGTTTTTTGAAAGGCTCTTCAACGGTCAAGTAACCGCGGTCATGCAGAAATTTGGTCCAGAACCTTGAATATAGCAAGTGTCCGGTGGCATGTTCGCTACCTCCGATATACAGGTCTACATTTTCCCAGTATTTCTGGGCTTCTTCTGAAACAAATTTATCCGGGTTTCCGGCATCCATATACCTGAACAGGTACCAGCTGCTTCCAGCCCAACCAGGCATGGTATTCAGCTCTAAAGGATAAACTCCGTTATCTTCATGCGCCTCGACTCCGCTCGGCGTGACATCCCCTTTTTCATCATGCTGAACTTGTTTCAGCATCTTATTGGAAACAACTTTGTTATTTTTTGTGTCCCAGGCCCAATCGGACGCATTACCAAGTGGCGGTTCACCGGTTTCGGTTGGTAGATATTTTTCAACCTCCGGCAGTCTTAACGGAAGATGCTTTGGATCGATCATCTTTGGAAGACCATTCACATAATAAACCGGGAATGGCTCTCCCCAGTATCTTTGTCTGCTGAAGACCGCATCCCTAAGCCGGTAATTGGTTTTTCCGTAACCATGACCTGTTTTTTCCAGTTCCAGGATCACTTTTTGAAGCGCTTCTTTATATTTGAGTCCGCTTAGAAAATCTGAATTAGCGATCACCGTGCCCTCTTTTCCCGCATAAGCTTCCTGCGAAACGTCCACGTTTTCAAAAATATTTGGGATAGGCAGATCGAAATGCCTTGCAAAATCATGGTCACGCTGGTCACCACAGGGCACCGCCATTACGGCGCCGGTTCCGTAGCCTGCCAAAACATAGTCACCGATCCAGATAGGCACCGGTTCTTTAGTGAATGGATGCTCGGCATAAGCACCGGTGAAAACACCACTAATGGTCTTTACATCAGCCATACGCTCACGTTCACTTCGCTTCGCCGTCGCTTCAATATAAGCCTGGACTTCTGCCTTCTGATCTTCGGTAGTGATCTTTTCAACCAGGTCATGTTCCGGCGCAAGCGTCATAAAGGAAACCCCGAAAATGGTGTCTGGACGGGTGGTGAATACAGAGATTTTTGGCTGAGATGCTGAAACGAGTTCAGCAGGACCGTCACCCTGAACCTGTTTCAGGGTCTCTCCATAAAGATTAAAATGAACCATGGCACCAACCGATTTCCCGATCCAGTTACGCTGACTCTCCTTCAGACTTTCGGTCCAGTCGATCTTATTAAGATCCTGAAGCAGCCTTTCAGAAAAAGCCGAAATTCGCATACTCCATTGGGTCATTTTCTTTCGAACCACCGGGTATCCACCTCTTTCAGAAACTCCATTCACGATCTCGTCGTTCGCAAGCACGGTTCCGAGTTGAGGACACCAGTTCACTTCGGCTTCCGCCAGGTATGTAAGCCTGTATTTTAATAAAATTCGTTCCTTTTCGTCTTCTGAATAAGTTTTCCAGTCTTCCGCAGAAAATTCTTCAATATCATCATCGCAGGCCGCGTTTACTCTAGAGTTACCTTCCGAAGAAAAGGTCTTTTCAAGCTCGGTGATCGGTCTGGACTTTTCAGCTTCCAGATCATACCAGCTCTCGAAAAGCTGAATAAAGATCCATTGCGTCCACTTATAATAATCGGGATCACTGGTTCTCACCTCGCGACTCCAATCAAACGAAAACCCGATCTTATCGAGCTGTTCACGGTAACGGGCAATATTATTTTCGGTGGTTACCGCCGGGTGCTGACCGGTTTGAATGGCATACTGCTCAGCAGGAAGTCCGAAACTATCATAACCCTGTGGATGCAGCACATTGAATCCTTTATGCCTTTTGAAACGGGCATAAATGTCGCTGGCAATATATCCCAGCGGGTGCCCTACATGGAGTCCTGCTCCCGAAGGATAAGGAAACATGTCCAGCACATAATATTTTGGTTTATCTGAATCGTTCTTGGCTTGGAAGGTCTGGTTCTTCGCCCAGTATTTCTGCCATTTCTCTTCGATCTTGTTAAAGTGGTAACTCATCTTCTATCTTACTATTATCAATATTCATAAGAGTCATTGCGAGCAAAGCGACGCAATCTCTGAAATTTAAGAGACTGCCTCGGTCATTTTATTGCCTCGCAGCGACCTCTTAGAGTAATCGCCTGCAAAAATACAATTTTCAGGGACTTATAAGGAATGATTGGAAGCTCTATTGTGAAGACCTACGCGCGGCCTCTTCCATGGGTTTCAGGCATTCGTAGATATAGCGGTTCACAGGAGTTTTTACACCAAGTCTGGCTCCTTCCCGAACGATATATCCATTGAAATTTTCAAGTTCAGAAGCTTTGCCGTTCATGATATCTCGCTGGGTTGAGGCAGTAGTCCCCCTTGGCTGCCCGTTGATGATCTCGAAGACCATCTCCAGGTGTTCATTATCTAGTGGAATTCCTTTCGCCTTACCTACCTCGATGATCTCTTTGGCCGAATCGCGCATCATCCCGTACAAAAATTCGCTTTCCCTAATTTTGTCGATGGGAACGCGAGTCAACCCACCAATGCCACTAACCGTACAAATGAACAGGAACTTTTTCCAGATCTCCAGGTCGATATTGTCTGGAATCTTGTTTTCGATCCCGGCTTCGTCAAGGATATCATGGATTTTCAGGATTCTTTCAGATTTAGAATTATCCTTCTCACCAAACACGATCTTTGGCTCATAGGAAGCATGCCTGATCTTTCCTGGCTTCTCCACAAAACTCACGATAAAACATAGCCCGGCCAGAATATTCCTCTGCGGAAGGATCTCCACCAATTTTTCATAATTATCGGCTCCATTTTGCAAGGGAAGAATGATCGTATTTTCACCGATGATGGGTCGAAGCTCGATGGCTACCTCTGGAATTTGCCACGATTTGATACCCAAAATAATGAGATCTGGTTTCGGAACTTCAGAAACTTCTGAAGTCACCATCTTTGGGTTGACTTTGAAATTACCCTTGATGCTTTCAACTTCGAGTCCGTTTTCCTGAATGGCTTTTAGATGCTCACCGCGGGCGACCATGCTTACATTCAGCCCTGCATCAGCCAATCTTCCACCGAAATAACCGCCAACTCCTCCAACTCCGTAAACCAGGATTTCCATATTTCTGTTTTTATCAAATTTAGGAAACAAAAAATAGTTTTACCCACAGTTCCAAATACGAATCCAAAGTTCACCTCGAGCGCCTGCCTGCCAGTAGGTAGGCGCTCGACCTGACACTAATCCTTTAAGTCATTTCGAAGGAGTCCCGGTGCTTCGGGACGACTTAGAAATCTGGTCATATTAAATAGATTTCTCGCTTCGCTCGAAATGACTAAAGATTTATGACTTATCTGTCCCACTGAGCTTGTCGAAGTGCTTTTTTTCTAGGCCTCATGCTTCGACAGGCTTAGCATGACTCTTTATTTCTAAAGTCGCCAATCGAAAATCAGCCATGTTCGAAACTGGCTCAATTATAAAGCTGCTGCCAGTCTTAGGTCTCGACTCCCTACCTACTGGCAGGCAGGCGCTCGACCTGACACTAAACCTTAAGTCATTTCGAAAAAGTCCCGACGATTCGGGACGACTTAGAAATCTGGTCATATTAAATAGATTTCTCGCTTCGCTCGAAATGACTAAAGATCTACAATCTAAATGTCGCACTGAGCTTGTCGAAGTCCTCTTTTTCAGCCAATCCATCAATAATAGGTCTCGACTCCCTACCTACTGGCAGGCAGGCGCTCGACCTGACACTAATCCTTTAAGTCATTTCGAAGGAGTCCCGGCGCTTCGGGACGACTGAGAAATCTGGTCGTATCAAATAGATTTCTCGCTTCGCTCGAAATGACTAAAGATTTATGACTTATCTGTCCCACTGAGCTTGTCGAAGTGCATTTATTAATCTCATGCTTCGACAGGCTAAGCATGACTCTCACGTAAAACTGGTTTATTTTAAGTTATAGGTCTCGACTCCGCTCGACCTGACATACCATTCGAGAATTAACTGTCGCACTGAGCTTGTCGAAGTCCTCTTTTTCAGCCAATCCATGAAAAATAGGTTTCGACTCCGCTCGACCTGACATACAATTCGAAAATCTTCTGTCGCACTGAGCTTGTCGAAGTGCTCTTTTTAACGACCTGCTTTCACATGCTCAGCATGGCATTATCATATTAAAAAGAGCGTTTCCCAATATTTTCAAAACTTTGAACGTTTTAATTTCGAGAAACCTGAACTTTCTTATTTTTACACAAAATCTGAAGTCTTTATATGACCACATCTTTTGAAAGGTATCAGAAACGCCGACTCATATCTTCCTATTTTTCTGTAGTTATCAGTATTTCACTGGTTCTATTCCTATTGGGAATGCTGGGCCTATTGGTCTTAAATACCAAAAAAGTGGCCGATCATTTTAAGGAACAGATCGCACTTACGGTTTACCTGAAAGACAACGCCAAGGAAGTGGAGATCGAGCAGCTTAAGAAAAGCCTGGCCATGGCAGATTACACAAAATCTACCACCTATGTTTCAAAAGAAGATGCGGCCGAGGCGCATAGTAAGGAAATCGGGGAGGATTTTATGGAATTTCTCGGGTATAACCCGCTGCAGAATTCTATAGATGTATATATGAAAGCCGATTTTGTTTCTTCAGAACAGGTTGATAAGATCGCCAATGATCTAACCTCCAAGAACTTCGTAGACGAAGTGGTGTACGACAAACCCCTGATCGCCCTTTTGAATGATAATGTCAAAAAGATCAGTTTCTGGGTGTTGATCGCGAGTGCCGTTTTTACCTTTATCGCGGTATTGCTAATCAACAGCAGCATACGCCTGGCGGTGTATTCAAAAAGATTCATCATTAAAACCATGCAGATGGTGGGAGCCACCAAAGGCTTCATACGAAGGCCATTTATATGGCAAAGCGTTAAACTGGGACTAATTGGTGCGGCACTTGCGTTAATAGGAATGGCTGCAGTGCTTTATTACCTGAATAACAGCTTTTCAGAATTAAATATCCTTGGTGATGTAAAACTGCTTGCAGGCCTGTTCATAGGTATTTTCCTGATGGGAATTGTGATAACCTGGATAAGTACGTATTTTGCGACCACACGGTTCCTGAACCTGAAAACTGATGAACTTTACTACTAATATTTCATCAGGCCACTAATTCACGAATGTTTTATTGGGCATTATGGCAAATCTCACCTATAAAAAAGAAAGTTACGAATTGATAGGTGTTCTTTTTGACTTTCATAATGAATTAGGCGGCGGATTTCTGGAAGCAGTTTATTCCGATGCTATAGAATACGAATTGAGATCCAGGAAAATTCCGTTCGAAAGAGAGAAGAAATATCAGGTAATTTATAAGGAATTAGCACTACCTCATCAATACATCGCAGATTTTGTGGTATACGATAAAATCATCCTGGAAATTAAATCGGTCGCGGCCTTAAATGACAGGCACGTGGCTCAATGTATTAATTATCTCAAGGTTTCAGGCAATAAGTTGGCGATATTAGCTAATTTTGAACCCGAAAGATTAACGCATCAAAGAATTGTTTTATAGTTTATTGGTGCATTCGTGGCATAAAATAATAATATGGCAGAAAATAGAAAAAAAGGAAGTTTCAATACTGGATTCGTATTCGGAAAAAAGAACTACACCTTCATGTTCATTGGCCTGGCAGTCATTGCCCTGGGTTTTATCCTGATGTCTGGCGGCGGGAGCGAAGATCCTAATGAATTCAATGACGCGATCTATAATTTTCAGAGAATCCGGCTTGCCCCTGCTCTTGTCCTGATTGGATTCGGGATCGAGGTCTACGCTATCTTGTTGAATCCCCATAAAAAATAATTGAATTGAACGCATTTGATGCTGCCATCCTTGGGATCATCCAGGGACTTACCGAATTTTTACCTGTTTCATCCAGCGGACATTTAGAACTGGGAAAAGCTATTTTAGGAGACACCAGCGTTCCTGAAGAATCCCTGATGTTTACCGTCGTGCTTCATTTCGCAACCGCTTTGAGCACGCTTGTAGTATTTAGAAAGGATGTTTTTGATATCATCAAAGGCCTGTTCAGCTTCAAATGGAACGAGGAAACCCAGTTTTCACTCAAGATCATTATCTCGATGATACCTGCTGTGATCGTAGGTTTATTGTTCGAAGAGCAATTAGAAGCTTTATTTGGCGGAAATATACTTTTTGTAGGCTTTATGCTTTTGATCACTGCACTCCTCCTTTGGCTGGCAGATAAGGCAAAAGACACTGGCAAAAAAGTGAGTTACCTCAACGCCTTTGTGATTGGGGTTTCACAGGCCATAGCCATGCTTCCGGGAATTTCCCGAAGCGGTGCCACGATCTCTACCTCGGTTCTGCTCGGCAACGACAAGACCAAAGCTGCAAGATTTTCATTCCTGATGGTTGTTCCGCTTATTTTCGGAAAGATCGCTAAAGACCTCCTTAGCGGCGAACTAATGGAAAGCTCCACCGAATTCTCTATCCTGGCCATCGGTTTTGTGGCCGCATTCGTAGCCGGTCTTGCTGCCTGTACCTGGATGATCGCCCTGGTAAGAAAGAGCAAACTTTCCTGGTTTGCGGTATATTGTTTTGTAGTGGGGCTCGGGGCCATTATTTTTGCATATGCGCAATAAGGAATTCAGCCTGGAAGATTTTAAAACCGGAGAAACCCTCCTTTTCGATAAGCCCCTGAACTGGACCTCTTTCCAGCTCGTGAATAAAGTGAGGTGGCTCATTAAAAGAAGCTGCAAGATCAAAAAGATCAAGGTTGGCCATGCCGGGACACTGGATCCGCTTGCCACCGGTCTACTGATCATCTGTACCGGGAAGTCCACCAAGACCATTCCGGAGCTCCAGGGACAGGTAAAGGAATATACCGGGACTTTTACCATTGGCGCTACTACGCCTTCCTTTGACCTGGAGACCGAAATTGACCAGAAATTCCCCATAGATCATATCACTGAAGAGCTGCTTCAGGAAACAGTCAAAAAATTCATCGGCGAAATTGAGCAAACCCCGCCTGTTTTCTCGGCTTTAAAAAAAGACGGAAAAAGACTTTACGAATATGCCCGGGAAGGCAAGGAAGTTGAGGTTAAGAAAAGGAAGGTGGATATTTCGGAATTCGAGATCAAAACCCAGGAGTTTCCGAAGGTTCATTTCAGGGTGGTTTGCAGCAAGGGAACCTACATCAGGAGCCTTGCCAACGAATTCGGGCAAGCCCTTAACAGTGGCGCCCATCTTTCAGCCTTAAGAAGAACGGCCATTGGAGATTTTTCCGTAGAAAATGCCATGAGCATCGAATCTTTCGAAAAATTGCTACCTTCACGAGAGAATAATTAAGTCCCCTGACTGTTAATTAGATATGGAGTTTTTCGATAAGTTTTTCGATAAGCACAAGGCGCTTATCCTTACCACGCTGTCCTTTGCCGTTTTGATACTGGCATTGTACAATTTCAAGCTGGCCAGCGGGAACCAGGAGACCGCCGAAATGCTGGTAGACCTGGAACAGTTCAAGGTGGAAGAAAAAGAAGAGCTTAAACCAGAAGAAGAAACACCCCAACCTAAATCCCGCAGGAATGTACAGACCCACCAGGCCTACAACCAGGACAAAGAAACCCGGGAAGCCGATTTTAATAAAAGGCTGAACGAGATCTTCGAAAAGAACAGTGCACAGCAGGAAGAAACCGAAAATGAGAATACAGCTGATTCTGAAGGTCGCATTGCGGTAAACAAAAAGAATTCTGATAAAAAGCAACAGCGATCTGATGGCGATAATTCCGAAAAGGAGCAATCGCAGGCTTCAGCGGCCTACGATTATAGTTCGATCTCTTTTTCGCTGAAGGGCAGAAATGCGGTAAAAATCCCTAATCCTGTTTATACCTGTGACACGCCAGGTAAAGTGGTGGTCAATATCACCGTTGACGCCAGTGGTTACGTCATAGACACTTCTATTAATCGGCGTAGTTCCAATACTACTAACGAATGCCTGTTGGAACGCGCCCTTGAATATTCGGCAGGTGCAAAATTCACAAAACTTGCCGGCAGGGATTCACAGCCTGGAACTATTACCTATTATTTTAAATCCTGATACTATGCAAGAACCCAAAAGATGCGGTTGGTGCGAAGGCGATGATCTTTACGAGGCCTATCACGACCTGGAATGGGGAGTACCTGTTCTGGAAGATGACAAAATGTTCGAATTCCTGATCCTTGAAACCTTTCAGGCTGGCTTAAGTTGGATTACCGTTTTGAGAAAACGAAATAATTTCAGGGAAGCGTTCGATAATTTCGATTACCGGAAAATTGCACAATACAAAGAGCCGAAAGTGAGTGAATTAATGCAGAATGCTGGAATCATCAGGAACCAGATGAAAATAAAGGCCACCATTACCAACGCCCAGGCTTTTATGAAGATACAGGACGAATTTGGTAGTTTTTGCAAGTATATCTGGCGGTTTGTAGAGGGCAAGCCCATGCAGAACAAAATCGAAGATTACAAAAAAGCCCCTTCAACTACTGAAGTAAGTGATACTTTGAGCAAAGATCTTAAAAAAAGAGGTTTTAAATTCGTTGGATCTACCGTGATCTACGCCCATATGCAGGCAACCGGAATGGTGAACGATCATGAAAAAGAATGCTTCAGGCATGAAAGAATAAAGGAACTTGGAAGCAAAATAGAAGTCCTATGAAACAAATGTTACTGAGCTTTTTACTTTTTCTGCCCATTTTTGCACTCTCGCAGGACAAAAAGATTGAGCGGGAAAAAGATATTGACCTACTGGAAATGCCAAAAGCTGCTCAGAGATATATTCAGGATAATCTACCAGAGAATCATCGTAAGTTGAGAAATTATTACGAAACAGATGGTGAAAAGGAAAGTTATGAATCCAAATTCAAATTTCAGGGAAACAGGTATAGTGTTGAGTTCAATAAGAACGGCAAACTTGAAGATATTGAAGTGACTTTAAAAAAGAGGGAACTCCAAAAGGATTTGCTTGAAAAAATTGAAAATTACCTCGAAACTCAACATGACAGGTTCAAGATCGAAAAGATACAGGCACAGTATCTCGCCGGAAACAAACATACTTCAGCAGTGTTACCAGGTGGTATAAACGAAAATGTCACCCCAGATAATTACGAGCTAATTGTCGCCACCAAGAACGACGGAAAACTGAAGAAATTCGAAATGCTGTTTGATTCCGATGGAAATTTTGTGAGCGAACGTGAAATAATCAGGAATTCCTATGACTACCTCATTTTTTAGAACTGGTCTTCTTGTCCTTTTTATGACCCTGGGCTTCCAGGCTCAATCCCAGAATTTCAGCTCATTTCTTGAACCAGATGTTAGCCTGAACCTTGACAGGCCCAACCGGTGGTCCTTCAATTTTGGAATCGCCAACCGTAACCTGATCCATTCAGAAGGTGAGACACTATTCGACGCCAGGTTTTTGGAATTAAGTCATTTTACTAGTTACGAGGTTGGTTTTTACGGCAAGTTAAGTCTTGGAGTCCGTTATCGATTCAATGAACTTCTTGAGGATAATTCTGCAGACGAAATAAGACTTACCGAGCAATACAGCAGGTCCAGGAAGTATAATGCTTTAAAAGTGGCGCAACGATTCCGGTTTGAGCAACGATTCCGGGCAACTACCAGCTACAGGACCCGATATCAGTTTACTTTAGAGCTGCCTTTAAGCGGAGAACGACTGGATCAAAATGAATTTTTCCTCGTTGGAAATACCGAAGCCCTTTTAAGTTTTGGATCTGACCGTAAACCGGGACTGGAGCAAAGAATTGGCTTGAGCCTGGGGAGAGAACTCGCCAAAGGCACCAAATTGGATATGGGAACTGAATACCGCCTGGCCAATTATAATCAAATTACCAGGCACGAATTGTTCTTTTACACCGGCCTGAACATCAGTTTATGATCATTTAAGGTATTCCAGGAATTCTTTCCTTGAAATCTCCTCGGCGCCTAGACTTTCCAGGTGACGGGTATAAACCTGGCAATCTATCATCCTCACTCCCTCTTTTTCTAAATGCTGAACCAGCCTGATAAAACCGAATTTTGAAGCATTGCTCACCCGGGAGAACATACTTTCGCCGCAGAACATTTTTTTCTCCTTTAAATAGACTCCATACAGGCCACCCGCAAGCTGTTCGTTATCCCAGACTTCAACCGAGATGGCAATGCCCTCCTGATGCAGCTGAAGGTAACTTTCTTTAATTTCAGGAGTGATCCAGGTGCCGTCCTGGCCTTTCCGATCGATCTTCCCGCATTCATCGATCACTCTTTCGAATTCATGGTTAAAGCTTACCCGGAATCTTTCTCTTTTCAATAAAGGCCTCATGCTTTTCCTGATCTTAAGATTTTCCGGAAAAAGCACCATTCGCGGATCTGGCGACCACCAAAGCACGGGCTGACCTTCGCTATACCATGGAAATATACCCTTATTATACGCCTCCTTAAGGCGTTGAGGACTTAAATCCCTGCCTGCTGCCAGCAACCCATCCTCATCTGCCAGGCTGGCCGAGGGCAATTCATCATTTGGTCCTATGAAATACAAAAACTGTAGATTTTAATGCTCCTTAAAATATAAAAGTCCGGTTACATGGAAGCACCGGACTTAAATTTTTTCTTCTGTCATCCCAACATTGGGAGTTGTATGGCCTAAATAATTTAAACCTGAGATTCTGAAATCACTTCAGAACGTCAAATTTTAGAAAGGAAGGTCATCATAATCCTCCTCGTTGAGATCGCTAGCAGGCTCGAACTGGTCTGGTGGCGGCACATTTTGCCCACCTGGCTGCTGAGCGGCAAGATTTTCAATTCTCCAACCCTGAATAGAATTAAAGTATTTGGTCTCCCCCTGCGGACTTACCCATTCGCGGCCCCTCAGGTTAATCCCAATTTTTACAGGCTGACCAACTTTATAACTATCCAAAAGGCTGGTCTTGTCCTGAACGAATTCTATCATTAAGGTTTGTGGGTATTGCTCTTCTGTAGTAATCACTACCTCTCTCTTCTGAAAACCATTGTTTCCAAAGGTTTTTGTTTCTCCAATGATTTTGATCTTTCCTTGTACTTCCATTTCTTCTATTTTGCTAATAATATTTTCCAGGCATTTTCCGGTTCATTCCTTTCCAAGTATACCTGAGCTCTCTTATGAATTTCTTCTACTTTTCCTTCTTTAACCAGAGATGCTTCTGCATTATTCTCATTCAGAAAAGTTTCAATTTCACCATTTTCTGGCAGTGCCTCCACATTTCCTAGTTTACCAAGATCATTCCCCGTTAGAACACGGCTGGTCCTGATATGTTCAGGAATAGCATCAATTCCTATTCCCAGGGTGGATAGCGGCTTTGGAACTTCAAACATTCCCTCACGGGCCCTGGTATACCAGTTCCCTCCCATTCTAGCCACCTGGTCTATCTTATACTGGTCTATGTAGCCATTATCATCCAGGATCTCCTCCCTGATGTGCATTTTTACCACATGACAGATCACCAGGTTTCCCGCTCCTCCTTCAGATCCAGTTTCCACCACTTCCTTGATCTTACATTCGAATTGTACAGGAGATTCAGCAACCCTGAATGGTTTCACCCGATCAGATTTCAGCATGGTAAGACCTGCCTTATCGAATTCGTTAACGCCTTCAGCATATTCTGTACTGGATAATGACATTTGCTGAACGATATCAAAATTCACGATATTGATCACTACCTCATCTACTTTCCTGGCATTTTCAAAGGTATGTTTCGTGGTATTATCCCTTCCCCTTCTTGCAGGAGAAAAGATCAATACAGGCGGATTGGATCCAAAAACATTGAAAAAGCTAAATGGCGAAAGATTTGGCCGTCCTTTTTCATCTATAGTGCTGGCAAAGGCAATAGGCCGGGGCCCAACAGCTCCCAACAGGTATTGATGCAGTTTTCCAACGCTAAGGTCTTTAGGTTCCAGGCTGAGCATAATTTCGATTTTTGCCAAAGATAAAGAAACAGCCAAGGAATGAAAAGCGATGTCTCACAATAAAAATAGATTTAAAACGCTTATATTTATTTTCGTTAAAAAGCCGGAATCATTCATGCATCTACCCGACGAGCGCAACTTCAACCGCTGGTTTATCATTATATCCTGTCTTGCGGTCATCATTCTCGTATTGTGGAACACCAGCATCTTTTTCCAGCGACTCAAAGAAGATGAACGGGCTAAAATGAACATCTGGGCCAAGGCCCAGGAAGAACTGGCACATGCCCCTGAAGATGCCGACCTGGACCTTGTCCTGGAAATTCTGAACAATAACACCAGTATTCCTATCATTCACACCAATGAGCATGGCGAGATCGAGTATACCACCAATATCGATCCTGAAATCCTGGAAGACCGGGAAAGATTGCAGGATTACTTTGAAGATCTTAGGGATGAAAATGAGCCTATAGACATTGATCTTGGCGACGGGCAAATCCAGTATGTCTATTACGGCAATTCACCGGCTCTGAATAAACTCAAGTATTATCCTATTGGCCTTACCCTTATTGGTTTTCTATTCGTAGGAGTAGTCTATTTTTTCTACACCACTACTAAAAGCAGTGAACAAAACAAATTATGGGCGGGGATGGCCAAGGAAACCGCTCACCAGATAGGTACACCATTAAGTTCACTTATAGGCTGGACCGAAATTCTGAAAGCTGAAAACGTGAATCCTTCTTATGTAGAAGAAATGGAGAAGGATATAGAGCGTTTAAAGACCATTACCGAGCGTTTCTCAAAAATAGGCTCGCTACCTAATCTTCCGGAAACCGATATTGTAGCAGCCACCAGAAATAGCTTCGAATACCTGAAGGCCCGAAGTTCGACCCTCATAGACTTCAGTCTTAAAACACCCAGGCAACCCATCTATGTGAACCTGAATGAACAACTCTACAGCTGGACCATCGAAAACCTGGTGAAGAATGCGATCGATGCCATGAGAGGGAAAGGTAGTTTACGAATCGAGATCAAACAGGACCAAAAACAGGCGCATATCTATATCAGCGATACGGGAAAAGGGATCGAAAAGAATCGGTTTAGGTCTATATTCGAACCTGGTCAAACCAGTAAGAAGAGAGGTTGGGGACTGGGCCTTTCCCTTGCAAAGCGGATCATTGAAGAGTATCACCGCGGCAAGATCAAAGTGGCAAAAAGTGAGATCAATAAAGGCTCCACTTTCCAGATAAGCCTGAAAAAGGTTTAATATTCTGAGATCTTTTCCCGTAGCCAGTCTGGAATGACGAAGGTTTCATTTTTGCTGAAATCAAAGCAAACTACCACATCCTTTCCTTCTGCACAGATCTCGTTCTTTTCGTTCAGGATGATATGCTCAAGCCCGAAGCTTTTATTGCCTATAAAGTCCAGCCGGGTTTTAATCACCGCATTCCCCGGGTAGAAGAGCGGTTTTCTGAAATCGCACTTTGTGGATACGAGCATGGTACCCTGGTCTGAATTTCGATAAAATTCGTGGATCCCGCTAGCTTCCCAAAAGTTTACCCTCCCGCTTTGAAGATATCTCATATATGAAACATTGTTCACATGCTCATACATATCCAGGTCACTCCAGTCTATTCGAATCTCGAGACTTAATTTGAAATCTTTTTCGGTGCTCACAGGTCTACTCTTGAGGCGATCTTTGCGGCAAGTTCTTTAAATTCTTCCTCGCTCATTTCAACATTGTTGGAAAAGTCCATATCACTCATTTTATTCAAAGGAATGAGGTGCACATGAACATGTGGAACTTCCAGCCCAACTACGGCCATTCCAACCCGTTTACACGGTACGATCTCTTCCAGCGCGATCGCCACACAACGCGAAAATCGCATCAATTCCTGATATACTTCGGCATCGAGGTCCCAGACCTTATCTACTTCCTTTTTGGGAATACAGAGGGTATGCCCTTTTGCATTAGGCCTGATGTCCAGAAAAGCCAAAAACTGGCTATTCTCTGCAACTTTGTACGAAGGGATCTCTCCCTTTATGATTTTGGTGAATAATGTTGACATAACTGGTTGGTTTTCACTAAAATTAAAAATCCTTTTCTCAAATCTAAAATTATAGATGTTAGAAAAGGATTAAAGTTTATTAAGACAGAACTGCTAATCTCTCCAGATCTCGATCACTTCGAACTTTACCGTACCGTTAGGCACTTCAATTTCGGCCGTATCACCAACCTGTTTACCCAAAAGACCTTTCCCAATAGGAGAATCTACAGATATCTTTCCCGACTTAAGGTCGGCTTCACTCTGAGCTACCAGCTTGTATTCCATTTCGGCGCCATTGGTCTTATTCTTTATCTTCACATGCGAGTGAACCAATACCTTAGAAGTATCTAACTGAGATTCATCGATCACCCGTGCATTGGCAACCACTTCTTCCAGCTTCGATATTTTCATTTCCAGCAAGCCCTGAGCCTCTTTTGCAGCATCGTATTCAGCATTTTCACTTAGATCTCCTTTATCTCTGGCTTCAGCAATAGCCTGAGAAGCTTTTGGCCGTTCCACATCTTTAAGATGATTTAGTTCATCTCTGAGCTTTTTCAACCCTTCAGGGGTATAATAAGATACTTTACTCATAACTTTGTCGTTTTAATACTCGGGAACCAGGAAATAAATTCCTGTTCCTTAAAATCGCTAATAATGATTTTTAGTAAAATTTCAGACTCCCTGGATCGGGATCAATCCGAATCTAACAGCCTAGTTCGGAAGGTTTAAACTAATGTCATTAACTGAAAAAATCCCAGTCTCAGCGGGATTTCCTTTAACAAATGTATGAAATTTAATCTTTAGGAACAATTATATTATTTTCGCCTCACAAAGATTTAAGATGAAAAAAATCAATCTGGTTTTACTTGTTTTTCTAATGCTCTTAAGCTGCTCAGATTCTGATGACAATTTCAGGAATAACCCCAATTTGCCGGATCTTACGGTAAGACTCCAATATAATCTCAATCTGCCTCAATATAACGATCTTCAGTACGCAGGAAACTCATTTGTGACTTACCAGCAGGGCGTAAAAGGCGTTGTGGTTTACAACATCAATGGCTCCCAGTTTTCGGCATTTGAATTGAGCGATCCCAATCATCCGCCAAGTCAATGTTCCGGGATGACGGTCGAGGGGATCATCGCAACCTGCGATTGCGAAGGGAATTCCTATAATATCATAACGGGTGAACTTTCAGAAGGTCAGGGCCAGTATACCATGAAGCCATACCGGGTTCAAAGATCGGGTAACACCGTAGAAGTATGGAATTAAAAAACCTCCTCTCCCGGTATTTAGACCGGGGAAAGGAGGCATTTCAAATTCAAACACAATATTTAAAGTTTCAGGCTTAGCCCCAGCAAAAAGTTGGTGGTCGCCTGCGGATAATAACCGGCACCATCTAAGGTCTGCACGCCTGAAGGCAAATCTTCATTAGGCACATCAAAGGTGTAATAATAACCGTTGGAAACATACTTTTCGTTAAAAACGTTGTTCACCAGCCCGGTAAAGATCACTTCCCTGAATTCCCAGAAATCACCAAGACTGTACTGTACATTGAAGTCGTTCACGAAGTAAGCATCCAGCCTGGAATTTTCAGCCTCAATATTGCTCATGTACTGCTCACCCACATATTTGGTAAGTAGCTTTAGCTCCAGGCCATTTACCGGCCTGAACTCGATCATATTTCCGGCTACGATCTCTGGAGAGTATGAAATATCGGTATCTCCATAGTTCACCAGCTCTCCGTTAAAAGTGGAGACAAAATCCACATTTTTATTTCTGCTCAGTGAGATATTTGGCCTGACACTGAACTTTTCTGAAAGCCTGAACGCAGCATCGATTTCCAGTCCAAGCCTATAACTGTTACCACTATTAGCCCTTATAAATGCTCCCACGTCGTCTATCCCACCGGTTAACACCAGCTGGTTCTGGTAATCCATAAAATACAGGTTGGAATTGATCTGAAATGAAGGTTTACTTATCCTCCATCCAAGCTCAAAATCGTTCAGCTCTTCCGGCTCCGGGTCACCATTCTCATAATCGTTACGGCTGGGTTCGCGGTGAGCCCTTGCGTACGAAAAATAGAACTGGTTAGCGCTATTTAGTTCATAAGTTAAACCAGCCTTCGGGTTGAAAAAACTAAAGTTATCTTCATTCAAAAACCTGCTTTGATCGTCCAGCAAGCCATCTGTCTCGTAATTAATGGTTCTTAACTGCAGATCGGCATAACCAGCCAGTTTTTCGGTGATGGCGAAATTGGCCTTTCCGTAGATATTGAAATCGGTTTTATCTGCCTGGTTAAAGTAATACGGCTCGTAAGGATCGTTATTTCGTGCAAATCTGGTGTAAAGCACTTCTCCAAAATGATCTCCTTTATACTTGTTCCAGCCACCACCCAGTGTGATATCCCAGTTAGTGTTTTGATAATTCAGGCTGAAAACACTTCCGTAGAAATGATTATCCAGCCATTTCGTACCCACTATATCTGTAGTGGTCATCTCTTCCCCGTTGGCGATGAAAGGCTGAAGACCAAATTCAGTTAGATCGGCATCCTCGTTATATTCTTCATAATAACCCCTTCCGTAGGTATAATGAAGCGCGATATTCGAAGACCAGTTACCACCGTACTCCTGGTTCCAGAGCAGCTGGTAGTGATCCTGCTTATAATTATCGGTTTGATTATCATAGAACTGGGTATTCCCATTCTCATCGGTATACATCCCAGCCGGGTTGAAGGTTCGGTCATTTTCAAGGGTTTCGGCATCTATCCCATACCAGGCCTGGTAGGTACGTTCACTTCCGCCAAATCCTAACGCTTTCACCAGCGTATTTTCATCTACATAGGTCCCCTGCAGGAAATAAGATTTCAGATCTGAACTCGCCCTGTCAATATACCCGTCACTTCTGATCTTTGAAGCCCTTCCGGCAACTTCCCAGTGGTCATTGATAAGTCCTGTGCTGAACTTAAGGGTGTGTTTAAAAGTATTATAGGAACCAATACTATTGGCAAGCTCGGCCTGGGCTTCCTTTTTATAGGAATCGGTAAGTATGTTCAAACTCGCTCCAAAGGCACCAGCACCATTGGTAGAAGTTCCAACACCTCTTTGAAGCTGTAAGTTCTCTACTGAAGAGGCAAAATCCCCCAGGTTCACCCAAAAGGTTCCCTGGCTTTCCGCATCGTTATAAGGAATCCCGTTAATGGTAACATTTACACGGGTGGCGTCGCTACCACGAACCCTTATGCCTGTGTATCCTACCCCGTTTCCAGCATCGGTTGTGGTCACCACGTTGGGCATATAGCTCATCAAAACCGGGATATCCTGCCCAAGGTTCCGGTCTTCGATCTCCTCATTGGTTAAGTTACTGTAGGTAATAGGTGACTGTGCATTCACCCTAACCGAGGATAAAAAGACCTCCTCCAGAGATTCCCTGGCACCGGAAAGATCAACATTCACTTCCATGTCTCCGTTCAGGTCAATCTCTTTTATTTTTTGATTTCCGAAGGAAAAGACCAGTACATATTCACCTTCCTGGAGGTTGATCTGGTAATTTCCGTTTTCATCGGTAAGGGTTCCGGAGCCTATACTCCTCACATAAACTGAGGCTTCCTCAATAGGAACGCCATTTTCGGTAACTGTGCCAGAAACGGTAAATTCCTGGGACTGGGCCTGTAATGTCAAAAAGAAAAGACCCAAAAAAGATAATACAAATTTCATCCGTAAAGATTTTTACGAATAAAAGGGGCGATTATTCTTTGGTTTTGGTTTAAAATAAAAAATCCTGATACTGCATGGCGCAATAACAGGAGTGCATACACTGTGCTTTCGCACATTCCCTTGGCAGCATTACCTGCCCAGGTTCATTGGGTATGATCTCAGCCATGTCATAAACATGGCACCCCTTTGAGATTTTGCGCAAATGTAACATGCTTTTTCAGAAAAGCAATACAAATCGTCAGATTTCACAGAATTGGCTTAATTTTGGTTAAATTTTACAGCAATGTCCAACACCAAGCGCAACATCACGGTTAAAGTAGTTGCTGGTTACCTTATCGTAGCCATTCTGGCTGGTTTGGCTGTGTGGTATATCTACAACCAGGTAATTGCCTACTCAGAAATTGCACAGTCCAATACCGAGAATAACCAACAACTTATTCTGGTTAGTGAAATTTCTACCGACCTCAACGAATCTGAAAATATAAGCCGTCGTTTGATACAGACCGGCAACGAAGATGAACTGGATCTCTATAATGCCCAGATAGATACCATTCGCAATAAATTAAGGGAACTGGAGCAGACCTACCAGGATATAGATTTGGAAACCGAAGTGGACAGCATGTCCAAACTTCTGGAAAAAAAGACCGAAAACCTTAAGGAACTGGTAGCCCTTCGTGATACCGACAGAAATACCAATTATTACTCAAAGGCTCTTGCCGAATTACGAAATATTGACGCCTCTTTCAAGGATTATAATTACGAGAACAGGTTCAGAAATCTTAAACCTTACCAGAAAGACGTCCTTATTAAGTGGCTGGAATATTCCCGCGAAGACAATGCTGAGCAGATCACGAGCCAGCGCCTGGATTCACTGGTGCAATCGGTGAAACGGGTACTTACCGACCTGGAATTTGCAAACCGTCAATTTCAGAATGAGGTCATCCAGAAGGAAAATCAGCTGCTCAACAACGATATGATCGTGAACCAGCAGTTAAGGAGATTGCTTTCTGGACTTGAACAAAAGGAACGTGAAAATTCGGTACAGCGGGCTCAGGTTTTCCAGGAGATGCTGAACGAGACTCAAACTATCATCATTTTTGGAGGTTCCATCATCGCGATCATTATTATCTTCTTCATTATCAATATCATTGGGGATATAACCAGAAGTCAGCGATACCGAATGGAACTCGAAGAAGCAAAGGAGTTTGCCGAATCCCTGCTAGCCAGGCGCGAACAGTTCATGGCGGCGATCACACACGATCTTCGAAGTCCGCTTACCACCGTTATGGGATATACCGATCTGATCCAGAAAACAGGGCTGGATGAAAAGCAAAAACACTATCTCACCCAGATCAAGAAATCATCACAGTTCATTCTACACCTTGTTAATGACCTGCTGGATCTTTCGAAGCTGGAAGCCGGGAAAATGTTGATCGAAAAGATCTCATTTAATCCGAAAAAACTGATCGAGGATACCATCAACAATGTGATCCCTGCCGAGAAGAACAAAGATGTGGAAATAAAGGTTGAGTTCTCACCGGCTACAAATGCTCAAATACAGGGTGATCCATTCAGGATCAAACAGATACTGGCGAATTTGATCTCAAATGCGTGGAAATTCACCGAAAAAGGCCACATTCTCATCAGTGCCGAACTTATTGAAAAACAAGCCGATGACCATATACTAAAACTGAAGGTAAAAGACACGGGAATAGGCATTTCCAAAGCGATGCAGGAAAATATTTTCGAAGAATTCTCCCAGGAAAACAGCAGTATAGAAAAGCGTTTTGGCGGTTCTGGCCTGGGGCTTGCTATTACTAAAAGGCTCACAGAGCTTCTGGAAGGATCTATAAAAGTGGATAGTGAACCTGGAAAGGGAAGTGAATTCGTTATTTCCATCCCGGTTAAAAAACTTTCAGGAGCACGGGAAGAAATTGAAAAGGAAGAACAGGAGCCAGAGATCACCATGCCTAAAAAGTTTGAAAATATAGGTCTAAGCGCACTTATCGTAGACGATGAGCCAGGACAGCTTTCGCTCACAGTAGAACTGGCTAAATCCATGGGATTCGAGATAGATACTGCCAGCAACGGGAAGATCGCCCTGGAGAAACTTTCAGAAAAGGAATATGATATTATCCTTACCGATATTCAAATGCCTGTTCTCGACGGATTCGATCTCATCGAGATCATCCGTGAGCAGGAAGAATTAAAAGACCTTCCCGTAATTGCGCTTTCGGGCAGAACCGATGTTTCCAAAGAGGTTTATTCCAGGGTTGGCTTTAATAATAATCTTCTGAAACCCTATAAACCCGGGGACCTAAAAAAGGCAATTGCTGAATTGCTGGAAATAAGATATCGCAAAGAGGATACTATAGAAAAATCTAAAAGCGAAAAGCTGGTAGGTGATACCTATGATCTTAGTGAGATTTTCGAGTTTTCAGGCCAGGATGAGGCCGCCATGCAAACCATTTTACAGGCATTTCTCGAAGGCGCCGGCGAAAGTTTAAGAGAACTCGAGCAGGCTTATAAAAATGAGGACCAGGATAGAATGGGAAAACTGGCTCATAGAATGTTACCTATGCTGCGGCAAATGAAAGCCAGGAGTATCGTTCAGATCCTTATGAAAATCGAGGAAAGGCAACCAGTAAAACCTGCAGAATTCAAAGACCTGAAAAACCGATTGAACAGCCTGATGGCTGATCTTAGAACCGAAACTACAGTTTAATACCGTATTGCTTCAGTTTATTGTAAAGGGTTTTCCGGTCTATGGAGAGCATTCGTGCCGCTTTGCTTTTATTTCCGCCAGTCTTTTCGAGTGCGTCCAGAATAAGCTGTTCTTCATTCCTGTTTTTGAACAGGCCGTAATCGTTATCATTATTTCGAGTAGCCGTTGCGATCTCGTGTGGCAAAACCTTTAACGGGATTAAATCATCCCTGGTAAGCAAAACTGCCCTTTTCACCATATTTTTCAACTCCCGCAAATTCCCGGGCCAGTTGTAATTTTTAAAAGCATGTATGGCTTCATCTGAAAAACCAACCACATCCTTTTCAAGATCCTTATTCGCTTCATCCAGAAACTGGTTGGCAAATAGCATAAGATCTTCTTTTCTTTCTCTTAGTGCCGGTACCTTGATCGAAAATTCGTTCAGCCTGTGATAAAGGTCTTCCCTGAATTCTCCGTCTTTTACCGCCTGTGAAAGGTCTTCATTGGTAGCTGTGACTACCCTGATGTCTACCTGTATCTCGGTATTGCTCCCTACTGGTTTTACCCTTCTTTCCTGAAGTGCGCGCAGCAACTGTACCTGTAGTTCATAAGTAAGGTTTCCAATCTCATCGAGAAATAATGTTCCACCGTTAGCTGCTTCAAAATGCCCGGTTTTATCACTAATCGCCCCGGTAAATGAACCTTTTATATGGCCAAAGAATTCACTGGAAGCGATCTCCTTTGGAATCGCACCGCAGTCTACCGCGATGAATGGAGCTGAACTTCTTTTGCTTTGAAGGTGTATGCTTTTGGCGATCTGCTCCTTTCCGGTACCACTTTCACCCGTAATAAGAACAGACATATTGGTGGGTGCTACCAGTTCCACATAATCATTGAGACGCCTGGATGCTTCACTAACTCCTTTAACCATTTCTGAATCATCATTCAGATAGGTCGAACCAGATCTCTTAACCGTTTTAGGCTTAGCAGGCTCCACGATTACCTCCCCACTTTCCAGGGCATTATTTATTGTCTGAAGTATGGATTCCGGTCTAAAAGGTTTTGAAACATAATCGAAGGCGCCTTCTTTCATCGCCTTTACTGCCATACTGATCTCGGCATAACTAGTCATGACGATTACCTGGGTGGCAGGATTCTCATTCTTCACTCTCTGAAGGATCTCCAAACCGTCATTATCAGGCAACCGAACATCGGTTAGAACCAGATCGAACTTATTTGCTGATATTTTACTGAAGGCCTCTGCAGCCGAATAAACCAAACTAACCTGATAATCCCTTTTCTCTAGAAAGGTTTTTAACATGGTACCAAAGGCCACATCGTCTTCAACTACCAGAACTTTAGACATACACGAGTTTTATAGCACGGCAAAGGTAAGAATCTTTAAATCATAAAATTTTAAAATAAAACATAAAAAAGGGAAGTTAATTTTAACTTCCCTTTAAAGACAGATATTCCTGTCCTGAATTCCATTTTGCAGATTTCCAATTTCATTAAAAACAAACAAAAAAGTGGAGGTTTATTGTTAGTTAGCTTTATAGTTCAGGTATTCCTGAAGTTGCCCACCTTTTTGTTTGTTGCTGCCGGGGTAGAATTCCCTCAATTATTTCATTCATCTGCCTGCCCGGAGTTGGTTTCTCGGTCTACAGGGCTTTATTATTTGGTATCTTTATTTTTATCTTTTTTCATCCAGTTACCGTCCTGATCTATATAAACCTTTTCGGTTTTACCATCCACATCGAGTTTAAGCTTATATACTTTTTTGCCCTCTTTGGTCTTCATCCAGGCTTCAGTAGCTACTGCCCCGCTGTAATCGGCTTCAATAGCATCCTTAACCGCCTGTGGAAGCTCACTTACCTCTACACTTGCATATTCCTCCTGCATTTCGACCTCTGTTGAAATCTCTTCTACTTCCTCTACTTGGGCGCTCATGTTCTGGGTTGCAAAGAACAACGCACCGGTACACATAATACTTAAAACAAACTTTTTCATAATTTCTATCATTTAAGAATTGATGAACTATATAGATAAATAATTATGCCGAATTTGCACAATTCTCAATAAAGCCTTGTATTCAGTGCATTATTAAAATTCAACCTTCCATTTTCACAAAATATTATGTAGAATTTTAAGATTTTACCTGTCAAAAATGTGGAAAATAACACACATGTGATTGCTGTTTTGTGCTACTTAGTTTATCTAAATAGAAAAAGGCTCCCGTAAAGGAGCCTTTTCAATCCGAAAATCTAAATTATAAAACAGAATAATTACTAGTTAGTAATTTATTCCATTCCCAATACTAACCTATAGAGACTATTGTAAAAACTGTACCATTTGAAAGAAAGGCCAATCATTTTCGATTAGTTACTGAAAAATAAGGCTTTAAGGAATATTAGTGATTTCTATGATCCCATTCATAACTGTGTATCGCTGTAGAGCAACCCCAAAAAGTGTAGAAATTTTCCCCGTCTTACTTGAGCGGATCTTTTCGGTTTGCCTTGATCTCAGACTTTTTCTTTTTGGCTTTCAATCTTTTTATCCTGGAAGCTTTTGTAGGTTTTGTTTTTTTCCTGGGCTTGGATCTTTTAAGGGCTTTCTTCAGTTCTTCAATAAAATTCTGAATAACGATCTCCCGGTTGGTATGCTGACTTCGTGATTCCTCGCTGCTCATTTTAAGAATCCCTTCTTTATTGATCCTGGAAGCGAGTTTTCGAATTATCCTTTCTTTCTCGGGTTCTGAAAGAGCTTCAGATGCCTGGACATCAAAACTAAGCTCAACTTTGGTCGCGGTCTTATTCGCATGCTGCCCTCCGGGTCCGGAACTTCGCACCGCTTTAAACTCGAGCTCGTTCAGTAATATAGCTTCCTCCATATTAGGCCGGCTGGTGGGAATCCTTCAACAGGTCTGAAACCGTCTTTACCGGATTGAACGTTTCAACGGGAACTTCTACAAAGATCGTATTCCATTTTGCCATTCCGCCATTCCATAAACCGGGTCTTTCCAGGGCTTTCAGTGGCTTCCCATCCTTAGTTTTATCGGCAATAAAACTCATGTCTTCGTCTACATATTCGTTAAGATCAAAGGATTTCCCGTTGTGATCCTTCAGGCTGCAAACGATATCTACAGGATTAAAATGAGTCGCTTCTCTTGCGATCTTAGCCTGTTCGGGATTGTCGCTATCGATCTGGGCACCCTCGATGATCTGAAGCGAGATCTCACCATCCTTATCTTTTACAAGGAAAGGACCTCCGCCGGGCTCTCCTTCATTTTTGACCATTCCGCAGACACGCAAAGGCCTGTGTAGTTTATTTTTAAGGTATTCGGCTGTGATCTCTTTTTCAGATTCGGTTTCCAGAAATAGCTCCTTCTTTAAAAAACTTTGAATTTCATGTAATTTATCCCTGGTAACATCCCCGGTGTCCAGCATTTTCAGATACTGGAAAATACTGCGTTGCACCTGGAAGAGTTTTCCGCCAAGCATTTTTTTATACTCCACGACTTTCCCGATGTTGGATTCGGTCACCACATTATCGATATTCTTGATAAAAACGATCTCCTCTTTGAGTCGGTCCAGGTTCTCGATTAGCGCCCCATGACCACCGGGCCTGAAAAACAGCTTATCTTCCTGAGTTCTGAACGGATTGAAATCGTTGTCTACGGCGATGGTATCGGTTTTGGGATCCTGGAATGAATATTCGATCTCGAATTTCACACCTGTCTTATCCTCAACCCTGGATTTTACCTGCTTCCATTCAGATCTGAACTTTTCTTCGTCTTCCTCGGCAACGGTAAAATGCACCTTCGCGACCCCGTTTACGCTAATATACCGGGCGGCTTCAATAAGATGTTCCTCAAAAGCCGTTGCAATATGGGTGTTGTATTTATGAAAAGGAACCAGGCCTTTTGGTAGATTGCTCAAATAAAGTCCATTGGATTCCAGAATTGTTTTTACCAGTAATTGTGTTTGAACCTCTGAAGTTCTTTCTTCATAATCGGGATGGTTATTCCGGGCCTTTTCTAAAGCATGCTCATAAAAAGGAAGCTTCTCCAGGTGCCTGAAGAATCGTTGAAGATCCTTATCCCCGGTAGAATCGAGATATTCTCTTAATTCATGTTTTTCAGGATCAAATTCATCTGCAAAATTATGTAAGGCCTTGAACATTCTGGTTGCCGCACCAGAGGCAGGTACGAATTTCAATATACTGTGCTGCTCCTTTTCTCCTTCATAAACAGAAAGTAATTTCTTCTTATCCTCCTCGCTAATCCTGCTGATCCCGTTGCCTACCGTAGCAGCTTCCGTAATATTTACCTTGATGTTTCCCCGTTTGAATATGGCTATTTGCTCTTCTACTTCCCCGGTGGTTATTCCTTTCTTCTTGATTTGTAAAACATCCTTTTCAGTGAAACTCACGATTCTATCTTTTTAAAAGTTGGTTAATTTTATTCACGGCCATTTTCAGGCGTTTTTCCCGGTCACCCTTGAGAATGAAATAAGGTTTTTGATATTGATCCAGCGAACTTTTGAATCGGTCAAACATGGCTTCCCGATCGTTCGGCCTGTCCCTTAGATCATCTGGCGTCCAGGGCACATCAATATACGTTAAAAAGTAGAGATCGTAGCGATTGTTTAACGCATGTTTAAGAAGTTGGGGGTCGCAGTATCCCTCATAATAAGCTTCGGAATACACCTTTAGCTCCAGCAGGTCTGTATCACAGATCAACAGCTCATCTGCCTGTTCCGCGAGTTGGTTTTCAGCTTCCATTTGTCCTTCCGCGATAGGAATAATATCCCTGGGTTCGCAGATGCGCTTTTCGGTTTCCCATACCTGCTGTAGATACTCCCGCATATATTCCTTCACCATGGGTGCATTGAAATATTCAGCAAGATCTTCAGAAAGGGTGGTCTTACCGGTAGATTCTGGTCCAAAAAGGACGATTTTTATGCAGGACGCAGGTCGTTGCGCAAGTTTTTCTTCCATGCTTGATAACCATATATCGCAATAATGGTGAAGGCCAGGTATTGCAGACTGGTAAAGGTAAGACCTTTATAGAAATACAGCGGTACCGAAATAAGGTCCCCAATGATCCAGTAGATCCAGTTCTCGATCTTCCGCTTCGCCATCAGCCACATTCCTACGAAAAAAATCGCGGTTGTGACAGTATCTACATAGGCGGTCCAGTTATTCCATTTTTCGAAATATTCATAGACCGCGAAGACGAACAGCAATGTCCCGATAAAAATAAATACCGATTTCACCTGCTCTTTCCGGGTTGTAGAAGTAATAGGAGTATAATGATTAGGATCTACCTTGCGGGTCCAGATGTACCAGCCATAAATACTCATAGAGAAATAATAGGCGTTGATCATCATATCCCCAAGCAATTCCCATTGCCAGAGCAGGTATACAAATATGAGCGTACTCACAATACCGGTTGGGTATACAAGGATGTTGTTTTGCTTGGAATACCAGACCGATAAAAAACCAAAGATCACCGCAATGATCTCAAGAATTATGTATAAAGTTGGGTATCCTGAATACTGATCAAAGAAAAAATCAAAAATCGGCTGCATACTCGCTGCGGTCAGATTTTACGATCTTCACATACATTAGTCCACGATCAATGGCTTCAAAAGCGTTTTTGATCTCTTTGTTCAACAATCCCATCACCTCATCATAATCGCCGTAAACCTGAGTACTAAGAGGATTTTCCTTTACTGTAAGCCCCGATTCACGCATTTTTTTGATGAAATTGATGATCGCCGGTTCGTAATTATCCTGAATGGGTGTTAAGGTTAGTTCTACTGAAATCTTCATATAATTCTATTTTCAATCCAAATTTAGCCAAAACTGAATGGAAACCGGCAATTGATAATTGAATAATAGGAAAGAGATTTTTACATGAGGTCGAAATGTTCAATTAAGAATATTCACATCATGCTGAAACTGCTTGAGCATCTCCTGAGACCCTGAAAATAGTTTAGGCTGACGAAAAAGTTGCTGCACTGAGCCTGTCGAAGTGCCCATTTATTCCATAGAATGTATCCCGATCATATTCCCTTCAGAATCCTTAATAATACTTACAAATCCGAATTCACCGATAGACATTTTTGATCTAAGCACTTCTCCGCCGGCATCCTTTACCCTGTTCTCTTCAACGCTGCAATCTTCACTTGAAAAATAGATCACCACACTATTCCCTCCAGCTTCCATTCCTTTAGTATGTACCAGCGCGCCCGAAGTTTTTCCTTTGGTTTCCATATCGCCGGGAAAAGCCAGCATTTTAAGATCGTCATCCTGAACAGGGTTCCCCAGGGGGGATAAAGTAGTTTGAAATACTTTTTCATAAAATGATTTAGCACGTTCCAGGTCGTTGCAATAGATCTCGAACCAGACCACGGGATTTACATCTTTCATAACTTATTGATTAAGAATTATACAGGTTTAAATTAAGCTTTTTTATGACTGAAAGAAAAGTGGAGTTTTTGCTGATTTTTTGTCAGAAAAAAATCTTGCAGTCGAATGGAGCAGGATCAAAAGTTCAGCAAAAATACCCTTCGACTGCGCTCTGGATGACAGTTATCCTTGAAAAGAACCATTTTCAAAAGCGGTCCCGATCACAACCATATCGGCGCCCGCCTCATACGCCTTCTGAAGTTGTTGTATGCTGCGGATACCTCCTCCTACAATCACCGGAATATCCAGTGCTGACTTTACATTCTCAATAATTTCAGCAGAAACCGGGAATACCGCACCACTTCCTGCTTCGAGATAGAGTAGCTTTTTTCCTGAATATTGACCTGCCAGTGCCGTATTCACGATTTGCGGGATTTGATCCTGATGCAATGGAATGGTTTTACTCACCTTCTGAACAGAGGTCTCATTACCCCCATCGATTAGGATATAACCCGTTGGAATAATTTCAAGATTCGTATTCTTAATTTTTTCTACCGATCGCACCTGTTGTTCGATCAGGAATTCTGGGTTTCTTCCGGAAATAAGACTTAGAAAAAGCAGGGCATCGGCATAAGGAGAGATCTGGGAGTGATCACCGGGGAAAAGAATGACCGGTAACTGGCTAAGATTCTTAATAACTTTCACCACCTCACAGGTACGTCCTTTTTCTACAGTGCTCCCGCCAACAAAAATATGGCTGGCTTCTGCTGGTAATTTTTGAATGAATTCAGAAGCATTATTTTCATCGAATTTATCGGGATCTACAAGAACCGATAGTAATTTCCGGTTTTCAATGCTGGCCTGCCGGATCTCTTCCAGGTAGGATTGCACCTCGATCATCAGGCTGTCAAATTAGAATTAGAAGGCATGGCATAGACACAGGTGAAATTTTCGAATTCGAGAAAGGCTACATCAAACCAGGCGTCAAGACCATTAAATCTAACGTGTGTAGTGGTCTTAAGATCATCAAAATCAAAATCGGTCACATTGATGTGCTGCAAAAAGCCAACTCCTGGCTGGGCGATCAATTTATAAACCGATTCTTTAGCACCCCAGACAATGGTGAGTTTCCGAATTAGTGCCTCCTCATTGGCCAGGGTATGATATTCATCCAGTGGTGTGAATTTATTAGCGATGGTCAGGATCTTGTTCCGCTGTTTTTCAATATCGATGCCTACATCCCGGTTACTTACGATGATCGCAGTAAAATTGAAAGAGTGAGTGATCGAGATATATTTATCATCCCTTAAATGCGGCTTACCATAATCATCATAATACAGGTCATGATCTGTATAACCTGCTTCGGCCAGCAAATGCCTGATACTCATAAAACCACGCTGATGTATTTCTGACTTCATTCCGAGGACACGCCTGCGGCAGTGATCGGTTAGTTCCACATCCTTTGAAAGCCATTCCAAAGATTCTTCCACCTTCCAAATGAAGACTTTAGTGTGTTCATCAACTGTTATTGTTTTATAAAGAGGCATATATTTTCTAAGCTTTTCCTTATTTTTGCAGGCACAAAATTGCTAATATTCAAATATAATAATATGTCGACTAAAACAGTACCGTATACCGCCTATAAAGTAAAAGATATTGAGCTGGCCGAATACGGCCGTCGTGAGATCGAACTTGCTGAAGCCGAAATGCCAGGTTTGATGGCACTTCGTGAAGAATATGGAGAATCTAAACCTTTAAAAGGAGCGAGAATTGCGGGATGTTTACATATGACCATCCAGACTGCCGTGCTTATCGAAACACTAGTGGAGCTTGGTGCTGAAGTTACCTGGAGTTCATGTAATATCTTCTCTACGCAGGATCACGCCGCTGCTGCTATTGCTGCTGCAGGGATTTCGGTTTATGCCTGGAAGGGAATGACCGAAGAGGAATTCAACTGGTGTATCGAGCAAACTCTTTTCTTCGGAGAAGAACGCAAGCCGTTGAACATGATCCTTGATGACGGTGGAGACCTTACCAATATGGTGCTTGATGAATATCCTGAACTTGGAAAAGGTATCAAAGGACTTTCAGAAGAAACTACCACCGGAGTTCACAGACTGTATGAGCGCATGAAAAAAGGAACGCTTCCTATGCCTGCGATCAACGTGAACGATTCGGTTACCAAGTCGAAATTTGACAATAAATACGGATGTCGTGAAAGTGCGGTAGACGCGATTCGTCGTGCTACAGATGTGATGCTTGCCGGTAAACGAGTAGTTGTTTGCGGTTATGGTGATGTTGGAAAAGGAACAGCCCAGTCTTTTAAAGGAGCTGGTTCTATCGTAACTGTTACCGAGATCGATCCTATCTGTGCCCTTCAGGCAGCTATGGACGGGTTCGAAGTGAAGAAACTGGAAACAGTTCTTCCAAAAGCTGATATCGTGATCACTACTACTGGAAATAAAGATATAGTTCGCGGGGAGCATTTTGAAGCGATGAAAGACAAGACTATTGTTGCCAATATTGGTCATTTTGATAATGAGATCGCTGTTGCCTGGTTGAACCAGAATCACGGAGACACAAAAGTAGAGATCAAACCTCAGGTAGATAAATATACCATCAACGGGAAAGACATTATTCTTCTGGCTGAAGGTCGCCTGGTAAACCTTGGTTGTGCTACTGGTCACCCAAGTTTTGTAATGAGTAACTCATTTACCAACCAGACCCTTGCGCAAATCGAACTTTGGAATAATACAGATCAATACAAGAATGAGGTTTATATGCTTCCAAAACATCTTGATGAAAAGGTTGCAAAACTTCACCTGGAAAGAATTGGTGTTGAGCTTACAGAGCTTAGACCAGACCAGGCTGAATATATTGGGGTTGAGGTCCAGGGACCTTTCAAACCTGAATATTACAGGTACTAAAAAGATCTGAAGTTTTAGATCTAAAATAAAATTAGAAGCCTTCGCGAAAGCGGGGGCTTTTTTTATTTGCGCTTTACAATATTGATACCTGCTTTCTCACCCTCCTTCAAATTGGTGAGTGTGGTCACATAGTTCCTGGAATCCTCGAAGTGAATCTTTACCGTATTAGGCGGCGAAGTTCCAACGTTCAGAGCAACCACATCTATCTGGGTTTGTTCATCTTTCAATTTAATAGGAATGATCTTTTTTTCCCTGGTCACCACGAAATTCTCTAATATTTTTTTTCCATTAATGATCAGGTCTATCCGGTCATCGTCTTCTTTCCCGGCATCATAGATAGTGAGCTCTATCTCCTCGTCTGAGGTAAGTATGTTCAGGTTCTCATTACTGGCAATGATGTTCATACTTAGGGTGTCCATGGTCTTCGCAAGGCTTACCTTTTTCTTGATATCTTCGTCCAGGCGTTTCACCCTCTGAATTTTCCTGTCGACCTTTTCGGCTTTCTTTTTTATTTTTTCAATACTAACCATTTTGATATCGCCATCCAGGCAACTCTGCCCATCGCTATATAAGCCTCTGAAGATCCCTTCGATCTCCTCTACATCATAAATATCCTTGACCCGACCCTTGAAATTGACAAAACAGAAATCATTTTCAATAATAGGCGATTTGGTATAAATGATATTGGCCTCCTGGAAACTGAGTTCCCGGCTTTCTTCATTGTAAAAACCTTCTAGATTGGATTTGGTCTCATGAGGGCCTCCCATATCGGTTATTGAGTAACCCGAGATACTGTCATTCTTAATTTCAAAAGCGATCCTATAGGAGATGAAAGAAGAGTCATTGAGTTTTATAACTCCCATAAAATCAGAATTTTGCTGCGAAAAACCCCACAAACCTATAAAAAATGTTAATAGTGTAATACTCCTGTATCCCAAACCGTATTTTTTTCTTAATTTAATAAACATAACGTTAAAAAGGCAACTATGAAACTAAAACTATTACTTTCGATTTTCGTTTTTTCGTTGGCCGTTAACCTAAGTTATGCATCCTTTCCGGTGCAACGAAGTTTAACAGCCACTGAAAATGTAGCAGCTCAAGCAGATGAAGGTGGAGAACTTTTTTCCCCGGCAGCCGCCCAGAACCAAAAAAGTAAAGGAGTGGCATTATTACTCGCGATTTTCCTTGGATTTGTAGCAGGTCACAAATGGTATCTTGGCAGCAAGTGGTACTGGAACTTACTGTTTATCGTTACCGCAGGTGGCGCGGGAATCTGGTGGATCATAGATATCATTGGTATTATAACCGGTAGATATGCACCCAGAAACGGATCCTATAAGGACAGCTTCTTCTAGAATCCAGCCTTACGTCCAATCATATAAATCCCGTCTTAAGACGGGATTTTTCAATTAATTCCGGGTCTATTTTCTTGGCTTTACCTTTACCATCCCTTCTTCAAAGGTCTAACACATACTTTCATTTATATATCAAATATCATTTTCGAAGAGATAGGATATATCCTCTAAAATCACACTTTATCTGAAAATCAGCACGTTGCCAAACTCACCTGATTTAATGCGATAAAATTATTAAAAGAGTCAGTATTTTTCAGGCCTTCGCTTTAGAATTTTATTTAGCTTGCACACCTAACCGTTAATGTTTAAATATGAAATTAAAATTCTTTCTAAGCATTCTAATGTTCGCGTTAGCCTTGAATTCCAGCTACGCATCATTTCCTGTTCAACGCACACTTGCTGCTTCCGAAACGGTGAGCGTAGAAGTTGAAGAAGGAGATGACCTTTTTTCACCAGCTGCAGTGGATGGGGAAAAAAGTCAGGGTGTAGCCATGTTGCTATTGCTTTTTGCTGGGATCGTAGCGGCACACAGATGGTACCTTGGTAGTCCATGGTACTGGAACGTGCTTTACATTCTCACGCTGGGCGGACTTGGAATCTGGGCACTCGTTGATTTCATTGGGATCGTGACTGGAAGCTATAAACCTAGAAAGGGTAGCTACCAGGAAGATTTCTTCTAGGAATCACCTGAATTTTAAATTGTTAGACCCACCTTTAAGAAGGTGGGTTTTTTATTTCTGAACTTCAATAGGCAGCGAATAACAGCTTTAAAATTCAATTTTCCGGTTTTTCCTATATTAGTTCAACTGCTTGTTTCCTAATTACCAAAAAAGAATTTTCATTACCAATGCCGTGACCTTAGATAGATGAAATATATCAAACAACTGGACAGTGTACGCGCCATTGCAGTTTTACTGGTTATCATAAGCCACTGGTTACCAAAGAGCTTTCCACTCAACCAATTTCCAATTGGGGTAACCGGTGTGAATATTTTCTTTGTTCTAAGCGGATTCCTGATCACCTCGATACTTTTTCAAAACAAAAACAAAAGCGAGGTTTCGAACAGCACCATCATAAGATCTTTTTACGCCCGTAGAGTATTGAGGATATTTCCTATCTACTATCTCACGATATTTACGCTGCTATTACTTCATGAATACACAAAGACCAATATAGAGGAAGACTTCATTTATTATTTGACCTATACCACCAACTTCAATTTTATTTTAAACGAAAAATGGGATGGGATGTTATCCCATTTATGGTCGCTGGCAGTGGAGGAGCAATTTTACCTAATCTGGCCCTGGCTCATCATTTTTATCAGGAGAAAATACCTAATTCATATGATCTCCGCGTTTATCCTTATTGGCCTGGGATCGCGATTCATTTTTATGGATTATGACTGGAATAGGATTCTAACGACCTCGTGCTTCGACTCGCTTGGTCTTGGCGCGATGCTTTCCTGGTTCACGGTATATAAGGTTAGTCTACTACCCAGGTTTTATAAATGGATAAAGGTCTTATCCATTTTGGTTTTGTTCAATTATATCCTGTATTTTCTCTTCTATGAAGAAGGTTACTGGATCCCCATTCCCCAGGGCACTATAGATTCGATCATAGCAACCCTGGGCATAAGCTTTATATATCTTAATAGAGATTCCGGCAGCCCTGTTTTCAGATTTTTACTGAATCAGCCTGCATTGATATTCTTTGGTAAGATTAGTTATGGCATTTATTTATATCATAAGATCCTTCCCAGTTTCACATGGATGATCAGATTCAAATTACAGGGAATCCTTCCTTCATTAAAACCAGTATTCGAAAATCAAAATATGGTACTGTTAACCGATTTTATAATACTTATCTTACTTAGCTGGTTATCGTACAGGCTTATTGAAATGCCCTTTTTAAGACTTAAAAAACACTTCAAAATCAACCAGGCAAATAGTAAGACACTTTACGAAACGTCTTGAAAACAGTCTTAACTATAAATGGAACATAAAAATATTTAGTTATATCCTGGAACACCCTTTCCAAGTACAAAATTTCTTTCAATTAGAGTCATTCCATCCTGCTCCTGCAATTTCACCACACCGTCACTACCTCTTGGCGGATCTTCCATATGATGTTCTGTTAGAAGTGGATCTCCCTCAAAAAAATAGCCCGACAGATAATAATATCGGCCATCTGGTTCCAGGACAATAGGATGGATATGAGCAGGATTTTTACCATCAGGGTATGCGCCTGGCATCTGCGTATAAAAAGTGAATCGACCATCCTTTCCGGTTTTTATCCAGCCTCGCAAATAACCATGCCGGGCCGCCCAGCCGGTTTCACCGTCTTTGGAAGGATAAACTCCCCTGGCATTTGTATGGTGAATATAAAGGATCACATCGCTGGCCGGAGTTTTCCCATCGGGCCTGAAGATAGTTCCGGTGATTTTAAGCTTCTTTTCTGCCGTTTTGAATTCAGGCAGGGTATCAACGGCCGTTAGATCTTCTTCGTATTCCAGCACAGCCTCGCAACCTTCGCAAGGTCCGCCAACCAGTCTGTATTCCTGTTCTGCCTGTGAGCGGGCACAGGAAAAAAGCAAGATCGAAATGAAAAATAACAAAAACCTGAACTTCATAACATGCCTTTTTTCATTTTAATAGGAAAAGGTAGATACAAAAAAAGCTCCTTCAAGTGAGGGAGCTTTCTTTATTCAATTAAGAGAAGACTGAAAGTTCTTCATCATTTTATAGATACATTTAAAAACGAGTTTTCGTTTCTTTCTGGCAGGATCTTTCTCAAATTTGAACTTGATGAATTTCCCGGCCGGCTCATCACTGGGGAAATGATAATTGGTGCCTTCCAGGACGAACCTGGTCTTTTCTGAAAAAATAAAATCAGAGACGTATCTCTTTACCAACCTGCGTTTACCTGATGAACCTTTCATATTATTAAGTTTTTGGTTAGAACCACTTAAGTTACAAAAAATATGAATTCGATTAATGAACTAATTTTTTAAGAATGACTATTTCAGGTCCATAATAAGAGCATACCTATTGAAAATCCTATATTTGTAGAAAAAGAAAAATGTCTTTGAAAAAGCTTCTGAAAGATAAAGGATATCATCGCTTTAAACTTACCATTACAAAAACCAATCACCTCGAAATTCATGCAAAGATCAACGGGATTGAAGGTACTTTCCTGGTAGACACCGGAGCTTCGAGTACTTGCGTAGGCATCGAAGCCATAGAACACTTCGAGTTACTTTCAGAAGACAGTGACATCAAGGCTGCCGGAGCCGGAGCCTCCAATATGCTTACCCAGATCTCACAAAAAAATACCTTCGAGATCGAAGATTGGAAGAAGAAAAAAGTAGACCTGGTGGTTTTCGATCTAAAACATGTCAATGAAGCACTTGTTAATCATAAAGCTGAAAAGGTACAGGGAATTATAGGCGCTGATCTTCTCAAGCGCGGGAAGGCTATTATCGACTATAAAAGCAAATGCATCTACCTTAAATAAGGAAAATAAAAACCCGCTCAAAGGCGGGTTTTTATCAATACTTACTTTTTGTTTTTGCTTATGAGGTTGATTCAGAATTCGTCTCCATCTCACTCAGTTGTTTACTTATATCTTCGAAATCCTTTTGCATCTTATCATGTTCACTTCTCATCGTTTTATGCTCCATCATGATATTCTGATGGTCTGTTCTCATTTTTGAGATCTGGGCTTCTTTTTCTGCATCTGTCATAGTTTCAAAATCTGCCTTTAGCTCATTATGACTCGAAATCACTTCCTGGTGAGATTTCATCCAGGTTTCATGCTTTTGTAAGATTACTTCATGTGCGGCCAGGTTTTCCAACATGGAGGAATCTTCTATTGCAGCTCCTTCAAGCCTTTGAGATAAACCCTGGTATTGACTCGTCATTTGCTGATGAACGTCCTCAAAATTGGAATGAACTTTTTCAATACTGTCGTTCTGGCTCATTAATTTATCCAGATCTTCCTGAACCTTCTTATTGTCATCTTCACTAGCTGCAGTAGCCAGTATAGCCACTAACAGGATCATTAGATACTTTTTCATTTTTAGTTCTTTTTTTGGTTTAGTCAAACTTACAAAATGCTGATTATTAGCATTTTAATATGCTGTTAAAATGAAGGTTTCGGTATAGCTATAATTTTGTTAAGAAGACAGTCTGTGAATGCTCACATAGCATTTAGGGGAAAAATCCCCTTTGACCTGTATTCTTTAAATAATTAGTTTTGAGTGGTTACGAATTTAATTCCAGGTATGACTAAAAGTAAACTCTTTCACCGGTTCATTTTCCTAATCCTAGCCGCACTGGTTGCAGGAGTCCTGGCTTTGAATCTTATTCGTTTGTTAGTTTTGTTTTAATTTTGTTAGAAATAAAAAGGGTCAGCTTTCGCAGACCCTTTTTATTCTTTTCTGGCTTCGTGTAATTACAGTTCAAGCGCTCTTTTCACATCATTATCCATCAGTAGTTCTTCAGGATTTTCGATAGCTTCCTTCACCGCAACCAGGAATCCAACAGATTCTTTTCCGTCTATGATTCGGTGGTCATAAGATAACGCCACATACATTATTGGCCTGATCTCTACATGTCCATCTACCGCTACCGGTCTTTCCACGATATTATGCATCCCAAGGATAGCACTCTGTGGTGGATTGATGATTGGTGTAGATAACATTGATCCAAATACTCCACCGTTGGTTATAGTAAAGGTACCTCCTGTCATCTCATCTACTGTGATCTTTCCATCACGTGCTTTTAGAGCCAGTCGTTTAACCTCTGCCTCCACCCCACGGAAAGTAAGGTTTTCAGCATTCCTAATTACCGGTACGGTAAGACCTTTTGGACCGGAAACAGCGATACTGATATCCTTGTAATCATAACTCACCATATAATCTCCATCTATCATGGAATTCACGGCCGGATATTCTTCAAGGGCACGTATCACCGCAAGTGTGAAGAAAGACATGAAACCTAGGCTTACCCCGTGTTTCTCTTTAAATTCTTCCTTGTATTTCTTTCTAAGGCTGAAGATAGCACTCATGTCTACCTCGTTGAAAGTAGTCAACATAGCCGTATCGTTCTTCGCACTAACTAAACGTTCTGCAAGTTTGCGACGGAACATCGACATTTTCTTACGCTCCTCGGCTCTGGAACCATTTCCTGGTGATCCCATAGAAGCTTTGGCTTCAACGGCATCTTCTTTGGTCACCCTGCCGTCTTTACCCGAACCTTTAACCTCTTTTGGATCGATACCTTTCTCATCCAGTATTTTCTTGGCTGCAGGAGAGGGACTCCCTTTTGCGTAAGAATCCTGTTTTTGCTGGGGAGTACTTGATTTGGAAGGCTCTTCGGTCTTTGGTTCAGCCTTATCGCTGTCCTTTTTATCCTCTTTCTCTTCCTGGCGCTCCTTTTCTTCCTCTTCAGCAGGTTTATCATCTGAATCGTCATCATCTCCACCTCCAGGCTTATCAGCTTCGGTATCGATCAAACAAACCACCTCACCAACTTCTACCACATCGCCTTCTTCGGCTTTAAGAGTGATAATACCACTGGCTTCAGCCGGAAGCTCAAGGGTTGCTTTATCGCTATCTACTTCGGCTATTGCCTGATCTTTTTCAACGTAATCCCCGTCTTCTACCAGCCACTGGGCTATTTCCACTTCAGTGATGGATTCCCCGGGTGAAGGAACTTTCATTTCTAAGGCCATGATTGTTGTCTATTTTGGTTCCTGATTTCAGGAAATTTAATTCTTAATTGTTTTCTTCTTCGTTCAGATCTTTGTCAAACACACTGTTTATAACACGTTCATGACGCTTTTTAAAGCGTACGGCGCTACCGGCAGCAGGTGACCCGTAAAACTTACGGCTGCAAACCCTAAAATGTCTTGCCTCCGGGAAATGTAGTAGCAGGTGTGCATAAGCTCCCATATTTCTAGGTTCTTCCTGCGCCCATACCACATCTTCGGCATTTTTATATTTCTCCATGATCTCCTTCATTCCTGAGGTTGGCAATGGGAATAATTGTTCAATTCGAACCAGAGCGACATCTTCCCTTTCATTCTCCTCACGATGCTTCAGCAGGTCATAATAAAACTTACCGGTACAGAACACCAGGCTTTTTATCTTATCTACCTTGGCTTCTGAATCATCTATAAGCGTTTGGAAGCTTCCATTCGCAAATTCTTCTTTAGTAGAGATCACCTTTGGATGACGCAGCAAACTTTTTGGAGTGAAGATGATTAACGGTTTTCTGAACTTGGCTTTCATCTGCCTCCTTAATATATGGAACATGTTCGCCGGTGTGGTAACATCGGCCACATACATATTATCTTTTGCACAGAGCTGAAGGAATCGCTCCATTCTTGCTGAAGAGTGTTCAGCTCCCTGTCCTTCATAACCATGTGGCAAAAGCATAACCAGTCCGTTCTGAAGCTTCCACTTATCTTCAGCTGCCGAAATATACTGGTCTATCATGATCTGTGCTCCGTTCACGAAATCACCGAACTGAGCTTCCCAGATCGCCAGCGTGGTAGGGCTAGCCATAGCGTAACCATAATCAAATCCTACCACTCCGTATTCTGAAAGCAGGGAATTATAAATAAAGAAATCTCCTTCCCTGTCTTTTATATTGTTGTGAAGAATGATCTCTTCTTCACTGTCTTCAACTTTTACTATGGCATGCCTGTGAGAGAAAGTACCTCTTTCCACATCCTGGCCGGTGATACGAACATTGTAACCTTCGGTCATAAGCGATCCGTAAGCAAGATGTTCGGCCATCGCCCAGTCCAGTTTATTGTCCTCGAAGTACATCTTCTTGCGACCATCAACCAGCTTCTTGATCTTTCTCATGAACTTTTTGCCTTCCGGCAGTTCCGAGATCGCCTCTGCTACCTTATCCAACTTTTCAAGATCGAAGGTGGTATCGATTTCTTTCATCATCGAATCTTCCTGTACATTCTCAAAACCTTCCCACTCATCCTCCATGAACGGGGTGATCCTGGTGGTTTCTTCCTTTCTGGAATCCTCGAGTTTCTCTTCGAGGGAATCTTTATATTTTTTCTCAAGATCTTTCAGGTAATCATCATCGATCACTCCGGCTTTCTTGAGTTTTTCAGCATATATATCACGGGCATTCTCATGTTTCGAGATCGCCTTATATAATTTTGGCTGGGTAAATCTTGGCTCATCCCCTTCATTGTGCCCGTATTTCCTGTATCCAAGAAGGTCGATGAAAACATCTCTTTTGAATTTCATCCTGAAATCAAGCGCAAAAAGAATAGCATGAACTACTGCTTCGGCGTCATCAGCATTCACATGAAGTACCGGTGAAAGGGTCACTTTCCCCACATCTGTACAGTAAGTAGAACTTCTAGCATCCAGGTAGTTTGTGGTAAAACCAATCTGGTTATTCACCACGATATGTATAGTCCCTCCGGTTTGGTATCCTTCCAGCTGGGCCATCTGTACGATCTCGTAAACCAGTCCCTGGCCAGCAATTGCGGCATCTCCATGAACCAGAATGGGCAAGACCTTTGAATTATCACGATCGTAATGACGATCCTGCTTGGCCCTTGCGATCCCCTCAACCACTGCTCCCACAGCTTCCAGATGAGAAGGATTAGGTGCGATATTGATATTTATTTCGTTCCCGTTATCGGTAGTACGGCAGGAGGTCCAGCCCAGGTGATATTTTACATCTCCATCAAAAATATCCTGTTCGTAGTCCTTCCCGTCAAATTCACTGAAAATATCCTTGGCACTTTTTCCGAAAATGTTGGTAAGAGTGTTCAACCTTCCCCGGTGCGCCATTCCCATAACAAAATCCTTTACTCCAAGCTCAGCCGCTTTTTCGATAAGAGCGTCCAAAGCAGGAATTAAACTCTCTCCACCTTCCAGTGAAAATCGCTTCTGCCCAACATATTTGGTGTGCAGAAAAGATTCGAATGATACGGCCTCGTTCAGCTTTTTTAAGATTTGCTTCTTCTGGGCGGCGTCAAAATCGGGATGATTTTCGTTAACGTTCAGTTTATTCTGGATCCATTCGATCTCCTCCGGCTTACGAATATACATATACTCGATACCGATGGAGTCACAGTAGATCTTCTCCAAATGCCTGATGATCTCCTTAAGCGTGGCAGGCCCCAGGCCAACAATATCCCCTGCGTTAAAGGTTTTTTCAAGATCGCCTTCTTCCAGGCCGTAATTTGAAATATCCAGAGTAGGACTGTATTTCCTTCTTTCCCGAACAGGGTTTGTTTTGGTAAAAAGATGTCCTCGGGTGCGGTAACCGTCAATAAGACGAATCACCTTAAATTCTTTTACAACATGCTCGGGAATCTCTCCATCTTCGAAATCAACTGGCGCTTCGGCCATGACCTCTTCTGAGACCCCATTTTGTTGCATCCCGAAGTCAAATCCTTGAAAAAAAGCCCTCCAACTGGGCTCTACACTATCAGGGTGTTTTAAGTATTGATGGTAAAGTTCTGCGAAATATGCAGTATGAGCAGCATTTAGAAATGAAAATCTATCCATAGAATTGAAACCAATGTTTCTTTTGTTTTTAAAAACATTAGCAAAAATACAGAATTTAAAAAAAACAGCTTGTAAGCTTTATGATAATTATCTATCGGATTATAGGAATTTTAACAGGCTATTTTGATCAAAAACCGAGGAATATTGATTAAAACCTTAAACCTGCCGCTCCATGAGCATCTTTCCAAAATTGCGTAAGGGCTCTTTTTTCTTTTCAGAAATTTCAATCTTATCCAGTACCTCAAAGGCTATTCGAGTATAGTTCTCAATTTCCTTTTTGGTAAGTTCAGCAGCGCCACAACTTTCAAAAAGTGCTTTTACCGCCTCTATTTTTCCAGAATTATCGGGAGGGTTGATGCTGTAAAGATGTTCCAGCTGGAGGGCTTCACTGCGATTGGCAAGCTCCAGGGTTTTTAAGTACAAAAAGGTTTTCTTATTTTCAATGATATCACCACCTGCCTGTTTTCCAAAGGTTTCAGGATCACCAAAAGCATCGAGGTAATCATCCTGAAGTTGAAATGCAATTCCAAGCAATCTTCCGTACTGGTAAATAGCATCCCTGCACTCCTGACTGGTTCCCGCAACGATCGCACCCATTTGAAGAGAAGCTCCAACCAGCACAGCCGTTTTATATTCGATCATCAAAAGATAATCGTCAATGCTTACATTATCGCGAGTCTCAAAATCGATGTCGTACTGTTGCCCTTCACAAACCTGTATCGCCGTTCTGGTAAAAAGTTTTGAAAGATCCTTAAAGGTATCACCCTCGTAACTTTCAAAGAGCTGATAAGCGTTGATTAACATGGCATCACCAGAAAGTATCCCCGTGTTAAGATCCCATTTTTCATGAACGGTTTCCTTTCCCCTGCGTATAGGAGCATCATCCATAATATCATCGTGCACCAGTGAAAAATTATGAAATATCTCTATCGCGAGTGCAGCATCCAGGGCCTTTTTATAATCGCATTCGAAGATCTCAGTAGCCATTAGAACCAGCACCGGCCTTAGTCGCTTACCTCCCTGTTCAAGAATATAGACCATAGGCTCATACAGGTTAACCGGCTCTTTAACCTGAACTTTTTCGTGTAAATAATCAGTTATAGCCTGTCTGTACTGGGGAATAGAGAGCATGAATCAAAAAATTTTCAGCTAAAATACCATAATTGAGAATATTTCAAATTTTAAGCAAAAGTTAAATAAACTTAAAACTTAGGAAACTTATTTTGTTTATAAAGTTTCCTCGCCTTATTTTTGCGCAAAATTTTAAGTAGTGAAAGATAAAATCCTGGAAACATCTACCGATATGTTTCTTACTTATGGTTTCAAGAGTGTTACTATGGATGATATTGCCGAAAAACTGGGAATGTCCAAAAAAACCATATACGCACATTTTGCGACCAAGTCTAAATTAGTTCAGGCTTCGAGCTCCCATTTACTGGATACCATCTCCAAAGGTATCGACAAGGTGATCGAAAAGAACCTGAATCCGGTGGTAGAAAATTTCGAGATCAAGAAATTCGTCAATCAGCATTTGAAAGGTGAAAAGACATCTCCCCATTTTCAGCTAAAAAAGTATTACCCCAAGATTTTCCATAACCTCATCAATGAGCAGTTTAATGTATTGCAAAGTTGCGTAGGAGAGAATATAAGCCGTGGTATTGCATCAGGGGATTACAGGGAAGACATCAATATCCCCTTTGTATGCCGGATTCATTTTGTTGGCATGATGGGCGTGAAGGATAAGAACATTTTTCCAGTGGAACATTTTAGTGAAAAAGACCTGGCCGATATGTTTCTCAACTATCACTTACGCGCCATTTGCACTCCCAAAGGATTAAAGAATTTAGAAGAATACATTCAGAATGAAAAATAGAACACTCCTGATATTAAGTTTTCTTGGCCTTACGTTTGGAGGCCTTACTGCCCAGGAAGACAGTTTAACGGGTTACCGGTTCACGCTCCGGGAAGCTATAGAGTTTGCGCTGGAAAATAATTATCAGTCGCAAATAGCCCAAAAAGATGTAGATAAATCCCTTCAGCAAAAATGGGAGATCATCTCACAGGGATTGCCGCAAATTGATGGTGCGGTTGACTACCAGAATTATTTACAACAGCCAGTAACGCTATTACCAGCCGCTGCTTTTGATAATACACAAAGCACCATCGATGTGGTCGAAGAGTATTTTGACGGGGCACAGCGTAATGATGTTCCGGTAAACGCACCCGAAGGTTTTATCCCGGTTAGGTTTGGAACCAAACAAAGTGTGAACGCCACGGCAACCTGGAGACAGCTTATTTTTGACGGCTCCTATATCGTAGGGATCCAATCGGTCAAGACCCTGCTGCAGATCTCCAAAAATGCGAAGACCAAGACCGACCTTCAAATCAAGGAAGCCGTAATCAACGCTTATGGAAATGTGTTGCTGAACGAGGAAAGCGTTGAAATCCTGGAAAATAATGTTAGCGCCCTTGAGAAAAATTATGAAGACACTAAAAAGATCTACGAGAATGGCCTAACAGAGCAGGAAGACGTGGAGCAGCTGGAAATCACCCTCATAGGTCTTAAAAATAATCTTCAGCGAAGCCGAAGAATGCGCGAGATCGCTTATGAAATGCTGAACCTTAGCCTGGGAATCCCGGTAGAGACCGAAGTAAGGCTGGAAGAAGAACTCAACGAACTCACCATGCAATATTACGACCTGTCTCTTCTCAACAAGCAGATCCCGATCGAAGAGAACATCGATTACCGCATTGCCAAGAACACTGCTGAATCTGCAGCTATCCAGGTTAGATTACAAAAAGCTAAGGCGCTGCCTACCTTAAGCGGTTTCGTTAACTACGGTTACCAGGGCTTTAGCGACGACTTTACGTTCTTTAACAACGACCAGGAATATTTTGGGCAGTCCATTCTTGGGGTAAGCCTTAACATCCCCATTTTCAGTAGCGGAATGAGAAGCTCACTCACCCAGCAACGAGAGATCGAGTACGAACAGGCACTTCTGGACCTGGAACGTACCGAGAATGAAGTAAAAAGGCAGATCAATATGGCCAAGAACGAATATGAGTTCAGCCTTGAGAATTATGAGAATGCCATTCGCAACCTTGAACTGGCAGAACGAATTGAAAAGAAAAACGAGGTCAAATTCTTCGAAGGGATCGCCAGCAGTTTTGAACTCAACGAAGCTCAAAGACAATTATACTCGGCTCAGCAAAACTACCTCCAGGCAATGCTGGAAGTGATCACTGCCAAAGTCCAATTGGAAAATTTACTAGACACTAGAACCTATGACAATGAAAACTAAATATCCTATACATCCCATGAAAAAATTAATTCTGTTAACTGGTATTTTTGGTCTTTTTATCGCTTGTGGAGACAAGCAGGACCAATCTATCGAGGATATCATAGAAACAGGCGATCTTGCCCAGATAAGAGCCAAGAAGTCTGAGCTTAGCGACGAACAAAGCCAGCTTTCAAAAGAAATAGACCAGTTGGATGAGGCCATAAAAAAACTGGATAAGAACAGGAATTACACCCTTGTAAGTGTAGACACCCTAAATACAACCACTTTTAAGCATTATGCAGAAGTTCAGGGTAACGTGGCAACCGATGAGAACATTGTGATCTACCCGGAATATTCTGGAATCTTAACCAGCGTGAAGGTTGATGAAGGAGACCGCGTTACTAAAGGACAGGTTCTGGCAACCATAGATGACGGAGGTTTACGCAACCAGCTATCAGAATTACAGGCGCAGGCGCAACTTGCCAAAACTACATTCGAAAAACAGGAACGTCTCTGGAACCAGAATATCGGGTCTGAAATTCAATACCTGGAAGCCAGGACCAATTATGAAGCCCTGCAGAGTTCTGTTAAAAGGCTGGAATCCCAGCTGGCGAAAACGGTAGTAAAAGCACCATTTAGCGGTGTGATAGATGACGTAATGAGCGAGCAGGGAGAAGTTGTTGGCCCGGGACAAAATATGCTTTTCAGGTTGATAAGCCTGGATAATATGTATGTAGAGGCCGATGTTCCTGAAAACTACCTCAGCAAGATCGAGAAAGGTACCGATGTGAAAATCCTTATCTCTTCGGTAGGAAAGGAATTCGATGGAGAAGTTAGCCTTGTTGGGAACAATATCAATCCTTCTAACAGAACATTCAGGATCGAGGTCAAGATCCCCAACGAAAAGAACTTAATAAAACCAAACCAGATCGCGACCATAAAGCTGAACGATTATACATCAGAAAATGCGATCGTGATTCCAGAGAATACCATTCAAAAGAATTCCCTGGGAGAAAGCCTGGTTTATATTTTAAACCCTAAAGATTCTGGAAATGGTGGCGAAGCTGAAAAAGCGGTGATAGAAGTTGGATATACTTATGACGATTCCATCGAAGTGAAAAGCGGACTCGAATCTGGAGATATCCTTATTACCGAAGGAGCCAAAAATCTCAGGGAAGGACAGGAAGTGAGAACCAAAAAAGCAATGGAGAATGAATAAGATAGATAGAGAATTTAAACTCTCCTCCTGGGCGATCGACAATAAGATGACGGTCTACGTCATCATAGGGATCCTGCTTGTTGGTGGATTGTTATCATATTACAGTATGCCGCGGGAGTCATTCCCAGAGATCATCGAAACCAAGATTTACGTAAGCTCGATCAACCCGGGTAACTCGGCAGAGGATGTTGAAAAGTTCATTACCGAGCCTTTGGAAGAAGAATTCAATGATGTTGGCGGCGTGCGAGAGATCTCTTCCACCACCCTGCAGGATTATTCCCTGGTGATCGTGGAATTCGAGGAAGATATAAATGTAGACGTTGCAAAACAAAAGATCAAGGATAAGGTAGATATGGTGAAGGCCGAAACCACCTGGCCTACCCTGGATAACGGCGCCAAAGTTGAACCAAACGTTTTTGATCTCAACATTTCAGAAGAGCAGCCAATCCTGAACATCAACCTAACTGGAGATTATACGGTGCAGCAATTAAAGGACTATGCCGAATACCTTCAGGAAAAGATCGAATTGCTTCCGCAGATCAAGGAGGCGAGTATTCGCGGAGCTGAAGAAATGGAAGTGGAAATTGCAGTGGATATCTACAAAATGAGCGCTTCCAAAGTGAGTTTCCAGGATATCATCAACGCGGTTAGCGCTGAAAACCGAACCATTTCAGGAGGAAACATCATTACCAGCGGAGTCCAGAAGAACATCCGGATCATAGGGGAGATCGAAAATCCTAAAGAACTGGAAAACGTAGTGGTAAAACAGGACGGTGGAAATATTTTTCTGAAAGACATTGCAGACATCAATTTTCAGGAAAAAGATCCAACCACTTATGCAAGAGAATATGGCGAGCCGGTTGTAATGCTGGATGTAAAGAAACGCAGCGGCAAGAACATGATCGAAGCGGTAGACATGATCAAGGAGATCATCAAGACCGAACAGGAAGAATACCTTCCGGAATCCCTTCATATTAGCCTTACGAACGATCTTTCTACAGATACACGAAACCAGGTGAACGACCTGGTGAACAATATCATCTTTGGGGTGATCCTGGTGGTTCTTGTACTGATGTTCTTCCTTGGTTTCAGGAACTCCCTGTTCGTTGGACTTGCGATTCCGTTATCTATGTTCCTGTCTTACGTGATCCTGTCAAGTTTGGGATATACCCTTAACACTATGGTGCTGTTCGCACTGGTAATGGGGCTGGGGATGCTGGTAGATAACGGTATTGTGGTGGTAGAGAACGTGTATAGCCTTATGGACCAGGGCATGCCACGAATCAAGGCGGCAAAACAGGGGCTGGGTGAAATTGCCTGGCCAATTATCGCATCCACGGCTACTACCCTTATGGCCTTCTTCCCGCTGGGACTCTGGCCGGGTACGATTGGTAAATTCATGGTAATCTTCCCGATTACTCTTTCCATAGTCCTGGGCTCCTCCCTTTTTGTGGCCCTCATCATCAACTCGATGTTAACCTCGCAGTTCATGAAGACCGAAGAAGGACGCATCTCCAAAAGAAAAATGATCAGGACCAGTATTATTATGGGAGGAATAGGATTTATTCTTCTAACAGCCGGTTATATGATCTCCATGGGAATCTTAAGAGCACTGGGAAACCTGCTGTTATTAGGCGTCATTTTGCTGTGGTTCTATAAATATGTTCTTTCAAGGGCTGTGGATTATTTCCAGTTCAAGGCATTGAAAAAGCTGGAATCTAATTATGAACGATTTTTGAAGTTCGCACTTCGTGGAAGAAAGGCTTACGGCTTTTTCTTCGGAACCGTTCTGTTATTGATAGTTTCGTTTATCCTGGTTGGACTCGTTCAGCCAAATGTTTTATTCTTCCCGGAAAACCAACCCAAACAGGTGATCACTTATATCGAATATCCTGAAGGTACCGATATCAAGAAAACCAATGAGCTCACTAAAAAAGTTGAAAAGCAGATCTTCGAGGTTGTTGAAAAGTACAAGGACGAGGACGGCTATAACTTTATGGTGGAATCTGTGATCTCACAGGTTGGTGAAGGTGCCGGAAACCCTCAAACCGATGGAGGCCAGCAAAACGCCATGCCTCACAAAGGTAAGGTTACCATAGTCATGAGAGAATTCAAGGAGCGGCGAGGTGTTCCAAGTTCCCAGGTTCTAAGTGAAGTTCGGGAAGCCGTAAGCCAGTTCCCCGGAGCTTCGATTATAGTTGAAAAAGATGCCGCAGGTCCACCTGCAGGTTACCCGATCAATATTGAGATAAAGGGTGAAGATTACGAGCAGATGCTCGCCGAAGCCGAGAACATTCGTTCCTACATCAATGATCTAAATATCCCGGGTATCGAGGAACTCAATATAGATGTGAACAAATCCAAACCCGAGTTGGATGTTCGGGTAGACCGCAAAAAAGCTGGACAATTAGGTATTTCCACTTCACAGGTTGGACAAACCCTGCGTAGAGCGATCTATGGGGAAGAAGTTTCCACTTATAAGGAAGGTGAAGATGACTACGAGGTGAACGTTCGCTTTGGTGAAGAATACAGGTATAACGAAAGCGCCCTGTTTAATCAGCCTATCACGTTCAGAGACCAGAATTCCGGCCAGATCAAGCAGGTACCAATTTCTTCACTGGTAGAAACGAATGTTAGTTCCTCCTTCAGTTCTATAAAACGAAAGGACCTCAAAAAGGTAATTACGATTTATTCGAATGTGTTGCAGGGCTATAACGGAAACCAGATCGTGGAGCAGCTCCAAACTGCCTTAAAGAGCTACGATCTTCCGGAAAGCATGAGCCTTTCCTTTACAGGAGAACAGGAAGAGCAGCAAAAGAACATGGACTTCCTGTTAAAAGCGCTTTTGATCGCAATTGGCGGGATCCTTTTGATACTTGTAGCACAATTTAACTCGGTATCCAAACCTATCATTATTTTAATGGCGGTGGTGCTGAGCCTGGTGGGCGTTTTCCTGGGTCTTATCATCTTCCAGATGGATTTCATCATCATCATGACCATGATGGGAATCATTTCCCTCGCGGGTATCGTGGTGAACAATGCGATTGTATTGATCGATTACACCCAGATACTTATAGACCGGAAAAAGATCGAATTAGGCCTGGAAGAGGATGAAATGTTAACGCGTAAGCAGTATTTTGATGTGATCGTCGCAGGCGGAAAATCCAGGCTAAGGCCGGTTCTTCTAACTGCGATCACCACTGTACTGGGATTGATCCCCCTGGCTGTAGGTCTGAATATTGACTTCTTTGGCCTGATCACAGATTATGATCCGGCAATCTATATTGGAGGAGACAACGTGATCTTCTGGGGACCACTGGCCTGGACCGTGATCTTCGGACTGGTATTCGCCACTTTCCTTACCCTGGTTGTGGTACCAGTGATGTTCTACCTGGTGAACAGAGCTAAATTAAAGTTCAAAAAGCCGAAATCTGAGCAGGAGCAGAAAAAAGAACAAAAACTCGTAGAAGCCTGATAAAATAAAAAAACCCCGCCAATTGGCGGGGTTTTTTTATATATCTAAGCTCGATTAGTTCTTAACGATGGCGCTTTCGCTTTTCCAACTGTTAACCGCAGCGATCACGCTGTTATCATAATCTACTTCAGTAAGTTTATCACCATTCCAAAAAAACCATTTTCCGTCTTTTTCTCCCTGGTGGTAAGTTGCGATGGCTGTCTTTTCACCGTTTTGGTCGTAAGAAACCCACTCTCCATGGAGTTTTCCATCCTTGTACGTACCTTCCTGTCTAATACTTCCGTCTTCATAATAAAATGTTCCTTTAATTAGATCACCCTGCTTTTCAAAAACAGGTTTAGGAGCTTCGTTCTGTCCAATAGCAGCACTTCCGCATACGAACAGTGCCCCTAATATGATATTTTTTATAGTCTTCATAGCTTCTTTTGTTAACCTTATACTTACAAATATAACGAAAGTTTACAAACAATCAATATTTAGGTAACATTAAGTTAACATTGGAGCGCTTTTTAGCTGATTTACATTTTTTATGATTTAACCTAAACCGAAGATCAGCGGAAAATGAGATAATTTTTAAGCTCCAAAGGTTCAGTAAAACTGTTTAACTTCTTACTTTTGTGCCCATTCTAAATTATTAAAGAATAACATGTACAGAAGTCATACCTGCGGTGAACTCAATGCTCAGCAAATTGAAAATAAAGTAACCCTATCCGGATGGGTTCAAAAGGTTAGGAACAAGGGATTTATGATCTGGGTTGATCTTCGTGATCGCTACGGCATCACCCAGTTGATATTTGATGAAGAACGATCTTCTAAAGAGCTTATGGAAAAGGCCGGAAGCCTGGCTCGTGAATTTGTTATTCAGGTTGAGGGAACAGTAATTGAACGGGAGTCTAAAAACCCGAATATCGCCACCGGCGAGATTGAAGTCCTGGTTGAGGATTTCAAGATCCTCAATTCTTCTAAAACACCACCTTTTACCATTGAAGATGATACAGATGGTGGAGAGGACCTTAGAATGAAATACCGGTACCTTGACATTAGACGAAATCCGGTGAAGAACAAGCTAATGTTCCGCCACCAGGTGGGCATGAAAGTAAGGAATTACCTTTCTAACAAGGGTTTCATCGAAATTGAAACTCCCTATTTGATAAAATCCACTCCAGAAGGTGCCCGTGATTTCGTGGTACCTAGCAGGATGAACGAAGGCCAGTTTTATGCCCTTCCGCAATCTCCTCAAACCTTCAAACAATTGTTGATGGTGGGTGGAATGGATAAATATTTCCAGATCGTGAAGTGCTTCCGCGATGAAGACCTTCGTGCCGACCGCCAGCCGGAATTTACCCAGATCGACTGCGAAATGGCTTTTGTGGAGCAGGAAGACATTCTAAACATTTTTGAAGGCATTACCAGGCATCTACTGAAAGAAATAAAAGGAGTTGAAGTTTCCGATTTCCCACGTATGACCTACGAAGAGGCCATGAGAAAATACGGGAATGATAAGCCAGACATCAGGTTCGGGATGGAATTCGCAGAATTGAATGAACTTGCTAAAAACAAAGGTTTCAATGTATTCGACCAGCAGGAACTGGTAGTTGGGATCGCCGTTCCAGGAGCCGCTTCGTTTACCAGGAAAGAGATAGACAACCTTATTTCATGGGTTAAAAGACCTCAGGTTGGTGCAAACGGACTGGTATGGGCAAAATATAACGAAGATGGAAGCCTGAAATCCTCAGTAGATAAATTCTATACTGAAGAAGACCTTAAAGCCTGGGCAGAAGCCACCGGAGCAAATCCGGGAGATCTTATCCTGGTAATGGCCGGAGATGCCACTAAGACGCGAACTCAACTTAGCGCACTTAGAATGCACCTGGGGAATGAACTTGGCTTAAGAAAAGCTGATGAATTCGCCCCGCTATGGGTTGTTGATTTTCCATTGCTGGAATGGGATGAGGAAACCGAAAGATTCCATGCGATGCACCATCCATTTACCTCCCCTAAAAAGGAAGATTTCGCGCTTCTGGAAACAGAGCCAGGAAAAGTACGCGCTAATGCATACGACCTTGTTTTGAACGGAAACGAAATTGGCGGAGGATCAATCAGGATTCATGACAAAGAAACCCAGTCTCAAATGTTCAAATATCTTGGATTTACACCTGAAGAGGCGAAAGAGCAATTTGGATTTTTAATGGATGCCTTCCAGTATGGAGCTCCGCCGCACGGAGGTATCGCCTTTGGTTTTGACAGGCTGGTTGCCATTCTTGGTGGTCAGGAAAGCATCAGGGACTTCATTGCATTCCCTAAAAATAACGCAGGACGCGATGTAATGATCGATGCCCCGGCCAACCTGGACAAAGAGCAATTAGACGAATTACATCTTCAATTGAAATTATAAATATCACATCCCGCTTATCGCGGGATTTTTTATATTCACAGGCTAATTCCCTGAATAGTGCCAAAATTCCGCAGATCTTTGTTGCATAAATTCCTGAACTGGAAATCCAGGAATCTTTCGCATCGGCAGTTCCTGATGATCATCAGTGCCATTATAGGTTTTATAGCCGGGATCTGTGCTGTTACCATTAAGAACCTTACCCATTTTATTCAGGTTCTGCTAAAAGGTGATACGTTTATAAGCTATCACAACGCCTTTTATTTCATTTTTCCTGTGATCGGGCTTTTGATCGTTTACCTGATCTTTAAATTCATAATCCGAAAAAAGATTGGACAGGGGATCCCTTCCACTCTATACGCTATTTCGCGGCAAAAGGGGATCATGAAACGTTTCCAGATGTATTCCTCCCTTATTACCGCACCGATAACGGTGGGATTTGGAGGATCGGTAGGTCTCGAGGCACCCACGGTAGCAACCGGTGCTTCCATAGGTTCAAATCTTTCAAGACTTTTCCTGTTAAATCAAACCACCAGGACCCTGTTAATTGGATGTGCCGCTGCGGGCGCGATGTCTTCCATTTTTAATGCTCCGGTCGCTGCGATCATATTCGCCATCGAAGTGTTTAGCCTGGACCTAACACTGGCCTCGTTATTGCCCTTGCTTATCGCGTCGGTCTCTGCTGTGCTTACCTCCTATTTCTTCTACGGAAGTGACATCATTTTGCCTTTTTACCTAGAGGACGCTTTCACCATTTCCGAAGTCCCCTATTATATGTTGCTGGGTACACTGGCGGCGGTCTGTTCTATTTATTTCACCTGGGTTCATTTTAGCCTGATGAAAATAATGTTCAGGATTCGGTCTAAGATCCTCAGGCTCCTTACATCCGGTTTACTGCTGGGACTCATCATATTTTTTATACCACCCCTATATGGTGAGGGTTACAGCGTGGTAAACAATTTACTTCAGGAAAATTACCTGGAGGCCCTTGGTACCAATCTTTTTAATGCTTACCTGGAAAACATCTGGGTGGTCATCTTCCTGTTAACAGGTTTGGTGATCTTTAAGATCATTGCCACCTCACTTACACTTAGTGCTGGAGGAATTGGCGGTATCTTTGCACCTGTGATGTTCATGGGGAGTGCCATGGGTCACGGTTTTGCATTACTACTTAACAACCTGGGATTGTTCAATAATCAAATTTCGGTTAGTAATTTCACACTTGTGGGTATGGCTGGCCTCATGGCCGGAGTGCTGCATGCCCCCCTTACCGCAATTTTCCTGATCGCTGAGCTCACCCATGGTTATGAGCTGTTCATTCCCCTCATGATCACAGCGGCGATATCGTATATGATCACCAGTAAATTCCAGCCACATTCGGTCTACACCATGGAACTCGCTCAAAGAGGAGACCTGTTAACCCATGATAAGGACCATACAGTTCTCACCCTGATGAACATTTCCCAGGTCATCGAAAAGAATTTCATTCCTCTGGATATCAATATGAACCTTGGAGATGTGATCCACCAGGGAGTGGTAAAATCTTCCCGAAATATTTTTCCCGTGGTCGATGAAAATCGTAATTTCATGGGTATTATACTTTTAGATGATATTCGCCCCATCATGTTCAATGAAAAGTTGTATGATGAGGTAAAAGTTCAGGACATCATGCAACAGGCGCCTGAGATCATCGACCTCGATACAGATCGCATGAAAAATATCATGCAAAAGTTCCAGGAAAGCGATGCCTGGAATCTTCCGGTGGTCAAAGAGGGAAAATATGTAGGTTTTATTTCCAAATCTAAAATGCTAACGGCCTACCGTAAGAAATTGATCGAAGTTACGGTTTGATAGAAAAATCAAAAAAATACTGGTAAAATGAAGCTATTTATGAAGATCCTGGGAATTTCCATTCTAATTGCCATTGGAGTTGGATTCTATTTTCGCCTGACGGGTGAGATTCTAACAGGTGACAGAATCATAGGAATTTCGGTTCTCGTGAGTGCGTTTATCTTCATGCCCATATTCCTATATGTGCGTTGGAAAGGTAAGAGACTGAAGGACTATACCCTATCTGAAGAGAACATGAAAAAAATGAGAGACAGGGGAATTGATTAAAAGATAATCAAAAAAATTTTACAAAAAATTCTGATTTTCAGTCGATTCTAAATTTTTTACCTGTATGTTTGTGCTTTATTAATTTATTATTTTTATGCAAGGCACAGTTAAATTTTTTAATGAATCAAAAGGTTATGGATTCATTACCAACGACGACACCAAAAGAGACATTTTCGTACACGTAACCGGCTTGAATGGAGAAACTATCCAGGAAGGTGACAGAGTTGAGTACGAAGAAACAGAAGGAAGAAAAGGAGTGAACGCTACAGAAGTACGCGTGATCGAATAATATAATTTTTTCTGAGTACCGAGTAAAAATGCCCCACGCTGCAGCGTGGGGCATTTCTTATTTTAGACCTTATCTTTTTTAATACTTTTTCAGGCGTTCTCCTTCAGGCTTTCCTGAACTCCCTTGAGCATCTCCTCTGTCATTTTTTCCAGATCAAACTCGTGTTCCCAACCCCAGTCTTCGCGGGCAGCCGAGTCATCTATGCTGGAAGGCCAGGATTCTGCTATGCTCTGGCGAAAATCAGGCTCGTAAGATATTTTAAAGTCTTCGATATGTTTTTTGATCTCTTCCGCAAGAATTTCAGGAGTAAAGCTAATCGCCGCAAGATTGTAGGACGATCTTACCTTTATCTTTTCAGCGGGAGCTTCCATGATATCGATGGTAGCCTTGATGGCATCATCCATGTACATCATTGGCAAGGCAGCATCCTTTGCAAGGAAACTGGTATATTCTGAATTCTTGAGGGCTTCATGAAAGATCTCGATGGCATAATCTGTAGTTCCACCACCAGGCAGGGTTTTATAACTGATGATCCCGGGATACCTGATACTTCGTACGTCTACCCCGAATTTCCTGTGAAAATACTCACACCATCTTTCCCCGGTTTGTTTACTTATCCCGTAAACGGTGGTAGGTTCCATAATGGTGGTCTGGGGAGTCCCCTCTTTTGGCGTGGAAGGTCCAAAAACCGCGATACTGGAAGGCCAGAAGATCTTATCCAGCATCCCTTCTCTTCCCAGTTTCAGAATGTGAAAAAGGGAATCCATATTCAGGTCCCAGGCTTTCATAGGCGCTTTTTCGGCTGTGGCGCTCAGCATGGCGGCCATTAGGTAAACTTCCCTGATATCATATTTTTCAACGATCTCACGAATATGAGGCTCATCGGTAGCGTTCAGAATTTCAAAAGGGCCAGATTGCATCAGTTCCCTGCTTCCTTCCCTGATGTCACTGGCAACCACATTTTCGTTGCCATGCATCTCTCTTAACTTCATCGTTAATTCTGTCCCAATTTGCCCGCAAGCACCAATGATCAAAATTTTTCGCGCCATACATTAAATTTTTTGCAAATATATTTAATTATAGGCCGGAAATCGCAATAAACTAATTTTCTTCGGGTTACTTTTTAGGAAATCAACAATTCGATTTTCGCAAGTTAAAACGGCAAATAATCAATAACTTTGTAAGAAGCTGAAATTAAAACATGAAGAAATTCATCATTTTCCTTAGCATTTTCTCAATCTTTTCCTGCAGAACGGAACAGGATGCGGAAGAATCTGCTGAAAAGGCCATGGATACCACTGCTTTCCAGGCCTCTTTAAAAATAGACGATCAACCCATTTCTCTTCAACCAGAAGCGCGTGATCAGGCTTTGAAATGGGTGGAGTTCATAACGGCCCAGAATGAAATCAACAAGCTGGAAAATGCCAATGTCAACCAGCTTATGAACGATGCCGGAGCCATTGCCCAAATCATGGAATCCCTGTCTAATTCAATACCGGATAGCCTGCGATCTGTAGCCGTGGAAGCCAGGTTGAATGTAGTGAACACCAAGGCGCAGTTGCTCAAACAATACTCGATGAAACAGGAGCCCGATGCCGGGAAGATCGCCGAAACCGGCAGTGAATTATATACCGAATTCAACAATTTTAAGCTTCAGCTTAACGAGATCTTTTTGAAAAGTATCGAAGACTTTGAAGCCGAACTGGATGAGTTCGAGGAAATGGAACGGCAAATGGACTCGGCCGCCAGGATTCAAAACCAGCAACCCACTCAAAATATCAATTAACAACGTACCAATGAAAAAATCAATTTTTATTAGCATCCTGCTTTCAGGCCTGTTCTTTCTTCCTGCATTGAATGCTCAGGTCAAGAACACCGAAAAGAACATCAAAGCGGTGGAACGGCAGGTAAATAAAACCCTGGGGACCTGGCATAAGGCTGCTGCCTCGGCCAATTTTGACGAATATTTTGAACAGATGACTGAAGATGCTGTATTCATTGGTACTGATGCTACTGAAAACTGGAATTTGAGACAATTCAAAAAATTCGCAAAACCATATTTCGATTCGGGAAAAGCCTGGGACTTCAAAACCCTGGAACGCAATGTTTACATCCATGAAAATATGGGAATGGCCTGGTTTGACGAACTCCTGGAAACCCATATGGGAATCTGCAGGGGTTCAGGAGTGGTCACAAAGGAAAATGGCAAATGGAAGATTCACCATTATGTACTTTCCATCACCATACCGAATGAAAATGTGGAAGAAGTAACCGAAATGAAAAAAATGTTCGACGAGGCATATATGTCCAAACTAAAGAAAAATTAAACCTTTTGCCCTCATTCCCATCTAAAAGAAAAGAACTTATCTTATGTATTTACGTATTGCCTTATTCCTGTTGCTCACAACAGCAGTAGGATTTTCTCAACAAAAACGAGCCTTAACCCATGAAGACTATGATCTTTGGAAATCTGTTCAAAGCTCTCAGATCTCCAATTCGGGTAACCTGATAGTAACCGAGGTTAATACCTCTACCGGAAGGGGTGATGGCTACCTGAAGATCTTTAATAGAAAATCTGGTAAAAGCATTGAATATCATAACGGGTATGATGCTACTATTTCAGCAGACGAAAAATATATCTACTTTCTAAGAAAACCCGATTATGAACAAATAAGGCAGGAGAAAAAAGACGATGTAAAGAAAGAGAAGCAATCAAAAAATGCATTCTTTATTTACAATGTGGAAAATAACAACCTTTTAGACAGCATTCAGAGGGTGAAAAAATATGAGGCTCCAGAAGAATATTCGGGTTGGGTTGTGATCGAGAAGTTCAAGGATCTGAAACCAGAAAAATCTAAAGATTCTACCAGGACTTCAGAAGCCTCTAAAGACAGTGTTTCCAAGCCAAAGAAGAACCTGGCCCTGGAAGCTGAATATGCCCTGGTATATGATCTATCAGCCCAAAAAGCCGATACGATCTTCCAGATAAAGGATTTCAAAATGGCCGAAGATGCACCTGCACTCTTCTATTCAAAAACAAAGGGAGAAAAGAAAGGCGATATCGGGGTCTTTGAATATGACCTAATGGAAGGTTCAGAAAAAGTGATCGATACCGGAAGGTTCGCCTATTCAGGGATCGCGGTTAGCAAGATGGGAGATCAAATGGCCTATATCACTGCCCGGGATTCAACCGAAAAGGACAGCCTGAAATTTGAACTTTTTCACCTTCGGGAAAATTCATTAAATCAGGTTACCGATACCCTCGGAAAAAATCTTCGAAAAGGATGGAAACTCAGTGCAGCCCAGGATCCGTTTTTCTCGGAAAATGCCAAAAGACTATTTTTCTATTCTCGCCCCTCGAGGAATTTTGATGTAGACACTACTTTGCTGGAAGAAGAAGTGCCAGATGTGGATGTATGGAATTACAGGGACAAGCTCATTCAGCCAGAACAGAAAGTGAAATTAAAGCAGTTGGAAGACAAAGCCTTTTTATCTTATTTGAACACCGAAGATTACCGGATCGTGACACTTCACGATGAGGAACTGGAATACCTTGAACTGGATAAAGACCGTGAGCATCGCTATATTTTAGGGTATACTTCCTCACCCTATGATGTTTCGCGCTCGTGGAAATACCCGTGGAGTAGGGATTTTTACATCGTTGACACCAGAATTGGTTCAAAAAGACTGGCTCTGGAAGAAAGTTCGGCCAGCCCCAACCCTTCCCCTAACGGAAAATATGCGGTCTATTTTAACCGTGAAGACCAGAACTGGTACGTCCTGAACCTTGAAAAGAATGAAAAAAGGAATCTGACCGGTGCTCTTGAAATCGATTTTCAGGATGTGGAAAATGATGTACCTGCCTCTGCAGGTTCTTATGGATTTGGCGGCTTTACAGAAGATGGGAAAGCCCTGATCTTTGACCAGTATGATATCTGGATGGCAGATCTTGAAAAAAATGAAGTTCCGAAGAATATTACTCAAAACGGAAGGAAAAACAAGATCGAATACCGCAGCATGAGGCTGGACCGTGAAAATAGGGACCAGGCATCATATTTTAAAAATCGCCTGCTGGTAAATGCTTTCGATAAAAAGGACAAAACAGGAAGTTTGCTATTGTTGAACACTGGAAATGGAAAGATGGAAAAAATTCTGGACCCGGAAAATATGGTGCTGGATGACGTTGCAGTGGCCGAAGATGCAGATATAATGATCTACCGTAAAAGCAATTTTCAGAATTATCCTGATCTGTACCTGTATGAGAACAGGAATTCAAATGCCATCAGGCTAACCAACGCAAATCCCCAGCAAAAAGATTTTAAATGGGGAACTTCTGAAGCATTTTCCTGGACAGCGTACGATGGTACTAAACTCGAAGGCATTATTTATAAGCCCGAGAATTTCGATCCGAATAAAAAATACCCGCTCATCGCTTATTTCTACGAAAGAAGAAGTGATAATCTGCACAGATATTATTCACCTCAGCCCAGCGCTTCGGTGGTGAACATGTCTTACCTGGTTAGTAATGATTATATCGTATTTGTTCCGGATATTGTTTATTCTGAAGGTCAACCAGGAGAAAGCGCCTACAATTGTATCGTTTCCGGTGTTGAAGCCCTGGAAAAACTAGAATATATTGACCAGGAGAATATGGCTATACAGGGACAGAGCTGGGGCGGTTACCAGGTTGCCTACCTGGTCACCAAAACCAATAAATTCGCTGCGGCCATGGCTGGTGCTCCGGTAAGTAATATGACTTCGGCATATGGTGGAATAAGATGGGGAAGCGGACTCAGCCGCGCGTTTCAGTATGAGCAAACCCAAAGCCGTATTGGAAAGAACCTTTGGGAAGGCCTGGACCTATACCTGGAAAACTCTCCGCTTTTCGGAATTCCGGATATCGAGACTCCATTACTGATGATGCATAATGATGCAGATGGAGCTGTGCCATACTACCAGGGAATCGAAATGTTCATGGGAATGAGAAGGCTTAATAAACCAGCCTGGTTACTGGTGTATAACGACGAAGCCCATAACCTTCGGAAAATGAAGAATCGCCAGGATCTCTCCATTAGAATGATGCAGTTCTTTGATCATTACCTGAAAGGTGAGCCTGCACCGGTGTGGATGACCGAAGGAGTACCGGCAGTAATGAAGGGTAAAGACCTTCAATATGACCTTGAAGATAATTAATCATAAAATGAAGGCTTCTTTTAATATATTAGCCGCGATTTATAAAATTTAACAATAATGAAAAAGATCAATAACCTACTGCTTTTATCATTTCTTGGACTGGGTATTTTAACCAGTTGCAACGATGATGAAAAAAAGGTAGAAAAAGACGAAGAGGTTCATGGGATCAATCTTGCCTATATGGACACTACTACTTCTCCTAAAGAAGATTTCTTTAGATATGTGAACGGAGCCTGGCTCGATTCTACCGAAATTCCCGGAGACCGTACCACCTGGGGAAGTTTTCAGGAATTAAGACAACGAACTGACGAGGATGCACTGGCCCTGCTGGAAAGCTCTTCAAAAAGCGAAGACCTAAACGCTTCCAGCGACCAGGCTAAAGCCGTTTTTCTTTACAAAAGTATTATGGATACCGTTACCAGGAACGAGCAGGGTATCGAGCCGGTAAAACCTTATCTTGAAAAGATAGATGCGATCCAGAACAAGGAAGACCTTCAGGCTTTCCTGGTTGAGATGAGCAAATACGGAAGTGCCGGATTCTTCGGATTTGGAGTTCAGCCAGATAGAAAAGACAGTAATATGAACGCTGCTTACATCTATCCATCTGGCCTTGGACTTCCAGACAGGGATTATTATGTAGCTGATGATTCAGATTCTAAAGAGAAAAGAGAGAAGTACAAAGCTTATATCGCTGAAATGCTTCAGTATATTGATTATTCTGAAGAAGAGGCTAAAGCTGAAGCAGAAACCATCCTTGCATTTGAAACCAGCCTGGCTGAACCTCAGCTAGACAAAGTGGAGCGTCGTGATGCCAGGAAGACCTACAACCCCATGACGGTTTCTGAACTTCAAAAAACGGTTCCAGGAATGAAATGGAACGCTTATTTTGAAGGAATTGGTGCAAAAGACCTGGATACTATCATCGTTTCTCAGCCTGGTTATATGAAAGCCCTTCAGCAGATCATCGCTAAGAACTCAGTTGAAGACTGGAAAGCCTATTTAAAATGGAATCTTTTCAACGATGCAGCCCCTGCCCTAACTACCGAACTGGAGCGCAAATCATGGGAATTCTATGATAAGACTCTTCAGGGTGCACAGGAACAAAGGCCTAGAAATGAAAGAGCCCTTGCCACTGTAAATGGAACCGTAGGAGAAGCTCTTGGTAAACTTTATGTAGACAAACATTTCCCAGCTGAAGCTAAAGAAAAGGCACAGGAAATGATCGCCAATATCGTGAAGGCTTACGAAACCAGGATCAACAATCTTAGCTGGATGAGCGAAGATACCAAGAAAAAGGCGCTTGAGAAATTAAGCACTTTTACCGTAAAAGTTGGTTATCCTGATAAATGGGAGGATTATAGTGATCTGGAGATCACAGGACCAGAAAATGGGGGTTCCTACTTCCAGAACATGCTCAATGCCCAAAAATGGAGAGTTGCCGAAAATATGTCTGAATTAGGCCAGCCGGTTGACAAGACCAAATGGTTCATGCCTCCGCAAACGGTGAACGCATATTACAACCCAAGTTTCAATGAGATCGTATTCCCTGCGGCTATTCTTCAGCCTCCGTTCTATGACTATAAAGCTGATGCAGCTGTAAATTATGGTGGAATTGGTGCTGTGATTGGTCACGAGATCTCTCATGGTTTTGATGATAGCGGGGCGCGTTTTGATGCGGAAGGAAACCTGAACAACTGGTGGAGCGATAAAGACCTGGAGCAATTTGAGGAGCTTGGAGCCGACCTTGCCGAGCAGTACAGCAATATCGAAGTTCTTGACAGTGTATTCATCAACGGAGAATTTACACTTGGTGAGAATATTGGAGACCTTGGTGGTGTGAACGCTGCTTTTGACGGACTTCAGATCCATTTAGAAGAGCATGGAGATCCTGGAAAGATCGATGGATTCACTCCAGAGCAACGTTTCTTCCTTTCATGGGCAACTGTTTGGAGAACCAAAATGCGTGATGAAGCCTTGAAGAACAGGATCAAAACCGATCCACATTCTCCTGGAATGTACAGGGCTTATGTACCGCTTCAGAATATCGATGCATGGTATGACGCCTTTGTGATCGAAGAAGGAGATCCAATGTACGTACCACCTGCAGAACGAGTACGAATCTGGTAATCCCAGTTTAATAACATTAGAAAAGGCCGGTATCTACCGGCCTTTTTTTGTTTTTAGGTCTCGACTCCGCTCGACCTGACAGTCTTATTACAAACGTTTTATACTTTTATGTCACCTCGAGCGGAGTCGAGAGGTATTCAAATCCCCAAGAATATGAATAATGATTAAAAGGTCTAAATTCACTGAAATGTCACCTCAAGCGAAACGAGAGGTATTTATTCCGAAAAATATTCCTTAACCCAAGTTGGTAGCTGTATAGCCTTCTTTCACCACTACCACTTTTTAGTGTCACCTCGAGCGGAGTCGAGAGGTCATAATTGTTATTTAATTATCCTCTCTTTTATAATTCTTTGAATGAGAGGAATTCTTACATTCTGAAAGAAGTGGAAGAAAATCATATTCGCCCTTAGCCAGTGCCAGTTTCTTTTTGGAGCTCCACTTCTTGATCTTCTTCTCAAAATATATCGCCTGTTCAACATCACTGAAATCCTGAAGAAAAATGATCTTCACAGGTCTTCGTTTGAAAGTAAATGATTCCCTGTCAAGCCCTGAATTATGTTCATTTAACCTTCTGTCTGGATCATTTGTGATTCCAGTATAAAGCAGACCATCGGAACATTCAAGTATGTAAACGAAATACTTTTTCATTTCTTTAGGTCTCGACTCCGATCGACCTGACAGTCTTATTACCAACGTTTTCTACTTTTATGTCACCTCGAGCGGAGCGAGAGGTATTTAATCTGAAAAATATTCTTTAGCCTAAGTTGGTAGCTGTCTAGCCTGCCTTCCTCAATACCACTTTTTAGTGTCACCTCGAGCGGAGTCGAGAGGTCATAATTGTTATTTAATTATCCTCTCTTTTATAATTCTTTGAATGAGAGGAATTCTTGCATTCTGACAGAAGTGGAAGTAAATCAAATTCACCATCTGCCAGTGCCAGTTTCTTTTTGGAGCTCCACTTCTTGATCTTCTTCTCAAAATATATCGCCTGTTCAACATCACTGAAATCCTGAAGAAAAATGATCTTCACAGGTCTTCGTTTGAAAGTAAATGATTCCCTGTCAAACCCTGAATTATGTTCATTTAACCTTCTGTCTGGATCATTTGTGATTCCAGTATAAAGCAGACCGTCAGAACATTCAAGTATGTAAACGAAATACTGTTTCATTTCTTTAGGTCTCGACTCCGCTCGACCTGACAGTATTAATATTCTACCATTTTCTTTACTTTGTCACCTCAAGCGAAACGAGAGGTATTTATTCCGAAAAATATTCCTTAACCCAAGTTGGTAGCTGTATAGCCATCTTTCCCCACTACCACTTTTTAGTGTCACCTCGAGCGGAGTCGAGAGGTCATAATTGTGATTTAATTATCCTCTCTTCTATAATTCTTTGAATGAGAGGAATTCTTACATTCTGAAAGAAGTGGAAGTAAATCATATTCACCATTTGCCAGTGCCAGTTTCTTTTTGGAGCTCCACCTCTTGATCTTCTTCTCAAAATATATCGCCTGTTCAGCATCACCAAAATCCTGAAGAAAAATGATCTTCACAGGTCTTCGTTTGAAAGTAAATGATTCCCTGTCAAGCCCTGAATTATGTTCATCTAACCTTCTGTCTGGATCATTTGTGATTCCAGTATAGAGCAGACCATCAGAACATTCAAGTATGTAAACGAAATACTGTTTCATTTCTTTAGGTCTCGACTCCGCTCGACCTGACAGTTTTATATGATTCGTTAAATTAAAATAAACTTGAATAAAGTCATTTCGAAGTCCAGAATGGACTGAGAAATCTAACCAAGTAATTTCTTTTTTCTGGAGGTCTCGACTCCGCTCGACCTGACAGTCTTATTACAAACGTTTTATACTTTTATGTCACCTCGAGCGGAGTCGAGAGGTCAATCTAGAAATACAAAAAGGCATCCTGAATATGCTCGATCCTGGTGCCAGCCTTATTCTTGATGATGGCAATAATATCAAATCTAACATCCACATCCAGGTCGTTCTCTTCCACATAATGATTCATTGCCTTTACAAGGCGTTTGATCTGTTTAGGTTTGACGAAGTCCTGTGGATTTCCAAAATCGGGAGTACTCCGCGTCTTCACTTCAGCTGCGATCAGAACATTTCCTCGCCGGGCAATGATATCGATCTCGGCTTTCTGAAACCTGTAATTGCGCTCAAGGATCTCAAATTCCTTCAGCATCAGGTATTCCATCGCCAGTTTTTCGCCCTTTTTTCCGAGTTTGTTATGATCTGCCATCTTCTGGTTTTTAGGCTACAGATTGTAATTTATGATAATTGAAGAAACTTTAAGGTCAAGCGCCTGGATTTGTTCCGGGCTAGCTTCGATCACATGGTCACCATAGAAATCAGAGGGAATCTCGTTCTGTGGACTCAAGAAAGCCCTAACATCGCTATTTTTAAGTTTTCCATCTTCCCAGTCGACCGCACCACTATAATCCCAGCCAAAACCATAAAAGGAAATCGGCGCCTTGTTCAAGGCAACTAGCTTATCATAGGAATCACCGATCTTAATACCTGTTTTGGAAGTCCATTTACCGTTTTTGGTATACCTGAGATCATGAATCTTTTTTCGGTCTTCATCCTGCCAGGTGATATGCAGTTCGTCGGCAGTTCCCGGGTAAAGAATGCTATACGGTCTTTCATCGGTTCCTTCATCATAAAAATCGCTTCCCTCTTCGATGTTCGCATCAGGAAAAGCTTTGGTAAGCTCTTCAGCATCCATATTTTCAAGATTCTCCAGGGTAAAACTGGCCGTATTGCTGGAAGTGGATTTTTTAGCTGAATTACACGCGGCAACACTAATGATGCTCAGAATGATCAATATTTTTCTCATTTTCTAATGGTTTCGGGTAAAAGTAGAATAGTAATTCTTGATGGCTTTTGCCTTTTACAAGAATTTAACGCGTATTCGGGCCTCATTGCTTAACTTTGTGGCTCTTAAAAAGGAATTAGAATAATGAGCAAAAATCCTCAGAGATTTACGATTACAGCGGCCTTACCTTATACCAACGGGCCTATTCATATTGGACATTTAGCCGGCGTGTATGTTCCGGCAGATATTTATTCCCGTTTTCTTCGAATGCAGGGTCACGATGTTGCCTTTGTATGCGGAAGTGATGAGCACGGCGTGCCTATTACCATCAAAGCTAAGAAAGAAGGGGTTAGTCCGCAGGATGTAGTTGATAAATACAATGGGATCATTAAGAAATCCTTTGAGGAATTCGGGGTTAGTTTCGACAATTACTCCCGTACTTCTGGAAAGACACATCATGATACTGCTTCGGCATTTTTCAAAAAGATGTATGACGACGGAAAATTCATCGAAGAAACCACCAGGCAGCTTTATGACGAGGAAGCAGGACAATTCCTGGCCGATCGTTTTGTGACCGGAACCTGCCCGAAATGTGGAAATGAAGAAGCTTATGGCGACCAGTGCGAAAGCTGCGGAACCTCATTAAACGCGACCGATCTTATCAATCCGAAATCGGCCATTACCGGCGCCGTTCCTACGCTGAAGAATACAAAACACTGGTTCCTTCCACTCGACCAGTATGAAGACTGGTTGAAGGAATGGATCCTGAAAGGCCATAAAGCCGACTGGAAATCGAACGTATACGGCCAGGTAAAATCTTGGATCGATGACGGACTTCGTGCCAGGGCTGTAACCCGTGACCTGGACTGGGGAATTCCGGTACCGGTTGAAGGCGGCGAAGGGAAAGTTCTCTACGTTTGGTTTGATGCACCTATTGGTTATATCTCTTCCACCAAAGAATGGGCCGAGAGAGAAGGAAAAGACTGGGAGCCATACTGGAAGGACGAAAACACGAAACTGGTTCATTTCATTGGGAAAGATAATATCGTATTTCACTGTATCATTTTCCCGGTGATGTTGAAAGCCCACGGAGATTATATTTTACCAGAAAATGTTCCTGCGAATGAATTCCTGAACCTGGAAGGCAAGAAGCTTTCCACTTCCAGGAACTGGGCGGTCTGGCTGCATGAATACCTGGAAGATTTTCCAGATCAGCAGGATGTTTTAAGATACGTACTTACGGCAAACGCCCCTGAAACCAAGGACAACGATTTTACCTGGAAGGATTTCCAGGCTAGAAATAATAACGAACTGGTGGCGATCTTCGGAAACTTTATTAACCGGGTGATCGTTTTGACCAATAAATATTACAACGGAATAGTTCCCGAACCCGGCGAGTATTCTGAAGTTGATGAAAAGACCATTGCTGAACTAAAGGCATATCCGTCTGTTATTGCCAGTTCGATTGAAAGATATCGTTTCAGGGAAGCACAGGCAGAATTGATGAATTTGGCCCGATTAGGAAATAAATACCTGGCAGACGAAGAGCCCTGGAAACTGGTAAAAACCGATGAAGAAAGAACGAAAACCATCATGTATGTAGCCCTTCAGATCGCGTCTGCCCTTTCTATAATCAGCGAACCATTTTTGCCATTTACCTCAGCAAAGCTGAAAAATATGCTGAATCAGTCAGATATAAATTCAGGACAGACTCCAGACTGGGATATTATCGGCACCAAAGAAGCCCTGATCCCGGCCGGCCATCAAATAGGAAAAGCGGAATTGCTTTTCAGCAAGATCGAGGATGATCAAATTCAGAAACAACTGGATAAACTGGAAGCCACAAAAACAGCGAACGAGATGGAAAACAAAAAGGCTGAACCTCAAAAGGAAACAGCAACTTTTGAAGATTTCACCAAGATGGACCTTCGTGTAGGAACCATCATCGAAGCCGAAAAAATGCCAAAAACCAAAAAGCTAATGGTTCTTAAAGTGGATACCGGTTTGGATAAAAGAACCGTGGTTTCCGGAATTGCCGAGCATTTCAAGGCTGAAGACATCATTGGTAAAAAAGTGACCGTACTGGTAAACCTTGCTCCAAGAAAATTACGCGGCGTGGAAAGCCAGGGAATGATCCTGATGACCGAAAATACCGAAGGCAAACTGGTATTTGTGAATCCCGATGAAGAAGGGGTTCAAAGTGGAACTACAATAAATTGAAATTAAACCTCACAGGTTTTGAAAGCCTGTGAGGTTTTACGCTTCATGCTCAAAATAGCCTTCCATCCCATTTATAAACATCCCTTACCAGAAGGACATCGTTTTCCAATGGAAAAGTATGACCTGCTTCCCAAGCAGTTATTACATGAAGGCACCTGTGAAGAGGAAAATTTCTTCAAACCTTCATTTCCGGATCCTGAACCTATTCTTGCCGTACACGATAAAGACTACTTTATGCGCTTAAAAAACCTGGAACTGACTAAAAAGGAGATCCGGGTTTCTGGTTTTCCGCTTTCACAGGCTTTGGTAGATCGGGAACAGATCATCGCCAATGGTACTATAAAAGCCTGCGACTACGCCCTGAAAAATGGCATAGCCATGAATATTGCTGGCGGAACCCACCATGCATTTACCAGTCGGGCCGAAGCATTCTGTTTACTAAACGACCAGGCTATAGGAGCGCGATATTTGCAGAAAAACGGCCTTGCTAAAAAGGTCCTCATCATAGATTTGGATGTGCACCAGGGAAATGGTACAGCCGAGATCTTTAAAGATGACGATTCGGTTTTTACCTTTTCGATGCACGGAAAGGGAAATTATCCATTCAGAAAGGAAAGATCAGACCTGGATATCGAATTACCCGATGGTACCGGGGATAAGGAATACCTTAAAACACTCAAGGCTACACTTCCAGACCTACTGGAAAAGACCCAGCCAGACTTCATCTTCTATCTCTGTGGAGTCGACATCCTGGAAACCGATAAACTTGGTAGGCTGTCCTGTACGATCTCCGGCTGCAAGGAAAGAGATCGATATGTACTTGAAACCTGCCATGAACTTCAGATTCCTGTTGAATGCAGTATGGGCGGCGGCTATTCCAGGGATATCAAATTGATCATCGAGGCACACGCCAATACCTACAGGCTGGCACAGGAAATTTATTTTTAATATTTATCAAAACTATCTTTTCAAAGCTTTGATAAGTTTATCTTTTTTAGATTAATCCTGTTATATTCGTAAAGATCTACTTTAAAATTTACGAATGAAAACTCGAACGAATGCCCAGACTTACTGGAGGGCTAACCTTAAATACCTTCTAATTCTTCTTAGTATTTGGTTCCTGGTATCCTTTGGAGCCGGGATACTGTTCAAAGATGCTTTGGACGAAGTACGTCTTGGCGGCTTTAAACTCGGTTTCTGGTTTGCCCAGCAGGGTTCCATTTATGTTTTCGTGATCCTCATCTTTGTTTATATCCATCTTATGAACAAACTGGATAAAAAGCATGGATACAATGAATAAATCTTCAATCCCCCGATCTTAAAATTATGGATGTACAATTGTGGACCTGGCTACTGGTAGGTTTAAGCTTTGCCTTATACTTTGGAATTGCCATTTGGGCCAGGGCTTCTTCAACTAAAGACTTCTATATAGCCGGAAGCGGTGTTTCACCACTTGCGAATGGAATGGCTACCGCGGCCGACTGGATGAGTGCCGCCTCATTTATCTCAATGGCCGGGATCATTTCTTTTATTGGTTACGACGGTTCCGTGTTTTTAATGGGTTGGACTGGAGGCTATGTTTTACTGGCGCTACTCCTGGCTCCTTATCTGCGGAAATTCGGAAAATTTACAGTCCCCGATTTCATAGGTGACCGCTACTACTCAAATACGGCAAGAACGGTTGCTATTATTTGTGCGCTTATCGTTTCTTTTACCTATGTGGCAGGACAAATGAGGGGAGTAGGGATTGTTTTCTCACAGTTCCTTCAGGTCGAGATCACCAATGGAGTAATCATTGGGATGATCGTGGTACTCGTCTTTGCTTTTTTAGGCGGAATGAAGGGAATCACCTATACCCAGGTAGCCCAGTATTGTGTGCTCATTTTTGCCTTTATGGTACCGGCGATTTTCATTTCTATCCAAATGACCGGCAATCCTATTCCACAGTTTGGGATGGGCTCTCAATTAGAAAATGGCACTTACCTCCTGGATAAGTTAGATAATTTACATACTCAGCTTGGATTCAGGGAATATACAGATGGCTCAAAATCTACCTGGGATGTTTTTGCGATCACCCTGGCATTAATGGCCGGAACTTCCGGTTTGCCTCATGTGATCGTAAGATTCTTTACAGTTCCAAAGGTCAGGGATGCGCGGAAGTCGGCGGGATATGCGCTTTTACTGATCGCGATTCTTTATACCACGGCCCCCGCAGTAGCCGTTTTTGCCCGCACCAACCTCATCGAAACAGTTATGGATAAGGAATACAGTTCTCTGCCCTCCTGGTTCCGAAATTGGGAAAATACAGGATTAATTGCCTGGACCGATAAAAATAAGGATGGGAAAATTCAGTATTCAAATTCCGATGCGGTGATAGGAAAACCTGAATTCACAGAAGCACGTGGAGCCAGTAATGAACGACTGGTTTCTAACGCCAGCGATTCAGAAAACGAATTATATGTAGACAGGGATATCATGGTATTGGCTAATCCTGAAATAGCAAATTTACCTAACTGGGTCATCGCCCTGGTAGCTGCGGGCGGACTGGCTGCGGCTTTATCTACTGCTGCAGGATTACTTCTCGTAATTTCAACCTCGATCTCCCATGATCTTTTGAAAAAACAATTGATGCCCGAAATTACCGATAAGCAGGAACTACTCGCTGCAAGGATAAGCATCCTTCTAGCTGTTCTGGTTGCTGGATTATTCGGAATTTATCCGCCCGGATTTGTCGCTGCGGTGGTTGCCCTGGCATTCGGACTCGCAGCAGCCTCGTTCTTTCCAGCGATCGTCCTGGGAATTTTTGATAAACGTATGAATAAAGAAGGTGCTGTGGCCGGGATGGTAGTTGGTATTAGTACAATGCTTTTTTATATGATCAGGTTCAAGACCGGTTTTTTTGGAATTGACCCACTCCCCCCTTCTGAATGGTGGTTTGGCACCTCTCCCGAAGGCTTTGGAGTGATCGCTATGACACTGAACATTATCACTGCATTAGTAATTTCCAGGCTTACACCAGCGCCGCCTGAAGAGGTACAGAATATTGTAGAAGATATACGAATCCCATCGGGCGCCGGGCAGGCATCAGAACATTGATCAAAAAAGAAACCCTCCGCTAAATGGAGGGTTTCTATTTATAAATCATCATCAATTACTTGCCTAATAGCAGGAGCTCGTTGCATACCACTTCAGTGATATATCGTTTTTGCCCGTCTTTGTCTTCATAGCTTCGGGTAGTCAGTTTCCCTTCTATCCCTACTTCTTTTCCCTTTGGAACATAATTTTCCACGATCTCGGCTGTTTTACCCCAGGCTACGATATTGTGCCATTGAGTGTTGGTGATCTTCTCCCCTTTTTGATTTTTATAGATCTCATTAGTGGCGATTGAAAACTTGGCCAGTTTCTTTCCTGATTCAAGATTCACGATTTCCGGATCATTACCTACATGTCCGATCAATTGTACTGAGTTTCTTAAAGTGCTCATAACTATAGAATTTATTGCAGTTGAAAATCATTCGTTCATTTCAACAGGACAAATATGCTACAGTTCATCAGGCATAGTTGTATAAAAAATATTTGTATGTGTTTACTTTCGTTTGTAAACGTTTGTAAATAAATAAACCACCGTAAATCAAAGCGTCAATTAGAATTCAAGGATTTAACTTAAATTGGATTACCGTTTAAAAATCAGTTAGCAGACGTTTAGAAATCAGAAGAATGTATAAAAATTTCATTGTAATACTGCTTTTGGTAGTAGGTATTCATCAGGTAAAATCTCAGGAAACAGGACAAATTGTAATTGGTAGCATTCATTCAATTAAGTCTGATATTCTGAATGAAGACAGAGAATACTGGATTAGTCTTCCTGATTCCTATCATGATAAAGAATCGTCCTATAAAAAATATCCCGTACTAATCGTACTTGATGGAAATTCACACTTTAAATCTATATCAGGAATCGTAAACTACATGAGTTCTGATGTATATAGAAACTGGAAAATTCCGGAGATGATCGTAGTCGGTATCCAAAATGTTGATAGAAGAAGGGATTACACACCAGATAAAATCATTACAGTTAGAGAAAATAATACAGGCGGTGGAGATAAGTTTCTAGGCTTTCTGGAAGAAGAACTAATACCTCAGCTGGATCAAAACTATAGGACTGAACCCTATCGCATACTTTTCGGGCATTCTTTAGGCGGATTATTGGCTACCCATACTTATATGAAAGAAAATACCATTTTCAATTCATTTATTGCGGTTGATCCAAGTTTTGGGACATGGGATTCAGAAACCATGGACAAGAAGTTAGATTCAGTGACTGAACAATCTTTTGAACGCTTCATTTATATAGCCACGGCCAATTGGGGAAAAAGAAATATCAGAAATCGTGATAGGCATATACGATTCTATGAGTCACTGAACAGTAAATCCAAGGATGAATTACCGGCGAAATTAGAATATTTCGAAAAAGAAGACCACAGTTCAGTCCCAATCATTGCATTTCATAATGGAATATCTGAAATTTTTGCAGGATACGGGATTTCCTATCGCGATTTGGAAAACATGGAGCAATTAACCCAACAATTTTATACCCTTTCCAAGCGCCTATCCTGGGATTTTCTACCCCCAGAGAATCTTGTAAACCAATTAGGTTATAAATTGCTACAAAGCGGTAAGGATAAAGAGAAATCTGATGCTGTAGAATTGTTTTCTCTGAATGTAAAAAATTACCCTGAATCCCCTAATTCCTATGATAGCCTGGGAGAAGCTTATGAGGAAATGGGTAATACCCAAAAAGCGATCGAAAATTATAAAAAATCTCTTGAATTAAATCCAGGTAATGAGCATGCCAAAATGAAAATAACAAAATTGATGAAGAGCAAATAAATTACATTTCAGAAAACCGGTTGATCTTAAATTACGTCTATTGTGAGGAAAGTGTAATGCAACCAATTCAAAGAATAGATTACCGGCAATTGTATTTATCTACTCCCCTGTATCGCATGAAGCGAGACGCTTAAGGAATAAATAAGATTTATCCATACCCAAATTCTTATGGTGTATACAAGGATAATTACAAATCAGTGAAATAAAAATGGTAGAATTTCTCGAAATATCGCCAGTGCTACCAAGCCAGGACATAGACCGCGATGTAAAATGGTATCAGGAAAAGCTGGGCTTTAAACTTCTTCATAAAGATTCCAAGTACGCGGTGATTCGAAGAGCAAATATCTGTATTCACCTTCAATGGCATGCAGATACAGAAGAGGATCCGCTTCTGGGAGGTTCGGTCATTAAGATCTTTGTAAAAAATCTGATGCCCATTTTTGAAGAGCTTGTAGAACGCAAAACGATCAAAAAGGAGAAACTACGTTTAAACACCGCATGGAAGACCAACGAATTTGGCCTTTATGATCTTAATAATAATTCGATTTTCTTTGTAGAAGATATTTAGGAAAATGAATATTGAAAAAGCATACGACCAATGGTCTTCTCAATATGATACTAATAAGAACAAGACCCGCGACCTGGATAAACTGGTAACCGTAAAATGTCTTGAAAAACTGAAATTTGATTCTGTTCTTGAACTCGGCTGCGGAACCGGGAAAAATACCGGGTGGTTGCAGACCAAAGCTTCCAATATCCTGGCCGTAGATTTTTCAGAAGAAATGCTTTCTATTGCAAAAAAGAAGGTATTACATGAAAATGTAAATTTTCAAAAAGCCGATATTACTAAGAAATGGGATTGGACTTCAGAAAAATTTGACCTGGTGACCTGCAACCTTATCCTTGAACATATCGAGGATCTGCAGTTTGTTTATGACCAGGCCTTTTCAAAACTTAAGCATGGCGGACATTTCTTTATTTCAGAATTACATCCATTCAAACAATACCTGGGAACCAAAGCAAGGTTTGAATCGGATGCTGGTAAAATTGAGCTGCGAACCTTTACGCACCATGTTTCAGAATTTACAGAAACAGGCAAAAAAGCCGGATTTCAACTCACGGAATTAAGGGAATATTTCGACGAGGATCAAAACAAACCACCAAGAATACTCAGCCTTTTATTTAAAAAACCATGATCGCACAAACTCCGAATCCACCTTATTATGCCGTCATCTTTACTTCTGTTCTAAAAACAGAACATCCCGGTTATGAAGAAATGGCCTTAAAAATGGAAGAACTGGCCAGTGAGCAGCCAGGTTACCTGGGGATCGAATCGGCCAGATCTGGAATTGGTATCAGCGTTTCTTACTGGAAAGACCTGGAAAGCATCAAAAACTGGAAAAACCATTCAGAGCATCTCCTGGCACAGGAACTTGGAAAAACAAAATGGTATAGAAGTTATTCATTAAGAATCAGCAAGGTAGAAAGGGATTATTCCATTTAAACAAATCAACCTTTTCTCAACTTTTAAAAATTATATGTAACTTATTGATCTTTAATTACTGATCTAATTCCCTACACAAAAATCTTTCGATCATGGAAAAAGCATGTCCGGAATGCGGGGAAAAACTACGTGGCCGTACCGATAAGAAATTCTGCAGCGACTACTGCCGGAATAACTATCACAATAAATTGAACAAGGAAAGCACCAACCTGGTGCGCAATATCAACAATTCCCTTCGGCGGAATCACCGCATCCTGGAAGAATTGAATCCAAATGGAAAAACCTCGGTTCCCAGAAGTAAATTATTATCCAGCGGATTTGATTTTGAATATTTCACCAGCATTTATACTACTAAGACAGGTAACCGTTATTTTTTTGTTTATGACCAGGGATACCTTCCGCTGGAAAATGATTTTTATGCCCTGGTAAAAAGGAATTAGCATTTCTTTTGGTCGATCTTACCAGCCTGATTTGTATCTTTTTGATATGAGATTTTTCACCTTATTATGTTGTTTGATTATGAGCCAGTCTATTTTTTCCCAGTCCCTGGATGAGTATCAATGGAAGAACAGGCTTGTGCTGGTCTTTACGGAAGAAGCTGAAAATACCTTACTTCAGAAACAGGTAAAACTTTTTAAGCAGAAGCAGGAAGAATTCAAAGAACGTAAACTGAAATTGATCCATATCATTCCAGGGAAACAGCTAGAACTTTTCCCAGCCCAAACTGCATGGCAGGACTCCGAATTATTTCAGCAAAAAAAGAAAGATTCCGACTTTGAAATTGTCCTGATTGGCCTTGACGGAGGCGCAAAATTTAGAGAAACAAAGATCGTACAACCCAAGGAAATTTTCGACCTCATAGATTCCATGCCCATGAGGCAGCCCGAAATGCGACGGAAAAACAATTAATTAAACTGCTATTGGGATTTTTCTGTTCCTCTTCAAAAAGTAGAAATATAGAAGCACGATCCCAGGTAAAATGAACAATTGAAGCAGGAAGACCAAAAGGGAGATTAATCCTTCCAATTCATTTTGAGTGGTAATTAGTAGCAATTGATCCCCAAATGGACCCTGCGAGAAAATAACGATAGAAACAAAATTCCATCCAAAATGGAGGCTTACTGGAAGATATAAGGAGCCGGTTAAATTATAAGCATATCCAAATATGATCCCCGCGATTCCGGTTAAAAGGAAGACCGTTAACATTTGTCCATAATTTCCCAGGATCTCGTAGCTGAACCAGTGAAAGATCCCGAAGCTAATCGCAGAAATAAGGATACCAGTTCTTGTCCCTAGGTATTTCATCAATAAATACAACAATATCCCTCTCCAAACCAGTTCTTCGAACAGGACCGACCTAAGCGTCCAAAAGCATGCACCCAGCATTTCTGAAAAACCATAGTTAGGATTGAATTCCCAATCGGCCTTCAGCAACCATAAACATGCGCCGTAGTAGATAAACCCGGCCAGGGAAGCAAAACCAAAACCCGCCACGAAATGCAACAGTCTTCTCCGCGTTGGTTTTACTCCCAGCACCGAAGATTCTGTTTTTGTGAACTTAATAAGTAACCAGGTTCCGAGTAGGCAAATTATGATAGCAAGCATCCTTGACATTTTCAACCAAAATTAGGCTTTTATATAGAGGTTTTTTTCGCTAAAAATGTAGTGAAGCCTGAATGTCGTAAGCCCAACTGGGATAAATATTATTAAAGAAGCCACTATGCTTTATTATTCTTAATTTTATCTTCACAGGCCGATGTCACTGGAATGTCGTAAGAATGGCGTAAGGAAAAGATTAAAATTTTCAACAGAATTGAATCTGGAAAAAGAAGAAATAGCCGAAAAAGTAAAAAAATCGCGACAAGCAAAAGGACTTACCCAGGCCGCACTTGGGGAGAAGACAGGTCTTAGCCTGAGGTCAATTCAGCGAATAGAAAATGGCGAAGTTTCTCCACGCGCCTATTCCTTAAATAAATTATCAGAAGTACTGGAGACTTCATTCAGACCGGAACCAGCAATAAAATCTAAAACAAAGACTTCAAATTTTGCCAGTAAGCTGATACTTTCCGTCGGCAGTATCCTACTGATCGTTCTAGGGTCAATGGCCTTCTTATCCCAGTCGGTTTCCTTCCCCGAGACTGCATTTGAACTTCTGCTATTTTGGTTCATGATCATCCTCGCACTAACCATCATTCAGCTATTAATCTGGAAAAGACAGAAGAAAGAATGTTTAATGGTTCCAGGTATTAGAGCGCAATCTTACAGCTGCTTTCAATACATCCCGCTGACTGATCTGCCCGATCAGCTTTCCGTTTTCTACGATTGGAAACCTACGGAATTTGAGCTCGGTAAAGCGGTTAGCGGCTTCCAGCACATTCATATTTCCATCTATGGTCACTACATTGGTATTCATACGTTTACCAACGGTAAGGTCGGTCATGGGCATATTGTAATAACGACTGTCTGAAATTTGTTTCATACAATCTCCTTCAGAGATCATTCCCAGTAATTCATTGTTTTCGTTAACGATACAACCTCCGGAAATACCATGTTTTATAAGTTTTTCCATCACGTCCATGATGTTTTCATGTTCGCGAAAGGTCACCAGGTCTTTCGCCATATAATCTTTAACTGAAATTGGTACTTCTGCAGGTTTTTCAGGCTCTGCCCTTTTTCCCATAAAACTTTTAATACCCATAGCTTACTATTTTGATTCCTAACTACTTAAATATACAATTTTTTGAACGATTGGTCAGAGATTAAAAATCTTTCATCAAAAATTTAAAAACTTGGTTAACTTTAAGATTTTTGAACCCACCTATGAACAACAAGTTTACCGGCCTCATAGCCTTTTTGCTCATTATCATACTGGTATGGATAAATTTCAATTTCAACCAGCCTCCTTCCGAACCCGACCAGGATAAAGCCCTAACCGAATTCTCACTTTCCCGTGCCAAAGAACATGTGAAAGCCATAGCCAAAGAGCCCCATTACCTGGGAAGTCCTGCCCACAGCCAGGTTCGCAATTATATAGTAGATCAGTTACAGCAAATGGGGCTGGTGGTTCAAACACAGGAAGCTTATAACCTGAACGCTGCCGGGATCCTTACCAAACCTCAGAATATTTTATCCAGAATAGAAGGTAGTGAAGGGAAGGATGCCCTGGTATTGATGACTCATTACGATTCCCAGCCGCATTCTTCCTATGGAGCAAGTGATGCAGGAAGCGGCGTGGCTACCATACTGGAGGGAATTCGAGCTTTCCTGGAAACCAATAATACACCCAAAAACGACATTATCCTGCTTTTTACAGATGCGGAAGAACTGGGCCTGAATGGCGCCGATTTGTTTATAAAAGATCATCCCTGGGCAGCAGATGTAAGGCTCGCTCTGAACTTTGAAGCCCGGGGCAGTGGTGGTACGCCTTATATGCTCCTGGAGACGAATGGCAAAAATGCCCGGCTTATCGAGGCTTTTAAGGAAGCCGGCGTATCCTACCCTGTTACCAATTCGTTGTATTACAGTATTTATAAAATGCTTCCTAACGATACTGATCTAACTGTTCTACGTGAAAAAGCCGATATCAACGGCTACAATTTTGCCTTTATAGACGATCATTTCGATTATCATACCGCCAACGATACGCCTGAAAATTTAGATGATGTGAGTCTTGCCCACCAGGGAACTTACCTGATGCCATTGCTGAACTATTTCAGCGATATCAACCTGGATCAGCTCTCAAGCGACCGTGACCTGATCTATTTGAATCTCCCATTCGGCGGACTCATCAGCTATCCCTTTGACTGGATCATGCCTATGCTTATTCTTGCCATCCTTATATTCCTTGGGCTGGTTGTATACGGCTTCAAAAAGAAAAGCCTTGAAATCATGGAAGTGATCTGGGGTTTCGTTCCCATGTTAATGAGCGTGTTGTTTTCAGGTTTGCTGGTTTGGGCCTTTTGGAAATTCTGCTTATTCATTTACCCTGAATATTCCGAAATGGAACATGGCTTTACTTATAACGGCTACTGGTATATCCCCATCGCAATATTCCTGGCTTTGACCAGCAGCTTCTTTTTCTATCACCTGGTAAGGAAAAAGACCCGGGGAGCATCGGCCTTTGTTGCTCCTCTCCTGCTCTGGCTGCTCATCTGTTCGCTTCTGGCGGTTTTTCTTGAGGGAGCTTCCTACCTTATCATTCCGGTTTATTTCGGGTTACTACAATTGTTCATCATGATACGCCTGGACCATCCTAACCGTATCCTGATGGTGTTCCTGTCATCACCGGCAATATTCGTTTTATTAAGCCTCATTTACAGCCTGCCAGTCGCACTGGGATTAAAAATGCTATTTGTAACGGCCATGCTTACCAGCCTTCTGTTCCTGTTCTTTCTTCCGGTTTTCACTTATTTCAGAAAACTGAAATTATTTGCGATCCTTTGCTTTCTTACGTTTAATGTGTTAGTCTTTATCGCCCATTTCTATAATGATTTTAATGCTGAAAGGCCTAAACCCAACAGCCTGGTCTACCTGCAGGATCTGGACGATAATTACGCCAGGTGGTATTCGTATGACAATTTGATCGATTCCTGGACCTCAAACTATTTTGGTGAGGACCCCGTGAAAAGCACTAATGGGGAATCAAATTTCAGCAGTAAATACGGAAGCAACTTCACCTATAGTAGTGAAGCGCCCATGATAGATCTGCCTGAGCCTTTTATCGAGCTAAAAAAACAGGAAAGCGATACTACAGAAAACCAGTGGTATTCCTTAAAGATCGCCCCGAACAGGCCAATGAATCGATTGGAACTTTATGAAACCAGAAACATCGATTTCCAGGATTTCAGGGTAAATTCGCTGGAAGCCGGCGATATTTATTTGGGTGACAATCGCTTTCATATGTTCAAAAGAAGGTGGAGAGAAAGGCTGCTCACCTATTATGCCGATAACCGGGATACGCTCAGGATAGAATTCAGCATCGAAAAGGGAGAGAAGCCGGAATTCGTGCTTTATGAATCGGCTTACGATCTGCTGAAAAATGAAGAACTGAAGGTGCCTGAAAGGACCGAAGAGATGATCCCAAGGCCTTTTGTGCTTAATGATGCTACGATTTTGAAAAAGACGATAAAATTAAATTAGAAGAATGAAAATTGGGATTTTAGGTTGTGGATGGTTAGGAATGGAACTGGGCAAAAGGCTTAGGGAAGTCAATCATGAAGTGAGAGGGTCGGTGACCAGAAGAGATGGTTTGAACGAGCTTCGAAACGCAGGGATCATTCCCTACCTCATCAAGCTTTTTGAAAGTGGCATACAGGGAGATATCACTTCATTTTTATCGGGAGTTGAAGTGTTAGTGATAGATATCCCTCCGGGCTTGCGCAAAAATCCCGATCTGGATTTCGTTAAAAAGATCAGCAACCTGGTTCCATATATTGAAAGATGCCGCGTTAACAGGGTGATCTTTACCAGTTCTACTTCGGTCTACCAGGACAGCACGGAGTTTCCTGTCTATACTGAAGAAGCTGAAACCGATAACTCCAGTAAGACTGCCATTCAGCTGCATAATGCCGAACTGGTTCTACTCAACAACAAAAATTTCCAAGCTTCTGTGCTAAGATTTGGCGGACTCATTGGTCCGCATCGCCACCCGGTAAAATATCTGTCCGGGCGTAAGGATATTAAGGATCCGAAGGCACGGATCAACCTGGTGCACCAGGAAGACTGTATCAATGCTATTCTGAAGCTTATCGACCTTAAAAATGATAATTCGGTATGGAACCTGGTCTATCCCGAACATCCTGAAAAGGAAGTTTACTATACCAAAATCGCCCGCGAAAAAGGGTTGCCCGAACCTCAATTCGATCACTCCACACCTTCAAAGGGCAAGAAGATATGTTCCAAAAAGATAATGGCCGAACTCAAATTCGAATTCAGCCATTCTATCTATTAAAAAAGACCCTCGAAAGGGCCTTAATATGTTATTGATTTCCGAGGTAAGCGGCGGCATAAGGCGACCAGATCTCGTACATGGGTTCACCTTTTGAACTTTTGCCTGAGTGATGCCATTCGCCATCCTTCACTTCAAAATCGAAACCAAGGCTGGCTCCAACCCGACTGTCATCTCGTGAGAAAAACTGGATATTTTCGGTGTATTTTCCATTTTCTGCGGAATAAGTACCTCCTCCGGTTCCCATGAATTCCCCGGTAGCCGAATTAAAGGCTACCCATTGAAAGCGGTCACCAGCAAGGATCTTGATGGTTCTTCGGTCACCAGGCGTAGATCTTCTCATTTCTCCATTTCGCTGTCTCCCGGTGATCACCCAGTTTCCGGTAAGTTCATTTTTGTTGTCAGACACCCTTTCCCAAACCTGCAATTCCTTTACGTTATTGATCTTTATCCGGTCATCACCTTCCCAGGTAAGTTTCGGATCAATATCTACCCCAACCAGGTCTTTATTCATGGTATGGAAATCGATGGTTTCGGTATAATCACCCGAATCATATTCACCTCCCTGGGCCCAGAGAAAAGCGTTGTTTTCGGTCTTTTTAGCCCCTTCAGCAAAATACCCGTCCTGGTAGATGCGAATCACTTCCTTATCTGTGATCTCCCGGCCGTTCTCTTCAACAAGCTTCCAGGATCCCTCCAGGGATTGGGCAAAAATGCCCGTAGTAAATAGAAATATCGCAATTAAAATATAACTCTTCATAATTTATACATATTGGTTGCTTTTAAATTTAGGAAGAATCTATACAATTAGCTGTTAAGGCTTTATTAAGCTACTCCTTCTGTTCTCCGTATTTATCGTATTCCGGGTACAGGAAGTTGTTATAAGGAAAACGGGTAATATGGATCTCTCGTACGGCTTCATATACCTTCTTGCGGAAATCTTCCAGGTTATCCTTATTTAAAGCCGAAATGAAAAGCACATTTTCACCCATTCTGTTCATCCATGTCTTTTTCCATTCCTTAAGGCTGTAGTGCGCCGAAGTTCGCTCGGTCATCAGGTCGTCTTCATCCAGCTTTTCAGGTTTATAGGCATCGATCTTATTGAATACCATAATGGTTGGTTTACCCAACGCCTCGATCTCGGTAAGGATCTGGTTCACGGAGTCTATATGATCTTCAAAATTAGGATGGGAAATATCCACTACATGTAAAAGCAGATCGGCTTCCCGAACCTCGTCCAGGGTAGATTTGAAGGATTCTACCAGCTGGGTAGGAAGTTTTCGAATGAATCCAACCGTATCAGTCAGCAAAAATGGCAAATTTCGTATCACCACTTTACGAACGGTGGTATCAAGGGTCGCGAACAGTTTATTTTCAGCAAATACATCGCTTTTGCTCACCACGTTCATAAGGGTTGATTTTCCAACATTGGTATATCCAACCAGCGCCACACGAACCAACTGGCCGCGATTCCCGCGCTGCACTTCCATTTGTTTATCGATGGTCGCAAGCTTTTTCTTAAGCAGGGATATCTTATCCCGAACGATCCTACGGTCGGTTTCGATCTCGGTTTCACCGGGACCACGCATTCCAATACCACCACGTTGTCTTTCCAGGTGAGTCCACATTCCCGCAAGTCGTGGCAGTAAATATTCATATTGAGCCAGTTCTACCTGGGTTCTTGCGTAACTGGTCTTGGCTCGCTGTGCGAAAATATCCAGGATCAACCCGGTCCTGTCAAGAATTTTTACTTTCAGGATCTTTTCAACGTTCTTTTGCTGGGCCGGTGATAATTCATCATCAAAAATAACCGCTCCTATATCGTTCTCCTTGACGAATTCACGCACCTCTTCCATCTTCCCGGTGCCGATAAAGGTCTTGGGATTGGGCACATCCATCTTCTGGGAAAAGCGTTTGATCACTTCACCCCCGGCAGTATAGGTGAGGAATTCCAGCTCGTCCAGGTATTCCTCTAGTTTATCTTCATCCTGTTCCCGGGTTACAATTCCGATAAGAACAGCTCTTTCAAAGGATAAATCGGTTTTTTCAATCATAAATACAAAGGTAATCAATACATTACTTCAGCCTTAAAGCAGGCCAGACTTCAACAAAAATTTAACTGAAAAAAGGCCCGCAGATCCCTGCGAGCCTTTTCAGAATATATTTTTTTATTTTTAGAACCCGAAATTGATCCCAAGTCCAAATACTTCCCTGATCTGGAAAGCTCCAACTGCATTATCGTCATAGATCGCCTGGAAAACCAGGTTAGCCGAAAGATAATCGTTTATGCCCATGTCTACATTCAGCAGGTAGTCAATATCGATATTCCCGGGTTTATCCAGGTAATTTGAATACAGGTTAAGCGTATGCTCCATCATCACGTTCTGAAGGATCTCATACTGAAGGTATCCGCTTAGAGACGCACCAAGCTCAAATCGCATGGATTTACCCTCGTCTACTCCAAAATATTCGCCATCAACATAGCCAGGACGTGTGGTAAAATCCTTACTTACAAAGATGAACCTCGCTGTAGCCGGCGCAAAATTCAGCACAAAATTATCACCTCTTTTATACATAAGTCCAGGACCGGTTTGCAGGTAAGCCGGGGACATAAAATCGGAGATTTCGGTTCTGATGGTCTCTCCGGTTTCAGCGTCTTCACTGAAATTATAACCCTTATCGAACTGGGTTCGGAAATTCAGGAAATAAGACCAGTAGTAATTAGATTCCTTGATCTGTTTCCCGGCGATGGAAGTCAATTCCAGTCGGTCACTGGTCTTACGGGTATACTCATCATCTTTTAACTTGGTAAGCCCGTAATCTGCAAAGATCATGTTGTTCCAGGTAAAATCGTCTTTTTTGTAGTTGAACTTATAATTGATGGAAAGGTTACCAGCGATACTGGATACACCCCCGCCTGTCCATTCATCATTAAAGGCAGACTGGTTGAAAAGCAACTGGACGTTACCTTCGGTTCTCCAGCCGTCTGGGATTGTATCATTCGCTTCTTCCTGTGAAAAGGCTATCCCGGAAGTCATTAAGACCGCGACAGCAAAAAGTAAAATTTTCTTCATACTTAATTTTTTGGTTGTTTAAACAAAGGAACTGATGAACATGCTTCGCCATACATCAGGCTTTTCACAACAGGCTGGAGCTTTTTAATAAGGAAAATATACGCATTTTTTGGAACTGGCTTATTTGAACAACCCTTAATAATTACCGGTTTGTCTTTTAAAGCCTCTACATCAAGACGATCTATCACCTCCTGGAATAAATGACTTTCCAGGTTTTCCAGATCCCCGATCACGACCTTAGCTGCATAAGGCTCCAAATAAGTCGCAATTAGCATATAGGCCCAGGCCGGAACAATAGCATCTGTTAAACAATCCAACGCCACGAACTGATCTTTATACTGAGACCAGTCATGATTTTTGGCCTGTTCTCTAAAATCCTTTTCCTTTAGAACAAAGCCCTCCAGAAGCCATTCACTTATATCAAAAACAAACCTTTGACCTTTTGGATAATAGTCTTCAAGGTTAAAGGTTATTAGCTTACTTTGAGCGACCCTGTTAACGATCTCTTCTGCCATAATTCTGTTTAATTATAATAATCCAAGCTCCAGTTTTGCACCTTCGCTCATCAAATCCTGGCTCCATGGCGGATCGAAGGTTATTTCCACTTCGGCATCCTTAACCATATCCAGGGATTTTACTTTTTCTTCCACTTCTAGGGGAAGGCTCTCGGCAACCGGACAGTTAGGTGTGGTTAGGGTCATTAAGATCTTTACATCATAATCTGTACTTACCATCACGTCATAAATAAGCCCAAGCTCATATATGTCAACTGGTATTTCCGGGTCATAAATGGTCTTTAAAACCTTTACGATCTTTTCACCAAGTTCCTGAGTATCTATTTCCTGTTCCATTTTAATTCAATTGAGTTTGGTATGCAACTGCATACATTTTAAGTTGTTTGATCATACTTACCAGGCCATTGGCCCTAGTAGGAGAAAGGTGGTCCTTAAGGCCGATCTCATCGATAAATGCGGTATCCGCCTCGATGATCTCTGAAGGATGCTGATTGGAGAAAACCCTTATCAAAATAGCTACGATCCCTTTGGTGATGATCGCATCGCTATCGGCCGTAAAAACAAGTTTATCACCATCCAGCTCTGCATGAACCCAAACCTTGCTCTGGCAGCCTTTTATAAGGTTTTCATCGATCTTATATTTTTCATCGATCACAGGCAATGTTTTCCCGAGTTCGATCATGTATTCATAGCGTTGCATCCAATCGTCGAACATCGAGAACTCATCTATGATCTGTTCTTGTTTCTCCTTTATAGTCATACCTTAATTTTAGGCAAAAGTACAATAAGAAGTACTGCTATTCAACATTTTCTGACAATCTTAAAATAGCCTGAACTAATGGTCTTATGGACTGTGGTGGATTTCCGTGATCAAAGTTTTTAGTCTCAAAGACCGTATCATTCTTACTCAGTTTCAGCACAGCATGAGGACTGGCATCTGAGGCCCTAAGATCACTTGGCACCTCTAAATCTTTTAATTTCTCAATATCCAGCACTTTTATGGTCTCAACCAGGCCGTCCCATTCTTCCTTCTTCAGTTTCATGGATGTTTTATCTGATTTAAGGCCAGTGGAAATAACTTCGATCTTTTCCGGTGAGATATTTATGGTAGTCGAAGAGCCCCTTGAATACATTTCATAGTATATCTGCTCAACATCTTCAGAGCCATTCGATGAACATCCTGTAATGAAAAATACCAGAATTGCTAAAATGAAAACTATCTTTTTCATAATAGAAATTTAACCAGTTTATAATACAAAAAGAGGCGCCAAACTTGCACCTCTTTTCAATTTATTTAACTTATATCTTTTCTTTCCAGTCACTTCCCGATACCTGATGATCTGGAAGTTAGAATGATTTCATCAAAAAAATAAAACTGGTTTACTGAAGCATCATCTTAGCCTTTTTTACCGCTTCGATAAACCTGTCTATCTCCCCGAAAGTATTATAGAAGGAGAAGGATGCTCTAACAGTACCCGGGATCTTAAAGAAATCCATAATAGGCTGTGCGCAATGATGACCGGTTCTAACGGCTATTCCCATTTTATCAAGCAGGGTACCTATATCGTAAGGATGTAAACCCTCGATGTTAAAGGAGATCACCGCTGTCTTTTCTGAAGCTTCGCCGTAGATCTTCATGCCTTCGATCTCTTTCAATTTCTTCGCAGCGTATTCCAGCAACTCCTGTTCATACCCGGCAATTTCAGAAAAACCAATAGCGTTCATATAATCCAGAGCCGCAGCAAAAGCGATCCCTCCGCAAATATTAGGCGTCCCAGCCTCAAACTTATGCGGAAGACCTGCATAGGTGGTCTTTTCGAACGAAACTGTAGCGATCATTTCACCACCGCCCTGGTAAGGTGGTAGTTTTTCGAGCCACTCTTCTCTCCCGTAAAGGACACCAACCCCGGTTGGACCGCACATCTTATGGGCTGAAATCACGTAGAAATCCACACCCAGCTCCTGTACATCGGCCTTGATATGAGGAGCCGCCTGGGCACCATCAATCAAAACCGCTGCGTTTACCGAATGGGCCTTATCTATGATCTTTTTAATAGGATTCACCGTTCCCAATGCATTGGAAACATGATTCAAAAAGACAAGTTTCGTGTTAGGACTCAGGATTTCTTCAAATTCTGAATAAATAAGCTCTCCCCTGTCATTCATAGGGATCACTTTAAGCTTAGCCCCGGTTTTTTCACAGAGCATTTGCCACGGAACAATATTGGAATGATGTTCCATAGCCGAAACCAGTATCTCCTCACCTTCCTTCAGGATCGAAGCAAAACCATTGGCGACCAGATTGATCCCATGGGTGGTTCCTGATGTGAAAATTATTTCATGGGCCTTTTCAGCATTTAAATGCTGCTGTACGGTTTTCCGGGCCTGCTCATACTTATCGGTTGCCTCCTGTGAAAGCGAATGCACACCCCGATGTATATTGGCATTGTAATTTGAATAATAATCAACGATCACATCCATCACCTGTTTTGGTGTCTGGGAGGTGGCCGCATTATCGAAATAAACCAAAGGATAGCCATTGACTGAACGTTTCAGAATAGGAAAATCCTCGCGTATCCTTTCCACATCAAATGTTGTAGCCTGAGTTTGCTGACTCATCCTTTTTGGTTTTAAAAATTATAATTTACAGGTTAAAGCCCAGTTCTACTTCAAGTTTTGAAGCGATAAGTTTATTAATGCGCTTTTTAACCTCAGGGATCTTCACGCTTTCCAGTACATTATTGGCGAAAGCATACATTAAAAGTCCACGAGCCTCTTTTCTTGGGATTCCGCGGGACTGAAGGTAGAATAATGCCTCTTCATCTAACTGCCCTATGGTACAACCATGGCTACATTTTACATCATCTGCAAAGATCTCAAGCTGGGGTTTTGAATTAATGGTTGCTTTGTCATCGGCCAGAATGTTATTATTTGCCTGGTAGGCATTGGTCTTCTGGGCCTCCTTTTCTACAACCACCTTTCCGTTGAAAACACCTGTAGAGCGATCACCATAGATACCTTTATAATCCTGGTGACTTTCACAATTTGGTTCGATATGGTGAACCAGGGTATTGTGATCTACATGCTGCTTATCTTCAATAATAGTAACCCCTTTCATCGTAGAATCTATACGCTCCCCTTTCTGATAGAAATTAAGGTTATTACGCGTTAATTTTCCGCCGAAAGAAAAAGTATGTACTGAAACGTTGCTCTCTCCCTGCTGTTCGATAAAAGTATTATCGATCAGGGAAGCAGAATCCTTATCGTTCTGTATCTTATAGTAATCTACAAACGCCCTTTTTCCGGCATAGATCTCGGTCACCGAGTTCGTAAGCACCGGGTGATCGGTTAGACTCTGGTGTCTTTCAATGATCTGAACATGTGAATTCTCATCAACTACTACCAGGTTACGGGGCTGAAGCATCAGCGCAGATTCATTACCCGTTGCGAAATTGATGATCTGTATAGGCTTGTCTGCCTGCAGATTCCTGTGAATATGAATAAAAGCTCCTTCCCTTGCAAAAGCCGTATTCAAAGAATTAAGACCGGTTTTTGGAGCGAGCTTATTATAATAGTTCTCGATCAAAGGCCTGTATTTATCCTTGCTCAGAGCAGAAGACATCAGGCATACGTCGATCTTGTCATGCGTGGTTTGAGAAAGATGAGACGAATAGATCCCGTCTACAAAAACCAGGTCATAGGTATCTATATCATGAATGAGATACTTCTTAATATCCCTGTATTCAAGGGCATCTTCCTTTTTTGGAAATAAACTATAATCATGCTTTAACACAGCATTCAAAGAAGTATATTTCCAGTTCTCATCCTTTTTTCCCGGAAACCCAAGGTTCTCAAAATCCTTGATCGCCTGGTTACGGATATCGTAGATTCCATTCTCTGAATCGAATTCCTCCTCAAGGGCAAAAAATGATGATACTAATTTATCTTTTAATTCCATTCCATTTAAATGTTTAGGGTTCAATGCTCAAGGTTTAAAAAACGATAAAACCTTCTATAACATCGAACTTTCCAATTATCAAACTGAAGAATCTTCAAATTTTCAAATTGATTAAACTGCCTTTTCCTGCTTTACCCAGTCGTATCCTCTTTCTTCCAGTTCCAGGGCTAGTTCCTTACCACCAGACTTCACGATCTTCCCGTCTACCAGTACATGAACCTTATCAGGTACGATATAATTCAATAATCTCTGGTAGTGAGTAATAAGCAGCACCGCATTATCTTCGCGGCGTAATTTGTTCACTCCATCGGCCACGACCTTTAGCGCATCGATATCCAGACCTGAATCGGTTTCGTCAAGAATGGAAAGCTTCGGGTCCAGCATAGCCATTTGGAAGATCTCGTTACGCTTCTTCTCACCTCCCGAAAATCCTTCGTTAAGTGAACGAGAAAGGAATTTTCGGTCTATAGCCAGCATTTCAGATTTTTCACGGATCAGCTTCAGCATTTCATTGGCCGGCATATCTTCTTTACCATGAGCTTTACGCTGCGCGTTGATGGCTGTTTTGATAAAGTTGGTTACCGAAACACCAGGTATTTCAACAGGATACTGAAATGAAAGGAAAACTCCTTTATGCGCTCTTTCTTCCGGATCCATTTCTGCAAGGTCTTCCCCTTCAAAAGTGATCTCGCCCTCGGTCATTTCATATTCCTCTCGGCCTGCAATAACTGAGGATAAAGTACTCTTCCCCGAACCGTTAGGCCCCATAATGGCATGAACCTCTCCTGGTTTGATCTCCAGGTTAATACCTTTAAGTATTTCCTTATCCTCTATACTGGCGTGTAAATTCTTTATTGTAAGCATTTTTATCAATTCTGGATCTGCCATTGAGCAGATGGATTAATTCTTCTTTTTATTATTCTTCTATTGTATCTTTTTCCTGGATTTCCGGAATTTCAATGATCTCCTGTATCCTGATCATTTCGTCCAGACCACCCTGGAGAGGATTCACCTCTATCTTTGCTTTTACTGTTACCGGAATCATATCAAAGTCATCCTGTTTGAGGGGTTGGATCCTTCTGGCAAGTACCCTCGACATCGAATCTACTGCCACGGCATATACAAAATCCTTCCCGCGCAAAACCGCTGTACTACTTCCTAAAACGAAATCGCCTTCCAACACCTGTATACTATCCTGTACCTCTTCGGTTTCAGGCTGATCCATCAACTCCTTCCGGTCTTCATCCTGACAGGAGCTTAGAACGATTATCGACAACAGAATTCCCAAAATTTTCCTCATAACAGCTCGTTCGGCAGCTTTTATCCTACTGAACCTTCTAGTGAAATTTCAAGTAATTTTTGAGCTTCCACTGCGAATTCCATAGGCAGTTTATTAAGTACTTCCTTACTGAATCCGTTAACGATTAACGCAATAGCTTTTTCAGTATCAATTCCTCGCTGATTACAGTAGAAGATCTGGTCTTCACCAATCTTACTGGTGGTAGCCTCGTGTTCTACCTTCGCCGATTTATTCTTAACCTCGATATACGGGAAAGTATGAGCTCCACATTTATTACCCATTAACAGGGAATCACACTGTGAAAAGTTTCTCGCGTTCTCTGCTCTTGGGTTTATTTGTACCAGCCCACGATAGGAATTTTGAGACTGTCCGGCAGAAATACCCTTCGAGATGATCGTACTCTTGGTATTTTTACCAAGGTGGATCATTTTAGTACCGGTATCGGCTTGCTGCCAGTTATTGGTTACGGCAATCGAATAGAATTCTCCAACCGAATTATCTCCCTTAAGTATACAACTTGGATATTTCCAGGTAACTGCAGAACCGGTTTCAACCTGAGTCCAGGAGATCTTCGCGTTTTTCTCGCAAAGTCCTCTCTTGGTCACGAAATTGTAAACCCCACCTTTTCCTTCTTTATTTCCGGGATACCAGTTTTGTACGGTAGAATATTTTATTTCGGCGTCATCTAAGGCGATAAGCTCCACCACTGCAGCGTGCAGCTGGTTCTCATCACGCATAGGAGCGGTACAACCTTCCAGGTAACTTACATAACTTCCAGGTTCGGCGATAACCAAAGTTCTCTCGAACTGACCGGTTCCGGCCTGGTTGATTCGGAAATAAGTTGAAAGTTCCATTGGGCACCTAACACCCTTTGGAATGTAGCAAAAAGACCCGTCGCTGAATACCGCCGAATTCAATGCTGCATAAAAATTATCCTTCTTTGGAACTACCGATCCCAGATATTTCTTCACCAGTTCAGGGTGTTCCTGAATCGCTTCAGAAATTGAGCAGAAGATAATACCTTTTTCAGCCAGCGTTTTTTTGAAAGTCGTAGTAACCGAAACCGAGTCCATCACCACATCTACTGCAACACCAGCCAGTTTCTTCTGTTCATCCAGGGAAATACCCAGCTTTTTAAAAGTATCGAGCAATTCCGGGTCTACCTCGTCCAGGCTATCGTATTTCGGCTTTTTATTTGGCGCCGAATAGTAGGAAATATTCTGAAAATCCGGCTTCGGATATTTCACATTTGCCCATTCAGGCTCTTCCATTTTCTGCCATTCCCTGAATGCTTCCAGTCTCCATTCGGTCATCCATTCCGGCTCCTCTTTCTTTTTAGAAATCGCCCTAACGATATCCTCGTTCAAACCAACAGGAAAAGTATCAGATTCTATATCGGTATAAAATCCATACTCATATTCCTTGGTTTCGAGCTCTTTCTTTAAATCGTCTTCAGTATATGCCATATTCTGATAATTCTTTATTCAAGATTTAAAGTTCAAAACTATTTGAACTTAGTTCCTTTATAATCACTTTTTTGCAGGTAAGTGATAAAACCTCCAATTTGTTTGCTCAGGGACCTCAAATCTTCTCTAAGATTTTCAAATTCTTCTGAAGAAATATAATTCCTGTCTTTAATCCTGTACAGCTGAGATCTTACTTCTCCGCAAGACGCCTTAGATATGGACAGAAATTGAATAAATTCCCTATTTCCGTTTCGTTCAAAACCTTCTGCTATATTGTCCATTATAGAACCAGAAGCAGCATTTATCTGATCATACAATCTAAAATCAGATTTTAGTTCTGAGCCATTTCTTATTTCAAATACCTTTTTACAAAGTTCCCTAGCCTTTTGCCAAACTTCAAGATCTTCAAAATGTTCTATTTTTCCCATTTTTAAATTTTAAATCTTGAACCTTGACCCCGGAACTTACAGAGAAAAACTCTCCCCGCATCCGCAGGTTCTTTGGGCGTTCGGGTTATTGAATACAAAACCCTTGCCATTGAGACCTCCTGAATATTCCAGGATAGTTCCGGCCAGATAAAGTACGCTGCGTTTATCAACTACGATCCTTACGTTGTTGTCTTCGAACAGCTTATCACCTTCTGCCTGACTTTCATCGAACTTCAATTCATATGAAAGACCAGAGCAACCGCCGCTCTTCACACCCACACGAACAAAGTGATCCCTGATGTTGAATCCTTCTTCGCCCATTAGGGTGGAAATTTTATTTTTAGCCTCTTCGCTAACCTTGATCATAAGCAATAAAGATTAAGTCTAAATTGGGCACAAATATACTACAAAGCATGTGTTTAACCATAGACTAAACATATGTTTTGAGAATTCCTTCATAGAGCCCTTCAATTAAAAAACCAACAGCCAAACCTTCTGTTTCAATCCCTTTCTGAGAGCAAAACCAGCCGGCATGTTAACATGCGATTCTTATTTATATGCTTACTTTTGCACTACAAAAGCGAATCACATGTTTGAGAATAGTCAGGAAAACAGGACGAACCTTTCAGAATTAGGAGAATTTGGATTGATAGACCACCTTACAGCCAACTTTAAACCGAAATTGAAATCTACGATTAAAGCCATAGGTGACGACGCCGCTGTTCTCGATTTTGATAACAAACATACGGTAGTTTCTACCGACCTGTTGGTAGAAGGTGTTCATTTTGATCTCGCTTATATGCCTCTGAAACACCTGGGTTATAAGGCTGTTATGGTAAATCTTTCGGATATCTATGCAATGAATGCCACTGCGACACAGATCACGGTTTCCATAGCGGTATCCAACAGGTTCCCAGTGGAAGCCCTGGAAGAACTCTACTCAGGAATTGAACTCGCAGCAAAAATATACAATGTAGATGTGGTTGGCGGTGATACCACTTCGTCTACTTCTGGTCTTCTTATAAGCGTAACTGCTCTTGGAATGGCTGAAGCCGATGATATTGTTTACAGAAATGGAGCCCAGCCAAACGATCTTCTTGTTGTGACCGGAGACCTTGGAGCCGCTTATATGGGACTACAGGTGCTGGAACGCGAGAAAGAGGTTTTTAAGGCCAATCCAAATGCACAGCCAGATCTTGACCAATACACCTACCTGATCGAAAGACAGCTGAAGCCTGAAGCCCGTAAAGACATTCCGCCACTCCTCAAGGAACTGGAGGTAAAGCCAACTTCGATGATCGATATCAGCGACGGTCTTTCCTCTGAGATCATTCATCTTTGCAAGAATTCAAAAGTTGGCGCTAACCTGTTCGAAGAAAAGATCCCTCTTGACCCGGCATTGATATCGGTTTGTGAGGAATTTGAGATAGACAGCACGATGGTTACGCTGAGTGGTGGTGAAGATTACGAATTGTTATTCACCATCTCCCAAAATGATTACGATAAGATAAAAGGGAATCCAAACCTCACCGTGATTGGTCACATCACAGAAGAGAGCGAAGGAATGCATTTGATCACCAGGGCGAATCAAAAATTGCCTTTGATCGCGAGAGGCTGGAATTCGATGAACAAGGAAGATTAATTATATGGAAACTCACTTCCGAAATATCTTGCTTCAGATTCGATAAAACCGCTGGAATCTCTATTTGGATTGGAAATTAAACTGGTTATATTCATTAATAGCAGATTATAATCTGAATAGAAAATTTTGTGGTAAGTACCTACTATAGGTATTTTCTGAGCAATTTTGTTTTTATACTTTTCCTCAAAATCAAATAAAAAGCTGTTGAATCCCGATAATTGTTCATACTGATAGGTGTGAATAATTTCATGCGGAAGAGCCATATTCCCAGATATACCATGCAATAACTGTATACTATTACCAAATGCAGATCCTCGATAACCAGGATCATCCCAAATCACCCTTTTTCGAAAGACAAAGGTTCCAGTTCTAAAACTCATATTCCAGTCTGGAGTTGCATCGATAGCCTGATAAGCAGTCGCGGCGAGATCGAATGGCATAATTCTAAGACTAACTTTAAAACTTTCCTTGGTATTTATCTCAATGCGGTTAAATGCGATATTTAAATGCCAGCGAGCCCAGAAATCCCTATTGGCAGCTGCATTTTCGATAATAGAGGCCCCTGCTGAATTTACAATTTTAGAAGGCCATACATAATTAAAATTTCCAGTCCTGGCAAAGGATCTAACTAATCGTTTACTTTCAAAAACAAGGTATCCTCCCAGAGCACCCTGACCCAGGCCTTTTAAAAATGTCTTTCCAAATTTCTCGTCCGGTTCTTTGTTAATAACAGCCCCTACGCCGCCCAGAATACTGCCAACTCCCACGTTATATAATCCGGCCTCAAGATCATTAGCCTGGCCGAAGATTTCAGAAGAATTCATAGAAACTAGAAAAAGTATAAGAAAACCTGAAATTTTTGAATTTTTATAGCCGATATCTAGGAATTTATGACAATAATACATTTTTCAATAGACATCTTAATATATTGCGAAAAATTAAGCCTGATATGTATAAAATAATTCTCCTAATACTTACGGCATCCTTAGTTTCCTGTTCCGGAGAAAATCTTTACGATTTTAAGGATTTAACACCCAAGCCAGACTTCATATACCAGGTGCGGGCCTACGCAGAAGATTCGACGAAAACCATAGATTATAAGGTTACTGTTTTTCAGACCAATGGATACAATGAATTGATAAGCTATCCGTATGGAACGGTTTCTGGTGGAAATAAGGCCTTCCATGCAAGCGAGTACAGTGTAAAAGCTTACAAGAAAAACGGTGTACTAATCACACCGAGAGAAAACGTAAAAAGATTTTGGATAGTGTGCTATGAAGTTGGATCAACCAATATATATAATGAGATGCTTTTTCAACATATATCAGAGAATGCTGCTCCTGTCTACGTTGGATATGATTTCGATAGCAACCAACAAATCATAGAATACCGGTAAAGGCAAAGAAGTTAGGAAGCTTTGGCTAGAAAAAGTCTTTTTCTTTTCTCATGAATTTTCGCCAGGTAAGCATTGGTTTCCTTGAATTTTGGAGTTAATCTTGCTAAAAAGCCATCTGCAGTATCGGTCATCTCCATCCCACACTTCGCACACTTGTACTCATGCACGTGGTTGGTAATATTTTTCGATACCTTTAATTTATGTCCAAAAATATTACAGAAAACTTTTCCTAACGAAAACAAAGCAGGTTGTATTTCTTTCATGTGTAGGCTTAAATTTCTGGTTTCTAGATTTCTAAAGTATAAAAAAAAGTTAATGGTTCGACAAAAAGCGTTAATTAATCGATGAAATGCATTTTTTGCATCAAATTTGATAGGTCCTCCATGTAGGAATTATGACCATTTTCCAATCTGAAAAACTCGGAGTTCGTTTCTCCTGAGATCCTTTCTATTTCACTGAATTCAAGGATTGGATCTTCTTCTGATGCCAGGATCATCTTTTGTCCCTCATAGTTTTTCAAGACCTCTAAATAATTTGTACGAATTTTCATACCAATTAACGCTGCCTGAACATTTTTACTTTTCATTTTTAAGGCTCGTAACTGTAAATTCTCGATTTCTGCCTCAAACCTATCCCTGGATTTTTCAGAATACAGATTTGATATCGCCATCCTGATGTATGCCTTTTTATTTCGACCTACCAGTTTAACAGATCTTTCACGTATTAGGCGCTTTTCCACAGAATCTTCAGCAGGTGTTGAATTTATCAGCACGATGCTCTTTACCATCATACTAAAATTCTTCAGAAATTCCAAACTCACATAGCCTCCCATACTATGGCCCGCTATGCTTATCTCCTGCACTTCCAGGCTATTGAGTACTTCATAAACCACCTGAGCCATCAGGTCCATACTATGCACTTCTGAAATTCCTTCAGACTTTCCATGACCGGGTAGATCTATACAAATAACCTGCCGTTCATTTTTGATTTCCTTAACAATCGGTTCCCAGATCTGGAGATCTTCCAGGAATCCGTGTAAAAGTACCAGTGGTCTCTTGACTCCGCTTCCGTAAACCTTAAAATTGATCCTCGCTCCTTTGAATTCTATATTGGCCATAAAATAAAAAGCCGCGAATCTTGGAAATAACCTCCAGGAATTCGCGGCATAGTTTTAAATATTAAAAAATCCTGGTAAGATCAGGAATTCATAAGTTCCTCGATCTCTTCGATCTCGATTGGAATATTTCTCATAAGATTAAAAGGTTCTCCTTTGGCCTGTATCACCACATCGTCTTCCAGCCTAATTCCAAAACCTTCCTCAGGAATATAGATCCCGGGTTCCACCGTGAATACCTGGTTGGCTTTCATGGGCTCGGTTAAAATTCCGTAATCATGGGTATCCAGACCTATATGATGAGAGGTGCCATGCATGAAATACTTTTTATAAGCAGGCCAGTCCGGGTTCTCATTCTGAACATCCGCCTTATCTAAAAGCCCAAGATCCAATAATTCTGAAGTCATCATTTTACCAACCTCAACATGGAATTCTTTCCAAAGCGTTCCCGGCACCAGCATTTTGGTGGCTTCTTTCTTTACTTTATTAACCGAGTTATACACCTGCTTCTGCCTGTCGGTATACCTTCCGGAAACCGGAATGGTTCGGCTAAGGTCGCTCGAATAGTTCGCATATTCTGCACCCGTATCCAGCAGGATAAGCTCACCATCCTTACATTGCTGGTTGTTTTCAATATAATGAAGTACGCAGGCGTTCTTTCCGCTGGCGATAATTGGCGTGTAGGCAAATCCGCGGGAACGATTCCTGATCATTTCATGATAATATTCAGCTTCGATCTCGTATTCCCAGACTCCTGGTTTTACAAATCCGAGCGTTCTTCTGAAGGCTTTTTCGGTAATATTACAGGCCTTCTGCATTAATTCCAGCTCGATTGGATCTTTTACAGATCTTAATCTTTGTAGAATAGGATTGGCTTTCGCCACCTGGTGAGCAGGATATTTCTTTTTACACCACTTGATAAAACGTTCGTCCCTGGTTTCAGTTTTATGGGCGGCACGATAATGTTCATTGGTGTTAAAGTATACCGTATCGCATTGGGTCATCACCTCGAAAAAAATCTTTTCGAAATCCTTCATCCAGTAAACCGTTTTCACACCACTAACCTCAAAGGCGTCATCCTTGGTTAGCTTGGCCCCTTCCCAAACCGCGATATGTTCATTGGTTTCGGTAAGGAAAAGGATCTCGCGATGCTTTTCTTCCGGGGCATCAGGAAATAGCACTAGAATGCTTTCTTCCTGGTCTACTCCACTCAGGTAAAAGAGGTCCCGGTTCTGCTGAAAAGCCATTGTACTGTCTGCTCCGATAGGGTAGATATCATTAGAATTAAAAACCGCGAGGCTGCTCGGCTTCATTTGGCGCATGAAGTTTTCCCGGTTTTTTATAAAGAGTTTGGAGTCAATTCGATCATATTTCATAAAAAAATCTTTTCAATTTTTTCAAAATTAATGGATTTAAGCTCAAATGCTATAAAAGGAAATTAAAATTTCAGTTAATCCCTGCATTTGTTATTTTAGGGCTCTCACTAAATATCTTATGAAACACAGTTACAAATTTTTCAGCCTTTTACTTCTTTCAATCTCCCCTCTTCTGGCACAACAACCTGCCACCGAAGGGACTGCCTTGCGAGAGTCTATTCAGCAAAAAGAAGACCTTACTAAAAATTCGATCGTTAAAAACATCCCATTAAAGAATATTGGGCCCACGGTTATGAGCGGAAGGATCGTCGATTTTGCCGTTAATCCGGATGATCCAACCGAATTTTACGCGGCCTACGCTACGGGAGGTGTCTGGTACACCAATAACAATGGAACTACCTTCACCCCGGTCATGGACAATAGTCCTACCCAAAATGTGGGTGATATTGCTGTAGACTGGAAAAACGGGACCATTTGGGTGGGTACAGGAGAAGTGAATGCTTCCCGTTCATCCTACGCCGGAATTGGTCTTTTAAAATCTAATGACAAAGGAGAAACCTGGGAATTCACGGGACTGCCGGATTCTCACCATATAAGCCGAATCCTGATCAACCCGGAGAAACCTGACGAGGTTGTGGTTGGTGTAACCGGGCATCTTTATTCTTCGAACACTGAACGCGGAATTTTCAAGACCACCGATGGTGGAAAAACCTGGAATAAAAACCTGTATATCGATGAGAACACGGGGATTATTGACGTGGCCGTAAACCCTGATAATTACCAGGAAATGTACGCAGCCGCCTGGGATAAGGACCGTAAGGCCTGGGATTTCCGGGAAAGTGGAAAAAACAGTGGCATCTATAAAAGTACCGATGCCGGTAATACATGGGAGCTGATCTCTACCGAATCTTCAGGTTTTCCTACAGGAGATGGGGTTGGTCGTATAGGAATAAGCGTATTCAATGATGACATCGTATATGCAATAGTAGATAACCAGGATCGAAGAAAGGCAGAAGACAAAAAGCAAGAGAAACAGGAAGGCCTTCAGAAAGATGATTTCAAGAACATGAATCGTTCAGAATTTTTGGAGCTTAAAGACGAGGACCTTGAAAAATATCTTCGTTCCAATAACTTCCAGGATAAGTATACCGCAAAATCGGTTAAAGACATGGTAAGAAAACAGGATGCCGATCCTGAAGATCTTGCCCTTTACCTGGAAGATGCATCTACAGCCATGTTCGACACCCCGGTAATTGGCGCTGAAGTCTATAAAAGTACCGATGGTGGGAAAACCTGGAATCGAACCCACGAAGATTACCTGGATGATCTTTATTATAGCTACGGTTATTACTTTGGTATGGTGCACGTGGATCCGCAGGATGAAAATGCCATTTACATTTATGGAGTGCCAATCCTTAAATCGAAAGATGGCGGAAAGAGCTTTACTTCTATCGATGCTGCTAATGTACATGCAGACCACCATGCTCTATGGATCAACCCCGAAAGAAGCGGACACCTGATCGACGGGAACGATGGAGGAATTAATATTTCATATGATGATGGCCAAAACTGGAGCCTTAAAAATTCTCCCGCGGTTGGGCAATTCTATACGGTGAGCATAGACAATGCAAAACCTTATAATGTTTACGGGGGACTTCAGGATAACGGGGTTTGGGTTGGACCTCACACCAACGAAGAAGGAGTTTCCTGGAATGCTTCGGGTGACTATAATTACAAAAGACTAATGGGCGGTGACGGCATGCAGGTCGAGATAGACTCCCGCAACCCGGATATCGTATATACCGGTTTTCAGTTTGGTTCTTACTTCAGGATCAACCGTAAAACTGGCGAAAGAAAATACATTCAGCCAAAACATGAGTTAGGTGAAAGTCCTTATCGTTTTAACTGGCAAACGCCTATTTTATTGTCACCGCATAACCAGGATATCCTGTACCTGGGCGGCAATAAATTAATGAGAAGCATGGACCAGGGAGATACCTGGACCCCTATTTCAGAAGATCTTACCGGTGGTGCATGTGAAGGCGACGTGCCTTACGGAACCCTTGCCATGATCAGCGAGTCACCATTCCAGTTCGGCTTGATCTATACCGGGAGTGACGATGGGCATATTCATGTGACCAAAGACGGCGGCGGAAGCTGGACTAAAATCAGTGAAAATTTACCTCAGGATCTTTGGGTTTCGCGCGTGATCGCTTCTGAACACGAAAAAGAACGTGTTTATGCTACCCTGAATGGCTATCGCTGGGACGATTTTACTCCATATGTTTATGTATCTGAAGACTATGGACAAAACTGGAAAAAGATCAGTTCCAACCTGCCACTGTCTCCAGTGAATGTAATTCGCGAAGATCAAGACAATGAAGAGGTACTTTACCTTGGAACCGATAACGGATTGTATGTTTCACTAAACCGCGGAGAAAGCTGGCAACCATTCAGCACGAATTTACCAAATGTGGCGGTTCATGACCTGAGGATTCATCCTGAAGAGGATCACCTGGTAATAGGAACTCACGGACGCTCCATTTACCTCGCAGATATTGCCCCGGTTTCGAAAATGAACAAGGATGAAATGAAAGACGCCCTTAGCATTTCTGCACAGGAAAGTATTCGATTTTCATCCAGATGGGGTAACTCCTATAACAACTGGATGGATCCTTACCAGCCCGAATTAGGTTTCACCTGGTATGCCGCCAAGGAAGGAACTGCAAAATTCACGGTGAAGACCGAAGACGGATTGAAACTTCAGGAATTTGAACTGCAAGCTGACAAAGGATTCAATACTGGTGAATATGACCTGAGCATTACGGAAAAGGCCTCCAAAGAACTCGAGAAAAAAGATGATAAACTAAGAATAGGAAAGGCAGAAGACGAGAAATTCTATATTCCAAAGGGCAAATATGTTCTGGAACTTAACCAGAATGGAAAAACAGCTACCACAAAATTCGAAGTGAAATAATAAAAGTTTTGAATCTGAAATACTTTTGATTGAACCGGCATCCACAAGGATGCCGGTTTTATTTTGGATTTATTTAATTCTCCTGAATGCCTGCAAATCATTGGCTGTCGAAATCTGAAAACCGAAGCAGACGCCCGAAAATATATAGAAGATGTAATGCTTAGCAGGCTAGGCTCATATGCAGGAAGCATCCAGATGCCAACAAGTCCGAAAATTTGACGGCTTACAAATTAAAAGTTATTCATATAACCCCAAACGGTTCCTGAGTCGCCTGTTGTCTTTTTGAAGTTGCCTGATCTGTCTTAAAAGATGGCTTATCGCTTCCAAACCTTCCAGGTTGATATCAAGGTCCCGGTGTAAACGCATCATTTTTTCGAATTCGCTCAAATGTTCCTGCGGAATATATTCCACCTCTTCAATTTTCACGATCTCTATGATCCCGCTTTCGAACAATGAGCTGATGAACTGATGTTCCACCTTATAACGAACACATATTTCTTCGGTTGCAATTAGGTCTTCCCTGTTCATAATCCTGTTTTTTGAAGTTCCCGGAATAGCTCCTTCTGTTTTTCGTTTAACTGCGCTGGCAACTTGATCTTGTAGGTCACATATAGGTCACCAAACTGGTTCGGTTTTTTATACTTCGGAAATCCCTTCCCGGAAAGTTTGATCTTACTTCCATTCTGGGTGCCTGGTTTCACCTTCAGCTTTACACGACCATCAAAGGTTTTCACCTGAATTTCCCCGCCGAGCACTGCAGTGGTAAGATCGATCTCTTCGGTTGAATATAAATTTTCCTTTTCTCTTCGGAAGGAGGTATCGTTCAAAATATTGAAGGTGATATACAGGTCGCCCTTTGGACCACCCTGAACGCCGGGCCCGCCATGGCCCTTGATCTTGATGGTCTGGCCATTTTCAACTCCTGCAGGGATAGTAAGCCGAATATTTTTTCCGTTTACGGTAAGCGTATGTTTTCGGCTTTCGTACACATCGCTTAACCTAAGCTGAAGTTCTGCATTGTAATCCTGTCCCTTGAAATGCCTGCCGCGATGGGCTCCCTCTGCCCTGGCCCTTCCACCAAACATTTGCTCAAAGAAATCTGAAAAGGTATCATCGTCAAAACTGCCGGAATAGGAATAAGACTGGCCACCGCCAAATCCGCCACCAAAACCGCCACCACTGGCAGCCTGCTGTCTTTTAGCTTCTTCGAACTGCTCGGCATGTTTCCAGTCCTTGCCGTATTCGTCGTATTTCTTGCGCTTTTCAGGATCGCTCAATACCTCATGGGCCTCATTGATCTGTTGAAAACGGTTCTGAGCATCCTTATCGTTTGGATTGAGGTCTGGATGATATTTACGCGCAAGCCTTCGGTAGGCCTTTTTTATATCGGCCTGGGTAGCCGATCTTTCTAATTCCAGGAGTTTGTAGTAATCTATAAATTCCATCTAACTGAACTATTTTAAGCTTTAAAAACACCGGATTCCTGTTCCTTTCGTTTTAATTGGCTTTCAATAAGACCTATTTGACCGAGGTGGTAAATATCATGATGGATTACACCTCTTAAAAGATATTCGTACGTATAATTTTTACCTTTTACCTTCTCATCAAGAAAATTATCATTTTCTATCTTATCGAGAAAGTTATAGATCTCACTTTGGGCAGCGACCAGTTCCCTTTTAAGGTTCTCCCATTCATCCCGGGATTTTATCTCGATACTCGGCCAATCCTGGTTCGAATCTATGACAATTTGACAATTCTCATCCTTATTTAATTTTCTGGCCACATAATTCTTCCAGGCAATAAGGTGACCCAGGATCTCCGCGACACTATGAGAATCAGGCACACAGGTCTTATATCCAATTTTATAGGGAACATTCTCCAGCTTTCTCATAACCGACTGGCCATACCAGGGTTCCCCCTCAAAGGTTTCTGAAAGCAACCTTATGAGCTCGTTAATTCTCTTTTTCATAGCTCCATGCTGAAATTGAAAATTACAAAATTGGCATTTTAAGTGCAGTTAAGCTTTTGCCAAAAACCGGTTAGCCCCGAATTATCGGCTAAAAACATATAATTCTACAAGCCTCTCGAATTCAAAAGAATCAACAAGACTTAAAGTACTTTAAACTAGTTCTAAATTGACCTTAAAAAGGCAGTCAAAGTTTGTTAAAAAAAAGAATGAAGTGTATTTTTGCTCCGCTTTACCTTAATAATTCATACAATTTATGGCGAAATCTGCGCTTTTAAAGTCATCACTGGCAAAAAAATACTGGATGGCTTTCACCGGCCTTTTTCTGTGCCTGTTTTTAGTAGGACATCTTTTTGGAAATCTTCAGCTTCTAATACCAGTTAGTGAAGGAGCTCGGGACCAGTTTAATGAATATGCTTTGTTCATGACCACCAATCCCGCTGTGAAGGTACTTTCATATTTAACTTATTTCAGTATCCTTTTTCATGCGATAGACGGCCTATTACTAACTATTCACAATAGAAAGGCAAGACCTCAATCCTATGTTAGCTTCAAGCCTTCCACAAATACAATGTGGTCTTCAAGAAACATGGGGATTCTTGGAACTATCATACTTGCATTCATAGTAGTGCATATGAGCATGTTCTGGGGCGAGATGAAATTTGGAGGTTTGGATGATACCGTATATACAACGGCTAATGGTGAAGAAGTAAAGGATCTTTACACGCTTACAATAAAAACCTTTCAGGATGCGCAGTACGGTTTGATCTGGGCAATTGCTTACGCCTTTGCAATGCTGGCAATTGGTTTCCACCTGTCTCACGGTTTTTCTAGCGGTTTCCAGTCACTTGGAGTGAATCACCCGAAGTACAACGGGTTTATCAGGAAGTTTGGATATGCTTTTGCAGTCCTCGTTCCGCTGGCTTTCGCCGTAATACCTTTTTATATTCACTTTGTACTAGAAAAAATTTAAGCTATGGGAACATTTCAATCGAACACACCTAAAGGCCCATTGGCAGAAAAGTGGACCAATCATAAGAACGAAATAAACCTTGTGAATCCGGCCAACAAGCGTAATATTGACGTGATCGTTGTTGGAACCGGACTGGCGGGAGGAAGTGCCGCGGCAACCCTTGCTGAACTGGGTTACAACGTAAAAACATTCTGCTACCAGGATTCTCCAAGAAGAGCGCACTCGATCGCTGCTCAGGGAGGGATCAATGCAGCCAAGAACTACCAGGGAGATGGAGATTCCATCTACCGACTTTTCTACGATACTATCAAAGGAGGGGACTACCGTTCCAGAGAAGAGAACGTTTACCGGCTTGCCGAAGTTTCAGGTAATATTATCGACCAATGTGTAGCGCAGGGAGTTCCTTTCGCTCGTGAATACGGAGGTCTTTTAGATAACCGTTCATTTGGTGGGGTTTTGGTTTCCAGAACTTTCTATGCCAAGGGACAAACAGGGCAACAGTTATTGCTGGGAGCCTATTCGGCAATGAACCGCCAGATCAACCGTGGAAAGATACAGGCCTTCAACAGGCATGAGATGCTGGACATTGTGAAAGTTGATGGAAAGGCTCGTGGAATAATTGCAAGAAACCTGGTAACCGGTGAACTGGAAAGACATTCAGCACACGCGGTGGTAGTGGCTTCAGGAGGTTATGGAAACGTATTCTTCCTTTCTACCAACGCCATGGGAAGCAACGTAACTGCCAGCTGGAAAATTCATAAGAAAGGAGCTTATTTCGCTAATCCTTGCTTTACACAGATCCACCCAACCTGTATTCCAGTTTCGGGAGATCACCAGTCCAAGCTAACGCTGATGTCTGAATCTCTTCGTAACGACGGTAGGATCTGGGTTCCGAAGAAGAAGGAAGACGCCGAGGCGATCAGGCAAGGAAAGAAAAAACCAACCGAACTTTCAGAAGAAGAAAGAGATTACTACCTGGAAAGAAGGTATCCGGCTTTTGGTAACCTGGTTCCACGTGATGTGGCTTCCAGAGCAGCCAAAGAGCGTTGTGATGCCGGTTTTGGAGTAAATAAAACAGGAGAAGCTGTTTATCTGGACTTCAGCTCTGCCATCATGAGATATGGTAAAGAAGAGGCGACCACAAGAAAAATAGACAATCCTTCAGACGCTAAAATAAAGGAACTAGGTAAAGAGGTTGTTGAGGCCAAATATGGTAACCTGTTCCAGATGTACGAAAAGATCGTGGATCAGAACCCATACGAAACTCCAATGATGATCTATCCGGCGGTTCACTACACGATGGGTGGTGTTTGGGTAGATTACAACCTTCAAACCACCATTCCAGGATGTTACGCGATAGGAGAGGCGAACTTCTCAGATCACGGAGCCAACAGGCTTGGAGCCTCAGCTTTAATGCAGGGTCTGGCTGATGGTTACTTTGTATTACCTTATACTATTGGAAATTACCTGGCCGATGATATCAGGACCGGTGCAATCTCGACCGATACACCTGAATTCGAGGCTGCCGAGACCGAAGTTCGTGAAAGACTTGAAAAACTGGTCAATAATAAAGGAACTAAATCTGTAGATCACTTCCATAAATTACTTGGAAAGATCATGTGGAACAAGGTTGGAATGGCCAGAAATGAGCAGGGTCTTAATGAAGCTATTGCTGAAATAAAAGAACTAAGAGAACAATTCTGGAAAGAAGTACGCGTACCTGGATCGGTTAACGAAATGAACGCTGAACTTGAAAAAGCAGGACGTGTAGCCGATTTCCTTGAACTGGGTGAACTTTTCGCTAAGGATGCCTTGCACAGAAATGAATCCTGCGGAGGTCACTTCAGGGAAGAATACCAGACAGAAGAAGGGGAAGCCCTTCGTGATGACGAGAACTTTATGTACGTAGCGGCGTGGGAATACACCGGTAATCCTTCAGAAGCTATCCTGCATAAAGAAGAACTCAACTATGAGAATATAGAAGTAAAAACAAGGAGCTATAAATAATTTGAGAATTTGAAAATTGTTCAATCGAATTGATTCATTTTCAAATTTTCATATTTTCAAATTGAAGATATGAACCTTACACTTAAAATATGGCGTCAAAAGAACGCTAACACCAAGGGAAAAGTTGTAACCTACCAGGTTTCTGATATTTCCCCAGATATGTCTTTCCTTGAAATGATGGATGTTCTTAACGAACAACTTATAGATAAGGGAGATGAGCCTGTAGCTTTTGATCATGACTGTCGTGAGGGGATTTGCGGATCCTGTAACCTTCAGATCAATGGTGAGCCACACGGTCCTGACCGCGGGGTAACAACCTGCCAGCTGCACATGAGACGATTCAAAGACGGTGATACTATCGTGATTGAACCATTCCGTGCCAAGGCATTTCCAATTATTAAAGACCTGGTTGTAGACCGAAGTTCGTTTGACCGGATCCAGCAGGCGGGTGGATATATTTCAGTTAACACTTCTGGAAACACCCAGGATGCGAATTCCATTCCTATTGAAAAGGAAAACGCCGATATGTCTTTCTATGCGGCTACCTGTATTGGTTGTGGAGCCTGTGTTGCGGCATGTAAAAATGCCAGCGCCATGCTATTCACTTCTGCCAAGGTAAGCCAGTTCTCGCTGCTTCCTCAGGGTGAAGTCGAGGCAGATCGTAGGGTCTTACAAATGGTAGAGCAAATGGACAAGGAAGGTTTTGGTAACTGTACCAACACCGGAGCCTGTGAAATCGAGTGCCCGAAAGGCATCTCGTTAGAGAATATCGCAAGGATGAACCGCGAATATTTAAAAGCAAGCGTGAAGTAATTAACTTTTGTTTAATGAAATAGAAACAACCCGGGCTTTGAAGTCCGGGTTTTTTTATGCAATTTCAATGAAAATTAACCAACATGCCGGACCTAAGTGTATCTTTTTCAAAGTTACCTAATACTAGCCCCAGCATTTTTTCTGTGATGAGCCAGATGGCTAAGAAATATAAAGCCATTAATCTCTCCCAGGGATTTCCGAATTTCGAAACCGACCAGGAACTAAAAGAACTGGTATCTAAAGCCATGCGGGATGGCTACAACCAATATCCTCCCGACGCCGGCGTACTGGATCTACGGCGGGAAATTGCCACGAAGATCGAATCTTTATACGGCAAAAAATATGATCCAGAAACCGAAATCACGATTACCTCGGGAGCTACCGAGGCACTTTTTGATGCCATCTCGGCATTTGTTACTGAAGGAGATGAAGTCATCGTCCTCAAACCTGCATACGACAGTTATGAACCCTGTATAAGACTGAATGGTGGTAAACCTGTTCTTATCCAGCTAAAAGGAGAAGAATACAAGGTTGACTGGCAGGAAGTAAGAAACTCCATTTCTTCACGAACCAGGATGATCATCATCAATACGCCCCATAATCCAACAGGCACTGTTCTTAGCAAAGAAGACATGACCGAATTGGAATCGATCTTAAAGGATACTGAGATCATTCTTCTAAGCGATGAAGTATATGAGCATTTGATCTTTGATGATCTTGAGCATCACAGCGCATCAAGATTTAAGAACCTTTCAAAAAGAGCCATTGTTTGCGCTTCCTTTGGAAAGACCTTCCATAATACCGGATGGAAAACCGGTTATTGCGCAGCCCCCGAAGAATTGATGCGGGAGATTAGGAAAATACATGAACTCACCGTATTTTCAGTGAATCACCCCATGCAGAAAGCTTATTCTGAATATTTAAAAGACCCTACCCATTACCTCAGGTTGAATTCCTTTTATCAGAAAAAAGAGATTACTTCCTGAAACTGATCAAAGATTCCCGGTTTAGGTTCACAGCCTCTTCCGGAACCTATTTTCAGCTTCTGAATTATTCAAACATTTCTGATGAAAGTGATGTTGACTTTGCCGAAAGACTGGTAAAAGAACATAAGCTGACCTCCATCCCGGTTTCAGTTTTCAACATCGATAAAAAAGATCATAAACAACTAAGGTTCTGTTTCGCCAAGACCGATGAAACTTTAGAGCGAGCGGCCGAAATCATTTGTAAACTATAAGATGAGTTTCACAATTAAGATCAAGGGTGAGCATTTTGTGCTTCACCCAACTGGCGCAGCATACTGGGTAGAACAGGAAGTTTTGCTTATCGCAGATGTACACCTGGGAAAGGTTTCACATTTCAGGAAACATGGTAGTGCGGTTCCCGTGGAGGCGATCAAGATCAATTTTAATAAAATGGATCTTTTGCTCAAGGAGTTCGATCCGGAACATGTGGTTTTCCTGGGCGACCTGTTTCATAGCTCCATAAATATGGAATGGGACCTTTTCAGCAATTGGGTGAATGGCATTAATAACCAGATTCACTTAATTGCCGGAAATCATGATATTATTTCCCCGCTTTTATATGAGGATTTGGGAATTTCGGTCCATGAGCAGGTAAAAGCCGGCGAATTCCTGTTAACTCACCATCCTCAGGGCGAAATACAGGACTTCAATATTTGCGGCCATATACATCCCGGCTATAAAATGAAGGGCCCCGGAAAGCAATTGCTCAAATTATCCTGTTTTTTCCTATCAGAAGACCAACTAATCCTCCCAGCATTTGGAGAGTTTACCGGAAATTACTTCCTGGATCCGGGTGAAAAGGAGCAGGTTTTCGCGATCACAGGAAAAGAGGTAATTTTAGTGAACTAAAAAACCATGTTATGCTTAAAAGGCTTGCGATTTTTAACCTGCTATCGGTCGTCCTGGCCATCATTTTCAACTATTTCGCTCAAAGCGGAATCTTCAATGGAAACACAGTAGGCGAAATTAGTGACAAGTACGCCAATCTTTTTACTCCAGCCGGATACGCGTTTTCGATCTGGGGGCTCATTTATCTATCACTGCTGGCATTCGCAACTTTTATGGTTTACCAGGCTTATACGAATGGAAAACATACCGATTTTATAAAAGACACTTCCGGCTGGTTTATAATAGCCAATGTGGGAACCTGCCTCTGGCTGGTGGCCTGGCTTTATGAATATGTAGCGATTTCGGTCATTATCATGTTTTTGATCCTCGCCAAATTGCTCAAGATCGTGATCAACAATAATATGGAACGCTGGGATGCCCCAATTAAGGTGATCGCCTTCTACTGGTGGCCTATTTGCCTGTATTCGGGCTGGATCGCGGTGGCCTCCATAGCCAACATGGCTTCATATCTTGCCATGGTTGGCTGGGACAGAGCTCTCTTTTCTGAAGTTGAATGGACCGTCATCATGATAGGAGTCGCGGTGATAATCAATCTTTTGATGATCTGGTTAAGAAATATGAGGGAATTCGCTGCAGTGGGCATCTGGGCACTCATCGCTATCTATGTAAGACATAACGGAAACGAAGATCTTATTGCCAATACGGCTATTGCCGGTGCGGTCCTGCTTTTTTTAAATGTGGCTTATCACGGCTTCCTGAACAGGAAAACCAACCCCATCTCCAAAATGCTCAATTCGGAATCCTGAATCCTGAATCCAAAATTTTGAATCCTGAATCCTGAATCTTGAATCTTGATTCTTGAATCTTGAATTTTTAGACCATCGCCTTGATATCGCTGGCCCAGCTGGGATAGGAGAAGATCATTCCCTTAAGAGTCCTGCAATCCAGTTTACCGCACATGGCCATTACGAACATATTGATCATTTCAGAAGCCTCGTTACTTACCAGGTGTGCGCCCAGGATGAGTCCGGTCTCTTTATCCACCAGTGTTTTATAGGCGTAATAGGAATCGTTGATGCGCTTTGCATTGAACCATCCCGGGACATTCTTCTTTTCCACCGTAAAATCATATCCTTTTTCGCGCGCCTGTTTTTCATTAAGTCCTACCGAAGCTAAATTGGGCAGTGTAAATACCACCGACGGCTGCGGAGGATAATCTACTTTCTGAGCCCTGTCCTTATCCAGGATATTGGCAGCGACGATGCGTGCTTCCTGGGAGGAAAGCGGTGTTAATGGCAAACCTTCACTAGCCGAAACGTCACCACAGGCGTAGACATCCAAATTACCTGGACACTGCAGGCGATCGTTCACCACAACCCCCTTTTTATTGAATTCTATATTTGCCTTTTCCAGGTCGAGTTCATCAATAGCAGGCACTCTCCCGGCACAATTCACGACCATTCCTGCATTTAAGGAAATCTCCTTTCCATTCTGGTTGGCTGTAACCCGGTAATTCTTCCGAAGTTTTTCAATTTCGGTCACTTCAGCATCAAAAATGAATTCGATCCCGATATCTTCAGAAGCCTGGCTGAGGTATTCCACCATATCTTCATCAAAATTATTCAGCGCCCTGGATTCCCCATCTATGACGGTAACCTTCACTCCACATCTTGCTGCTATATGAGAAAATTCCATCCCAATATATCCGGCACCTATGAAGATCATACTCTCCGGTAATTCCTCCAGTTCCAGGAAATCATCACTTGTTATTGGAAAATGTCTTCCAGGGATAGGCAATTCAAGAGGTTTCTGACCGGTAGCGATCACTATCTTTTTTGCCGTTACCGTCTTTCCTTCGACAGAAAGGGTATTTTCATCCAAAAATTTAGGGGACTGGTGGTACATTTTGATGCCTAGCTTTTCCAAGTCCTTTTCGGTAGCAGCGGGAACGGCATCGGTGAATTTCTTTTTGAATTCCATGAGATCCTTCCAGCTGAACTCTGGCATTTTGGTGATCCCATTTCCCTGCATTTTCCGGGCACGTTCCAGGATCTCGGTAAGCCCCACCAGGACTTTTTTAGGATCACACCCCCTGTTGGCACAGGTTCCTCCAAATTCCCTATTATCGGCAATGGCTACTTTCAAACCTTCAGCCACGCATTCCTTAGCCACACTTTTACCGGCAGTTCCGGTACCTATCACGAAAACATCAAACTCCTCGAATCCCATAAACAATTTCATTTTGAGTGAAAATACCTAAGATTTCGTGGAAACTGCGTTAGCAAAATGGTAAAAATGGCTGAATGCTATTTAATCGTTAAAAATACTTTATGTAGTTGTAGGACTTTTTGTTGCCAATTATCTTTGCGCTAATGAGTACGAGTCTTATCGCCAAAAATTTTGCACAATCCCCGCTGCAGCAGGAATTGCAGAATGCTATTTCCAAATCTGAAAATTTAGATCAAAAATTACATCTTAAAGGCCTTGTAGGTTCGGCCCTTTCTTTCGTGGTAGCCAATGCCTTTAAGGAAGTGGATAGGCCTTTTCTCATGATCTTTAATGACAAGGAAGAAGCAGCTTATTACCTCAACGACCTGGAACAGCTCGTAGGTGAGAAGAACGTTCTTTTTTACCCGGGAAGTTACCGGCGCCCTTACCAGATCGAAGAAACCGATAATGCCAATGTACTGCTGCGGGCCGAAGTCCTTAACCGTATCAATTCACGAAAAAAGCCGGCTCTCATCGTTACCTACCCTGATGCGCTATTCGAAAAAGTGGTTACCCGAAAAGAACTGGACAAAAGCACCCTAAAAATAGCCGTTGGGGACGAGCTTAGTATCGATTTTGTAAACGAGGTACTATTTGAATACCAGTTCAAACGAGTGGATTTTGTGACCGAACCCGGTGAATTTTCAGTTCGTGGAGGGATCATAGACGTGTTCTCCTTTAGCCATGACGAGCCTTACCGTATCGAATTCTTCGGTGACGAGGTAGACAGCATCCGAACTTTTGATGTGGAAACACAGCTTTCAACCGATAAGAAGAAAAAGATCTCGGTGATGCCGAACGTGGAAAACAAGCACCTTGACGAAGTAAGGGAAAGTTTTCTCAAATATATCTCTCCAAAAACGGTTGTTTTTATCAAGAACCTGGACCTGCTTTCAGCTTCAGTGAACAAGCTTTTTAAAAAAGCTGAAGAAGCCTTTAAAGGTCTTTCAGAAGATATCAAGCACAGCGAACCAAAAGAACTTTTTTGTAATGAAGCACTTATAAAAAAACAGCTTCTGGAATATACAGCTGTAGAACTGAGCAACCAGGCCTATATGAAGCCTGGAAAACAGATCCTGTTCAACACCAAACCACAGCCCTCCTTCAATAAACAGTTCGAATTACTTATCGAAAACCTGATCGAAAACCAGGAGGCTGGTTACACCAACTTCATTTGTTGTGTAAGTGAACAACAGGCCAGGCGTTTCCATGATATTTTTGACGACCAGGAAAAGGAAGTAAAATACCAGACCCCGGTATTTTCAATGTTCCAGGGGTTCATCGACGAAGATTCCAAAATGGTTTGTTATACAGATCACCAGATCTTTGAGCGATATCATAAATTCCACTTGAAAAATGGTTATGCCAAGAAGCAGGCCATTACCCTGAAGGAACTTACCAACCTCGAAGTTGGAGATTACGTGACTCATATAGATCACGGGATTGGGAAGTTTGGCGGACTTCAGAAGATAGATGTAGAAGGAAAAAAACAGGAGGCCATCAAGCTCATTTATGGTGAACGTGACATCCTGTATCTGAGTATACATTCCCTGCATAAGATCTCCAAGTTTAATGGGAAAGACGGGAAACCTCCTAAGATCTATAAACTGGGTAGCAACGCATGGAAAAATCTAAAGAAAAAGACCAAGGCGAGGGTCAAGCATATTGCCTATGACCTTATTCAGTTATATGCGAAGCGAAGGCTCGAAAAAGGTTTCAGGTATGATCCAGATTCCTATCTCCAGCACGAACTGGAAGCCTCTTTTATGTACGAGGATACTCCAGATCAAAGCTCGGCCACCGAAGCGGTTAAAAAGGACATGGAAAGCGAACGACCTATGGACCGGCTTGTTTGCGGGGATGTTGGCTTCGGAAAAACGGAAGTGGCGATTCGTGCTGCCTTCAAGGCTGTGGATAATAACAAACAGGTTGCAGTCCTGGTTCCAACGACCATTTTAGCTTTTCAGCATCACCAAACATTTACCGAAAGACTCAAGGATTTCCCTGTTCGCATCGATTACCTGAACCGCTTCCGAACAGCAAAGGAGCGTAAGGAAACTTTACAGGATCTTGAAGATGGTAAAGTAGATATCATTATTGGTACTCACCAGCTGGTGAACAAATCGGTAAAATTCAAAGACCTTGGCTTACTGGTTGTGGATGAAGAGCAAAAGTTCGGGGTTGCTGTCAAGGATAAACTGAAGACGATCCGTGAAAATGTGGATACACTAACGCTAACTGCAACACCAATTCCTAGAACGCTTCAGTTCAGTTTAATGGCAGCCAGGGATTTATCTACCATCACCACTCCCCCACCTAACCGATATCCTATCGAAACCCATGTGGTTCGATTTAACGAGGAAGTGATCAGGGATGCGATCTCTTACGAGATACAGCGTGGCGGACAGGTTTTTTTCATACACAACCGGGTTGAAAATATTAAAGAGGTTGCCGGGATGATACAACGTTTGGTTCCTGACGCGAAGATTGGCGTGGGTCATGGGCAGATGGAAGGAAAGAAGCTGGAAAAACTGATGCTGAGCTTTATCAACGGGGAATTTGATGTACTTGTTTCTACGACAATCGTGGAAAGCGGACTGGACGTTCCAGAGGCCAACACTATTTTTATCAATAACGCCAACAATTTCGGGCTATCAGACCTGCACCAGATGCGCGGACGGGTTGGCCGAAGCAATAAAAAGGCATTCTGTTATTTTATAACCCCTCCTTATTCGGCAATGACCGATGACGCCAGGAAGCGAATTACTGCGCTGGAGCAGTTCTCGGAGCTGGGAAGCGGATTCAATATCGCCATGAAGGACCTGGAGATTCGAGGTGCGGGAGACCTGCTTGGAGGCGAGCAGAGCGGTTTCATAAACGAGATTGGATTCGACACCTACCAAAAGATACTGAACGAGGCTATCGAAGAACTGAAGGAAAATGAGTTCCGCGATCTTTATGCCGAAACCGAAGACGTGGAGCAAAAGGATTTCGTGAAGGATACTCAGATCGATACCGATTTTGAACTGCTGTTCCCCGATGATTATATCAACAATATTACCGAACGCCTTAACCTTTATACCAAGCTTAATGAGCTGAAGAACGAGGAGGAACTTCAGAAATATGAAGCTGAACTGGTAGACCGCTTTGGCGAATTACCTGCACAGGCGGTAGACCTTTTAAATTCGGTTCGTATCAAGTGGATCGCATCTCATTTAGGCCTCGAAAGAGTGGTGATGAAACAAGGCAAGTTCGTGGGTTATTTTATCGCCGACCAGAAATCGAGATTCTACCAAACAAAGAATTTCACGAAGATCCTCCAATACGTGCAAACACATCCGCATACCTGCAAGATGAAGGAAAAACAAACCAGGAATGGGCTGCGTTTGTTATTGACCTTTGAAAAGATCACCTCTGTGGAAAAAGCATTAAAGGTTTTGCAGCCGCTGGATTTCCGGGAGAAGAAAGAGGAGTCAAAAGTGAGCTAAAAAAAAACAGGCCGGATTTGTTTCAGCATCTTTAAAAAAGCAGCCTCCATACCAAACCCAATATCAATCTCCCGTTAGCCTGAAATTATCGAGGTCATAGGTCGTGGTCTTATCTGGCGCCGAGCCCAAATACTGAAAGCCGACCCAGACCTTCCCTTCCAGGCAGGACAGGTTGATCCTGGAAGTTGTAAAAATGGTGGAATTGCGGTTCGAAGGTCCTAAAGGTATCTCTGCATCTACCGGGATCCAGGTAGCCGTTCGGATATCACCTGAAAAATCCTGGCTTATAAAAACCTTCAACAATAGGCCATTATCATAGGAGGAGCGAATATCGAAGCTCAGCCTTTCATTTTCGGTTTCTGAAAGTTTGATCTCCGGCGTGACCAGCCAGGCCTCCAGCGGACTTTCCAGCGTATTGTAGGCCGATATCCTCAAAACACGGTTTCCGTTTACCAGGGTAGGTTTGAATTTGGTTTCACCTCCGCTCAGGTTTTCATTGGTCCAGTCTCTCGAATTCAAGGTAGAATTGGAAGTTACCCCTTCAAAATTCTCGTCATAAAGGATTTGAGAGCCTTCGATTACATCAGTATCACATTCAAAAAATTCAGGATCGCAACGTGGTCCATTCATATCGAGTTTATCCGGAGTATTCAGCATGACCACATAGCGTTCATCGAAAAAATCCCTGGTAAGGATACCTTCAACACTACCAGATCCTTGTGGAAGTAAAAGCGACCTGAAATTCGAAAACGTACTAGTGCTCAGTAAGATTGTTTCCCCTGTTTCACAACTTTCCAGTTGCCTGAGGCCGTCGTACTGGTCGGCGGGATTGGAAGCAAAGGAAAATGTGCGGTCTTGTTTTACCAGGTTTCGGTCGAATTGCAGATCTTCAATTTTAACGTACAGATTTTTCAGGTTCGGGTTCAGGTCAGAGATTTTAATCGACAAGGGAGTTATTTCAGCAACTTCTTCGGTCCTGATCACATGATCATCGATAAGTGAATTTGGTAGCGCAATTACATCTCCATGTTGTTTCATCCCCAGTTGAAGTACGCCGTTATTATAACCCAGGCTAAGCCCATCCAGTTTAACGTAAATTTTCCTCCCAAAATTGAAGGTTTCGAATAAGGAGTTATCATCCAGCAAAAGCTGAATTCCTGCGACCGGGTTACTCGCCTTATCCTGAATGATTAGTTCCTTGTAAAAATTCCCGCCGGCATCGCTGGATATCACATAGCCTGTGAACCATGCATCTGTATTGATAAATGTGAAGACCTGTCCCGTTTGGATATTAAAGTTTCCCTTCACCGCTTCTATAGAGGTAAGTTCACCATCGAAATCGATCTCAACAGGCCGCATTTCGGGCAGGTCAAAGTCATCGGTTTGCACGCAACCGGTAAACACAAAAACTATCATTAAAATTCCGGCAATAAAGATCTTATCTTTCATCTTCTTAAAATCTAAAATAAACATTCGCAAAAAAGCTCGTCCCCTGTCCATACCAGTATTTAGGTGCAAACAGCGGCATATCCCGGTCCATATCGGTCTTCAGGCTACGATAATTCGCATTCCGACCCTGTTCAAATCCACCGCTTTTGTATATAACATTGAAAATATTGTTCAGGCTGAAAAAGGTTCCGAGGTAATTGCCATTGATCCTCCATGATTTTCCTCCCACGGCATTCACCAGGAAATAATCATCGAATTGCTCCTGCCGAAGTAATTCGGAAGCAATCTCAGGGTCATACTCATTTAATGGAAGGCCATCATAATCAAGCTGAAAATTGGTGGTGCGGGTAAGCGGATTGATATCGATAAAAGCTCTTGAAAAATAATTGAGGCTTGTTGCAAACCACCAGAAATCCCTGTCCCGATATTCGAAAGCAACCTGCCCCGCAGTTTGAGGACCACCGGGGACGTGATAATTCTTCAAACTGGCCCTGCCGTAATTAATCGTTTCAGTAAGCCCTGCTGAACTTACCAGCACATTTGGATCACTGGCATATAAATATTCTCCAAGGCTCAAAACAGCCTTTACAGTAATGCTATTGGTGACATACGTTTCTCCGCCAAACTCCAACCCGTAATTAAACCTCTCCAGGCCGGTTAAAACTTCCTGGACAAAAGCCGTGGTATTCTCCCGCTCTAAACCAGATAAACCCTCAGCGAAATAGTAGGAAACCTCTGTTGAATTATTGATCTGACTGAAATAACCGGTTAGCCTGAAGTTCACTTCAGTATTTCGGTAACGAAAACTCAGATCTCCAGAGGTGATCTTCTCTTCAGTAATACCGGGTACCAGGAAATTATTCTGCCTAGGATTGATAAATACATTTCTAAAGGCCGGTGCTTTCGAGAAATGAGCAGCATTGAGTTCCAGGTTATGCTTTCCCGAAAATTTATAGACGCCTCCGGTCTTAAGACCATAGTTCAAAAATTCTGCAGAGGGACTATTGCCCAGCGAATTTTCAGGGTATACGCCATTCTGATAATAACCTGTACGGGAATAATTGATCATTCCCAGCCGGCCTGCAAGGAAAAGGTCCAGTTTTTTTCCCTGGTATTGTACCTGAGAGAAGAATTCGGCGTCATTTGCAGAGATCTCGTAATTGTATTTATAAGAATCTTCTTCTCCGACCAACCTGTTCAGATTCAAAAGATCGCTTTGGGCAGCCAGGCCTGGCTGCTCCCCAGGTTGATCCTGTACAAAACTATCGATATCCAGAAAAGCAATACCTCCAAGTAGCTCATTGATCCTGGCAAATTGATGGCTCTGCAACCTGTTAGCCCGGATACCCGTATTCAAACTAAAGCGATCGCTAAGCTTCCAGTTCAAGATGGAATTGAACGAAAATTGTCTATCCTGGTTCACATCTTCAGAAAAAGCATAAATACTATTCAGGCCATTTTCCGCAGCGGTTAAATTAGCCCGGTATAAAGCATTCCAATCCAGTTGTCCGTTTGCTTTAATTGAGTTTTGTGCACGAAAGGCCGACTCGAAATTCTTGTTATCCTCGAATCTGAGAAAATAAGATGGTAATTTCTGATAATAAACAGGATCAGGATTCTGACCTCCTCCTATAAAAGCAAGCTGGTCGTTAAGCTCATTCACGGTAGTTCCGCCATAATCGATACGCGAATTCGCGATCTCACCAAATTGATAGGCAAGGTTCGTGCTTAAATTCAGCTTTTCGGAGATATCCCAGTTGTGATTAAGCATCAAAATAGGTTCTTTTATGCTCCTCATCCTGGAATTCCTGATCTCACCATCCTGCAAACCCCAATATGGATTATAGGTTCTTCCCTTTAAATCGAAAACTTCCTCGGTCATTGGCGCTGAACGCCCCCGGGTATTAGGTGTATAAATGCCGCTGAAATTAAGAGCATGTTTCTCGTTGAGTTTCTTTTCAACTGAAAGAAAAAAGGAATTGGCATCGTAAAGCGTCCCATCCATATAGGCTTCTTTTGCAAACCTTCGCCCCACGGAAAGCGCATAATACCAGCCATTGCTTTCCTCGCCACTGGCATAGGTGGCCATGACACGTCCAGTATAACTTCGGTTGGAAGCGGCCAGGTTAATTCGACCGCCTTTCTGATATTTTGAAGCACGCATAATAATATTGGTAGTTCCACCCAATGCTCCAAACTGGTAATCATTAGCCGAAATTCCATTAGTGAAGACCTGGTTACGCTGCACATCGTTGAGGCCGCCCCAGTTGCTCCATTGTGGGCGGCCATCGTTAAATTTATTCATTTCAATGCCGTTGATGAGCAGTTTTCCGTATTCGGCACCGAGTCCACGAGGACGAAAAAATGTTTGACTAAAATCGAAGGAAGCGGCATTAAGAAATACATCGCGACTGGATTGAAGTATACCCGAAATATTGTCCAGCTCACTTTCGGCTTCCAGTAAATCAGCTTCGGTTAGGCTTATAATATTCTGTTGCCTCATTTCGAATGCCGGATCGAGCTGTAGGTAAATTACTCCAAGTTCTTTCTTTTCAAGTGCCGTCTTAACAGGCAGGCGTTTCAGGATATAGCCCGTCTTATCCATCCGAAGAACGACTTCAGCAGAAGGAACAGGATCGAATTCCAATAAGAATGATCCATCAGAAGAAGTAAGGGTCTCTACAGGGAGACCGTCTATCGAAACTTTTACCAGTGGTAGGGACACTTCTGTAAAGGCATCGGCAAGTCGACCGCTAATGGTGACCTGCTGAGCCAACGCCTGCATTGCCAGAAACATGCAAACGAAGGCCGGAATTAGCTTTAAACGCATAGCGTGGCCCCAAATTAAATTTTATGAAATGTTTTGAATCAAATATATACAAATATCTTATTTTCAGCGTTTTAAATTCTAATAAAATATAACGGTATTGGACAAAATTTTTATTAAGGCCATAGGTCTTTTATTCATTCTACCTCTGATTTGTAATTCACAGGAAAGACGGAATTATGAAATACAAACCGTTGCATTTTACAACGTAGAAAACCTTTTTGATACCGAGGATAACCCCGATATTTTTGATGATGACCGCAGCGCAACGGGGAAGGATAAATGGGACGAGCAAAAATACCGACGTAAAATCGATAATATCAGCAGGGTGATTTCCGAGATCGGGACAGACCAGGCAGGGCAGCCACCTGTGGTGATCGGCTTATGTGAAGTAGAAAATATCCAGGTCCTGGAAGATCTGGTCTCCCATCCAAATCTTCTAGATTTTAACTACGGAATCATCCACTTCGACTCTCCCGACGAACGTGGGATCGATGTAGCTTTGCTTTACCGAAAACAGGTCTTTCGCCCGCTGGAATATCATCCTCGTAAATTATTGATCTATGAATCTGATAAGGCCATGAAGCGCGATTACACCAGGGATCAACTGGTGGTAACAGGACTTTTAAACAACGAGGAGATCAGCTTTATTGTTAACCACTGGCCATCCAGGGGTGGCGGGGAAGCGAGAAGTGCTTATAAAAGGGAAAAGGCTGCCTTTCTTAATTTGCGCATCATCGATTCTATAAAAAGGATAGATCCTGAATCAAGAATTATAAGTATGGGAGATTTTAATGATGACCCAAGCAGTAAAAGCTTTAAAAAAATCCTTAAAACTCAATCAAAAAACGATGAACTGGGAAATGACTATTTATTCAATCCCATGGAGAATATGTTAAAAAACGGACAGGGCAGTCTGGCTTATCGGGACACCTGGAATTTGTTTGACCAGTTCTTTATGACTTCCAATTTGACAGGTAATTCAGGCGAGGGATGGCAATTTTACAAGGCGGGTATCTTCAAAAAGCCTTATCTTGAGACCCAAACCGGCCAATTTAAAGGTTATCCGCGACGAACTTATGGATACTCGGGGTACGAAGGCGGATATAGTGATCATTTCCCGGTTTACATTTATTTAATAAGACCTGTGGATTCAGATTAAGCCTAGCAAACATAAAAGCCCCGAGGAAAGGAGCTTTGAAATTATATAACCTCTCGACTCCGCTCGAGGGGACATGGAAATACTTTATTTTATTACACTCTTCTCAGGGAAAGGTCACGCGCTGAATGATGAACTGACAAAATATCTACACGATTTTCATTAATTACTTTATAAATAATCCTATAACTGCCTTCAATAAGCTCCCTGATATCATTACGCTCCAATTCAGGAACAATTTTACCTGAAAAAGCCTGTGTTTTTAAGATGTGGGTTCGAGATTTAAGTCTCAACACCTGAAGTTGAGCGTATTTTTTAGAGTCCCTGGCAATATAATTATAGATAGTCTTAAGATCGTCTCTGGCCTGGATAGTCCAATTTACTTGAACCATTTTTCCATTTCTTTATTCAATTCAATTTCAGAAATAATTTCAGCATTATCAGATTGCCTTTCACCTATCTCAACCTTTTCTATCAAAACTAAGCGTTCTATCAACTCATCTATTGAGAAACTTTCAGGTAGATGCTCAATCTGTTTTATAAGAGAATTTTTGGTGATCATTTTTAAATTCATTTTCTGTATGTAAGATACGATTTTATAAAAATAGCAAGCCTTTTCATAATAATTAAAAAAAGCCCCGAAGACCGGGGCTTTTAAATTATTTAACCTTTCGACTACCTGCCATCAGCAGGCAGGCGCTCGAGGTGACATTATTTTCAAAATTCCTAGAACCAGGCGGCCCATGGAATCCTGGAGAGCATCACTACCAGTGCCAGCCCATAAAAGATGGCCAGCATCTTGAACTTAGGTCTTGAAGTTAATTTCTTTTTATGTTTTGAATATCCAATAGTGATAAGGGCTATCGCAATGATCATCATAAGCGGGTGCTCCACGTTGTAAAGACGCAGCACAGAATCTCCCATTACGCCACCCATTCCTTCCTGCGCCCACATACTAAAATATGGTGTAAGGAAATAAAGAACAATCCCGATCAACAACTGTATATGGCTTACGATAAGCGTAAAAAGCGCGATCCTGAAATTAGTGGCGGAATATTCCTTATTCGTGGCAAAACCTATAATGCCGTTAAAACTCGCAATTAGAAGCATAAAGAGCACCAGATATGCCCACCAGGAATGAATAAACTGAACCGTTTCGTACATGATTATATTAGTTTTTCTACAAAGGCTAAAATACTAAATCCAAATTGGATTATTCCCACCTATTTTCTGCAGCTTCCCCACCCCAGATAATGGTTGCCAAATATGGATTATCAATAAAAGGGTTTCGGTTGCCCTGGGCGCCTTCTATCACATTATTTCGCTGGATCTCGAAGTCTGAAACAGGATCTTCACGATTCCATTTAAGGAAAAGCTCAAGCGTACCTACTTCGTCAAAAGAATCCCCGTACCTCAGGTTTACGTACATCACCATCCTGGCAACATCTCCTCGCCAGTCATCACCGGGAAACCAGCTATTGCCATTTACCAGTTTGTAAGTGCCGCTCCCATCTACAAAAGGATAATTCAGTCTTTCTGAATTAACTTCAGCATCAGCCACCCTTAATAAATGCAGATCACTTACCGATACTTCGGTATTCAGAAGCGATTGCGGATAGATGTGTTCCGTATTAAAACTTTCGTCTCCATCTAGATCTCCTATCTGGTATTCATCATCTGGTCTTAGTTCGCCTGAATAGATCAGCACGACCATTGATGGATCATTTAGTGCAGCATCGGCATCATATAAATAATCATGACGATCTGAATACTCCAGCCTGTTGGTATGCATGGTGGTGCTGAAATCAGACAGGCTCTCATATAATAGATCTGAATCCTGAGTGAAGACCAATTCAGAATAATAATCTTCAAGGCCGGCAGGAATATCAAAAGCTACCGCCTCAACTACATTAATGGTCACATTTGCCGTAGAGCAGGTAGGTTCGGCATCATCGTCACAGATAGTATAGGTGAAAGTCTCCTCGCCAGAAAAGCCCGCAGCGGGTATATAGGTAACGCTACCGTCGTTTTCAAGTGTTACCTGTCCGCTTATTCCATCACCATTCACAGAGGTGATTTGAGCATCGTCTATCAGGTCGTCATTATCCAGAAGTCTTTTAAAATTGATTCCTCCACTACCAATTTCTACTACTCTAGAATCGTCCCTTGCCACAGGAGAACCTGTATCAATAACGGTCATGGTTATGGTGGCCGTAGAACAGTTAGGGGTTTCATCGTCATCGCAAAGGGTATAGGTAAAGCTATCTTCCCCAGAAAATCCCTGATTTGGGGTGTAAACAATGCTTCCATCCTCCTGTAATACAACAGTTGAATTTCCACTTTCGCTTAGAACTTCGGTAACAACCGCATTATCCACCACCTGGTCGTTATCCAGATAATTAATGATCGTATAAGGTTTGTCCTCTTCGGTTTGGTACGCATCGTCTACAGCAACCGGAGATCCCGCGTCACCAACAGCAATAGTTACGGTCGCGGTGGAGCATCTTTCAGAATCGCCCGGCACACAGATGGTATAGGAAAAACTATCCTCTCCCTGGTAATCTAAAGGGGGATCATAGGTATAGGTATTATCCCTGTTATCGGTAATGCTTCCGCCTTCCTGGGTTTCAGCATCTACGGAGACGATGATGGCGTTATCTATCAATTCGTCGTTTTCTAAAAGAACAGCCCTATTAAAGATGTAGGCCTCGTTCTCTACTGCGGTGAGCTCATCATCCTGGGCCGTAGGATCCTTTTTGGCAACTGGCGGTCCAGGATCTGTTCCCGGTTCATCTTCAGCACTACAGGCAAGGATTAGCAAACACAGGAATAAATAAGTTAATTTCTTCATTTGGAAAATTTAAGGGCTGCAAATATCAAACATTTCAGCCAAAATTAAAAAAACCTCTTACCATGGCTGATAAGAGGTCTTTTATTAAGAATATAGTTTCGATCTTACTCGTTAACTACCCATTCTCCGCCTTCTTTGATAAGGCCAAGACTTTCGGTAGTGTTTGATCCATTATAGATATCAAAAGTAAGCACATACTTCTGACCTTCCTCTGCGTTAGGCGCGATCTCGTTCAATAGTGCCTTCATGGCAACAACCACCATTTCATCACTCCAATAAGCGCTAGCCCCCGGACGACGATCAAAGTTACTGTAACGCTCCATACTTGCTACTGCAGTAGAATACTCGGCGTTTCCAGCAAGTGCATCAGCAATTATAGAATAATCGGCTGAGCTTAGGGTATAGTTGATGGTGTTATCTGGCACCCAGGTTCCATCTTCATATCCAAACTGAAGAGAATCAGAAATCACAGTTGGGATCAGGTTCCACTCACCTCCTTTGAATACGTAATTTGCATATTCGGTTACGGTTGCTTCACCGTTATAGAACCTATAACCAACAGCCTTATATTCACCTTCGGTTGCATAAGGGAATTCTCTACCAAGGAAAATAGCGATCTTTGAAAGAGCTTCTTCCTCGTCTCCAAAGTTAGAATAAGACTGACCGAATTCTTCAGTGTAAGAATCAGATGGAAGCATATATGGCTCGTTCCATTCACCATTGGTATAAGCGAATACTTTAGTTTCTTCAATTGTTGAAACTGAAGCTTCGGTATCGATTACATAATCATCTCCGCTTAAAACCACGTTAGTTACCTGAGTAGAAACTGAACCATTATAAATAGCATAGGAAACTGCAAATTTAGCTCCATCTTCGGCAGCAGGGTATTGAGTTTTTAGAATATAGTTAACCGCTTCTAAAACCATATCCTCACTCCAGTAATTGTCACTGCTAGATCTTACGTCAAAGCTTCCAAATCTAGCTGCATTAGCTGCAGGACCTGCGTATTCATCAGCAAACTCATCTCCAATAGCATCATAATCGGCATCAGATAGTTCGTAAGAAGTACCTCCAACAGAAACATATGCATTGCCATCAAACTGGATAGTCATACTTCTCTCTTCAACGCTACCAGAATAAACTTCATAGGTAACATTATATTTCTGCCCGGCTACGGTTCCGAAATTTTCAGAAATCACAGCTCCCAGAGCTTCAATAAGCATATCTTCGCTCCAGTAGTTATCGCTGCTTTCTCTAACATCAAAACTACCATACTGAGCAGCATTTCCTGCAGGACCAGCATATTCAGCTTCAAATTCTTCACCCACGAAATCGTAATCCCCGTCATTAAGAGAGTAGTATTTCTCATCTGCAAGCATATCGTAAGTTAATCTTACGTAAGCTCCTTCTTCAGCCTGTGGAAATTCGATCTCCAGGAATTCTTTGATCTCTCCCATTCCAGAAAAATAATCATTGGAAAGCTCTATTTTAGAGTAATCTGAATCAGTAACCGTATAATTTTGAACTCTTAAAGGATCATACAGGTCGAAGCCTACGTTAATGATAGAACCTGCTCCGTAAGTAGGAAAAAGATCTGATAAAAGCGTAGGTATTAGAGTCCTTGCATCTTCAACAGAGCTAAAGTTTGGGAAGCTCTGCCCAAGGTCTTCGTAATCATCTTCAGTTAGAACATAATCAGCTTCAGCCACAGCCATCTGATTGTCCAACTCAGTATCTATTTCGTCATGGATTTCTTCCATTGGGTTACAGCTCACCACGAGCATACCCAACAAAACCATAATTAGATTGAATGACTTTTTCATTATTATATATTTTTAGAAATTAAGTTTTGCTCCAATAGAATAGGTTCTTCCGAAACCATACCATACCAAAGCAGTACGGGCATCGTTATTAAGCCCGTTTTGAGCGTTTGCGATATAACTGGTATCTGTAATGTTGTAAACGTTTCCGTTGATAGCAGCATCAAATCCTACAATAGAGAAGTCGTAAGAAAGACCGGCATCTATAGTACCAAAATCAGGCAATTTCCAAACTTCAGGAGTATCAGGACTCGTACGGCTTACCGGATCGAAATCTGAGTAGAAATCTCCGTAGAAGTTATAGTTCGCTCTTAACCTCATATTTTCGATGAACTCATAATCAACACCAAGACCGGCAGTAGTTTGTGGAGATCCACCTACTTTAGTATCCTCGATAAATAGATTAACCTCATCAACCAGATTCTGCTCTTCATCGAAGATCTGAACACCAGTTACATTGTCAGACCAGGTCCAGTCTCCAAGAGAAGCGAAACCTGTTACGGTTAGCTCTTCAAAAGGACGGTATTCAAAATCAAGTTCGATACCCTGGTGAAGTGCGTTTACACCCAAAATGTTAGCTACTCCAAGAGAACCATCAGGATTGTTATAGCTATAGTTTAGAGATCTATCGTTCCACTGGGTTCTGTAAACGTTCACATTCGCTCTTAGTTTTTCAGTTCTGAAAGTATATCCAAGCTCAGTACTGAATATCTTTTGGTTTGGTGCGTCTGCGTTTACATCATTCTGGAAATTAAGGAAAACAGCATCAAAGAATGGTGCTCTTTCAAAATATCCAATGTTTGCAAATACACCACTACTCTTCGTGAAGTTATAGTTAGCTCCACCTTTTGCCTGGAAACCGAAGAAGTTTACAAAGTCGGTTTCCTGTAAAGGATTTGAATCTTCGTAGTTGAAATAATCGATACGCTTGTAAGAGGTATTAGAAGCAGCAAGAGAAACGAAGGCATCAAAATCTGATTTTGTGTACTCAGCCTGAAGGAATCCACCTTCCCAAAGTACGATACCATCGTTATAGTAGCTAATCTTATCACCCTCGCGAGCAAGGTTTACAGGATCGTTCACGTTAGAATCGTCGAAGAAATACTGTCCGCCAAGAAGGTCGGTAACCTCCTGGAAGTGTTTTCCTTTGTAATATCTAAGGTCGACACCTGCCAAAAGCTCGATATCTTCGGTTAGATCTGTAGAAAGAGTAGAAAGTGCTCCATACCAGTTATGGTCGTTTCTTGAAGCTCTTAGGATCGTTTCAGAACCCTGAGCTCCTCTTGTAACATTCTCGTCTACGATAAGGTCAAGATTAACTGGCTCCAGGTAACCATCTCTGTATTTTGAGTTAAGACCAAACTTGTTGGTTCCTGCCCATCCACCACCTCCTCCGGTTCCGAAAGAAGCATAAAGAGCGGTTGAAAGTTCAGTTTTTTCAGAGATGTCCCAGTAATGGTTCAAAGACATTTGTGGTTTGTGGTAGAAGTTATCTTCTATATGAGTAACCTGACCGTTCATATAACCCCAGTCACCGTTGAAACGAATGCCGCTCTCACTCTCGCGGTAAGTTTCGATAAGGTACCTGTTTTGACGCTGCCCATGAGTTTGTGGTGCACCAAAAGCAGTGAAAGATAATTCGTGGTCTTCACCAAACTCCTTGGCGAAATTAATGAAGTAGTTATAAGCGTCAAACTGTGTTCCATCAACATAACCGTTACCGGTAGTTTTAGAGGCAGAAACAGTAGCAGCAAGCCCTCCTTCGGTCTTACCGGTTGAAACGGTAGCACCAAATTTAGTATAGCCATCGTTACCAGTAGCAGCGTAGATGTTTCCACCTTTTACCGCATCGGTAGTTTTAGTTACGATGTTCACGGTACCTGCGATAGATGGTACAGCTACTTTAGCAGCACCTAGACCTCTTTGAGTTTGCATGGTTCTGGTTACATCACTAAGACCAGCCCAGTTACTCCAGTAAACACGACCATTTTCCATGTCGTTTACAGGAACACCATTGATCATTACTGCGATGTTTTCACCTTCAAAACCTCTCATTCTAAGCTCGGCATCTCCAAATCCACCACCACTCTTGTTGGCATAAACACCTGGTGTAGATTTAAGAACTTCAGGAAATTCCTGGTTTCCGATCTTGGTTTCAATTTCAGCTGCACTAATTGTAGATACAGCAACAGGGGTTTTCCTGTCTATTGCCAGCGAGAAGCTAGTTACAACTACCTCATCCAGTGCATCTGCATCAGGACTAAGAATGATCCTTCCCAGATCAGCCGTTCCTCCAGAAACTGAAAATTTTACAGTTTTAGTTTCGTAACCCACGAAACTGATCTCAATAGATCCTTCAGCTGACCCTACATCAAGACTGAAATTTCCATCGAAGTCGGTCATGGTACCGTTGTTCGTACCTACAACTTTGACGTTGGCTCCCGGTAGCGGTCCATCCATTTCGGAATCAATCACCGTTCCGGTAATAGTCCCTTGAGCAAAAATGGTAGCAGATGTAAGAAACATCGCTAACAGTAATAATTTCCTCATGTTTTAAAAAGTTTGTGTTTGATTTAAATTCGCTGCAAAAAAAATATATTCTTTGCGATCCTGCATTATTTAAATGTTAAGATTTTTAACTAAAACAAGCTTTTTATTTACGAAAACGATATAACCAATTAAATATCAGGTCTATAAATTCAAAGCCCAGAGAGTAATTGACTGTCTAACAGTATTTTGAGAAGCTGCCCTACTTATATGTGAAAAGTATGTTAAAAAAAGGCTCCAGGATTACCCGGAGCCATAAATAGGAATTGAATTATTTTTCGGTTTTAGAACCTATAGGTAACGCTTGCGTTCCAGGTTCTACCATTCCCGTAAAATACGCCAAACGCATCAGTTTGATTGATATAGGCAGTATTGAACAGGTTATAGACATTCGCTCTTAAGATAAAATCACTGTTATTCCCGATATCGAAATTATAACTGGTTGTAAAATCGAATACCGAAAAACTTTCCAGCTCAGTAGTTTCATACGAATTACCTTCAGAAACCACATCAGATACATCTACAAATTCATAAAGTCTGTCGAAATAATTCCAGTCGAGACCAAACTCGAAGTCATTGGTCACCTCGTAGAAAAAATTGGCGCCAATAGTAAATTGAGGGGCATTTCCCAATTCAACTCCGTCCAGGTTCACATTACCAGAAAAGAAACTCGCCGGTAAATCGTTACCATCCCTATCGGTATAATCGTCAAGGTCTTCGTTATCGAAATAGGTATTATCTCTAAAATCCCTACTTCTGTAAGGAGTGGAACCTGAGAATTCCCAGTTTCCAATCGAAGTGTAGGCTCCAAACCGCAAATTATTATACAACCTGTATGTAATATCGATTTCCAAACCGGAATGTAACTGGGTTACATCGGTTTGCTCACGGCTCAGGTCGATCTCTTCCCCAGTAGATCGTTCAATTATCGTATTTCCATTGGAAATGAACCTGTTTGCCCACTCGGTTCGATACACGTTCACATTTGCCCTGAAATTATTAATTTCGAAGCGATACCCGGCTTCCAGGCCGGTGATCTCCTCGTTATCTACTTCGGGCGTGGCAAGCTCAGCAGTTCCCGAGAAAATATTGTCAAGGAATGGCTGCCTTGAATAGAAACCTGAATTCACAAACACCTTATGCTGGTCATTAAAGCTGTAAGCAGCTCCTCCCTTAAGGTTGAATCCAATTTTAGTGGCCTTATCAGACTCTACAGTGGTCTGGTCCCCATTGGCATCAGTTGCAAATCGATCCTGTCGCTGGTAGGATTGATTGGACAAAGCCCCCTGGAAGAAAATCGAAAATTTATCGGAAGCATATTCGATCTGTGAGAATATACCCTGGTAGTTGATATCTTCGGAATAATCGTAATTGATCCGTTCGTCTTCATCGGCATAATCAAACAGAGTTTGCCATGGATTAATGCTGAAAGATTCGCGCACAATTCGGTCATCTGGCCTGTCATTAGACCAGCCGGTAAGATCATAGAAATCGATCACCTGCCTGAAGTGGTCTCCAGTATAAAACCTGAAATCTGCTCCCACATTAAAGCTAAATCTTTCCCCAAATTGAGTTTCAAAGTTCGATACCATACCATACCACTGGTGGTTGTTCATCGAAGCTCTTCTAATATACCCAGGACCATCGGGATTGCTAAAATCCCCACCAACACCAATTTGGCTGTTGCGTTCACGAATTGCAGGAAAATCTATTTGCCCGGCAATTTCAACTCCTTCAATATTATAATCGGGCTCCCGAATTGGCTGACCTCCTCTTGGACCGGTTCCGCCGCCACGTCCCCAGGACGCATACACAACGGTAGAAAGATTCGAAGCATCAGAAATATTCCAGTCCCAGTTAAGGTTCATAACCGGTTTATGGTAAAAATTGGTTCTTTCCGATTCAATTTCTCCTTCATCGAAACCCCAATGCTGATTATATTTTCTGAAAACATCGGCAACTTCTCTTGGCTGAGACCAAACCTGTCCATGCATCTGTGGTGCTCCAAAGATCAGGAAGTTGAAGTTATGATCTCCAAGGAGCTTACCAATGGATAGGAAATAGTTCTGACCTTCCCCAAAGGTTCCTTCGCTAAATTTTCTATGGCCCTGCCAGTGATCTAATAGAACGGAAAAACCCCATCCCTTATCATTAAGCCCAGAATCATAAGCGGCAGTAGCCTTAAAGAAGCTATCATTTCCGGTAAGGAATCTTCCAAATCCGCCTTCGGTCTTATCGGTTGTTTTAGACACGATGTTCACCGTACCTCCAACCGATGAAATGGCCAGTTTGGATGAACCAAGCCCACGTTGCACCTGTACAGCGTTGGCAATGTCTGTCATCCCAGACCAGTTAGACCAGTACATCAACCCGTCTTCCATCCCGTTTATTGGCTGTCCGTTTAAAAGGAAAGCGGTATTGGCCTGGCTAAAACCACGCAGAAACATTTGTGAATCGCCAAACCCCGTTTGGTTTGAAACATACACCGATGGTACACTTTTCATGACTTCAGGAAATTCAACGTTCCCGGCAGCCTTCTGCTGTATCTCACCTCTTCTAATAGTAGAAACAGCAATAGGCGTTTGCCTATCTTCTTCCAGGTCGATCACTCCAGAACCTATCACCACGATTTCCGAAAGGGCTCCGGCATCGGTGTTAAGAATAATCTGTCCAAGATCGGCCTTTCCATCTACCAGGGTAAATGGCAATCTTTTAGTTTCATATCCTACGAAACTAATTTCCAGTGTTCCGGAACTGGCCGGTACATTAATACTGAAATTTCCATCAAAATCGGTTGAAGTTCCGGTGTTGGTTCCGGAAACCAGGACTGTTGCACCAGGTAGCGGAGAGTTCATCTCTGAATCGTAAACCGTACCGGTAACAGTTCCCTGGGCAAAAATTGTAGCAGACGCCAGTAGCATCGCCAGTAGTAATAATTTTCTCATAGGTTTTAGTTTTGTTTAGATATTTTAATCCTGAAAGATCAAATCTTACAGGTTTACTTTCTCTGAACCTGTCTATTAATTGGTTAGATCAATAAACAGGTCCCTTAAAACTAAAACAAAATTATAAATGCCTGATTATATGTATGTTAAAATAACATCAGCATATTAACAAGAAAATTCTTAATTATTAAGATACTGTTTCAATAAATTACGTGTGGAAGAATCATGATCTTCTACCGAATCATCATCGAATTCAGCAAGTATTTTACTGGCAAGCTGCTTTCCTAATTCCACTCCCCACTGGTCGTAGCTAAAGATATTCCAGATCACTCCCTGCACGAAGATCTTATGTTCATATAAAGCAATTAACTTTCCAAGACTTTCAGGAGTGAGCTTATCGATCAGGATGGTAGTGGTAGGTTTATTTCCCTCAAATACTTTAAAAGACCTGATCTTATCGATCTCTTCAGACCTGAATTTCTTGAACTTCATTTCGTTGACCACGGTTTGTTCGTCCTTTCCGTTCAGTAGAGCTTCGGTTTGCGCGAAGAAATTGGCCATCAACTTATCCTGGTGGGCTTTATCCCTGAAAAGCGATCTTTTAAAACCTATAAAATCGGCTGGGATCAATTTGGTTCCCTGGTGAATAAGCTGGAAAAACGCATGCTGTGAATTGGTTCCGGGCTCTCCCCAGATGATAGTGCCAGTCTCATAATTCACTTTTTCGCCATTCCTGTCCACGCTCTTTCCATTGCTTTCCATGATCGCCTGCTGCAGGTAAGAAGGGAATTTCTCCAGGTATTGAGAATATGGAATGATGGCTTCGCTTTCAGCCTTAAAAAAGTTGTTATACCAAACAGTAAGCATGGCAAGCTGAACCGGAAGGTTTTCTTCGAACTTGGTATTCTTAAAATGCTCATCCATCTTTCGGGCTCCTTCCAGAAGGGCCGAAAAATTTTCATAACCTATGGCCAGGCAGATAGAAAGTCCAACGGCGCTCCATAGTGAGAATCGGCCTCCAACCCAGTCCCACATTGGGAAAATATTTTCAGGATCTATCCCAAAAGCCTCCACTTTCTCCAGGTTCGTAGATACGGCCACGAAATGTTTGGAAACTTCGGTCTCAGGAACCGACTTCAGAAACCATTCCCTTGCGGTAGTAGCATTGCTCAAAGTTTCCATCGTGGTAAAGGTCTTGGAAACAATCACGAACAAGGTCGTTTCAGGATTCAGATCTTTTATGGTCTCGTGTACGTGATCTCCATCTACATTGGATATAAAATGAAGATTGAGATGATTTTGGTAGAATTTAAGGCTTTGGGTTACCATATCGGGCCCAAGATCAGATCCTCCAATTCCTATATTCACCACATCGGTAAACGGTTTCCCGGTAAATCCTTTTTTTGCCCCGCTGATAACCTCGAAGCTGAAATCCTTTATTTTCGCCTTTACATTTTCAACTTCGGGTATAACGTTCTCTCCATCAACCTGGATAGCCGCATCTTTTGAAGCTCTTAATGCCGTATGCAAAACAGCCCGGTTTTCGGTTTGATTGATTGCCTCACCGCCAAAATAGGCATCCATAGCACCCTTCAGTCCGCATTCCTCCGCCAGGTCTAATAGCAGTTTACGGGTGTCTTCGGTAATCCGGTTTTTGGAATAATCAACATAAAAATCCTCCCACTTTATGCTGAATTTTTCTGCACGGGATGGATCCTGGCTGAACATATCTTTCATATGCACATCCTTTACCTCCTCGTAATGCTTTTCTAGTTGTTTCCAGGCTTTTGTAGTGGTTGGATTAATCGCTTTCATCTAAATACTTTTATATTCTATTTCTTCTAATTCTGCTTTTAATGGCTGGATATAAGCAAAATATTCATCCTTTAATTCGTCTTTGATCTTTTCGGCTGAAGGAAGGTTTTGCCTGTAAGGATCCACCTGCTTTCCGTTCACCCAGAACCTGTAACATACATGAGGTCCCGTTGCCAGTCCGGTACTTCCAACATAACCAATCACATCTCCCTGTTTCACCAACTGGCCATTTCTAACGGCTCTTTTGGTCATGTGCAGGTATTGAGTAGTGTATTTACTGTTATGTCGCACCTTTACATAATTTCCGTTTCCTGAAGTATATCCTGAAGCGATCACGGTTCCATTGGCCGTACTAACGATAGGCGTATTGTAAGGAGCTGCGTAATCTGTTCCCAAATGTGCTTTCCATCTTTTCTGAACCGGATGAAATCTTCTTTTGGTATATCTCGAGGAAATTCTTGAATAATTTAGCGGTGCCTTTAGGAAAAAGCTTTGCAATGCCTTGGCCTCTTCATCGTAAAAACTTGGCTTATTGGTAAGAGAGTCAACATTGTACCTGAAGGCATAGAAAGGCTTCTCTGAATGTTTGAAAACCGCGGCGTCCACCTTCTCAATTCCGGCAAAAATGGTGTCTTCAATATATTTTTCGTGGTAAACCATTTTAAACTGGTCTCCCTTCTGAAGGCGGAAAAAGTCGATGCTCCACTGGTAAATATTAGAAAGTTCATAAACCAGCAAATTGCTCAGCCCCTGGTCCTGTATCGCTTCTGAAAGTGAAGAAACGATCACTCCGGAAACCTCTCTTCTTTTTACGGTTACAGGCCTTTTGCGGGTTTCAGCATAAATACTGTCTCCCAGGGAAACCACGGTATAATTGATCTTGTCGTTCTCGTAGATAAAATACTGGGGAGTCCTGGCCGAATCTTTCGCCCTCAGGATCATGTACTTTTTTCCAGCAGTGATACGGGCAGGGTTAAAAGTATCCTTTACTTTTTCAGAGATCTCGAAAACCTTTCCATGATCTACCCCGTTTTCGTTCATGATAAAACCGAAACTGTCTCCAGACTCGATGGTATCTTTTAGCACTTCATAGTCATCCAGGATAAAACCATACTCCTTCTTGACAGGCACAGGCTTTTCCTCTTTGACCTCCTTTACAGCCTGTTCTTTTTCATCGTCATTGCAGGCAGTAAATGCCAGCATCATCATAAACAGTAAACCTAATTTCTTCAATTTTATGCTATTTTATTTTTCTGTATTAAAAGTATGATTCACCCATTGCTTTCCCCAGTCATCCAGCTCTTCCCGAGTCCAGAGTTCCGGGAAAAATGATATTTTTTGAAAACCAGGTGGAAGAAATTCTTTCCAATTGGTTCCTCCGGTCGCTTTTACGGTTTTTCCTTCCTTGCTCAAATACCTGTAGGCTGCGCCCATATGCATCAACAACCAGTTGATGTTCACATTTACATCAAGATTTCGAAGCGCTTTTACCAGTTGCTCATTATTCCGGTCTTCTTCGGTCATATCGAGATAGCGGTGGTAAATGGTGCTTTCCTTAACCTGGTTGGCAATTCGTAAAAACCGGGGAGTGTATCTTTTTTCGAATTGCTTTAAGGTAAGTGTTTTTTCTCCGGTTTTTAAGTCGATCCCGCCCTTTTTCCAGTAAATATTCTCATAAAGCTCTTCGATACTGTCTTCTTTTGAATACTGATTTCTAATACTTGCAGAAACTAGATTCTCCATTGGAGTGGAATAGAACTCGATCATTCTGAATTGCGCCGACTGGAATCCGCTGGCAGGCAAAAGAGCCATCCGGAATTTGAGGAACTGGTCACGTTCCATCCCTTTGATCATCACGTCAAAGGAATCGATTAGAATGCGAAAATACCTGTTGATTCGATGTAGCTTTTCAGTAAAAAACGAGACCGAAAGCTGAGGGGTTTCTATGATTTGTTTTTGCTCATGGATAATGAGCTTAAAATAAAGTTCGGTAATTTGATGGTAAGTTAAAAAAATGGTTTCATCGGGAAAATGAGTATTGGTTTTTTGCAGGCTTAAAAGCGTGTCCAAACTAATATAGTCCCAGTAAGACAAATACCTGTCATGCAAAAGGCCGTCCAGATAGGAGCCCATATCCTGTCCTGAATTCCTGAATTTTTCCTCCAGCTTCCCTATTCTCTCAGCGATTTCAGGTTTTATTTCCATGCTGCTTACTTCATTATTATACTAAACTGGTGCTTTAATCCCTTATACGCTTCAAGGTCGGCATCCAGCGAACCAACGGCAAGATCGGCCTCGATCTTCACCGGAATTTTATTCTTATCATCGCTAATCCAGAAAGTGAGGCTTTCCTTCTCCTTAAAAACCCTTCCGGCCAGAACATATGGCCTGAATTTTAAAGTGGCCACCTGGCCAAATTTGGTCTTTATCACTTCCCTGCCGAGGAACACCAGCTTGAAATCCATGTTCTCGTCATCGATGAACATGTTAAGCCTCATTTCCTCGCCCGGTCTTAGCTCTTCAGAATTTATTTGGTTGCGAATATAATAAAATGCACTCAACATATCGTGCACATTATTGGGTACAGAATAGGTCTTTCTGGTATTGTTTTTCTTGTTTAGCACATGAGCCTTGTTAGCCCTGTGATCAAAGTCGATTTCTAGATCTTTGGTATAGCCGCCCTCATCTATCTTTCTTATAAATTTGTAAGGTTTTCCTGTATTTCTATCGATATATGTTTGATAATCGTCGTCCACCTTAAAGAAAAGACTTAACAGGCCGGTAGATTTTCCACGACCCTGGATATGATAAACAGGCTTATTGTTTAGATGGGCTTCGCTAACCTCTAAAGTTGCATAACTGGCATTAAAGAGCCCGTAGTGAATTCGGAATTTAAACCACTCACCATTCTTAAATGCATCCTGGGAAAATAGAGGGGCTGTGGCTATAAAAAGGAAAGCAGTGGTAATTGCAATAAGTCTCTTCATAAGGTTAATCCTAAAGTTATAGTGTTTTCAGGCTGTTAGGCTAATTACAATTACTATTCCAAAAATATTAAAACAAAAAACCCCATCAAATTAATGACAGGGAATTTTGTCTTATTAACCAACTAAAACTTAAATTATGAAAAAAATTTATCATTCCTGGTAACCACTCCAAAAATGCGGTGCAAAAGTCTGATATTTCTACCTTCCCCGCAATAGCAAAATTAACTTTAACTATATTATTATGGAGTTCTCAATAATTCATTTTTTCCATCTAAATTTTAGCAATCTTTTAAAACTAATTCAGCGTTCCTCGTAAATCCTGCTCTCTTTCAATCGCTTCAAAAAGGGCTTTAAAGTTTCCTTTTCCAAAAGATTGAGCGCCTTTTCTCTGAATGATCTCAAAGAACATGGTTGGACGATCCAATACCGGCTTGGTAAAGATCTGAAGTAAATACCCCTCATCATCCCTGTCTACAAGTACTCCCAGCTCCTTTAGAGGTTCAAGATCTTCGTCGATATCACCCACTCGGTCCAGAAGATCGTCATAATAGGTTTCTGGCACATACAGGAATTCCACGCCGCGATCTCTTAACTGAGTAACCGTTTCGATGATATTATCGGTCGCCAGTGCGATATGCTGCACCCCGGCACCATTGTAGAAATCGATATATTCCTCGATCTGGGATTTTTTCTTTCCTTCTGCTGGCTCGTTGATAGGGAATTTGATCCTTCCATTACCGTTGCTCATCACCTTACTCATAAGAGCAGTGTATTCGGTTGAGATATCCTTATCATCAAAGGATACCAGCTGGGCGAAGCCCATCACCTTGGCATAGAATTCCACCCACTTGTTCATCTCGTTCCAGCCTACATTACCAACCATATGGTCTATATATTTCAACCCGGTATCTTTGGTTTGCGCCTTGGTATTCCAAACCCTATAACCGGGAAGGAATGGCCCTTGGTAATCCTTTCGCTCTACGAACAGGTGAACGGTCTCCCCATAGGTATGGATCCCTGAGATCACGGCTTTTCCGTTCTCATCTTCCATAACATATGGCTCTACATATGATTTTGCTCCACGTTTGGTGGTTTCCTCATAACTTTTTCTTGCATCGTCTACCCATAAGGCAACGAATTTCACACCATCTCCATGTTTGTTGATATGAGCATTGATATCTCCATCTGGCTGCATTGGCGAGGTAAGTACTAACCTGATCTTTCCCTGCTGAAGCACATAGGAAACAGCATTCTTATTCCCTGTTTCCAATCCGGAATAAGCTACAGGCTGGAATCCCCAGGCATGCTGGTAATAATAAGCAGATTGCTTGGCATTACCCACGTATAGTTCTACAAAGTCCGTCCCCAGAATTGGCAGGAAATCTTCTGCCTGAGGTACTACTTTTTCAAGTTTAAGTGATGTATTATCTGTTGACATTTTAATTTAAATTAGATGATTCGAAAATGAGAAGATCAGAAAATTTTTCCAGACCTATTTTCTCATTGAGGAACCAATTATTTTATTCAAAATTTTAATTATTACTTCCAAATCTCTGATCAAAGGCTCGCAATTTGGATATCCCGGAGAATCATTACATAAGAAAAGCCAGTATTCTGTTTCGTCTGCTTCCTTAATCGCTATTTTCATCTTATGCAAAAAGTCCCTTTTGCTTTCTCCATTCTGAGCCTCCTTGACATTTGCTCCAATCGAAGTTCCTGATCTTAGGATCTGATCGGATAATACAAATTTTTTCTGGCTATTCAGTAATTCAGCGAACTCGATAATTTTCCTGGCGAATTCAAAGCTTTTGATCAAGATTAGGTTGTCCTTATAACGTTCATTAAAAGTCATCATAAAAACAAAACCCGTTTGACCATATTCTCTAATTATCTAATTCTCTGATCTTCTAATTTACTTATGATTATCTTCTAACCACGATTTATAATAGGTCTCATCTGCGATTTCCATGGCGTCTTCAGTAAGCATCAATGGCTTGAAGGTATCTACCATCACTGCGAGCTCTTCGGTCTCTACCTGACCTATACTGCGTTCTACCGCACCTGGATGAGGCCCGTGTGGAATTCCGGCAGGGTGCAGTGAAATATGCCCGGCCTCGATATCATTTCGGCTCATAAAATCGCCATCTACATAATATAACACCTCATCGCTATCTATATTGCTGTGGCTGTATGGCGCCGGAATGGATTCCGGGTGATAATCATATTTTCTAGGGCAGAAACTACAAACCACGAATGCATCTGTTTCAAAGGTCTGGTGCACCGGTGGTGGTTGGTGAATACGCCCGGTTATAGGTTCAAAATCATGAATGGAAAACGCGTACGGATAATTATAGCCATCATAACCCACCACATCGAACGGGTGCGTCGCATAAACCATATCGAATATTTTTCCTTTTTTCTTGATCTTGATCAGGAAATCTCCTTTTTCGTCATTGGTCTCCAGTTCATGTGGCTGCCTTAGATCGCGCTCACAAAAAGGTGAATGCTCCAACAACTGTCCGAACCAGTTTCTATAGCGTTTCGGTGTATAGATAGGTCTCCTGGATTCCACGATGAATAACCGGTTATCCTCATCATCAAAATCAATCTTATAAATTGTTCCTCTTGGGATCAAAAGATAATCGCCGTATTTGAAATCAAGATTTCCAAGGTGAGTCCTCAATTTCCCGCTCCCTTTGTGAATAAAAAGCAATTCGTCTGAATCGGCATTCTTATAAAAATAATCTTTCGTTGAGCCCTGTGGAGAGGCCAGGATGATATCACAATCTGAATTCGTAAGTATGGGCTTCCTGCTCTCCAGGTAATCTGGATTCGGGGTTACCTGGAATCCCTTAAAGCGATAGGATTTTATATTATTTTCTACAGCAACTTTTGGTGTCGCATCATAACTCCCTTTGATCTCCTTAACCTGGGTTGGACGATGCTCATGGTACAGGTTCGAAGACATCCCGTCAAAACCTATGGTACCAAAAAGCTGTTCGTAATACAGGCCGCCATCTGGCTTTCTGAAGATCGTGTGGCGTTTATGAGGTATTTTACCAAGTTTATGATAAAAAGGCATGAGAATTTGTTTTTAAATCGAAGAATTTCCTTCAGATTATTGAAAAATTAGGAATTTTTCGACCATATTTTTCGATTACTACAAATATCATGAAAATTTAGAGAAACAATCTTAAAAACAGTCTAAAAACAGCTCACATAGTCTAAAAATCTGTAAACCCGTAAATTAGAACCAAAAGCCCAGACTAAAGAACCAGTAACTCTGTTTTACCTCAGGTGAATACGTGTATTTAGCCTCAAGCGGACCCATAAATGTTTCGATTCCATAGCCTAAGGCGTATCCAGTGTAATCAGGCAAAGTAAACCAGTTTCCCGTAGAATATAAACGATCTTCCACGTTGGCAATATTGGCCCCGGCGATTATGTGATTTTTCCGGAAGATCTGGTAATCCAGTTCGAAGGTCGCCTTTATGTAACTGTCGGCAGCCAGGCTCATAAAATCATAACCGAAAAATGGCTTGATATTATTGATAAAATCATTGCCATAGCCACCCAGGAAAAAATCCAGCACCTGTGTACCGTCGTTCCCTATCTTAAAGCCTGTTTCAGTAGATATTCGCGTAGTGAAATTTGTAAAAGGCGATGCTGCATACCCAATGGCGCCCTGTGCGATGGAAAATTCAGAAAAGGAATTGGTATAATCACTGCTATACAGGTAAAGATGAAAATCTCCGTTGAAATGAAAGCCTTTTGAAGGAAAATATTTGTTGTCGTACGAATCGAATTTCAAATATCCAAAGGTACTGGCGTAATGACTGTCGTCAAAAACGATCTCGTCTAATCCGCTTTCGGGATCATTGAAAGTCGTGGTTTCAAAATTCAGGTATTTATGCTCCAGCCCGGCACCGATCGAAAATACCTGCTGGAATAAGGTTTCCAGGTAAAGCTGATTGGTGAAATCCCTGAAATTGATCTCCAGCTCGTTCAGCAAAATTGGATCCTGGGCCCTGCCAGAAGACCGAATATCCTCCACCGCTACATATTTATCAAAATTATTGTATCGTGAATTCAAGCCAATGCTCCAATAATATCCCTTGTCCAGATAATAATTGAAATTATACCTTAGGTTATCACCTACAACGAAATCAATGGAAGCCACATCGTTGGCAAACAGCAAACTCTTCCTGGTTAGATTGATAAGTGCCCCGCTTTTGTAGAGTTCATCATAATGCAGTCCAAGCCGAAGCAGCATTTTATTCTCACTTTCTTCGATCTGCATGGCCAGGTTATAATTTCCCTTGTCGTCCTCGGGGATAAGCTGGTAGCTGATCCTGTTGAAGTTCCCGGTAGCGCTAAGGTTATTGATCCCTATATTGAGATCATCAAAATTATAAGGCTCATCATACCTCAGCTTCAGTTTACCCTGAACATACGCCCGGGGATAGGTGCTGTTCCCTCGAAGCGAAAGTGAACTAATATTGAAGGTATCTATCCTGCTAACCTTTGGCCGTGGATGTGCATTTGAGGTCCTTTTTGCCAGCTCCTTCAATTCCGGTAATTTTCCAAGAGCAGCTACCCTTCCTGAATCGATGATCGCATTTCCCTTTTCAAAAGACATTACCGAAAAAGGAGTGATATCTGGTTTGATATAAATATCGGTTAGCGGAATTTTTTCCTGCATTTCTGCTATTGTCCTGAAATTCCCGATCTGGCTCAGGATCTCAAAAACACTTCGCAACCGGTCTCTCTGAACCAGGCTATCCTGAACATCTACCCCAATCACTATATCCGCGCCCCTTTTCCGAAGCTCTTCCACAGGATAATTATTGGCAACCCCACCATCGGTTAACAAGTCATCATCTATTTTTATAGGGCTTAACAGGGTTGGAATAGCCCCACTGGCCGACATGGCCTTGGCCAGCGACCCCTCATCGAGAAAGACCGCTTCGCCGGTTTCAATATTTGCCGCCACACAAAAGAACGGAATAGGCAATTTACTGAAATCATCTACATCGCTCACATGCATGGTAAGCCGGGACATCAAATTGTAAATGTTCTGACCTTTTGAAAAACCGGTGGGAAATGAAATATTAAAATTATCAAATGGAAGTGTAATCGCATATTTTTCTGAATCTTCCTTTTCATAAAAGGTCTTGGCCCTTCTTGGAAGGTCGTCCTGTATAAGGATATTAAAATTGGTCTGGTTGAAGATCGAATCCAGGTCACTGGCTGAATATCCCGAAGCATAAAGTCCGCCAACTATAGCGCCCATGCTGGTCCCGCCAATATAGTCTATTTTGATTCCCTGTTCCTCCAGCACTTTCAGCACACCGATATGCGCAAGACCTTTGGCTCCACCTCCGCTTAACACAAGTCCTACCTTTGGCTCAGGTTGATCCTGAGCATGCAGCAGAAGTGACATGCTAATAAAAAGTAAACAGAGGATACGTTTCATCTATTCCTGATGATAATGATTATGTATAATAGCAGCTTTAGCAGAGCCTATAACCTCAGCAAGATCATCTCTTGAAGCTTCCTTCACCCTTTTCAAAGACCTGAAGTGTTTCAGCAATTCCACAACGGTCTTCTCGCCGATGCCTGCAATTTCTTCCAGCTCTGTATTAAGCGCGGTTTTGCTCCTTTTATTGCGATGAAATGTAATTCCGAAGCGATGCGCCTCGTTCCTGAGCTGCTGGATGATTTTTAAAGTTTCAGATTTCTTATCAAGATACAAAGGAATCGGGTCTCCGGGGTAAAAAATCTCCTCTAATCTTTTGGCGATCCCAATGATGGCTATTTTTCCTCTCAAACCGAGCGTTTCCAAGGCTTTCACCCCACTCGAAAGCTGACCTTTCCCACCATCTACAATTATAAGCTGCGGCAGCTCCTCCCCCTCGTTCAAAAGTCTTTTGTATCTTCTAAAGACCACTTCCTCCATCGAAGCGAAATCATCTGGCCCTTCAACCGTCTTAATATTAAATTTACGATAATCTTTCTTACTTGGTTTAGCGTTTTTAAAGACCACGCAGGCTGCAACGGGATTGGTTCCCTGTATGTTGGAATTATCAAAGCATTCGATATGTCTTGGTTCCTGGCTAAGCCGAAGATCCTCCTTCATCTGGGCCATTACCCGGTTCACATGCCGGTCTGGATCCACGATCTTCATTTGCTTGAACCTTTCCTGGCGGAAGTATTTTGCGTTCCTTACTGAAAGATCGACGATCTTCTTTTTATCTCCTAATTTCGGAACAGTGATCCTGATATCTTCCCCAACATCAACTTTGAAGGGCACATAGATCTCCTTTGAATTGGAATTGAATCGTTGCCTGATCTCTACGATAGCCAGCTCCAGCAACTCACGGTCGCTTTCATCCAGTTTTTTCTTCATCTCGATAGTATGAGACCTGATGATCGCGCCATGTGAAAGCTGAAGGAAATTCACATAGCCATAACCTTCATCTGAAACTACCGAATACACATCTACATTATTGATCTTCGGGTTTACGACAGTTGATTTGGACTGGTAGTTTTCCAGTACATCGATCTTGTTCTTGATTCGCTGCGCATCCTCGAATTCCATCTTTTCGGCATGCTCTTTCATCTGGTTTCGGAAGCGCTGAAGGGAATCCTTGAAATTCCCCTTTACTATCTGCCGGATGGCTTCGATATTTCGGTTATACTCCTCTTCAGATTGAAACCCTTCGCAAGGGCCTTCACAGTTTCCAAGATGATATTCGAGACAGATCTTATATTTTCCATCCCTGATCTTATCTTCGGCCAGGTCATAATTGCAGGTACGCAATTTATAAAGCCCTTTAATAAGATCCAGAAGCGTATTCACCGTTTTAAAACTGGTAAACGGACCATAATATTCGCTTCCATCCTTAATTAATTTGCGAGTGGGAAAAACCCTTGGGAAACGCTCATTTTTGATACATATCCAGGGATAGGTCTTATCATCCTTCAGCATCACGTTAAAGCGAGGCTGGTGTTTCTTGATCAGGTTGTTCTCCAGGAGAAGCGCATCGGTTTCAGATTCTACCACGATATGCCGGATCTCATGGATCTTCTTTACCATCACCCCGGTACGATGACTATCATGTTTCTTGTTGAAATAAGAAGAGACCCTTTTTTTCAGGTTTTTCGCTTTTCCCACGTAAAGGATCTTCCCGTTCTTATCGAAATACTGATAGACACCGGGATTGTTGGGCAGGGTTTTTAACTGAACTTCCAGAGCAGGTTTTTCCATTATCCCAAATTTAAAATTTAATTGACAGTCTGTTTCGGTTTGGGGCGCACAAAATTATTAAAAGCTGTCTTCGGCATTTACCCCAAACCAATTTTATTTAAATTTGAAGCGAATCCCGATAGTTTCAGATGCAGTTTCCAGTTTCGATCAAGGAATACCTGGCAGTGTCTTTCGCCCTGCTATATCTGCTTAGCCCCATGCACGAGCAGATCCTGGAACTTTCTCACAAAATATCACACCAGCTAAGCGAAACCTCCTCTGCCCATCATCATTCCCATGTTCAGGTTAAAAAACATACACATTCGCATGGGCAGAAAGAGCATTCACACGCGCATCAGGAGCATTCGCCTTCAGCACAACATAGCCATGATGTCCTTGATTTCATTGGCACGGTGCTGAATACCCAGGATCATGATCAAATTCCGCAGGAAAAGACCGAAAAAGAAAAATATGACAAACACCTGCTTCAGGAATTAGCTGCAGCAGAAAAATTTGTAGAATCACATTCAGCTGAACAAATAGTCTATAAATTAAAAGACTATTCGAATTTTCGGAAAATCCCTTCTCCTCCACCTGAAATCTTCAGCACATAATTATTTCCTTAGACGGCCTTAGTAAGGTTCGTCCATTTACCTATTTAAAAAACAAAAGCAGGTTCTTAAATAGCCGGCATTTTTATGCCCGAAACTAAGGACCATTGCTTGCATACATTCTAAAATGAAAAGAATACTGAATATTCTAATTCTTTTCTGTGGAATCGGTTTTGCCCAGACTCAAAGTTTCCAGGGCAAAATAACCGACACCCTGGGAAATCCGCTTGAAGATGTAGCTGTTTACGACAGCTCTTCAGGATTTCACACGCATACCAATTCCATGGGAGAATTCAACTTAAAAAATGTAGCTCCGGGAGATGTGATCAGCATCAGCTTCCTTGGTTATGAGCGACTCGAATACACAATTACCAACGAAGATCCTGGCAGGCTTAAGATTTTTGAGCTCAGGGAAAGTTCGATGAGTCTTGAGCAAATCGTGCTTAGCGGCAAACGCAATCCCTTAAGCGAGATCACCAGCATCGATCTTCAAACCAACCCGGTAAAATCGTCGCAGGAGATCCTGAGGAAGGTGCCCGGGTTGATCATTGGTCAGCATGCTGGCGGCGGTAAGGCTGAGCAGATCTTTCTTCGCGGTTTCGATATCGACCACGGGACCGATATTTCCCTTTCGGTTGACGGGCTGCCGGTGAACATGGTTTCGCATGCCCACGGCCAGGGATACAGCGACCTGCATTTCCTGATCCCGGAAACGATCAAAAACATCGAATTTGGAAAAGGCCCTTATTATGCCGAATCTGGAAATTTTACCACAGCCGGTTTTGTTGATTTCAGAACAAAAGACCGACTCGATGAAAATTTGGTTTCCCTTGAACTAGGGGATTTCAATAGCAAAAGGCTGGTGGGAATGCTGAATGTCCTCGAGAGGGAAAACAGCAATGCCTATATCGCAAGTTCCCTGAACCTATTTGACGGACCTTTTGAAAGTCCGCAGAATTTCAACCGGTTCAATATCATGGGAAAATACAACCTGGACCGGCCAGGAGACCAGGAATTAAAGGTTAGCTTATCCCATTTTCAAAGTAAATGGGACGCATCGGGTCAGATCCCGCAGCGAGCGGTAGATGATGGAACCATCAGCAGGTTTGGCGCTATCGATGATACGGAAGGCGGGAATACCAGCCGTACCAATCTTTTGCTGAATCATACCGAATTCCTTTCAGCCTCCAAAAAGCTGAAAACGAGGGCCTATTATTCCCATTATGATTTCGAGCTGTATTCCAATTTCACCTTTTTCCTGGAAGACCCGGTGAACGGTGACCAGATCAAACAAAAGGAAGACAGGAATTTGTTAGGCGCAGAAACGGTTTTTGTGAATGAAGAGACCAATTTACCTTTTGAAATGGATTATTCGGCAGGGATCGGTTTCAGGTATGACGACAGTAACGAGAATGAGCTATCCCGCACTAAAAACCGGGATGAACTCCTTGAAAGGCTGGCCTACGGGAATATCGATGAGACCAACCTGTATGGTTTTTTGAACACGAATTTCAATTTTGGAAAGTTATTGGTGAATCCGGCCTTAAGACTGGACTATTTCAATTTCGATTATGAAAATCTGATCACTGAAACCTATGATAACCGAAGCGAGGACAAACTGATCCTAAGCCCGAAGCTCAATTTCAGCTATACCGCTTCCAACCAGTTACAATTGTACCTGAAAAGCGGGATCGGGTTTCATTCCAACGACACCCGGGTAGTGGTCGCCAGAAATGGAGAAGAGATCCTTCCTGCAGCCTACGGAACCGATCTCGGGCTGGTCTTTAAACCTAACAGCAGGTGGATCCTGAATACCGTGGCCTGGATACTTTACCTGGACCAGGAATTCGTTTATGTGGGCGATGCCGCGATCGTGGAACCCAGCGGAAAAACCAGAAGACTTGGTTTCGACCTGGGAGCGCGATGGCAGGCAGCAAACTGGCTGTACCTTTTTAGCGATTTAAATTACACCTACGCGAGAAGCACAGAGGAAGCTTCGGGCGAAGATTATATTCCATTAGCTCCGGAATTCACTTCGTCAGGAGGGATCGCCATGGAAAACCTATCAGGATTTTCAGGCGCCCTGAATTACCGTTATATTAACGACCGGCCTGCCAATGAAGATTTCAGCATAACGGCTGAAGGCTATTTCGTGGCAGATCTTAACCTGAACTATCGATTTAACAATATCGAGTTTGGGATCATTATCGAGAATCTATTCGATACCGAATGGAACGAAACCCAGTTTGCTACCGAAAGCAGGCTGAGAAATGAGGTGCTCCCGGTGGAAGAGATACATTTCACCCCTGGTACCCCTTTCTTTGCAAGAGGAAAGGTGAGCTTCTTTTTTTAAGCATGAACCGGCCGGAAATCTTAACATTCCGGCCGGTTTATTTTTGAAAATATTCAAAACTTTATCCATTACTTTTGCTTTAAATTAAAGCTGTTCGTTTTTAGTATATTGCAGTATGGATAAAATCGTGATCGGTAGATTCGATAAGGCAGATTTCCCTGATCTTAAGCTCAATGATATCGCTGTAAAGATCGATACCGGAGCCTACACCTCCTCCATACATTGCGAGAACATCGAGGAGGTAGATGACGAGATCCATTGCAGCTTCCTGGATGACGAACATCCTGATTACAACCATAAAGCCTTTGTTTTCAAAGAATATGATGTGGTTTTTGTGAGAAGCAGCAACGGCATCATTCAGAAACGGTATTTGATCCAATCAAGGATACGACTGTTCAACAAAACTTTTAAAATATCCCTGTCTTTATCAGACAGGCAGGAAATGCGATATCCCGTATTAATTGGTCGCAAGTTTTTAACAAAAAAATTCATTGTAGACACCGAGCAGATCGATGTGTCGTATAACAAGAAGATTAATGAAGATTAGAATTCTTTCGAGAAACCCAAAATTATATTCAACCAGAAGACTGGTTGAGGCCGCCAAGAAAAGGCATCATGAGGTAGAGGTAATAGACCCCATAAAATGCGACCTTATCATTGAGAAAAAGAATCCCTGCATCTATTATAAAGGACATTTCCTGGAGGATACAGATGCCGTTATTCCCAGGATTGGTGCTTCAGTAACCTTTTATGGAACCGCGGTGGTGAGACAGTTCGAAATGATGGGGGTTTTTACGACTACCGAGTCACAGGCACTGGTTAGAAGCCGTGATAAATTGAGAAGCCTGCAGATACTTTCCAGGGCACGCTTGGGATTACCAAAGACCGTTTTCACCAATTACTCCAAAGATGTTCATGAGATCATTGAGCACGTAGGCGGTGCCCCGGTGATCATCAAATTGCTGGAGGGAACCCAGGGACTTGGAGTGGTTCTGGCAGAAACTCAAAATGCAGCTGAATCGGTCATCGAAGCCTTCAACGGTTTGCAGGCCAGGGTTATCGTGCAGGAATTTATCAAAGAGGCCGGCGGGGCCGATATTCGCGCCTTTGTGGTAGATGGCCAGGTAGTTGGTGCTATGAAAAGACAGGGAAAAGAAGGTGAATTTCGATCGAACCTGCACCGTGGAGGTTCCGCTTCGGTTATTCAGCTTACAGATGAAGAAGAAAACGCAGCGATCAAGGCTGCCAAAGCCATGGCGCTTGGAGTAGCCGGGGTAGATATGCTTCAGAGCAGCAGGGGGCCGCTAATTCTCGAGGTGAACAGTTCTCCCGGCCTGGAGGGAATTGAAGCAGCTACGGGCAAAGACATCGCCAAAACCATCATTCGATATATCGAACGAAACGAATAATATATGCCGAGAATAGACAAGAACAATGTTCTTGAGATTTTAGGAGAAAAGGTACTGCCCGGGAAGGGAGCTACCATCAATTTTAATATGGCCAAGCTTTACACCACTACTTCTGTAGAGGTACCGGTCATAATCGAACGCTCTAAAAAACCCGGCCCGGTTGTTTTGCTAACCGCCGGGATTCACGGGGACGAGATCAACGGAGTGGAGATCATCAGGCAGATCATTTCCAAAGGAATGAACAAACCGCGAATAGGAACCATTATATGCATTCCCATCGTCAATATTTTTGGGTTTTTGAACATGTCTCGTGAATTTCCTGACGGTAGAGACCTTAACCGGGTATTCCCGGGAACCAAGCATGGCTCACTGGCCAGCCGGTTCGCCTACCAGTTCGTAAAAAAGATATTGCCAATTGCCGACTTCTGCCTGGACTTTCATACCGGGGGAGCTGCCAGGTTCAACGCACCGCAAATTCGGGTGAAAAAGGGAGACGAGCAAAGCATCAAATATGCAAAGATTTTCAATGCTCCTTTTACCATTCACTCCAAGACCATTACAAAATCTTACCGTGAGACCTGTTCCAAACTAGGGATCCCGGTACTATTGTTTGAAGGTGGAAAATCCCTTGACAGCAATAAAGATGTAGCCCGTTATGGCGTGGAAGGTGCGATGAGGATCCTGAGCCACCTGGAAATGTTAGCCCCAAGATTCGAATATCCCGATGTTAAAAAGGAAACGGTACTTATCGAAACCAGTTCCTGGCTTAGAGCCAAGTATAGTGGGTTGCTACACGTAAAAGTACCCTGCGGCAAGCATGTGGAAAAAGGCGAATATATCGCTACCATTACCGATCCTTACGGAAAATTCAGGCATAAGATCAAATCGAATACTGAAGGTTATGTGATCAACGTAAACGAATCACCTATCGTTTACCAGGGTGACGCGATCTTTCATATTTCAACCCAGCCAAAAGTCGAGGAACATGCAGAAGAGTGAGATCAGGAAACACTTCAAGGCTCTTCGGCTGGAACTCAGTGAAAACGAGATCGAAGAGAAAAGCCTTCAAATCGCTAACTGGAGCCTGGAATTGCCAATTTGGGATTACAGGTTCTTTCATATTTTCCTAAGCATCGCTGAACAGAAAGAAGTAGATACCGAATTCTTACTGCACATCCTCCAGGGAAAAGACCGGGAAGTAGTGATCCCAAAGACCGAACACGAGACGGGAAGCATGCGCCATTACCTGCTCACCGATCAAACCGTCATTAAAAAGAATCGATGGAACATTCCGGAACCACAGGACGGAATAGAGATAGATACCAAAAAACTGGATGTGGTCTTCGTTCCCTTATTGGCATTCGATAAAAAGGGCCATCGGGTGGGCTATGGAAAAGGATTCTATGATAAATTCCTGTCCAACTGTAAACCCGGGATCGTCAAAATTGGCCTCTCATTTTTTGAGCCAGTAAACGAGATCAAAGAGATCTTTAGCAGTGATGTGCCATTAGATTATTGCATCACACCACAAAAAATTTATGAATTTGGGACTTAAAATAATTTTTGCGGGAATGCCTTGTTTAAGTTATTTTTAACCAGACAAATCACTTGAATGCTTACCGACCTACAGCTAAATAGCATTTTGGAAGACTTTGATATTGCCTACTGGAAGATCAATTTGTTTTCCAAGGAAATCTCATGGTCTCAGCATTTTGATTCACTGGTAGGGAAACCACAGATCGATGAAGATCGCTTCGAGTTTTTCATCAACCATATACTACACCCCGATTATCGATACGACTTCAGGATACATTTTGAAAAACTTCTGAAGGAGAACGAAACCTTTAGCTTCGAGATCAAATTAAGGCTGGAAAACGGCAAGTATCGCTGGTTCGAATGCAAGAATCAAAAAAGCCGCGGCAACAGTTTCAGGGAAACAGCCGTACTGCTTTTTGTCAATATTCACCAGACCAAGCGCGACCAGTACACCATCGAGGAAAACTTCTTCTATTATAGAGAAACAGCCGAAATGACCTCAACCGGCGGCTGGTATATAGATACGGTCAATAAGAATATTTACTGGGACGATGTTTCCAGGAAGATCGTTGATTGCCCCAAAGATTTTCAACCAGCCTATGAAGATCGCATGAAGTTCTATGCGAAGGAGCATCACAACCGCATGCTTAATGCCTTCGAAAAATGTGAGAATTTTGGTATTCCCTTTAAACTGGAATTAAAGATGCTGTCTTTCCAGAACAGGGAATTCTGGGTAAGGCTTACCGGCAAGCCCGTTTATAATGACGAGCAGGTCATCATAGGGATTCGAGGGGTGCTTCAGAATATAGATGAAAACAAGAATAACGAGCTCAACCTTCAGAATTCGTTAGATATCATTGCCACCCAAAATTCAAGGCTTTTCAATTTTGCCCATATCGTGTCCCATCATTTGCGGTCTCATAGCAGTAACCTGAGCCTGATTTGTGAACTGCTTAGGGAATCTAAAACCGACAGGGACAAACTGGATCTTTTGGCCAACGTTGAAGATGTGGCCGGGAACCTCGATAATGCAATTTCCCGCCTGAATGATATTGTTAGTATACAGACCTCGCTTAAAAAAGAACGGGTAAATATTCGATTTGATGAAGCGCTCGACGTTGTTCTGGCATCGATTTCTTCCCTGATTAATCGAGAAAATGCAAAAATCGTCGCTGAATTTCAGGATCTGAAAGAAATCCGCTACATCCCTGAGTATCTTGAAAGTATTTTACTAAATTTAATCACCAATGCAATCCGGTACAGACAACCGGGGCGTAAACCGGTCATCTTTATTCAGACCTATGTTGAGAACGACAAGGAGTATCTTGAAGTGAGCGACAATGGTATGGGAATAGACCTCGAGGAGTATGGTGATAAGATGTTTGGGATGTATAAAACCTTCCATCAAAATAATCCCGAGGCCAAAGGAATTGGTTTGTTCATTACTAAGAACCAGGTAGAAGCCCTTGGGGGGACCATATCTGTTAGCAGTACGCTGGACATTGGTACGACGTTTAAAATCAAATTCTAGATCTATCGATTATGGGGCAAAAAGTAGAACTGGCGTGTATCATTGATGACGATAAGATATACGTGAATTTAGTCAAGAAGATCATTGAGATCAAAAAGCTTTCAGAAAATCTGCTCATCTACAAAAACGGGAAGGAAGCCCTGGATTACTTCAAGGAGATCATGCAAAATACCACCGATGAAGATAAACTTCCCGATATCATCTTCCTCGACCTGAACATGCCTGTGATGGATGGCTGGGAATTCCTGAATGAATTTATCAAGATCAAGAATAACCTGAACAAAAAGATCACCTTATACGTTGTAAGCTCTTCCATAGATCCGCGAGACCTGGAAAGAGCAAAATCATTCAACCTGGTAACCGATTACCTGATCAAACCCATTGAGCTAAAAAAATTCGAGAAGATCTTCGAAAAGACGGCTGCCTGATTATTTTTTCTCTTCTTCTGGCTTTGGAAATGCCTTTTTATTGAAAATAAGCAGCAGAGCCACACCAACGCTGATCGCAGAATCGGCGATATTGAAAACCGGTTCAAAGAACGTGAAATATTCTCCTCCCCAGAACGGGATCCACTCCGGAAGATAACCCTTCCATAACGGAAAATAGAGCATGTCTACCACCTTTCCGTGGAAAAGAGTGCCATAACCCCCATTTGGAGGCATAAAGCTCGCTACCTGCCCGTAACTATCGTTAAAAATGATCCCGTAGAACACCGAGTCGATTATATTACCGAAAGCACCTGCAAAGATCATAGCGATCGCAACGATCAATAATCTCGAGCCATTCTTGCGTACGCTATCCCATAGCCAGTAACCAATACCGGTGATAGCGGCCAGTCTAAAAAGCGTAAGCGCCAGTTTACCATATTCTCCCGGTATCTTAGTTCCCCAGGCCATCCCTTCGTTTTCCACGAAAAGGATTCGGAACCAGTCAAAAACTTCCACCTCGTCCCCGAGGGCAAAATTAGTTTTAATATAGAATTTGGAGATCTGATCTATTAGAAGGATCAGGATGATAATAATACCGGCTTTTTTAAGAGACATTGATTTTTTCTTGTTAAAACGGCTCAAAAATACAATTAATATTTAGTTTTTCTAACCTGAATGTCGCCGTCTATACTGGTGAGCCTTAAGGGCATCTGGCCAGGTAAAAAATCGGGAAGTACGAGCTTGCCGTTCCTGGTTGTTGCCTCTATCTTTCCTGAGTGGGCTTCAACCAGGATATCCCCGGAATAGGTATTGATCCTTGCGCTTCCAGAAAAATTCAACAATTTGCAGTAACCCTGTTTTAGGTCGGCCTGAATGCTTTCAAAATTCCCGGTGGCTATGACCGAAGCAAGGTTAGAAGTTATACTGATCTCCAATCCTTCAGGAACCTCGATCTCCACTTCCATAGAAAAGACCTTGTGAGCACTTAATTTATCATATCCGCCTGCAAGTCGCTGGGGATATCGACTGTTGATTTTTAATACTCCATCCTTAATTGAAGTATCTAAATAAATATCTCTGAAATATTCTCCTTCAGAACGAGTTTTGATGGAAATGTCTGAAGTTTTCGAAGCTAACAATTTGATCTGGTAGACCTCATCGGTAGCAATTCGTAGGATTTTGATGTTGCGTGCATCTATGGTTTCCATGGTTTCACGCTGCGCATGAGCCATAATTCCGAAGAGCAAAAATAAGATACAAAAAGGCCTCATCATCTCGCGTTTAAACAAAAAACGTCCTGGCATCTTACGAAGCAGGACGTTCTATTATAAAATTAAAACAATTTATCGTTGCATATTCTTTGCTTCGATGCTTAAAGTTGCGTGAGGCACTAAAAGCAAACGCTCTTTTGCAATTAACTTACCGGTCACTCTGCAAACTCCGTAAGTCTTGTTTTCGATCCTCATCAGGGCATTCTTAAGATCCCTGATGAATTTTTCCTGGCGAATAGCCAGCTGAGAATTCGCTTCCTTGCTCATGGTTTCACTTCCTTCCTCAAAAGCCTTGAAAGTAGGAGAGGTATCGTCGGTTCCGTTGTTACCGTCGTTCTTATAAGCAGTTTTGTAAATCTCTAATTGTTCCTGTGCCTTTTCAATCTTTTTCTTGATCAGAGCCTTGAACTCTGCCAGATCGGCGTCGCTGTAACGTTCTTTTACTTCTGTAGACATGGCTTTAATGTTTTTTAATAAACAATTTAGTGGCAATATCATCGAATTCAATCTCGGCGCCTTCATCTACCACTTCTGCAAATTCGAGGTTTGCAGTTAATGTTTCGTTCTTAATATAAGTTATGTTGTCGTTAACGGCATCCTCGACAATGCCGTCTTTTTGTAGGGTCACATCAATGGTGTCAGTCACTTCGTAGCCCGAATCCTTTCTTAGATTCTGAATTCTGTTCACCAATTCCCTGGCAACTCCTTCTTTTTTAAGCTCTTCTGTAATACTAACGTCAAGGGCTACCGTAAGGTTTCCACTGCTGGCAACCAGCCAGCCCTCGATATCTTGTGAGGTAATTTCTACCTCCTCTAGTGACAAATTAACCATTTTTTCGTTAATCTGCACGCTTATTTCGCCTTCCTGTTCGATTTTGGCAATATCATCTGAAGTAAACTGATTTATCTTATTGATTACCAGCTTAATATCCTTTCCGAATTTTGGACCTAAAACTCTGAAATTCGGCTTGATCTGCTTTTTCAACAGGCCTGAAGCATCATCGATCAACTCGATTTTCTTCACATTCACCTCAGATTTGATAAGGTCTTCAACTGCTTTGATCTCCTGTTCCTGTTCTTTGTCAAGTACTGGGATCATTACTCTTTGCAGCGGTTGTCTTACCTTGATCATCTCTTTTTTACGAAGCGAAAGCACTAAGGATGAAATGGTTTGAGCCTTTTCCATCTTCCTTTCCAGGGACTTATCAACAAATTTTCGTTCATAAGCGGGGAAATCGGCTGTATGTACCGATTCTGAAGTATCCTTCCCGGTAGCCGCATTCAGGTCTCTGAACAGCCTGTCCATATAGAACGGTGCAACAGGAGCTCCTAATTTCGCCACAGTTTCCAAACAGGTATAAAGCGTCTGATAAGCCGAAATCTTATCCTGCTCATAATCGCCTTTCCAGAATCTTCTTCGGCTTAACCTCACGAACCAGTTACTCAGGTTTTCCTGTACGAATTCAGAAATAGCCCTTGTAGCCTTGGTGGGTTCGTAATCGGCATAGAATTTATCTACCTTCTCGATAAGGGTATGTAATTCGGAAAGTATCCATAGGTCGATCTCCGGTCTTTCTGAAAGCTCCACATCCTTTTCAGAATAAGTGAATTCATCGATATTCGCATAGAGCGTAAAGAACGAATAGGTGTTATAGAGCGTTCCAAAGAACTTTCTCTGCACCTCTCCTATGCCTTCGATATCGAACTTCAGGTTATCCCATGGATTGGCGTTGGAGATCATATACCATCTCGTCGCATCCGGACCATAAACGGCAAGTGTTTCGAATGGATCTACCGCGTTGCCCAGTCTTTTGGACATTTTTTGACCATTCTTATCCAACACAAGACCGTTAGAAACCACGTTCTTATAGGCCACATCATCAAAGGTCATGGTCGCGATCGCATGCAGGGTATAAAACCATCCCCTGGTCTGGTCAACACCTTCTGCGATAAAGTCGGCCTTACGCCATTTGTTCTCTACCTTCTCTTTATTTTCGAATGGATAATGCCATTGAGCATACGGCATGGAGCCTGAATCGAACCAAACGTCGATAAGATCGGCCTCGCGTTTCATAGGTTTTCCTGAATCGGAAACCAGGATGATCTCATCTACCACGTTCTTGTGAAGATCTACTTTCTCGTAGTTCTCCTCGCTCATATCTGCAGGATCGAAATCCTTAAAGATATTTTCATCCATAAAGCCAGCTTCTACCGACTTTTTCATTTCTTCCTGAAGTTCCGCTACTGAACCCATGACCTTCACTTCTACTCCATCTTCAGTTCTCCAGATAGGCAACGGAATTCCCCAATATCGACTACGACTCAGGTTCCAGTCATTGGCATTTGCCAGCCAGTTCCCAAAACGGCCTTCACCGGTAGATTTTGGCTTCCAGTTGATGGACTGGTTTAGCTCATGCATCCTGTCTTTGAATTCGGTCACCTTGATGAACCAGGAATCCAGCGGATAGTATAGTATAGGCTTATCGGTTCTCCAGCAGTTCGGGTAGCTGTGAACATATTTTTCAACTTTAAAGGCGCGATTCTCCTCCTTCAGCTTGATGGCGATCTCGACATCTACCGACTTTTCCGGAGCCTGGCCTTCATCGTAATATTCATTTTTGACGTATTTCCCAGCCAGTTCACCCATTTCAGGTCTGAATCTACCCTGAAGATCAACCAGGGGTACCTGGTTTCCGTTTTCATCTTTAACGAGTAAAGGTGGAACTTCTGGTGTGGCCTGTTTGGCTACCAGGGCATCATCTGCACCAAAAGTAGGCGAGGTATGAACGATCCCGGTACCATCTTCGGTAGTTACGAAATCCCCTGAAATAACCCTGAAAGCATTCTCAGGATTATCATTTGGCAAAGCATATGGCAGTAACTGCTCATAAGTGATGCCTAACAGGTCTTTACCTTTGAAGCTTTCGCCAACCAGGTAAGGGATCTTTTTATCTTCTTTTGAATAAGACTTCAGGTCTTCTTCAGACTCTGCCTTTCTGAATTTTTTGTCGAATTGTTTTTCGGCAAGCTCCTTCGCCACAATGATAGTAATAGGCTCGAAAGTGTACTGGTTGTAGGTCTTTACCGTAACATAATCGATCTTTGGACCAACGGTAAGCGCCGTATTGGACGGAAGTGTCCATGGCGTGGTGGTCCAGGCGATAAAGAATAAATTCTCTTCGTTCTTTAAAAATTCCGGCAGCGTCTCTTCCCTAACCCTGAACATGGCCGTTATCGTGGTATCGGTCACATCCTGGTAGGTTCCGGGCTGGTTAAGCTCATGCGAACTTAAACCGGTTCCGGCTTTTGGAGAATAAGGCTGAATGGTGTAACCCTTATAGATCAGGTCTTTTTTATAGATCTCGGAAAGCAGCCACCAAACCGTTTCCATATATTTTGACTTATAGGTGATATATGGATCATCCATATCCACCCAGTAACCCATTTTTTGAGTAAGTTCGTTCCAAACATCAGTATAACGCATTACCGCGTTCTTACAGGCTTCATTATACTTTTCGATGCTGATCTTTGAGCCGATATCTTCCTTGGTAATTCCCAATTCCTTCTCCACTCCAAGCTCCACAGGAAGACCATGGGTATCCCAACCGGCCTTACGTTTTACCTGGTAACCCTTCTGGGTTTTGTAGCGACAAAAGATATCCTTGATGGCACGAGCCATCACATGGTGAATCCCCGGCAAACCATTGGCCGAAGGCGGACCTTCGAAAAACACGAATGGTTCCTTTCCTTCACGGGTGGTCACACTTTTTTCGAAAATATCATTCTCTTCCCAGTAGTTTAGGATTTCTTCTGCCACTTTAGGCAGGTCAAGACCTTTATATTCAGGGAATTTTCTGCTCATTATCTCCTTTTTTCAAATGATGTGCGAAAATAAGGATTTTTAGTAAAAGAAGAGGTTATAAAATGGTAAAATCACCTGCTTAAGCGGGTTAGCTGCCTGAAACTGAAATTAACACGGCCTACCGGGTATTTCCAGAGTGATTTTATTTAAAAGCTATAAGACAGGGCAATGATCAGATTTCTTCCCGCCGCAGCAATTCCAGAAGAATAAGTTCGGTACCGTTGATCAGTTATATTTTCAACGGAAACCGTTGCCAGCCAGTTTGAATTCAGCTCATACTGGCCGGTAAGATTGAGTGTATACCACGAAGGCGAATATGGATTTCCATTCTCATCCAGTGCATATAAATAGGGTTTATCCTGCTCACCCGGCGCGAGGTCTTCAAAATCGAACTGGCCGTTATATTCAGCGAAAAGGTCAAATTTCAGCCGGCGTTTATGCCAGATCAAATGAGTATTTCCGAACATAGGCGCTGCGTGCCGGAGCGGAACGTAATCACCCCCTTCATTTTCCTTTCCTTCGGTATAACTGAACTGGGACCTTAGTCTTAGAGCAACCGAAAAGTCAACTTCCAGCCCGGCTTCAATTCCATAAACATAGGCATGAGCTGCATTTTGAATGGCCTGCACCGTACTCAACTCACCCTGGTAATCGATCTCGGTCACACCATCCAGGCTATAATCCCTTCGTACCATCGCATTGTCCAGGTAGGTATAATATCCCGTTAGGTCGAGTCTCACCTTATTAGAAAGATTGATATCTGTTCCCAGTTCGGCATTATAGGCGTACTCAGACTTTAGATCTGGATTTGGCACCACTACTGATCCCGGTTCAGAGTCGAAGATCTTACCCACATCGTCAATATTCGGCGCCCGGAAACCGGCGGAAAGCCCCAGTCGCCATCCCATCACATCATTTTGACGCCAGTTAAGACCAAGACTTCCGGTAAGCGCTCCGGTACTGATATCGGCCCTATCGAACGGAAAATCATAGAATTGATTATCAAAACTTGCATCTACCAAAATGTGGTTGTACCGAACACCGGATTGCAGGGAAAGATCTTCCCTTAATTTCCACTGGTAGCTCGCATAGGTCGCAATGGATTGCCACTTGGAGTCATCGGGATACCTGCTGGCAGTAACTCCGGTTTCATTAGTTTCGATATTTCTGAAACTGCCTTCAGAATTAATATTGTTCAGCACATATTCAAAGCCATAGAATAATTTGCTTTCAGAAAAGGCCTTTTCAAAATCGAGGTTGGCCGAATAGGCATCTACATTTTCTTCGGTATTGAACCTAATAGGCTCTCCGAAATCACGATCATTACGGCTTTCTGCAAAGAACTGGTAAGCAGCTGTGAACTGAACCCGGTCATAGATATTAGAGTCACTGCGATGATTTACCTTAAAATTGCCCATAAACCATGTTTGCGGACCATAATACCACTCGGCAGCTCTTAAAACTCCGTCACGCTTCCTGGCTAACCTATCGTATCTGGGGAAATCGGAGGTATTTGAATAGATAAGCCCCAGGTTCAGATCCCAGTCTTTTGATGGCATAAATTTCACCTTTTGCAGCAGATTGATCTGCTCATAACCGGTTGGTCTCTGCACCAGAGGATCTGGATTATCTACCATGATGTCCTCACCATTTTCACGAACCGCATAATCCGGTCTCAGGTAATCATCAGGGCCGTGCTCTCCCATCCTTAGATCCCCAAAATCGGAATAGGTCACGCCGGTCCTGAAGGCCCAGTTATCCCGACCCAGGTTTAAATCGGCATGTACAGTATTCTCATTATTTGCGGTTGCATATCGAGTATAGATATTTCCGGAAAGCGAGGTCTTTTCATTAAAACTGAATTTAGGCTTCAGTGTAAAGAAGTTCATCACTCCTCCAATCGCGTCGCTACCATATACCACCGAACCCGGCCCCAGGATTACCTCGGTATTTTCTACCATCATAGGGTCAATGGAGATCACATTCTGAAGGTTTCCGCTTCTGAATATCGCCGAATTCATTCTAACTCCATCCACCGTTAAAAGCAGCCTGTTCGTTGAAAATCCCCTGATCATGGGACTTCCGCCTCCCAACTGACTTTTCTGAACAAAAACCTGCCCGGTGCTTTCGAGCAGATCGGCAGAGGTTTGCGGGCTTGCAAGCTGAATATCCCCGGATGTAATGCCAACAATTTTTTGAGGAATCTCGTTCTTCTGAAGCTTGAATCGGGCAACCGAAAGCGTTACCTGGTCCAGTTGATTTTTCCCCGGCTCCATCAACACTTTATTATCATTATTTAGTACCTCCCTTTTTCGGCGATAAGTTTCTTCATAACCTACCATATTGAAGATCATGACCTCTGTATCTGTAAAATTGGAGATACTGGCCTGGCCAGAGATATTAGTGATCGCGTAGTTAGATTTATCTTTGTTGTAAATAGCGACATTTACCAGCGGCTCCCCCGTATTGGCATCGAGCACCCTGATCTTTTGAGAAAAAGAAATTGAACTTATAAATAGAAAAAGAAGCAATAGTTTTATGCGCATTTAACCGAATATTTCTTTTAGGACCTGCAGTGACCTGGGTTCATGAAAGCTTTCCACGTGCAACTCGAAATACAAAAGTAACATATTGAGGAAGTCATTCCGGTTCACCTGGTTCAATTTTATGTGCTGCATTTCATCAAAATCAATGCCTAAGAGGCTCTTCAGCAATTCAACATTTTTGCCTTCGATGCAGTAATCGCTGGATGGTACTTCCTGAAAAACGCCATCAAGCAGGTTAAAAACCGGCAGATCTTCGTGCTGGCTATCGGGTTGAAAACCCAGGTACCTGGTTAAATGCAACAGGAAAACAAGGTGAAAATTAGCTATTTTATCCTCGGCATCAAGATAGGCAAAACTAGCCTGCAGGAAATGAAACAAGGGTGGATTAGGTTCTTCCTCTCTAACCGTGATTTTAAGCATTTCAGCCAGGAACATCAACATGGCCATTTTAACCGGGTTAAAATGAATGCTTTGATAGGCGTTGATCACCTTAGCCTCTTTCAAATATTCCATTTTGCCGGCTCCCCGGTGATTGGATACGATCTCTAATTGGCTCAATGCCTGGAACATGGAAGCCTTGAATTTACCCTTTTTAGATTTCAGAACGCCTTTAAGCATATAGGTCTTTAAACCATCTGCCAGGGTATAGATCTTTACGATCAGATCGGCTTCTCCGTACTTTAAAGAGCTAATTACGATGGCTTCGGTCTTGACCAGCATTCAGAAATTTTTGCCGTGAAGGTATAAAAAAAGCCGCTTTGAGAAAGCGGCTTTCGTTTTATAAGAATCGGTTTACTTAAACAACACCCTGAGCGAGCATCGCATCGGCAACCTTTACAAATCCTGCAATATTGGCTCCTTTTACATAATCTACATAACCATCTTTGGTAGTACCATATTCCACACACTTTTCGTGGATATCGTTCATGATCTCATGTAGTTTATTATCTACTTCCTGGGCAGTCCAGTTGTATCGCATCGAGTTCTGAGACATCTCAAGACCAGAAGTAGCAACACCCCCGGCATTAGACGCTTTTCCTGGAGAGAACAATATTTTCTCTTTATGGAATACCGCAATGGCCTCTGGAGTACAAGGCATATTCGCCCCTTCTCCTACACAAATACAACCATTCTTAACAAGTATCTTCGCATCATTTTCCTGAAGTTCGTTTTGAGTCGCACATGGAAGTGCTATATCACACTTGATATTCCATGGTGTTTCACCTTCATGATATTTAGCTGAAGAATATTTATCCAAGTATTCCTTGATACGTCCTCGCTGAACGTTCTTCAATTCCATGATGAATTCCAGTTTTTCCTGGTCGATTCCATCTTCGTCGTGGATGAATCCGCTGGAATCAGACATGGTCACCACTTTAGCTCCAAGCTGGATGGCTTTTTCAGCCGCATATTGGGCCACGTTACCAGATCCAGAGATCACCACGGTTTTACCTTCAATGCTTTCACCTCTGGTCTTCAACATATTTTGTGCAAAGTAGACGTTACCGTAACCGGTAGCTTCTGGTCTAATTAGCGATCCTCCGTATGAAAGTCCTTTTCCGGTGAGGATACCGGTGAATTCATTCTGTAATTTTTTATACTGTCCAAACAGGTAACCTACCTCACGGCCTCCAACACCAATATCCCCTGCCGGAACATCACAGTTAGAACCAATGTGGCGATATAGTTCGTTCATAAAGCTCTGGCAGAACTTCATCACTTCATTATCTGATTTTCCTTTCGGGTCAAAATCTGAACCTCCTTTTCCACCTCCCATAGGCAGCGTGGTAAGACTGTTCTTAAACACCTGCTCAAAAGCAAGGAATTTAAGGATACTTAGGTTTACTGAAGGGTGAAAACGCAAACCTCCCTTGTACGGGCCAATTGCTGAGTTCATCTGGATTCTGAAACCACGGTTTACCTGGATCTCCCCTTTATCATCCAGCCAGGGCACTCTAAACATCACCACTCTTTCTGGCTCCACCATTCGCTCCAGAAGCATTTTATTCTGATACTTCTTATTCTCTTTTATAAAAGGGATTACAGTTTCTGCAACTTCATGAACCGCTTGCATGAATTCGGGTTCATTCTGGTTCCTGGTAGATACTTTATCCAGGAATTCTTTGATGTTTTTTTCCATAATGACTGGCGCTATTATTAAATTTTGAAAATCACGTCCAATTAATGGCACAAATATAAATATTCTCTAAGGATTAGTAGATTCATTTTTGTATTTCATATAATATTAACTTTTTAAAAATAGAGCTTGGTATATACCGGTCTTCCCGATATTTTCGTTAAGGTATTTTGCTATATTTGTTAACTAGCCAAGTCATCTACATGTCGAAAACCAAGGCAATTTTCTTTTTCACGTTAATTCTTTCGCTTTGGAGTGGAAAGACTTTTGGCCAGTTACATATAGGTCATGAGATTGGCACTTTTTTGGGCCCGGCCGGATTTTTTACCGATTACGGAGAACGTTGGAATGTGCGGAACAACCTCGAGAATGAAGGCTTCGGAATTGGTCTCGTACATTATATGAACCTCGCTTTTAAGCCGGAATGTAGTTGCAGGCCAACTAAATTATTCTTTACCAAACACTTCAGACTTCGAACCGAAATAAATTACCTGAAATCCAAACTGGACCATTACGGGCCGGTGGCATCAAAAGATACCGAAGGCGGAAGGCAACTCCGTGCGATGCATGGAAATACCGAACTTTTCCAGGGCGGGCTCGCCCTGGAGTACCATCTTTTTGGGATAAAAGAAGCCAGGGATTTCGCAACCCTGTTTTCTCCTTACATTAGTTTAGGCGTGCATTATGTCTATTATAATCCCAGCGCTTATTCAGACCTTGGTCCACTGGACAGCCCCAAGGTTTTGTTCCCCACTTTTGAAGACGGACTTTTCATGGAACCCGGGCATACCTTCGCGATTGTTGGAAGCGGCGGAGTTAGATACCGGTTGGGCAGGTATAACGACCTCATGCTGGAAGCGAGGGCACATTACTATGACACCGATAAGCTCGAAGGCCTCGATGTTCAGAAACCCCAGAATAAGTTCAATGATTTTGTATTATGGCTGGCCGTGGGCTATGTGTATTACCTGAATTTCTAAAAATCCAGGTCTTTAGATTTCATGATCTTTCCACCCCTTCTTAGCAAATCTATTTTAGCTTTTTCAAATTCGTCCTGTTTCAGAGGCCTTGTGGCATCTTCTAGAAGGTTTGACGAAAAGCCTTCGCCAATAGCGTCTTTCATTGAAAAATAAACGCAGTAATCTGCGGCGAGGCCTGTAAAATAAAGCTCTTCAGCATTTTTTTCTTTCAGGAACCCAGCCAGGCCTGTGGACTTCAAATGCGCGTTATCATAGAAACCGCTGTAACTGTCGATCTTAGGATTGGTTCCCTTTCTGAAAATAGCTTCAAAATTTTCAGTTTTAAGGTCTTTATGGAATTCTGCTCCTCTGCTGCCCTGCACACAATGGTCTGGCCACATTACCTGGTCGAGCCCATCGAGTTTGATAACCTCAAATTCTGAAGCATCTTCATGGCTGGTGGCAAAACTGGAGTGTCCGGATGGATGCCAGTCCTGGGTTGCTATCACCAGGTCGAACCTGTGCATTAAATCGTTGATCACCGGCACGATCTCGTCACCGCTGGGTACCGCCAGAGCTCCTCCTGGCATAAAATCGTTCTGAACATCTATCACTATTAAAACTTTCATGAAGCTGAATTTTTATGGGATTGAATTAATTTCTCGCGCTCCTCCTGAAGCCTGGAACTGATGCCAACCTTGTAGATATGCGGGTTATTGAAACGCTTGTATTCCAACGGTAATTCGGCAAGGCGGGATTTTGAATAATCGGCGATCTCTTCAAGCGATCTTTTTTCGATAAGCATTTTCCCGTTCTCCATCACTTTTCTCAATAGTCCTTCCTGTTGAAACTGGCCAATTTTCAAGGATTTATAAGGCTCATGCGGATGGAACATTTCTTCCACCATTTCTTCGGAATCCAGACCAATGGCATCTGCTCCAATACATTTTCCGTTTTCATCCTTGACACGAAAAACCTGTTTTTTATGCGGAAGGGTTATCTTGACGATACTTTCAGAAATTTTGATCCGTGGCTGCCCGTTAGACCAGGCAAGTTTGTAGACTCCATCAAGCGCCCCATCGGGATCGCCGGTGACCAGGTTGGTCCCAACCCCGAAAACATCAATCGGCGCCTGCTGTTCAAGCAAACTCTTGATCACGTATTCATCCAGTTGGTTGGAAGCAGCAATTTTAACATATTCCAGTCCGGCGGCATCCAGTTGTTTCCTGCTTTCCTTGGCGAAATAAGAAAGGTCCCCGCTATCGAGCCGTATGGCAAGCAGCTTATGTCCCCGCTCTTCCATTTCTTTCGCGATCTTTATCGCATTGGGCACCCCGCTCTTTAAAGTATCGTAAGTATCTACCAGCAAAACACAATTCTCCGGCCTGTCTTCAGCAAAATCCCTGAATGCGGTTAATTCATCATCATAACTCTGAATAAAGGAATGAGCCATGGTTCCCGAAACCGGAATATCGAGTTCTCTTCCGGCGATCACATTACTGGTTCCGTTAAAGCCCCCGATCATAGCTGCCCTTGTGGCGTAAAAACCACCCGTAGCCTGGGCTCGTCTTAGACCAAAATCGAGTAGATGGGCCTCCCCGGCCACCTGCCTCATCCTGCTCGCTTTCGTGGCCACAAGTGTCTGAAAATTCAGAAGATTTAGCAGGATGGTCTCAATAATCTGGGCTTCAATAATATTTGCCTCAACCTGTAGGACGGGACGGGTTGGAAAGACCACATCGCCTTCCGACACCGAATGTATGGTTCCGCGAAACCTGAAATCTTCCAGATAATCCAGGAACTCTCCTTTAAAACCCTGCTTTTGCAAATAATCAAGATCGGCTTTTGAGAACCGAATATCCTGGATGATCGAAAGCAGATCTTCCAGGCCGGCGAAAACGGCAAAACCTCCTTTGTAAGGTAATTTTCTGAAAAAATAGTCGAAAACAGCCCGGTGTTCCCGGTGGCCTTTATTGAAATAGACCTGCGCCATGGCAAGCTGGTACTGGTCTGTATAGGTAGCTGAAAAATTATTCATGTAGTATAAATAGTTGGTTAGCCAACAGCGACTTCCTTAAGTTTTGATTCATATAATTCACGATCAGCATCGCTGAAGACTACAAATCTAAGTTTTTTAAGATGCTCCAGGTTGGGTAATTCGGTTACTAACGTGCTAAAGACAACCGATACGGCATCTTCTTTAGGATAACCAAAAATCCCTGTGGAGATCCCCGGAAACCCAATAGAACCAAGTTTTTTCTCTTCAGAGCGTTTGAGGGAGTTCCTGTAGCAATTAGAAAGCAACTGGTCTTCGGGTTTATCCTTTCCATAAACGGGACCAAGGGTATGAATCACAAACTGGTTAGGCAAACCATAAGCTCTTGTAATCACAGCTTCGCCGGGAGCGATGGGTGCAAGGGACTTGCATTCTTCGTAAAGCTCTGGCCCCGCAGCCTTATGGATGGCACCGGCCACACCTCCACCAGGAGCAAGTTCGGCATTTGCAGCGTTCACCACGGCATCCAGGTCTGGCTGGTTTGAAATATCTCCCTTAACTATTTCGATCTCAATATTTTGAAGTTCCACTTTCATTGGTCTTTTTCCTAAAGTTATTGAAATTCAGAAGAAGATTGAAATGATTCAGGCTACTGAATGCTTCCGTAAACTTTAAAATAAAAAAGGCCGTCCTTTTCAGAACGGCTCTTTTACCAATTTAGAACTCGAAATCTAAACTTTCTTATAAGAATTATTATACTCTTCCATCAATTTCATCAAACTGTTCACCAGGTCTTTTGTCTCCAGAAGAATACTGAAATAAAGAGTGGTATTTTTTGGGCTGGATTCTTCGGTCCTGGTGCGGGAAACCTGCTTTTCGATCTTTTCAGAAAGGGAATTCATGATCTTATCCTTTTTCTCAAGAACAAGGCCTATTCTTTCAAATTTTCTCTCGGTAAAGATCTCTTCGATTTCCTTAAGTAGCAATTCAAGAGAATCATCTATTTCTTTAAGGTCATTGATCTGGTTATAACGCAGGGGTTTGTGATTATTATTCACATGCTTGTAACTCTTTTTGGTGATGAATTCAAGCGATTGCGCAATATCAGTAAGATAACCCAGGATGGTGATATAGAAACTACTTCCCCTAACGCTGGTCTCGTCCAGGCTTTTGATAAAGAAGAAAATATGGTCTCGTAATTCCTCAATTTCAGCATCAAGTTTAGCAACACCTTTTTTGCTTTTCTTCAGTTTCTTCTTTTCGGTCAAAGAAAGGCCTTCCAGCACATCGGTATATATCTTATTGGTGCGACTCACCACATTCGCGATATTATTCGCACTTTCTGAAATGATTCCCTGTACGGTTTTGCTTTCAGACTTTTTAAGGCCGGATTTGTCGGTCTTAGCTTCCTGTTGTTTTTTATGAGAAATATAGTTCCTTACCAATAAACCAATTGCCAGCAACAATAAAATGGCAATCGCAGGACCTCTTCCAAGGAAGATGATATAGGTAAGTATACCTGCAGCAGCAAATGCGCTAAAAGCAGTAAAGAACCATCCTCCAATTACATTTAGCACTCCGGCTACCCTATAAACGGCACTTTCACGGCCCCAGGCCCTATCGGCAAGGGAAGTACCCATGGCCACCATAAAGGTTACATAAGTAGTTGAAAGCGGCAATTTATAAGAAGTCGCAATGGAGATCAATACACCTGCAACGGTGAGGTTGATCGCAGCACGTATCATGTCGAAAGCCGGCTTATCCTCAATATTCTGAAAATCATCACCTTCTTCAGGCTTGGAGAATCTTCGGCTCATGCTTTGTTTGGTGCTAACCGGAAGGATCTTCTTGATGCCATCGAATAAGCTGGTACTTCCTTTTACCAGGCTTCTGGACAAAAGATTCGGACTGAATTTTTCAGAACCGTGACCCTGGCGTGAAAGGCCAATTTCAGTTTCAGCCACACTGCGGGCCTTTTTAGACAGCCAAAGTGTTGCCACCATGATCCCCCCGGCGATAAACAGCAGGTAAGGCTGGGCCGGAACCTTGCTTTGAAGCACTTCCATTGAAAAACTTCCCGGTGCTATCCCAGATTCAGACCAGGCAAGGAATGAGTGGTAGGCAGCCATTGGCACCCCTATGAAGTTCACAAGGTCGTTTCCGGAGAAGGCTAGTGCCAGACCAAAAGTTCCAACAGCGATCACAAAAATAAGTATACTTCTTTTGAAGATTTTCATAAAGAAATACGAGAACAGTGTCCAGAAAACGAAGCTCCCAAGTAAGACGTAAATCGCCTGATTCTCAAGCACGTCCTTAAAATCATCGTAATAAGGGGTTCCCTTAAGGCCTTTGAAAAATATGAAATAGCCTATCGCAGCAAGACAAAAACCACCAAAAAGGGCACCGAAGTTCTTGATCTTCTTTTCATATTCAAAGGTGAAAATGATCCTGGAAAGCCACTGTACCAGGGCTCCTATAGTGAATGCGATCACCACAGAAAGGAATATTCCAGAAATGATCTGGGTGGCTTTATCGGTATTTATATAGCTCGCGAGGTTCGCAACGGTTTCAGAATCACTGGCGCTTATCTTGATCAATGCCATGACCACGGCCGCTCCAAGTAATTCAAATACAATAGAAACGGTAGTGGATGTAGGCATCCCGAGGGTATTGAAAAAATCGAGCAAGAGGATATCGGTTATCATAACGGCCATGAAAATGATCATGATCTCATCAAAATAAAATTCACCTGGCATAAAGATGCCTTTCCTGGCTACCTCCATCATTCCACTTGAAAAAACGGCTCCTATGAAGATCCCAAGGCTCGCAACAACCATGATGGTCTTGAAGGAAATGGCTTTGGAACCTATAGCCGAATTAAGAAAGTTTACCGCGTCGTTGCTAACTCCCACTACCAAATCGGCAACGGCAAGTACCACTAAGGCAACTAACATCAACAAATAAATATCTCCCATTATATTGAATTAAATTATGGTGTAAATGTCTAAACTATTTACCGGTTATAAAATCTTTAAACTATTAAAAATGAAAATCGAAGCCTATTCTCCACTCCAGATTATCAGTATTTTTATTCAATGTGGTATAGCTTAAATCTGTTTGTAGCTTTAATTTATGACCCACAATATATTTGGATGCGCCAATAGTATACTGCTCAACATCTGAAACATTCGTAAAATCTTCATAATCGTTTGTCGTATACCGGGCCGCAATCTCGTAATTATTTTTGAAAAGATAGGCAGCCTGCATATTGAATGCCTCCCCCTCTAACACGATATACTCTACATTGGATTCACCCGGGACACGTGCTAAAGGATCGCCTGAAATTCTGTTCGCATATTCTCCCATGAATGAAAAGCCACGATACTTGAAGACCGCGTCCACGAACCAGGTTTCGATATCGGTGCGATACAACTCCCCGTTATCCAGCTCCATATAGGTTCCCAGGTTACTACGTGTCTTAACCGCATCATGATTAAAATCATAAACTACACCCATCATTAACTTGGGGCTTTGTTCTCTTTCAAGATCAGACTGGAAATAATCGCCCTTTTTGCTGAATTCTCCAAATGGCAGCAATTCTAGCCTACCCGTATATTGCAGCCCTCCAATATTTCCAACCACTACATTTCTACCTTCCCCCTGGGAAAGAGCCAATTTTTCCTTGATCACAAAATCCTCTCCTATATTGATCTTATGATGAAGCTGTATCCCTATATCACGGTCAATATTGAAACGGCTGTTAAGAAGGGAACGGTCTACAAACTGGAGGTCTCCCGAGGATACCACCCGCTCCACGTTACCGGGAAGCTTGGTCTGGCCTGCCCATAATTCAAAATTCTCGTAAAAATTCCATTTTAGAACCGCATCCAGTATATATCTCGGTGCGTTATTGGTATACACGCTGGCTCCTCCAATATCAAAATTCGATAGACCCAGTTCGATCTTATATTTAAGTTTTGGGGTCAATGCCCAGCCGTCGAACTTTAATCGCGCTCTTCGTATGAAAAATGCCTGGTCTGCATCCTCAAAAGCATCACCGTTATAGTTCCATGTGGTTTCCGATCTAAACTGTATCCTCGGTGCAAATTTCAAACTGAAGGAACTGTCTTTGGCGGTAAAATTAAGAAGTCCTTTCCCGAATTTCATATCACCAAGTTCCTGTGATTGCAGACTAAAAGCAGTAAAAAGGCAAATAACTGCCATGCAGATAAATTGTCTCATTAAAATCGTTTTCTAAGTTTTTGTCGCCGGCAAAGAAACGATAACAATGTTAAGTAAATGTTTCCTGTTAGTTAAGTCATGAATATTATTTGAAGGAATAAAAAAAGGCTGCCCTGAGAGGCAGCCCTGACACACTATTAGAATCAAGTCGACAAAAACTTAACGATTTTAAGTGTGCGTCCTAAGACCCCACAAATAAAGGCTTCCAAGTTAAACATAGTGTCAATTGTATATTAAATTAAAATTAAGTCTGTAATGGTAATGAACTGCCATAAATAAAATGGCTTTTAATGATATTAGTAAACAATTGATATAGATCTATATTTGAAGGAGAATTATAAAAGACCACCTAGCCTTTGAGTAATAAAATTAAACTTAAGAAAATAGGAGTAGCATGGGGTGAAAGATTACAAAGCCTTGAAGAATGTGTTAATGACATATTGATATTCATTTACCTATTAGAGAAATGCGATGATAATTTTTCTAATTGGTTTCCTACCGGATTTAAAAAAATGAATAAGCCGGAGGATAGATTACATAATAATTTTGAAGAGATAAAAAATCTTTTATGTAAGTCCTGTGCTTTATCAGAATATCCCCAATTCTATTACAGTACGAAATTCTGGAACGGATCTAACAATTTAGGGGATGCCCTATCATTATCCTTTAGCCTGGGTGGAGACGCCAAATTAGGACATAATAATGTTATACTACAATTACCCTACTCCGGAGCTCTATCAGAGAAATATGATAATGAAAAAACAAGAACCAATTTACTGGCGCTTTTTATTGAGTTTTGGGATCCTGACAAAATAATGGTCGAGAATAAATGGCAGCGGTTACAGGGTCTTTAACTTCTATAACTTAATCAGGTTAGGTTGAAATCCCTTCGACTTCGCTCAGGTTAAACTTCTCGCCCAAAGCGAAATAAAAAAAGCCAGTCTTTCGACTGGCTTAGGTTGCTCCTCCTCTTGGGCTCGAACCAAGGACCCTCTGATTAACAGTCAGATGCTCTAACCAACTGAGCTAAGGAGGAGTGTTTTGCTTTAAAAGCGGTTGCAAATATAAGTCAATTTTTAAATGCTGTCAAAAGAATTTTTAAATTTTTTTTGAGGAAAAAATCACCGTTAATCCTATCTCTCAAATAGACAGATAAATATGAATTTCAGCCTTGCAGATTTTTTAAATACTATTATTACAATCCTCGTAATCGATCACGCTCTGATAGGCCTTAAGGTATTCTATAAGGTATTCTGCGGTGGTTTTTTCAAAAGTCTTTAATGGCGAGGTAAAATCGTCTGAATGTACATTCGAGATATAATCGTTCAGTCCAATGACGAGTTCATATTCGTCATTCAGTTCCCTGCCTTCAGGATCATAAATACGAACCCGTCCATTATCACGGGTCATCTTAAGACCTGAATATGCCATCGAAGGAGCATCTGGAGCCTCCAGGAATTCTTTCAGCTCTTTAACGCTCATGGAAAAAGTATCCAGGCCATTTCCGAAGGGATCAATGGTATAGATATCAAAAGGAGTGATCTTCCCAAAATCCAGCCCGGCACGAATCCCCCCATAATTCTGGAAGACGATATCGGCACCCGTGATCGTTCGTAAAGCATCTGTATAGAAACAACCTGTTTGGGCCGAATTGTGATCCCTTAGCGAAGTCCCAATTTCTTCATAGAATTCGGGCTTATTGTTGTATTCGGCAACAATCTCCATGATCTCTGCGTCTTCCTCGGTCTTTTCATCCAGGTTGACGAGTTCGTATTCATATTCCACGATCTCACCTTCCAGCACTTCCAGGCTAAGCTTTGTCATATATCTTAAATTAGATCCACTTTGAACCATATATCTGCCATTGACCTTCCTGTTATAAATGTCATGGTTATGACCCCCAATAACCAGGTCTACAAAATCATGATTCTGAAGGATCATTTCGTCTCCATGAGATCCATAGTGGGTAAGCGCGATAACCAGATCGGCATTTTGAACCTCCTCGTCATCCCTGTATTTCGCTACAGAATTAACTCCTTCCTCAAAGTCCAGGCCCTGTATCCGTTTGGGATGGGTTGAAGGTATATTCCCGGGAGAACTGGTTTCCACCACACCGATAAAAGCGATCTCAAAACCATCCTTTTCAATGGTGACCCTACCTTCCGGCAGATTTAGCTCCCCATTTATATTCTTAACATTTGCAGAAAGAAAGGGGAAACTGGCCTGCTGCATCCTGGCATTCAGAATTTCCTGACCATAATCGAACTCATGATTCCCAAGGGCCGAAACATCAATCCCGGTCCTGTTCATCAGATCAATTATCGGGAAGCCTTTTTCAGGATGAAAATCGACTATGGGATTTCCCGAGAAAAGGTCTCCACCCGCTACAAAAAACACCTGAGATTCTTTTTTTCTTTCTTCATCGAGAATGGCTTTTACCTTTCCGAAGTTATCGATCTTTCCGTGCAGGTCATTCACGGTAAAAATCACAATAGATTCCGCCGTTGGGGCATCATCAGTATTATTAGTTTTATCGGTGCTTGAGCAAGCTCCCAGAACAAACAGGAGCAGCATTAGATTAAGCAGGTTCACAAGAGATTTTAAGGATTTCTTCATCATAATTAAAATGAAAAGAGCCAGGGATCAAATATGTCCCAGGCTCTGTTTATTAATGTTTTTTCAACTAATCTAATCAAATAACCAGCGATAAATATCATTTCCATTGGCATATAGAACCAGCGCGATCAACAGGAAAAACCCTACCATCTGGGCAACTTCCATGAACTTATCGTTAGGCTTCCTTCCGGTTACCATCTCATATAACAGGAACATTACATGACCACCATCCAGGGCAGGAATTGGTAAAATGTTCATAAAGGCCAGAATGATAGATAGCAGTGCAGTGGTATGCCAGAAACCATACCAGTTCCAGGTATCAGGGAATAAGCCACCAATAGCACCAAAACCACCTAATTGGGAAGCCCCTTTTTTGGTAAATACATATTTGAACTGTGCCACATAATCATGAAGGATCCAGTAACCATAATCGAAACCGGCGCTGATACTTTCCATAAAACCATACCGCTTGCGATCTGGCTCTAATCTAATAATGGGTGCTATACCTAGTTTCCCTTCTTCATCTGGTGTGATCATCACGCTCTGGATCTCTCCATCTCTTTTATAAACCACCTCGATTTCCTTGCCAGGATTTTCCTGAGAAATGGGCGCGATTTCGTGCCAGTAGCCTATCTCGAATTGATTAAGAGAAATAATACTGTCTCCTTTTTTAAGACCTGCCTTTTCCGCGGCCATATCTGCAACCACCGTATCCAGAACAGGATAGGTAATAGGCACAAATGGCTGCATCACTCCCTGTTGAAACATGGTGCTACCAATATCCTCAGGCAATTCGATAGTTTCTTCCACACCATCCTGGTGTTTTACGGTAATATTATTTACATCTCTTAAGAACAGATGTTTATTTACATCATTATAGCTCTCCACATCCTTCCCGTCCATTCTGAGAACCTTATCACCATCCTGAAACCCGAATTCCTTAAAGCTTTCGGCTACTGCGTAACCATTAGGCAGATCAGCCGGATCTATAAAAGGTTTCCCCCAAACGAACATGATCATCATATAGATCAGGAATCCCAGAACCAGGTTTACCGTTACCCCACCAAGCATAATGATCAATCGCTGCCAGGCTGGTTTGCTTCGGAATTCATAATCCTTAGGCGGCTGGGCCATCTGCTCCTTATCCATGCTCTCATCGATCATCCCCGAGATCTTAACATAACCTCCAAGCGGAAGCCAGCCAATCCCGTAAACCGTATCGCCAATTTTCTTTTTGAAAAGGGCAAATTTTACATCGAAGAACAAAAAGAACTTCTCTACCCTGGTCTTGAACAGTTTGGCAGGCACAAAGTGACCTAATTCATGCAGAACAATCAGTAAAGAAAGAGATAATATTAATTGTATGGCTTTTACTAAAAATGGATCCATTAGTCAACTTCAAATTTAAAATCGCACAAAAGTAAGTTTTTAAAAACTCTCAAAAAAGTTTTAAATCAAGCCAGATTCGCACCTGAAATTTTTCTTGGTAGAATTCGACTATTTGAACCTCAGGCCATAACTTTGCAAAAATTATAATCTGGTGCTCAAGTTTTTTGCTAAATACAAAACCTTTGCCATAGTTTTATTCGTCCTTTCGGTGATCATAATTCTGTGCATATACACCTTGCTGAAACCGGAAGAACGGCTGCCCGTCTATCAACCCGAAATGGTAAATGCCGAGCTGGTTGATTCCACCGTTCAATATGTTCGGAAATATCATAAAATAGCCGACTTCGAACTGGTAAACCAGAATGGGGATACCATCACCCAGGAAGATTATAAAGACAAGATCTATATCGCCGACTTTTTCTTTACCACCTGCCTTACCATCTGCCCCATCATGACCGATCATATGATCGAGATCCAGGAAAAGATCAAAAGCGACGATGAGGTTTTACTCTTGTCACATACCGTTTTTCCGGTGGCAGACAGCGTTCCGGTTCTAAAGGAATATGCGATCGAGAAAGGCGTCATTGACGAAAAATGGAACCTGGTTACCGGAGATAAGAAACAGATCTATGACCTGGCCAGAAAATCTTACCTCGCAACAAAATCTACTGGCGATGGCGGGAAATACGATATGATCCATACCGAGAATTTTATCCTGGTGGATAAAGAAAAGCAAATACGCGGCTTTTATGATGGTACAGATCCGGAGGCTATCAAAAACCTTATGCATGATCTAAAGGTTCTTAAAGCGCAATACCGCTAAACTTACTTTTTCTTCCTTTAACTTTTGTATTGGGTTAAATTCCATTACTTTTGCCTTGTTTAAAATCAATCTAAATAAAAGGTGAAGGTCACGGTCGCAAATCTGAAGAGGGGACAACGGGGGATTATCAAGGAATTTTCCGCAGAACATGTCCCGCTTAAACTTCTTGAAATGGGCTGCCTTCCCGGAAATGAAGTAGAAATGGTGCAAACTGCCCCTTTTCAGGATCCAATGTACCTGAACATTAACGGCAGTCACCTGGCGATTCGAAAAGAAACCGCCCTGCTTATAGAAATTGAATTAATAGGCTAATATGGGTAAGCAAATTAATGTTGCTTTAATTGGTAACCCCAATACCGGTAAGACATCTGTATTTAACCAGCTAACCGGCCTTAACCAGAAGGTTGGTAATTATCCAGGCATCACGGTAGAAAAGAAAGAAGGGATCTGCAAACTTCCGCGCGGATTAAAGGCTCATATCCTGGATCTTCCCGGAACTTATAGCCTCAACGCTTCTTCTTTTGACGAAAATGTCGTTATCGAACTGCTGCTGAATAAGAATGATAAAGATTACCCAGATGTGGCAGTAGTGGTAAGCGACGTTGAAAATTTAAAAAGAAACCTCCTTCTTTTTACCCAGATCAAAGACCTTGGAATTCCTACCATTCTCGCCATCAATATGGCCGACAGGATGGAGCGCCGCGGAATTTCCCTGGATGTGGAATTACTGGAGGAACGACTTAAAACCAAGGTCGCCCTGGTAAGTGCCCGCAAAAGGATGGGAATCGATTACCTGAAGGAGCTCATCATCAATTACCGTCATATCCCAATTGAACCCTGTGTAAATGCTTCAGTAATAGATCCGGAATATTTCGGAAACCTGCGCAAGGCTTTTCCAAACCAGTCGCTTTACAAATTATGGCTGGTCATTACCCAGGATGTGAATTTCGGAAATATTAATCGCGCCGAGCTCAACACCAACACCAGCTTCAATACAAAATCTACCAGCGACCTGAAACGGCTTCAGCAGAAGGAAACGATCATTCGCTACCAGTTCATAAACGGTGTCCTGAAAGAGACCATGAGCGTGGATAAAAATGCAGCAACCGATCTTCGCTCACGATTAGATCGCATCCTTACTCATAAAGTATGGGGTTATGTTATCTTTTTCGGTATTCTGTTGCTTATATTCCAGGCTATCTACAGCTGGTCCAGCGTTCCCATGGATTGGATCGACGCAACTTTTGCCTCGCTGAGCGAGATCACCAAAGAAACATTTCCATCGGGACCTTTTACCAGTTTAATTGCTGAAGGGATCATTCCCGGGCTTGGAGGGATCGTCATATTTATTCCACAGATCGCCTTTTTATTCCTGTTCATTTCGATACTTGAAGAATCGGGATATATGAGCCGGGTGGTCTTTCTGATGGATCGCATCATGAGAAGATTTGGCCTAAGCGGAAAAAGCGTGGTGCCCCTGGTATCAGGAACAGCCTGTGCAATCCCCGCAGTGATGGCCACGAGAAATATAGAAAACTGGAAAGAAAGGCTTATCACTATCCTGGTAGTTCCGTTCACAACCTGTTCGGCCAGGCTTCCGGTTTACCTGATCATTATCGCCCTGGTGATCCCCGATAAATCTTTCCTTGGCTTCAATATGCAGGGACTAACCTTAATGATCCTGTATCTTTTAGGCTTTGGAATGGCCATATTTTCGGCCTGGCTGCTGCACAAGATCATGAAAAGCAACCTGAAAAGTTATTTCGTGATAGAAATGCCTAATTACAAGGTTCCCATGGTAAAGAACGTTGCCATAAATGTGGTGGAGAAAACCAAATCCTTTGTTTTTGGGGCAGGAAAGATCATCCTGGCGATCTCAATTATATTATGGGTTTTGGCGAGCTATGGACCTGGCGACGATTTTGAGAATGCCGAAGAGATCGTAACTTCAAAATACACCGAAACCGAACAGCAAGTAAACCATGATGAGATCGAAGAGGAGGTAGCATCCTTTAAACTGAAGAATTCCTACATCGGGATCATGGGTAAAGGTATTGAACCTGTTGTTGCGCCATTAGGCTACGACTGGAAGATCGGGATAGCAATCATCAGTTCTTTTGCAGCACGTGAAGTTTTCGTGGGTACGCTTGCAACCATTTACAGTGTAGGCAGCGATGAAGAGGAAACCATTAAAAACCGGATGGCCGCCGAGATCAACCCTATACTTGGGGGCCCGTTGTTCACCTTTGCCAGCGGGGTTAGTTTATTGCTGTTCTATGCATTCGCCATGCAATGTATGAGTACGCTCGCGATCGTGAAAAAAGAAACCAACACCTGGAAATGGCCGGTGCTGCAATTAATAATCATGAGTGCATTTGCTTATGTAGTGGCCTTAATTGCCTTTCAGGTCTTAAAATAGTAAGGATACAGATTTAAAACGACTTAAAAACTATGGAAGTTCTACAGGAAATACTTGTTTTTATCACCTTTTTTATCGCTACAGGCTATCTTATAACCAAGTTCGTCTGGAAACCCGCATTTCTTGGTGGCAAGAAAAAAGCCGGTTCCTGCGGAGTTTCAGATTGTGGATGTGGCGACTAATTTCTCGCCAGCCTTTCTGAAATCTGAACTTTAAAAGAATAATCTTCCTGCATCAAATTTTCTGGTTTTTCGGGATGAGGAAGCACCTCAAACCATCCTACTGAAACCCCTGTACCAGCCAGAAATTCATTTATTTCAGACACCGAATTCCTAATAATAAGTCTGGATTTTAGCTCATTACCTTCATAATGCTCCAGAAGTATTTTCACTTCTCCAGCCCAGATACAGGTGACAATTGCACTTTCAGGACAGCGGGAATCAGAAATGACCCTGGAAAATTTTATCCTGCTATTTCCCAGCACCAGTTCATCTCCAACACAAAATGTTTCACTAAGATTGATTGATTCGGTAGCGCCAACCGGCTTTTCTTTATCAGCAGACCAAAGTGAAATTAACAGGAAGAAAATTGCGATTTTCATGAATCATCTTTTTATGGAAGACGAAACATTTCAGCGAAAGTGGCATTTTAGCCCAAACCAACGTCCAGGGTCATCATGACCATAAAACCGCCAATAAAACCGAGCGTGGAAATATCGGTAAAATTACCCTGCTGGGCTTCGGGAACCACTTCTTCTACCACTACAAAGATCATAGCACCTGCTGCGAAACACAAGGCGTAAGGCAGAATAGGCTGAAAAGTAAGAACCGCCCAGGCTCCAATTACCGCTGCAACCGGCTCTACAATGGCCGATAATTGTCCGTAATTGAAACATTTCCAACGGCTGAGTCCCTGTCTTCTAAGAGGCATGGCAACTGCAAATCCTTCCGGGAAGTTCTGAAGTCCGATCCCCAGGGCAAGAGCTACCGCACCACCTATACTGGCTCCTTCAAACCCGGCTGCAACTCCGCCGAACAGCACTCCAACGGCAAGTCCTTCAGGAATGTTGTGAAGGGTGATCGCCAGGGTCAATAAAACCGATTTATGCCAGGGCGTTTTGATCCCTTCAGAATCGCTCATTTTAAAATTAACATGTAAATGAGGAAGTATCTTATCCAGGCCAAAAATGAACAATGCTCCCAGCGCAAAGCCAACAACGGCAGGCACTACCTTCTGGAAACCCTCGCCGGGACTCATTTCGATCCCAGGCGCCAGTAAACTCCAGAAACTGGCGGCCACCATAACTCCCCCAGTAAAACCCAGCATCCCATCAAAGAAAGCCCTGTTCATTCCCTTAAAAAGGAAAACGAGGGAAGCCCCCAGGGCAGTAAGCCCCCAGGTAAATAAAGTGGCTAGAAATGCCGCGAGAACGGGATCTATTTCCTGAAAATAATCTAAAATAACATCCATCTTACAAAGTTTTTATATAAAGATTAGCCGAGATCTGGCTTGATATTCTTAATTCCTGATCGTCTAATTTGATCAGCATTGATTTATCGAAATCTTCTTTTTCGATGACCACTATCTTTTTTCCAAGGGAGATATCATGCTTATCCAGGTATTGCAAAAATTCAGCTGAAGAATCTTTAACGCCTATGCAGATCCCAGTCTCTCCCACTCCCAGGTTGGAAAGCAGCACGCGATTGGAAATATGAAAATTCCCCTGTGCGTCTGGAATAGGATCGCCATGAGGATCTCTTTCCGGGAAATCGAGGAATTTATCCAGTTCGTTGGTAAGTTTTTCAGATTTGATATGCTCCAGCTGCTCGGCAACTTCATGAACCTCATCCCAGTTAAAATTCAGTTTTTCAACCAGGAAAACCTCCCACAACCTGTGCTTCCTTATTACCTCGATAGCTGCTTCCCTGCCCGCCTGGCTTAGTTTCACGCCCTGGTATTTCTTATAGTTCACCAGGTCCTTATCTGAAAGACGCTTGACCATATCGGTGACCGAGGAGGCCTTGGTTTGCATCTCCTCGGCAAGGGCATTCGTGCTCACCCCACTTTTTAATGAATTTTCGAGGTGAAAGATAGCCTTGAGATAATTCTCTTCCGATAAACTGAACATGTCAAAAATTTTACTCGCCAAAAATACATTTTTAATTCTAATTAATCAATTTTTTAGGTAAGCCTAAATTTATTTTTACCTTTGAAAAAAATTTGAAATGCGATTGAAATTGATATGTCTATTAATATTTCCTTTAAGCCTTCTTTCGCAGGAAGCCGAAATCTATGGCACGATCTACTCAGAAGGTAAACTATTGGCCTTCGCCAGCGTGTTCGTACAGGGAACCACGAATGGCACCGATGCGGATATAGATGGAGAATACAGGCTTACCTTGCCAGCTGGCAAGCATCGAATCACGATTCAGTTCCAGGGTTATCGAACTATTTCAAGGACCATCGAACTTAAGGATGGCGAAAAACGAAAGATCGATTTCGAACTCCAACCCAACCCGGATTCCCTTAACGAGATCGTGGTCACCGGAACAAGAACCGCGAAAAGAAAGACCGATTCTCCCGTTATTGTAAATCTCATCAACAGTGAAACATTGCGACAGGTAACAGCGACCGATCTTTCAGAAGGTTTAAGATTCCAACCCGGTCTTCGTGTGGAAACCGATTGCCAGACCTGCAACTATACCCAATTACGAATGAACGGTCTGCAGGGTGGTTATTCCCAGATCCTGATAAATGGCCGACCCATCTTTAGTCCGTTAACCGGATTATATGGCCTTGAACAGATCCCGGTGAATATGATAGAACGTATCGAGGTGGTGCGCGGTGGGGTATCTGCACTCTATGGTTCCAGCGCGATCGGTGGCACCGTGAACGTGATCACCAAGATCCCTAAACAAAATAATTACAACCTCACCTATACCTACGAGAATATCGACGGACAGACCGATCAGAATGTTCTGAACGGGAATGCAACCGTAGTTTCCAAGGATTATCGCACTGGTGCCAATTTCTTCGTAAGTCACCGAACTCGCGGAATGTATGATGCCAACGATGATAATTTTTCAGAATTGCCAGAACTAAAGGACAATTCCTTCGGCGTTAACGCCTTTTATCTTCCAACCGAAGATTCCAAGCTGAACTTAAGTTTAAGCAGCTTATACGAATATCGCTATGGTGGTGAAATGGTTGAAGGCCCCGCTTACCTGGCCGAACAAAGCGAAGAAAGAACCCATAACGTGCTGATGGGAAGCCTGGATTACCAGCTTAACTTCAATGACGACAGGAGCTCATTGATAATTTATTATGGAGGTCAGTCAACTAACAGGGATCATTATACTGGTATCATCCCGGACCTTGAGGAAGACCGTATCGAATTTTTCGAAACGCCTCCTTACGGAACTTCAAAGGTAACTACTCACCAGGGTGGTGTCCAGTTCAACCAGCGAATCAATAGTTTCCTGGGTGGTAGCACGGTTTTGACCGGAGGTGCCGAATACGTATATGACGATGTATTTGATGAGATCCCTTCTTATAATTACCTGATCGATCAAACCACGCGAAATCTTGGCGCATTTTTTCAAAATGACTGGGATATCACCGAAAATCTGAATTTCCTCTCCGGTTTCAGACTGGATAAACATAACCTGGTAGATCATGCGATCTTCAGCCCAAGGCTTTCCCTTCTCTATAAACTGAAGGAAACCACCCAGTTCCGGGTTGGTTGGGGAACTGGATTCAGGGCGCCCCAGGCCTTTGATACCGACCTCCATATCGCATTTGCTGGCGGCGGAATTTCAAGGATCTCTCTTTCCGAAGATTTGAAAGAAGAACGCTCGAATAGTTTTACAGCCTCGGTAAATTATGACCGCGCCACCGAACATTTCATTTGGGGCTACACCGTGGAGGCTTTCTATACCAACCTGAACGATGCATTTTACCTGCAACCACTGGGTGAAGATGACTTTGGAGAACGATTTGAAAAACGAAATGGATCAGGTGCCACTGTTAAAGGATTCACCCTTGAAACCCGGGCTAATTTTGACTATTTGTTTGAACTGGAAGCCGGTTTCACATTACAGTCAAGCAAATTCAAGGATCCGGTTGAAAATATCGAAGGCCTGGAAGCAAGGAGAGAGTTTTTAAGAACCCCTAATGATTACGGGTATGCCACGCTCACCTTTACACCCAACAAGCGATTTAGCGCTTCAGCAAATTTCGTATATACAGGGAAAATGGATATAGTTCATTTTGCTGGTGAAGGAACCGGCCAGGATGTAGATGAGTATACCTCTACCCCTTCTTTTGCTGAACTAAGCCTTCGATTAGGTTATGAACTGAATATCCCATCATTGAGCTCGGCTGTTGAATTATTCGGTGGTGTCAAAAATGTGACCAACGCTTACCAGTCTGATTTTGATATCGGTAAAAACCGGGATAGCAATTATATTTATGGTCCGGGAAGTCCGCGATCGGTATTCCTTGGAATCAGGCTTGGATCCCTATGAAAAAAGCTGTAGCATTCATATCGATACTGTTAATTTTCCTGAATTGGTGCCAGCTGAAGGCGCAGGAAACAACCGCTGTAAACTGGATAGGTTTTGAACAGCTGTATGATTCGCTGGAGGTAAAACCCAAAAAGGTATTTATCGATTTTTATGCAGACTGGTGCCAGCCATGCAAAAGAATGGACAGGGAAGTGTTTACCGATCCAGAGATTCAGGATATGCTAAATAGGAAGTATTACGCAGTAAAAATGGACGTTGAATCTACCGACACTATTCAGTTTGGGGACCAGGTATTTGTGAACGAACGGCTGAATAGAAGAAATCCAGTTCACCAGATCGCTATACTGATGGCCAGCAGAAAAAACAGGCCTTTTTCATTGCCCGCGATGGTGATACTTGACGAAAATTTTCAGGCTAAAGCGCGATATTTCCAGTTCCTCAACAAAGAACAGCTTCTGAAAGCTCTGCGCGAAAATTAGAAATTAAAGACCTCTTTCTTTTTTGATCTGGTCGTAGGCTTCCTGTACATTTCTAAATTTCTCTTCGGCTCCCTTACGGTAAGCTTCATCCATATGTCCCAGTTTATCAGGATGGTATTTTTTAGCCATTTTTCGAAAGGCCTTTTTCACCTCATCATCGGTAGCCGATTTATCTATTTCCAGGATGGTATAGGCCGAATCGGTCTTTTTGAAGAACATGGCCTTGATACTGGCAAAATCCCTTGCCCCAATTTGTAAATACCCGGCTATTTCCTGGATTATCGCGGCTTCAGCATCACTAACCCGGCCATCTGCCTGGGCGATTCCGAATAAGAAATGTATGATCTGTAACCTGGTTGGATATTTAGTCCTGGCAGCGAGATATCGGGAGATCTTGGAAGCCGAAACCTGCCTGCTTTTCACTACTTCATTAAAGGTTCTAAAAGTAGCATTGGCTCTCTCCTTTCCGTAGGCCTGTACAAAATAGGAACGAACGTAATCCAGTTCGGTCTGTGAAACACTTCCGTCTGCCTTGATAACGATGGAACAAAGAGACAGCAAATTGAGCTCAAAATCTCCGGGAGAAACTTCCTGTCGCTGATTTCCCATCATGGAAGTAAAGACGCCTCCAGAAACCCGAACATAATTATCCAGCAGGGAACCTATTATAAAACCAAGTATAGCGCCGGGAAACCGGAAATAGATATATCCCAGAATTGCGAGAAGCCATTTGATCATGGGCAATTTTCTTTAGCCGCTAAGATAACACTTTCAAAATTCTATCCAGTATCGCATTCGGCCTTCGCGCCCATAAATTCAACCTATTCGCACATAGTAATATGAGATATGTTCAGCTGAACATAATTTGGTATCTTTGTGCTTCAATTAAGTTTAATAATCAAAAGAAAACATATATGTATCCAGCAGATTTAGTAAAACCAATGAGAGAAGATCTTACCAGCATTGGTTTTGAGGAGTTACATACCTTAGAAGATGTAGAAAAGGCAATGCAGAAAAAAGGTACTACTTTGGTAGTGGTGAATTCGGTTTGTGGTTGTGCCGCAGCCAACGCACGTCCTGGAGCAAGACTTTCTCTTCAGAATGCGAAAAAACCAGATAACCTGGTTACTGTTTTTGCAGGTGTGGATAAAGAAGCTACTGAAAAAGCCAGAGATATGATGGTACCATTCCCTCCATCTTCTCCTTCAATGGCTCTTTTCAAAGATGGTGAACTAGTTCATATGCTAGAGCGTCATCATATTGAAGGCCGTCCGGCAGATATGATCGCTGAAAACCTTATTGGAGCTTACAACGAGTTCTGCTAGGTCTTTTCAAATAAAAAACTGGAAGCCACGCCTAGAGCGTGGCTTTTTTATGCCATAAATCCTATTTGGTTATTTTTGTAGTTTTAAACCAAGATGAAAAAGATCCTCTCCTACCCTTTATCGGTAATTTTCTATATTCTCTTTTTTATTACGTTGCTGGTTTTCCACCCTATACAGTGGCTCTGCTTAAAACTGGGCGGTTACCAGGCGCACAAGAAAAGCGTGGATATTCTTAACTGGTTCCTGATGCGTTGCCTTAATGTGCTTGGAACGAGCTTCCACATTGAAAATGAACACCATATTCCACTTGACAGGCCGGTTATTTTTGTGGCTAATCACCAGGGGATGTATGATATTTCGCCAATAATCTGGTACTTCAGGAAACACCATCCAAAGTTTGTTAGTAAGAAGGAACTGGGTAGGGGAATTCCAAGTATTAGTTTTAATCTCAGGCACGGCGGTTCGGTTCTGATAGACCGAAAGAACCGAAGGGAATCGCTTCTGAAAATGTCTCAATTTGGAGATTACCTGGCAAAAACAAAAAGGTCGGCGGTGATCTTTCCGGAAGGTACTAGAAGCCGCACCGGTAAGCCAAAAGAATTCAGAACCAACGGAATGATGGTCCTGTTCAAGAAATTACCAGACGCGGTGGTAGTGCCCATCAGCATTAATAATTCCTGGAAATTATTCCGCCACGGCAGTTTTCCAATTGACCTTGGGATCAAGGTTTCCCTGAAAGCTCATAAACCCGTTCCAGTGAGTTCTAATGATGCAGCCAGCCTTGCCGCCCTGATCGAACGAACCATTATCGCAGATATAAAGAACTGATCTATGTCCCAGGAAATCATTAAAAAAACGGCTGATTTTGTAAAGAACAGCCTTAAAAATGCCGAAGGAGGCCACGACTGGTTCCACACTCAACGGGTGTGGGCAAATGCCCGTCATATAGCGGAAGGCGAGGAAGCCGATTCACTGGTGGTGGAATTATCTGCTTTATTGCATGATATTGCCGACTCGAAATTCCATGATGGCGATGAAACTGTAGGACCCAGAATAGCTTCTGAATTTTTGAAATCTGAAAAAGTAGATGCGACTATTATAGATCACGTTGTTAAGATCATCGAAAATGTTTCTTTTAAAGGAGGAAATACTGAAAGAAATTTCAGTTCGACTGAACTGGACATCGTTCAGGATGCCGACAGGCTCGATGCCATTGGTGCCATAGGTATCGCGAGAACCTTCAATTATGGCGGGTTCAAGGGCCGTGCTCTTTACGATCCCGAGATCGAACCAAAACTGGACATGACAAAAGAAGAGTATAAGGCTTCAAAAGCTCCTACTATCAACCACTTTTACGAAAAACTATTACTGTTAAAAGACCGGATGAATACGGAAACAGGTCGCAGAATTGCTGCAGATCGTCATGCCTTTATGGTAGAATACCTGGATCATTTTTTCGCTGAATGGAATGGTGAGGCCTAGAACAGTTTCATCTGGCCGTCTTTAAATTCCTCGTGTAATTTGCAGTTCAACTGGGGGCGCTCGCGATCCTTTAAGTAGAGCCTTTTGGCGATTTTAAATTGCTGTGCCACCTGGGAAGCAAACTCCCCTTCGCCCTTCATTCGGGTTCCAAAACGGCTGTCATTTAAACTACCACCATGAACCTGTTGGATCTGGTGCAAGACCTTATCTGCCCTGTCTGGCATCGCCTTTTTGATCCAGTGACTAAAGATCTGGCCAATAGAGCCATTCAACCGAACGATCGTATAACCGACTCCCAGTGCTCCCCGCTCCGCTACCTCCTTTACCAAAGGCATTATTTCATGGCTATTGATGGAAGGAATGATAGGAGCCATCATAACGCTCACCGGAATTCCAGCTGTAGAAAGCTTTTCAACCGTTTCCAGTCTCTTTTTTATAGTTGCAGTTCTGGGTTCCAGGATTCTCCTTGTTTTTTCCTCTAAGGAGGTGATAGACAAATTCACATGCACCAGGTTTTCCTGTGCCAGTTCCCTGAGTACGTCCATATCTCGCTGAACGAGCGCATTTTTGGTGATCATTCCTACCGGGTGCCTGTATTTCAAAAAACATTGAAGCAGGCTCCGGGTGATCCTGAGTTCCTTTTCAATAGGCTGGTAACAATCGGTATTTCCCGAAAGAACTATAGGTGTGGCTTTCCAGCTCTTACTTCTAAGTTTCTGCTCGAGCAGTTCCACGGCGTTTCTTTTAACAAGAATCTTTTGTTCAAAGTCAAGGCCCGCACTATATCCCCAGTACTCATGGGAATTACGTGCATAGCAGTAAATACAGCCGTGTTCACAACCCTGATACGGATTCAATGAATATTCCAGGCCCACATCCGGACTGGTCACTTTATTGACGATGGTCTTCGGAAAAGTTTCAATGATAGTAGTCCGTGATTCCTCGGCTTCCTCTCCTTCCGAAGCGCAATAATTAAGGAAATCATCTCTTATCTCGTGGCTATGCTCATGGAATTTATTTGCCGTGTTCAATTGAGCACCTCTCCCCTTCTTAAATTCTGAAATTGACATGTTTCAAAATTATGGATTTTTTCCTATTAAAAGGAATTTTTCCATTTATTTAAGAAAAGAAAAGCCACGAATTTAACGTGGCTCGATCTTATTATTTTCCCGGAAAGTCGGCCTTTCGTTTATTCAAAAAGGCTGAAGTACCTTCCTTAAAATCGTCGGTTCCAAAGGAATGTCCAAATTCCTTGACCTCAACCTCGAATCCGTTTATTCCTTTTTCATAGTTGGCATTAATAGCCCTTATCGCCGCTGAAATCGCCACCATTGAATTCTTCATGATCTTCCCGGCTAGTTCTTTTGCGAAATCCAACAGGTCTTCCTGCTCTACTACATGATTCACGAGGTTATATTGCAAAGCCTGCTGTGCATCTATCATTCCTGCGCTCATGATCATTTCCATGGCCCTGCCTTTTCCAACCAGTTGTGGAAGCCGCTGGGTACCACCATAACCCGGAATAACACCAAGTGACACCTCCGGAAGGCCCATTTTAGCATTCTCGCTTGCGATCCTGAAGTGCGCCGCCATGGCCAGTTCTAAGCCTCCACCCAGTGCAAAGCCATTAATGGCAGCTATAACAGGTTTCGGAAAATTTGCTACATAATCGAAAAGTTTCTCCTGCCCGTCGGCTGCAAGGCGCTTACCTTCCTTGGGAGAGTAATCGGCGAATTCACTAATATCGGCACCTGCCACAAAAGCCTTTTCACCACTCCCGGTAAGGATGACCAGCATAACCTCATCATCGTGTTTGGCCGATTTAAGAGCGTCATGCAATTCCTGTATGGTTTCCCTGTTGAGCGCGTTCAGCTTTTTAGGCCTGTCGATCTTCAGGGTTAGAATATTATTTTCAATATGTTCTGAAATGTTCTGATAACTCATAATTATTATTTTGGAAATCGTACGTTAAATATAGTGCCTTTATTTTGTTTCGACACAAAACTGATGCTGCCGTTATAGGTTTCAACTATATTCTTCACCATTGCGAGCCCCAGTCCCATTCCACTGGATTTCGTGGTAAACTTAGGTTCAAAAACCTTTTCCTTATTCTCTTCTGAAATTCCCGATCCATTATCTGAAACCGAAACCAGCACATGATCTTCTTCCTCTTCCACAACGACAAGGATTCGCGGATTATCCACATCTTTCAGCGCCTGAATGGCATTTTTCACCAGGTTAGTGACTACCCTGATCAGTTGAGTACGATCGAACTTGGCAAGGATCTCTTCTTTTTCACATTTGAATTCAATGTATTTTTCATTGAAAATATCCAGCGCCAGTTTTACGATCTTCGGCACGTTCAGGGTTTCATTTTGCTGGGCCGGCATTTTGGCGAAATTCGAAAAAGCCGAGGCGATCGAGCTCATCGTATCTATCTGGCTTATTAAGGTGTTGCTGTATTCATCTACCTTTTGATTGATCTCCGGATCATTAGGATCAAAATTGCGCTGAAAACTTTGAACGCTAAGGCGCATTGGCGTTAATGGATTCTTGATCTCGTGGGCCACCTGCTTCGCCATCTCTCTCCAGGCCTGCTCTCGCTCCCCGGTTGCCAATTTCACTGCACTTTCCTCAAGCTCATCGATCATACTGTTATAAGCCGAAACCAGGGCATAGATCTCTTCGGTTGCATTTGACAACTCGATCTTCTGGTTGCGTTTATCAAGCCTGGTCTGGTTGATCTTTTCAGAAATGATCTTCAGCGATTTCGTAATGTATTTTGAAAGGAAGAAAGATAGAATAATGGCAATTACCAGCATGAACAAATACACTTCCGCCATGCGGACCAGGAAATTGTTCAGATCACGGTTCAACAGGCTGTCATCCTGCAAATAGGGCAGGTACATGATGGCCAGGGGCTTGAACTTGGGATCGAGAACGTAGGTATAGGCACTCTGGTATTTCTGGCCGTTCACTTCGGTCTTCTTCAAAAAGCTCTTATCGGGTGAAGCCGCCAGTTCTTTTAATATATCAGGTTCCAGCCTGGTTTTGGTGGTATCACGAAAGAAAGATTCGTCAGATTTTATGATCAGCTCACCATTAAGATCGTAGATATGGATCTGCATTTCATGAACCTCGGCCATCTCGTTGATCTTGTTCTGGGTACTGAAAATAGGTTCCAGGTTCTCGGTTTCGATCACGAAGGTGGTTTGAGATAGCACATAATTGATGTTCTCAAGAATGGCCTTTTCTTTACGCTCCAGTCTTTCCTCGTGGTAACTTTCAGCTTCCTGCTTATACTGGTAAACGGTCACCCCGAAAATAAGAATAGAGGCGCCCAGCACCAGGAGGATCATGGAAATAAAGATCCGGGTTCGTAAAGAAAGCTTCAGCAGTTTCATATTTTAATACTTGCCGGTATTTCTACAATTATCGCACCACATCAGGCTTTAGGGTTCTTTGCTCGAATTCTTTTATAAAGTTTGATCCCCAGCATCAATATGATTCCCAGCAGGAAGATCCCAATAACCCCATAGATCCAGTTAAGCGCATCCCTTACGATCACCAGGAAGATGACTGCGAACAGGATAAGGGTACTGCCCTCGTTCCAGATACGCATCTGGTTAGAAGTCCATTTCACAATGTCGTTCTGCAGCTGCTTATAGATCAGGTGGGTTTTAAAATGATAGGCATATAATAGCACCACGAAGGCAAGTTTAACATGCATCCACGGCTGTTGTAACCATTCGGGGATCATGAATAGCAAAATGAAGGCAAAAATACTCGCCAGGATCGCCGAGGGCCAGGTTATGATAAACCAAAGCCGTTTGGCCATCAGTTTAAGCTGTTCACCCAGAATGCTTTTTTCGGGCTCTTTCTTCTGAAAGGCTTCGATCTGGTAAACAAAAAGCCTGGGAATGTAAAAAAGCCCTGCAAACCAGGTGATCACAAAGATGAGATGCAGGGCCTTGATATAATTGTAATATTCCATTACTCCTTTTCAGCTTCCACGAACAGGTAATTCAGATCCAGTTCGTTGAATTCACGGTTAAATTCCTTTACTTCTTTTGAAAGAAGGGCATCGAACTTCTCCAGTTCAGCATTGATCTCGGCGGTAAGTTCATTTTTTACCGCGATATCCTGCTCGGTTGGTGGAAAATCATCCATCCCAACGAGGGCATTCAAATGCGCCAGTTTATTGGTAAGCTTGATCGGGAAGTTCAACGGATCCTGCCTGCTCTGATTTTTAGTTTGGTAAAGCGCGTTCTCGATCTCAGACAGTTCCTCGCTCAGGCCTTTGGCTTTTTCGATCAATGGCTGTACCTGTGGATTCCCTTTATATTGCTTCTGAAAATCCTTTAACTGGGCATCAATATCTCGCATCTTTTTGATGGAATTATGAGCCCGGTCTACGGTAGCATTCACATCGCTGATGAATTCATATTGCTCCCTCATACCTTCAATGTCCGTTTCGGCATTTTCATCTGGCAGGATGTTAAAGGTTTTGGTCATCACCTCTTCATCCACTTCCAGCACGACCTTGTATTCACCCGGAACCGCCTGAGGAGCTTCCAGGCTCGCCCACCAAAGGATCATACCGTCCAGTCTTTCGGCGCCCTTACCTTTCATATCCCAGGTGTGCATATTGGCACCTTTGTTGACTTTCAGCTTATTCTTATCAGATGAAGTGCTGAAAGATTGAATGGTATCATTATTGGAATCCAGGTAGCTCAATTTCACTTCTTTTTCTGAAGGATCTTCGAGGTGGAAATAAGTGATCACTCCTGAAGGATGATTGGTTCCTGCCGAATTCGATTTCCTCGAATAGCCATCCAGCCTGTAAGTATCCTTCGGCTGAAACAATACATTTTCGGCATTTCCATCTAGCTCATAAAGCTGGTGAAGAAGCGACAGGTCATCTATGATCCATAAACTTCTACCCTGAGTAGCTACGATAAGGTTATTCTGTTTAACAGCCAGGTCAGTGATTGGAACGATAGGCAGATTCAGCTGAAAAGACCTCCAGTTAGCACCATCATCAAAAGAGATGTACATCCCGGTTTCGGTACCTGCATAAAGCAAACCTTTCTGTTTTGGATCTTCTCTCAATACTCTTGTGAAATGTTCAGAAGCGATACCGTTGGTGATCTTTTTCCAGCTCTTTCCATAATCGCTGGTCTTATATAAGTACGGAGCAAAATCGCCGAGCTTATAACGGGTTCCGGCAACATAGGCAGTCCCTGCATCGAAAGCCGAAGGTTCAACGCTGTTGATCATCATCCATTCAGGCATTCCCTTTGGAGTAACATTGGTCCAGTTCTCTCCTCCATCACGGGAAACATGAATTAAGCCATCATCACTACCTGTCCACAGTACTCCCGGAGTAACCGGAGATTCGGCTGCCGCGAATATGGTGCTGTAATACTCTACCGAAGTATTGTCCTTTGTAATAGGCCCTCCGGAAGATTTCTGCTTGGATTTATCATTTCGGGTAAGGTCCGGACTTATCTCTTCCCAGCTCTGACCTTCATTGGTGGTCATATGTAAATGATTCGATGCTGTATACAGCTTATCAGGATCATGCGGAGAAAAGAAAATAGGGAAGTTCCACTGGAACCTGTATTTCAGGTTCTCGGCCCCATGCCCCATTGGGTTATCAGGCCAGACGCTAACGCTTCTAACCGTCCCGGTTTCGTGATTGTAGCGGGTTAGGAATCCGTCATAACTTCCGCCGTAAACGATATCACTATTTTCAGGATCTACGGCGATATGGGCGCTTTCCCCTCCAGCTGTCGATTCCCAGTGATCTTCATTAATGCTTCCGCTTTCGGTACGATGGCTGATCCTCACTGTTGAGTTATCCTGCTGGGCGGCATAAATTCGGTACGGAAATGCATTATCTGTGGTCACGCGGTAAAACTGCGCAGTTGGCTGGTTGTGGTAGGTACTCCAGGTTTCGCCCCCGTCATAAGTAACCTGGGCTCCTCCATCGTCACCCATGATCATGCGCTGCGGATCCTCAGGAGCGATCCAAAGATCGTGATGATCGCCATGTGGGGCCACATTGTCGCCGAAGGTTCTTCCGCCATCCGTACTTTTGTGATAATCCACGTTTAGGACGTAGACCACATCTTCGTTTTTTGGGTCGGCATAAATTCGGGTGTAATACCAGGCTCGTTGTCTCAATTTTCGGTCATCATTCACCTGGCTCCAGGTTTGACCGCCATTATCGCTTCGGTAAACTCCTCCTTTTTCCTTGTTCTCAACGATCGCCCAAACGCGTTCGCTGTTAACCGGGGAAACCGTCACCCCAATGATCCCTAAGGTATCGGTTGGAAAACCTTGATTTTTTGAGATCTCTTTCCAGCTTTCACCGCTATCGGTACTTTTCCAAAGGGCAGAACCTTCTCCACCACTGCTCAGGCTATATGGTGTACGCTGAACGTTCCAGGTAGAAGCATATAAAACTCTTGGATTATTGGGATCCATGATCAGGTCTACCGCACCCGATTGTGAATTGGAGAACAATACTTTTTTCCAGTTCTTACCACCATCGGTAGATTTATAAACCCCACGTTCTTCAGTTGGTTTATAGATATTTCCAAGGACGGCCGCATAAACCGTATTATAATCATCTGGATGGGTCACAAGGCGAGGAACATGCCTGCTTTGCTGAAGTCCGGCCTCCTGCCAGGTTTTCCCGGCATCTACACTTCTCCAGACTCCATAACCCGAAGAAACATTTCCCCTCACGGTCTTTTCACCGCCACCTACATAGATCACATTTGGATCGTCTTTTGCCACTTCAATGGCACCTATGGAACCCCCAAAATAGCCGTCTGAAATATTTTCCCAGCTTCTACCTCCATCCTTGGTCCTCCAAACACCACCGCCGGCAGCTCCAAAATAGAACAGGTTTGGTTTACCCGGTACTCCTGTAACGGCAGCACTTCTACCACCACGAAAAGGACCGATCAACCTGTATTCTAGCGTGTCATACAGTTTTTCATTAAAGTTCTGGGCATAGGTTTGATTCTGAAATAAGGCAGTGGCTGAAATAAATGCGCACAATGCCAGCTGAAGTAAATGTTTGTTCATTGATAGTATTTGTTTGAGAGGTTTTAAAGATAAGGATTTAACTCAATTTTCCTCAAAAAGCTTATTTCAGCGTTTTCACGATCTCGCGATTCAGAAAATAGGCGGTGATAATGGTCGAAATCACATCGGCGATCGGGAATGAAGCCCAGACCCCGATCTCCCCAAAATAATAAGGCAGGATAAGGATAAGCGGGATAAATACAAATCCCTGCCTGGAAAGCGTCAGCAAGAATGCCGGTACTGCTTTTCCTATTGCCTGGAAGTAGGCAGCACCTATCAATTGAATTGCGACTATTGGGGTTGCAGCGAACACCCACCTCATCGCCGAAGGTGTTTCTTCAACCACGCTGGCATTATCGGTAAATATTTTGACGATATCTTCGGCAAAGAACATGATGCCGAGGAAGACTAATAAGCCAAGCCCACAGGAATACAAAATGGCCGTATTGATACTTTTCCGGACACGCTCGTATTTTTCGGCTCCATAATTAAAACCGGCAATTGGCAGAAAGCCTTGTGTAACTCCCAGCACAGGGAAAAGTGCGAACATAAGCATCCTTCCAATGATCGCATATACGGCAACTGAATCCTCGCCTCCCAGGTCAAACAGGATATTGTTCATCAACAAATAGGTGACACTCACTACCGCCTGGCGGGATAAAGTGACCGTACCTAAAGAAGACATTTCTTTAATTATAGGCCTGTCAAGACGGAAGTGAGAAAGATCGATCTTGAGTTCAGAATTTTTCGAAATAAAGAACCAGAAAACATATCCACAGCATAGCACATAAGAAGCACTCGTGGCCCAGGCCGCTCCTTCCATTCCCATATCAAGCTGATAAATCAGGATATAATCCAGAATTAAATTACCTACTGAAGGAATGATCATGGCGATCATCGCAAACCTGGGTTTGCCTTCGGCGCGTATCACATTATTACCCATCATACAAAGCGCCAGGAATGGCACTCCGTAAAGGACAATTGTATAATAGATCTTAGCAGGCTCGAAGATATCTCCCTTCCCTCCGAAAGCGGGAATGAGTTCATTCATGAAATATAGACCCGGGATCACCAGGCCTACACTTAATATAAGCGTTAGGGTGATCTGGTTTCCGAAGGTCTTTAAAGCTTTGGCTTTATCGTCGCTTCCAAGCGCTCTTGAAATAATGGAAGAACCACCTATCCCGATGGCCATCCCAAGTGCCGCAATAAAAAAGGAAACCGGCAATACCACGTTAATAGCTGCAATGGCGATCGCACCAATCCAGTTTCCAACAAAAATGGTATCTACCAGTATGTTCAGCGACATGACCAGGATCCCCACAGAAGCGGGTACGGCCTGCTGAACCAGAAGTTTTGCAATTGGTTTTTCACCTAATTCCGCTGAACGGTGCCCCGGCATTAGGCTTCAACGGGCTTTTGATGGGCCCATTCGTCTATCCACCTGGATAGCACCTTTACCCATTCATCCCGATCATTAAGACATGGAACAACGGTAAACTTTTCACCACCTACTTCGTGGAAGATCTCCTCCCCTTCCATGGCGATCTCCTCAAGTGTTTCCAGGCAATCTGAAACAAAAGCCGGTGTCACGATAGCCAGCTTTTTCATACCCTGCTTTCCAAATCTTTCGATGGTACGATCGGTATAGGGTTTAAGCCATGGATCGAATCCCAATCTTGATTGAAAGGAAACGCTGTAAGTATTTGGCTTCATGCCGAGATATTCAGCCGTTAAGCGGGTGGTTTCGAAACACTGGTGGCGGTAACAAAACTGGTGTGCAGTAGATGGAGTTGAGCAACAGGAGCCATCTATTTTACAATGCGAATTGGTGATATCGCTTTTGCGGATGTGCCTTTCCGGCACCCCGTGATAAGAGAAAAGAAGGTGTTCGTAATCTACATCTTTCAGTCTTTCGGCAATGCTATTTCCAAGGGTTCGGATATAATCCGGGTGATTGTAAAAAGCAGGCACCGAAGTGAACTGCATATTCGGGAAATGTTTTTTCCTTAATTCTTCCGCCAGCACCAGGATGGTTTCGGTAGTAGCCATTGCGAACTGCGGGTATAATGGAAAAAGCAGTACCTCATCCACACCTTTATCATGGAGTTCCTGTAGGCCATCCATAATACTCGGACTACCATAACGCATCGCCAGCCCGATGGGAACTGAGGTATGGTCATCGATTTTGGACTGCAGTCTTTCAGATAATACAATTAAAGGTGAACCTTCCTCCCACCAGATCTTCTGGTAAGCTTCTGCCGACTTCTTGGGGCGGGTATTCAACACGATGCCCTTAACCAGCAGGGTTCTCGCCCAATATGGCACATCGATCACCCGCTCATCCATCAGGAATTCACCAAGGTATCGTTTTACATCTTTAGGATCGGTACTGTCTGGTGAACCCAGATTTACAAGTAGTACACCTTTACTCATAATTTTTCTTTTTCAACTCAAAAATACTATTCCTACACAATCTGAAAACAGTTCTTGTATCGGAGTTTTCTATGGCCTAATAATTATTTGACTACTGAAACAATGCAAAGTCTATACAGCGTTTCACATGCTCCCTGAAATTCGGTTCTGAATAAGACTCGGCAGTATGCCCGCCGCCGGTATAGATAGCCTTCCCGCCGCCAATCAGGTCCTGGTACCAGGCAATTGGATGGTCTTCACCATTCTTTCCGCCTTTATAACTTTCTTCGTTCAGTTTTAACAGAACATGAAGATCGGGCCTGATATTTTTATAATTATACCACTCATCCGTGCGCTTCCAGGTTTCCGGCAAATGTTCCACCGTAAAATGCTCCGGCATTACCACTTCAATTTCTGCAGGCTGAATTTCGGGATGACTTTCAAAATAAGCCCCAACAAGCCTTCCGTAGAAAGGCCAGTCATATTCGGTATCTGCTGCGGCATGTATTCCGAAGAAATTCCCTCCTTTTTCGATATAATTCTCAAAGACCAATTCTTCTTCTTTATCAAAAATATCCCCGGTCGTACTCAGAAAAATGATAAGATCGATCTGAGCGAGATCATTTTCCAGGAAGAACCGGCTGTCATTACTCACCGTAGTCTTAAAATCCATTTCGTTACCCAGCTGCTGAATGGCCTGAATCCCGGTTTCTATCGAGGCATGCCTGTATCCCTTGGTTTCATGAAATACCAGAACATTTTTCTGTGCGAAAGTAACAAGGGAAAATAAAAGGCAAAAAAGTAGTGAACAGAATATCCTCATTAGAAAAACTTTAATTTACAGAGAGCGTATATTTCTTTGGAGTGGTGCCGAATTTCTTTTTGAATCCGGCTATAAAATGACTGGCCGTACTGTAACCTACCTTCAGGCCAACTTCATTCACATTATATTCTCCAGTTTCCAGCAATTTCCTGGCGTATTCCATTTTATAATCGAACAGGAAACTATAAACAGAATCACCATAGATCTGCTTAAAACCTTCCTTGAGCTTTTTCAAACTAAGACCAATTTCATCTGCCAGCTCCTGTAGGGATGGCGGTTCAGCCATTCGCGCGATAACGATGTCCTTGGCTTTCCTGATCTTTTTAATGTTCTCTTCATCGCTCAGGAATGGACACTGTTCCAGGTCAGGATTTTCCGCTTTATTAAAATGAAGGCTCAGCAATTCGTAAGCCTTCGCCCGGAAATATAAATTCTTGATACTCGGCGTTAAACTGAAATTCATCAACTGGTTGAGCACGATCGCCATCGAAGGCGAAACGGGAGAGTCCTTATAATATTTCTTATCCCGGTTCTCTTCACTGAGGAAGGTGATATAATCGGCTTCCTGTGAGAAAAGGGCATGAAATTTCTTAATGGAGATCACCAGTGAAATAAGCCAGGTATCGGCCTCGAGCGATACATTCAACGGCAGATCCCGTTGCGGGTTATATAATAGCAGTGAATTCTCTTCGGAAAGCGGCAATTCATATGAGCCATTATTGAAAAGAAATTTGCTGTTTCCCTTTACGCTGAAGTGAAATTGAATGAAACTATTGTCGATGTCGCGAGACATGAGCTTAGTAGAATTGGTATCATTCTGAAACTTCAGGATATAAAATCCATCTTCTACTTTTATCTCTTCAGAAATACTTACAGCGTTATTTTTTAAATCATCTTCCATCATCAAAACAATTTATTTATTTAGAATGAGTCTAAACTAATCCTTCCGAAACCGGCATAAGCACTACAAAAGTAGCTTATTTTGTTATTTTTAGGCCCTTTTAGATGATATTTATCATATATCGACATATTTAGTGCTTCCAGCGTTACTTTTTCATTTTCACTTACATTATTTTTGCCACCGTATCCACAAATAGATACATGGAAGATTATCACATTTCGAGAGGAAAACATTTCTACACCATAGGATTAAGCTACAAGAAGGCTGATGCAGAGATCAGAGGTCACTTTAGTTTAGATGAGGATTCTAAAGTGAGATTGCTGCAACAGGCTAAGGAAGAGGGCATAGATGCAATTCTGGTCACCTCAACCTGTAACCGTACAGAGATCTATGGTTTTGCACAGCACCCCTTTCAGCTAATCAAGCTTCTTTGCGAACACACCCACGGAACCGTTGAGGAATTCGAAAAGGTAGCTTATGTATATAAGAACAACCAGGCTATTTCACATATTTTCAAGGTTGGAACCGGCCTGGACAGCCAGATCCTTGGGGATTTTGAGATCATCAGTCAGCTTAAGACTGCCTTTATCAGGTCCAAAAAACTGGGACTTGTGAATGCCTTTTTAGAAAGACTGGTTAATGCCGTGATACAGGCCAGCAAGCGCATCAAGAACGAGACAGAGATCTCAAGTGGAGCTACTTCGGTTTCATTTGCTTCTGTTCAATATATTCTGAATAACATCAAGGATGTTTCAGAAAAGAATATTTTGCTGTTTGGGACTGGAAAGATTGGCCGCAATACCTGCGAAAACCTGGTAAAACACACCAGGAACAATCATATCACCCTTATTAACAGAACAAAAGGCAAGGCTGAAAAGATTGCCGGGAAGTTCAATTTGATCGTGAAGGATTATGCCGATCTACAAGCCGAAATTCGCAACAGCGATATTCTTATTGTAGCCACTGGCGCTCATAATCCTACCATTTCAAAGGAATTGATCTACCCAAAGAAGGAATTGCTGATTTTGGATCTTTCCATTCCGAAGAACGTTTCAGACGATGTGCAGGAACTGGAAAATGTGAAACTGATCCACCTTGATCATCTTTCACAAATGACCGATGAGACCCTGGAGCGTCGCAAGCAATTCATTCCGCAGGCTAAAAGCATCATTGATGAAGTGGAAGGCGATTTCAACCGATGGCTGGAAACCCGCAAATTTGCGCCAACCATTAAGGCTTTAAAGAAAAAGCTGAAAACTATGAAAGACGCCGAACTTGATTTTCAGCGTAAAAAAATTTCAGGATTCAATGATGAACAGGCCGAGATCGTAAGCAACAGGATCATTCAGAAAATAATGAAACACTTCGCGAATCATCTTAAGGAAGATTCAGAAACTACCGATGAAAGCCTCGAGCTAATACAGAAGATGTTTCAGCTAGAAGAGCTCAGCAAATGAGCAGAACCATAAGAATAGGCACCCGGGACAGTGAATTAGCCCTTTGGCAGGCCACGACCGTTCAAAACGCTCTGGAAAAAACCGGTCACAAAACCGAACTGGTTCCTGTTAAATCAACCGGCGATCTTAATCTCGACCAGCCATTATATGAAATGGGCATTACAGGGATCTTTACCAAGACGCTGGATGTGGCCATGATAAAAGGTGAAGTGGATATTGCCGTTCACTCGATGAAAGACGTGCCCACTGCCCTTCCTAAAGGCATCGTTGAAGGTGCGGTCATGAAAAGAGCCAACACCAAAGATATTTTGATCCATAAAGGACTGGATTTCCTGGATTCAGAAAGCGGCACCATTGCAACCGGAAGCCTGAGGCGTAAAGCTCAATGGCTGCACAGGCATCCCGGCCATAAGGTGGTGGATCTAAGGGGGAATGTGAACACCAGGATGCAAAAACTCGAAGCCAGTGACTGGAATGGTGCCATCTTTGCGGCAGCCGGACTGGAACGAATCGATATAAAACCCCATAATTTTATAGATCTCGACTGGATGATCCCGGCACCCGCCCAGGGAGCCATGCTAATCGTTGCCATGGAAGAGGATAATCATTGCAGAAAGGCTCTTGCCGGACTGCATCACAGGAATTCAGGGATCGAAGTCCATGTAGAGCGGCAATTTCTAAGAAAACTGGAAGGTGGTTGTACCGCACCAATTGGTGCTCTAGCCAGGATTCACAAAGACGAACTGCATTTTAAGGGAGCGCTTTTCAGCCTGGATGGAAAGCAGAAGATCGAAGTAGAAAGAAGTGTTTCTATTGACCAAATTGAGGATTTCGGAATTTCCTGCGCAGAACATATACTGGAAAACGGCGGAAAGGAACTGATGACCCACATCAAAAGCATCTTAAATAATTAGGAGATGCCTACTGTTCTTGCTACCCGTAAGCTTGCTCCAAATCAAAAGGAATTATTGCTGAATGCTGGCATCGGTCTCGTGGAATATGATTCCATTCAGATCGAATTCATCGATTTTCAGCTACCGGAAAAGAACCTCAAAAATGTGATTTTCACCAGTAAGAATGCGGTTAGAGCTATTGAGAAAAAAGGGCTTAAAATTGAAAACTGCTATTGCGTAGGGGAAAAAACGGCAGAGCTTCTGATAGCCAAAGGATTTCATGTTGCAGAGACAGCCGATAACGGACAGGAACTGGGCAAACTACTGGTAGAAAAACATGCTGAAAAGCATTTTCATTTTTTCTGCGGAAACAAAAGAAGGGACGAATTGCCAGCAATTTTGAAGGAAAACCAGGTTAAACTCACAGAAACCGAAGTCTATAAAACAACGTTAAATTTCAGGCAATTTCATTCAGAATTCGATGGCATTCTGTTTCTTAGTCCGAGTGCGGTGAAATCATTCACCAAAAAGAACAAGCTGGACACCACCGCTTTTTGCATTGGAGAGACCACGGCCGCCGAAGCCAGAAAACACACAAAAGATATCGTGATCGCCTCCAGGCCCAGTATTGAAAACTTAGTTGCCAGGCTGGTATCACATTTTAAAACGAATTAAATTTATCAGGCCAACTGATCAAAAATAAGACAAGATGATAAAGAACGATCTGTTATTGAAAGCATTAAAAGGAGAAAGCGTGGAGCGGCCTCCGGTATGGATGATGAGACAGGCAGGGAGATATTTGCCAGATTTCATGAAGCTGAAGGAAAAATATGATTTCTTCACCCGCTGCAGAACTCCCGAACTGGCCACCGAAATTACCGTGATGCCAATCAGACAGATCGGTCCCGATGCCGCGATCCTTTTCAGCGACATACTTGTAGTGCCTCAGGCCATGCAGGTGGAGATCGAAATGAAACCAGGAGTTGGCCCATGGGTTCCAAACCCTATCAAAACCGCAAAAAAGGTGGACGAGGTGATCGTACCGGACGTAAAAGAAGAATTGGATTATGTCTTCCAGGCGATCAAAATGACCAAGCAGGAATTGAATGACGAGGTTCCGCTAATCGGTTTTGCAGGATCACCATGGACCATTTTATGCTACCTGGTACAGGGACAGGGTTCCAAGAATTTTGATAAGGCCAAGAAGTTCTGTTTTTCAGAACCTATTGCTGCTCACAGGCTGCTTCAGAAGATCACCGATACCACCATCGCGTACCTTAAAGAAAAGGTGAAAGCCGGAGTGGATGCGGTTCAGCTTTTTGATTCATGGGGAGGTCTACTGGAACCAAAGGATTACCAGGAATTCTCGTGGAAATATATGCAGCAGATCATTACAGCACTAAAAGATGAGGTGCCGGTTATCGCTTATGGTAAAGGCTGCTGGTTCGCACTGAAGCAAATGTCTCAAAGCGGTGCTTCGGCTCTTGGAGTTGACTGGACCTGTGAAGCCAGAAACGCAAGATATCTAAGTGGAGGGCAGATCACTCTTCAGGGTAATTTTGATCCGGCAAGGCTCTATTCAAAGCCACAGGAGATCAGGTATATGGTGCATGATATGATCAATGCTTTCGGCAAGGATCGCTATATCGCGAACCTTGGGCACGGAATTCTTCCAGATATCCCGGTAGAAAACGCCAGGGCTTTTGTGGACGCTGTGAAGGAGTATCGTTAAAATGATCTGGAAGCGGTTTAGGAAGCTGAAGCTCTCCGAGTTAAAACACCTGGTGAGATTAGGCATTTCGAGGCCACTTCTTATTTTACCGACCTACAGGGCCACCGAAAGAACGCTGGAATTCTGCGATGATAACTTCGGAAAGGAACATCACGGGAATTCAAGAGCCAATGCGGTAAGGCATGCTCTCTGGAATTACCTGATCTGTGAAAGCTGTTTTGAACAGGGAATTTCGAAGGAAGAAGCTGCCGCATGGGCTGAAAAACTGACCAGCCTTCATGAAGAGCTGGCTCCAAATTCTGAAATAGAACGGAAAATGGACCTGCACAATAATGCGGTTGGAAGAAAGTTATTTTTGAAGGATAGCACCGGGGATATTTTTGAAATCCTGCTCAAAATGGCTGAAAATTCGAGGGCTGTAAAAGGTATTTCGGGGATAAATTCAAAAGTTGAAGGGCTGGTGCATATCGAGAAAACTTAGAAATGAAAGAACGTTTTTATAAATATATTGAACAACTTCAGGATAAGATAACTTCAAGGCTTGAAGAAATAGACGGAAAGGCCAAATTTCGCCAGGACATTTGGAAACGCGAAGAAGGAGGTGGCGGAAGAACTCGTGTCATTGAAAATGGGAAGGTTTTTGAGAAAGGCGGTGTGAACATTTCAGCAGTGCATGGGCCGCTTGCACCTGCAATGCAAAAATATTTCAAGGTGGGCGATGTGGACTTTTTCGCCTGCGGACTCAGCCTGGTACTCCACCCCCAAAACCCAATGGTTCCAACCGTTCACGCCAACTGGAGGTATTTTGAGATGTATGAAAAAGACGGTACGGTGATCGATCAGTGGTTTGGTGGCGGCCAGGATCTTACTCCCTATTATTTATTCGAGGAAGATGCCCGGCATTTTCACCAGGTATCGAAAAAGGCCTGTAATCCGCATGGATTTTCGTTCTATTCGGAATATAAAAAGAAGTGTGACGAATATTTCTGGAATTCCCACAGAAATGAAGCCCGTGGTATTGGTGGTTTATTCTTTGATTACCTGAAGGAAGATGATAGGATGAAGATCGAAGACTGGTATGATTTCGTGACTGATGTAGGCGATTCTTTCTTATTAGCCTATATCCCGATCGTTCAGAAACGGAAGGACATGCCTTACACCGAAGCCAACAGGAACTGGCAGGAAATTCGAAGAGGCCGGTATGTGGAGTTCAATTTAGTACACGACAAGGGCACTTTATTCGGATTAAAGACCAATGGCCGCGTCGAGAGCATCCTGATGAGTCTTCCGCCCCATGTTCAGTGGGTTTACGATCACCATCCGGAACCGGGAAGTGAAGAAGAAAAATTACTTGAAGTGCTTGAGAATCCCCGGGAGTGGGTATGAAAATAGCTTTCAGCTGTAAGTGCTAAGCTGTAAGTTGAAGACTGTATAAAGTATCTGATAAATTAAAATCTAACAAAAATGCTTAGAAGAAACCGAAGATTACGAACAAACGAAGCCATTCGATCTATGGTAAGGGAAACTTCCATTTCACCTAATGATTTTATAGTGCCTTTGTTCATCGTTGAAGGCAAGAACGTAAAAGATGAGATCAATTCGATGCCTGGATATTACCGGTACAGCCTGGACCTGATCGAAAAAGAGGTGAAAGAACTATGGAGTTTAGGATTGAGATCGGTTCTTCTCTTCGTAAAGGTTTCTGAAGAGCTTAAAGACAATGCCGGAAAGGAAGCTATTAACCCGGAAGGTTTGATGCAGCGGGCGGTTAAAACCATCAAAAATGCGGTGCCAGAAATGATCGTGATGACCGACGTGGCTCTGGATCCCTATTCAAAATTCGGACATGATGGGATCATCGATGACGGGAAAATTCTGAATGATGACACTGCTGCCGTTTTAGCTGAAATATCTCTTTCCCATGCAAAAGCCGGTGCCGATTTCGTCGCGCCTTCAGATATGATGGATGGTAGAATCTTCGAAATTCGAAGTCTATTGGAAGATGAAGGATTTCACGATACCGGGATCATGAGTTATAGTGCCAAATACGCTTCTGCCTTCTACGGACCTTTCCGCGATGCCCTGGATTCCGCACCCGTAGATGCTCAAAATATACCAAAAGATAAGAAAACCTACCAGATGGATCCCGCCAACCGCGAGGAAGCTGTTAAGGAAACCCTGATGGATATTGAAGAGGGAGCCGATATCGTAATGGTAAAACCCGGCTTATGTTACCTGGATATCGTAAGGGATATCAGGAACGTGGTGAACGTGCCGGTGGCGGTTTACCAGGTAAGCGGGGAATACGCGATGATCAAGGCAGCTGCCGAAAAAGGCTGGCTGGATCATGATGCCGTTGTACTGGAACAGCTTACTGCCATCAAACGGGCAGGGGCGAGTTTGATCGCCAGTTATTTCGCAAAAGAGGCGGTAAAAATAATTTCCTGAGACCTAAAAAAATAACTAAAATTTTAAATTTCGAATCCACTTCCTTTATACATTTAGGTTGTGAAAAATTCTGCTTATAGTTTTTCGAAACTGCTGTTTTTGCTGGTATTCATGCTGGCAGGCTGCTCAATTTTCGCTTCGGAAAACACGCAGAGTAGCGATTTTTATCAAGCCGAGAGCGATACTTTTAAGTCAGCTCCCTCCAAAATCTTTCTTCCAAAAAACCTGAACGAGGATAGCCTGCTTCAAAAAGCTGAAGAAGAACCAATTTCAGAATTTAAATTACAGACTTCTTTTTCTGTAACCGACTCTTATCCTGAGTTAAAAAAGGAAACATCAAAAGCTCAAATTTCGGCTGCGAGCAACAAGCAGATTCTGTACCGGCAGATCTTCCCCTTCCATTTTTTCTGGTGATCCCAGGCATACTTTTGGATTTTTACCGCCAACCTTGCCAATCGAGGCAGGATCAGCCATTCATTCACCTAAATTTTATTAAAAATGGATATTTATTCATTAGCTATCGGTGTACTGCTGTTAGCGAGCTTCGTGGTACCCGTTATTTATATTTTAATCGATAAACACCTTGAAGATACAAGGGACAAAAAATTCATTCAAAAGATCGCTTCAGAAAATAATCTGAAACTGGACACCTTGGAATTCCATCCTCCACTGGCCCTTGGGCTGGATTCGGCTGGCAAAAAATTCCTGGTCGCCAATATGAAAGAACGTTCTGACTATGATATCATCGACCTGAAAAAAGTGAAAAAAGCAGGTCTCAATGTGAATCATTTACCTGAAACTTTCGACAATCTTAAAAAGCAAAAGGTCCTTCACCTCAGCCTTCAGCTGGAAATAACCGATCGGGCGAGTAAAAAAGAGATTTGTCTTTATGATGAGGATGATGAACTTAGCTTCGAACCAGAATTTAAACTGAATATTGCCAGGAAATGGGACGCGATGCTTCAAAAGAGCATGCTAGCTTAATCCAGAAATAGCTTTTTTTAAACACAGCCTTTCCGCCCTACGGGAAGGCTTTTTCTTGCTTTTATAATTTCTTTTAATGAATTTGATGTCAGAATATATAAATTAGCCAGTCTAATACTCAGTTAACTATATGGGCTTATTATTAGTTTACGCCACTTTATCCATTTTCTTTTCATTCATGTGCTCGATCCTGGAGGCTGCTTTGTTAAGTATCACGCCTTCCTACATCAAGATCAAGAAGAAAGAGGGAAAAGCATACGCGAAAACGCTGGCTGCCCTAAAAAGAGATATAGATAAACCGCTAATCGCCATTCTTACCATCAATACCATTGCGCACACGGTGGGTGCGATCCTGGTAGGTGTGCAGGCCGAAAAGACTTTTGGGGATGGAGGCAATTCGGTTGTGATCGTTTCGGCCATTATGACTCTTGCCATATTGATCCTTTCTGAAATCATTCCGAAGACCATAGGCGCCACTTACTGGCAATCACTTGGCAATTTCACAGCGAAATCTCTTAATATCATGATCTTTCCGCTAAAGTATACCGGGATCTTATGGTTGCTGATGCTTACTACGAAACTAATCGGGAAGTCGGCCCACGTGAGCAGTATGAGTCGTGAAGAATTCGCCGCGATCACCGATGCTGCCGAGGAAGAGGGAGTATTCGAGGAAAGTGAAACGACGGTGATCAAGAATTTGCTGGTATTTAAGTCGGTTGAAGCCAAGGATGTGATGACACCTTTTTCGGTAGCCATCACGGAAGATGAAAGTACTTCGCTGGAAGAATTTCACAAAAATCATAAGAATCTTAAATTTTCGAGGGTTCCGGTCTATAAGGATCGCTCAACCAATATTTCCGGTTTTATTCTAAAGGATGATGTGCTGGAAGAAATGATCGAGGAAAGAGGTCAGCAACCTTTAAGCAGTATAAAACGTGATATCCTGGTAACCAAAGACAATACGCCAATTCCTGAACTATTCGAGATCTTCGTTCAGAAAAGGGCCCATATTTCCATGATCGTGGACGAATTTGGAAATACCACCGGGATCGTGACCATGGAAGATATCATAGAAACCCTGCTTGGTCTCGAGATCATGGACGAAAGCGATAACGTGGAGGATATGCAAATGCTTGCCAGGAAGAACTGGGAAAGACGGGCTAAGCGAATTGGACTCATACAGCGGAAACAGGACCAGGAAACCGAAGAATCTGTAGACGAGATCAGCGATGAAGAAAGCGAGAATTAAAACCCCGCTGGGAATTGCCGAACTTGCAGGTGATGAAAATGGCCTTTCGTATTTCAGTATCCTGGACGACAAAGAAGAATTCGATAAAGAAATCCCTTCCGAATTACAATCGGCTGCTGAACAGGTTTCAGAATATTTCAACGGGAAGCGCGAAAAATTCGATCTCAAATTGAACCCTCAAGGCACTGAATTCCAGAAAAAGGTCTGGAAAGAACTAATCAATATCCCTTTTGGCCACACGACTTCGTATCTAGAACTCTCAAGAAAATTAGGTGATGAAAAAGCTATTCGGGCCGTCGCCTCTGCCAACGGAAAAAATCCCTTATGGATCCTTGTTCCATGCCACCGGGTCATTGGCAGCGATGGATCACTTACTGGTTACGCCGGCGGACTGCATCGCAAAAAATGGCTGCTGGAACATGAAAACCCGCCAATCCAACAACGTTTATTCTAAAAATCATTAAATTGATTCTATGAAAAAACTTGTCAATTTCTTACTCCTTTTTTCAGTTTTTCTTCTTTTTAGCTCCCTGATCCTTTATATACTTGGTTACGGGTATATTTTCAAAGCCATTCGCACCACTTATTTTACAGGCCATAAAACCGCCTTCATCGATGATCACCCCTATTTCGAAAACAATTTTATTTCGAATGCAGACTCCATACAGGAATGGCCATTGCACGGGAATTACAATAAAACGAAGTCTACTCGAACATTAGACAGCCTAAACCAGGAACTGGAAACCGCAGCTTTCCTGATCATTAAAAATGACAGTATCTGGTTCGAAAACTATTATGGCGAGTATGGTTCAAAATCAAAAACGAATTCGTTCTCGATGGCAAAAAGCATAGTTTCTGCTCTTATGTTCAAAGCGATTCAGGACGGATATATCGAAAATATAAATCAGCCTGTAGCCGATTTTTTTCCAAAATTTGATCCCGAACTCAGTGTTGGAGATCTTGCTTCGATGGCTTCTGGTCTTAACTGGGACGAAAATTATTTTAACCCATTCGCTTCCACTGCAAGAGCTTATTTTGGAGAGGACATTAGAGAACAGGTGCTGGAGCTTGAGGTGGTTGAGGAACCGGGACAGGAATTCAAATACCTTAGCGGGAATACGCAATTACTGGGGATGGTCATTGAAAAGGCTACCGGCAGAAGCCTTAGCGAGTATCTAAGTGAGAGTTTCTGGAAGCCGTTAGGTATGAACGACGATGCCTTATGGCAGGTAGACAGCCAGGAAAATGACATGGAAAAGGCTTACTGCTGTATCTCCAGCAATGCCCGGAACTTTGCCAAATTTGGCAAATTGTTTTCCAACTATGGTGAATGGAACAACAAGCAGTTGCTCGATTCAGCTTATGTGGCATTGGCTTCCCAACCAAGATTTGAAGATGCTCCGTATTATGGATATGGCTTCTGGTTAAGCGATTATCGAAATAAGAAAATCGTCTACATGAGGGGGATTTTAGGCCAGTACGTTATAATGATCCCCGAAGACGATCTCATAATCGTAAGACTTGGCAGGCAAAAACTGGAAAAACCAGAAGGCGATAAACATTACAAGGACTTTTATATGTATATTGATGAAGCTTATAACATGCTAAATAACAATGCTTCACAAAATTAATCTTGAGAATGTCCTGTTTCTCGACATAGAAACGGTACCCGAATATCATTCCTATTCCGAACTCAGCGATGAGAAAAAACAGCTATGGGAGGAAAAGTCCAAATACCAGAGAAAAGAGGAAATTACCGCTGAAGAATTTTACGAACGTGCCGGTATCTGGAGCGAATTTGGAAAGATCATCTGTATCTCGGTTGGTTTTTTCAGCTTCAGAAATGGTAGTAGGAGCTTCAGGATAACGAGTTTTAAGGGAGATGAACCAAACTTATTAAAAGAATTCAATGCCTTGCTGGAAGAGCACTTTTTCCAGCCTTATCACCTGCTTTGCGCCCATAACGGCAAGGAATTCGATTTTCCGTATATCGCCCGCCGAATGATCATCCACAACTTAAGGTTGCCCGCCAAGCTAAACCTCTTTGGAAAGAAACCCTGGGAGGTGCCTCACCTGGATACCCTGGAGCTATGGAAATTTGGCGATTATAAGCACTATACTTCACTAAAACTACTTACCCACGTACTCAATATTCCGTCGCCTAAAGAAGATATTGATGGTTCTATGGTTCGAGAGGTCTATTATGAGAACGGTGAACTGGACCGGATCGTGGAATATTGCGAAAGAGATGTCCTGGCGATAGCCCAGGTCATCCTTCGATTAAGACAGGAGCCGCTTCTGGATGGGAATGAGATCACTTCGGTTTAAATTATTCTTAAAATACTGTTATTCAGCGCTCATAACTTGGTATTAGGGATTTGAAATGATTAAATTAGAGAGAACCAATAAAAATCACGTGTTATGTATCTCTATATCGAAATGTGGAATGTTACTACAAAATGGATGAAATTAAGCCATGAGGAACGAAAAAAGCTAATGGATGATATGAAGTCCAGGATCAGTAATATGAAAGCCAGTGGTGTAGTAAACCTGGGGTGGGCAAGAAATGACGAGCACACTCCCTACCGAAGTGACTACAGGTATATGACGGTTTGGAAAATGCCTTCAATAAGCGAGGTTGAATTACTTGAAAAAAATCTGAAAAAAGCCGGCTGGTATGGATATTTCTCCCAGGCTAACTCCAGGGGACAATTGATCTCACAGGATGAAGCCATAGATTTCCTGGTGGATATAGAAGAAAACTCCACCTCGGTGGCGTAAAAAAGAAAATAAAACTGCCGGGAAATCCCGGCAGTTCTTTTTTATAATTTCATTTCTGGAATATCACCTTCCACAACCAGACTCCCCTCTGTCGCTTTCTTGATCTCCTCCACACTTACTCCAGGAGCTCTTTCAAGCAGTTTAAAGCCATTTTCAGTGACTTCCAGCACCGCGAGGTTAGTTACGATCTTGGTAACGCAACCAACACCCGTTAAAGGCAGGGTACATCTTCTTAGTAATTTCGACTCACCCGCTTTATTGGTATGCATCATGGCTACGATGATATTTTCAGCAGAAGCCACCAGGTCCATGGCGCCTCCCATTCCCTTTACCATTTTACCAGGGATCTTCCAGTTAGCGATATCTCCATTCTCGGCAACTTCCATCGCTCCCAGGATAGTTAGGTCTACATGCTGCCCCCTGATCATTCCAAAACTGGTCGCGGAATCAAAGAAACTAGCTCCAGGCAAAGCAGTAATCGTTTGTTTTCCGGCATTGATCAAATCGGCGTCTTCTTCGCCTTCAATCGGAAATGGTCCCATTCCCAGAATCCCATTTTCACTCTGGAATTCCACCTGTATATCGTCTCTAACAAAATTGGCCACCAGAGTAGGAATACCAATTCCCAGATTCACATAATAACCATCTTTAACTTCCTTGGCTATTCGCTGTGCTATTCCGTTTTTATCAAGCATTTGTCTTAATTTTTTAATTTGAAAATTGGCTAATTTGAGAATCTGCTTTTCTTGGCAGAGCTGATTATCTTCGAAAGAATTTTCATGATCTCATTAGCTTTATCCAAAAGCCCTGTAGTTGGATTTGGAAGAACTTCAGATTTCGAACATAGCTCTAACCAGTAAATTGTTTCATCTGCTTCCTTGGCAGCTATTTTGAATTTATGAATAAAATCAGCCTTACTCTCGGCATTCTGAGCTTCCTTCACATTTGCTCCAATTGATGTTCCGCTTCGGAATAATTGTGAAGCAAGCTCAAATTTTCTTTCATTACGCAGAACTTCAGTAAACAGAATAATCTCTAGCGAAAAATCGAAAGTTTTACTCACTATTATATTCTGTTTATCATCTCTCACATTAGAATTTTCAAATTGGTTAATTTTCAAATTTATTTAGTCCGAACAGTGCGTTGCTCGATCCTTTTTTCGTAATTCTTGCCTTCGAAGATTCGCTGAACGAAAATTCCGGGGATATGGATCTGGTTTGGATCCAGTTCACCTGGCTCAACGAGTTCTTCAACTTCAGCAACTGTTATTTTTGCTGAACCACACATACACGGATTGAAATTTCTGGCAGTTCCCTTGAAAATAAGGTTTCCTGCCTTGTCCCCTTTCCAGGCTTTTACGAATGCGAAATCGGCTTTAAAGGCTTCTTCCAGCACGTACATTTTGCCATCGAATTCACGGGTTTCCTTATCCTGGGCTACTTCGGTTCCATAGCCGGCAGGAGTATAGATAGCCGGAAAACCCTGTTGAGCGGCCTGGCAACGGGCTGCAAGCGTTCCCTGCGGAATAAGCTCCACTTCCAGTTCGCCGCTGAGCATTTGCTTTTCAAAAATGGCATTTTCTCCCACATAGGAAGATACCATTTTGTCGATCTGTTTTTTGTGAAGTAGCTGCCCGAGCCCGAAATCATCTACCCCGGCATTATTAGAAATACAGGTTAATTTCTTTACATCAAGTCGTACCAGCTCTGATATGGCATTCTCCGGGATTCCGCATAAGCCGAATCCACCGAGCATAAAGGTCATTCCGTCCTTTACGCCTTCCAGAGCTTCCTGCACATTTTTAACGGTTTTAATGATCATTTTTTAAAATTTTATTCCGAAAAATACGAAAATAAACAAGTGCTCCCAATGATAATTGGGAGACATCCTGTTTAAATATGAATTCTAAAAAATGTTTTTGAAAAGTAGCTAGAAATCCAGTTCGTCAGGAACCGAATTGTTGGTATCGCCGTTTACCTTGTATTCGTCGCAATTCACCTCGATACTAAGATTTTCAGGGCGTTCAAAAGGCTCTTTAGAGACCTTCAGGTCCTTATCGTTATACACGTCCTTCATATACATTCCCCAGATTGGAAGAGCCATAGTAGCTCCCTGACCATAGGTGATATTCGGAAAATGTACTGAACGGTCTTCGGCACCTACCCAAACACCTGTGGCGAGGTCTGGAACCATCCCTATAAACCAGCCATCACTTTGATTCTGGGTGGTACCTGTTTTTCCAGCAATAGGAATACTACGATCGAAATCATACGGATAACCCGTCACGGCTCTTTTATAATCGATACGATCTTTAGCATAGGTTCCACGCAGTCGAACTCCAGATCCAGACTGGGTAACACCTTCTAACAGGTTTACCGTTACATAAGCTGCTTCTTTACTTAACACATCCCTTGTTTCCGGAACATGCTGGTAAAGAACAGTTCCATTCTTATCTTCGATCCTGTTCACGATCACTGGTTTTACATACACGCCCTGGTTCGCGAAAGTGCTGAATGCCGAAAGCATCTCAAAAAGACTAATATCGGGTGTTCCAAGCGCGATTGAAGGAACCGCCGGAATATTCCTGGTATCTACACCAAGCTTTTCAACAAGATCGATCACGGGTTCCGGACCAGTTTTATCAATAAGTCTTGCTGTTACGGTATTAACCGATTGAGCAAGTGCGTTTTTAAGGGATATCATTCCTTCGTATCCATCATCTCCGGCATTCTTAGGCGACCAGTCTTCCTGGTTACCGTGTTTTCCGGCCTCCATGGTAAATCTTGCCCTTGGCAGGGTATCGCATGGAGAAAATTTTAACTGGTCGATCGCGGTTGCGTAAACGAAAGGTTTAAAGGTTGATCCAACCTGTCTTTTCCCCTGCTTAACATGGTCGTATTTAAAATGTTTGAAATTGGTTCCTCCAACCCAGGCTTTCACTTCACCTGTTTGAGGCACCATAGACATCATCCCGGCCTGCAGAAATCCTTTATAATAAAGTATGGAATCTCTTGGGGTCATAACCGTATCAATGGTTCCGTTCCAGCTAAAGACCCTCATTTCGGTCTTTTCGGTGAAGGATTTTTTAATCTCTTCAACCGATTTTCCCTGCTGTTCCAAAACACGCCACCTGTCTGAACGTTTCATCGCGCTCTCTACGATACTTGCAATTTCACTATTATCGACATCGCGGAATGGTGCCGTTGGATTGCTTTTATTTTGCCTGTCAAATTCCTTTTGAAGGTTCTCGATATGTTTTTTAACCGCGTCTTCGGCGTAATTTTGCATTTTAGAGTCGATGCTGGTATAGATCTTTAAGCCGTCGCGATACAGGCTGTATTCGGTTCCGTCAGGCTTTGGGTTTTCCCTGATCCATTCTTTCATAAAACCCTGAAGATAGGCCCTGAAATAGGTTGCCATTCCTTCGTCATGCCCTTCCGGTGTAAAGTCGATCTTCATTGGCAGTTGCTTCAGGCTGTCCATTTCGGTTTCTGAAATAAAACCATTTCGATTCATTTGTTCAAAAACCTGGTTCCTTCTGCCCTGCACCAGGTCAGGTCTACGTACGGGATTATATAAGGCCGCATTCTTCAGCATTCCAACCAGAACAGCTGATTCCTGTATGTTCAGGTCTTTGGCTTCCTTATCAAAATAGATCCTGGAAGCGGAACGAATTCCTACCGCCTGGTACACGAAATCGTATTTATTGAAGTACATTGTGATGATCTCCTCCTTGGTATACTGCCGCTCCAGTCGGGTGGCGATCACCCATTCCTTGATCTTCTGAAAGATCCTTTCAAAAATACTGCTGGAAACATTTTCTGTAAAAAGCTGTTTGGCAAGCTGCTGAGTGATAGTACTCGCTCCACCACGTGTTCCTAAAAATACAGCCGCACGAAGGGTTCCCTTGGCGTCAATTCCCGCGTGCTGATAAAAACGCTCATCCTCGGTAGCCACCAGGGCCTGCACCAAATGATCTGGAAGATCTTCATATTTTACAGGAGTTCTGTTCTCACTGTAATATTTCCCTAAAGTTTTACCATCTGAAGAAAAGATTTCGGTCGCCAGGTTGGTTTCAGGGTTTTCCAGTTCTTCAAAAGTTGGCATTTTCCCAAATACACCCCAGCCTGCAAGCAGGAAGATGAATACGATCGCCAGAATTCCTATTCCGAATAAGGTCCAGAAACCACGGATGTATTTGCCATAATTCCGGGCAGGTTTTTTCGATTTTTTAGATGTGCGGGCCATTTATTACTAAGCTATTGTTATTCTTTATTTTCAATTCTGAAACCTACATGGGTGATCCCCTCAAGTTCTTCAATTCCTTGAACTTCTCCGTTCTTTCGCATCGCCTGTTTTACGTTTACCTTATAGTTTCCAGGCTCATCGAATTTCACATTTTCCTTGTACCAGAGCTTGTTCTCTTTCACATCACCAAAACCTGTGCCGAGCCACTCACCATCTGGCCGGGTCATTTCATATTCAAGCGTATCTGAGATCACTTTTCCCTGTGGAAACTGGATCTGTGTGATCAAAAACAGGTTACTGTAATTATAATCATTATTGTTGCGGATATTCAAAAACAGGTTGTAAGTCCTGGTCGAATCGAGTTCCCCCAGATCGAATGTGATGGTTGAATCGCGATGCCACCCCCTTACCGGTTTGTATTCATCGTAAACGCGATTCCTGTCACAGGCGGTGACCAAAAAGAGGATCGCGACCAAAAATGAAAAAGCAATTTCGCTACGCATTTTTAGACTTTGAGGCATTGGGATTTCCCTTGCGCTTTTTTCTTTTTTTGTTTCTACGTTTCTTTTGTTGTCGTTTTGGCTTATCAAAACGAGTCAAGCTATCTTCACCTACCGCGTTATGGAATTCCTTTTTAGGATCATCTTCAAGCTGAAGTTCCACTTCAAATTCTTCCAGGCTACCCGCAGCTTCACCTTTTTTATTCTTCGCAATTATCTTATTGGCCTGCTCTGGCGTTAGCTTGTGCCAGTTCATCCATTCCCCTTCATAAGCATACCAAAGAAGACCTTTGAAAATGTCAATTTTCTGACATACGGCAGTTCCTTTCTTGGTCTTTAATTTAACGTCGGTTTTCGGAAAAGATTTTAAGGCTTCGAGGTAAGTATCCAGTTCGTAATTCAAACAACACTTCAACTTACCGCATTGGCCGGCAAGTTTTTGAGGATTCAGCGATAATTGCTGATATCTTGCAGCAGAAGTACTTACCGATCTGAAATCGGTTAACCAGGTAGAACAGCAAAGTTCCCTTCCGCAGGAACCAATTCCACCAAGTCTTGCAGCTTCCTGCCTGAGGCCTATCTGGCGCATCTCGATACGCGTATTGAATTCACGTGCGAATTCCTTGATCAACTGACGGAAATCAACGCGATCGTCTGCCGTATAATAAAAAGTAGCTTTGGAAGCATCTCCCTGGAACTCCACATCGCTAATTTTCATGCTTAGATTCAGGCGTATGGCGATCTGCCGGGAACGTTGTTTGATCTTATCTTCCCGCTCGCGGGCTTCCTGCCAGACATCGATATCCTTCTGGGAAGCTTTCCTGTAGATCTTGAGAATTTCTCCGGAATTGGGATCTTCTTTCTTCTTTTTCATCTGAACCCTTACCAGCTCGCCGGTAAGACTTACGATCCCTACATCATGGCCAGGACTGGCTTCGGTAGCCACCACATCGCCGATGCTTAAACTAAGATTTTCAGAATTTTTGAAGAAATGTTTGCGCCCGTTCTTAAAGCGGACTTCCACAAAATCGAAGGGTTCCACGCCTCCCGGGAGCGACATATTGGAGAGCCAATCGAAAACGGTGAGCTTATTACATCCGTCGGTTCCACAGGTTCCGTTATTCTTACATCCTTTAGGCTGACCGTCTTTCCCGGTCGAGCAACTGCTGCAAGCCATATATATTATATATTGAGGACGCTGCCTTTCCTAACGCTTAAAACATCATTCTGTCCTGCCATTCATGGCACTTAGTGCAGAATCTCCTTCATCTTCAACAGCCTAAATCTCAGGCTTAGCGTACTGGTAAAAGCACCTCCTTGAGGTTCATAAAAAATTTTCAACAGTAAATATACCAATATTAATTGGCACCACCATTTTAGAAAAAACCTATTGCTTAAAACGTAAAACCTCAGATCTTCCTTTCTTGAAGATCTTATTGCTGGCTCCCTTGCCTTTACGAAGTGCCTTTTGCTCCTCGTAAGGAAGTGCTGCGATCTCTTTACAGTTATCGGAACAACAATTATTCATCTTTTCAGCGCATTCTTCACACTGAATAAATAATAAGTGGCAGGCCTCATTCGCGCAATTCACATGGGTATCACACGGCTTCCCGCATTGATGACAGTGGGCGATCACATCTTCTGAAATTCTTTCCGCGCGGCGATGATCAAAAACGAAATTCTTACCTATGAATTTATTTTCCAGTTTCTTGCTTTGAACCTGTCTGGTATATTCAATGATCCCACCTTCCAGCTGATACACATTCTTGAATCCGCGATGTTTGTAATAAGCACTGGCCTTCTCACAACGAATCCCACCTGTACAATACATTACCAAATTCTTGTCTTCCTTATGTTCTTTAAGGTCTTCTTCAATAATTGGCAAAGAGTCACGGAAGGTATCCACATCTGGTGTGATTGCACCCTGGAAATGTCCTATCTCACTTTCATAATGATTTCTCATATCTACCAGGACCGTATTAGGATCGCTGATAAGCTCGTTAAACTTTTGAGCATCCACGTGCACTCCCTTATTGGTTACGTCAAAAGTCTCGTCGTTCAATCCATCTGCAACGATCTTATCCCGAACCTTTACCTTCAGCTTCAGGAAAGATTTGATATCGTGTTCGATCGCAATATTCAACCTTACACCTTCCAGGAAATAGATTCCATCAAGAAAATCCTTGAATTCGTTAAAACGTTTTGCGGGTACCGAAAGCTGGGCATTAATACCCTCGTGGGCGACATAAATTCTACCAAGAACCTCCATCTGGTCCCAGGCAATGAACAAGTGATTCCTGAATAATTCGGGGTTTCCGATCTTTGCGTAAGCATAGAAAGAGAGCGTAAGCCTGTCTTCTCCGGCTTCTTCTAAAAGGGCTTCTCTTTCTTTAGCGCTCAATTTATTGTACAGTTGCATGCTATACTAATATTTTAAGTGTTAAAGAAAATTTTTGCAAAGATACATTTTTAGACGAACCGACCATATTAGATGATTCGCTAAAAAATATTGTCCAAATTTTTGGAATATTTCCAATAATATTGGACAACTTTTATTGTATCACATCAAAACTTATATTATTTTAGCAAACCTTATTTCACACATTATAAAATAGATTCATGAGCAACGATAAAGAAAAAGAAGCGAAATTAAAGGCGCTGAAGCTTACCCTTGATAAAATGGATAAAACCTACGGAAAGGGTACGGTAATGAAGATGAGTGACCAGGTGGTAGTAGATGTAGATGCTATTTCTACCGGATCACTTGGACTTGATCTTGCACTCGGAGTAGGAGGATATCCCAGAGGAAGGGTGATCGAGATCTATGGTCCGGAATCTTCAGGTAAGACCACTCTTACGCTGCATGCCATCGCTGAAGCTCAGAAAAAAGGAGGTATCGCCGCTTTTATTGATGCTGAACACGCTTTTGACAGGTTCTATGCTGAAAAACTGGATGTAGACATTGATAACCTGATCATTTCACAGCCAGATAACGGAGAACAGGCGTTAGAAATCGCTGATAACCTGATAAGGTCAGGCGCGATCGATATCATAGTAATTGACTCGGTAGCCGCGCTTACTCCAAAAAGTGAGATCGAAGGGGAAATGGGAGATTCCAAGATGGGACTTCACGCCAGGTTGATGTCACAGGCTCTTAGAAAACTAACCTCATCTATCAGCAAGACCAACTGTACCGTGATCTTTATTAACCAGCTTAGGGAAAAGATCGGGGTAATGTTCGGTAATCCTGAAACCACTACCGGTGGTAATGCACTTAAGTTCTACGCTTCGGTAAGGCTGGATATTAGGAGATCTACACAGATCAAGGATAGTAATAACGACGTAACCGGAAACAAGACCCGGGTTAAGGTTGTTAAAAATAAAGTGGCTCCGCCATTCAAGACTGCCGAATTCGATATCATGTACGGAGAAGGAGTTTCCAAGATCGGTGAGATCATCGATATTGGGGTAGATTACGAGATCATCAAGAAAAGCGGTTCCTGGTTTAGCTACGAGGACACCAAACTTGGCCAGGGTCGTGATGCGGTTAAAATACTGTTGAAAGACAATCCTGATCTCATGGAAGAGCTGGAAGTAAAGATCAAAAACGCGATCAAGGTCGCTAAAGAACAATAAAAAGAATCCCCTAACGGGGATTTTTTTTGATCCTTACGCAACCTTTTACTAAAAATAGCATCTATGGAATAAATACAAATTAATGATATGAAAAAACTAGTGTTTATTTTTATGGTTGTTTTTGCCTTAACAGGTTGTTCAATTGATGATGACAATACGCCAAACATCTCTTATGAGTTAGCAGAGATAGTGGCTAATGACCTTCCTGATGAATTGGAATTGGGTGAAGTTTACGAGGTTACTGTAACTTACGTACTACCATCGACCTGCCATAATTTTTTCGGACTGGATGCACGAAGAGAAGGCGCTGTGGGTGCTGAAAGAAGAAACATCTTTATCGCAGCAGTTTCTACCATCAACGAGGATGAAAATTGTGATACCACTACAGGTGGAGAAACCGGCACCTCTAAATTTACGATCACTATTGACGAAGAAGACGATTATACTTTTAACTTCCTGATTGGTGAGAACAACAATGAACCTATTTATCAAACTGTTGTAGTTCCAGTCGTGGATCCGGCAGCAAACTAAGAATTCAAGTTATAAATTTGTTGGGTGGTTTTAAAGAACCTCATTTATCAGTGTAAAAAGCACGACAGGAGTTCACAGGAGCAGCTTTACCGGCTGTTCTCAGCCAAGCTTTTTGCTGTATGCCTGAAATATTCTGAAAATAAACAACAGGCAGAAGATAATTTGCAGGACGGATTTGTAACGATCTTCGAAAAGATCTCCCAGTACAATCATTCCGGTTCTTTTGAAGGCTGGATGAAAAGGATCATGATAAATACCGCTCTTCAGAAACACCGGCAACAAAAGGTTTACGGGTTAAATAATGAAGATCAACTTGAAGAGGAAGAATTCGAAGTAGAAACTGAAAACCTGGAGGTAGACTTTTTAATGGAATGCGTTCAAAGCTTACCAGACAGGTACCGACAGGTTTTCAATCTCTACGTCCTGGACGGTTATTCCCATAAAGAAATCGCCAGTATGCTGAATATTTCCGAGGGAACTTCCAAATCCAACCTGGCCAGGGCTCGAAAGACTCTGCAGGAAAAAATAGAAAAGCAACAAAACATTAAAAATTCGGCTCAATCATCATGAAGGAAAAAAAGAGCATAGACCGAATTTTCCAGGAAAAATTCAAGGATTTTGAAGCCGAACCAAGGGAACAGGTTTGGGATCAAATTTCTGCCAGACTGGATAAAAAAGAGAAAAAAAGGCCTTTTATCATTCCTCTTTGGTTAAAAGTGGGAGGCGTCGCTGCCGTTCTTGGATTGGTGGTCGCCAGTATACTCTTCACCAATACTACCGATCCAGGCCAACCGGAACCAGGTGTAGTGTTTGAAGAACCTTCCGAATTGGATGAAGAAAAGATCGATCCTGAAAATAATCCTGGCAATGAGGCAACTTCCAACAGGATCGCAAACCAGGAAACAAATTCCGAAAAAGATTCGGAGGAAAATTCACAGAACTCTACCAATAGCGAACTGGTTACTTCTACCACGGCATCAGGAAAAACGGAATCAGGATCTGCTGGAAGCAAAGAAGATTCTTCGATTGCTTCAGTGGTAGAAAGATCTGAACGAACAAAATATGAAAAAGAAGAAGAGGTGATCCAACCGGAGACTACTTCAGCAGTAGTTTCCGGCGAAATCGCTGACTCAAAATCGGAAAGCACCCAGGAAGAAAAAAGTACAAAATCGATCCTGGAAACAGAGGAAGAAAATGCGCTGGCTCAACTCGAAGAATCTCAAAAGGATAAAGCTGCAGAAAAAGAATTGGAGGAATTAAATTCCAGGAAGTTCAGGCTTTCAACTTTTGCTGCACCGGTCTTCTATACGAACCTTGGGAGCGGTAATGAAATTTCTTCCCAGTTTTCGAATAATTCCACTTCATCAGAGGTTACTGTTTCCTATGGTGTTAAGGTAGCTTATGAAATTTCAGATAAGATCAGGCTTAGAACCGGGATCAGCAAGATGAATGTTAGCCAGGACATCAATGATATTTCTTATTCTCCTGCGGCTATGTCAACAAGTTTTGACAATATCAGGGCAAACCAGGATAATATACAGATACGCAATAATGCAGAGTCCGGAAGTTCTTTTAGTTCGAATTCGGCAGACAGGAATTCGCTTACCAATTCAGTATTCACTCCAGGAGCCATTAACCAGCAATTCGGATTTATAGAAATTCCTTTGGAAATTGAATACTCTATTATTAATGAAAGATTCGGTTTGAACCTGATTGGAGGTGCCAGCAGTTTGTTCCTGGATGATAACCAGGTAAACCTTGTTTCGGGAAATAGCAGTACCAATATTGGGGAAGCTTCAAATATTAATAATACCAGTTTTAGTACCAATATCGGGCTTGGTATGGATTATAAACTCAACAGTCGCTTTAGCATAAGCCTGGAGCCCATTTTTAAATATCAGCTCAACACCTTTAATAACGTAGAGAACGTTCGGCCTGCGAATTTTGGAATCTATTCAGGGATCAACTTTAAACTCTAGTTGATGGTTGGATGCTGTAATTCCTGAAGAATGACTTCCCGGGTTTTTTCTTTTAAAGACCTCCTGTCACGAAGCCCAAGGCCTTCGGTACAAATAAAATGATGGATCTTAACCCTTAATTTACCCGGTCCTCCGGAAAAGAATTTATAGGAAAAATGTTTTTTGGTATCATGAATCGTAATGGGAACTATAGGAATTTGATGTTCTATGGCAAGCCTGAAAGCGCCGTCTTTGAACTGATCCAATAGAATTTCTGTATCATCGGGAACACCACCCTCCGGAAAGATACAGATACTGTTCTCCTGCTTAAGCCTTCGCTGGGCTTCTTCAAAGGCCTCCATCCTGCTTTTTTGCCTTTTCCGGTCAACAAGAATACAGGTTCTGCGATAAAAGAAGCCAAAAACCGGAATTTTGCTCAGTTCTTTTTTCCCTATAAAAATAAAGGGCTGCTTAATAACAGCAAGCATTAACATGATATCCAGCATAGAAGCATGGTTGGCAACCAGCATATAACTTTTATGTTCCTTTGGAAGCTCATCGGCCCTTACTTTTATTCGAAAACCCATTCCATATACAATAATCTTGGCCCAGATGCGAGCACAGATAAAGAATTGCGGATAAAAGCGTTCAGCTGAAGTAATAATGATCAGCACCGGAAGCATGATCACGATAGGAAGTACCATAAGGATATAGAACCAGATTCTCCAAAACAGGATGCCCACCTTTTTGATGTACTTCATGCTTCCAAAAGTAGTAAAATGAGCCGAGGGTATTCTATAAAAAATTTACCTTTGCAGCAAAATCAGGAAACCAATGTCCAGAATACTTACAGGAGTACAAAGTACAGGAACCCCGCATTTGGGTAATCTTTTAGGTGCGATCATGCCAGCAATCGAAATGGCCAATCAACCCGATAACGATTCCTTTATTTTTATAGCCGATCTTCATTCGCTAACCCAGATCAAGGATGCTGAAACGCTTAGGCAGAACACTTACTCGGTAGCTGCAACCTGGCTTGCCTGTGGCCTGGACATAGAAAGAAGTGTGTTCTATCGCCAGAGCGATATTCCGCAGGTTACAGAACTTTCCTGGTATTTGAGCTGCTTTTTTCCGTACCAGCGTTTAACCCTTGCCCATTCCTTTAAGGATAAGGCAGACCGCCTGGAAGATATAAATAGTGGCCTTTTTTCCTATCCAATGTTAATGGCAGCAGACATTCTTTTGTATGATGCTGAAATCGTTCCGGTTGGAAAAGACCAGTTACAACACCTGGAAATGACCCGTGACGTAGCTTCGCGTTTTCATGCTAAAATGGGAGAGGTATTCGTGCTTCCGGAAGCAAAGGTTCAAAAGGACACTATGTACGTTCCTGGAACCGATGGTGAAAAGATGAGCAAATCAAAGAACAATACCATCAATATCTTCCAGACCGATAAGAAGCTTCGTAAGCAAATCATGGGCATTGAGACCGACAGTACTCCGCTCGAAGATCCAAAAGATACAGAAACCTGTAACGTGTTTGCTCTGTATAAGCTATTGGGCAATGATGAGCAGGTCGCCGAAATGCGTAAGAATTATGAGCAGGGAGGTTACGGCTACGGTCACGCCAAGCAGGCACTTTTTGAATTGATAAAAGATAAATTCCAGGAGCCCAGGGAGAAGTACGAATACTATATCAACAACCTGGAAGAAGTTGATAAAGCCCTTGAAAAAGGAGCTGAAAAAGCCAGGCTAATCGCAAAAGAGGTCCTTAAAAAAGTACGCAAGAAAGCGGGATATTAAACCACTTCGAATAATTTTCCGGGTAAAGGTCTTACCACTCCCTTTAGTTCCATATTCAGAAGTAAGGAGGCGGTCTTAAAGGTTGGAAAATTACAGGTAAGTGCGAGGTGATCCAATTCGGTTTTCCCCTGGTCTTTCAAGAACTCGTATAGCTTTTGCTCATCCTGCTCCAGGTCCACGAACAATTGTTTCTGAACCACGCTTTGTTTTTCCTCAACATCCCAGTTAAGAATATAGGCGATATCGGCTGCTGAAGTGAGTACATGTGCCTGCTGGGTTTTAATCAGCCCATTACAACCTGAACTGTATTTATCACCTGGCCTGCCGGGAACCGCAAAAACTTCACGATCGTAAGAATTGGCAATATCGGCTGTTACCAGTGCGCCACCTTTTTCGGCGCTTTCAATTACAACGGTAGCCTCACTAATTCCGGCAATGATCCGGTTCCTTTTTAGAAAATTATTCCGCTCAAATTTATCGCTGCTCCAGAAATCGGTTAAAAACCCCCCGTTATTTTCGATCTGGGCCATATATTTTTTGTGAGATTTCGGGTAAATCTGGTCAAGCCCGTGGGCAAGGCAACCAATGGTTTGGAGCCCATGCTTCACCGCCGCTTTCTGGGCAGTTATGTCCACACCATAAGCAAAACCAGAAATAATCACGGGATCCAAAACTGCAAGATCCTCGATCAATTTTTCACAGAAAGCAATTCCATGCTGGGTGATCTGCCTGGTACCTACAATGCTGATGATCCTCCTTTTCTTCAGATCAATATTTCCTCTTGAAAATAAAAGAAGCGGGGCGTCCGGACAGTGTTTCAGTTTTTCAGGATAATCAGGATCTTCAAAATACAGAACCTTTATCTGGTTAGACTGGATAAACTTGAGTTCCTGCTCTGCAGCTTTCAGATGAATTTTATCATAAAGACCTTCGATTCGCTTCTTTCCAATACCATCTATTCGGAGTAAACTAGAGGTCTTTTCAGAAAAAATTTTCTTAGCGCTTCCAAAATGACTGATCAATTTACGCGAAGTTGTATCTCCCAGATTAGGAACATGTTGCAGGGCCATCACATAAAGCAGGTCATCAAAATCCATCAGGCATAATTTGATCAAAATTACAGAAAAAAACATTTGTTAATAAAATTTCTTTGGGTAACTTTAACCCACTGCCAATAACCTATATTTTTGCGACCAATGAATATTTCTACCCACATCCAGGACCTTCTTTACAGATATGAATGCGTGGTGCTTCCAGGTTTCGGAGCCTTTTTATCGCAAAAACAATCTGCTTATATAGACCAAAACACAGATGAATTCTATCCTCCAAACAAGCAAATTTCATTCAACAGGCAGTTGATCAAGAATGATGGCTTGCTGGTGAATTATGTTTCACAAGTTGAAGGAGTCTCCTACAATGTGGCGAAAAATATGATCCAGGAATTCGTTTATGACCTTGAAAATTCACTTCAGAACGAATCCAGGGCTGAACTGGCAAATATTGGAAGACTATTCCTGGATAAGGAAGACAAATTGCAGTTCGAGCCGTTCTCGAATGTAAACTTCCTGATGCAATCTTTTGGACTGGAGTCTTTCAAAACTTCAGAAGTCAATCGTGAGGTTTACAGGAAACAGGTTGAACAACTGGAGGAAAAAACACCTCTACATTTTACACCGGAACGAAGAAAATCTCGCTCTTTTCTTAAATACGCAGCTGTTGCCGTAGTGGCTTTGGGACTATCAGGTTTTGCCGGTTTGAACATATACAGCAACCAGGTTTCCCAGCACAATATCGCTGAACAGCAAAAAGCTGAGAGTAAGCTTCACCAGCAAATTCAGCAGGCTACCTTTATTATTGACAATCCACTTCCTGCCGTTACTTTTGAAGTAGAAAAGCAATCGGGGGATTTTCACGTGGTTGCAGGTGCATTCCGCGTTCAGGAAAATGCTGAGAAAAAAGTTGAGGAACTCCGTGATGCCGGTTATGCCGCAAGACTGATTGGAGAAAACCAATACGGACTTCACCAGGTTGTATATTCCAGTCATCAAACACGAAGGGAAGCGATCAACAAGCTTTACGAGGTAAAAAAATCCAATTCGGCTGCCTGGTTACTGGTTCAGGAACTTTAATAGTTTATTAACGAGTCCCTTTAACTTATCCTCCTTATTTTTGCAAAAAAATAAACATGGAGGCTAAATCCCCTAGTGAATCTCGAACAACCCTTACAGATCTGGTTCTTCCCAGTGAAACTAATCCTTTAAATAATCTTTTTGGAGGTGAACTGCTCGCACGTATGGATCGTGCCGCGAGTATCGCCGCCAGAAGACACAGCAGAAGGATCGTGGTTACCGCTTCGGTCAACCATGTTGCATTTAACAAGGCTATTCCCCTGGGCAGTGTGGTAACGGTAGAAGCAGCCGTTTCAAGAGCTTTTAAGTCGTCTATGGAGATCTTTATAGATGTTTGGGTAGAAGACCGCGAAAGTGGCCGCAGAAGCAAGGCAAATGAGGCTATATACACCTTTGTTGCCGTAGACGAGACCGGGACACCTGTACATATTCCACCGCTCAAGCCGGAAACCGAGATCGAAGAACAGCGTTTCGCAGCCGCTCTACGAAGAAAGCAGTTAAGCCTGGTATTGGCCGGAAAAATGAAACCGGCTGAGGCTACAGAGCTCAAGGCCCTGTTCGAGGAATAATCAAAAGGAAAATTGCGCTCCTACAGTTGGAGCCAGACGCGTAGAACTACTAAAGTAATCCTCATACTGGTCTGAAGTCTTAATACTCATATTATCATATCTGAAATTTAGGCCCAGATAGATTCCTATGCCATCATTGATAAGGTAAGCTAGCTTTGGTTCCAGATAGGTAATGAAGGCATCATCATGGAAAGCCCGTCCATTTTCAGAAGCCCTGTTCGCATATCTTGCATGGCCAAAACCTAATTTAGCTGAAAATTCAAGGCTCCCGGTTAAGCTTGTTAAATAACCTCCATTTAGTGAAGAACTAATAATCCTTGTTCGGTTGATCCCTCCCAGTTTTTCAGAATTCGTGACATCTGTCCAAAGAACATCTACCTGCGCGCCGGCGAACCAGTGGTCTGTGAATAAGTAAAGTACTCCAACCTCAGCTCCGTATTTTAAGTTATAGGAATCTCCTATAAAATTATCATCCAGGGCAAATGGTTTGGAACCTCCAACAAAAACCTTAATTCCTGCATCAGAATCAGACTCGGTTTCTTCCTCATTCTGTGCATTAGCACCATGCAGGACGAAGAATAAAATAAAGCATTTAAAATATAATTTCATACTGGCTTTCTGATTCCGATATATCCAGAACAAGCTCCTGGATATCATCAGACTGGTTTAAAGATTCCCCAATACTATACTTAATTTGAACCTGAGAATTTAATAAGGTGGTAAGGTAGATCTGGTTATTTCCCTGAGTAGAAAATGTTCTTAAATCGGTTACCTCTCCGGTTTCAGAACCTTCGTAGGTATAAACATATTCCCAGCCTTCGGGTAAGGATTGAAATGCTGTGTAGGCGGGATATTTCACTTGCAGAAACACCATCTCTTCAGTTCCGCTTTGATTGATGAAATTAAGCTGAAAATTGCCACGAGCATTCAATCTTAGCTCGCCCAGGTCATAAAATGGACCATGATTATCTACCGATTCCCTAATTCTTACACCCATAAAGCTACTCAATCGTTCAGAAATGCTCAGGAACAGGATCTCGTCCTTTGGCTCGATGCTTAGCAGGTCAAAATGTCCATTTTCGGTAGTCGTCGTACTCGCAATTACGTTGGAAACCGAATTTTTAAAACCGAAGGTTTCCACGTACAGGTCTACCCCGGCATCCCGCAATGGATCACCAGCGGGATCCAAAAGTGATCCTGTGAGATGAATCCTTCGGTTATCCTCGTAATCTAATGCACAACTTATAAAGCTTAGGGCTGTTAAAAAGCAGAGAAGTTTTTTCATTAGACCCTAAAGATATCAAAAACCGATAAATGTTTTTACATCTGGAAGATCCATTCAGCGGGATCCATTTTCTGGTTGTTTTTATACAATAAGAAATGCAAGGTGGTCTTTCCGTTCGTTTTGCTGGTGGCGATCTCACCTATTTCCTGCTCGGTTAGAACCTGGTCTCCTCTTTTTACGAATACCTTTTCCAGGTTATTGTAAATGGTAATATAGTCTCCATGGCGCACCATCACCGCTTTATTAGCTCCCTTGACGGCCTGCACTTCACTAACAGTACCGGTAAATACAGCCCGGGCCTTACCTCCCTGGTCGGTATCGATACGTACCCCGTTGTTATTCACCATTACCGATCTTACCACCGGATGCGGCTGTTTCCCGAATTTCATGGTTACCACTCCCGAACGTACCGGCCATGGTAGTTTTCCCTTATTTTTGGCAAAATCGGCTGCCAGTGCTTTCGCAGCCGGAGTCAACTCGTAGGTATCCCGTTCGCTGGAACCGGTTTCGGCATTTGCCTTGGCGATGGACTCCCGGATCATTCGATCTATTGCACGGTCAATCTCATTTATTTCATCCTGTTTCTTCCTGATCTGGGCCGCAAAATCACCTTCTCTTTTTCGAATCTGGGCGACCAGGTCCTGCTGGGATTTCCGGTTCTTTTCCAGCTCGGCCCTGGTTTTGCGGTTTTCAACTATTAGCTTTTCCTTATCTTCCTTTTGTTCAAGCAACATGGAATTGAGTTGCTGCAGTTCCTGGGTACTGGCCTTGATTTGCTCTCCCTGCTGCTTACGATATTCGGTATATTGCTTCATGTACTGAAGCCGTTTGTAGGCCTGCAGAAAATTTTCAGAAGACAGGAGGAACATGATACGGCTCTGCTGAGATTTGCTTTTATAGGAACGCCTGATCATTTTGGAATAATCTTCCTTGAGCTCCTGCAATTCCTTTCTGAGTTCACCAATTTTATTCGTGTTGGTATTGATCTCACGAGTCAGCAAATTTGCCTGCTGGTTGGTAACCTTGATCAGGTCTTCTGTACTCTTGATCTGTTGATTTAGATCCTCGACCTGGCCAAGCACCGACTGCTGTTTCTTCTGATTCGAAATTCTAAGCTCGTTGATCCTGTTGATCTCCTTACGCAATTCCAGTCTTCTTTCTTCCAGGGCCTCCCTGTCCTGGGCAATGGAAATTTGAAAACTGAAACAAAAAATGAAAAGGCAAAGTACTGGCCTGGTAAATTTCAAATCGATCATTTTAAGCTGATTTGTTCATAACCACCCGGAATATCGAACGGAAAGCTCACTTCCTCATCGAAGCTAACAGAACGGTAAGTAAGTTCTATATTGGTACTTACACCGCCTTCGCTCGCGACTATCCTGATATTATCGGGAAAAAGGAAACCCTGTAATTTCTGGTAATCTGAATAAGTAACCGTAAGACTTCTATTTTCAGCATCCTGTACCAGTTGCTGGGCTTCTGCTTTGTAATTGGAAGGTTTTAAAAGGAACATCTTTTTCATGCCAGCTTCGGGATCCTGCACAAACTGAAATCCCCTTGGAGACTGGGTAAATTCATACTCCTCGATGCGCAAATCGTAGATCGCCTGCCCCAAAAGTAGATTCTGAAGTTTTTGAAAATCCAACGGGGTACCAAGAAACTGACTGATCAGTTCAAAATCACCCTCGAAGTAAGTCTGAGAAACCTTTTCGTAATAACTAACACTTTCAGGCGTGATATAGGCCTTAGCAACTGGAAAACCAAGGATGCTGGCACTCATCCAGATCACTTCATCTTTCTTCATCCGGAAGCTCAGGTTAACCGATTGTGTTTTTTCTTCATCCTGGTAAACCGCACGCAATTTTCCTGAAGCGGTTTTAAAACCGGCTTCTTCGTTATAGTGTTTCTGGATCACTGAAACAGCTTCGGCATTTTTGGTGGCGATGCCGGTTTTAGATCGGGTACTGCCACAGGATACCACAAATGCGCCTAGTAGGATAAGGGCAAAATATTTCTTCAACATTAGTTTATCTCTTTTTTCAAATTTTCCGCCTTAAGGCGATACTCTTCAGCCTTACCTGCATTATTCATACCAGTATAGGCAATGGAGAGCTGAGAATAGAAATCGACTTCCATTTTTGCATCATCGATGATATAATCCAGGCCTTCGGTAAGAATCGCTTCAGCCTTTGTAAAATTTTCCAGCTGGTTTAAGGCAACTCCCTGGAAAAGATAAAATAAAGGCTGGGAAGGAAAACTTTCCAGTGCCTGTTCACTCAAATCCCTAGCTGCCTCATACTTTTGAAATTCGATCTGAAGCAACAGGGTGTTCCTGATAAGTTCAAAATTCTCAGGATCTTCTTCTATACCCAGTTCAAAGAACGTCAAAGCGTCTTCCCTATTATCCTTTTTCAGATAATATTCACCCAGTTGCTCATACAGTTTTGGAGCATTTTCCCATTCGGCAAACTTGGCAGTAACTTCGATCAATTCTTCTTCGTATGCTGGATTTTCCTGAACAAAATTGAGAAAATCATTCAAAACCTTGAATTTAGACTCGGTATCGATCTCTTCGCTTTCAAAGACGATCTTCATGGAAGCGATTGAAGCCTCTACATCGCCTTTATCCAGATAAAACTTATAGAGAGCCAGATGAGCTAACGTAGAGCCAGGATTTGCCTCTAAAAGCTCCTGGGCCACCTTAAAAGCTTCTTCCTGCTCTCCCTGTTCACTGTAAATGTAGATCAGGTTGAGATAATTTTGTTCTACTTCCGGGTTATCGATAATGCTTTGTTCCAGGTTGTCTATTTGTGCACCTGTATTATTGGTGCGAGCGTAGATTTGCCGTCTTGATGAATTGCGATACGAACTGGCCCCTAACTGGTTATCCAGTTCATCTATCAATTGCAAGGCTTTATCATAATCTTCATTCAGCAGATATAGATTAGCCAGATCCTCTTTGTAACTTTCATCAAATGGAATGAGCGTTTGAACTGTATTGATGGCTCCCGCATAATTCCTGGTCATACCATAGGTTTGAAAAAGATATACCAGGATCGCTTCTTTCTCCGGTTGAATTTCGTGAGCCTTTTGTAAATTATCGATGGCCTTATCGAAATCTTCCAGTTCGCGGTAATTTTTACCCAGTTCGAAGTAAACCACCGCCTTTTCTGAATCCAGTTCCAAACATTTCTCCAGGGAGGTTATGGCTTTTTCATAATTCTCAATCCCTTTTTGTTTCAGGGCTTCAAAAAAATATTCCTGAAATTCATCGGTAACGTTCCCGAGATCGTCCTGGTTCACATCCTGAAAAGCCTGTGGCACCTCCTGCGAAATTGCGGGAAGCGCCAACATAAACACCAATAGGATGTTCAACAGGATCTTCATATTGCTCGTTTATTCAAGCACCGAATAATCTCCAATGCTTATTTGAGTAAAGTTACCATTAAATTTGGCATGATTTCCAATCATCGCGTTCTCCAGTTTGGCATTTTTTACGTCAGAAAAGGTTTGGATCAAACTGTTCTTAATCGTTGAATTTTCAACTTTTGTACCATCGCCTATTGAAACATTGGGACCGATCTTTGCGTTGATCAGCTCCACGTTCTCTCCAATATAACAGGGTTCGGTAATTTCAGAATCCTTGATCTTTACAGAATCAGAAATAAGCTTCACACCATCCTGGTGCAGGAAATTCAGCATGCGGCCATTGGTTTCTACGGTCACGTTCTTGTTCCCGCAATCCATCCATTCGTCAACCTTCCCAGGTACGAATCTCAGCCCGTTTTTTCTCATGGCTTCGATACCATCGTTGATCTGGTACTCGCCTCCGCGCGTTAATTTTGCGTCCAGTACATTCTGAAGTTCTTTTTTCAGGATTCCAACATCCTTGAAATAATAGATACCAATCACGGCAAGATCTGAAACGAATTCTTCGGGTTTTTCGACAAGGTCGGTTATTTCACCATTATCGTTCAGCTGAACAACGCCATAAGCCGAAGGATTTTCAACTTTTTTCACCCACATCACCGCATCTGCCGATTTATCCAGGTTGAAATCTGCCTTGAAAAGCGTATCTGCATAGGCAATTACCGCCGGACCGCTAAGCGATTCCTGGGCACACATGATGGCATGACCGGTTCCAAGGGGTTTATCCTGGTAGTAAATGGTTCCTTTGGCACCAAGAGAATTGGCAATTTTCATCAGGTCCTGCTCTACTTTTTCACCAAAATCCTCGCCTATGATAAAAGCCACTTCATCGATCTTTTCATCCAGCACTTTGGCAATATCTTCTACCAGCCTGTGAACGATAGGTTTGCCGGCGATAGGGATTAGAGGTTTTGGAACAGTCAAGGTATGAGGGCGAAGTCGCGAACCACGACCAGCCATTGGTACAATAATTTTCATTTTAATTTTTTTGTTTCAGACTATCCATCAATTTCTAGCCTGGATAATTTTTAATTCTTTATTTACTTCCTGTACTTCCGAAGCCACCGACTCCTCTGGAAGTCTCCCCAAGGATATCAACTTCTTCCCAGGAAATATGTTCGTGTTTGGCGATAACCATCTGTGCGACGCGTTCGCCATTATAGATGACGAATTCTTCGTTGGACAAATTTACAAGTATCACCCCAATTTCCCCGCGATAATCGGCATCGATTGTACCAGGAGAGTTAAGAACGGTTATTCCTTTTTTGGCAGCAAGTCCGCTTCTTGGTCTTACCTGTGCTTCATATCCTAAAGGGATCTCCATAAAAAGCCCGGTTTTTACAACGGCTCTCTCCAGTGGTTTCAGGCTTATAGGTTCATCGATATTGGCTCTAAGGTCCATTCCTGCTGAAAAATCGGTTTCGTAATGCGGCAGTTTGTGAGCCGACTTATTGATAACTTTTATTTTCATCTCTTATTGGTAAATTGGTTTTACATGATCAAAAAGCAACTGGTTCATTTCATTGAAAAAATTCAACCTGCCTTAGGATCGTATGATTCGGGTAATTTGTTCCTTTTCTGTAAAATATACTATCGTTATGAATATTAATAATAACGGTATACCCACCAAATAATTTCCCGGGAACAGGTATAACGATATTCCCGAAATGATCATAGCCGAAAGCAGGTACATCCCTATCTTTTTCAGATCATAAGGTATTGGGTAATACTTTTGCCCGTAATAATATGATAACAGCATCATACTTCCATACGCGGCCAGGGTTGCAATGGCTGAGCCTGTATAACTTATCACCGGGATAAGCAACAGGTTGAGAATGATTGTAAATGCCGCACCTACCAGTGAAATATAGCCACCAAACCTGGTCCGGTCGGTTATCTTATACCATACCGATAAATTATGATAGATCCCCAGGAATAAATTAGCCAGCAGGATGATTGGAACGATATCCATGGCTTCCCAATATGAATCGTTCTGGATCAAAATCACTTTCAGCAGATCTATAAAGACGATCACTCCCACCAGGATAATACTTCCAAATACCACGAAATAATTGGTGATCTGGGCATAGGTTTTGGCTGCATTCTTGGCTTCGGCATGACTAAAGAAAAAAGGTTCGATCCCGAGACGAAATGCAGTGGCGAAAAGCGTCATGAAAAGCGCCAGTTTATAACAGGCGGCGTATGCTCCAATTTCTTCCCTTGCGATTGCTGGTGGTAATAGCCTGTCGAGCATGATGCGGTCAAAAACTTCATTGATGGAAAATGCGATTCCCGCGATAAGCACCGGAAATGCATAATTCAGCATCTTTTTCCATAAAGCGGTATCGAAGCTAAAGTTGAGCTTGAAATAGAATGGGCTCATCAACAGCAGCGTCATCCCGCTGGCGATCACATTGGCGATGAACACATAGGAAATCTCAAAATCGGGAACATAAATAGCCTCGAAAAATGCAGAATTTTCGGCCAGTCCGGGAAGAAAAAGAAGAAAAAAGACGTTCAACCCGAGGTTCACCGCGACATTCAGGATCTTGATGATGGCGTATCGCATGGGCTTTTCAGCAGCTCTTAACCATGCGAACGGAATGATGACCAGTGCATCCAGCAACAGGATCCAGATGGCAAGGTTGATGTATTCCAGATCAATTCCGGTGATCCCGGCCAGCCATTCTCTGGCGAAAAAAGCGAGTATAAAAAAAAGGATGGAACTCATGAACAAGGACCATCCTGATGTATTTAAAACATTATTTTTATTCTCCTGTTTGTTATAGAACCTGAAAAACGCGGTTTCCATCCCATAGGCCAGGATCACGTTGAACAGTACAAAATAAGCAAAGATCACCGAGATCTCTCCATATTCTTCTCGTGGCAGAACTCCAGTGTATAAGGGAATCAGTAAAAAACTTAGCATTCTTGGCAACACTGTTGCCAATCCGTAGATAAAAGTTTGCTGAAAAAGTTTTTTAAAGGTACTCAACAGGAGCTGGTTGATTTATTACAAATATCTGAATAAATCACAATTATGAAAGCCAATGCCTATTCCTTTTCTACAATGCCGGTAAGTTTATAATATTTGGTTTGATTATCCTGGGTGAAAACCAGCAAAGCTTCATCATTATCAAGGTCAACAGGGCTTTTTTCCGGCTTTTGAGGAGCCTGGTTCCCATATTCTTTTTTCGGGTCTTCATGCATCACCATATCCTTGCTTCCCATGCGGAAATTGGCCACATAGAGATTACTTCTTTCCTCACTTTGAACCAGCGGCGACTTCATCCCGTGAAAATAAACCGCGTCCAGCGAAATACGTTCTTCCTGAATACTTACCAACGGAATATGAAGTTTGATCCCATCTGAAGTATAGTTATAATAAACCTCGCTGAACTGTGCAGGAATGTCTTCCTGAAGATTTTTATTGCTTCCACAGGAAGCGAATAGGGCCATAACAAGGAGGCCTGTTGCGAATAGTACTGCTTTTCTCATATCAATTAGATTTTAGTAACTAAGATAAAACAAAACACGTACCAAAGAAAAAAGCCCTCGATACGAGGGCTTTTGTTTTATGTCATCCTGAACTTATTTCGGGATCTCAGAGATGCTGAAATAAATACAGCATGGAACCCAGATTTATCCGTTCAATGCTTCTGCACCACCAACGATCTCAAGGATCTCATTGGTAATAGAAGCCTGTCTTGCTTTGTTATAAGAAAGTTTAAGATCATCTCTAAGCTCTTTCGCGTTATCTGTGGCCTTGTGCATCGCAGTCATACGCGCACCATGTTCCGCAGCAAAAGAGTCTCTAAGCGCCTTGAAAAGTTGCATTTTAAGGGACTTAGGAATAAGATCCTTAACGATTTCCAGTTTTGAAGGTTCAAAGATATAATCAAGCTGAACATTGCTCTCACTTTCGAACTTCTGGATTGGCAGGAACTGCTCGTCCATTACGATCTGGGTAGCGGCATTCTTGAACTGGTTGTAAACGATATCAATCCTATCGAATTTCTCGTCAAGAAACAATTGCATAAGCTCTTCAGCGATTTCAGAAACGTTCTCAAAAGTAAGTTCATCAAAGATCCCGTTGTTATTCGTATGAATAGGATAGGTCTTTTTAAGAATATCATTGGCTTTTTTACCAAGACTGTAAACCTTAACTTCCTTACCCTGATATTGGTCCTGGATCTTACTTTTAACTTTCTTGATGATGTTGGTGTTAAAAGCACCGGCAAGTCCTTTATTAGAGGAAATTGCCACAATAAGAACCTTTTTCACCTCTCTCTCTTCAGCAAATTTGCTTCCGGAGTCATCATCCAGAGTAGCACTTAAATCCTGTAGCAACTGGGTAAGCTTTTCAGCATACGGTCTCATAGAGGTGATCGCATCCTGGGCCTTGCTCAACTTTGCAGCCGATACCATTTTCATGGCGCTGGTGATCTGCATGGTTGATGAAACCGAAGTGATCCTGCTACGTAATTCTTTTAAGTTTGCCATTTTATTTAGTATTGAGTATCGGGTAGTTAGTGTTTAGTAACTACCCAATACTTTTATAATTTCAATTTTAAATACAGTATTCAAGATCTAGGATCTCAAAATCCCGTACTCAATACTACTTCTTGTACTTAGATGAAAGATCTTTAGCAACCGAAGTAAGCGTATCAATCACTTCATCGGTAAGCTTACCAGCTTTCAGGGTATCAAGCGTATCTCTATGCTTCGCATTCAGATAGTCCAGGTATTCCATTTCGAATTCCTTGATCTTGTCAACCGGCACATCTCTCAAAAGGTTCTTGGATCCTGCATAGATGATCGCGATCTGGTTTTCTACCGGATAAGGATCGTTTTGTCCCTGCTTAAGGATCTCCACGTTACGCTTACCTTTTTCGATCACGTTCATGGTAGCCGCATCAAGGTCCGACCCAAACTTAGCAAAAGCCTCCAGTTCACGATACTGGGCCTGGTCTAGCTTAAGTGTACCAGCAACTTTCTTCATCGACTTGATCTGAGCCGAACCTCCTACACGAGATACAGAGATACCCACGTCGATCGCCGGACGAACACCGGAGTTAAATAAGTCTGATGTTAAGAATATCTGACCATCGGTAATCGAAATTACGTTCGTTGGAATATATGCTGAAACGTCACCAGCCTGAGTCTCGATAAGCGGAAGAGCGGTCAATGATCCGCCACCTTTTACCTTACCTTGAAGACTGTCTGGAAGATCGTTCATTTGCTTTGCAATATCATCATCGTTGATCACCTTCGCAGCACGCTCCAGAAGTCTTGAGTGAAGGAAGAAAACATCCCCTGGATATGCCTCACGTCCTGGTGGACGACGAAGTAGAAGAGAAACCTCACGGTAAGCGACCGCCTGTTTGGAAAGATCATCATAAACGATCAATGCAGGACGACCTGTATCCCTGAAGTACTCACCAATCGCAGCACCTGCAAACGGAGCATAAACCTGCATTGGAGCAGGATCTGATGCGTTTGCCGCAACGATAGTAGTATAAGCCAAAGCTCCCTTATCTTCAAGAGTCTTGGCAATTGCTGCTACTGTAGAAGCCTTTTGGCCAACAGCAACATATATACAGTATACCGGCTCACCGGCATCGTAAAATTCTTTCTGGTTAAGGATGGTATCGATACAAACGGTAGTCTTACCAGTTTGACGGTCACCAATCACCAGCTCACGCTGACCTCTTCCTACCGGTACCATCGCATCGATAGATTTGATACCTGTTTGAAGCGGTTCGGTTACCGGCTGACGGAAGATTACCCCAGGAGCCTTACGCTCAAGCGGCATCTCGAAAGTTTCTCCTTCAATAGGACCTTTACCATCGATTGGAGCACCAAGAGTGTCAACCACACGCCCAACAATACCTTCACCTACGTTGATAGAAGCAATACGCTGAGTTCTTTTTACGGTTGAACCTTCTTTGATCTCTTTAGCAGGACCTAAAAGTACTACCCCGATGTTATCTTCTTCAAGGTTAAGAACGATCCCTTCAAGACCGCTTTCAAATTGTACCAATTCCCCGTATTGAGCGTTAGCCAGTCCGTAAATGTTAGCAATACCGTCACCAACATTTAGCACGGTACCTACTTCATCTAAAGAGGCCTTGGATTCAAAACCCGATAATTGTTGTTTTAATATTGCTGATACTTCAGCAGGATTTACTTCTGCCATAATTATTTAAGATAAAATAGCGCGTCTGGGACGCACCGGTTTTAATTAAAATTTTGAAACGTATGTGTTGTCTTTTAATTCTCTTTTTAGCCTGCTAAGGTTCCTGGCTACACTGGCATCATATTGCAGGTCACCAACCCTTAGAATAAAACCGCCAATGATATCCTCATCAACGATATTCTTAAGAGTAGCCTTAGAACCGGTAAGTTCTTTCACTTTTGCAAGAACCTGTGCTTCCAGTTCACCATCAAGAGGTACCGCAGTAGTAACAACAGCCTGCCGTACATTGTTCATTTCGTTATACTGAATGATATACTGTCTTGCAACGATGTGAAGAATGTTAATCCTTCCGTTTTCGATCAATATATCTATCGCTCCCTTTGTAACCACATCCAGGTTCTTGAAGATTTCAAGAAGGGCACTCTTTTTAATATTATTCCTAACAACAGGACTTGTAAGCATATTCTCCAGATCCCGGCTGTTCTCCACAGTTTGAAGGATAGTTTGCATATCCTTTTCAACAGCATCTGTAACTTTTTTATCCTTTGCTAATGAAAGGATCGCCTTTGCATATCGTTGTGCAGCTCTGGTTCCTCTCATAGTTTAGTTAAGCTTAGCTTCACCGATCATCTTTTCGATCATCTGGTGCTGTTCTTTTTTACTTGAAAGTTCCTTGCGTACCACTTTTTCAGCGATCTCTACTGAAAGTTCGGCAACATGGTTCTTTAATTCTGCCATTGCTGATTGTTTCTCCAGCTCGATGCTTCTTTTGGCATCGGCTACGATCTTTTCTGCTTTTGCTTTAGCTTCTTCTGAAGCATCTGCAATGGTCTTTTCTTTTAACTCACGGGCCTCCTTAAGGATCGCGTCTCTTTCGGCACGGGCTTCTTTCATCAATTGCTCGTTATCCGATTTAAGATTCTGCATTTCCTTACGTGCCTTTTCAGCTGAAGCCAACGCGTCATTAATGGATTGCTCTCTATTTCTTACTGAATTAAGAATAGGTTTCCAGGCAAATTTTGCCATAAGGAAAAGCAGTACCAAAAACACGATGGTTTGCCAGAAAAACAAGCCAAATTCGGGAGTTATTAAATCCATAGTATTAAATAATAATAGTTAAAAACATCATTTAAAGAAGTCCTTTCGCAACCAACCGTTGCGAAAGGGACTCTTTGCATTAATTATCTTAGTACACCTAGTAAAGAGGCAACTACTCCAAATAGAGCAACACCTTCTACAAGTGCAGCAGCAATAATCATAGCTGTCTGGATTTTTCCAGAAGCTTCTGGCTGACGTGCGATAGCATCCATGGCAGAACCACCGATTTTACCAACACCTACTCCGGCTCCTAGAACCGCTAGTCCAGCTCCTAAAGCTGCAAGACCTACATACAATAATTCCATAATAGAATAAATTAAAGATTAAAATTAATGATGTTCATGTTCCTCAACTGCCATCCCGATAAACAGGGCCGACAGAATCGTAAAAATAAACGCCTGAAGGAATGCTACAAGCAATTCCAGTACTGTTATGAATAAGGCGAAAGGAACCGAAATTCCGGCAACGCCTGCACTTTCTAAAATAAATATCAATCCTATCAAACTAAGGATGATAATATGCCCCGCGGTGATGTTCGCGAACAAACGAATCATCAGTGCGATTGGCTTAATGAACACACCTGCACCTTCCACGATAGCAAGGATAGGCTTAACCCATGTAGGGATGCCCGGCATCCAAAGGGTGTGTTTCCAGTAATCTTTATTTCCGTTGATAAGGATCAAAGCCAGGGTAAATAATCCAAGAGATACGGTTACCGCGATATTACCGGTAACGTTGGCAGCTCCAGGAAGCAGACCCATTAGGTTCGTGATCCAGATGAAGAAGAATACCGTTAAAAGAAATGGCATAAACTTCATGTATTTTTTCTCCCCGATCTGTGGGATAGCGATCTCGTCTCTTACAAAAAGAACAAGGGTTTCAAGAACATTATTGAAGCCTTTTGGAGCCTTCTCACTCTTTTTGTGATGTCTTGCAAGCCCGATCACAAAGAACAGCACCATCAAAATAACCGTAAGGAACATGGCAGCCACGTTCTTGGTAATAGAAAGGTCCCAGGGTTTGCTGGCGTTTACCGGATGATGTTCTGCATCGAACTCCACGCTCTCTGCACCGGCATCCAACCTGTAAATATCTTCGTGAAGATTCACAAATCGCATTCCATCCTTTTCAACCACATGATGTCCTTCGGTATCATGGTGAAACTCGCTGGACATAAAGGTTACCAGTCCGTTATCGGTATAAAGAATCACTGGCAAAGGAAGGGTAAAGGAGTTGTCTCCTTCTCCAAAGAAATGCCAGCCATGAGAATCACCAATATGGTGCATGATCATGTCGGTTGCGTTGAATTCTTCTTCAGCATTTTCAGCCTCTGAATGCTCCTGTGCGAAAGTAAGTAACGGAAAAACGGCCAAAGCCAATGTAAAGTACACCCTAATCACCAAAGATTTATGTGCTGTCATAGTACCTGTTCTACTTAAAAGTTGTGGGCTCTAAATTTCCGTGCAAAGGTATACTTTTAATTTTTATCTGAAAGCACCAACTCTAATTTTTTAGAGGTTTCTGGGATTTTAACGATTTTACTGAATTACAGGTAGTTATTTTGTATTGATGAGTCTAACAGCGTAATAAGTTTCGAAGAAAAGAAATAAAAAATAAGGGATAAAAAAGGCAGCAATATCTGGTAACATTGCTTCGGTATCGCTTAACATGAGCGGTAAAAGGAAAAGAACAGCTGCCAGCATCTTAAGCAAACTGCAGGCCATAAAGGCAAATCCTGTTTTTTCTTCAAAATTCGAATGAACGAACAGCAAAAAATAATAGATAAGAAAAGTGGCCAGTATATGAAAGGCATAAACGGCCAGGGTAGAATAGTAAGTTTCAGCCTGGTATATATAATCAACCAGGATGAACTGAATACCAAAAGTTAATAAACTAAAAGGCAGGAATACTTTTAAAAAACCAGATAAATTCTCTTTCATGAATCGTTTTCATCCATAGATTTCACACTTCTATACACCTGGTAAAGGGCGATAAAAACCCCCAGCAATGAAAGGCCTATGGTGTAGGCCGAATATTTATTCGGATACTTTTCGTCCAGCCATATACCAGAAAAAACTCCAGCCGCAATAATGATTCCCATTTGGAAAGCAATATTTACGAACTGGAGATATTTGTTACGCTGATCGTTTTTCATTGTCATTTTTAAGAGGTTTTACACCTCCGTTCATCTCACAGGTAGCATTGAAAACCGCTCCCGGTTCAACGGCCAGTTTTCCTGTAACGACTTCACCTTCAATATTTGCAGTATTGCGAAGTGTAAGTATTCCCTTGATCAATAATTTTCCCTGGAATTTCCCTTCAATATCTGCATTTTCGCACTCAAGCGTTCCGTTGATAAGTCCGCCTTCGCTAATCACAACTTTTCCTGGAGTTTTAAGGGTTCCCTCAAGGGTTCCTTCGACCCTGAAACAGCCTTTTCCCTGGATGTCCCCGGTGATAAGGGTTCCGGCCGCAATTCGGTTTTGTTGGTTCTGGTCTGATGTAGGTTTGGTCTTTTTGGGTTCAGAAAACATAAGTAGGTAGGGTTTAATTGTTATCGATGTAAGTTCTTAAATTTTTCTTAATCTGCACAATTCTATAATTTTCTGTGGACAAAACAAAGGCTTCCCTAGCTATTTTATAATTTTTATTTTTCTGAAGTAATTCCTGGAATCCCAGCGACTTAGATTCGTTCTCTAGGCCGTGCACCACTACGAATAATTGGTCAGGGTTATATACATCTACCGAAACCGAAAGCCTATCATAACCAAGATCTGAAATTGCCTTTTCGAGCTTAACCTGTAAAGCCCTGGCCTGTTCTTTTTTCTCAACTTCAAAAGGATAGACCAGTTTATAATCCGTTTGCAGGCTGTCTCTGTTAAATTCCAGGTTCTTTAATTCGGGTAGGGAGGTATTCAGGATTTGCTGAGCTTTTCTTCCCTCCTCGGTTTGAGGATAGGTAACCGCGACATAATTCAGAGCCTTTTCGTAGGCGTCCAGCCCCAGTAACCTCGCGTTAGCCTGGGCCTTTAAAAGTTCCAGTTTTGGAACGATTGGATCTCCAACAAAACGTGAAATATAAACATTCGACTTTTCTATGACCTCTTCATACTGCTGGTTTTCATAGGCTTCAAAAAGTGACCTGTAAAGAAAATCAGGGCTTTCGGTATCCCGGCCAACGGTCTCCGGATTGGTTATAAAGGCGGCATATCTTGAATCGGGATAATTCTGAAGTATATCTGCCTTGATTCGTTCCTGATCCTGTAATCTACCCTGCGCGCCATAGATCTTATACAAATTATATTTTGCAGGCAGGACCAGCCTTTCATCCGGGTCATTCCTTAGCAGTATCTCCAGTCGTTCGGCAGCCAGGTCAAATTCACCATATTTTTCATTATATATCACTCCAAGCTGGTAGTAAGCCAGATTTCGCTGGCTGGAAAGGCTATCCAGGATCGAGCCTTCTCCCGGAATTTTGCTTACGTAAGACATGGGATCATATAAAGGATCGTTATCGAGGTTGATCTCCATAATTCGTTCCTGTGCATTTAGTGAGCTTTGATTCACCGCACGGGAAGCCCACCTCCAGTTATCACTAAGTTCACGGCTCCCCCAGACTCGAAGGAATTCCTGTGCCCCCCTGGAGATCCTGAGCGGATTATAGAAATAAAATGCGTTGGCCGATCCTGATCCGTCTGCTGGTGGTAAGGCATTAGCAGATGGAAAGTTTCCCCCAGGTCCTATATTTGCCGTGTAAACTGGCAGTTCTCCAGCCTCCATTTCGGTTACCGCTTTGGCTCGTAGCTCATTGGTATATTCCGTGAAATAGGCTATCTGGTCGGCTTCAGAAAGGCCGGCCAGGAATAGAATACTATCGGTCTCCTCTGCGAGATTCTCATATTTGATCACATCGGCAAGATTTTCTCTTTTTTTCTTGATCGCACGGAATTCGAGCAGATCTGGAGACATAAAAGTTAAGGTACTGTCATAGTATTTTCCAGCCTGCTGATATTCGGCCTCATCAAAATTGATCTCTGCAAGGAGCTCATAATTGATGGATTTAAGATAAATATCGCTTGAGGGTGATCGTAATGATTTATTATAATATTCTACTGCAAGCTCGATAGAATCACGGTTCTTATAATATTCGGCCAACTGAAAATAGATCTTATCCAGGTACGGCCTGTTTTCGCGATCTTCCTCCAGTTCCTGTAACAGAAGAAGCAGGGAAGCTTCATCCATTCCATTCTGCCCGTAATTCCTGGCCTTCTGAACATAGGCGTTCACATAATAAATGCGTGGCGATTTTCGGTGTAGATCGATCACCCTGTCAAAAGCCGCGTTGGCTGAAGCTGTTTCGCCTAAACGATTGTGTAACTGGCCAAGAATATAATAATAACGGCCTTTTTCGGCATTCACATCGGTAAATCTGGCGGCGTTCTGAAGCGGTACCACGGCACTGTCCAGGTAATTCAGGTTGATATAAGCCTGGGCAAGACTGGAGCTGGCATCGGCAATATCCTGATCGTTCAAACGATCTGACTCAAGGATATCTTTTAAATTTTTGATCGCCAGTTTTTCATTTCCTAACCTTATGTTGGCCTTCTCGCGCCAAACCCGGGCATGGTTAATATTGTCGCTGGCAGGATACCTGTAGAGTATATAATTGAAAGCATCCAGGGCTGGAATAAACCGCTGATCGTAGTACCGGGCCTTTCCCAAAAGAATATAGGCTTCATCCATCTGCGGATTTCGCTCCTTCCCTCCTATCTGCATGGAATGTTTCTGAATAGCTTTTACAGCCTTCTCTTCAGCCCTTCCAAAATTCTGATTTCGAACCGAATCTGGCAGGAGGATCTTTTCATCCACATCCAGCCGTTCTATTGGTAGGATATCCCAGTAATTATCGGCGTAGTTCTGGTTGATCTCTTCCCGTCCCTGCCTTAGCGCTAAATTCCCATTATAAAGGGTATTATATTCCGCCGTAACAGCATGATAATTCCTGTTTACAAAGGAATTCTTCTTCCTGGAACAACTAAAAATGCTTACAGAAAGTATGAGGAATAAAGCGAAGCGTGTGAACCTATTCAAAATGAACCTTTAGTGGGTATCATGAATAACTTTTGATACTATGATTTAGTATGTAAAAGTAAGCTTCTTTTTCTAAAGTCCAAGCAGGCAGCCTAGCCTTCCATGATCTCCCTGGAGAAATAAGCTTCCAGTTCGGCCAGGGTAGCCTCAGAAGTTTCAATATCCTTCACGATCTCACCTTTATCCAGCACCACGATGCGTTCGCATACTTCGGTTACATGAATAAGGTCATGACTGGATATAAGAAATGTTGTACCGGACGTTCCAGAGATCTCCTTCAGCAATTTTTTAAGTCTTATCTGTGTGGTTGGGTCCAGGTTGGCGAAGGGCTCATCCAGGATCACTACCTCAGGGTCTCCGATAAGTGCCGAAACTATCCCAACTTTTTTCTGGTTTCCTTTAGAAAGGTCTCGAAGGTATTTCTTCCTGCAAAGGATCTCGCCGTTAAAGAAATCCTCAAATCTCAAAAGAAATGAGTCAATATCAGCCTTATTACGGTTGCGTAATTCTCCCACGAAATAGAAATATTCTTCAGGAGTGAGGTAGCCAATCAAAAAGCTTTCATCGATGAAAGACGAAGTAAAGGTTTTCCACTCCTCGCTCTGATTTACAGTGATGTCGTTGTTGAAAATACTTCCGGTAGACGGCTCGATAAGGTCCAGCAATAAACTGAAAAAGGTTGTTTTTCCTGCACCGTTGTTTCCTACCAGGCCAAAATTCTGACCCGAAGGAATATCAAGATGTTCGATATTCAGGACCCTGGTCCCGTTATATGTTTTAGAAAGATTGGTTGCAGTTATCATTTTTTGAATTTTTAGTCACCTTTTTGTTTAAATCCCTGAATCATCACATATTTCCTTTTCCGGTAGCGTTGTTCTAAAAACCTTAGCAGTGCGGGTCTTAAGATCAATCCCGTAATACCAAGCACCGCCAGGAATGCAACGGCTATTTCGTAACTGATGAATTTATTGAAAAGCCAGAAAAAGAATATCGGGATGAGTAGCAACGGAATACCTACCAGCCACTGGGAAGCGCCCGTGCCCTGGTAATTCATGAACGGACTCTTATCCAGATCGATCCTTTTTTTATTGAAAGAGCCGGCATATAATAAAATTGGCACATTTACACCCATATTGTAAAGGGCGCAGGCGATATTCAGCAGTAAGATGTTCCAGCCAAAATAAACATAAGGCGTCGAAAGTATCGCCAGCACTACGATACTGAAAGTAATCAGTCCCATTTTTGAAGCCAGGTATTGCCTGAGCGGAATGTTCTGGGCCATGATCATTGGGTAATAAGAAGCGTCCCAGGAAGGAACGAACTGCCCGAAGTTGATCATGAAGATCCCGGTTATAAAGATGCCTACGAATACAAAAAATGCCGGCATATCCTGGTAAGCATCATTCGGATAAAAAATAAGACCATACAACAAGAACAGGAACGAAAGGTAAATAGTTGTTTTCGGTCTTTTATTTCTCCAGATCAATTTTAGATCCTGCTGAAGAAACGGCGCAATACTTCCGAATCTTCGGGTCCATCCGAATTCTTTGGTATCTACCGATTGTTTTTTTCCTTTTAAATGAGCATCCAGGTAGAATTTACCTTTCAGATTTATTTGATTCCAGAAATAAAGACCAATCAATAACGCAACCGGAACAATAGCCAGAACAGGATTTTCATACAGGATATTCAGTGATTTTCCGAAGTAAATGCTTACCGAAAAGATCTTAAGGTAATCGAGAAGACCCAATGCGATCCCAATAATTACAACAGGAATAAGCGCTTTCAGGTTTTCGGTAAAGCGTTTTTTTATGATGAAATTCAAATAATTTACGCAAAGAATGAGCGCATACATTCCCAGCATCCAGCCAAGGATGTTCCCTACCGGATAGGATTCCTTTACTATACAGTAGATTCCGAAGGGAACCAGCAATAGAAGCGGCAGGACATTATAATAGGAAAAAAGCGATTTGATGAGCACGAAATTCACCACTTTCTTCTTCCTGATTGGCTGTACCATTAATGGCTTAATATCAAGAACCGGTAATGTTTGAAGCATGAACCTAAAGATGAGCTCGAGGGTAAGGTAAATAAGAGCAAACCTATTCACGATAAGCAGGGGATCACCTTCAGGATATATTTTTTTGATAATGGGGAACAGGAAAATTCCGAAGAAAAGGAACATCCCGGAAAAATATAAAGCCAGAAAAGCCATCAAAATCTTTAAGCCCAGACTCTTTCCTAAACTTGCCGATCGAAAGAAGGATTTCCATTCCAGCCAGATAAATTTCTTGAACATATCAAAGGATTTGCCTATAGGTATAGAAATTTAAAATATTGTTACAAACAACTTAAAAAAGCCCATACTTTGTATTTTTGCGCACAAATAATAAATAATGAGCAAGTTTTATCCGCTAAAAATAAAGGAAATAATTCGCGAAACATCGCAGGCGGTAAGTATATCTTTTGAAATACCTGAGAATCTAAAAGATACTTTCAACTTTTCAGCAGGACAATACATCACCGTCAAATTTGAAGCTGATGGCCAGGAGTTTAGGAGGGCCTATTCGCTTTGTTCGGCGCCAAAATCTGATGAGTTCAAGGTAACAGTTAAAGAAGTTGAAGGCGGACGTTTCTCTGTGATCGCCAATAATAAATTACAGGCAGGTGACATCCTGGAAGTTCATCCACCTGAAGGGAAATTTATACTGGAACCCGGTGAAAAAATAGGAAATTACGCGGCTTTTGCTGCTGGTAGCGGGATCACACCCATTCTTTCTATCATCAAGACCGTTCTAAGGGACGAGCCTCACAGCAAATTCGTGCTCACCTACGGAAATAAATCCATAGACGACACTATTTTCTTCAAGGAACTGCTGAAGTTACAGGCCGAATTTCCTCACCGTTTGTTCATTGAATTCGTTTACAGCAGAACCAGGGAAGAGAATTCACATTTTGGAAGGATAGAGACCAGTACGGTTAACTATGTTCTGAAAAACAAGTTCAAGGATCATCCATTCGACAAATTCTATCTCTGTGGTCCGGAAGCTATGATCAAACAGGTGACCGAAGTCTTAAAAAACAACGGAATTAAGGATGACCAGATCCTTTTTGAGCTTTTCACCAATACAGCTGAAGAAAAAGAAATCCAGGGAGATACCGATGGGCAAACCGCCGTTACGGTTATGGTGGACGATGAGGAGCATACGTTCTCAATGGATCGCAAGGAGGTTGTTCTGGACGTTGCACTGGAAAATGATATTGATGTACCCTATTCCTGCCAGGGTGGAATTTGCAGTAGCTGTATGGCAAGAATTACGGAAGGAAAAGCCGAAATGAGCAAAAACCAGATCTTAACCGATGAAGAGATCGAAGAAGGCTTTATTCTAACCTGCCAGGCACATCCAACCACTCCTACCCTGAAGGTAGATTTTGACGATCTGTAAACAATTTACCACAAGATCTCTTCGATCTTTTTGATAACCGTTTCCGGGGGAATGCTACGCATGACGTCTTCATATCCCTCGGGAACCTTATTCCCATATACCGAGGTTGGAATTTTTGGATATTTATCCAGATCGGGCAAAATACAGTTCTCTAAAGGCTGATTAAATGCCTTGAACCCTAAGAAAGGATGCGTTACTCCCCAGATGCTTACCACCGGGATTCCGTAGATCGCAGCCATGTGCGCATTCCCGCTGTCCATAGACAACATCAGGTCTAAATTGGAAATAAGGCTAAGCTCTTCGGCGAATCTCAATTTCCCGACTATACTTACCGTATTCGGAAAACGCTCTTCCCAGGCCTCCAGTTTTTCACGTTCTTCCTCGCCTCCCCCAAAGAAGATGATCCTGGTCTTTCCATTTTCAGAAAAATACCGAATAACCTCTTCCATAAGGTCTGTAGGGTAAAATTTGGATTCGTGCTGGGCGAACGGAGCGATCCCGATCCATTTTTTGCGATCCCTGCCAACCAATTCTTCGATCCTGGGAATCAATTTACGCTTGATTGGCGGAGTGTACTTCGAAAGATCCAGGGGATAACCTAATTTCCCGAAGACATCGGCATAGCGCTCATGGGTTGATTTCAGTGGTTTAAAGATCTTATTGTTCTCCCTGGTAAGCGCTTTCTTTTCGGCCCTGCCCTTGTCGATCTGGTAGAATGGAATTCCGTAGAAATAGAAAATGGATTTGAGCACATTGCTGCGCAGTACATCATGCAGATCGGCCACCACGTCTATACCTTCATCACGAAGATCCCTGGCCAGGGTCCCAAGGCCAAGCACCCCGCTGTGAATGCCATCTACATCGGCCTCATAAATGCTCACATTGGGTAAATGACTGAATAGCGGACGGAAAAAACTACGGGTTAAAACCGTGATCTGCAACTGCGGATAGGTATAGACCAGGACGCTTAGAACTGGAACCACCATGGCCACATCGCCAAGCGCAGAAAGCCTGATCACCAGGATATGTTTCCCGTTTTCGTTATGAGAAGGATTGCCCGCTTCCTCCATAAAGCTTTATTTATTCCCTCTTAGAACAGGGTTTAGCTCGTCGTCGTTATACATCTTCATTTGCTTATAAACCTTCATATATTTATCCCCATTCGAAATATCCTCCAATAGCTGATTGATAGCCGTGGAAAGGTCTACACGCTGCTCCAGAAGTACGTCGAGTTTTGTCTTACATTTCATCTTGTGTTCCTGCGAGGCATCTTCCCTGTTCGCCTCTTCATTCATATGGTAGATCTTAAGAGCAAGGATTGAAAGACGATCTATCGCCCAGGCTGGACTTTCGGAATTGATGGTCGCATCTTCCTTAGGCTTCACATCCTTATATTTTTCGAGGAAATAACTGTCTATATATTCCACCGTATCGGTACGGTCCTGGTTAGAGGCATCGATCTGTCTTTTCAGTTTTAAAGCGGCTTCGGGATCGATATTCTGGTCCCTGATGATGTCTTCATAATGCCACTGAACCGTATCTATCCAGCATTTGCGATATAGCAGGTGTTCCAGAAGATTTTTTTCTGGATCGTAAGGATTAATGAATTCCTGGTCTACCCTATCTTCTACATGATATTTTTCGATTACTTCTCTAAAGATGGTATTGGCTTTATCTGAAAACATGCTTATTTTCTTTACTATTTATTGAATTTTTTCTACCGAAAGTCGATTTTTCCCGGCAACTACAAAGATATTATTTTAATAAGAGTTTTCAGCCTAAGCAGGGCTAAACATCGGCTTTAAAGGATCAGCACCACTACGAAAGGCATCAGAATTATGGCCAGAAGTAAAATTTCCTTGAATATCCGGTCTTTTTTGGATTCAAAATAATTGGAAGCTACGATGCTTAACGGAACAAAGAAGAAGATGAGTTCACTTCCGTTCTTTTCCGGTGCCAGGATAGCTACAACAATTGCCAGGGCCAAGTAAAGAAGCACCACGCTCAATACCGGCCGTCGGGTTACACTGGCCTTCTGAATGGCTACAAAATATGGAAATAAGGTCCAGATAAGGAGGCCCAGTAAAAAGCTTAGTGGTACCAGGATAGGAACCTCACCATACTTCGAAAAATCGAATTCGCTCGGCTGGAACCAGTCCTGGAAAAGGTACCATTGGTCATAAGCCAACAGGTGAAAGCAAAGAGTCAAGGATCCAACAGCTAACATGGCCACGAACGGGATCAGCCAATTTTTAAAGCTGGATGCAAAATTTAAGATCGCGAAAAAGATCAGGATAAAGAACAGGCTGGACCAGAAATAATACAAACTGGCAATGCTGACCCAAAAACTGGCATCAAATATTTTCTTTTGAACGCTCTTGTAAGATCTCAGGCTTATGATACGCCTGAAGGCAAAAAGTAAACAGAGGTTGGCAATGATCACAGGACTGTTTTGCAGCAGCTTTGGAAATGAGATCGCAAAAATGGCAAAAAGCAAGCTTTTATAGGCACTCCGCTTAGTAAGCTCATTCTTTTTAGCGATAAAATTTAGTACCAGCAGACTCAAAACCAGCACCAGTAATCCGCCGGTTTTTTCCAGAAATTCGACCCACCCGAATCCGTTTTCCCAGGAGCTAAAGCTAACCCCTATATAAAAAACGCAAATAAGCAGAATGATGACGGCCAGGCTTAGGGGCTTGGATTTGCTAAAAAAGCTTGTTAGCATTGAGGTTTTTTATATTTTTGTAATCTCATACAAAGTTGACACCATGAAAGATTTTTTTGAAGGAATAGAGTATCTTTTTGAAAATATACTTTTCTATCCTCTGGATGCTCTTAGAGAGCTTGAGTTGGATTCCTGGTTCCTGGCGAACATCCTCAACTGGATATTCGTAATCGTTGGATTCCTGGCCTTCTTCTACTGGATGAAACAGTTAAAAGGATTCAACGATCGCAACGAAGAGAACAGAGAATCTACTTCACACTCATTCCTGGGATAGGTCAAAACCTATATCCTTTCTAAAATACATCTTATCAAACTGCAGTCTATCTGCATTTTGGTAAGATTTTTTTAGTGCCTTATTGAAATCTTCTCCAAAAGAGGTAATCGCGATCACACGTCCCCCGCTGGTCACTACCTTTCCTTCTTCCATCTTCGTTCCCGCATGGAAAATGATGGAGTCTTCAATTTGTTTTAGACCTGTTATTTCCTTGCCTTTTTCATAAGACTGCGGATAACCTCCTGAAACCAGCATTACCGTAGCGGCCGATCTCTCATCTATGTCCAGCTCAATGGAATCCAGACTGGAATTCCACGTATTTTCAAGCAGTTTAACCAGATCGGTTTTGATCCTTGGAAGCACAACTTCGGTCTCCGGGTCTCCCATTCGCACATTATATTCGATCACGAACGGCTCTTCATTTACCTTGATAAGACCTATGAAAATAAATCCTTTATAATCTATTTCTTCTTTCTGAAGGCCTTCAACAGTTGGTTTTACGATTCGCTCTTCTATTTTGGTCATGAATTCGGCATCAGCGAACGGAACAGGCGAAACAGCCCCCATTCCTCCGGTATTCAAACCTGTATCTCCCTCACCAATTCGCTTATAATCCTTGGCGGTAGGCAGAATTTTATAACTTTTACCGTCTGTTAAAACGAATACGCTTAATTCGATCCCGTCCAGGAATTCTTCGATCACCACCTTTTCACTGGCCGCTCCAAATTTCCCGGAAAGCATGTTCTCTAGTTCTTTTTTAGCTTCTTCGAGATCGTCTATGATCAATACACCTTTTCCGGCAGCCAGCCCGTCTGCTTTAAGCACATAAGGCGGATCGAGTTTTTCCAGGAATTTCTTTCCGGCACCAAGACTTTCAAAACTGAAACTTTCATAAGCAGCGGTTGGAATATCATACATCGCCATGAATTCCTTGGCTCTTTCCTTGCTTCCTTCCAGCAAGGCTCCCCTGCTGGACGGCCCAATGATCATAATTTCCCTTAGCCGTTCGTCCTTTTTAAAATAATCCACGATGCCCTTGACCAAAGGATCTTCAGGCCCCACCACGACCATATCTATCTCCTTATCTAGAGCGGCCTTTCCAACCGCCGGAAAATCAATAGGGTTCAGGCTAAGGTTTTCACCGATTTCAGAAGTGCCCGCATTCCCGGGAGCTACATATAGGTTATTGCAAAGCGAACTTTCAGCGATCTTATATGCAAAAGTATGTTCACGGCCACCGGAACCAAGGATTAGAATATTCATGCGGACAAATTTTTAAATGTTGCCTCAAAAATAATTGTTTGTAAATTGAAGCGCGAATAATTTCGTTAAAAAAGCTCTTCTGCCTTTGGATTGGTTCAAACTTTCACTTCAACTCAACAAATTTCCCATTAGGCGGGCGCAAAAGATGCTGGAAAAGATACAGGCGATCCCCGAGGATGATTATGCCGGTTACCAGCGAAAAAGGAGGAACGCGATCATTGATTATCATATTCAGCACAACGAATTCTACCGAGAATTCTTCAACTGGGATGGATTTGACGACTGGCAGCATGTGCCCATCATGAAAAAATCTGATCTGCAGCATCCGCTTCGGGACAGGCTGAGTGAAACTTACAATTCCAAAACAGCTTACGTGGGTAAAACTTCGGGAAGCAGCGGGCATCCGTTCATTTTTGCCAAAAACAGGTTCGCTCATGCCCTTAGCTGGGCTGGTTTCCACGATCGTTACAAATGGTATGGCATAGACCTCAACAAATCACTACAGGCCAGGTTCTATGGTATTCCACTGGATTTCTTTGGAAATATACAGGAGCGTTTAAAAGACCGGATAAGCCTTAGACGGCGGTTTAATATCTTCGACCTCAGCGAGCAGAAGATGGAAGCATTTCTGAAGCGCTTCACCAGGTCAAATTTTGAATACCTGAACGGTTATACCAGCGCAATCGTACTTTTTGCCCGGTTCCTGAAGGCTAGGAACCTTGTTCTAAAAGAGCTTTGCCCCAGTTTAAAGATCTGTATCGTAACCTCTGAAAGGCTTTTTGAAAAGGACAAAATGCTTATCGAAAATGCCATGGGTGTTCCGGTGATCAACGAATATGGTGCAAGCGAGGTTGGCCTTATCGCATTTGAAGATCGGCAGCATCAATGGATCGTAAATTCGGAAGATCTTTATGTAGAGATCCTGGACGAAAATGGCAAAATTCTGCCCTATGGCCAAGAAGGTCGGGTGGTGATCACCTCGCTTTACAATAAGGCACATCCCATGATTCGTTACGATATTGGGGATATTGGTTCCCTTTCTGAAAAAAGCACTCTAAAAAAACCAATTCTTGAAAAACTGGTAGGCCGAACCAATGATATCGCAAGGCTTACCGATGGCAAGGTGGTACCCGGCCTAACTTTTTATTACGTTACCAAGACCATAATCGAGGACAACGGGAATATTAAGGAATTTGTGATCATACAAACAAAGCTCGATCATTTTAAGATCGATTATGTAAGTGAATATGAATTTACTCCAGAGCAAAAAGAGAAGATCCTTGCAGCGATTCGCACCTACGTTGGAAAAAACCTTACTATCTCTTTTGAAAGGCTACAAATCCTTAAACGAAGTCCTAGCGGAAAGCTTAAACAGTTCACTTCCCTGGTGGAAGAGGTTTGACCTGTTTGGATTTGATAAAGAATTGCTCGTTCAGGAAAATGAGCATTTTCCAGGTGCTTTTGAATGAACCGTATCCCAGCACTTTTTGATATACCTGGAAATTATATTTCAGCATTTCCAGTTTGTTCCCAGAAATAGATCCTTTCCGGATTCGATAAACCGCCAGCGATTCCTGAATTCCATCTATGGGTCCCGACTTCCTGACCACTTCAAGCCAAAGGGCCCAGTCCTGTCTTTTTTTGATATCCGGGCAGTAGATCTTTCCCAGTTTATCCAAGCTATAGATCCCGGTTAGGTTTCCCACGTAATTGGCTTTTAAAAGTTTTTCATAGGAAAGTTCTTCAAGAGCTTCGACTTTTTTACCTAAGCTGTTTCCCATCTCATCGATAAGGTCGTAACTCGAAAAACAGGCCGCCAGGTTTTTCTCGATCATCAATTCCAGCTGTTTCTGAAGCTTTTCTGCCTTCCACCGGTCATCTGCATCCAGGAAAGCAATAAAATTGCCTCCTGCTGCTTCTATAGCCTTATTCCGGGCAATATGAGTTCCCTGGTTCCTATCGTTCCTGACCAGTTTTATGCGATCATCGGCCGCTATGAATTCCTGAATGATCTTTGGAGTAGCATCTGAAGAGCCGTCATCCACGACGATGAGCTCCCAGTTGGGATATGTTTGAGAAATGACAGACTGGATCGCTTCAGAAATAAATGCTTCTGAATCATAGGCGGGCATGACCACCGAAACGAGTCCGTAGTCCTGCATTTTTACCTCCTTATGTGTTTGGAGAAATCCTTGTGCTCCCTTTTTTCAAGTTCGGAAGCGCTCATACTTTTAAAATACTCATAAGTGATCTTCATACCTTCTTCCCTGCTCACCTGGGGTTCCCAGCCGAGTATCTCCCTTGCACGGCTTATATCGGGCTGTCGCTGAAGCGGGTCGTCCTGTGGTAATTCCTTAAAAACGATCTTCTGGTTGGTTCCGGTAAGCTTAATGATCTCTTTGGCAAAATCAAGAATACTGATCTCATCTGGATTTCCAATATTCACAGGTTCTGAATAGTCACTTAACAACAGCCTGTAGATACCTTCTACCTGGTCATCTACATAACAGAAAGACCTGGTTTGAGACCCGTCTCCAAATACGGTTAGGTCCTCTCCACGCAAGGCCTGGCCTATAAAAGCCGGAATTACACGCCCGTCATTCAGTCTCATTCTTGGCCCATAAGTGTTAAAAATCCTCACGATACGGGTCTCCAGTCCATGAAAACGATGATAGGCCATGGTGATCGATTCCTGGAATCGCTTGGCCTCGTCATAAACCCCGCGCGGCCCAATTGCATTCACATTTCCATAATATTCTTCATTCTGTGGATGTACCAGCGGATCACCATAAACTTCGGAAGTTGAAGCGATGAGGATCCTGGCGTTCTTTTCCTTTGCCAGTCCAAGGCAGTGAAGCGTACCCACAGAGCCTACTTTAAGGGTTTGAATTGGAATCTTAAGATAATCGATGGGGCTTGCCGGGGAGGCGAAATGCAGGATATAATCCAGCTTACCGGCTACATGCACAAACTTGGTCACGTCGTGATGATGAAATTCAAAATTCTCATGGCTCATGAGATGTTCGATATTCTTAAGATCGCCGGTGATCAAGTTATCCATTCCTATCACCTGGTAACCTTCCCTGATGAATCGATCGCAAAGGTGGGATCCTAAAAACCCGGCCGCACCGGTAATCAATATTCGTTTTGCCATAAGATTTGAATTCAGCTGAAAATTAATCAATTTTCATCAATAAGGCCATGAAGGCTCTCTTTCCAGTGCGGAATGTTAAACCCGAAAGTGTTCAGGGCCTTTTCTTTAGACAGCACACTGTATTCAGGCCTTTCAGCTTTCGTCTTAAAAAAGCCGGTTTTGTTTAAAACGACCTCATCGATCTTACCAGCATATTCCAGTATTTCCCTGGCAAAATCATACCAGGTAGCCTCCCCAAGGTTGCTGAAGTGATAAATTCCGTATTCTTTAGAACCAGACTCGATGATCTTCAGAACAAATTCTGCGAGGTCATTGGCGTTAGTAGGCGTACCAGTTTGAGAACTGGTAATGTTCAATTCTGCTTTTTTCGCCGCTTTTTTCAGGATGGTTTTGAAGAAATTATGGCCAAATTCAGAATACAACCAGGAAGTTCTGAAAATGAAATGCTTTTCTAACTTTTCTTCAATCATCCTTTCACCTTCAAGCTTGGAAGCACCATATACATTTATAGGGTCGATTTCATCCTCTTCAGAATATGGCTCTGAAGCCCTGCCGTTAAAAACATAATCGGTAGAAAAATGAAATAATTCGATGGCTTTTTCACTGCAGATCTCTGCCAGATTACGGGAAGCATCTGCATTCACCAGGAATGCTTTTTCCTTTTCTGTTTCGGCCAGCTCTACGTTGGTATAAGCAGCAGCATTGATGACAACATCGGGTGAATAACGATCAATCTCCGATCTCAACTGGGTTTTTGAAGTTATATCCAGCTCCCTGGAAGTGCAGAATATGTATTTAAAATTGGGGAATTTCAGGGCCTGTTTCCTGAAGCACTGCCCCAGCTGCCCGCCAGCACCTGTTACGAGGATCGTTTTCATCCAAAAGCCTGTTTAAGGGTTGGCAAATTCCTGTCCTTTTCAGAAAGAATGATATCATTTTCGGGTAACTGCCAGTCTATGGCCAGTTCCGGATCGTTGTAAATGATCCCGGCTTCAGACCCCGGCCGATAATAATCATCACATTTATAGGCAAAAACCGATTTTTCAGAAAGCGTGGAAAAACCATGTCCGAAGCCTTTTGGAACATACAACTGGTACAGATTCTCATCGTCCAGAATGACCGAATAGGTTTGTTTAAAAGTAGGAGAATCTGGTCTTAGGTCCACGACCACGTCCAGAACCCTTCCGTAAATAGCCCTTACGATCTTGGTTTGCGCAAATTCACCGGTTTGATAATGCAGGCCCCGAACCACTCCATATTTTGAAACCGACTGGTTATCCTGTACGAATTCGGCATCGATCCCACTAATTTCGGCCAGTTGTCTTCTCTGGTAGGTTTCGAGGAAAATTCCTCTTTCGTCCCTGAAAATTTTAGGTTTTAAAAGATAACAGTCTTTTAAGGGTGTTTCTTCTACCTGCATGATTGGCTTTTAAGAATTTAAGATTTGTTCCAGGATCTTTTCGGTGATCAAGTAGGTGGGTTTTACACCAGAGGTTCCAAGACCGCCAGATGCCAGTGTACTCCCTGTTTCCAACGGATTATCTGATGCGTAATAGGCATATCTCACCTTTACATCTTCATCGATACTTCCACGCAACCTGGATGCCGCCTGAATGGCCTTCTGGTAGTGCGCTCCTTCCATCTCCAGCCCGCAAACATTCCAGGTGGAATCATGGAAGAACTTTAAAATATCCTTATTCTGAAGCGAGGTTCCCAGTACAGTTATCATCGCCCCATCTACTACCTTGATCCCTTGCTTGTCCAGATCGGCCTTTTTTAGCTGGTTTCTAAAAGGATAATTATCTGCAGTACCTTCGAACAAATGTGCATCAGGGATCATGATATCGCCCTTTCCACCTTCCAGGATTCCGGCCTTACCCATGATCGAGATCGATTTTACGTTCATTTTATGTTCAGTTCCATCAAATACCAGCGGTTTCAACAACTCATCCATGGTTTCATAGGCCTGTTCACCAAAGGCATAATCCATGACTATGATCACCGGTTTTTCTTCGGCAGGCTGATCATTTTTGCAGAAATGGCTGTCAAAACTTGCCGTATCAATTATCTGGACATCGATATTCGTCCCGCTTTTATCCTCAAGAAAGACCATGCCTTTATCAAGGGCAGACTTCATTACTTTCTGTCTCAGATCTCCGTTCCCGGTATCGCTTAATTGCTCATAGATCTCCAGCGGCGTTTTCTTCTTTAGCTCATTTTTGAATGCGAAAGGAGCGAATAAGGTGTTCATTACACTGTGCATATTCGCGCTGATAACGTGCAGCGGACGCTTCATCAAATCTTTATCCAAAAGATTTTTCTTGATATCGTTCGCCCAGATCTCTCCATGAATATGATGCCCAAGCCTTTCTCGAAGCACAGGACTAAAGGTAATGATCCTCTTTTCGTTCTTCACCACTTCCCTAATAGCCATTTTCCCTAAAGACCAGACCATTTTCAAGAATCGATCGGGATTATCTGGTGTTGAAAATTTAGAATAGACCTGGTTAATTTCGTGAAAAGTACGTCCCAGGATACTTGCCGTATGGGTAAGTGCTACCTCTCGTTGCGTCTGGCTGAGTTCTTCCTGGTTTACCGCGAACTCCAGTTTCTCCCAGTCCCTGGTTACGCTACCCTCTTCATCGATCAACACCCTTTTCATGATCTTGTGTGATTCGATGAACAAAAAGGTAAGGTGGGTTAGAATATCGTAGATCTCAGATCTGCCTCGAGTGATCTCTATATTCATCTGCTCCTCATCTATGCGATAGCAATTTCTCCTCCTTTTAGGAGGAACTATCGGTCTGAAATGAGAATTCCCGTAACCCTCATCACTGGTAAGATTGATGAAACGGCATTCCTCGATCCCACGGGGAAGCCTGTCTATAACGTATAACAATCCTTCCAGTTCAGCCTTATCATCGGCGATGGAGCCGTAGATCTCTGGCCTTAGGGTTAAAAGCGATTCTCTTAATGTTTCTCCTGAAACACCCATGGGTTTATAAAACCCGCGATTAAAAAGGTGTCTCATGGTTATATACATGCGTTCAATAGCGCTCGAACTTTCCTGCGCCCTTGTTCTGCCCTGTAATTTTAGTATTGACATATAATTTTTTTAAATAATCTCGTAGAGTTTATCGGCGATCTTGCGGTCGTTGGAAAGTCTTGGTAGTTTATTCTGCCCGCCAAGTTTCCCGATCGACTTCATATATTCCTGAAATCCGTTTCTCGGCACTTTGGTGATCTTCAGCCTTTGAAGTATGTGCCCGTCGATGAGGTCCAGGTAATAGGAATTCTGATCCTGCAACGATCTATCGATAATCTCTGCAAATTTATTCAAATCTTCGGGTTCTTCCTCAAATTCGACGAACCATTCGTGATAAGGCAGTTGATCGCCTTCTGGATTTATCTGTGGTGCCACCGTGAATTCACTAATGGCCGCATTGGTTTTTGAAACTGCTACTTTCATGGCCTCTTCCACTTCCTTGGCGATCACATGCTCCCCAAAAGCCGAAATAAAGTGTTTGATCCTTCCGGAAACGATCACCCTGAAGGGTTTAAGTGCGGTAAACTGAATGGTGTCTCCCACGTTATAGGCCCAAAGGCCGGCATTGGTAGATACGATCATCACATAATTCACGCCCAGTTCTACTTCATCCAGCAATAATCTTTTAGGATACTCCTCATAGAATTCATCGGCCTTGATGAACTCGTAGAAAATTCCGGAATCTAACTGAAGCAACATTCCTTTTTCATTTTGCCGGTCCTGAAAAGCGAAAAAACCTTCTGAAGCAGGGAAAAGCTCGATACTGTCAACCTTTCGGCCTATCAGGCTTTCAAATTTAGCCCGGTAAGGCTCGTAATTAACCCCTCCGTAAATGAACAGGTTAAAATTTGGAAAGATCTCGCCTACTTTTTTTCCGGTTCTATCAATTAGCCTTTCAAAATACATCTGTACCCAGGATGGGATCCCGCTAATAACCGACATGTCTTCCTTCAGGGTTTCATCTACTATCGCCTCCACCTTGGTTTCCCAGTCTTCGATACAGTTGGTTTCCCAGCTAGGCATCCTGTTTCTCTGGAGATAGCCAGGTACATAGTGGGCCACGATCCCTGATAACCTGCCCAATTTTACGCCATTCTTCTCATCCAGCTCAGGACTTCCCTGCAGAAAGATCATTTTCCCATCTACAAACCCCGATTTCCCCGTGTCATTGATATAACAAAGAATAGCGTTACGAGCGGCATTGATATGGGTGGGCATGGATTCCTTTGTTAAGGGAATATATTTTGCTCCACTGGTGGTTCCCGAAGTTTTCGCATAATACAAAGGCTTACCCGGCCATAGAACACTTGTTTCGCCTGCCAGCATTTTTTCCACATAGGGCTTTAGTTCCTCGTAATCCCTTATGGGTACTCGCTTTGTAAAATCTGAGTGAGAACGGATCCCTGAAAAATCGTGGTCCTTTCCAAAATTGGTATGCTTAGCCTTTTCTATAAGTTCACTGAAGACTTTTTTTTGAGTTTCAACAGGATTTGAGGCCCATTTATCAATTTTATTCCTGATGTAGGAAGCGAATAGTTTGGCTGCGAAAGACTTTATAGACATAAATTAATTGAAATCGATATATTCTGATGGATTAACGGGATTTCCATCGCTCCATAGTTCAAAATGCAAATGCGGCCCTGTTGTTAGTTCACCGGTAGAACCGGCAGTGGCGATCACCTCTCCTGCCCTAACCATATCTCCCTGGGATTTGGTTAGCGAGGCATTATGCTTATAGGCTGAAAGCAAACCATAACTATGTTCGATGATGATCACATTCCCGGTTTCGGCTGTCCATTCTGCAAAGATCACCCTTCCATCGGCTACCGATTTAACTGGGGCATTTCGGGCTGTAACGATATCCACAGCATAATGCCGGTCTTCGATACTATAAGGTTCAGAAATCGTTCCTTTAACCGGTGCAAAAAGTGAAAAATTAATATTATCTGTAGCCGTTGGAAGTATATTATACTTGTCTTCCTGGGCCACTTCTTCCCTTAAAATCGAATCGGCCTTAATACGGCTTATAACTTCATATTCGGCATCAGAAATTGGCCTGTTCATGATCGAATCCCGATCCAGCCTCTCCAGGTCGAACTCACCAATCAAAGCACTTTTAATGGAAGATAGGTATTGTTCATTGTTTCGGAGCACGTTCTGCAAAGAATCTGAAGTATAGGCGAGGTTTGCGGTTCTTTCCTTTAATTCAGCCGAAGAATAACCCGGTATATATTCTCTCAGGGGCGTAAATGCAATCAAAATAGTTGTTGCCACGATAAGGAAAATTGCTGAAAGACCAACGGCTACGAATACATTTAACCTGGTTAACCTGAATGAGAAACGCTCCTCGAAGGTGTCTTCATTCAATATTACCATTCGATATTTATGCAGCAGCTTTTTGGCGAACTTCCTTTTGGATTTTTTTTCCTGATCCATAGCCATAATTAGATTTACAAAGATAATTTAAATAATTTCCCGCAGGATATCAGCAGAATACTAATTCGATAAGGCCTTAAACGCAGGCAATTATTTGCCTTATTAACGTTTATATTGCTCAATTCTTGTTAAGTTTGTAAAACTAAATATAAAGACATGAATGCATTTATTTTGCCTTTGGCTATAGGAGCACCACAAATCATATTAATCGTAGTGGTGATATTGTTGCTTTTTGGTGGACGTAAGATTCCTGAACTGATGAGAGGCCTGGGAAGTGGAATTAAAGAATTCAAAGACGCTTCTAAAGATGACGATAAAGGAGCCGGATCTGATGATAAGAACAAGGTTTCGGGCGAAAATTAAGAATCGACCGATTTAGATATAAAGAAAAACCCAACTTCTCAGTTGGGTTTTTTTATTACTTCACTTTCGCCGATTGCAAGATGGCATCGAGCTCAAAAACATTATCCCGTTTACCTCGTGATGGTGAAAATACAAATCCTTCCAGGATGATGAAACGGTCGTTCTTCTCGTCTTTAATAGCATAATTGATGAACGGTCCCGCCATAAAAGCGTTCTTCACCTCCCAGGTACCACGGGTCTCATAGGCGAATTTACCGTCGATCTCGGTCTCAAACAGGTATGGCGCGTAGGCTTTTTCTGTGATCATATAAGAACCTTCGACAGGTCCCGGAATTTGAGCTTCTCCTATGGAATCCCTCATTTTGGTGATATTGGCGATCACGCTGGAATCATTCTCCAGTTTGCTGATAGGCACTTCATAAACCAGGATTTCCATATTCCCTTTTGGAATCTCCTTACGGATCCATACAAAATCATCATCTTCCTTGGCGTAGCGATATGCGGTAGGGAATTTCATGCTGATACCGAATTTTTCTTCCAGCGTCTCATCGGTTTTAAGGGATTTCCTTATTCGTCGCTGTTTTTCGGTCAACTCGGTCTTTTTAAGCATTTTGATGATCGAATCAGACTCTTTATTGATCACCTCTATGATCTCTTCAGAATTCTGCCCCTGTATTACGACACCTTTTTGTGGCCGGGCAAACTCGTCAGAAATAATATCGATCCCAGGATTCCCATTTTCGATCTTTAAAAAGATTCTACTATTCCTTACAAAACCGCTGAATGTTTGCGGAGGTATCTGGCTTAAGCTGAAAAGCGGTTCATCCTGCGGCAGCCCATCCACCGGTGCCGCGAAATTATCCCTTATTGCTTCACCTACTTCTCCTTCCCATAAATTATTTTCAATCACTACGGTTAACTGATTGATATTTCCAGAGGAATCGGAAAGAATTCGGCTGTTGGGCTTTTCTTTTGTGTCTTTACAGGAAATGATAAAAAAAATACTGGCAAGCAGGAATAAGCTTCGTCTCATTATATTGGTTTTAGTTTAGCCTAGCCCTTGGAAAGCTTCAGTTTCATGCCGGGTTTTAGGCTATTGGTGTTCATATCATTCCATGCCCTCAAATTCTGTACCGTAACGCCAGGGAATTTCTTTGAAATACTCCAAAGAGAGTCTCCCTTACGCACGATATAGGTCTTAGGGTTCGACGAACTGGAAGATCCTGAATTAGAAGTAGTGGAAGCCACATCTACCGGTTTTCTTGGGTAAATGGTAAGATACTGGCCTACTCTAATCGTATTGCTTCGCATATTATTCCACCTTCTAATACTGCTGACGCCTACACCGTATCTTTCGGCAATTTTCCCTAAATAATCTCCATTTTTAACCTTGTAGCGAATGCGGTCTTCAGTCTCTACATACTTTGGAAGTTCTTTTTTCTCCTCTTCCATTTGAGTAGTAGCGAATTCATAGATGGCATTCTCGTTGCTCACGAATTTACCAACGGCCGGTTTTGGAAGTCTTAGAGTGTATTTTTCATCATCCACAAAGGGAATGATATTCAGTTTATAGCTCGGGTTCAGGAACTGAAGCATTTCGGTATCTACTCCCGTTACCTGTGAGACCTGATCGAAAGTGATCATCTTTTTCACCTGGATGGTATCGGTCTCAAAATAGACAACTTCAGGATTCTTTGGCTGAAATTTATGCTCATCGGCATATTCAAATAGATACAAGGTTGCCAGAAAAGCAGGTACATATCCGGCTGTTTCACGTGGAAGATATCTTCTTAGATGCCAGTAATCGGTAGAACCACCGCTTCTCCTGATCGCCTTAGAAACATTCCCCGGACCTGAGTTATAGGAAGCCAGCACCAGGTCCCAGTCACCAAATACCTTGTACAAACTGGCCAGATACTCGGCAGCAGCCGTAGTCGCCCGTATAGGATCCATACGCTCATCTACATAAGAACTCACGTCCAGGCCATGCATTTTCCCGGTAGTGAACATGAACTGCCATAAACCAGTTGCACCAACCCTTGACTTTGCGCGTGGATTAAGTGCTGATTCAACTATCGATAAATATTTGATCTCTAAAGGAATATCGTATTTATCCAGTTCCTGCTCGAACATGGGGAAATAGTAATTGCTAAGCGCCATCAAACGTTCCATTCCCTGCTTGTTTCGCTTGAGATAGGATTTGATCACACTTTCCAAAATAGGATTGTACTCAATATTAAAAGGAGTCCTGGCATTAAGTTTTTCCAGGCGCGCTTTCAGGGTATCGGTTGGAAGGTCATCATAGACCACCTCTTCATAATCCTGGTCCAGGATGCTTTTCTGCATGCTTTCAAAAAGATCTGAATTTAGCAGTTCCTGCTTCCACAGGGAATCAATGGTTTGAGCTTTTGGAAGATCTGCGAGTGCTACCTTGGAAGAGTCCCTGATCGCGGCAGAAATTGGTAATTTATCCCGGAATTCCGGGTCGGGTTCAGCAAGCTTTATTTCAGTGTTATCGCCTTTCTGAAAAATCTGTACCCTGAAGTTGGCCTTTTCGATCCTTTCATTGTTCTTCTTCTCCTGGGCATAACCGGTTGTTAAGCCGGCCAGGGCCAACATCACTATAAATTTTCGTTTCAGCATATAATCAATTTACAATACGGAACGTCTAAATATCAAATTTCGTACCTCTTTAATTGTTAATTGCCTCAATACCAGGTAAGGATTTCCCTTCAAGCATCTCTAACATAGCGCCTCCACCGGTTGACACGTAACTTACTTTTTCTTTTAAACCGAATTTTTTAACAGCTGCCACGGAGTCACCTCCTCCAACAAGTGAGAAAGATCCGTTTTTGGTAGCCTGGGCAATCGCCTTGCCTATTTCAATGGTTCCCTTCGCAAAGGTGTCCATTTCGAACACCCCTAAAGGGCCATTCCATAAGATCATTTTCGAATCCTTGATGATCCTTGAGAAGTTCTCAACGGTTTGTGGACCTATATCCAGTCCCATCCATCCATCTGGGATATTATCTACACTTTCGGTTTGAGTACTGGCCTGTTCAGAAAAACTATCAGCGATAACCGAGTCAACCGGAAGGTGAACCTCCACCCCTTTTTCCTTGGCCTTTTTAAGAATTTCAAGGGCCAGCTTTTGCTTGTCGTCCTCAACCAGCGAGTTTCCTATGTGGCCTCCCTGGGCCTTGATAAAGGTATAGGTCATCCCTCCACCAATGATCAAATGGTCTATCTTATCGAGGATATTTTCTATCACGGTGATCTTGGAAGAAACCTTGGCACCGCCTAAAATGGCAGTAACTGGCTTTTCTTCGCTGTGAAGAACCTTGTCAAGACTTTCAATTTCTTTGGTCATCAAGTAACCAAAACACTTTTCTTCAAAAAATTTGGCCACCACAGTGGTAGAAGCATGTGCCCGGTGTGCAGTACCAAAGGCATCATTAACGTAGATATTCCCTAATTTCGAGAGCTTTTTTGCAAATTCTTCATCTCCAGCGGTTTCCTCATCGTAAAAACGCAGATTTTCAAGCAGAAGGATGTGTCCTGGTTTAAGTTCATTGGCAGCTTCCTCTACTTCCGGGCCAATACAATCCTCCACGAATTGAACTTTTACACCTATGATCTCTGAAAGTTTCTTAACAATATGCTGAAGGGAATATTTGCTTTCTTTTCCTTTTGGTCTTCCTAAATGCGACATTAGAACGACACTACCTCCATCTTCAAGAATTTTAATAATAGTAGGTTTGGCAGCTTCGATTCTTTCAGTATCTGTAACCTGAAGATCTTCGTTTAACGGAACATTGAAATCAACTCTTATTAAAGCTCTTTTATTCTTAAAATTGTAGTCGTCTATTGTTTTCATAGGATGTTTTCTTACAAATATAAATCTTTACTAATATAATAAAGACTATATAATTTTATATTTGCCTATGCTTTTTAATGACGTAATTGGTCTTCCGCATATCAAAAATCATCTCACGACCACCGCGGACAGAAAAAGGATTCCGCATGCGCAGCTTTTTACTGGAAGCCCGGGTAGCGGTGCACTGCCTATGGCCATTGCTTATGCCCAGTATATTATCTGTTCCAATGCCGGAGGTGAGAATGACCAGCAAAACAATCCCGCCTGCAACAGGAAATTCAATAGTTTGGGGCATCCAGACCTGCATTTCGCCTTTCCGGTAGCTACTACAGATAAGATCAAAAAAAACCCGGTTTCATCCCATTTCCTGGAGGAATGGAGAGCATTTCTTAAAGAGAATCCGTATGGTAGCCTTTACGACTGGTACCAGTTCCTGGGAATTGAAAAAAAACAGGGTAATATCAGCGTTCACGAAGCACATGATATCGTAAAATCTCTTTCCCTGAAATCTTATGAAGGTGGTTTTAAAGTAATGATCATCTGGATGGCTGAAAAGATGAATACTTCGGCTGCCAATAAACTTTTAAAGCTAATCGAGGAACCGCCCAATAAAACGGTATTCCTTCTGATAGCTGAAGATGAAGAACAGATCATACAGACCATTAGGTCCAGATGCCAGAGACTTCATTTTCCACCTCTGGGAGAAGCCGATATTTCTCAGGCACTTATTCAGCGAGAAAATTGTGACGAAAACACTGCTAAAACAATAGCGCACCGGTCTAATGGAGATTATACCAAGGCCTTACATTTACTTCAGAAAAATTCAGGCGATGAGCAGTTCGAAGCCTGGTTCATAAGCTGGGTAAGAAGTGCCTTTAAAGCTAAAAAGAACAAATCTACCGTACTCGAACTGGTAGCCTGGAGCGAAGAGATCGCTACCTTGAATCGCGAGACACAGAAAAGCTTTTTGCTGTACTGTCTTGATTTCTTCCGCCAATCACTTATGATGAATTACAAGGCAAAAGACCTTGTTTACCTCGAGCCGAGGACCGAAAAATTCAAAATGGAAAATTTTGCGCCTTTTGTACATGGTAATAATATTATGGAAATCACAAAGGCGATAGAAACAGCTATTTATCATATAGAAAGAAACGGAAATGCTAAAATCATTCTAACCGATCTTTCTATCAAATTAACCCGATTCTTACATAAAAAAGCAGCCTAATATGCAAAACCTTTTAACGAACCTAGCTGAAATTTTAATCCTGTTATTTATCCTGATCACGTTTTTACAATCTGGAATTGATAAAGCTTCAGATTGGAACGGAAATATAAGCTGGCTTAAAGAGCATTTTTCAAAAACCTTTATGGGCGGAATGGTTCCGCTGATGGTGGCTATTATTATGATTTTGGAGATCATTACCGGTCTACTTGCCATTGCCGGGATTATTGGAATACTGGCATACGGAGAAAATATATATGCTCTATATGCATGTGCCCTGGCCTGTGTAAGCCTTTTGATGCTCCTTTTCGGGCAGCGCGTTGCAAAAGATTATGCCGGTGCATTCACTCTTACAGGATATTTTATCGTGTGTGTTTTTGGAGTTTACCTACTCACCTAATGCATCACCTAAAAACATAAAAAAAGCTTCAGGGAGACCTGAAGCTTTTTTTTCTGGAATATTAAATATTTATTCTTCTGTAGCAGTCTCCTCAGCTTCTTCTGAAACCTCAGTTTTAGTTCCACCGTATTCCTCGTTCATTTCGCTCAGGATCTCATCGGTTATATCCAGACCTTCTTTCGCGTACATGATATTCGCGCTTTCGTTGGAACCAAATATATAGGTGTAGTTATTTTCTTCCCCGTAGGCCTTTACAAAATCCTTCACTTTTGTAACCATAGAATCCATAACGGCAGCACTTTCTTCTCTTAACTGGTTGCTTACCATTTGCTGTTGTTGCTGCAACATTTGTTGCTTTTGCATGAGTTCTCCTTCTTTCTCCTGACGAGCAGATTCAGACATGCTATTCATTTGAGACTGGTATTGCTGAACTTCCTGCTGGAATTCCCTGGCAACGGCATCAAGTCTCTGCCTAACAGAATCTGATTTTGTGGTGAACTCTGCCTCCACCTCTTTCATTTCCTTATACTCCTGAATAATCTTAGTAGTATCCACATAAGCAGTTTTTTGCTCATTACAGGATACCATCACAACCGCAAGCGCAGCTATTCCAATAAATCGTTTTATCATAATTTTTGTTTTGAGTGGCAAATGTAAAAAACTATTTTTTGCCTGAAATAGAAATAATTCTAACCTAATAATATTTAATTATCGTAAAAATAAATACAATAAGCGGCGTCTATTTAAAACAACTTAAATAAACGAGCTATATGCTATTTTCTTTAAAAAACCCACAGCCACATACCTTTTAAGGCTGAAAACGCATTATAAGGCCTTAAATTGAGGTTTTGGTAGATTTTTGGAAGAAATAGGCGATTGAAGAATACTCACCCGAGCTTTTTGCTTTGGTATTCGATTTTGAGCCCTGGTATAAAGCATTCATATAATTTGCCTTTCCTGCTTTGTGCTTTTCACTAAGCAAACTTACGTAGAACGAATCAAACAAAAGCGGCTGTTCTTTTAGCAATGAAAAACCAAGTTCTGAAAGTTTAGATTGCAGACCTGTCCTGGAAAAATGCCAAAGGTGTCTTGGTACATCCCAGGCTGCCCAGAATTCTTTGTAGTAATTACAATCATGAGAATTATAATTTGGGACAGCGATAACAAGAATTCCATTTTCATCTAAGAGTTCAGAAAAATTCTTTATTTGATTTTCAAAATCCGGAATATGTTCCAAAACATGCCAAAGGCTTATTACATCAAATTTCGTTTTCGAAATGGAAGCTAAATCACTCTTTAGATTTAATTCTTTTTTATCGGCTAAATTTCTAGCTGTTGAGCTAGGTTCTACTCCTTCTATTTCCCAGCCTACCGATTTCATTTTTTTCAAAAAATCACCAGTCCCTGCTCCAAAATCTAAAATTCTTCCGGAACCTTTTTCCTTTATAATCCATTTCGCTTTTTGATCGAGCATATAGGATTTAACAACCTGGTAGATCTTATCCTGGATATTATTTGATGAATCGCTGTGAGAAATATATTCATCACTTTCATAATAATGAGAAAGATTTTCGGGAACCGGTTCTGTTTTCAAGATCCCGGGTTCATATTCTGAAATTGTAAATTTCTTTCCACTTACCAGGTGGTCCTGACAAACCAGGTTAATACCGGAAGTTGCTTTAGTTCTTTCTTGTTGGGGTGCTTTTCTCAATCAAAAATAAGATTTGTTCCACGTGGAACACCATTAAATTATCTACCCATATATACCAGTAGAACCGAAATATCGTTCGGACTCACTCCGCTGATTCTCGAAGCCTGGGATACGGTTGCAGGTTGAACTTTTTTCAATTTTTCACGAGCCTCGTAAGACATGGATTTGATCTTGGAATAATCAAAATTAGATGGAATTCGAATATCCTCGAGTCGGTTTAACTTATCAGCGTTGTTCTTTTCCTTTTCTATATAACCGGAATATTTAACCTGGATTTCTGTTTGTTCGATCATCTCTTCATCCAGTTCTTCCTCATCGATAAAATTCTGAACACCAGAAAAATTCTTGATATCTTCCATCGTGATCTGAGGTCTTGAGAAAACTTTAAAAACCTTGTCGCTTTGTTTCATGGGCGAGGATTTTTTGGTTTCCAGCACCGGATTTGCTTCCTCAGGAACAACACTTAAGTCCTTCAAAAATTCAACGAATTTGAAAGACTTATGTTTTTTCTCTTCCATTTTTCGCATTCTACCTTCCGAAGCCAAACCAAGATTATATGACTTTTCGGTTAACCTGAAATCGGCATTATCCTGTCTAAGAAGTGTACGATATTCAGCTCTTGAAGTAAACATTCTATACGGCTCTTCGGTTCCTTTTGTAATGAGATCATCGATCAAAACGCCTATATAAGCTTCGTTGCGTTTAAGGATAAATTCATCCGTTTCCTGAACCTTTAAAGCGGCATTGATTCCGGCCATCATTCCCTGGCAAGCTGCTTCTTCATAACCGGTGGTTCCGTTGATCTGTCCGGCAAAATATAAACCTTCAACCAGTTTAGTTTCCAGCGTATGTTTTAATTGTGTTGGAGGAAAATAATCATATTCGATAGCGTAACCTGGGCGGAAGAATTTCACGTTCTCAAACCCGGCTACAGATTTCAACGCCTTATACTGAACATCCTCGGGAAGCGAAGTGGAAAATCCGTTTACATAAACCTCCACGGTATTCCATCCTTCGGGTTCAACGAATAATTGATGCCTGTCCTTATCGGCGAACCTGTTTATCTTATCCTCGATCGAAGGACAATATCTCGGTCCTATACTTTTAATTCTACCATTGAACATAGGCGACCTGTCAAATCCCTCTTTAAGGATTTCGTGCACCTCGTTCGAAGTATAGGTCATATAACAGGAACGCTGTTTCGTCAATGGCCTGGTCTCATCTGAATAAGAAAATTTACCCGGGATATCATCACCAGGTTGCTCCACCATTTTGGAATAATCCAGGGATCTTCCATCAACACGAGGAGGTGTTCCGGTTTTCATTCTTCCGGCTTCAAAACCAGCTTCGATAAGATCGGCTGTAATTCCAGTAGCAGCTCTTTCTCCTGCCCTACCTCCTCCAAATTGTTTATCCCCGATATGGATCAAACCATTCAAAAAGGTTCCGTTAGTACAGATTACAGTTTTTGCTTTTACCTCGAGACCAAGAGAAGTTTTTACCCCAACTACTCTATCATTTTTAATGATAAGCCCGGCTACCATTTCCTGGTAAAAATCAAGATTTGGAGTTTGCTCCAACTTAGTTCTCCAGTCTTCAGCAAACCTCATACGGTCGCTTTGAACCCTCGGACTCCACATTGCAGGTCCTTTCGATTTATTGAGCATTTTGAATTGAATAGCACTGGTATCACTTACAATACCGCTGTACCCGCCCATTGCGTCGATCTCCCGAACTATTTGTCCTTTGGCGATCCCGCCCATAGCCGGATTACAACTCATTTGAGCAATGTTTTGGAGATTCATGGTAATAAGAAGTGTCTTACTACCCATATTAGCAGCCGCAGCGGCAGCTTCACTACCCGCATGACCAGCTCCAACAACAATCACATCATACTCCTTTTCGAACATATAAAATCTTATTTTTAATCTATTGTTCCACGTGGAACAATTCAATTTTTTCTTCTTCCTTGCGTCGCATTTCTTCCTGTTCCCTTTCAGTTTTATCCTTATAACCGCAAAAATGCAAAACGCCGTGTATGATCACACGTTTCAATTCTTCATCAAATTCCGTCCCAAATTCGGAAGCATTTTCTGCCACCCGTTCGGTACTGATGTAAATATCGCCGTGTAAGGTATTCCCTATTGAATTATCAAAACTGATAATATCGGTATAGGTATCATGAGAAAGGTATTCCAGGTTGATCTGGTAGAGGTAATCATCATCGCAAAATATAAAATTGATTTCCCCCTGGTATTTACCTTCAGATTCGATCACTCTCCCGACCCAATTTTTATAAGCCGATTCCTGGTTTAACTCAAAGCTGTTTTCCGAAAAAAAATTAATCTCTCCCTTTTCCAAAATATTCCTTTACTTTCTCCCTGTAAATTTGGCGCAAAGGTAAGATTTGTCTATTTAAAATTTCAGTGGAATTGAAATATTCTTTTGCCTTATCAATCTGATTTTGAAGATCATTCTGATATTCGGTTTCATTGGTTTCAGACTTTCTCTTGGAACTATTTCCCTGCAATTGCCTTGCTTTCTCAAATTCCAGTAATTCGTACTGCAATTGTTGCATGCGTTTCACGGTTTCAGGATCAAAACCTTTATCGAGCAATTGTTCTTCTATTTCCTTCATTTCATCGGCCGGACTACCTCCATCTTCCATACCATTTTGCCTCAACATTTCTTCCATTTGCATACGAAGCATTTGTTGTTCTTTATAGATTTCAAAGAGCTCACCATTTTCTCCTTCGCCCTGGGATTCTCCTTCACGCTGACCCTGCTGTTTTTTCTCCATCCCCTGTTGCATTTGCTGAGTCAGTTTTTCCTGACCTTCGATAATATCTGGTAACTGAAATTCCTGTTCACCCTGCCCGCTCCCCATTTGAGGATTTGCCATCATTTGCTGCATGGAATTCAAAATATCACCCAGAAGATTTGCGAGGTCATTCGCCCCGGTTACAACATACTGCTGGCTGGCCGTACCCTGGGGGATTTCATTTTCAGAAAGACGTTCGAGCGACTTTTCAATATCAAATTCTACATCGGTTATTTTATCCGTAATAGCCTCGTTGATCATAGGATTCTTTAACGCAAGGGCATATAAACTATCATCGATATGCCTGAAATTTTCACGAAGATTACTTTGTTCCTTCAACCTGGAGGCATACTTTGGATTGTTTTGCTGAATGGTCTTAAAGTTCTTTAGCAAGGCTTCCTGTTCAAAGGAAAAGACAATCAGGTTATCTACAATTTGCCTTAAGGTTTCAGCATCTGCTTCCAATTGCTGCATTTGCTGCTGCATGCTTTGCTGCTGCATCTGCTGGCTCATTTGCTTCATCTTTTTGGCAGCATCCTTTTGCTTTTTGCCGGCCTCATTCTTATCACCCTGTTCCAGTTTTTCTCCAGCCTCCTTTTGATCCTTTTGTATGCTTTCTTCGTCTACCTCTTCCCTGCCAAGATCATTAGGTTCTTTTAAAGCCTGGTTTTCCTTTTCCAGGTCATCCATTTGCTCACGAAATTCATCGAATTTCTCATCCAGCTTTTCCTGATTTTCTAATGTATTATTAGGCTCATCTTCCGAAATTTTTTCCTGTTCTTCAGCCAAACGTTCGAGATCCCTTGCCAATTTTTGTTTCTTCTCCTCGACATAATATCTTTTAGTGAGCTCTAAGATCTGTTCGAGATTTCGTTGGTTGTTCTGGTTTTGTTTAGACAGTTCTTCCAGCTTCTGACCCAGGTCTTCCTTTTCGATCTTTTCAGAATACTTTTCCAGCTCTTCCAATAGCTTTTCATTTTCCTGCAATCGTTTCTCGGTATTATCAAGTCTTTTTGATAATTCCTTTTCCATGGAGGTTGGATCATCCGATTTGTTTTTTTCCAGACTCTTATCCAGTTTTTCGGAATACGACCTCATCATTTCATTCTGTTGTTTCTGTCGCTTCAGGAATTCTTCCAGTTTCTTACGTTCATTATAATTCAATTCCTCCTTCTCCTTTTCCAATTTGGAGATCTCCTTTAATTCTTCTTCGGAACGGTCAAAATCATTCAACTGCTCCCCTATTTTACGGATGGCATCATTTTGTTCTTCCAGTTTCTGATCCTCCATCTCTTCCTGGCTCTTTTTACGAAAACTGAAGGTCTCACTTCGTGCCGATTTGGATCCGTTTACCGCGTCATTATCAAAAACCTGGAAATAGAATTCATAGGATACCCCGTTCTCAAGATCCAGTTCACCCGGAAAACTATAATGAAACTGATCAAAACCCTCTTTAACAACAGGTATTTCACCAAATTTAAGACTATCAGTTTCATCGGCAGGATAATAGACGATCCTTAAGGCGCTTAAGCCATAATCGTCTGATACATCTCCTTTAAAATACTGAATATCAGAATCTAAACTATCTACCTGCTTTAAAACGCTTATTTTGGGGCTTTCATCTCGCACAACCGAAACTTCATAATCCAGCTTTTCATATTCCTGAACCACTTTATTGGAGGCGCTCAGGGAATAAGGCATATTTGATAAGAGCCTCTTTTCATATTCACCAGAATTGGCTTCGATGGGGATATCATAAACGGTATCTAATGTTGAGAAATGAATTCTTTCCACATGACTGGTATTGAACTTCCAGGAAATACGGGTACCTTCAGGCACCGTTATATTCCCGGTGCTTTTCATATTCTCATCGCTTAAACCTGTATAGGCCGGATAATCCAGGAACATCTCAAAATTCAATAATTTAGGAACTTCCACTACTTCAAGAGTATGTTCGATAGATTCAACCCCATTGGAAATAAGCCTGAAATTCACGTTTCCAGATAGGTTATTAAAACGGTATTCAAAGGTACCCGGCGAAGTTTGTTTGAGAAAAGCCTCGCTATCTTCAAACTCGATCTTAACCATTTCGGGAACATAATCCCCTACCGTTCTCACCTGTAAAATAAAGTCTTCCCCTTCCAGTTCCTTAAGTTCTGGGTTCTGAATAAGGAATTGAAAGGGTGCCGGTTTGGTATAAACCGTATTATAATCTGAGATCCTACCAAAACTATTAGTTATTATATTGGCCTTCCCCGCGATCACCAATCCTAAAATGATCAAAAATGGAAAAACGAGGTACCTTAAGTAGTATTTATTCCCCTTGAAATCCACTGCCCGGCTAAAGGGAATAGGTTGAAGTTCTTTAGACCGCTGGTCGATACTTGCTAGCAAAAGTTCAGAATCCTTGGAATTACCGCGTAATTGTAAAAGATTGGTAAGCTTATCATTTACTTCCGGAAAATGGTTTCCAATAATTTCCGAAGCCTGGAAATCATTGATCCCTTTTGAGATTTTAAAAAGTTTAAGAGCCGGAATCAGAATGTAATATGAAAACAAGGCAATTTCGATCACGATGAACAACCAGAAAAGTGTTTTTCTTCCAGGGCTGTCAAGCCAAAGAAAATTTTCAAGACCAACGATCAGCAAAAAATACAATGCTCCAAAAGCGAGAAATAGAATCCCGCCTTTAATGATCAGGTTTAAATAATACTTTTTGATGAAAGCTTCCAGCTTCCTCTTCACCAGTCCAAAGTTCTCCATTTCAAAAGCAATGTTTCCTTAAAAATACAACAAAAATCGTACTTAATTTTTCATTAAAGCTGCTCGTTTAGGATTGGTAACAGAAGGTTGTATCTTTGCCCCTAAAAAACCGAGAGAATATGTCTTCTAAAGTAAGAGTGAGATTTGCGCCAAGTCCTACAGGTCCTTTACATATTGGTGGGGTGAGAACAGCCTTATATAATTATTTATTCGCCAAAAAGCACGGTGGCGATTTTGTCCTTAGAATCGAGGATACAGATCAGAACCGATATGTTGAAGGTGCCGAAGATTATATCGTGGAATCCCTGAACTGGTGCGGAATTCCTTTTGATGAAGGTCCGGGAAAGGAAAAGGGTTTTGGTCCTTACAGGCAAAGTGAAAGAAAGGATAAATACCAGAAATACGCTGAAAAGCTCATAGAATCTGGAAATGCCTATTATGCATTCGATACTTCGGAAGAGCTGGATGCACATAGAAAAGATCATGAAGCAGAAGGAAAAACCTTTATTTATAACTGGCATAACAGGGAAAAACTGAAGAATTCCCTCAACATGTCCCAGGATGAACTGAATGAAAAACTGGAATCAGGTGATGATTATGTGATCAGGTTCAAATCTCCCAAAGATGAGATACTGAAACTTAAGGATATTATTCGCGGAGAAATTGAAATAGATACGAACATCCTGGACGATAAAGTTCTCTTTAAAAGTGATGGGATGCCAACATACCACCTGGCGAATATCGTGGATGATCATTTAATGGAAATTACCCACGTGATTAGAGGGGAAGAATGGTTGCCATCCCTAGCACTTCATTTTATGCTGTACCGCGCATTTGGATGGCAGGCTCCGGAATTTGCTCACCTTCCTTTGATCATGAAACCGCAGGGAAAAGGGAAGCTAAGCAAGCGAGATGGTGATAAAATGGGATTCCCGGTATTTCCTCTGGAATGGAAAGATCCAAAATCGGGGGAAATCTCAGCAGGATATCGTGAAGACGGATATTTTCCGGAAGCGGTGGTAAATATGCTCGCATTCCTTGGATGGAATCCGGGTACCGAGCAGGAATTCTTCAGCCTGGAAGAACTCACGAAAGTTTTTGAACTGGAACGAGTTCATAAAGGTGGTGCAAAATTCGACCCTGAAAAGACCAAATGGTTTCAGCAGCACTATATGCATGAAAAGAATAGCGAGATCCTGGCTGAAAAATTCGAAAAGGTACTGGAAGATAAAGCTGTAAATGCAAAAAGGGAATACACTGTTGAAGTGATAGAACTTATCAAGGAAAGAGCGGTGTTCGTTGAAGATCTCTGGGACCAGGGATATTTCTTCTTCATCTCCCCTACCTCATTCGAGCCAAAAGATTCAAAAAAGGCATGGAAGGAAGATACCGGCAGCCTGATGCAGGAATTAGCTGATCTGCTTTCAGCCCAGGAAGATTTTACAGCTGAAAACCTCCAGGAAAAGGTCAAGGCCTGGATCAAGGAAAAGGGAATTGGATTCGGGAAAGTGATGATGCCATTGCGAATCGCCCTGGTTGGAGCCCTTCAGGGACCTGACCTGTACAAGATCGCTGAGATGATCGGGAAGGAAGAAACCATCAACCGAATTCAAAAGGCCATTAAAACACTGGATTAAACAAACTGATACTATTTTTTCTAAAAACCCCGACTATCAAACAAGTTGGGGTTTTTATTTTTAGTGTTGCCTATTCCTTTTATTCCTAACTTGTGAGGAAATAATTCTTGCATCATGTTCAATTTAATTTTAATCCCAATCCTCGCCGTTCTTGCGGTTCTCACCATTTTTTCTGGAATATTTATAGTTAAACAGCAAACCTCAGCCGTAATCGAACGTTTCGGCAGGTTTACCAGTATACGAAATTCCGGACTTCAATTAAAGATCCCAATTATTGACCAGGTAGCAGGAAGGATCAATTTAAAGGTTCAGCAACTGGATGTATTGGTAGAAACCAAGACCAAGGATAATGTATTCGTTAAACTGAAAATATCCGTGCAGTTCCAGGTTCGCCGTGATAATGTATATGACGCCTTCTACAAGCTTGAAAGCCCTCATGACCAAATAACTGCCTATGTATTTGACGTTGTGCGCGCAGAAGTGCCTAAAATGAAGCTGGACGATGTTTTTGAACGCAAAGACGACATCGCTATTGCTGTAAACCGTGAACTGAACGAAGCCATGCAGTCTTATGGTTATGATATCATCAAGACCCTGGTAACAGATATAGATCCAGATGTTCAGGTTAAAGCCGCTATGAACCGTATCAATGCTGCTGAAAGGGAAAAGGTCGCTGCAGAATATGATGCGGAAGCCGAACGTATCAAGATCGTGGCTAAAGCAAGAGCCGAAGCAGAAAGCAAACGATTACAGGGACAGGGAATTGCCGATCAACGCCGTGAGATCGCACGCGGACTGGAAGAAAGTGTGGATGTTTTAAATAATGTAGGGATCAATTCACAGGAAGCTTCAGCACTAATCGTGGTTACACAGCATTATGATACTTTACAGGCCATTGGTGAAGAGACCAACACCAACCTTATCCTGCTTCCAAATTCACCTCAGGCAGGAAGCGATATGCTCAACAATATGGTTGCCTCATTTACGGCTTCTAATCAAATAGGAGAAGCCATGAAAGAACAAAATAAAAAGACACCTGGCAAATCAGGACGGAGAAATAAATCTAACGGAGATACATAAAAAAAGCCCATAATAATATGGGCTTTTTCGTAAACTGATTTTTTCTATTTTCTTTTGGATGACAGTTTCTTGATCCCGAAAATCTTGGAAACCGCCTTCAATAAGATCGCTTTTTGAACGATAGAACCAACAGCGCTTCCAATTAGTGACACAGGTGACATCCCGCTTTTCACTTTATCCATGCTCAACTTGATCTCCTCCTTATCGATTTCGGTCTGGAGCTTAAGGATCTTAAGATCTTTATCTATTTCTTCAAAAGAATTATAAGTTCTCATTAGTGGTCGTCTTCTTTAAAAACAGCTTTCGAAAACTTTTTAAGTATTAGCTTTTCTATAGGTTCCTTACCAAATATAAAGATAAGTATAAAGATCAACAGGTAAAATCCACCTACTATAAAGTAGCCAGAACTTGGCGTTCCAATGGCTTCACTTATCAAAATAGCCAGGGCAAAAGAGATCATCATTCCTGCAGTACTCAAAAGAAAAGCCAGTACTAGAAACCGAACAAGGGAAGTTGCTCCCTTCATTCCCGATTTAAAGGCTAATAATTTATAGTATTCGGCATTGCTTTGCATCAATGCCTGAACATTATGGTTTAATTCCTGAATGCTGTGAGATAACTTTTCAAATGCCATATAGTGGTTTATACTACGGCCTGATCTGGTTTACTTCCAGAGGATTTGCCTGATTTCTCTTTCTGCAATTTAGCGTTTTGTTTGCGCAATTCCTCAAGTTTATTCTCCATCGCCACCAAAATATCATCTGCCTTGTGACTTGCTGAATTCAAGGTTTCTTCCAGCCTGTGTTCAAAATCCAGCCTTGCTTTTTTGGCTTTATCGCTCAAATTGGAAGTGGTTTCATGATAACGTTTATTGAACTTATCCTGGGCATCCTGAGCATCTTTCTTTAGCTTATTACGGGTGTTCTCACCGGTATCTGGAGCATAAAGCAAGCCTAGGCCTGCACCAATTGCAGCTCCGGTTATTAATGCTAAAAGAGTATTTCCTGTATTTGCCATAAGATTTTGAATTTAAGTTATTGATTAAACAGTTGTTTCGATCAAAGATAATAGAAGCCTAAACCTCTGCTTGTTAATAACCGGTTAATATGTTAAAATCCTATGCTAAATTATTCTTAAAGAGAACCTAAGAAATTCCTAATTTTTGATCTTGGCCCAGCTATCTCGAAGACCTACCGTACGATTAAAAACAAGTTTGGAACTGGTTGAGTCCCTGTCTACACAGAAATATCCAATTCTCTGGAACTGCACCTTATCCTGGACTTCAGCATCTTTTAAACTGGGTTCTACATAACCTGTAACCACTTTAAGGGATTCAGGATTTATGAATTCAAGGAAGTCCCGCTCCTTAATGGCATCTGGTGTTTCCTCTGTAAACAATCGATCATAAAGCCTTACTTCGGCCTCAAGAGCATGTTTTACCGAAACCCAGTGAAGGGTTCCCTTTACCTTACGGAGAGATTCCTCGGTACCGCTTCCGCTTTTACTCTTAGGATCATAGGAACAATGGATTTCCACGATATTCCCATCCTCATCCTTCACCACGTCTTCACCCTTTATGATATAAGCATTTTTAAGCCTTACTTCTTTTCCAAGAGTGAGCCTGAAAAATTTACGGTTGGCACTTTCCTTAAAATCTTCCTGTTCGATATATAATTCCCGTGAAAACGGAACTTGCCTGCTTCCAGCCGATTCATCCTCAGGATTGTTCTCGGCTTCCAGCCACTCCTCTTCGCCTTCAGGATAATTCGTGATCACCAGTTTCACGGGATCCAACACTCCCATTACACGCGGAGCTACTTTATTAAGATCTTCACGAGCACAGAATTCTAGGTGGGCCACATCGATTAAATTCTCCCTCTTCCCTACTCCAATCGAATCTGCGAACTTGCGTATCGAATCCGGAGTATAACCTCTTCTTCTAAGGCCGGAAATGGTTGGCATTCTTGGATCATCCCAGGATTTTACAATACCCTTTTCAACCAGTTGAAGCAATTTTCGTTTGCTTACCACGGTATGACTCAGATTCCTTCTGGCAAATTCCCTTTGTTTTGGCTCAAATTCACCCGGGTTGCTCACCTTTTCAATGAACCAGTTATATAATTCTCTATGCGGAAGGAATTCCAGCGTACAGAATGAATGAGAAACCTGCTCGATAAAATCACTTTGTCCATGTGCCCAGTCATACATTGGGTAAATTTTCCATTCCCCACCGGTTCTATGATGGTTCTTATGTAAACACCTGTACATAACAGGGTCTCTCATGAGCATATTTGGAGAAGCCATGTCTATCTTTGCCCTTAGTACGTGACCTCTTTCCGGAGTATCACCGTTCTTCATCTTTTCAAAAAGATCCAGGTTCTCCTCTACCGAACGATTTCTAAACGGACTCTCCTTTCCAGGCTGGGTTGGAGTACCTTTTTGTTCAGCTATTTCTTCGGAAGTCTGGCTATCTACATAGGCATCTCCATTTTTGATCATTTCTACGGCCCAGTCGTATAACTGCTGAAAATAATCTGAAGCATAACATTCCTTAGCCCATTTAAAACCTAACCATTCCACATCCCTTTTGATGGCATCTACATATTCCTGTTCTTCTTTGATAGGGTTGGTATCGTCAAATCTAAGGTTCACCGGCGCATCATAGCGTTCACCGAGTCCGAAATTCAAACATATCGAAGATGCATGTCCAATATGAAGATATCCATTGGGTTCCGGAGGAAAACGAAACTTCAAATTTTCCTTTTTATAGTCCTTTTGCAGATCTTCTTCTATGATTTGCTCAATGAAATTGAGCGATTTTTTTCCTTCGGCCATAACTGAATTAAAATAAAGCGCAAATTTATCAAATTTTAAATCGATAGCATTGAATACAGAGAAATACTATCGTTCAAAACAATTCAATAATTGATAAGCTCAACCCGAGAACCTATCTTTGTAAAAAATTAATTATTCGTGGGTGTAATAAAACTGAAGAATATCAAGGTATTTTCTTACCATGGATGTCTTGATGAAGAAGGTAAAATTGGAAGCGACTACCGGGTTGACCTGAAGGTACACGCCGATCTTTCTCATTCTGCCAAAACCGATAAATTAAGCGATACGGTAGATTATGTACATTTGAACAAGATCGTTAAGGAAGAAATGGCTATCCGGTCTAAATTGCTTGAAAATGTGGCTGAACGTATCCTGAATCGAATCATGGACGAATTGATCATGGTTCAGAAGGCCAGGGTGGAAGTTTCAAAGATCAATCCGCCAATCGGGGGCAATGTGGCTATGGTTACGGTAAGCCGCACTAAAACTCGATAGATTTTAGTTTTGAAACTTAAAATTTTTATTACATTTGCCAACCCTGATTAGGGCATCGTGGCCGAGTGGCTAGGCAGAGGTCTGCAAAACCTTGTACAGCGGTTCGAATCCGCTCGATGCCTCAAAAAAGCTTCCAGTTTTTCTGGGAGCTTTTTTAATTTTAAACAAAACCTTGTACAGCGGTTCTCCCGAGGTTTCGGGACGCTCGATGCCTCAAAAAGCTTTCAGTTTTACTGAGAGCTTTTTTTATTTAATGGATTTAGGTAATTGTAGAGCTTTCCTTCTGAAAATCGAAACCTTCCATGTAAGCACCAGGGAATTTTATTTTACTAAGCATTGGTACTTATTTGCTAGATCAAGGCTGTCATTCTCCACAAATTTTAATTGAGCTGAATCACTGTTGATACTCCTTATTCCTTTTCTTCAGGCATTTTAAGCTGGAGTTTATTCTGAAGATTTCCTATTAAAGAATCATTAGGGGTGATTTCTTCAAGCTGATCCCTTATTTCACCTGCCTGGTTGGGAAAGGCACCCTGGAAGATCAGGACCACGCCAAAAACCACCAGCAACACACTGATGCCCTTTTTCATAAAATAGATGCGATTAGGAGTCAGTTTTCGATTCAGCTTTTTGGCCAGCAATATTTTGATCACATCAATGATCAAATACGTCACCAGGACGGCTGCAAAGAAAACCGAGATCCGGTTTCGTTCCATATCCATTTTAGGGCCGAATACGATAATAACTCCCAGCCAGAAGCCCAGAACACCTATATTGATAAAATTGAGCAGGAAACCCTTCGCAAATAGCCCAAAATAATCGCTTTTACCCAGTTTTCGAATTTCAGGCCTATCCTCATCGGTTTGAATGGCTTTTTTTGTTTGCAAAAAACTCATCACACCATAAGTAGCCAGGATCATTCCGCCAAAAATAAAAAGAGCGGGATCATCCTTGATTCGATTGAGAAGTTTGGTGGTACTAAAATAAGCGATGAGCAGGAAAACGATATCTGCAAGTATCACCCCCATATCCAGGGAAATAGCGGCCCTGAATCCCTTTATCGCTGCCGTTTCCAGCAATACGAAGAAGACAGGCCCTAATAAGAAAGCCAAAAAGAGACCAAGGGGTAAACCAGCTAAAATGTCCTGTAGCATACACTAAGCATGTTTTACAAATGTAAGCTTTTTGATAAATTAAAAAGTCTTATCAAAATCGCCTGTATTTACCCTGATCTATTTTCGTTATTTCAATTAATCTGCTTCTACTTCTTCCCGGCTTCCAATTAAGGTAAAATCCAGGTGTCTTTTTACCAGATCGGCATTTTTCACTTTTACGTAAACCTCATCTCCAAGAGTATAAACCTTACCAGTTCGTTTTCCAACTACTGCAAATTCATCGGGATCGTAATCATAATGATCATCGCTAAGATCTCGTAAACGAATCATCCCTTCGCATTTATTCTCCACGATCTCCACAAAGATTCCCCATTCGGTCACCCCGGAAATCACTCCAAGGAATTCTTCATCTTCATGGTCCTGCATGAACTTCACCTGCATGTATTTAATGGAATCTCGCTCGGCATTAGAAGCCAGGTTCTCCATCTCACTGCTGTGATGACATTTATCTTCATATTCCTCCTCGCTAGCCGATTCATTCTTATCCAGGTAATGCTGCAGTAATCGATGCACCATTACATCGGGATATCTCCTGATTGGAGAGGTGAAATGCGTATAAAAATCGAATGCAAGCCCATAATGGCCAATATTCTCGGTGCCATAGTAAGCCTTGCTCATCGATCGAATCGCAAGCGTGTCAACCATATTCTGTTCTTTCCTCCCCTGTACATCTTCCAGTAATTTATTTAGGGAAGAAGTAGTGGTCTTACGGTCTCTTAATTCCAGTTTATGACCAAACCTGCCTACGATGTTTTGTAGTGCCGCCAGTTTTTCCTCATCCGGCTCATCGTGGCAACGATACACAAATGTCTTTTTTGGTTTCTGCTTTCCTATGAATTCAGCCACTTTACGGTTGGCAAGCAACATGAACTCCTCGATAAGTTTATTTGCTTCCTTCGCAGTTTTAAAGAATACACCGGTAGGATTATTATCTTCATTAAGGTTGAACTTAACCTCTACCTTATCAAAGGAGATGGCTCCTTCCCTCATTCGGCGACTACGCATCTTCTTGGCCAGTCGGTTCAAGGTGACAATAGCCTCTACAAGAGCTCCGCGTACAGAATATGAATGCTTTCTTATGGAAACATCATCGGGAATGGTGCCCGTACCGGTTTCTATAATATGCTGAGCCTCTTCATAAGCGAAACGCTCATCAGAATAAGTTACGGTACGTCCGAACCACTGATCTTTCACATTTGCATTATCATCGATTTCAAAAATCGCTGAAAAGGTGAATTTTTCTTCTTTCGGTCTTAAGGAACAGGCATTGTTAGAAAGGATCTCTGGCAACATGGGCACCACGCGATCAACCAGGTATACCGAAGTCGCCCTCTCATAGGCTTCATCATCCAAGATCGTTCCCGGCTTCACATAATGCGATACATCGGCAATATGTATCCCGATCTCATAATTTCCGTTTTCCAGTTTTTGAAAGCTCAGCGCATCATCGAAATCCTTTGCATCTTTCGGGTCTATGGTAAAGGTGAGAACATCACGCATGTCACGGCGTTTTTTGATCTCCTTTTCATTTATGCTGGTATCGATCTTGTTGGCAAATTCTTCCACTTCCTCCGGAAATTCATGCGGAAGCCCGTATTGAGCCAGGATGGAATGGATCTCGGTATGATGTTCACCTGGCGTACCAAGCACCCTGATTATCTTTCCGAAAGGTGAGTCGGCTTTTTCAGGCCATTCCTCGAATTCCACTACCACTTTGTCACCGTCTGTAGCGCCGTTAAGTTTATTTCCCGAAACAAAGAAATCGGTGTACATGGATTTATCATCTATGACCACGAATCCAAAATCCTTTTTCAGCTGAAGGGTTCCAACAAACTCAGTTCTTTTGCGTTTGATGATCTTGGTGATCTCACCTTCAGAACGCTTTCTTCTTCTTCGGTTATAAACATAGATCTGCACCGTATCTCCATCAAAAGCAGCATGCAAATCCTTAGCGGCGATGAAGATATCATCTGCCAGTTCTGGTACCATCACGTAACCATATCCCTTGGTGGTTAGATCCAGTACCCCTGTATAATAGTTTTTAGAGGAATCTATCTTGAATTTACCTCTTTCCACCTCTTCAATTTGTTTCTTGGCCGCAAGCTGGGCCAGTTTCTTGATAATCTGGTTCCGGCTACTGGCATCATTCACACCCAGGATAGATGCGATTTGTTTGTAGTTATAGGTTTTCCCAGCATTATTTCTAAGGATATCAATGATGCTTCGGGATAGATTGCCCTGTATAGTAGCCTTGTTCTTTTTCTTTTTACTCATTCATTAGATTGTATAGGGTAAAATTAAGTGTTTATGGGCAGACAAAGGTTTTTCTGGTTTAAAGTTTTGTTAAGGAACTGAAAATCAATTCGAATTCTAATTTTGACGCTAAAAATTAAATTTTTAATCTTTTTGAAAATTTTAATTGTTATTCTTAAATTTTTCTTAATTTTAAAATAACATTGTCCCGAATACTTCCCCCTACTTTTGTTCTAACAATTTCATTATCATGAAGGTAGATAAGGCTACAAAATATTCGGTACTATTTTTCCTCATATTCCTACTGGGTGTAGTCCTTACTGTGACTTCTATCAACCTTAGCCTGAATAAGAAGACCGAAATTTTCTTACAGGAATTCCATATCCACCAGGAAACCATTGTTTCCCACTACCGGTAATTAGATATATCTTATATTTATTGGTAAATAAAAAATGCATGAAAGATTATAGCTGCATTGCCGTATTTACCTACCCCCACGAATATTTCGTCCTGAAATTGAAACTGGAAGATAAAGGTATTAAACATTATTTCCAGAACGAAACCCTGGTAGGATTGCTACCTCTCTCTTCTTTTGCTTTTGGAGGCATCAAACTTATGGTTCACCCAGCAGACATCAGGAAGGCCAGGGAGATCATCGATTCTCTAAATGACCGATCTTCTCATCTACGCATCGTTTAGTTATAAACAGTATATATCATATTTATTATTTCTTCTTTTTTTAAAAAATTAAATGATGGTATATGATGGCGTGTTAATTTGTAGTACAATTTTTTGAAGGATGCTTTGGAATTTCAGTTGTAAGTTTTTGATAACAGTTTATGAACATCTGTTTAAATCGATAAAGCCCTGATAATCTTCGGATTTTAAGAATTACTTAACAGAAGTTCACAATTTTTATTAAATAGGTTTTTGGGAAAAGTTTAAAATCAATCCTTGTCAATAACCGGTTATTAAGTGCTCATAACTATCTAAAAATTTCATGAGTTATAATTTGGATTATTCAGGTTGCTGCGTGTATTGTTATTATTTTCTTAAAAACAAAATTTCTTTTTGACTAAATCATCAAAGGTTTTTCACAATTGGTTGTCAATTTTAAACAGCTGGAAATAAGCCTTTTTTGAAAAGTAATTAACAATCAAAAATGCGATGGTTAATAGCGGCTTTTTTTAACTTTGCCACAAACAAGACAACTATGAAAATATCAATAGGAAACGACCATGCCGGGACTGGTTATAAGGAAATGATCAGCGAAAAACTGGAGGCTATGGGGCATACAGTTACCAATTATGGTACAAATTCAGATGATAGCGTAGATTATCCTGATTTTGTGCACCCGGTTGCTGAGGATGTTGAAAACAAGAAAGCAGACCTGGGAATCATTATATGCGGTAGTGGGAATGGTGCTAACATGACAGCGAACAAACACCAGGGAGTAAGATCGGCTTTATGCTGGAATGAGGAGATCGCTCAACTTGCCCGGGAACATAACGATGCCAATGTATTAAGTATTCCTGCCAGGTTCGTTTCAGAGGAACTGGCTACTAAAATGACCGAAGTCTTTTTAAATACGCAGTTTGAAGGGGGCCGTCACCAAAGAAGAGTAGACAAGATCCCTGCTAAGAAAAACTGTTCATAACCTATGGATATGAACATTGAAGTTAAAAAGTTCAGTGAATTAAGCCTCACTGAACTTTATGACGTTTTACAACTGCGTTCTGAAATCTTTGTGGTAGAACAGGATTGTGTTTACCAGGATATCGACGGAAAGGATACCGAAGCCCTTCATATTATTGGGAAAAAGAATTCAGAAATCGTTGCCTATACCCGGTGTTTCAGGCCTGGATACTATTTCGAGGAGGCTTCTATAGGAAGGGTTCTTGTGAGAATGGCAGAACGAAAATTTGGTTACGGGCATGAGATCATGGATGCTTCAGAAGAAGCTATTAAAAAGTATTTTCAAACTTCCAGGATTAAATTATCTGCCCAGCAATATCTCATCAAATTCTACGAATCCCACGGTTTTAAAACTACTGGTGAAGGTTACCTGGAAGATGGGATCCCTCATATCGCCATGGTAAAATATTAATTTTTGGTTCTTATCTTCCTGTTAAAGGGTATTCTTAACTGGTAAGCGATATCATTAGAAGTAGTGTCCTCTACGATATCGATCCCATACCTGATCTTCGAGGTATCATCATAAATAAAGGTTCCGAACATACGATCCCAGATACTTAACATATTCCCGTAATTGCTATCGGTCCAGGGTAGCTGGTAATGATGATGGAATTTATGCATATTCGGAGTTACGAAAATATAACTCAGCGTCTTATCTACTTTTGTTGGCATACTTATATTGGCATGGGTAAAATAAGTAAAGAATACGCTCAGGATCCTGTAAAATAAATAGAAGGCTACCGGCATCCCGGTGATGATAATAGCGATCAGGGCGAAGCTTTCTCGTACCATAAAATCCAGAGGATGATGTCGTGTTCCGGTTGTGGCGTCTACGTGAGTATCGGTATGATGAATAAGATGCAGTCTCCAAAGCCATTTGATCCTGTGTAACAGGAAATGAACTAAATATTGTGCGATAAGATCAAGAACCATGATGGCGAGTATCAGTTCTACCCAAACCGGTAACTCTACCAGGTTTAATAGTCCAAAACCCGATTGATCGATCCATATAAAGATACCAGCCGTAAGAAAACCGAATACGAGGTTTATCAACATAACAAATCCCAAAAGAATGAAATTGGTCCTTGCATGTTTCCATTTGTTGTATCTGAACTTTATGAGCGCATAATATCCCTCTAGGATCCAGAAAAAGAATAAGACCAGGCTTATCCATAGCAGTTTCTGCCAGACGGGCATCAGTTCAAAAAATGATAGAAAAGCTTCCATCAGAAAATTTTAATTCAGGATCGAAGAATACTCGGTAGGATTGTTAAGAATAGCCTTTGCTTTTTTGATCTCCGGATTGTTGCCGGTGTAATATTCGTACAAACCTTCCTTGTAGAAATATCTTTTAATGATCTCATCGGTCAACAAACTAACGATCTCTGGTTTCTTGTTGTTCAACTCCTGTTTTTTAAAGGCTTCTATCTGTTGTCTAATGCCACTTATTTGAGAACTGATCTGAGACTTTAATTCTTCATCCTCGGCTTTTTCAAGCATTTCTTCCAGTTCCTTTTCGGTAGCCGTAGTATACTTAAAACCTGAAGTTTTCAGGAAATTCTTGAAATCCTCGTAATCTGAATCGGTGAATTCAAAGTTCGAAGCATCCTGAAGTTCATGGGAATAATAATATTTGGTGGCATAATCAAAGATCGCGTCCTGGTAAAGCAATGCCTGTGTGATATCGCTGAACTCTGATGTTTCCAGTTTTACATCTGGAAGGATTCCACCACCATCAAATACCTTTCTGCCATTTCGGGTAGTGAATTCATTATAGTCCTCCACCTGGGTACGTATGGCTTTGCCGTTTTCGTCTCTGCGGCGGTAATCCAGTGCCTGTATACATCTTCCGCTAGGAGTATAATACCTGGAAATGGTCACTTTTAACTGGGTACCATAGGCCAGTTCCCGGGGTCTTTGTACAAGGCCTTTTCCGAAGCTTCTCGCACCAACAACCACTCCCCTGTCCAGGTCCTGCACGGCTCCTGCAACGATCTCGCTCGCTGAGGCACTTCTTCCGTTAACCAGTACCACCAATGGAATTTTAGTATCGATCGGTTCCTTTTGAGTAAAATATTCACGGTTGTATTTCTCGATCACCGATTTTGTAGTTACGATCAATTCACCTTCAGGAATAAAAATATTGCTCACATTGATGGCTTCATTGAGCAACCCACCGGGATTTCCCCTAAGGTCAAGGATGATCTTATCAGCTCCCTGGTTTTTTAGATCTTTTAATGCTCTTGCTACCTCGCTCGATGCGCGCGCATTGAAACGTGAAAGAACGATATATCCGGAATTATCTTCCAGCAATTTATAGAAAGGAACTGCATTTAATTCAACAGAGCCCCGTTCCAGCGTGGTTTGTTTCACTTCACCCTGCCTGCGATAGGTAAGGTTGATAGAACTGTTAGGAGCTCCATTTAGCAATTCTCCTGCATCTTCCTGGAAATCGGATACATTCACATTGCCGATCTTTATAATCTCGTCACCGGCCTTTAAACCAGCTTTATCTGCAGGATAATCCTTATAAGCCTCCACTACGGTGATGGCTTCAGGACCTGTTTTAACCAAGGCACCAATACCGGTATATTCCCCGGAATTGTTAATGCGGGACTCTTCCACATCCTGTTCATTCCAGTAATTGGTATAGGGATCCAGGTCACTCAACATGGATTTGATGGCCGTATCCATCAGTGCTGCAGGATTGGTCTCATCTACATAATTCATGTTTATTTCCTTGAACAGGGTGGTGAATATCTCTATCTGTTTCGCGATCTCAAAAAAATCTGATTTGAAACTTACCGTGCTCAGGAATATTCCAATTAGAATAACCGGAATAATGATTATTCGTTTCATGCGTTTTTTCATAGCCTAATTCTTTTCGCTGAACTTTTCCAATAATTTGATCATACACTTCTCCATCCTCTCAAAGGTAATGGCTTCACGGGAGATGTAAATAAACATGAAAGCGTGCGAAGTGTCTAAATCTTTGGTAACAAGGTACTTATTTTTTCTGAAAACTTCCCGCATCAGTCTTTTAATTCTATTGCGTTGCACGGCGGTCTTCACGAGTTTCTTGGGAACCGATACCGCGGTTTTGAGATGGGGCTTTTCAGCGGATTCTATGGGAACATAGATCAATTTCAAGGGGTAAGATTTTAGACTTTTTCCTTCCAGGAATAACTGGTCTATCAGTTTTTTGCTTTTTAAACGCTGATCTGCGGAAAATGTCTGGTCCATGTTTTCTGATTCTTCGGTAAAAGTAGCAATTACTTCAGTAAATTAAAGAGACGAACGCGGGCTTCAAGAATTTGCAAAATCATAATCTTTGATCTCTTTTAAAACGAAGCCATAAAAAAACCCTTTCCAGCAGGAAAGGGTTTTTAAAAATGTCATTATATTTTATTGTTCTGAAGAATCTTCAGCTTGCCAGCTATTGTTATCCCTATTGACATCGGCCATCAATTCAGAAGAATCGATCACGATGCTCGAGATCTTTTCTTTAGAAACAGGGATCTCCAGCTCATAGGAAGGGAATCCCCAGGCCCAGTCGTCTTTCACGGTCCACTTGGTTCCTTCTTCAGCAGGTTTTTCCCAACGCATCATTTGTAATGGGATGTAAAAGGTTTCCTTGCTACCGTCTTCATAGGTCACATCAATATCAAGCGGCATAGGCATAAGACCGTTTCTCTTAAGCCCCACGGTGGTAGTGTTATTACTTCCTTCAACTGAAGCGATCTCATAATCGATCGTATTGGTGGTTTGTGTCCAGTCCATCAGGTACCAGTCAAGCTCTGCACCTGATACTTTTTCGGCAACCCTGATAAAGTCATTTGGAGTTGGATGTTTGAATTTCCAGTCATCATAGTACCTGTTAAGGGTCTTAGCAAGGTTCTCCTCTCCTATCACGTAACCCAGTTGAGCCAGGAATACCGCTCCCTTTGAATAGGCTGCAGTAGAGTAAAGCGTGTTCAAAGCGTATCGATCGGCATGAGTGGTTTGTGGTTGCTCAGCGCCCGATCTTGCCAGGTAGAAATAGCCCCTGTAAGAACCTTTATGCGGATTTTCAGCATTATCGCCCATTACCACGTTTTCGGCTTCAGAAGAAATGTAGGAAGTAAATCCTTCGTCCATCCATTCGTGCTTGCTTTCGTTAGTGGCCATTAGGTGCTGGAACCAGGCATGTGCCATTTCGTGTGCAGTTACACCAACAAGGCTCCCAAAAGAACGCTCTCCGGTAATTAGGGTAAGCATGGCATATTCCATTCCACCATCTCCACCCTGAACAACAGAGTACTGATCCCATGGATACGGACCAATATGTTCGTTGAAGAACAATAGTAATTCTTCGGTTTTTGGCTGAAGGTTCTTCCAGTTTTCCTTGATCTCATCATTGTCTTTATAAAGAAAATGAAGCACGGTTCCATCTTTGGCAATTCTGGTATCGTGGATATATTCAGGATCTGCAGCCCAGGTGAAATCGTGAACCTGAGGTGCCACAAAATGCCAGGTTAACTTATCTCCTTTTGGCTTTGAAACTTTGGTACCTTCTTTTTCATAACCATGCCCGATCTCCTGCGGATTCTGAAGATAACCGGTACTTCCAACGGTGTAATCCTTGTCGATAGTGATCTTTACATCGAAATCTCCCCAAACGCCATGAAATTCACGAGCGATATAGGAATCGGCATGCCAGCCTTCAAAGTCATATTCTGCCATTTTAGGATACCACTGGCTCATGGAAAGCGCCACTCCTTCAGCACTGTTCCTTCCCGATCTCCTGATCTGCTCAGGAACCTGTCCTTCGAATTCCATGTTGAAGGTCACTTTTTTCCCGGGTAAGATAGGCTCGGCAAGCTCTACCTCCAGTACGGTACCTACTTCTTCATATTGAAGTTCCTTTCCATCCTGCGTAAGTGAATTCACTCTTAAATAACCAATCTGAGCCGGTGATAGTTCAGAGATTCTACTAACGATCTTAGGATCTTCCTTAGTTCCTTGGTTTGTGGTCATCCTGCTATCCGGATCCCGTACGCTTTCCAGCCTGGCGTTCATTTCACTATCAGGCTGAAAGGCATTAAAATAGAGGTGATAAAAAACCCTGTTCAGGGTATCTGGCGAATTGTTGGTGTACACCAGTTCCTGGGTCCCGGTATACTGGAAATTATCAACATTCATGTCTATTTCCATGGTGTAATCCACATGCTGTTGCCAGTATGAGGTATTGTTCTGGGCCTGTAAGAACCCAACTGCGAATACTAATAAGCTAAATATAGTGCGTGTCATTTTTAATTGTTTTTTGCGATTTGGTCTGCTAAAATAAGGGCATTATAAAGATTTACCATTTTTCCGGAAGTGGATATTTCCCTGAATTTACTGGTTCTATTTCGGTCTCCTCCAAGAATGACGGTGGCGTTGGTAGATAGGCCACTGTCCATGATGATCTGTTTTATCTGCGCTGCGCTCAATTGTGGATAATATCCTCTAATGATCGCTGCTACTCCACTAACAGCTGGTGCGGCCATGGAAGTACCTTGAAGAAACTCATATTCATCATTAGGTGTGGTAGACCATATTTTGGTTCCCGGAGCAAATACATCTACATTGGTTTTCCCGTAATTGGAGAATTCGGCGATAAGACCAGAGCCATATTCATAATTCAGTGCTCCAACTGTGAGAAAATTACCTGAAATCTCTGTGGTATTTTCCGGAGTCTGGTCGTTAGGATACACCATTTTGGTGTCCAGGTTAAGGCCTTCATTTCCCGCAGCATTTACAATAAGAACATCATTTTCTTCGGCATATTTGATGGCATCGTAAACCCATTCAGGATTTGGAGAGAAATATTTTCCAAAGCTGGTATTGATCACTTTTGCCCCGTTATCCACGGCATATCTTATACCCAGCGCAATATCCTTGTCATATTCATCACCATCCGGTACAGCTCTTATCGCCATGATCACGGCGTTAGAAGCTACCCCGTTAGCACCTATATTATTACCCCTGTTCGCGGCAATGATCCCGGCTACATGAGTACCATGCTTTACGTTTTCCTTATCGGGTTCAGGACCATAAACCTGGTTATTTCCGTAATCGGTATCCGTAATATCATAAGGATCATCTCCTGTTTTTTCTCTTCCATTTAATTCGAGATTGAAATGGGTTTCCAGTCGTTCGTTGAGCATTTCGATATCATCCTGGATAAGTTCCATAGCCTTCGGAATGTTCTCATCCACATTTTCCTGAACAAACATCAGCATGCGTTTGTAGCTTTTCATCCCATCTGTAAGTGGGCTGTATTCTTCTAGCTGCTCGGCAGTATAATCCTGGGTACCCAGTTCATCTGAAACCGCCTGGTGTGCAGCTTCGACCTGGTTCAGGATTTGCTTGGTGTAATTTCGGTTTTCAATGGTTTCATTGTATTCCTTATCATATTCGGCTTTAGCCTCCTGGTACATTTTAAACTGAGCCCTGTCTGCCGTACTGATACTGCTCTCTGATTTGCCTTCGAACTTTGGTTTCAGCCTTCTGATGATACGGGTATATTCCATATTTTCAGCAACGGCATCACCCAGGAAATTCCAGCCATGCACGTCATCGATAAAGCCATTGTTATCATCGTCCTTTCCGTTTCCGGGAATTTCATCGGCATTGGTCCAGATCGATCCTTCCAGGTCTTCATGTTCGATATCTACACCAGAGTCTAAAACGGCCACGATAACAGGTGAGGGCTTTCTATTTTTGATGATCTCGTTGTAAGCCTTTTCAACGCTCATCCCGGGGATGGTATCTTTTCGAAGATCGGCTTCTACCCAGCTTTTATATTGCGCATCGCTTAGTTCCACTACCTTTAGAGGAATGGAATCGATATTTTCTATAGGTGTTGAAACGATCTTTGGGGCTCTAGTACTACAAGCGCCTAAAAGACTTACCAGGAACAGTAAAAATATGCCCCGTATTAACTGATTATTCATATTAATTAAATATCTCATCGAATGTATAGATTTCATCAAGTCTAACCCCTTTTTCGGTATGCTTAAGAGTGATCACCTCGTTATGAGCGTCATGCTCCATAAAAAGGTAAAAATTCTCATCGGCCGCTGTTTCCAGGAACTTTTTCTTTTCCGGAAGTGTAAGCAAAGGCCTGGTGTCATATCCCATTACATATGGCAAAGGTATATGTCCCACGGTGGGAAGCAGATCGGCCATAAAAACAAGCTTCTTTCCTTTATAATCGATATGCGGGATCATTTGCTTATCGGTATGTCCATCTACAAATAATACGCCAAATCCCAGTTCGCTGTCTTTCTGAAAACTGTTCTGAGCCGTTCTTTCTATAAATTCAAGTTGTCCGCTTTCCTGCATGGGTAGAATATTTTCCTTAAGGAATGAGGCCTTTTCGCGGGCATTGGGATTGGTAGCCCATTCCCAGTGATCTTTATTGCTCCAGAATCGTGCGTTTTTAAAAGCCGGTTCGTAACCCGTTCGGTCTTTGTTCCATTTAATACTCCCACCGCAATGGTCAAAATGAAGATGGGTCATAAACACATCAGTGATATCATCACGGTGAAAACCATGTTTTTTCAGGGATTTGTCTATGGAATCATCTCCCCACTGGTAGTAGTAGCTGAAGAATTTATCGCTTTGCTTATCGCCCATTCCCGTATCGATAAGAGTGAGCCTGTCACCCTCTTCGATCAACAGGCAACGCGCGGCGATATCGATCATATTGTTCGAATCGGCCGGATTGGTCCTGTTCCAGAGACTTTTAGGTACGACCCCAAACATGGCACCTCCGTCGAGTTTAAAATTTCCGGCTTCAACAGGATATAATCTCATTATAAAATTTTTAAAAATTCCCCGCAAAATAGAAAATCTTGACCCCATTTCTAATTAATTTTCGTTCATTTAACAAGAAATGCTTTCAGAAAGGCCTTTATAGCGAAGCTTTCAGAGTAAAACATTTTAATTATTTTTATTGAGTTAAGTAAAGAGACTTCCTATGGTTGAATTAGCAGGTATAGTTATTTTGGGAATATTAGCACAGTGGCTGGCATGGAGATTTAAAATTCCTGCAATTCTTCCCCTTATTTTGATAGGTCTTGCCGTAGGACCAATTTCTACCTATTTTACCGCAGATGGCTCTAAATTAATAGAACCTATATGGGACGGGGATTCTGGTTTGTTCCCCGGGGATAGCTTATTCTATTTCGTTTCCCTTGCTATAGGGATCATACTTTTTGAAGGTGGACTTACCCTTCGCAAGGGTGAAATATTAAATGTGGGTCCCGTTATTCTGAAACTTATCACTGTCGCGGTGATCATCACCTTTTTTGGAGCCGGGATCGCCGCTCATTTTATATTCGGGCTTAGCTGGCAGATCAGCTTCCTGTTCGCGGCCTTGATCATTGTAACCGGACCTACGGTTATTACGCCTATTCTTAGAAATATTCCGTTAAAAAGCGATGTTTCGGCTATTCTGAAATGGGAAGGAATCCTGATAGATCCAATTGGGGCACTGGTCGCGGTTTTGATGTTCGAATTCATCAGCGCAGGTACGGGAACCGAATTTACCACCACTGCCCTGCTTGAGTTCGGGAAAATCGTGCTTTTCGGGTTTACATTTGGATTTACTTTTGCTCATGCCCTGGCCTTTGCGATCAAAAAGAACGTTATCCCGCATTACCTTTTGAACGTTTTAACCCTTGCAACTGTGCTGGGAGTTTTCGTACTGGCAGACATGTTTGCCCATGAAAGCGGACTTTTAGCTGTGGTAGTGATGGGTCTTGTTATGGGGAATATCAACCTGCCTAACCTTAAGGAACTGCTTTATTTCAAGGAATCACTTAGTGTACTGTTAATATCCATCTTATTCATTTTACTTGCCGCGAATATTAACATGGAAGACCTCCTGCTTGTTTATGATATCAAGGCTTTATACTTATTCCTTGCGGTTGTTCTGCTAATACGTCCGTTAGGAGTATTTATTAGTAGTATAGGATCTTCTTTAAAGGTGAATGAAAAACTGTTCATAAGCTGGGTTGGACCACGTGGTATCGTAGCCGCCGGTATTGCCTCGCTATTTGGTCTTGAACTGGCCAGCCAGGGAGTTGAAGGAGCCGAATATATCACTCCGCTGGTGTTTATGATCGTACTTGGAACGGTATTGCTGAATGCCACAACGGCCCGTTATTTCGCCCAACTGGTTGGTGTATTTCTTAAGAATTCCCAGGGAATTCTTATCATTGGAGCGTCTACTATTTCAAGGTTGATCGCCTCCTATCTCAAAAAGAACAATCGCCATGTTGTATTGGTAGACAGTAACGGCGCAAATATCCGGAAGGCAAGGGAACTGGGGCTTGATGCCATACAGGAAAATGTGTATTCAGACGATCTTATCAATAATATCGAGTTGAGCGATGTGGGTTATTTGATGGCCATGACCGGAAATACGGAAGTGAATCTGAATGCCATAGAAAAATTCAGAAAACATTTTGGCGAAAACGGGTCTTTCAGGGTAGTGTCATCAGATGAGATGTATGATCCTGAGAATAATCCAAAGGAAGGCTTGTTCTCCCAAACCGATGATTATATCAAGCTTACTAACCTGGCCCGAAAATATCCTTCCATCCATGAGATCGAATTGAACTCCAAGGAACATTATGAAGGATTGATCGAGATCAGTAAGACCGATCCAGACATCATTCCCCTATTCGTAAAGGATAAAGAAGGCGAATTGAGCATCATTCCATCCAATAGCATGGAGGTGGAGATCGAGGAAGATTATATGCTGGTTTACCTTGGTAAACAGATCGAGCAGGGAGACAGTAAGGAAAAGGAGAATATCGAAGAGAATATCAAGGCTGATTAGGCCTGCTCTTTCTCCATTTCTGCGATCACTTCGTCTGAAATTTCCAGGTTGTGGTAAACGTTCTGGACATCATCATCGTCTTCGAATTTCTCGATCAAATTCAGGATTTTTATCGCGTCATCAACCGGTAATTCAAGGGTATTGAGTGGAATTCGCTGAACCTCGGAATTCTTTGGTTCAATTTCAAGTTCTTCTAATTTCGAAGACATCAGGCCAAAATCATTGAATTCGGTATATACAGTGATGAATTCATCTTCCTTTTCAATTTTGGTGGCACCGCCTTCGATCAATTCCAGTTCGAATTCCTCGAGATCCATTTCGATCTTTTCTTTTTCCAGAACAAAAACGCCTTTTTTATCGAACAGGAATTCCAGTGATCCGTTAGTCCCCAAGCTTCCACCGTTCTTGGAGAATATAGATCTTACCGAAGCTACGGTACGGTTGGTATTATCGGTCGTGCATTCAACAAATATGGCAATTCCGTTAGGACCGTAACCTTCAAAAGTTACGGTTTCGTAATTATCGGCATCTGCCCCACTAGCCTTCTTGATCGCGCGTTCGATGGTATCTTTTGGCATATTAACACCCTTGGCATTCTGAATAGCATTTCTAAGCGCTGGATTGGCTTCAGGATCTGGTCCACCACCTTCTTTCACCGCAACGGTGATCTCTTTGATCGCCCTGGTGAACTGTTTGGCTCTTTTCTTATCCTGTGCTCCTTTACGATGCTTTATATTCGCCCATTTACTGTGTCCGGCCATTTTGTTTAGTTTGTAGTTTGTTGTTCGGAGTTCTTAGATTTTTCCGAAGCGATTAAAAAACAAATTTAAAAAAATGTACTGGAACTGGATTAAAGCAGAAGACCTCACAGGTTTTTGAAACCTGTGAGGTCTGTATATTTAATTGCGTTAGGGATAGGAGTGATAGCTCCCGGAACGGGACTAGAACGGATAGCCCGCCGCCGAAAAAAGGAGGCGGAACGCCCAGATTAAAACAATAAAGATTTTTAATCGTTCAGCTTCAGGACCGCCATAAATGCTTCCTGTGGGATCTCTACGTTCCCAACCTGTCTCATACGTTTTTTACCTTTTTTCTGCTTTTCCAACAGCTTTCTTTTACGGGAAATATCTCCACCGTAACATTTGGCGGTAACGTCTTTACGAAGCGCTTTTACGGTCTCACGAGCGATGATCTTCGCCCCGATGGCTGCCTGTATAGGAATATCGAACTGCTGTCTTGGGATGAGTTCTTTCAGCTTCTCACACATTTTCTTGCCAATATCGTAGGCGTTGTCAACATGTAACAGTGCGGAAAGGGCATCTACTTTATTAGCGTTCAGCAGTACATCTACCTTAACCAGTTTGGAAACCCGCATTCCAATTGGAGAATAATCGAACGAAGCATAACCCCTTGAAACGGTCTTTAACCTGTCATAAAAGTCAAAAACGATCTCTGCGAGCGGCATATCGAAGCTTAACTCCACCCGTTCGGTAGTAAGATAGGTTTGATTGGTGATCTCCCCTCTTTTTTCGATACAAAGCGACATCACATTTCCTACATAATCGGCTTTAGTGATAATTGTTGCCTTGATATATGGTTCCTCAACACGGTTTAGCGTAGAAGGTTCCGGCAGGTCTGATGGGTTATTAACCAGGATGATCTCATCCGGATTCTTATTGGTATAGGCGTGGTAGGATACGTTTGGTACCGTGGTGATCACGGTCATATCGAACTCGCGCTCCAGCCTTTCCTGGATAATCTCCAGGTGAAGCATTCCAAGGAATCCGCAGCGGAAACCAAATCCAAGTGCCGCAGAACTTTCAGGGGTGAACACCAGGGAAGCATCATTAAGCTGAAGCTTTTCCATGGAAGCCCTTAGTTCTTCATAATCTTCGGTGTCTACCGGGTAAATTCCGGCAAAAACCATCGGTTTTACATCCTCGAAACCGGCAACGGCTTCGGTTGTTGGATTATCGGCACCGGTGATGGTATCCCCAACTTTGACTTCACGGGCATCCTTGATCCCTGTGATAAGGTAACCTACATCTCCGGTTTTAATTTCTTTTTTAGGAAGCTGCTTTAGTTTTAAAGTTCCAACTTCATCGGCGTAATAGTTCTTATCGGTATTGACGAACTTGATATGCTGACCTTTTTTAATGGTCCCGTTGATCACCCTGAAGAAAGTCTCAACTCCTCTGAATGGGTTATAAACCGAATCAAAAATAAGTGCTCTTAATGGAGCATCTACCTTACCGCTCGGAGCAGGGATCCTGTTAATGATAGCGTCCAGGATCTCTTTGATCCCCAGCCCGGTCTTGGCACTGGCAGGAATTACTTCGGAAGGATCGCATCCCAGTAAGTCTACGATATCATCGGTTACTTCCTCAGGATTTGCACTGGGAAGATCCACCTTGTTCAAAACTGGAATGATCTCCAGGTCGTTTTCCAGGGCCAGGTAAAGATTGGAAATGGTCTGGGCCTGTATGCTCTGTGCTGCATCTACAACCAGTAAAGCACCTTCACAGGCTGCGATAGAACGGGAAACTTCGTACGAAAAGTCAACGTGACCAGGGGTGTCGATGAGGTTAAGGATATATTCTTCTCCCTCATGAACATAATCCATTTGTATAGCGTGACTCTTTATGGTAATTCCACGTTCTCGTTCCAGATCCATGCTGTCCAGCAACTGTTCCTGTTTTTCCCTTTCGGTTACTGCACCGGTGAAATCAAGAAGCCTGTCTGCCAGGGTACTTTTACCATGGTCTATATGAGCGATAATGCAAAAATTTCGAATATTCTTCATGTTCCGATCCTTCTCTGATGATCGCAAAAAAATGCGATAAGTTTAGAATTACAAATATAATTGAATAAACACTCATACCTAATAATTTCTCTTCAGCTGCAGAATATAAAAACTATGATACTTATTTAATTTTTTTAATAAAGTATTTGTGAATAATTAAAAAATATTTATACTTTGTAGCAACGAATCCAATAATTGAAGGATAATTATAAGTTTCCTAATCGTTAAAAGATGAAAAAGTTAGTCCTGGCCATCGATATTGGTGGAACAAAGATCCATATTGGGCATATACACGATGGAAAAATTCTTAAGGAGAAGATTTTTCCTACCAATTCGAAAGCTGCTGCCGTGGAGATCCTCCATAAGATTCGAACTCAAATCGAATCTTTCCAGGTGGATTTTGATGTGATCGCAATCGGGGTTCCAGGACTGGTAGACGAAAAGAAAGGGATCATTTACGATCTTAACAATATCCCTTCCTGGAAAGAAGTGCATCTAAAGGACTTTTTGGAGAGTCATTTTAAAGTCCCGGTTTTGGTAACCAACGATGCGAATATGTTCGTGCTTGGTGAAAAATGTTTTGGGAAGGCCCGGAACTATCGAAATTTCGTTGGGATTAGTATTGGTACAGGATTGGGAACAGGAATTTTTATAGATAATAAGTTATATGCCGGGAATTATTCTGCAGCCGGTGAACTTGGCAGTTTGCCTTATAAGGATAAAACCATTGAAGATTATTGCAGCGGCAAGTTCTTTCTTCAGCAATATCAATTAAAAGGAAGTGAAGTTTATGAAATGGCACTTAAAGGCGATGAAAAAGCCTTAAGGATTTTTGACGAATATGGAAGTCATCTTGGTGAAGCCATTAAAATGGTTCTTTTTTTACTCTCTCCCCAGGCGATATTTTTAGGAGGCTCGGTAAGTAAATCTTATAAATTTTTTGAAAAAGCACTAAAAGATTCCTTAGCTTCATTCCCGTTTTCCAGAGTGCTGAAAGATCTGGTTATCGAAACTTCAGATATTTCAAAAGTTGCTATGTATGGAGCAGCAGCACTGGTGGAAGCCAGGCTGGATAAAGCCAGTAAATTTTCGAATCAAACACCTGACATTCAATAAAGCAATAAGCGTGAGCACAACCTATACCCCCAAAGTCGAAACTTCTAAAACCAACCGGTCCATTATCATTATTGGAGCCCTGTTCTTTATTTTTGGATTCGTTACCTGGCTGAATTCCCTGCTGATCCCTTACCTGGAGATCGCCTGTGAACTAACCACGTTTCAATCTTATTTCGTGACCTTCGCCTTTTATATCGCCTACGTGGTAATGGCACCCATCTCGGCGAGGACGCTCAACTGGCTTGGATTTAAAAAAGGAATGTCGGTGGCGCTTTTGATCATGGCCGTTGGAGCCTTATTGTTTATCCCGGCAGCCATGACCCGAACCTATTTCCTTTTCCTTTCGGGACTTTTTATCATGGGAAGCGGACTGGCCATCCTACAAACCGCTGCCAATCCCTATGTGACTATAATTGGTCCTGCTGAAAGTGCCGCGAAAAGGATCAGCATCATGGGAATTTGCAATAAAATTGCAGGCGCGATCGCACCTATTTTGATCGGTTTATTCCTTCAGCTTGATAAGGCCGATGAGCTCAGGTCTGAAATTGCCAGTCTTTCTCCTGCTGAACTCAATTCTGAACTGGATGCTATGGCAATGCGGGTAATTCCGCCATATATTGGGATCATCGTCGTATTGCTGCTACTGGCATTATGGGTTTATAAATCCGCTCTTCCTGAAGTTGATAATGAAGAAGAGGAAGGCGAGATAGTTCCCGGACAACCGGTGGTTAAAAAAACCGTTTTCGATTATCCACATGTGATCCTGGGGGTGATTTCGCTTTTTCTGTATGTTGGCGTTGAGGTAATAGCTGCCGATACGATCATAAGTTACGGAGCTTCACAGGGTATTGCTCTTACTACCGCTAAATTCTTTGCCACCGCGACCATGATTGCCATGGTAGTAGGTTATATTATCGGGATTGTGAGTATCCCAAAGATCATCAGTCAGGAAGGAGCCTTAAAGGTTTCAGCAGTGTTAGGCGTGGTATTCGCACTTTCTGCAATTTTCTTTGATGGGTACGTTTCTCTTGCATGTATAGCCTTGCTTGGACTTGCTAATTCATTGATGTGGCCGGCTATCTGGCCCTTATCGCTGGCCGGGGTTGGAAAATTTACCAAGGAAGCATCCTCGTTGCTGGTAATGGGAATCGCGGGTGGAGCAATAATCCCGCTCATCTATGGTGCATTAGCTGAATCGTGGACACCTCAACAGGCATACTGGCTTTTGATCCCTTGTTACCTGTTTATTTTGTATTTCGCTGTTGCCGGTCATAAAATCAGAAAATCATGAGACCTTATGTATTAGCCGAAAATAACTGGAGAACTGTAAAAAATGAGCAAATTGAAGTAGCCGTCCTTACCTGGGGGGCCACCGAAGCACATAATTATCATTTACCCTATGGTACCGATAATTACCAGATAGAAGCCGTCGCTGCCGAAGCGGTTAAAATCGCATATGGAAAAGGAGCGAAGGTAAAGCTGCTTCCCAATATTCCTTTCGGTGTCAATACAGGTCAGGCCGATATCAAACTGGATATCAATTTGCTTCCAAGCACGCAACTGGCAATTCTTTCAGACATTATTGAAGTGCTAAACCGACAGGGAATCTATAAATTTATCCTGCTTAACGGGCATGGGGGTAATACCTTTAAACCTATTCTAAGGGAACTGGGATATAAGTTTCCCAGGATGTTCCTGCTTACTTCCGATTTCTTTAAATTTTCAGAAAAACCAGACTTTTTTGAAGAAGAAGGTGATCATGCCGATGAAATGGAAACCAGCCTGATGCTGCATCTAAGACCAGACCTGGTTTCAGATCTTGAAGAAGCCGGGGAAGGAAAAGAGAAAAAATCAAGGATAAGGGGTATAAGAGAAGGCTGGGCCTGGGCTGAGAGAGAATGGTCTTTGGTTACCGAAGATACCGGGATTGGAAATCCAAAAAAAGCAAGTGCAGAAAAGGGAGAAGGCTTTTTTAAGGCGGTAACAAACAAACTGTCGAACCTTATAATCGAAGTATCTGAAATTAAAATAGATGAGCGATATGAAAAATGATTTTCATTTCAGGCTCATTTGAAAAACCTTCAAAAAAATGAAATCAAAAACCACACAAATTTCGGTATGCCTTTTAATGGCTTTAATCATGAGCCTTTCAGTTTCAGGAATGCAGAATGCTGGAAACGAATCAGCTTCGAATGATAAACCGGCCATTATTCCATTGCCTCAGGAGGTGAAATGGACCGAGGGAACTTACCAGCTTCCAGAGAATAACACTATCTGTTTTAATCAGGCGGCGAGAAATTCCACAAAATGGATCCAGAAATTAGTGGAGGCTACTGGAAAGAAGATCAGTTTAAAAGAAGGTGAGAATTGTGGTAACTGGCAACTTCAAATTGATCCTTCCCTAACCGAACAACTAGGAGAGGAAGGCTACCAGTTAATGATCAGCTCATCAGGTATAAACATAAAAAGCGCTTCGGAAGCCGGAATGTTCTATGGGATCCAAACATTGAGGCAGTTCTTTCCTGCAGGTATCGAAAGCGGAAGAACATTTTCTGAAATTGGCTTGAAAAAAGTTGAGATCGTCGATAAACCTTCTTTTTCCTGGAGGGGAAGTATGCTGGATATCGCCCGAAGTTTTCTTTCTAAAGAATATATCAGGGATCATATCGATCGAATGGCCCTCTATAAAATGAATCGTTTACACCTGCATTTGACCGATGACCAGGGATGGCGACTCGAATTCAAGAAATATCCTAAACTTACTGAAATAGGAGGGAAGAGCGCTGTGAAAAATGGCCGATCGGGATATTTGACCCAGGAAGAATACAAGGAACTTCAGAAATATGCAGCTGAAAGGAATATCGTGATCATTCCTGAAATAGATATGCCCGGCCATGTCTATGCCGCGCTTACCTCGTACCCTGAACTCAATTGCGAAAACAACAAGAACATCGAACCAAAAAGAGCGACTCCACCAGAGCTCTATGATGGCTATAATGTAGGCTGGACACGACTATGCCTGGAAGATGAAAAAACCTATGATTTTGTAGATGATATCATAAAGGAATTAGCGAATATCACCACCGGAGAATGGATACACATTGGAGGTGATGAGATCGAAGACCCCTTATATGAAGAGTTCATTGAAAAAGCTGGTGGCATAGTTAGTAAATATGAGAAAACGGCCATAGGCTGGGAGGAAAGCGCCAAGGCAGAACTAAGCGACAGTTTTATCGTTCAGCGATGGACCGGGGAGATCGATATAGCCGATGACCAGAAGATAATCGATTCCTTTTGTAAATTTTTCTACCTGGATCACGGAAATGTGCTCGACCAGGAGAACACCTATAAATGGTGTAATCCTGATGGGATCAGCCTGGAAAAGGTGTATAGTTATAAGCCGGATGATGATCGGGTAATTGGTATCGAAGCACCTGTATGGAGCGAGCTGGTTATCAGTGACGATCGGGCAGATGACAGGCTTTGGCCAAGGAGCATTGCTGTGGCCGAGGTAGGCTGGACCAGTACCGATAAAAGGCAGTTCCAGGATTTTACCGAAAGACTGGCTAAACATGGCCTAAGGCTGGATGAGCTTGAAATCAAATATTTCAGGAGTCCTGAAGTTAAATGGAATAGCACTGGAGAAAAAGGAATATTCTCTGAAAAACTTTCAAATTAAATAATGAATAAAAAGAACCCGGATACCGAAAAAGTTTCCAATTATGATCATCTGGAAAAGATGAACACTTTTGAACTCTTAAGCAACATTAACAGGGAGGATCAAAGTGTTGCCGCCAATATCAATAAGCAAATCCCGGCTATAGAAAAACTGGTAAATGTTATCGTCCCGAAAATGGAGGCTGGAGGGCGCCTGTTTTATATAGGAGCCGGTACGAGCGGAAGACTTGGCGTGCTGGATGCTTCAGAAATCCCGCCAACCTTCGGGGTAAGTCCGGGAATCGTGATAGGTCTAATAGCCGGGGGAGATACGGCCTTAAGGAATGCGGTAGAGAATGCTGAGGATGATACCCGGCAGGCGTGGAAAGACCTTAAAGCCTGTGATATTTCAGAAAATGATGTAGTAATAGGGATCGCTGCATCAGGTACCACTCCCTATGTAATAGGTGGTATCAAAGATTGCCGGGAAAAAGGAATTGTCACCGGGTGTATCACCTGTAGTTCAGGAAGTCCGCTTGCAGCAGCTTCAGAATATCCAATCGAGGTGGTGACCGGCCCGGAATTCGTCACCGGAAGCACCCGAATGAAAGCCGGTACCGCTCAAAAAATGCTTCTAAATATGATCTCCACTTCGGTGATGATCAAGCTAGGCCGGGTGAAGGGAAATAAGATGGTAGATATGCAGCTCTCTAATATAAAACTGGTTGGCCGTGGCACCAGAATGATCATGGAAGAGCTCAATATTCCCGAAAATGAGGCAAAAAAACTTCTCCAGGAACACGGTAGTGTTCGAAAAGCAATTGACTACTTCAGGGCAAATTAGCTAAATAGCTGATTTTCAAAACCACTTCTTCAAAAAATTTTATTAAGTCTGATTATTTTATTTAAAAAAGCTGAAATAATTTTAGATTATTTAAGATAATTATATATTTATAACATAAATTTTATGATTATTAAGTCCTTTTAATCTAACAATCCTTTTAATCAGATTCTAATTATGAAAAAAACTCTAAAAGTTATTTCACTTTTGATTTTTCTTATGTCCACGAGTGCTTGGGCTCAGGAACGAGAAATTTCAGGAGATGTATTCGATCAAAATGGTGTTCCCCTGCCCGGAGTGAATGTAATTGTACAGAATACCTCTAATGGAACCATTACCGATTTTGACGGCCACTTCACTTTAAATGTTCCAGATGATGAGAATGCCGTAATCGAGTTCTCATCCCTGGGTTTTAAAACGCAAACCATAACTATTGGTAACCAAACACAATTCAATATCACTTTGGAAGAGGATACTCAAAGTCTGGATGAGGTGGTAGTAGTAGGTTATGGTAAACAAGAAAGAAAAAATCTTACCGGGGCAGTCGCCACGATCGATCCGGAAATCCTTGATTCCAGGCCAATCACTGATGTAGCACGAGGTCTCCAGGGAGCCAGCCCAGGTTTAACCATAACCGCTCCATCCGGCCAGATTGGTGAAAATCCATCGATTAGCCTTCGTGGTAGTGTAGGATCGATTGGTGCAGGAGGTGGATCACAGCCTCTAATCCTTGTAGATAATGTGGAGGTGACCAATCTTCAAACCATCAACCCGGAAGACATTGAAAATATTTCTGTGTTAAAAGATGCGGCCTCCGCCTCGATATATGGTTCTCGTGCTGCCTGGGGGGTAATTTTGATCACCACTAAGAATGGTAGAAAGAATCAGGCGCCAAGTGTAACCTATTCGAATAACTTTTCCTGGGCTACACCAACTGTTCTTCCAAAGGTCGCACCGGCTGCAGAAGGAGCAGAGATGGCCTTCGCTGCAGTAAACCGAAGAATACCTTCTTTAGATGCTTATGGAGTTCTAGGTATGTATCTTGACCAGACCGCAATTGATAGAATGCGAGAATGGGAAGAATTATATGGCGACCAGGACCTGGGGATGGAAATGGTAGAAGGAAGGGATTTCGAAATAAGAGATGGAAGATTATTCTTCTATCGTTCCTGGGATCCGAGGGAACTTTTCATCGAAGACTGGGCTCCACAGCAAAAGCATGACCTTTCGGTTAGCGGTGGATCTGAAAACACCAATTATTATATAGGTCTTGGATATCTTAACCAGGGCGGGGTTTATAAAACCAATCCGGATGAATTTGAACGATATAACCTTAACCTTTCCGTCTCAACACAGGTGAACGACTGGTTCGAAGCAAGGGCAAAGGTGCTTCACAGTAACAGCCTAAAAACTGAACCTTTTAAATTTGGTTCGGCTACTTACGATGCCTGGTATTATGTAACAAGATGGCCAGCCTTCTATCCTTATGGAACGCTTGACGGAAAACCTTTCAGAAGTCATATTACAGAGGTAGAGCAGGCAAAAATGAACGAGATCAGTAATTCGTTATCTCGTGCGAATTTAGGAGCAACGCTTACTCCTTTAGATGAATTAACCATCAACTTTGATTATACGCACGATAGGATAGAAGGGCATGAACACCAAACCGGTGGAACCCTTTACGCCTATAACTTCTGGGCACAGGGAGCCGATTTTTCTTATGTTCCCTACAGCAGTGCCGCCTATGATAGAGTACAGTATAACTCAGACTGGAGCCGAAGAAACACCGCTCGTGCTTTTGGTGTGTACGAGGATGTGTTTGGTGAAGATCATAATATAAAATTCACGCTTGGAGGTGACCTGGAAGAATATGAATTCTGGTCGCAATACTCACAGCGTAGACAGCTACTTAATCCTGATCAGGGAGAATTAAACCTGGCTACAGGAGATCAGTTTGTGGGAGGTGGCAGGAATCGCTGGACCACCCTGGGTGTTTTCAGTCGGTTCAACTATTCCTACAAAGAGAAATTCCTACTAGAACTTAACGGGAGGTATGATGGTTCTTCAAGACTATCTCCAAATGAAAAATGGGCTTTCTTCCCATCTGCATCTGTAGGTTATGTGATCACTCAGGAAGACTTCCTGGATGATTCAGATTTGCTTTCATTCCTGAAGCTTAGAGCATCTTATGGTTCTGTTGGAAACCAGGACGCAAGCCTTGGAAATATTTTTAGGATCATGCCTTCTTATGGATCAGACTGGGTGATTGATGGGCAGGAGCAGATTTCGGTTCGAACTCCGGGAGCACTTCCAAGCTCGCTTACCTGGGAAACCGTAACTACACTGGATATTGGTTTGGACGCCAGATTCTTTGATAATAAACTGGGGCTTACCTTCGACTGGTACGAAAGAACGGTTTCTGACATGCACAGTGCAGGTATCACCCTTCCTAGTACATTTGGTACAGCTGCTACCAGGAGAAATTTTGGTGAATTGCAAACCAGAGGTTGGGAACTTGCACTTGACTTCAATTATGAATTTAGCAATGGCTTTAACCTGAACGCCACCGCCTATGTTTCAGATTACAGAGAGAAAATAACCAAATTTGCCAATTCCACTAACGTAATTCCTAATCCTATATCACAAATTGCAGCCATAAGAGGTGAATATTATGAAGGTATGTACCTGGGTGAGATCTGGGGTTATGAAACCGATCGTTTATTTACAGAAGATGATTTCAATGCCGATGGTTCGTATGCCGATGGGGTTGCTAATCAGGATATCTTTGAAACTAACGGATGGTTTAATTACGGGCCTGGTGATGTGAAATATAAAGATCTTAACGGAGATGGAGTGATCGATTTTGGGGATAATACTATTGAAAACCCTGGAGATAGAAAGGTGATTGGTAACTCAACTCCTAGATATCAGTATGGGTTCACTGTTGGAGCAGACTGGCTTGGATTTGACCTGAATATCTTTATGCAGGGAGTTGGAAAACGTGATATGTGGGCAAATGGTCCTGTATTTATTCCGGGATACAGATATGCTGAAGGTTGGTACGAGCACCAGTTGGATTACTGGACACCAGAAAATCCAGGAGCTTTCTATCCAAGACCAAACGACCAGCAGAACTCCAACAACGCGATGAACTTCCTGCCGCAGACCAGGTATCTGTTAGACATGTCATACCTGAGAATGAAGAACATTACGTTTGGTTATTCTATCCCGAAAAATCTAACCGAGAAAGTAAATATCGACAGGTTCAGAGTTTATTTTAGTGGGGAAAATGTATTCGAAATCACCAATACCGATTTCCCTATTGACCCTGAGGTTGATTATACCAATGCCGGAATTAATGATACGAACACCTTTGGAAGGGTATACCCATTCCGAAGAACATTTTCGTTAGGATTACAATTAACTTTATAAAATACAGGAGCAATGAACATACGTAGATTACCAATTTATATACTTATTGCTTTCGCAATATTAGGTTGTGAGAAGGACTTTCTCGAGGTACCCCCGCAGGACCAGTTAACAGATGAAACCTTCTGGAGCAGTGAAGAGAATGTAAGAACTTTTTCTTATGGATTTTATGAAGGCTACTTCATAGGATATGGAGAAAGTTTTGCCTGGGGAGATTATTTCTCTGGCCAGTCGCTTAATGACGATTTTGCCCCTACGAATCCACCTCGTTTCACTCAGCAGGTACCAACCTCTGGTGGAGGCTGGAACTTTGGGTGGGTAAGAAAGGCGAATATCTTTATAGATCGGGTTGCTACTGTTCCAATGGAGCAGGAGGCTATTGATCACTGGACAGGTGTTGGAAGATTCTTTAGAGGTCTTGAGTACCACGATCTTGTAAAAAGCTTTGGCGATGTTCCTTATTACGATAAGGAACTGGAAGAAAATGATAATGAGATGCTCTATAAGAGTAGGGACGATCGCACTTTCGTAATGGACCGCGTGCTTGAAGATTTCGAATTCGCTGCTGCGAACGTTAGAGAGAATGTTGCCAACGAAGGCCAGGAAGTAGACAGAAGTGTAGTTTTGGCCTATATGTCCAGGGTATTTCTTTTTGAAGGCACCTGGCAAAAATATCACGAGAATAATACCGAAAAAGCCAGGGAATACCTGGAAGCTGCTAAATGGGCAGCACAGGAAGTGATCAATTCTGGTGAATTCTCACTTGGAAATTACAGGGAAGTATTTAACTCTTTAAGCCTTTCAGGAAATCCTGAGGTGATCCTTTACAGGGAATATGCTGAAGGTGTGCTAACACACGCGCTTAACAGCTATAATAATAAGGAACCTCAGACGGGTCCTTCAAAAGACGCGATTGAAAGTTACCTCGCTGCAGATGGTCTACCAATAGCTTTATCTTCAGAATACCAGGGAGACAGAGGTATCGACAATGTCATGGCCAATAGGGACCCAAGAATGTACGAGACTTTTGTATCAGATGAATTGAGGTTGAACGGAATTGATTTTAACCACTCAACTACCGGGTATGCGACTCACAAGTTTTTGAATGAAGAGATCAAGGACGATCCAATTGGAAGCTCTAACCTGAATCCAACCGATGCTCCGGTGATTCGTTACGGTGAAGTTCTGGTTAATTATGCTGAAGCAGCTGCCGAACTTGCCACTGTTGGAGGCCCTGCGCTTAGCCAGGCCGATCTTGATGAGTCTATCAATGTATTGAGAAACCGCCCAGGGGTAGATCTTCCAGCTCTTGAAGTAGTGGGAGGCCAGCCAGCCGTGAATGGGATGACCTACGATGACCCGGCTAGAGATCCAGACGTTCCGGCTCTTATCTGGGAAATAAGAAGAGAGCGCAGAACCGAGTTGATGATGGAAGGATTCCGACTGGATGACCTTAAAAGATGGAGAAAATTAGAGTATACAGATATGGTAGAATATCCGGATATCAACAGGGGAGCATGGATAGTAAAAGCCGACTATCCCGATGCGAATCTTGATAACCTGGTACTAACAGAAGGAGATGAGGGATATATAATTCCTGCTTCAGCCGCTGCTTCGTTGAGAACATTTGACGATCCAAGGGTTTATCTACAGCCTATCCCGCTGGACCAGATAACACTTTACAGCAATAACGGTGCACACCTTGAACAAAATCCTGGATGGTAATAGGTGAATTTGAATTAGTAAAGTCCTTCTTGGGTATTTTTCCCTTGAAGGACTTACTTTTTTACAATAGTTTTAACCGATGAAAATAAAGAAAGCAATTTTAGTAGTGGCACTGGCATTTCTTTATGCCTGTGGCGGAAGCAAACCAACAACTTCTGAGCCTTTACCACAACCTGTTGACGAAAAAGAAGAGACTATCGAAGAGCCAGTGGCTCCTGAGGTAGAAGAGGCTCCTGAAAAAGCCGAAGAAAAAGAAGAGCGCCCGTTCATTACTCCACCACCCCAGGACATTTATGAATTCCGTGCGGCATGGGTGGCTACAGTGGCCAATATCAACTGGCCCAGTAAAGCAGGACTATCCACTTCGCAGCAGCAACAGGAAGCACTCAAATTGCTCGATTTCCTGAAAGATCATCATTACAACGCCGTGATCTTCCAGGTGCGGCCACAGGCCGATGCGTTATATGACAGCGAGCTTGAACCATGGTCTTATTTCCTTACCGGGAAGCAAGGGCAGGCTCCCAATCCATATTATGATCCCCTGAAATTCTGGATAGAGGCAGCTCATGAGCGTGGCCTCGAATTGCATGTTTGGCTTAATCCATACCGGGCCCACCATACCACCGGGAAAGAGATCACTGAAGCTTCTGTGATCAAACAAAAACCGGGGCTGGCTGTTAAGCTTGATAACGGGATGTGGTGGCTGGACCCTGCCAAACAGGAAACTCAGGACCATTCTTCAGCAGTTGTGATGGACATTGTTAAACGTTATGATATAGACGGGGTTCATTTTGATGATTATTTCTATCCCTATGATTCCTACAACAGCGGAAAGGATTTTCCTGATTCGGCTACCTGGGAAGCTTATGTGAACAATGGTGGAGAATTATCCAGGTCTGACTGGAGAAGGGACCAGGTGAACCGATTTATAAAGCGTATCTATTCTGAAATCAAGGCTGAAAAACCCTACGTGAAATTTGGCCTTAGCCCTTTTGGAATCTGGAAACCGGGCTATCCACAATCGGTTACTGGTTATAATCAATATGAAAAGCTTTATGCCGATGCCAAATTATGGCTGAATGAAGGCTGGATAGATTATTTTACCCCTCAGTTATACTGGAAGATCAACCAGTACGGGCAGAGCTTTCCGGAATTATTAGGATGGTGGGAAAGCGAGAACACTATGGGAAGGCATCTTTGGCCAGGGATCAATGTAGGCCTTGGAGGAGATTCCAGCAATGCCGACGAAACGATTAACCAGATCATGATCACCCGGGGGATGCTCCCGGAAAGTCCGGGAACGGTTCACTGGAGTATAGGTCCCCTGGTTCAGCATAGTTCGCTGGCGACTTCTATTAAAGAGGGGCCGTATAAAAAACCGGGGCTTGTACCTGCCAGTCCCTGGCTGGATGATGAACCGCCGGCAACGCCAGAGGTTTCCACCGAGATCCGGGGTGAACGAATCGGTATTAAATGGACTTACCCTGAAAATGCCGAAAAAGCAGACAAGTGGGTGTTGTATTTCCGTTACGAAGGCGGAAACTGGGACTACAGGATCTTCAGCGGTGATAAGCGAAATTTTGAAATGCAGTATATCGTAGGAGACAAAAAACGAAAACTGCAGGAAATAGGAATCACTGCTGTTGACCGGTTAGGAAATCAGGGTGAATTCAGGAATATTTCAATCAAAAACTAACGAAGCATGAGTCCTATCCTGGTTTTAAGTATTATCGTTGGTTATTTCCTGGTATTGCTTGCCATAAGTTATTTTACCTCGGGTAATAACGATAATGCTACTTTTTTTACCGCGAACAGGCAGTCGCCCTGGTACCTGGTGGCTTTTGGGATGGTGGGAGCCAGTCTTTCTGGTGTTACCTTTATTTCGGTTCCGGGAGAAGTGGGGAATACCAACTGGACCTATTTGCAATTCGTCATGGGGAACATGGTGGGCTATGCAGTTATTGCCCTGGTCCTGATCCCATTATTTTACAGGCTGAATCTTATTTCGATCTACGAGTACTTAAAAGATCGTTTCGGGATAAAATCCTATTTGACGGGTGCTTCCTTTTTCCTGGTTTCTCAGACGATTGGAGCTTCTTTCAGGTTATTTCTGGCAGCTTTGGTTTTACAACTGGCCTTTTTTGATGTCTTCGGAATACCATTTTATATCACAGTTCTGGTAACCATCATCTTAATCTGGCTATACACCTTCAGAGGAGGGATCAAAACCATAGTTTGGACAGATACACTGCAAACCACTTTTCTCCTGCTGGCTGTTGTTATAAGCATCTTTGTGATCGTGAACCATATGGGCCTGAAGGCGACCGAAGTTTTTAGCGTGGTAAGCAAAAGTGAACTTTCAACAATATTTGACTTGAACTGGAGATCTGACCGCAATTTCTTTAAGACCTTTCTTGCAGGGATATTTATTACCATTGCAATGAACGGGCTGGACCAGAACGTGATGCAGAAGAACCTTACCTGCAAGAACAAAAGCGATGCCCAGAAGAACATTTTCTGGTTTTCTATCACTTTCTTTTTATCGACCTTATTATTTCTTGCGCTGGGTGTTCTATTGTATAAATATGCCGTTGATCAACAGGTGCTGCTTCCTGAAAGAAGCGATGAGGTATACCCGTTCCTGGCATTGAACGAATTCGGAACCATCGCCGGGATCGTGTTTTTATTGGGAATCGTGGCCGCTGCCTTTTCCAGCGCCGATTCGGCCCTTACGGCACTCACCACTTCCTTCTGTGTGGACATACTCGATCTTCAGAAAAGCAAAAAAGACCAGAAAAAAACCAGGATGCTGGTGCATATTGGTTTTACGATCATCATGTTCCTGGTTATCATTATTTTTAATGCCATCAACGATACCAGCGTGGTAAGCGCCGTATTCAAGGTAGCCGGCTTTACATATGGCCCATTATTAGGACTTTTTGCCTTTGGTTTGCTGAATAAGCGTAGCGTTAAAGACAGGTTCGTACCGCTGGTTTGCATACTTTCACCCATACTTTCGTTCATACTCGACTCGAATTCGGTGGAGTGGTTTTTCGGGTACCAGTTTGGTTTTGAGATCCTGCTGGTAAATGCGGCGATCACCTTTTTAGGATTACTTTTAATTTCTCGAGGTTCAATTAAAAATTAAGGTCTATGGAATTTAAATATCATTCATACAACCTGGAGCTGAAACATACCTTTACCATCAGTTATGGTTCGAGAGATTTTCAGCCGTCCCTGATCCTTGAGCTGATTCATGATGATTTTCATGGCTTCGGAGAAGCTGCCGCTACCAGTTATTACGGAGTAAGCGTGGAGAAGATGATCGATTCCATCAATTCTGTTGAAAAGATCGTTTCAGAAAATATAGACAAAACTCCTGAAGAGATCTGGGAGATCTGTCGGCCCTATCTTTCGGCCAGCAGCTTTGCACATTGCGCATTGGATATCGCATTACATGATCTGTACGCAAGACGAAAAGGACAGCCCCTGTATAAATTATGGGGTCTTGAGAATAAGGATCTTCCGCTAACCAGTTATACTATTGGTATGGACAGCGTTGAGAAAATGATCAAAAAGATCAAGGAGTTTCCGTGGCCGGTGTATAAGATTAAACTCGGAACAGAAAATGACGTGGAGATCGTCAAGGAATTAAGAAAACATACCGATGCGCTTTTCAGGTTAGATGCGAATGCGGCATGGAGTGCGAATCAGGCTATTGATTACAGTCATGAGCTGAAAGATCTTGGTGTTGAGTTCCTGGAACAGCCCTTAAAACCAGATGATAAAAAAGGAATGAAGGAGCTTTATGAAAGATCGGCCCTTCCGGTGATCGCCGATGAAAGTTGTATTACTGAAGGTGATGTTGAAAATTGTTTTCCTTATTTTCACGGCGTAAATATCAAGCTTACAAAATGTGGCGGGCTCACCCCTGCACGGCGAATGATCGATAAAGCCCGCGAGCTTGGAATGAAAGTGATGGTGGGTTGTATGACCGAGTCCAGTGTAGGAGTTTCCGCAGTTGCCCAACTGCTGCCTTTGCTTGATTATGTGGATATGGACGGACCCTTGCTGCTGAAACAGGATATTGCAGAAGGCGTAAAAATTGAAAATGGTAAAATAACCTATGCCAATCGTAACGGAACCGGCGTAGTATTGAATAACTAAAACTGAAGTGAAAACTATGAAAATAAAGAACGGAATATTTCTATTAGGCCTTTTACTGGCTTTTGCTTCCTGTGAAGAAAAGGCTGAAGCTCCGGCTACTGAAACTATTGATGAAGAGATCGCTGAGGTACGGGAAAATTATGCTCCGGATGGTCGCGTAGCACTTTTCGATATCAAAGCGAACAGGGCAGGAGATGCCTATGTCTTGAAAGGGGAATCTAATCTTCCCGATGCGGTTGCCAGTCTAAAAAAGAACCTGGAGGAAGAGAATATCAATTATACAGATAGCATTCAGATGCTACCCGATGAAAAAGGCCTTGAAAGCAAGACCTGGGGAGTAGTGCCGATCTCGGTAGCAAACCTGCGTGACGAGCCAAAACATTCAGCTCAGCTGGTTACCCAGGCAACCCTGGGAATGCCTTTAAAAGTTTTAAAAAAGACCGATAGCTGGTTCTATGTTCAAACACCAGATGGTTACCTGGCATGGGTGGATTATGGAGGGATCGTAAGCATGTCAAAGGCTGAATTTGATTCCTGGAAAGCTTCGGAAAAAGCGATCTTCACCGAAACCTTTGGTGCTTCTTATCAAAAAGCCGACAAAGCCTCAGCAGTAGCCGGAGACCTGGTTGCCGGGAATATTCTTGAATTAACCGGAACTTCAGGAAATTTTTACGAGGTAAAATATCCGAATGGCAAAAAGGCCTTTATCGAACGTTCTAATGCCATGCCGTACAGTGAATGGCTGTCTGGCCTTGACCAGGAACGGGAAAGCCTTGTGAGTACTTCAAAAGAGCTTATGGGCCTTCCATACCTTTGGGGAGGAACTTCCAGCAAGGGAGTGGATTGCAGTGGCTTCACTAAAACGGTTTATTTTCTGAATGGATTTGTTTTACCAAGAGACGCTTCCCAGCAGGTTCATGCCGGGAAACTGGTAGATTCCACTAAAAATTTCGAGAACCTGATCCCGGGAGATCTTTTATTCTTCGGAAGAAAGGCAACCGACTCTACTTCAGAAAGAGTGGTGCATGTAGGAATGTGGATCGGTGAAAATAAGTTCATACATTCCATGGGAGAAGTTCACATCAGTAACTTTGATACAACAGCTACCGATTTTGACGATTACAATTATGGTCGCTACTTGCGAACCAAGCGGGTACTGAACGAGGAAAAGGAGAAGATGATCAATCTCAAGGACAGTTCGCTGTTCACCAAATAAAAAAAGACCCGGAGAATCCGGGTCTTTTCATTTAAACAAACTAAACAAACTATATAAAAGTAAACTAAACAAATCCATATTTACCTGCCATCCAGCATCACGATCTTTCCATCCATGGTTGCTGCCAGCAATCTTCCGTCTTTTATAATATTCACGGTATTGACCATGGAGTTATCGATTTTGAATTTCCAGACTAACTCCTGTTTATCTGGATCTACTGAAAATACTACCCCGTTTCTTCCGCCGAAATAAAGTCTGCCGTTTCTTTCTATCGGCATGGAAGGGACATGGTCATAACCATAATCCATATCCATTTTCCAGGCTAAGGAGGATTTATCAGCTGCGGGATCGAAGGCCACCAGCGTATCGTTCATCGTTTTGGCAAACAAAGTTTTTCCATCTTCAGAAACGCCCAGAGATTCCCGTACGGTTACCTCGTTGGAACGCCATTGGGTTTCTCCTGTGTTAAAATCGATTGAAGTGATATAGCGGTCTGGCGCCACTATATAAACCGAATTCTTAACTGCAACAGGAATTACCATAGCAGGGGAGAACATTCGGTTTGCTGAACCGTTATTCCATTTCCAATCCAACTCGCCAGTCTTCAAATCAAGTGCGTACAGATTTTTATCCCAGGCTCCGAAAATGACCTTTTCTTTATAAATTAATGGCTTGCTTACTACAGGACCTTCAAGGCCCGAAAAATTCCAGAGCTGTTCTCCGCTTTCGGCATTTATTGCTCTGAAGTTTCCGTCGCTTCCACCTATATAAACGATGCCGTCTTTCACGATAGGTGAACCCAGAACCGAAGCTTCGGTCCTGAAATTCCAGTTCAATTCACCATTTTCGGTATTCAGGCTGTAAATATTTCCGTCTCCCGAACCAAAAACGACCGAATTTTGATAGTTCGCAGGTGATGAAAAGATCCCGCCTTCCGTATCAAAACTCCATACTTTTTTTCCACTGTTTTCATCCAGGGCTTCTACCTTTCCCACGCTATTTCCGAAAATGACCTTACCATTATTCAGAGTAGGAGTGGAAATCACATTGGCATTTGAATGATATTCCCATGTTTTTTTAACCTGCGGAAAAGAGTCCTTCATTTTATAGGTGGGCCGTTCGTAGGTAACATCTGTATCGAAATCCCTGTTGTAAAGTTCCACCCTGGTCCAGATGTGCGTAATATCCTTATCAGGACGCTTGGCGTGTATTTTGGCTTTATTTTGATCGATTTCGATGATATTATACGCGCCTGTCTCTTCCTCGGCTCTTAAACTGGAACGTCCCATAATGCCTGGAATTCCCTCAAAATCCATCAACTTGTTTCGATGGCCGTGGCCGCAAAGCGCCAGTTGTATATTGTAATCCTTCAGTCTTTCGGTGATCTCGAACCAGTTGTCCAGGCTGTTGTCCAGCGGATAATGATTTACAAAAATGATAGGCTGATCCTTCGGCGTGTCTTTCAGAATCTTATCCAGCCAAACGATGGCGTCCCTTGGAATATGCCCATCAGACATTCTCACATAAGGCCCGGACGCGCAACCGATGAACTTGATACCTTCATGCTCAAAACTGAACTTATCGTAACCAAATTCATTGATAAAACTAACACCACCGGATTCTGACCAGCCCGTGTCATGATTTCCCGGTACCACGTAGTAAGGAATATCAAGTCCTTCGAGTACCTGATGCGCTTTTGAAATTTCCTCATCGGTTCCCATTTCGGTAATGTCACCGGTGACGATCACAAAATCAAGGCTGTCCAGGGAATTGATGTCTCTAACCACCATTTTCAGGTCCTCTTCAGAAGTGCTGGATCCAATATGCGTATCTGAAACATGCGCAAAATTGAAATCCTGGGCCTGAAGATTCAGCTGAAATAAAAACAAACCAAGAAACAGGATATATTGAAAGCGTTTTATCATTTAAAGGTATTTCTGGTACAGGTTATACAGGACCTTTAGGTCGAAATCGGTTAATTCGGAACTGGTTTCTTCTTCCTTAATAAAGTGCAGTTTAAAAGCTTTTTTAGCAGCTACGGGATCGGAAACATCATAACCGATGATTCGTAGAGCCATGACCGGATCAAAATTTTTAGGAACCAGGTTTTTTCTGTTTTCTGAATTGGCTTCTAGTGCTTGATTCTGAAGATCAGTTGAATCACTGGCAACAGTCGGTAGGCTATCTTTTTCTAATTGAAGTTCCCGAACCCTTTCTTCATCATACCAGTGGCCAAAACCTTCTTCGGCCAGTATTTTCCACGGAAAACCTGCATGAGGGTCGACCTTCCGGGTAGGAGCGATATCTGAATGCCCGATGAAATTAGCCTGCGGGATCTTATATTTTTCCTTTAGTTCTTTCAGGAGCTTAATGAGCGAATTGATCTGTGCGATCGAAAATTCTTCTTTTCCGTCATTATCCAATTCGATGCCAATGGATGCAGAGTTAAGATCGTTGGTATTTCCCCATTTTCCTATACCTCCGTGCCATGCCCTGAAATAGTCATTCAGCATATGATAGATCTCGCCATCATCACCAATCACATAATGAGAGCTCACCTGCGTCCTGGGAATGGTAAAAGTAGTTAGGGTTTGTCGCACCGAATCCGATCACCACGAAATTAGGCTTTCTTAAGTTGAAATTGGTCGTACCAACCTCGTAAGGGCCGTAATTGAGTGGATTCTGAAACCCGTTATCTTCAACAGGGAATTCTTTTAACTCTTTTGCATATTGTTTTACCTGCTTTTTATGCAGCCGGTTGGTTTTGGAATAGGGGTTGGAGCTACAGGCAGCAAAAAACATTGCGGCAAGTAACAGTGTGAATACATTTTTCATGTTAATCGAATTTCCATCTAACAAAGGCTTCCATAGCCTCGTAATCGGCAAGGCCCAGTTTATGGTAGGCTTCGGCAGTTTCGCGATTTCGCTCCTCGGCGCGAACCCAGAATTCGCGCTCGTCGTCTCCCGGGAACACAGGCCTGTCTTTTTGTGACTGATGCTGGAAAATGGCGTGCTTTTTCTTTTCCACTTCCTGTGGTGAAAGCGGTACGGCCATTTCGATCTCGTGAATATTGAATTCCTGCCAGGCTCCGCGGTACATCCACAGCCAGCAGTCTTTGGTCCATTCCTCGGTTTTTCGAAGCTGGTTCAAAGCTTCAAGAACGATATTAAAACAAACGATATGTGTACCATGAGGATCGGCAAAATCGCCTGCCGTGAAAACCTGGTGAGGTTTTATTTCCTGAAGCAGTTCCTTGGTAAGTTCCACATCTTTTTTGGTCACCGGTTTCTTTACCTTTTTCCCGGTTTCGTAGAAAGGCAGTGCCATAAAATGAATATTTTCGTCCTGCAGTCCTGCATAACGCGCTCCGGCAATGGCTTCGGTCTTCCTGATAAAACCTTTTACGTCCTGGATCTCTTTCAGGTCAATATCATTTGGTTTCTTCTTTTCGAAGAACTTCCACATTTTCTGGTAGGTCTTTTCCAGCTTGCTGGTATCTTCCCCTATACTTTTATTGAAGTCGATGGTAAATTCAACATATCGCAATACATCGGTATCCCATACGGCTGTATTTCCTGAAGTCTGGTAAGCCACATGTACATCATGTCCCTGGTCTACGAGACGGATAAAAGTTCCTCCCATGGAGATGACGTCGTCATCTGGATGCGGACTAAAAATCAGCGATCGTTTTTGAGCAGGTTTAGCTCTTTCAGGCCGCTGACTGTCATCGGCATTTGGTTTTCCACCCGGCCAACCAGTGATGCTATGCTGCAATTTATTGAAGACTTTTATATTGATGTCGTAGGCCGTTCCCTGGTCGGTAATAAGCTGGGCCATTCCATTGGCATTATAATCTTCTTCGGTTAATTTCAGAACTGCCTTATTCAATTTTCCAGAGAGCCAGATGACCGCTTTCTTGATGAGCGGTTCGTCCCAGGCACAATCCTTTACCAGCCAGGGCGTATCAAAACGCGTGAGTTCTGATGCCGCCTCCTTATCCAAGATAAATTCGACATTTTCAGCAAGCTGAAGAAAAGTAGCTGGAACATTTGCTGAAATTTCACCTTCCACTGCCTTTTTAATGATCGGCGCTTTTTTCTTGTTCCAGGCCATCAGGATGATCTCCCTGGCCTTGAAGATGGTCCCGATTCCCATGGTAATGGCCTTGGTGGGAACATTTTCCTTTCCACCAAAATCACGGGAAGCATCTCTACGCGTTAGATCGTCAAGAGTGACCAGCCTGGTTCCCGAATTAGGAGCAGAGCCCGGTTCGTTAAAACCAATATGACCGGTTCTACCAATTCCCAGGATCTGCAGGTCAAGGCCGCCAACTGCCGATATCTTCTGCTCGTAAGCCAGGCAGTAATTGGTGATATCCTCCTTGTCCAAAGTTCCATCAGGAATATGAATATTATCCCTTTTAATATCGATGTGATTAAAAAGATTTTCATCCATGAACTTGACGTAACTCTGTTTAGAGTCTGGCTGCATGGGATAGTATTCATCCAGGTTGAAGGTGATCACATTTTTGAAACTAAGTCCTTCTTCCTTGTGAAGCCTTATCAATTCTTCATAAACGCCAACGGGGGTTGCTCCGGTGGCAAGACCAAGAACTGCATTTTCGAGACGGCGTTGCTTGCTTTTGATGATATCAGAAATTCGCAATGCTACCTTTCTGCACGCAATAGATTCATTCTCATAGACCGTTACCGGTAGTTTTTCGAATCTGGTTTCTTCTAAAAAGTTAAGTCTGGCCATCGCAAAGTCTGGTAAATTTTAGTTGATATGTGTTTTTATTAGGTTGGTCTGCTCCTGGAAAATATTTTCCATTACCGCTATAATTCCTCCGTAAAGACTCGAGTTAGGTCCAAGGGTGGATAGTTCTATCTTGGTTCTTTCCTTTAACTGCATCATGCAGTAGGTATTCATTGACTGCTGGATAGGTGTGGTGATGAACTGCCTGGCTTCAGAGATTTTTCCTTCCAGGATGATCAATTCGGGATTAAAGATCTGTACGAGTACAGAGATCCCTTTCCCAAGCTGAATTCCAATATCCGAGATCACGCTTATCGCAAACTGGTCTCCCTTGTTGGCTGCTTCGATGATCACCTGTGGCTCCAGTTTTTCATATTTTGTTTTCAAAAGGTCGTTAAGTATAGAGGTTTGCCCTTTATCAAGACCTTCCTGTGCTTTTTGAACCAGTGCAAGGCCTGATGCTTCGGTTTCCAAACAACCTCTTTTTCCGCAGTGGCATAATTTTCCATCCTCGGTCATTGGAATATGGCCAAATTCTCCAGCGAAGCCAGAAGTTCCCGAATGCATTTTTCCTCCCATGATAATGCCAAGGCCAATACCCCAGTCCATGGAGATCACCAGTACATCCTGTTTATTCCTTGCAAGACCATAACGGAATTCAGCAAGACAGGAACTTTTAGCATCATTAAGGATCGCAACGGGTTTATTAAAGGTGGCTTCCAGTTTTTTCTGAAGAGGAATAGGATCCTGTTCGCTTAAATAATACGTGAAGTTCTTACCTTCTTCAGTAGAAACCAGGCCGGGCATGCTAACACCCACGCCCATTAACTGGTCACCGCTTATTTTTGAATCGGCCAGCAGATCTTTAGACAGGTTATGAAGGTCTTCAACAATTGCCGCGGAAGGCGATAATTCCTTTTCTACGGTCCTTTCAGCAATTATACTTTGATTGTTATCGATAATGGCCAGTTTAATGCTGGCTCTTTCTATGTGAATGGAAAGTACAAAGAACAGATGCTCCCTTAAACCAAACAGGTCTGGCTTGCGCCCTCCTTCCGATTTTCCCTGTCCCGTCTTTACCACGATTCCAGCCTCTTTTAGCTGATTGATGAGGGTCATCAGGGTGGGTAAACTTACATTAAAACGGCTGCAAATATCAGAGTTAGAGGTTTCCCCGTTCAGAAACAGATGTTTGATGATCTTTAATTTCTGCAGGTACTTTTTGCGTTCAACATTGCTCATTCCTGCAATCTCTTTTTTCGAAACCAGGAATCCTTTTAAATTTTTTGTCATATAGTTTTTAGATAGTCAGAATGGCTGTGAAATTATTAAAAACTATTAAAATAGGCATATTAAAAGAAAACAGCTAATTATGATTTAAAATTAATAAAAAAACCGTTATAAAAAAGGACTTAATTAAAAAAATTAGTAAAGATTACTTATTTAAAAAATATATTTACTTTTATAAACAATTAATCTTAGTAAGATATGCTGGAGAAAAGCGCCGAGCCTTTAAAACGCTATCTGGCCCTGGATGTACTTCGCGGAATGACGATCGCTTTGATGGTCCTGGTGAACACTCCGGGTAGCTGGTCAAGCATCTACGCGCCCTTTAAACATGCAGCCTGGCATGGATTTACCGCTACAGACCTTGTGTTTCCAACCTTCCTTTTTGTGGTTGGGAACGCAATGAGTTTCAGTTTCCGGAAATTTAAGGCTGAAGATGCCGGTTTCTGGAAAAAGGTTTTAAGCAGAACTATCCTGATCTTTCTGATTGGTCTTCTTTTAAATGCCTTTCCTTTTCTTACCCGCGAAAATGAAGAACTTGTCTTCAAAGATCTTAGTCAAATTAGAATAATGGGCGTTCTTCAGCGTATCGCCCTCTGTTATTTTTTAGCTAGTTTAATTGTGAAATTTCTCAATTGGAAGGCAATTTCTGGAGTTTCGATCATGATATTATTCGGCTATTGGGCGATCCTATACTTTTTTGGAGATCACCCAAATCCTTATTCGCTGGAGAATAACGCGGCTCTTAAATTTGACCTTTTTCTCTTTTCTCCTGAAAACCTCTGGTCTGGCTTTGGAAAGACCTTCGATCCTGAAGGTTTGCTAAGTACCCTTCCTGCCACCGTAAATGTACTTGCGGGTTTTCTATGCGGAAAGTTCATTCAGAAATACGGTAATTCGAAGAAGACCTTTACTAATTTATTGCTTGCCGGCCTGGTATTTCTTGGAGCAGGGCTTCTATGGGATACCTGGTTTCCTATCAATAAAGCGATCTGGACCAGCAGTTTTGTGATATTCAGCACCGGTTGGGACCTTATAATTCTTGCGTTGCTGGTTTTGATCATCGAACTGCTCGGGCTGAAAAGATGGACCTATTTCTTTCAGGCCTTTGGAAGAAATCCCCTTTTTATCTTCATCCTTTCGGGGGTGATCGTGAAATTATTGATCCTGATTAAAATAGGAGATTCCAGCCTTAAATCCGTAATTTACGACCGGTTTTATTCCAGCTGGTTAGCACCGAATAATGCCTCCCTGCTTTTTGCGTTATCCTTTATGCTGCTAATGTGGCTTATTGGTTTCTGGATGGATAAAAGAAAAATTTATATCAAAGTTTAAGTACATAGAAATGAATCGAATAATTGCCCCTATCGTATTGTGTTTTTTGCTTATTAGCCCGGGTATTATTGCCCAGAATTCGAAACAGCCCGAATTTTTAAAATACACCAACAGCAAATGGGTGGATTCTATTATGAATTCCCTTGGTCCCGATGAACGAATCGCCCAGCTTATAATGGTTGCAGCCTATTCGAATCGCGATGAGGCACACAAACAGGAAATTTTAAAACTTGTAGAAGAGCAAAAGGTGGGTGGTTTGATTTTCTTCCAGGGAGACCCGGTCACCCAGGCCGAACTGATGAATGACTATCAACTTGTCGCTGATGTTCCTCTTCTGGGCGCCATAGATGCTGAATGGGGCCTCGGGATGAGACTGGACAATACCATAAGCTATCCATTCCAGATGGGATTGGGAGCTATTCAGAATGATTCATTGTTATACGAAATGGGCCAGGAGGTCGCCAGTCAGATAAAGAGAGTGGGATTACATGTAAACTTTGCGCCGGTGGTAGATGTAAACAATAATCCCGAAAACCCCGTGATTAACTACAGGTCTTTTGGGGAAGACAAATTAAATGTAACCAAAAAGGGAATAGCCTATATGAAAGGTATGCAGGACAATAATATACTGACTTCTGCAAAACATTTCCCGGGCCACGGCGATACGGCTACCGATTCACATTACGATCTTCCGCAGATCAATCATCCAAGGACACGACTGGATTCCATTGAGATCTACCCGTTTAAAAAATTGATTGATGCCGGAATTGGCGGAGTGATGGTGGCTCACCTGGACATACCAGCCCTGGACGGTTCCGGAGTACCTTCCACGCTTTCAAGGAAAATAATTTCTGACATTTTAAAAGACAGCCTGGAATTTCGCGGCCTGGTGATCACTGATGCAATGAACATGAAAGGCGTGACCAAAGGCAACGAACCGGGAGTGGTTGATAAGGAAGCAATGCTTGCAGGAAATGATCTTCTCGAGTTCACTGAAGATGTTCCTAAGGCGATTTCTGAGATTAGAAATGCTATCGATAAAGGATTGATCACGCAGGAGGAAATAGATAACAGGGTTCGAAAGATCCTTGCGGTAAAGCAATGGGTTGGATTGGATGAATATACCCCAACCAGCACCCAAAACATGGTCGCAGATCTGAACACAGCTGAGGCAAAACTTCTACACCGCAGGCTGGTGGAGGCCTCATTAACCCTGCTTAAGAATGAGGCTTCCCTGATTCCTTTGCAAAGACCGGATAGCCTGAAGATCGCTTCCATTTCGATTGGAGCGGAGCAAATGACCAGGTTCCAGGAAGGACTTGAATTATATGCCAGGGTTGCCCATTTTCAGCTTCCTGTTGAGGCTACTTCCAAGGAAATAGATTCGTTAAAGGAAAGATTAAAAGATTATAACCTGGTGATCGCAGGCTTGCACGACATTAGCAAATATCCGCGAAACGCCGTAGGCTTTTCCAAAGAGGTCCAGGAATTCATTTCAGAATTAAGCGGTCGTGAAAATACCATTCTGAGTCTCTTCAAGAACCCCTATGTTATTGCCAGTTTAGATAATATCGAAAACGCCCAGGTTCTTATTGAAGCTTACCAGGACTCAGAGGTTACCCAGGAAATGGCGGCGCAGCTTATTTTTGGGGCGATTGGTGCCAGTGGCAAACTTCCGGTTAGTGTTGGTGAAAAATTCAAATTAGGTGACGGATTGAATTCTAAAAGCCTTGGCAGGTTTAAATATACTTTACCGGAAGAAGCGGGCATGAAATCCAGTTATTTATTTCCTAAGGTAGATTCCCTAATGCAGCAGGCGATCGATGCCAAAGCCATTCCCGGAGGCCAGATCCTGATCGCCAGGAACGGAAAGGTGGTGATGCATAAAGCTTACGGGTTTCACAGGTATAGCGATACCATCAGGGTAAAAAAAAACGACCTTTACGACCTGGCCTCGGTAACCAAGATTTCTTCGGCCTTGCCGGCTTTGATGAAATTGTACGATGAGGGCAAATTCAGTCTTGATGCCGGGATAGATGATTACCTGCCATATTTCAGGAATTCGAATAAAGCGGGAATCCCATTCCGCCAGATCCTGGCACACCAGGCGAGGCTCAAACCATGGATCCCTTACTGGAAAAACACCCTGAGAAAGAATGGTAGTTTTAAGTGGAACACCTTTAAAAAGGATTCTTCAGCAAGGTATCCTATAAAGGTGAGCGACGAGCTGTGGTTACATAGAAATTACCAGAAAAAGATCTTCAGGGAGATCAAGAAATCTCCGCTGGAGGAAAAGGCTGAATATAAATATTCCGGGCTTGTTTTTTATTTATTGCCCAGCATTGTAGAAGAAATCACCAATGAAGATTACAGGACATATCTAAACGAGAATTTTTATTCGCCGCTTGGTGCCACGACCCTTACCTATAATCCCATGGAGGAATTTCCTGAAAGCCAGATCGTGCCTACCGAGAGTGACTTTAATTTCAGAAGAGAAACCATACACGGCAATGTGCATGACGAAGGCGCCATCATGATGGGCGGAGTTTCGGCCAATGCGGGGCTTTTTGCCAATGCCACCGATATCGCAAAGTTGATGCAAATGTACCTGAACATGGGTGAATATGCCGGTAAGCGATATATTTCAGAAGCTACTTTAAAAGAGTTCTCAAAAACCCAATTTCCCGAAAATGAAAACCGCAGGGCACTTGGATTTGATAAACCCAACCTGGAATATACCGGTGAGAACAATAATACCGCTAAATCTGCCAGTGAAAGCAGCTTTGGTCATACCGGTTTCACCGGGACCATGGTGTGGGTAGATCCTGAATACGACCTGCTTTATATTTTCCTTTCCAACCGCGTGTTGCCAACCCGAGAAAATACCCGTTTGTACCAGCTGAATACCCGAACCCAGATACAGCAGGCGATCTACGATTCTATGATGGATTAGAATTTTGAAAATTGGGTAGTTCTTTTCGATTTTGATAAGCTATTTGCTTTCAGGGCGATATATCCTTAAAATATTGTAAAAATCGCCAGAAAGTATATATTTGTTCTGCTTTTGCCCAAAAAATCGAACTAACCATTCATGATAAATACCAAGTTCATCCCCCTGATCTTATTGCTTTTTCCTATCCTTTCTTTTTCGCAAAGTCAGCTTACGGGAAGTGTTCGGGATAGCAATAACGAGCCAGTTTCATACGCCAATATCATCCTTTTTAATGCCCAGGATTCCACAACGGTTTACCGGGGAACCGTGACCGAGGAAGATGGGAGTTTCAGTTTTGATAGTGTTGAAAACAAAGCCTATGTATTAAAGGCCAGTTTTATTGGTTATGCTGAAAAAGTGTTGAGAATCGAGGTGAATGGGAATACCCGTTTGGAGCCTATTACCCTGAATGCATCTTCAGATTCACTCGATGAAGTAACCGTAAACGTCAGGAAACCTAAAGTGACCCGAAGCGTGGATCGCCTTGTTTTTGATGTGGAGAATTCTGTTTTGTCATCTGGGAATACTTTTGATATTTTGAAGAAAACACCTGGGGTGATCGTGAGCCAGGGACAGTTACTGGTTCGAAACAGGGCAGCGACGGTTTACATCAATGAACGGAAAGTTTATTTAAGCGCCCAGGAATTACAACAGTTGCTGGAAGGCTTTTCTGCAGGCAATATCAAATCGGTTGAAGTGATCACCAATCCTCCTGCCAGGTATGACGCCGAAGGTGGAGCGATCCTGAATATCGTCACTTCAAAGAATATCTCTATTGGCTATAAAGGAAGTTTTAATGCTTCAAACACCATTGCCAGGGTTCCAAAATATAACCTTGGAACCAGTCAGTATTATAAAAATGACTGGCTGAATGTCTTCGGAAGTTATAACTATAACCAGAGGGATGCCTTAAAAAAGGACGAAAGTTATACTGAATTCTTCGAGCCTGGCGGTGGGACAGATTCTGAATGGCTTACCGATTTTCGAAGAGATACCGAAAGCTATTCACATAGCGTGAGCACGATCCTTGATTTTATTTTAAGTGAAAAAAGCACGCTGAACCTAAGCGCTAATTTACTGTTCACTCCAAAAACCGATTCGGATATAAGCGGACTAACCGAAATATACCAGCCTTCAGGTAGCCTGGATTCATTATTCACTACAGATAGCCGACTGGAGAATGAAACCAAAAACCTGCTTTTTAGCGCTGCCTATTCCACCAGTTTTGGAGAAAATACCAGTTTTGAGGCAGTTGCGAATTATATCAAATATGATGATGAACAGCTTCAGGACCTGGAGACCGAGTATTTTGGTCCGCAGGGAAATTTGCTGAATCAGAATGCCTTTTCAACTTTTGCTCAACAGGAAAGCGATATTTTCACGGCTCAATTCGACATCAGTACCATGCTGGGTGGTTCATCCTTTGAGACCGGGGCAAAATATTCAGGTTTGCAAACCCAGACCGGGCAGGACTTTTTCGGAAACAATTCCGGGGTGCAGCCATTCATGGGAGCCTTATCTGACGAGCTGGACTACGATGAAAATATTTACGCCGCTTATGCAAGCCTTTCGCATGACTGGGATAACATTAGTATGAAAGCCGGTTTAAGAGGTGAGTATACCGATGTTCAGGGAATTTCGAATTCCTTCGGCCTTGTGAATAACCAGGAATATTTTCAGCTTTTCCCGACATTTTACCTGATGTACACCGGGAGTGAAAAACATGCATTCGGGATCGATTACAGCAGGAGGATACAAAGACCGGCCTTTCAAAACCTGAATACGTATCGCTATTTCCTGAACGAAAATAATTTCCAGGATGGAAATCCTAACCTGATGCCTGCGATTACCAACAAGATCAATTTCAATTATACCTTTGATAATAAATGGTCTTTCGATCTTTACTGGGATCGGGCAGATGATTATATTCAAAACTTACCCTTCCAGGACAACCAGAACAGGACCCTCAGGACAGAGAGCCTTAACCTGAATTATAACCAGCAGTTCAGCCTTGATATCAGTTATTTCAGTTACCTGAAAGACTGGTGGTATTTGTCTTTTTACTCCTCGATCTTTTATATGGAAAACGAGTTCCCGGCTTTGGAGAGTGGCGGACAGCTTGTTCAAAAAGACATTTTCAGCACCTATGTGCAGGCTTATAATTACCTGGTATTGTCTGAAGACGGTACTTTTTCGGCAGAGGTTATCGGGACCTTTAGTCCGGACTGGCTTGCAGGTTCCTATGAATTCGATGAGATGCAGTACGGGATCGACATTGGTCTAAGGAAAACTTTCATGGATTCGAGGCTTGTCGCCACTATCGATGCACAGGATATTTTCAACTCGATGAATATTCCGCTTAAATCCCAGTACCTCAATCAGAATAACGGTTATTTCGCACGGCCGGAATCCAGGATGATACGGTTTGGACTTATCTATAAATTCGGAAATTTCCGCCTAAGCGATAATAACAGGGCCATTGATGCCGAAGAAAGCGAGCGTTTAAAAGAGAAAGGACCTCTGGACTAAGAGGCTGAAATTCATATTTTTAGACAACCGAAATATTTACTAATTTTGCCATCTCAAAAACAGAGGCTTTGGCAAAAATTGGAAATATAGATGTAGGAGACTTCCCGCTGCTTTTGGCACCGATGGAAGATGTGAGCGACCCGCCGTTTCGTGCGCTTTGCAAGGAACAGGGAGCCGATGTGGTTTTCACCGAATTCATTTCTTCTGAAGGGCTTATTCGCGATGCCGCGAAAAGTACCATGAAACTGGATATTTACGAAAAGGAACGCCCGGTTGGGATACAGATCTTTGGCGCGAACCTGGAATCCATGCTTCAGTCGGTTGAAATTGTGGAAAAATCGGGACCCGATATTATCGATATCAACTTTGGATGCCCGGTTAAAAAAGTGGTTTCCAAAGGAGCCGGTGCCGGAATCCTAAAAGATATAGACCTGATGGTTTCGCTTACCGAAGCCATGGTTAAGCACACCAAACTTCCGGTTACGGTAAAAACAAGATTGGGTTGGGATCACGATTCCATCAAGATCATTGAGGTAGCTGAAAGGCTTCAGGATGTGGGCTGCCAGGCTATTTCGATCCACGGAAGAACCAGAGCTCAAATGTATAAAGGAGAAGCCGACTGGAGGCCGATCGCTGAGGTAAAGAACAACCCGCGTATGCATATTCCTGTTTTCGGGAATGGTGATGTTGATACTCCGGAACGCGCCATGGAAATGCGTGATCAATACGGCCTGGACGGCGCGATGATAGGCCGTGCAAGTATCGGTTACCCGTGGTTCTTCCGCGAGGTAAAGCATTATTTCGAGACCGGGGAGCATCTTCCGCCACCAAGCATGAAGGAAAGACTGGATGCTGCCAGGAGACATCTTCAAATGGCGATCGACTGGAAAGGTGAGAAACTGGGCGTTTTTGAAACCCGTCGCCACTATACCAATTATTTCAAAGGAATTCCACACTTCAAGGAATACCGAATGAAAATGGTGACCAGTGATGATTCAAAAGATGTTTTTGACGCCTTTGATGAGGTAGAAAGAGAATTCGCCGATTACGAATTTGCTTAAAATGTCATGCTGAGCGCAGTGGAAGCAGTACATATTAAATAGTACTAGATCTAAATATTTAATCGGCCTTTAGCGCTTTTTTGCTTCGGCCCGCTGCGATATAAGAGGCGATCAAACCAAGGATAAATATAGTAACGATCACTACCAGAACGTTCTCAAGCTTCATTTGAACCGGATAGGGAAGATTAGGCGTGATCATGACGAGGTCGAAATTCATCTGTAAAACTATTAATAGCATAGCTACTACCAGGCCTATCAATCCTCCCAGGCAGGTCATCAACATTCCCTGCATAAAGAAGATATTTTTGATCTGGTTGGGCGTTGCTCCAAGGCTGTAAAGCGTTTTTATGTTTTCCCGTTTATCCAGGATCATCACGATGATGGAACCTACCACGTTAAATAGCGCGATGGTAAGCACGAGGGTGAAAATAAGATAGACGAACAGGTTCTCCGAATTCAGCATTTTATTGAGCGCATCGTTCAATTCTGCCCTGGTTTTAACTTCTATATTGTTGTTGAAGATGCTATTAATTTTATCGCTCACATCCTGGGACGAGGCTCCAGGATTTAACCTGAACTCGATCGCAGAATATTCATTTTCCTCAAGATTCAACAAATCCCGGGCAAGGCCAATATTGCTGAAAATATACCTGTCGTCCAGTTCTTCATTTACACTATATATTCCTGTAACCACGACCTGGCGTTGAGTGAAAGCATCCTGAATATTGGTCATGCTTATTTGTCCCCTGCCTGGTTTTGGAACCATGACCTTTAAAAGGTTCTGATAATTAAAGACTCCAACATTCAACAGCCTGGAAAGGCCGTTACCCATCACCACCTGAGGTTCGCTGCTGGTTAACCAGGTGCCGAATACGATGGCACTGTCTATCTGGTTTACCTGGCGGTATCTCTCATCCACACCTTTAATAAAAGCCGGCTGTTGTTTGGATCTAAAACTGAGTATCACCCGTTCCTCGATGACCTTGCTGAAATTTTCAATGTCTTCTAGCTTTTCGAGTTCATTGAGCTGGGAATCTGAAATCTGAATGGTTTTTCCCTGTTTCGGAAAAATCTTGAGATCAGGATCAAATTCGTTGGAAAAGGACAGGCTGAAATCCCGCAAACCTGAAAATCCGCTTAAAACGATAAATAAGGAGAAAGCTCCTGCAAAAACCCCTATTGCCGCGATAATGGTGATAATATTGATCGCATTGCTCTTGCTCTTGGTGAACAAGTATCGTTTGGCAATATAGAGGGGAAACTTCAAATTATGATTTTTTCCTCTTGTCCAGAAGATCCGGATTACTGATTGGGTTCTCTTTTCCTTTTATGGATTGTTCTATACCATCAATATACTCCAGAGAATCATCGATATAAAAATTAAGATCAGGCATTTTTCGAAGCTGATGCTTGGTGCGTTGGGCAACCTCATGCTTGATCTGGGAAGTATTCTCCTTGATCTCTTTAAGCACTTCTTCCTGGTGTTTCGCCGGAAAAATACTGATATAGGCCTTGGCGATAGAAAGATCGGTCGTGACCCTTACCTTGGAAACAGAAATCAAGATTCCTGTCCTGCCGCTTTCTCTTAATGAATTCTGTAAGATATCGGCCAGATCCTTCTGCAATAATCCTCCTATCTTTTTCTGTCTGTTTGTTTCTTCCATGCTACAAAAGTAAAATTTTTAAGTGTGAAATATCTTCATCCTGATGAAATTGAACGATATAAGATTAATTAATGATATTTGTTCAGCAAATACCTAAGAAAATGAAGAAAATTGAACATATAGGAATTGCGGTAAAAGACCTGGAAGCCGCGAACAAAATATATAAGGCTGTTCTTGGATCGGAACATTACAAAACCGAAACCGTGGAAAGCGAGGGGGTGAGTACTTCCTTTTTTAAGATTGGAGAAAGCAAGATCGAGTTATTAGCTGCCACAAGGCCGGATAGCCCAATCGGAAAATTCATCGAAAAGCGGGGCGAGGGGATTCACCATATGGCTTTTTATGTAGATGATATCGAAGCCGAAATTGAACGCCTTAAGGGAGAAGGTTTCCGGCTTCTGAACGAAACCCCGAAACCGGGAGCAGACAACAAGATAGTTGCCTTTATGCATCCGAAGGATGCCAACGGGGTATTGGTGGAGCTATGCGCCGATAAGAAATCGTAAGAAATCTTATTTTTTAACATTTCTTTTTATAATTTGTAGGGGTAAAAATTAATTGCTTACCAAATCAGAATTCTTCTAAAGTTTTACCTATGCAAATAAAGGAATCTTCCACGGTCTACGACGTCATCATTGTGGGATCGGGGGCCGGTGGAGGGATGGCCACAAAAGTACTGGCCGATGCCGGGCTAAATGTTGCCGTTGTAGAAGCAGGACCTTTCTTCGATCCTGCAGACCCCGAACAAATGACCCAGATGAAATGGTCTTATCAGTCACCTCGAAGAGGTGCGGGAACTCAAAGACCTTTTGGTGATTTTGACGCTGCCTACGGGGGCTGGGAAATAGACGGGGAACCTTATACTCATAAAGACGGAACAAAATTCGATTGGTTCAGGTCGAGAATGTTGGGTGGTAGAACCAATCACTGGGGGAGAATTTCACTTCGTTTCAGTGAAAGGGATTTTAAGCATAAAAGTGTTGATGGGCTCGGAGAAGACTGGCCTATAGGATATGAAGATGTAAAACCCTATTATGATAAAGTAGATAAATTGATCGGGCTTTTTGGGTCTAAGGAAAACCTGCCTAATGAGCCCGATGGTTTTTTTCTTCCGCCTCCAAAACCAAGACTTCATGAGTTATTCTATATTAAAGGAGCCCGGAAGTCAGGGGTGCCTGTGATTCCTTCCAGGATGTCTATGGTCACTAAAAAGATCAGTAACGACAGGGGAATTTGCTTCTATTGCGGGCAATGCAACCGGGCCTGTTCGGCTTACGCCGATTTTTCTGCAGGTACCTGTTTGATATTTCCCGCTCAGAAAAGTGGCGGACAGGTTAGGATCTATACCAACTCCATGGTTCGTGAAGTCCTGGTAGACGACAGGGGAAAAGCTACAGGGGTTTCGTACATCAATAAAGAAGACCGGAAAGAATACCAGTTAAAAGGAAAGATCGTGGTTTTAGCAGCTTCAGCCTGTAGTAGCGCCAGAATCCTGTTAAATTCAAAAAGTGAACAACACCCTAACGGACTTGGAAACGGGAGTGATATCGTTGGAAAGTACCTTCACGATTCAACCGGAGCCAGCAGGGCAGCTTTTGTTCCGGACCTTATGAACCGGAAACTATACAATGAAGATGGCGTAGGTGGTATGCATGTGTATACCCCATGGTGGCTTGATAACAAAAATCTCGATTTTCCAAGGGGCTATCATATTGAAGTATGGGGAGGAATAGGAATGCCCAGTTACGGATTCGGATTTGATGTAAACGCTCTGAACAGGTTCTTTGGAACTACCGTGGGTGGCTACGGAAATAGTTTAAGAGCAGATGCTAAAAAATACTATGGTTCGGTTATGGGTATGTCTGGCAGGGGAGAGTCAATAGCCATGAAAGATAATTATTGCGAGATCGACCCGAATACCGTGGATGAATTCGGAATTCCCGTCCTGCGGTTTCATTATAAATGGAGCGATTACGAGCGGAAACAGGCCAGGCATATGCAGGACACCTTCGAGGAAATAATTCAAAATATGGGTGGAGAGGTAATTGGAGATAAACCCGGGGAGGAAACCGATTATGGCTTGCTTAATCCCGGAAGAATTATCCACGAAGTTGGTACCACGCGAATGGGTACCAATAAAAAGGAATCGGTGGTTAATGAGTTCCAGCAAATGCATGAAGTAGATAATGTGTTCATTACAGATGCTGGCCCATTCGTATCCCAGGCCGATAAGAACCCAACCTGGACCATACTGGCACTAAGCTGGAGAACTTCAGATTATATTATAGAACAGTTGAAAAAGCAAAACCTCTAGGCTATGAAAAGAAGAGAGAGTTTAAAATACATCGTACTAGGATCTGCTGCAGTTACTGTACCCCTTCAGGGTTGTAATAACGATACTGAAACTGAAAAGCTAGTTGAAGCGAGCAAAAATCTTCCGGCTTATGGCAGAACGGAAGCAGAAAAAAAGCATGACGAGCAGTTGCTTGAAAAACAGTTCTTCAATGAGCATGAATTAGATACACTCGGCGTTCTATGCGCTTTGATATTGCCGGCTAATGAAGAATATGGTAGTGCTACCGATGCGGGTTCGGTTGATTTTATTGAGTTCATGGTCAAGGATTATCCTCCTTTTCAAACCCCACTGAGAGGTGGCTTGATGTGGCTGGATCACGAGGCAAATTCGAGGTTCGATAAAGATTTCAATTCATTAAAAGAAAATGACCAAAAATCGATTTTAGAAGATATCGCTTTTGAAGTTGAAGAAGATGAGTCGACACATCTCGCCCAGGGAAGAAAGTTCTTTGCTTTGGTGCGTAATTTGACACTTACCGGATATTTTACTTCTGAAATGGGTATAAAGGATATTGGGTATAAGGGGAACAGACCCAATGTTTGGGATGGAGTTCCCCAGGATGTCCTGGACCAGCATGGAGTTGAATATGAACCGGAATGGCTCGAAAAATGCATTGATCAAAGCAAGCGAATGATACAGGCTCAATGGGATGAAAACGGTAATTTGATCACCTGATTTATTCTACTAATATCCCTTGTGGAAAATTAAAAATAATGCTAATATTGCAAACCTATTTCAGGTCCCATAGCTCAGTTGGTTAGAGCACCTGACTCATAATCAGGTGGTCCTTGGTTCGAGCCCAAGTGGGACCACTAGTAAAATCAAGGCTTCGCAAATTCAGTTTTGCGGAGCCTTCATTTTTCACACGTATTTCACACGTAGAATAACTAAAAAATAATTTTTGCATTCAAAATATATCATTTGTATTTATATTAAATTTATTTGAAATATATTCATAATAGTTGATATTAAATGATATATTTTGACGTATATTCATAAATAGTAGTATTTTGTTATTAATTTCGTAATTATAAAATGTTTGTTTACTTTTAATAGGTCATGTACTTACTGGTCTATTTTGGAGAAGGAAAACATATATTTTAGAGTAGGAACTCAGTATTTTAAACTGGTGAAAATTCCTACTATTTCAGGGCATACGAATCAAAATTTGATTCCCTGGAATATCGAAACTATCCGCCAGGATCATGGTAAGACCTTTCTAGCCCAAATCCCTAAATTTGATGGCTTCACTTGCATTCCAGACCATCTTAACTTTCAATCGACCTTCCATAATTTTTATAATACCTATGCTCCCTTGAGCCATAGTCCAGAGGAAGGAAGTATCAATCGATCTTTAGCATTCATCAATCATATTTTCGGTTCTCATGCTGAACTCGGGCTGGACTACCTGCAGTTATTGTATACCAAACCCACTCAGATTCTTCCCATTCTTTGCCTTGTTTCTCAGGAACGCTCTACTGGAAAGAGCTCCTTTCTAAAATGGCTAAAGAACATCTTCCAGGGGAACCTTTCCTATTTGCTCAATGATGATTTCAGTAGCCAGTTCAATTCCGACTGGACTAATAAACTGCTTATCTGTGTGGATGAAGTGCTGTTTAATAAGGAAGAACTCACCGAGCGTATCAAATACCTCAGTACCACTAATTATAACAAGCTTGAGGCAAAAGGAAAGGATAAGAGGGAAGTAGAGTTTTTTGGCAAGTTTATCCTCTGCAGTAATAATGAGGAAAACTTTATCAAGATCGACCAACATGAAACCCGCTTCTGGGTTCTTAAAGTACCCAGGGCCGAAAAGGAAGAAACCGAATTACTAGAAAAACTACAAAATGAGATCCCGGCATTTCTCTATTTTCTTTCGAATCGGGAAATGAATACAAGCAAGAAAACGCGTATGTGGTTTACTCCTGAGCAATTAGAAACCAAAGCCTTAAAAAGGCTGGTTCATAATAACAGGAACCGGGTGGAGAAGGAGATGGCCAGTTTACTACTTGCCATCATGGAAACAGATAATTCTGAGGAGATCAAAGTATGTCCGGTAGATGTTTTAAATGCCCTGGGTAAATCCCGGGTACGAACTGACCTGACCCAGATCCGGAAGATCTTTAAAAGAGACTGGAAACTTTCCAGTCAATCGAACTCTAATAGCTACTTGCGCTTTGTCACTTACGCTGATGGAGATATTAACTGGAAGGAAGCTAAAGGGCGCTATTTCACCATAACTAAAATGTTCTTACAGCAGCAGTTTGAGGAAGAGAAGGTCGAGTAGATTCTACTGGCTCGAACAAAAATGATGATTTGATGAAAAAATGATGACAGGGAAATACCAGTATTCACAGGGGGTTCCCATGTGTTGTCATCAATTCATCATTTTGAAACGGACTTTTCAGGGAAAAGCTTTTGATTCTCTCTTTTTTTTGATGAATTGATGACAGAATAAGATGAGCCCAGTAATAGTAAGGGTTTAGGCTGTCATCAAAATGTCATCAAACTGTCATCAAAATGAAAATGATGACAAAATTAAGAAAAGACTGACGGGATACTAAACATGGCTAAATAGCAATAATGAAAATGCTATTGAAATAAAAAAGGAAGGAAAGTCTTTCATCCGTTTACCTAAACAAAACCCCGTCCAGGGGTGAGGGCTTTGTTTAGGTAAACCATGAAAGAAATAATTTAAAAAATATAAAAGTCACTTACCTACTTACCTAAAATCTGTGAAACCGAATGATAGCGGGACATTCAGCCAGGTAAGTAAAACTAGATTCATCTTACCTAAGTTACCTAAAAACAGGAATCCAGGTAAGATAGGTAAGATAAGGTAAGTAGCATTTTTATTTGAAAAGCCTTGCTACTGCTGCAATAGGTAAGTAGGTAACTAAAATTTGAAAAAATGAATTTAAAAAAATTAACCTGTGAAAGAGCCCGCAGTATTTGCATCGTGCAAACACTCGCAAAACTGGGGCACTTTCCCAGTAAGACAACAGAGAAAGAAGCCTGGTTTCTGAGTCCCCTTCGGTCAGAAACACAGGCCTCTTTCAAGGTATCTTTAAAACTAAACCGATGGTACGACTTCGGAATAGGTGAAGGTGGAAATGTCATCGACCTGGTATCCAAAGTTTCAAACTGTAGTGTTGCTGAAGCCCTGGAATTCCTTTCAGATGATCTGCCGGTATTTAGAACTCAAAACCATGAACCTCATATCTATAAAAAAGATAGCTGCAACAGGGTTATAGAAGTAAGACCGATCTCCAAAAGCCATTTAAGGAAGTATCTGAGATCTAGAGGTATTTCTTTACAGGTTGCCCGAACCTATTGCAAAGAGGTTTGGTATGAATCTAAAGGCTCCATTTACTATGCCATCGGACTTCAGAATATCGAAGGCGGCTGGGAACTGCGCAATCTCTATTTTAAAACTTCAACATCCCCAAAGACCTATACATTCATTAAAAATCAGAAGGATATTCTGGTGGTATGTGAAGGTATGTTTGACCTGTTATCCATCGCTGAATTGTACCCCGAAGAACTAAAGAATTCAGATGCTATTTGTTTAAACTCCATTTCATTTTTACAAAAGATCACCCCTTATTTTCAAAAATATAGAACAGTTGATCTTTACCTGGATAATGATCTTCCCGGAAAGAAAAACACCACTGAATTATTAAAGTATTATCCGAATATAAAAGACCAGAGTTATCGCTATAAAAACTATAAGGACCTCAATGAAAAACTAGCTTGTGGACACAGGATTTCCACAAGCTAAAATCGTTTTTGAGTAGCAAAGCAAGATGTGTCATTGTCATGACAATCTTGCTTTGCGCCCGGAGGTTGCAAAGATTAAAAAGACAGAATTATGAAACGGGAAGTCATCCAGATTCGATGCTCGATCTACGAGAAAAAGCTACTCAAAAAAAGAGCGGCCAGGGCTGGAATTTCACTTTCGGAATACTTGCGGTTAACCGCATTTCAAATCAATATTGTTGAAAGACTCACTCCTGAACAACTGGAATGTTACCAGATGCTTATCCAGTACAAGAACAACTTTATGCGAATCAGCAATATGTTCAAACATCGTGATTCCAGGTTGGCTAAAGAAGTTGAAGATCTCGCCGAAAAAATTAGAACCCATCTACAAAACTTTCAAAAATGATCGGAAAGGGACAATCCATATCACGAACCCAGGCATCCATCGCATATGGCTGGAACCAGGAAAAAGAAGCCGAAGTGGTTCTTAAACAATATCTGGCCGGCGATACACCAGAGGAGATCACCGATGAGTTTAAGATCATCCAATCGCAAAATGACCGGTGCATTAAAAATACCTTGAGCTTTGTGGTGAGTCCAACCATCAAAGATGGTAAGAATTTAAACCATCAAGATCTGGAAATGATCGCTCAGCGATTCATTAAAGAGATGGATCTAAAGAATCATCAGGCTATTGGTTTTGTTCATAAGGATAAAGAGCATACCCATATTCATATCTATGCGAACCGTATCAGTTTAAAGGGTGAAGTCTATAAAGACAATTTTATAGGTAAGCGAAGTCAGATTGCCGCAGACAATGTTGCTAAACAATTAGGTCTTACCCGGGTAAGAGAAGTTCAACATGAAAAGCTACAGGAATTAAAATGGCACCGACTGGCCATTAAACATGTTAATAACACAGTAATGGAAACCCGGCCTAAATCCCTGGATGAATATATCAAAAACATGAAAGCCTGTAATGTAAAAGTGATTCTTAGTATCAATAAATCAAATCAGCTGCAGGGTTTTCGTTTTGAATACCAGGGCGTCAATTTGAAAGGTAGTGAGGTAGACCGCTCCATGAGTGGCAGCAAATTAATTGCATCTATTACTCAGAATAATGGATATCAAAAATCCAGGGACGCTCCAAAAACACTGAAACTGATCAATAGTACAGTACAATTAAGTACAAACATGGCTAATAAAATAGCGAAAGACCTGGCGAAACAGGTAATTAAACGTGGCCTTGATGCCGGTATGGGATATTAAAATGAAAATAGCATGAAAAAACTAGATGAGATCATGGAATTGATGGCCGATGAAATGGCCGATTTTAAAACATCGCTGGAAAAACTGGAAGCCTTATCTAAAGAGTTGAACGAAATGAGTATTCCCATTAGTAGAGCTGCAATTGATGAGAATCTACAGAGTTTTCTTCAGAAACAGGAAGAGGGCAAAGAAGTAAAAAATGAATTACTCAGAGATATTAATGATAAACTGGAACGAGCCAGCCTTATCCCGAACTATATCATCGTTTTAATTGGAAGTATTCTTCTCCTCCTTTTATCTGGGCTAGGATATCTCTATTATTCTAATAAAGTTAAAGAAGAAGAGAAATTCCAGATCTATCGAACTATTTCTGAATCGGAACTGAAATCCTACCTAATCTTTTTCGCTGAAAATCCGGAAATAAAAGAAAATTACTGTACCTGGATGGACCAGTTATATAAGCGGGAATGAGCCTTGTCCTGTTTAATTTACATTATGAATAATTGCAAGGTCGCTTCTATCCAGAAGTTTATAAATTAGCTAAACTTATAAAATCAAATCATCTAGCAAATTCTCCAAATTCAGGTTAAAAATAACTCCTTCAATCAGATCTTTAATTGATTCTAGCTCTTTCGTGCTCAATATTAGACTTAGGCCTGTTAATGGAGTAAGCAATAAAATATTCTGGCAATGATCTGGATTTTCACATTTTTTACATCCTGAGTAGTGGGTGATTGTATTACTGATTAATTCCCGAAATAATTCTAATTCAGGCTTTTCGAATTCAAGATTCATATCTCTGAAAACAAGCTGGATTTTAGATTTAGTTGGGATATTATTCCATAAAAATCCTATTCCGGACTGGTTGTAATATAAAATATGGATATCCCTGTCTTCCATTTTCAGGATTTGGTTATTGCTTTATTGAGTCTGAACACAAAAATATAATAAGTAAGAAATGCGAAAATGAGCCATCCTAATGAAATCACAACGAGGGCTTGATTAGAGGCATTATATCGCGTTATAATAATCGTGTGCATAAAACCTACAAAAACGAGAAATATTCCCCAATTAATAAATCGCCAAATGCCCATTACCGGTTTTCTTTTCTTTTTTCGTTTATTGGCCTGTCTTTTTAAGGTGATCCAAATACCGGTAAGAATTAATGAGGAAATTCCAAGACCAAAAATGAACCAAATAATTTTGGTAATTAGCCCTCCCCAATAGCCAAAATGCAACGGATCTGCAATGTCGTTTAACCACATAGTAGTGCTTATATCTTCAGCTTTTTGGACTTTTATCGTTTCGTAGGTATTTGGATTTATATAAACGCGATTTGCTCTTTTTCGGACCAGTGGGACTTCGCTTTTTCCAGTTAAATAGAACGGTGCTTCTGGGGAAGTAGGTGGAAGTATGGTACCAATTTGCAGTCCAGGGATTTCTTGTTGAGCTATTTTTGAAGCCTTTTCATAATCTACATTGTATGTAAGTTCTCTTTCCGGTTGTTTTTCGTTATTGTGAATGAAATCAGGAGAAGATGTGTTTACAGCATCAGATAATCCTCCAACATTGGCACGTTCCATAAAATACCAGATTCCCGTAATAGAAAATAATATGGTGAAAGGAATAGACCATAAACCTACCAGCCTATGTATACTTCTAAAAAGTACTAATCTGCCTTTTCCGGTTTGTAGTTCAAATAATTTACGCCACCATTTTTTATAGAAATATAGGGCTGTTATCAATGATATAAGCAATAGAAAACCAAATGCCAATACCGTAAAATGCCCTATTTGAAATGGAATAAAGAGATAATAGTGTAAATCCCGGAAAAAACGTTGAAATGTTAGGTTCGTGCTTCCCTGAATTTCGCCGGTATAGGGATTTACAAAAACATAGGTTCTTTTGCCATCAACCCCAACATAAACTATATCACATAAATAAGGTTCTTCTTTTAGATCCCAATATTGAATTTCCCCATTGGGATATTGTTTGCTAATATTTTTTACTATAACATTTCTATCAGCTAATTCTGATTGCGGACGCACCCTGCTCTCGGGAAAGAAAAGCCAATCCATTTCATTACTCAATGTGGCTAAAGTACCAGAAAAGCATACTATAAAAAATAGTATGCTCAACCGGGTGCCAATCCAACTATGTAATTGAAAAAAATGTTTTTTCTTTAATTTCATATTAGAAAGAATAACCTACACTCATTAAATAGTTTCTTGGGGCTCCAGGGAATAATCTTACATAATCATAACCTCCTACCCAATGAGTTTTATCGAAAACATTATTTAGTAAAAATGATATATTAAAGCGATCCACTTTATATGAAACTCCAGCATCAACTATAGTGTAAGAAGGTAATTGTAATTCGCTAGAGAATGTATTTCGTTCAGAAACAAAATTAGAACCTAAGCTGATTCCTAGGCCTTGAATCTTTCCATCAATAAAAGTATATTTTCCGAAAAACCCACCCTGGTGTAAGGGAGCGTTTTCTTTTCTAATACCAATTTCATCTGGATTATCACTTTCTGAAATAATCGCTTCATTGTAGGCATAATTTGCGGTAAGGGTTAAATTTGGAAGAATTCGTCCATTAATATCCAATTCAAATCCTTTTGATTCTTCCTGTCCCCTCTGTCTTAACAGTTCAGGGTTGCCAGGCTCATTAGCATTTACCAGAATATTGTTATTTTCAATATAATATACAGCAAGGTTTGCACCTAAGCGCTTGTTGAAGAACTCACCTTTTGCACCGAATTCTACCATTTCGGCTGTAACAGGGTCAAATGGCCCTCCAACATTCGGATTTGTTTGAGCTGCAAGTCCCTGAGGCTGGAAACTTTGTGTGTAGGTACCATATAAATTTATCGCATTAGTAACAGAGTAAACTAGACCAAGGCGAGGTAAAAATTTATTTTGAGTTGTTGTTTCTTCATCTGCCTGATCAACATTTACCACATCGTTATAATACTCTTGCCTTCCACCTAGCAATACCTGCCATTTATTAAATTTTATTTGATCCTGGACATACAAACCATAGGTATAATACCTAGTAGCGGGACTGGGGCTTTGGGTAAAGGTGTAATTACTTAATTGTGCGAGATTATAGGTAGGATTTGCCAAGTTAAAGTGTGGAACATTAGGAACCGGATTTCCATTTTCATCAAGTAGAAAGTTTTGAAAATCTGCCGGATTGGTTGAAACGCCCCCTCCTTGTAATTTATAACCTCTCGCAAATGCAGAAGCCCCACCTCGTGGTTGTTTTTGCTCAATGTAATCGAAACCAGCTACTATTTTATGATCTAAGGCTCCGGTGTTTGCTTGAAAAACAAAATAACTGGAAAGGTTGTCCGCTATAAACTGGCGTTGACGTTGAATCACCTGCATTCCCATTAAAGTAGGAATTTGTTCTCCGTTACCATCTATTGCAAATTGATTTGAAGTTCTATGTTCTACCAAATCCTCTTCAAATAAATATTTCATGTAGGAAGTATTAAAGGAAATATTATCAGAGAATTTGTGGTTTAAAGATAATGTTGAGTAAACTACATCGCTCTTTTGAAAATCGTTTGTTTGGTTTAATGCAAAAGATATTGGAGTAGAATTTAAATCCGTCCCAGCACTGGCACCAAAAATTGGCTGTCCACGATCTAATTTTCCATCAAAATTGGTGATAACAAGATCGAAATTAATTCGAGTTTTATCAGTTGGTAAAAACGATATGGAAGGGGCAATCATATAAGATTTAAACTCCTGAAGATCTCTGAAACTATCAGAATTCTCATAAGCAAGGTTAAGCCTGTAAAGAAGGGTTTCCTTTTCATTAACGGAACCAGTAAAATCAGCTGTTGTTCTTAGAGTATTAAAACTGCCAAGGGTAAAGTTTATAGATTTCCGGTCATCTGCTAAAGGTTTTTTTGTAACCCTGTTCATTACCCCGCCAGGAATTGAATTCCCAAACATAGCAGAGGAAGGTCCTTTAATTACTTCAACTCGTTCAATATTTGCAAGTAGAGGTTGAGGACCAAAAAGGCCTACAACTCTTAAGCCATTTATGTAAGTGTCGCCAGAGCGAAATCCTCTCATAGTAAAATCATCATAATAAGAGAACATGTTTACACCACTTACATTTTTTACAATGTCATTTACCCGGTAGGCTTGTTGATCTGCAAAAACTTCTTTGGTCACATAGCTTATAGCCTGAGGTACATCTTTAATTGGAGTCGCAGTTTTTGTGGCGGCGTAGGTCAATTCATTTTTATAAGACCTGGCTTTTCTACCGGTTATTTCAATTTCCTGTAAACTTTCATTAGAGGTTTCCAGGGTAAAATTTAATACTTTATTCTGGCCTTCACTTAAATTTATAACTTCAGTTTGATCTTCATAACCTAAAAAGGAAATCTCCATATTATAAGAAGCCGGTTGGAGATTTTTAAATTCATAATAACCATTAAAATCGGTGAGGGTACCTTGATTTCCATTTAGTAAAATGTTTACTCCTGGAATAGGTACATTATTCTCATCGGTAATTGTTCCGGATAAACTGGAATTTTGGGCGTAAGCGATCGAAGTTAAAATTAATAGAAGCGGTAGTAGTAGTCTCATTTTGGGTTTTTACATAGTTTGTCTGGGGGCAAATATAAAAACCTTAATATTATTTAGACTAATTATAAATAAAAAAATTTTGTTTTACTTCATACAAGGTTGTTCTTTGTAAACCGCATGTTTATTCTATAATAGGTTTAACTGCTTTAGAATAAATTTGTTATCTCAATTCCTTTTTTGATAAACTTAAAGATCAATCAAGAATTAACTGTTTATGATATTTATCAAGGATATTGGTTGGTAATGAATCCAGATAAATTTGAGTTGTGTTCAGTTTATAGTGGCCTAGCATCGAGGAAATTACATGAAGTGGTACATCTTTCAACAATCCTTGTGTAGTTTTAAAATTGGCTAAATTTTCATAATCTTTCATTTAATTTCTAATAACCACTTTTTCTATGTTTAGATGACTAGTCCGAAGAATCATCCATTCGAATTTTTTGATAAAAACTGAGAAGAAAACATTTCTAAAGAATGGGAGGTATATAAAAAATTCTTGAAGAGGATGTAGAACCGAATGATGTATGTAAAAAAAAGAGGGGGTACCCCCCCCTTTTTTTTAATTATTAGATTTAAAAAAACTTATTATTCGAGACCAGAATGAAATCTTTTTACTATTGAAATACCTTTGGTGTTCTACAGTTTCATTAATCCTGCAATCATCGATCTGATCCTGATTCCAGTTATTAGACCAAACTATTTTACCATTTTTAATCCAATAGTGAGATTTACAAGCCATTCCCCAATTTCCTATGGAAGGGTCAATTGTTATAGATTCTCCGTCAAAAATAAATTTCCAGTCTACTGGAGATAAGGGTAAAAAAACTTTTTCACCACATCCACAACAACATTTATGAACTATTATCTCATTCTCCACAGAAACATAAAGTTTATCTTCTTTAATATCCTCGGGAATGTATTCTACAAAACTATGTTTCAAAATCATCACTCAATAGAATATTTGAATTAATATTAAATACAGAATGATACTCGAGCTCATCATCGAGATAGAAACCACAAAACTTTTTCCATTTAATCACAGCCAACTTAGCGTTGATAGCATTCAAATCGTCTATTTGGATATTAGATGAATATTCATCTTCATCTTCCTTGCCAAAGGAAATTCGATTTTTCTCCTTAATGTGGGATCGCATGGTTTTGGTGCTAGCAGTAGTTCTAATGGTTGCTATAAGCCCCTTAGGGTTATATTCTACCCCCATTCCTACATCAATGAAAGAAATTCCGAGTTCCTCCAGGATATTGATAATTTTCTTTTTTTCAAAACCATTATCAATACTAAGAAATACAAAATCAAGTGGAAGAACAGAATTTAGTCTGGCTCGATCAAAATAGAAGTTATGACTGAAAATGCCCTGGTGCATACTTGAATACATCCTTTTGTAGTAATTAACTTTTGGCATTCCATATAAATCCTCAATTGAAGCAGCGCCAGGAGACCTAAAAGCGTTATGCTGAAGGAATATATCTCCATCAATGAGGTGGATTTCCTTTACAGGGGTTTTAGCTACCGAATCAAGAATATAGGATCCCGTGCCCCCTAAGCCAATAATTCCAATGCGAAGATTTTTGAATACCTCCATTAGACCACCAATTTCAGCTCTACTTGCATTGGTGTCCAAATAGCACAGGGGAGAATTTTCCTCCACCATACTTTGCACTGGCTTATATGTCTGTGGGGTTACATCAGGATTAATAGCCATTGCCGGAGCAGAGACTATATTAATATAATGAATCACCTTATCATAATTATTTTCAAACCCACCCGCAGGTTTGTTTGAGAAACTATGATTAACCATCAATCCACTTCCTAAATTTCTAGTTGTGGAATTATGTCTTATCTTTTCAATAGGACGACCATCCAAATTACTTGGATAGTCGCCTTGAAAGTGAATAACATGTGTTCTAGGTTTTGAAGCCTTACCAGTTTGATCTGGTACAATGTCTGTAATGAACTTTCCGAACATTAAATTCTTAGTAGAATTTAAATAGGGAATACTGTCCACGACTAAATGAGAACCTATAATTCGAACTTCGTAACCTTCATCACGAAGTTTTTTTAGATCCGGACTATGATTTATTACTAGCTGTGACATAAAGCTTCATTTTATTAGTTGCTTTTATTTCTTGACCCGGGGCGACCTTCCCTTGTTCTCCATGGCCTTGACCTCTTTTATAAGTTACTGTGTAATAGGTATTAGGATTTGAAGGAGTTGCTCCGTAAGCTAGTTGCACAATCTCATCGTATGCGAGTGTTCTTTTAGACCAATTTTTAGGTGTACCGTTTACGGTAATTTCTAATTTTACTTCTTTCGAAGGTTCTTTAAAGTTTTTCATGGTAATAAAGTTTTTAACCAATTAATAATTTTAGTCTTCTGATTTTAAAACAGTTGAGACCTACAACTGCTCAGGCAATCTCCCGACAAAAACTTGTTTTATATTGATTAAAAACTTATCTTTGTAGAAGAATAAAAGGAAAGGCGTTGAGGTGGATTAATCCTCAAGCGTAGTCAACCAACTATTTTTTCCTTATAAGCTTAATCCAATTTATTGTTGCCGCAATAGATTGGATTTTTTTTTGCTAATCCTGCATATATATTTTTTTTCAATTTCACATACACGAACAAATATACTTTAAACATTCTTTAAGACCAAAGAAAATGGTAACAAAATTGTAAACATATTATTTGTTTAAAGAATTTTTTGTATATTACGGTATTGTTATATGGCAAATATATAAAATATAGCAATACACTTTTCTAATTTTGGAACTCATAAATCTGGTTGTTTCTTAAATGAATATTATCAGATTAGGCGATTAAAAATTTTTATTTACTTTAGCGTATTAATTATACTTCACTCTTTATGACAATGGATAGGGTAGTACATCCGGGTAAGGTCTTAGCAGAGCTTATGACGGAAAGGAATGTTACACAAAGAGAACTTTCGGCTAAAATTGATATAGCTCACTCTTTATTAAGTAATATTCTGAATGGGACTAGAAATTTTAATGTAAATCATGCGTTAGCTTTAGAGGCAGCTGGATTTAAGGAAGCTTCATATTGGCTTGAATTACAAGCACATTATTCTATATATGAGGCCAAAAAAAACAAAACTTTTCAAAAACGGGATTCTAATATTAAAGATTGGAAGAAAATAGATGAAAACAACTTGGTTCCTCTTACATTCTTAAAAAAGCAACCTTTTCTGGATGTTCAAAGTTCAGAAGATGTTAGTAATATTTATAAACTCTTCAATGTTTCAGATTACGATGGATTGAAGAGTAAAATAGAGAACTATGATTTATATTACTTTAGAAAATCATCCAAATTTGCTGAAGAAAAGAATAATGTAATTACATGGTCGATAGTTGCTGAAGCAAAAGCGAAATTGATTAAGGTAGGTAAATTTAGACCTATTGATCAGGAAAATCTAATAAATGAATTAAAGGAAATATTTTTCAATAATACTAAAGTTATTGAAAGAACAAAAAAGCTTCTAAGAAAATACGGGATTAAATTCTTTACACTTGATAGACCACCGAAAACTCCAGTAGAAGGTAAAACGTTTATGTCAGATGGTAGCCCGGCTATTGCTCTTAGCTTGCGATATAAAAGATTGGATTATTTTGCATTTACTTTAATGCATGAATTGGGGCACGTATATCTACATTTAACAAATCCTGATTATATGGATGCTAATTTCTTCATTAATAATGCAAAGCAAAAGATAGAAGAGTTTCAAGCAGATAACTTTGCACAGGACAATTTAATTCAATTAGAAGAATGGAATGATTTTGTTCTTTCTAATGACCATTTTTCTGATGAGGTGATTTACGAGTTTTCAAAAAAAGTAAGAGTTCATCCCGGAATTATTCGAGGAAGGGTTTGTTTTGAAAATCCAGAATATTATAGAAAAAGAACTTCTATCACAGCAAAAAATAAATTAACGGAGAAATAGAAAATCATGCTAGTTTAGTTAAATTTCATTCCCTCGATTGATAGTTAGTTTTCCTTCCGTAATAAAAGTTAACTACATCAAACCATTTATGAGGTTACTATTTATATGTCTAGTCGATAAGCTTAGATAAATAAGTTAAAGAGTTTATATCAATTCCAACTGTTTATGATACTTATCAAGAACATTAGTTGGCAATGAATCCAAATAAATTTGAGTTGTGTTCAGTTTAGAGTGGCCTAGCATCGAGGAAATCACATGAAGAGGGATATCTTTTAACATTGCGTGGGTTGCAAAACTATGCCTTGAAACGTAGGAAGTAAGATATTCCTTTATTCCACATTGTTTAGCAATTCTCCTTAATCCTTTATTATATCGATTTCTGGCTTCTTGTACCTGTTTATACTGTTCAATCAAAGTTTCAGAATTTAGAACGGGTAGAATAAAATCGTCATATTCCTTATCTACTAAATAGAAATCCAGAATTTCCCATAGTTGATCGGTAATAAGAATATTATAATTTTTAGATGTTTTTTTTCTTTGAAATTTTATTCTATCACCAACAATATTTTTCTTTTTAAGAAAAGCCATATCTATGAATGACATTCCAAAAAGCAAATAGGATATCAGGAAGTAATTTTTATAATGAAAGGGCCAGGAGCCTTTCTCTGTTTTATAATGTAGTAGTTTCAAAACACTTTCATATTGAATAGCTCTTTTAGAGGTAGGTGTAGTTTTAATTTGATCATCCTTAAAAGGATAAGCTTCTTTCTCGATCAATCTGTCTTTTATTGCTTTATTATATATAGATCTAAGCGTTCTTAAGTAAGATGCAAGTCCGTTTAAAGAATTATTATTGGATAAATGAAATGTTTCAAAATTCACAAGAAACTCATAGTTAATATCATTAAACTTTAGATCTTTTTTCTTGGTATAGGACCTTAATCTAGTTAGTAATCCTCTATAGGATTTGGCACTTCCAATTCGATTGGCTTTGATTAATTCTTCAACTAGATTGTCTCCATATTCTAAAAAGGAATCAAACTTTCTTCGTTTACTAATTCTTTCCTTGACCTGATTTATGGATAGGAATCTTAGTTCATTTTTCAATTCCAGAATGTTGATGATATTTCTTGCCTTCCCTAATTGTTCATAAAGAAATTGGTTCAACAAATTAACCTCGCTTTTCCGACCATAAATTGATCTTACTTTCTTATTTTTATTATCCCAAAAATGTAAAGGAATAGATTTACCAGTGGATATGGAAGTTGTTTTTTGAAAATGACAAAGTCTAATAATTATAGTGAAGGTTTGGTCCTTTTTTATCCTCCTCTTATCGATGGCTAAGTTGGCACTGGTTTGCATATTAGTAAATTGAAAATTGAGAAGATAATTTACGAATTATGCCCCTAATTTTTCGGGAAAATCACATGTAATGCACACTTATTTGTTTGATATTAAATGAAATCAATTGAACACAAATAAAATGTAAATAGCTGAAAATCATAAAAATAAGTGGTTTTTGACTTAGAAAAAATGTTAAAATCGAATTCTCATAATCAGGTGGTCCTTGGTTCGAGCCCAAGTGGGACCACTTTTAAACAGAAGCCTTGCAGAAATGCAGGGCTTTTTTGCTTCTAAATTGGAATAGTTCTTACTTTATGATCCTTAATTAAATCATAGCCTACTCACTTATGAATTAAAATCAAATTTTATAATTTCCTACCCAAAAAACTACAGTAGACAATTATTTTTAAGCCTCGTAAAGTAAAAATTGGCATTTTATTAGGAATTCAATTCACTAATTCAATACATTTGAAATAAATACATGTTGATAATCGATTGAATCACAGCGTTTTTAAGTTTATATCCAAACGTTAGAATAAACTAAAACCTTATGATTGTTTATTGCGTAAATTTTAAAGTAAGAATTGTATATCCGTATATGACAGGACCTTAGGGTTTGTTATTGATTGAAAATTCTTACTTTAGATTATAATCTTCTGAAAATTAACTTATAAATAGGGCTTTCGCCGAAAATATTAACCTAGCGTCAATGGGGCAGGTAAGACACATTTTTTTGGTAATTATTTTCAGCTTTGGAATTTCTATTGCTGGGTTTTCTCAGGATAAGGAGAATCCTCCTCAACCTGGAACTAAATCTCATGATGGTCCCCCGTGCGATCCGGGAACTGGAGGAGGCGGTACTCCGCCGCCACCTGGTCTCTGCTTACCTATAGATGATTATGTATATTTGTTAATGGCGGTAGGAGTGATGTACGGCTGTTTTAAGCTACGGGATTTTGAAATTTCTCAGCCTAATTCCTGAATCCTTTTTACGTATTTACCAATTACATCAAATTCCAGGTTTACCGTATCTCCTTCCTTTAACTTTTTAAAGGTGGTGTGTGCATAAGTATACGGAATAATAGCTACGCTAAATGAATTCCTTTTTGAATTTACCACGGTAAGGCTTACACCATTGATAGTGATCGATCCTTTTTCGATCGTAATATTGTTTAGATCGGCGTCGTACTCAAAACTGAATTCCCAACTGCCATCAACCTCCTGGACACGGGTACATTTGGCCGTTTGATCAACATGACCCTGAACTATATGTCCGTCCAGCCGGTCTCCTAGCTTCATACCTCTTTCCAGGTTTACCTGGCTTCCAGTCTTTAAGTTACCCAAATTGGTTTTCTCCAGGGTTTCCTTAACGGCAGTCACTTTATATTGTGTATCGGTCAGGGAAACAACCGTTAAGCATACGCCATTATGCGCTACGCTCTGGTCGATTTTAAGCTCTGGAGTCAAACGAGCCTGGACCCAGATATCCAGGTTATTTCCAGATTTGCTTATCCTGGTTATTTTTCCTATTTCTTCTACGATCCCTGTGAACATGGTATTGTATAATAATGGTTACATTTGTGAGTAAAATTAAAATATTATATCGGGAAAGTATATGAAACATGCCGAAATGATCAAATTAGGAATAAGCATTGGAGACCTTAACGGAATTGGAAGCGAGATTGTGCTAAAGACCTTCGATGATACCAGGATGCTGGAATTTTGTACCCCGATCATCTTTGCGTCCTCTAAGATCATCAATTTTTTAAAAAAGCAATATAACCTCTCTCTGAATTTCCAGGGAATAGATCATCCTTCCAAAGCGATCGACGGGAAGATAAATGTCATGAATGTGTGGAAAGAGAATGTCAAAATTAATTTTGGCGAGGAAGATACCGAGGTTGGTAATTATGCTTTTAAATCGCTTGAAGCTGCCACGATGGCTTTGAAAAATGATGAGATTGATGTGCTGGTGACCGCTCCCATTAACAAAGCAACCATACAATCTGAAAAATTCAACTTTCCTGGACATACAGATTATCTTGCAAGAGAGCTAGGTGGGGAAAGTTTAATGTTCATGATCACCGATAACCTTAAGATCGGGTTGCTCACAGATCACGTTGCTTTGAAAGATATTGCTTCTGTCATTACTCCGGAACTGATCGAAAAGAAAGTAAAGATCATTCAGCAGACCCTTAAACAGGATTTCAGGGTTTCGAAACCTAAAATTGCTGTTTTAGGAATCAATCCGCATAGTGGAGACAATGGAGTAATTGGGAAAGAGGATGAAGAGATTCTTAAACCTACTCTTCAGAAAATACGTGATAAAGGAGATCTGGTTTACGGGCCTTATTCTGCCGATAGCTTTTTCGGTTCCAAGAATTATAAGAATTTTGACGCCGTGGTTGCGAGTTATCACGACCAGGGACTAATTCCTTTTAAAACTCTTTCCTTTGGAATGGGTGTGAATTATACGGCAGGATTAAAAAAGGTGAGGACTTCACCCGACCATGGAACAGCATTTGAAATTGCCGGGAAGAATGAAGCGAATATCAATTCGTTTAAAGAGGCAGTTTTTAAGGCTATCGAGATTTATAAAGCCCGGGAAGAATATAAGATTCTAACCGAAAATCCGTTAAAAAAACAAGGCAAGAAGATATAAACAAAAATTTGTTTATAAAAAGGCCTTAATTGATTAATTTTTATATCTTTGCACCCGCCTTTACGGCAACGTTAGGCACTCAAAACTGAGGAGAGATGAGGAATTTAGCAGAGTTTACGATTCCTTTTAAGGGATTAAAGCTTGGGAAACACCAGTTTGAGTATGAGTTAGATAACAGGTTCTTTGAACATTTTGAGTACGACGAATTCAATAGTGTAGATGTAAAGATCGACCTGTTGTTCGAAAAGAAAACTACCATGATGGAGTTGACTTTTAAGGCAACGGGAACAGTGAATGTAAATTGTGATCTTACTAACGAACCTTATGATCAGCCAATAGACAGCAGTTTATTTCTGGTGATAAAGTTTGGGGATGAATTCAACGATGAAGATGAAGATCTGCTGATCATACCTCATGGAGAATTTGAGGTAAATATCCAGCAATATATTTACGAACTGGTGGTGCTTTCGGTACCTGCCAAGCGTATTCATCCTGGAGTTGAAGATGGAACACTGGAATCTGAAGTACTCGACAGGCTCGAAGAGCTGAGTTTGAAAAATCAGAAAAAGAAAAATGAGGACGAGACAGATCCTCGCTGGGACAAATTAAAAAATTTACTAAACGAATAATTAACAGGAAGCCATGGCACATCCAAAGAGAAAAATCTCGAAAACCAGAAGAGATAAAAGAAGAACACATTATAAAGCTTCAGCTCCAAAAGTGGCTGTAGATTCTGTAACAGGTGAACCTCACCTTTATCACAGAGCTCACTGGCATGAAGGTAAATTGTATTACCGTGGCCAGGTATTGATCGATAATACCGAAGAAATAGAAGCTTAATTTAACAATAGAGCTTCATAAAAAATTAAGGAACTCTCACTTTGTGGGAGTTTTTTGTTTTTAGTTGAATAAGTCCTAAAAAGACCTTAATTTGCACGCCGGTTAGAATTAATTTTAGTAATTTTCTATGATTGACGAATTCTATTTGGAACCGGTGATGAGTGAATTAAATTCAATTTTATGAGTAAAATCACGGCAGCAATCACGGCTGTAGGAGGCTATGTGCCAGAAGATATTTTAACCAACAAGATGTTGGAAGAAATGGTGGATACGAATGATGAATGGATTACCACCAGAACCGGAATTAAAGAACGTCGAATTCTCAAAGACCCCGCAAAGGGAACTTCTTACCTAGGAATCCAGGCCGCAAAGGAAATTCTTGAAAAAACGAACCTGGACCCCAAAGAAATAGATTTAGTGATCATGGCGACTGCCACTCCAGACATGCCTGTGGCTTCTACTGGAGTTTACGTGGCCACCGAAATTGGCGCTACCAATGCCTTTTCATATGACCTGCAGGCAGCCTGCTCTAGTTTCTTATATGGAATGTCTACGGCGGCAGCCTATATCGAATCCGGGAGGTATAAAAAAGTTTTGCTTATCGGAGCCGATAAAATGTCCTCTATCATTGATTATACCGATCGTACTACCTGCATCATCTTTGGTGACGGGGCCGGTGCAGTATTAATGGAGCCTAATGAAGAAGGGCTGGGGTTACAGGACGAGATACTGAGAAGCGATGCTATTGGACGGGAGTCCTTGAAGATAGCGGCAGGTGGATCTATTTTGCCGCCTACTGAGGAAACCGTGGCCAAGAAATTACACTTTGTAAGGCAGGATGGAAAAACGGTATTCAAGTTTGCCGTTTCCAATATGGCTGGAGTAAGTGAGCAGATCATGGAAAGGAACCATCTTTCCAATGAAGATGTAGACTGGCTGGTTGCTCACCAGGCTAATAAAAGAATAATCAATGCTACTGCAAATAGGATGAATTTGCATGACGAGAACAAGGTTCTTATGAACATTGAACGTTATGGAAATACTACTTCTGCAACTTTACCATTGTTATTAAGCGACTATGAAAAGAATTTTAAAAAAGGAGATAATTTAATTTTTGCTTCATTCGGAGGCGGATTCACTTGGGGATCGGCTTACCTGAAATGGGCCTATAATTCTTAAAAAATCAACACCCTATATTATGGATTTAAAGGAAATTCAGAACCTGATTAAATTTGTAGCCAAATCTGGTGCAAGTGAGGTAAAGCTCGAAACCGGTGACGTAAAGATCACTATCAAAACAGGTTCAGACGATAAGGAAACTACCATAGTACAACATGTCCCAATGGGACAACAACATGCGCCGCAGCAAATGCCTTCGGCTCCTCAACCAGCCGCTCCGGCTCCACAGCAACAGGAAAGTGGTTCTGGCGAGAAGGAATCCAAGGATTCTTCAGCCGCCGACGATTCTAAATATATCACCGTAAAGTCCCCGATCATCGGAACTTTCTACAGAAAACCTTCACCAGATAAACCAGCTTTTGTAGAGACTGGAGACAGCGTAAAGGAAGGTGATGTGCTTTGTGTGATCGAAGCCATGAAATTGTTCAACGAGATCGAGAGTGAGGTTACTGGTAAGATCGTTAAGGTACTTGTGGAGGATTCTTCACCGGTAGAGTTCGATCAGCCATTGTTCCTTGTAGATCCATCATAATTTACTACCCGTTTTAACAACTGCAAGCCCTTTTTTCGAGGGCTTCAGAATTTTAAAAACAACTAGGTATGTTCAAGAAAATATTGATTGCAAACAGAGGGGAAATCGCCTTAAGGGTGATTCGTACCTGTAAGGAAATGGGTATCAAAACGGTAGCGGTCTATTCTACGGCAGATGCTGAAAGTCTTCACGTAAGATTTGCTGATGAAGCTGTATGTATAGGACCACCACCAAGTAACCTTTCCTATTTAAAAATATCGAATATCATCGCGGCGGCAGAGATCACCAATGCCGATGCGATTCACCCGGGATACGGATTCCTATCAGAGAACGCAAAGTTCTCTAAGATCTGTGAAGAGCACGATATCAAATTTATCGGTGCTTCACCAGAGATGATCTCCAAAATGGGAGACAAGGCTACCGCAAAAGCTACGATGAGAGCAGCCGGAGTACCTTGTGTCCCAGGATCTGAAGGTGTTTTGAAGGATTATAAGGAATGTCTGAAAGTCGCTAAAGAAATCGGGTTTCCAGTCATGCTGAAAGCTACCGCCGGTGGTGGAGGTAAAGGGATGCGTGCTGTTTGGAAAGAGGAAGACCTGGAAGCCGCATGGGAATCGGCCAGGAAAGAGGCCGATGCATCCTTCGGAAATGACGGGATGTACATGGAAAAGCTTATTGAGGAGCCTCGCCATATCGAGATCCAGGTTGTTGGAGACAGCAGCGGAAAAGCCTGTCACCTTTCTGAAAGAGACTGCTCTGTGCAGCGTCGTCACCAGAAGCTTACCGAGGAGACTCCGTCGCCTTTCATGACCGATACGCTTCGTAAGAAAATGGGAGAAGCCGCGATAAAAGCTGCTGAATTCATCAAATATGAAGGAGCAGGAACCGTTGAGTTCCTGGTAGATAAACACAGGAATTTCTACTTTATGGAAATGAATACCCGTATCCAGGTTGAGCATCCAATCACCGAGCAGGTGATCGATTACGACCTGATCCGTGAGCAGATCCTTGTTGCTGCCGGAGTGCCGATTTCCGGAAAGAATTATTTCCCACAATTGCATTCCATCGAGTGCAGGATCAATGCAGAGGATCCTTATCATGGATTCCGTCCTTCACCAGGAAAGATCACTAACCTGCATGCACCGGGAGGTCACGGGGTGCGTATCGATACCCACGTTTACAGCGGATATATCATTCCACCAAACTATGATTCCATGATCGCGAAATTGATCACAACCGCCCAGACAAGGGAAGAGGCGATCAATAAGATGAAGCGTGCGCTGGATGAGTTCGTGATCGAAGGTATCAAAACCACGATCCCGTTCCATAGACAATTGATGGATCATCCGGATTATATAGAAGGTAATTACACCACTAAATTCATGGAAGACTTCAAAATGAAGCCCATGGATGAAGCATAAACGAAGCCCCGGTTTTACCGGGGTTTTTTATTGCTCCTAATAGGCCTTACAGGTTTCAGATTCCTGTGAGGTTTTTTGTATTTTCACCAGTACAAAATAAAAATCAATGAATTTCTCCTTCTGGGAAGCCGACTCCTGGATTCAAAATATCGATTATTCCATCGTTGGAAGCGGAATCACCGGACTCAATTGCGCATTGAGACTAAAAGAGTTGGATCCTGGTTCAAAAATTCTGGTTCTCGAAAAAGGATTACTGCCGGAGGGAGCCAGTACCAAGAATGCCGGTTTTGCCTGTTTTGGGAGTATTTCCGAGATCCTTGAGGATCTTAAAACGCATTCTGAAGAAGAAGTGGTGGAACTGGTAAAGAAGCGCGTTAAAGGCCTGGAACTGCTTCGAAAGAACCTGGGTGATCGTGAGATCGATTATCAAAACTATGGTGGATATGAGCTATTTGTTCCGGAAGATGAGGAGTTGTATGCTAAATGTATCAGGAAAATTCCTGAAATCAATGAATTATTAGAACCCGTGTTCCATGATAAGGTATTCAGCCTTGAAGAGAACAAATTTGGATTTAGAAAAATTCAGCCTAAACTGATCTACAGCAAATTCGAGGGGCAGATCGATACTGGTAAAATGATGAGCGCCCTGCTTAAAAAAGCACATTCAGAAGGCATCAAAATATTGAACCGGGTTGAGGTAAAAAGTTTCGATTCTGCAGCAGATTATGTGAAAATCGAAACCGATCAACTTGAACTCCACTCCAAAAACTTATTAATAGCAACCAATGGTTTTGGTCACAGGCTTGGTATCGAAGAAGTTAAGCCGGCAAGGGCCCAGGTCCTGATCACCAAACCCCTCGAAAAACTTCCTTTCCGCGGTACTTTTCACCTGGATAAAGGCTATTATTATTTCAGAAATATCGGCGACCGCATACTTTTCGGCGGGGGAAGGAACCTCGATTTTAAGACCGAGGAAACCGATCAAACCGGCCTTACCGAAATCATTCAGAATAACTTAAAAGAACTATTAAAAACCTGCATTTTACCTGATATTCCCTTCGAGATCGAAAGATCCTGGAGCGGTATCATGGGAGTGGGCGATCAAAAAAAGCCAATTATCAGGCAAATTGCACCCAATGTTTATGCAGGCGTTAGACTTGGCGGAATGGGCGTAGCAATAGGTAGCCTTGTAGGTCGGGAACTGGCAGATTTAGCTTTAAAATCATGATAAAACGATTTTTTAAATTCATATTCAAGATCCTTCTGGGACTTTTTTTATTCAGCATTTTTATTACGCTGGTCTATAAATGGCTTCCGGTACCTGCAACGCCACTCATGGTAATCAGGTATTTTGAACATCCCGAGGAAGAGATCGATCATGAATGGGTCCCGATTGAGGATATTTCAAGGCATCTTCAACTGGCAGTGATCGCAAGCGAGGATCAGAACTTTGTAAAACACAAGGGCTTCGATTTTGAAGCGATCAAAAAGGCGATGGAAGACAACCGTTCCGGAAGAAAGATCAGGGGAGCCTCTACCATTTCACAGCAAACTGCTAAAAACGTATTTCTCTGGCCCGGGCGCACCTGGTTCAGGAAAGGCCTGGAAGCCTACTTCACCTTTTTGATTGAAATGCTGTGGAGTAAGGAGCGTATTCTTGAGGTCTATCTCAACAGCATCGAAATGGGCAAGGGCGTGTACGGTGCTGAAGCTGCTGCCTATCACTGGTTCAAAAAGGACGCTAAAGATCTCACGGCGTATGAGTCGGCTGCCATTGCGGCGGTCTTGCCAAATCCCCGTGAATACAGGGCTAATCCTGCCTCAAGTTTTATCCAGCGAAGGAAGAACTGGATCGTGGGGCAGATGTCTAATTATGGCAAATTCTCCTTGGAGTAAGATGAAAGCAAACTTCACAGGTTTCCGAAACCTGTGAGATTTTTACAATAGATGTAACCATGAATAATGTCAGGCTGGAATTAATGAATTCCTGTAAGAAATATGTGGAGCAAAGAATTCAGCGAATTTCGATCGCCATGGAACAGCTAAAGGAGGATCTCGAAAATGAATCCAAAAGCAGTGCAGGCGATAAATACGAAACCGGCAGGGAAATGATCAATATCGAATGGAACAAGCTCCATGTTCAGCTCAGGGAATATGAAAGACTTGATCACATTCTAGCCAGGCTTCCGAAGGAAAAGATCAATGAGAAAATTGGTGTGGGAAGCATCGTGTATACCAGTGCCGCAAATTATTTTATTTCGATCCCTGCGGGTGAGATGGAGGTGGAAGGTGAAAAGTTCTATGCAATTGGTGTGCAGGCCCCGGTGGCTCAACAGCTTTTAGGCCTAAAGGAGCAGGAGGAATTCGAACTGAACGGCAAGAAAATTCATATTCAAAAAGTTAGGTAAACCTTTTTTGGATCAGTTTTTCTGAAACTGAAATTCCTATTTTGGTTCCCAACTTCAAACTTTCAGGATGCTCCAGGAGTATTCGCTCCCCGTTTAGGTTGGCTTCGATTAAATAAGATTCTCCTTTAAAATAGCAATTTTTAACGCTTGCTTTGAATTTAGAATTCCGGTTTACTCCAATTTCGTGGGGATAAAGAACAACTCGTTTTCTACTTTCTGAATCTGCCGAAATATTCTTGTGCATCAGGTGATTCACATCTCCAAAAAGTGAAGCTACATACTGGTTTGGCGGATTGTTATAAAGTTGCTCGGGACTTCCGTCGGCATAGATACCAGCATTTTTGATCACCAGCGTCCTGTCTGCAAACGACATGGCATCGGTACTGTCGTGAGTCGCAATGATGCAGGTGATATTCTTTTCCTTCAGATAAGAGAAAAGTCGCCTTCGAAGGTTGTTCTTCCTGAAATGGTCTATATGGCTGAAAGGTTCGTCGAGAAGCAAAATTTCGGGTTCATCGGCAAGTGCTCGGGCCAGGGCGATTCGCTGTTGCTGTCCACCGCTAAGAAACTTTGCCTTTTTATTGGCCACGTCTTCCATTTCAACAACTTCCAGTAATTCCTTGATCCGGCGTTTTTTCTTAATTGGAAAAAAATTACTGAGGAATTTACCCACATTTTCGGCAGCGGTCAGGGGCAGCATCAGGTCAAAATCCTGTGCCAGATACTTAATAAAAGGTTCGCCCGGTACGAGGTTAAAATTCGGGCCTTTCAGCTCCCGGTCTTTCCAGGTGATCTTGCCATCGGTGTGTAACAATCCGTAAATGAGCTTAAGCAGTGTGCTTTTACCACAGCCACTTTCCCCAATAACCGAGATATTCTGGCCTTCACTGATCTTTAAACTGATATTTTGGAGAACCGGTTCCCTGTCATAACTAAAAGAAACCTTGCTTAATTTGAGCATGCCAACTTTTAAAATCTAAGTTACGATTTCAAATGATTTATCAATTTGATTTTTGCTTATTATCTTAATGCTATAAGCGGAAGCATATGAAGCGGATCCTGGTTTATGATCTTAATAAAACTCTTTATAAGAAGTCCTCGAAAAACGAGTTCTTTAAATTCCTGTGTCGTCAACACCAGGGAGTGTGTGTTTCAATTTTTCGAATGTTATATGCCGGGCTGGTCTATAGCCTGGATCTTGCTGATAAGACCTGGTTTAAAGATCGGTTTTATGAATATCTGAACGGTCTGGAACCGGGAGAGGTTCAGAAATTGGCTGAAGAATACTGGGAAAGGGAATTTCCGGAGCAATTCAGGAAAGAATTTCTGGACGAAATCAATAGGAGCATTCAAAATGGAATTGAAGTGTATGTTGTCACCGGCGCTTATGAGATCTATGTTAAATACCTGGAGACCATCTTGCCTGTGAAAGTAATTGGAACTCAAACTGAATATCGGGACGGGAAATATCATATTATTGGTAAAGCCTGTAATGATGAAGAAAAAGTAAGGCGTTTACATCAATTTATCGAGGAGGATTTCGTGATCTTAAGGTCTTATTCAGATGATGATGAAGCCATCCTATATGAGGCGGAGGAGGGTTTTTATCTTAAAGGAGATCGATTAATCAAAGTGAAATAAAAAACGCCGGCACTAGGCCGGCGTTTAAAAATTTTTGGGATTGAATTGAATTAACCTTTTACATTTTTATCAATCTCGTTCGGCAAAGCCTCAAAGCCCATATTGTAAAGAGTGAACCCGAAGATATCAGCATATTCTTCGATGATCTTGCTGGTAGGTTTTCCGGCTCCATGCCCCGCCTTGGTTTCGATACGGATCAATACCGGCTCATCACCAGCCTGTTTTTCCTGAAGTTCTGCAGCGAACTTGAATGAATGTGCTGGCACCACTCGGTCATCGTGATCTCCCGTAGTTACAAGGGTTGCAGGATATTCAACTCCGGCTTCCACATTATGAACAGGAGAATAACCGTATAGATAATCGAACATTTCCTTGCTGTCTTCAGCAGTTCCATAATCATATGCCCATCCGGCACCTGCAGTAAAGGTGTGATATCTTAACATATCCATCACTCCAACGGCTGGAAGAGCAACTTTCATTAGGTCTGGACGCTGGGTCATGGTAGCACCAACAAGCAGTCCACCATTTGAACCTCCACGAATCGCAAGATAATCTTTAGAAGTGTAATTGTTCTCGATCAGATATTCCGCAGCTGCGATAAAATCGTCAAATACGTTTTGTTTTTTAAGCTTGGTACCGGCATCATGCCACCCTTTTCCGTATTCTCCGCCTCCGCGAAGGTTTGGAACAGCGTAAATACCTCCCTGCTCCAGCCATACGCTGTTAGCGGTACTGAATCCAGGTGTAAGACTGATATTGAATCCACCATAGCCGTATAGAAGTGTTGGATTCTTGCCATTCATTTCAGTACCTTTTTTATAGGTAATGATCATTGGTATTTTAGTGCCGTCTTTGGAAGTATAGAACACCTGCTCGCTGGTATAGTCTTCTGAATTGAAATCGATATTTGGTTTGTTGTAAACTTCTGAAGTTCCCTCCTCGATATCATACTTGTAAATGGTTCCCGGAGTAACATAATTAGTGAACGAATAGTAAAGAACATCTTCATCCTTTTTCGCTCCAAATCCACCTGCTGAACCAATTCCAGGAAGTTCTACATCCCTTACCAGTTCACCATCATAATCATATTGCTTGACCTGGGAAATGGCATCTACCATATATTCCGCAAAGAAATAGCCTCCACCTGTAGATGGACTTAATACATTTTCTGTCTCAGGAATAAAGTCTTCCCAGTTCTCTGGAGAAGGATTAGACGCATCTACAGTTACGATCCTTCTGTTTGGCGCATCCAGGTTAGTCACGATATAAAGCTTGCTTCCTTCGTTATCGATCACGTAACTGTCAGTATCCATATTATCAATAATACTTACCAGTTCCGGATTTTGTTTTTGAAGGTCCATCAGGTAAAGTTCACCGCCTGAGGTCGAATTTCTTGCAGAAATGATCAAATAACGGTTGTCTTCGGTTACATTACCTCCAACATATCTTCTTTTTTGTTCAGACTTATCACCAAAAATAACCTTATCCTCGCTTTGAGCAGTTCCCAGTTTATGGTAATACAATTTATGCTGATCGGTCTTGGCTGAAAGCTCGCTGCCTTCTGGCTTGTCATAACTTGAATAGTAGAAGCCATCGTTTCCTTTCCAGGAAAGTCCGCTGAATTTTACATCCTTAATGGTATCTCCAAGGATCTCCTTGTTCTCGGTATTCATCACGATGACTTTTCTCCAGTCACTCCCGCCTTCAGAAATGGCGTAAGCCACCTTCTTTCCGTCTTCAGAGAAGCTCATCCCGGCAAGAGAAGTGGTTCCGTCCTTGCTGAAGTTATTCGGATCAAGGAAAACCTCTGCTTCGGCATCAGGACCTTTTTTTCTGTAAAGCACGCTCTGGTTCTGAAGTCCGTCGTTCTTATAAAAATAGATATGATCACCTTCGGTAAAAGGAGCTCCTAGTTTTTCATAATCCCATAATTCAGTAAGTCTTTGCTTTAACTTTTCACGATACGGGATCTTTTCCAGGTAATCGAAAGTAACCTCGTTCTGGGCTTCTACCCAGCTTTCGGTCTCCTCGCTGCGGTCGTCTTCCAGCCAGCGATAGGGATCTTTAACTTCGGTTCCAAAATAATCGGTAACGGTATCCACTTTTTTAGTTTCGGGATAATTCACAGCGATACTGTCTTTTTTTTCCGCCTCATCGTTGCAGGCAATCAGGGTTCCGGCAGCTAAGGCAAGGGTTATTATTTTTTTCATAAAATTTAATTAATGCTTGGGTTATATTTCTTAGACCAAAAAAAGGCCTGAAAGTTTAATTTATCAGGCCTTTAAAGATATTCAAATATTTTTTGATTTTATACCAGCTTGTTTTCGATCAAATATTCAGCGATCTGAACGGCATTTGTAGCGGCTCCTTTTCTAAGGTTATCGGCCACGATCCACATGTTCAAACTGTTTGGCTGGGAATGATCTCTCCTGATTCGGCCTACGAAAACATCATCCTTCCCTTCAGCATAGATAGGCATAGGATAGGTGTTCACACCTGGATTATCCTGGACTTTGATTCCGGGGAAATCATTTAACAACTGCCTTACTTCCACTTCATCAAAATCTCTTTCGAACTCGATATTCACCGATTCAGAATGCCCGCCAACCACAGGAATCCTGATGGCGGTAGCGGTCACATTTACCGAGTCGTCGCCAAGGATCTTCTTGGTTTCGTTCGTAAGTTTCATTTCTTCCTTGGTATACCCGTTGTCCTGGAACACGTCGCAGTGAGGCAACGCATTACGGTGAATTGGGTAAGGGTAGGCCATTTCTCCCTGAGCTCCGGCATATTCGTTTTCCAGCTGCTTTACAGCTTTTACCCCGGTTCCGGTGATTGACTGGTAAGTCGAAACCACCACACGTTTGATCCTATAAGCATCATGAAGCGGTTTCAATGCCATTAAAAGCTGAATGGTAGAACAGTTTGGATTGGCGATGATCTTATCCTCAGCTGAAAGCAGATCTGCATTGATCTCCGGAATAACCAGTTTGTTTTCAGGATTCATTCTCCAGGCTGAAGAATTATCGATCACGGTAGTGCCGGCTGCAGCAAATTTTGGTGCCCATTCCAGCGAAGTGTCTCCACCGGCTGAAAATAAGGCGATCTCCGGTTTCATCGAAACCGCTGTTTCCAATCCAACTACTTCATATTCCTTTCCTGCGAATTCGATCTTATTTCCTACCGATCTTTCCGAAGCTACCGGTATTAATTCAGTTAAAGGAAAATTTCTTTCCTCAAGTACTTTTAACATTACGTTTCCCACCATTCCGGTGGCTCCAACAACAGCTACTTTCATAATTAGCCAAGAATTTTAAAAATGTGATTGCAAAGGTATTAGTTGAATTGGAACAGGCGATACTATGGATTGAAAAAAAAACCTGAAGTGTTCAATTTTTACGAATTTGTGAGATTTGTAAAAAAAAGACCCCCGGTTTTTTCCGGGGGTTTGGTGTTTAAATGAGTAATGTAGCGGTAAGCGTACTTCTTTATGAATTCTGTTTTTTCAATTCGTCTCTTATCTCTAAAAGGATCTCTTCCTGAGTAGGACCTTTTGGAGCCGGAGCTTCTTCCACGTTCTCTTTTTTCTTGGTTCTCTCGTAAGCTCTCAGCACCAAAAATATGAAAAAGCCAATGATTATGAAATAGATGATCGCCTGGATCAGGTTCCCGTAAGTGATCACGGCAGCGTTGGCTTCCTGTGCAGCGGCAAGGTCTGCATAGCTCTCCCCGTCGAGTGAAATGAATTTCTGGGTGAAATCAATTCCGCCGGTAAGCAGGCCTATGATTGGCATGATCACATCGTTCACCACAGAGGTTACGATCTTGTTAAATGCTGCGCCAATCACAACGGCAGTAGCAAGCATTACGATGTCCTTCTGAAAAAGGAATGCTTTAAAGTCTTTTAAAAAGGCCATAAATATTAGTATTAGGAGTTAGTTGAGGCCCTAATTTAGATAAAAAACTTAAATATTGGAGAATACAGTTATTCCGGGATCACTTTCCGGGTGACCCGGCGTTGGATTCCGGTAATTAATTCATAGGAAATGGTGCCTCCGGCCTCGGCAAAATCTACCGGATGTTGAGGTCCTCCAAAAACGATCACTTCATCGCCTTCATCACAATCGATGTCGGTAACATCTACCATGATGATATCCATACAAACGTTGCCAATTATAGGTGCATATTTGCCGTTCACGAAGACGCCGGCTTTTTGTTTTCCGTAGATGCGGTTGATGCCATCGGCATGACCAATGGGAAGAGTTGCGATCACACTGGGTTTTTCTACCTTAAATACGCGGTTATAACCAACTGTAGCACCTTTTTCCAGGTTTCGCTTTTGTGAAATAATGGTTTTCAAAGTGCCGACAGGTTTCAGGTAAGGATCCACATTTTCATCATTTCCGTAACCATAAAGGCCAATCCCACTTCGAACCATAGTGAATGCGGCCTTCGGATAGTTGATCACACCAGAGGTATTGCAAATATGTAGCAATGGTTCATATCCCAAGTTCTCAACCAGCTGCCAGGCCATTTTTCGAAAGAGGTCTATCTGGCCAAGCGTGAACTCCCGTTCTTTCCAGTCTTCGCTGGCCGCAAGATGTGAAAAAATCGAAGCGACCTTCAGGCTGCCGGTTCCTGAAATAAGCTCGAATACGGTATCTAATTCTGGCTGATCAAAACCCAGCCTGTTGAGGCCAGTATTCAACTTGATGTGAACCGGATAGTTCTTCTGCTTTTGTTTTTCGGCAATTTCTATAAAAGTCCTGAGTATCTTTTCAGAGTAAATATTGGGTTCCAGGCAATGTTCAATGATCTCCTCAAAATTATGGAATTGCGGATGCAGCACCAGGATGGGAAGTGTGATTCCGTTTTCTCTTAAACGAACACCTTCTTCCACATAGGCAACAGCGAAATAATCGGTTCCCAGTTCCTGCAGTTTCTGGGCAATGACTACCGAATCACTTCCGTAGGCATGAGCCTTGACAACAGACATGAACTTAACCTCTTTGTCTAATTTTGATCTTAAATAGCGATAATTATGGGCAAGATTTCCAAGATTGATCTCGAGAACACTTTCTTTAGCCTTCGGCATTTTCCTCCTTTTGTTTTGAATTCAATTCCTGCGGGTCGTTTACATCGATCTTTTTTACCCTTTCCTTCAGCATGGCCTTAAAATAGGCGCCTCGACTCAGAGGTTCATATTCTTCATTTTCCCCCAGGAATACAAGGTCGTCATTGATCGACTTCCGGTAACTGAACTGTGCAAGGTTCCCGGTTCGAGTGCAAACCGCATGGACCTTGGTCACATACTCTGCGGTCGCCATTAGATTAGGCATGGGGCCGAAAGGATTTCCTTTAAAATCCATATCCAGACCTGCTACGATAACGCGTATTCCCTGGTTGGCAAGGTCGTTACAAACCGTTACGATCTCCGCATCGAAAAATTGGGCTTCATCGATCCCCACCACATCACAACCGTCTGCCAAAATCCGAATAGTGGCTGCTGAAGGTACCGGAGTAGAGCGAATTTCGTTGGAATCGTGAGAAACTACCATTTCCTCGTCGTACCTGGTGTCGATGGCAGGTTTGAAGATCTCGACATTTTGCTTGGCGAATTTCGCCCTCTTAAGACGACGGATCAGCTCTTCGGTTTTTCCGGAAAACATAGAGCCGCAAATAACCTCTATCCAACCAAATTGCTCTTCGTGATTTACTGTATTTTCGAGAAACATTTTGTATTTTTCAAATCGAAATGGGGAAATACCTCTTTCGCATAAAGGTGGAACAAATTTATTAAAAATACAACCCGCTTGAGGGCCTATTCGTTAAAGTTTTCAAATCGAATTCGGAACAGATTTTGAACTAAATTCATGATTCCTCGATCCATAATATTTTAACGTTTAATCGAAAAATAGTTTACAATGAAAAAGAAAATTGAAGCCGATTTGATCCATATCGCAGAACTGATCCTTCAGAAAAAAGGGGATATGGATGCGAAAGAACTTAAAAAGCTAGCCAGGCACCTTTATGAGAAATTAACGGTGCTTAGTTTTACTGAAAAACACCTGGATGTTTCGGAAGCTGAAGAAGATGAGGAACTGGAAGTCGAAATGCCACAACGCATTTCCAGAACACAGTCTTATGATGAATTTCATCCAGACGGAACCGAGTATAATAAGGATTCTGTGGCGATTACCGAACCCGCTACCGAAAAGATCAAGGATATCGTGGCCCAGATGCCACCGGAAACCGAGAAGGTAGATATCATGATGAACGACCTGAATTCCATCAGGGAATCTTCAGGTTCAAAGACGGTTGAACATAAGCCAAAAAAGGATTTCAGGAATATCGGGGTAGACTATGATAACCTGCCAGATTTTGAGCCGGTAAACAATAAGAAGGCAGAAGAGAATAAACCAAGGTCTCTCAACGACCGGCTGAAGAAGGGCATCAATATTGGCCTTAACGAACGCCTTGCCTATATCAAGCATTTGTTCGATGGAAATACAGCCGATTATAACCGCGTTCTTTCCCAGTTGAATACCTTTACCAGCCATGAAGAGGCTACCAAATTCATCAACCTGGTTGTAAAACCAGATTATAATCACTGGGAAGGAAAAGAGGAACACGAAAACCGGTTTATGGCCCACATCGAAAATAAGTTCGATAAATAAGAAGCGAATTTTATGGGAAAACTGTTTCTGGTGCCTACTCCTATAGGCAACCTGGAAGATATTACTTTAAGAGCTATCCGGGTTCTTAAGGAGGTTGATCTTATTCTTGCCGAGGATACCCGTAACAGCGGGAAGTTGCTGAAACATTTCGAGATTGGCACCCCCATGCAAAGCCATCATATGCATAATGAGCATAAAACGGTGGATCAGATCGTTTCAAGGATCCAATCTGGAGAAACCATAGCATTGATCAGTGATGCCGGAACGCCAGCGATCTCTGATCCTGGGTTTTTACTTACCCGTGCCTGTGTGGAAAACGGAATCGAGGTTGACTGCCTGCCTGGAGCCACGGCTTTTGTACCTGCACTTGTAAATAGCGGGCTTCCGAATGATAAATTCGTTTTTGAAGGATTTTTACCAGTTAAGAAAGGAAGACAAACCCGGCTTAAATTGCTGGCCGAAGAAACAAGAACCATGATCTTTTATGAATCTCCTCACAAGCTTATCAAGACACTGGGAAATTTTGTGGAATATTTTGGGGAAGAAAGAAGGCTTTCGGTTTCCAGAGAGATCACCAAAATGCATGAAGAAAGTATTAGAGGTACTGCCAAAGAGGTTCTGGAACATTATACCAGTAATCCTCCCAGGGGAGAGATCGTGATCGTGGTGGCCGGAAAATTATGATTTGGAACAACTATTAACGAATATAAGGGATTGTAAGGTTTGCCAGGCACATCTGCCACTTGGCGCAAGACCGATCATTGAAGCCAGTAAGAATTCAAAAATTGTACTTATAAGCCAGGCTCCGGGAAGAGTGGTACATGAATCCGGAGTCGCCTGGAAAGACCAGAGTGGTAAAAAGTTACGGGAATGGTTGGGTGTTGATGAGGAAACCTTTTATGATTCTGAAAATTTCGCGATTCTTCCCATGGGTTTTTGTTATCCTGGAAAAGGAAAAACCGGTGACCTGCCTCCGCGCAAGGAATGTGCACCCATGTGGCATGAAGAAGTTTGGAGAGAACTGGAAAATGTCAAACTGAAATTTTTGATCGGTGCTTATTCAACCAGTTATTATCTAAGTTCAAAAGGAAATCTTACAGAGAAAGTAAGAAATTACGATCAGTTTTTACCTGATCACTGGCCTATTCCTCATCCCTCCCCTGTGAACCGATTCTGGCGCAGTAAGCACCCATGGTTCGAGGAGGAAGTAGTGCCCCAAATTCAGAAAAGAGTTCGTGAAATATTGAGCTAAATTTTAAAAGCTGCTATTCCTTTTTTTAATACTTTCGATCAAAATTCATTTACCGAAATTTTATGCGCTGGACCTTAAAACCCAAACCGGATACTATTACCGTTAGTACACTTTCAGATAAACTGGGAGTGGGATTGCCGGTAGCCCGGCTTCTGGTTCAGCGAGGGATCAATACGTTCGAAGAGGCCAGGAAATTCTTCAGGCCAGAGCTAGCCGATCTTCATGATCCGTTTTTAATGAAGGATATGGATCTGGCGGTGGAGCGTATAGAGAAGGCGTTGGAGAACGGAGAGAACATCATGGTCTATGGAGATTATGATGTGGATGGAACCACCAGTGTGGCTTTGATGGCTACCTTCCTGAGATCGCGGTATCCAAATGTAGCTACTTACATTCCAGATCGTTATGAAGAAGGCTACGGCGTGTCCTACCAGGGAATCGATTTTGCAGCCGATAACGATATAAGCCTGATCATCGCTCTGGATTGCGGGATCAAGGCGATCGAAAAAGTTGCTTACGCAAAGGAGAAAGGTATTGATTTCATCATTTGTGATCACCATCGGCCGGGTTCTGAAATTCCTAAAGCCATTGCGGTATTGGATCCAAAAAGGGAAGATTGTAAATATCCGTACGACGAACTTTGTGGTTGTGGGGTTGGTTTTAAGCTTATCCAGGCTATTGTGAGAAAGAATGAGGAGCCTGAAGATATCCTTTTGCCTTATCTCGATTTGGTAGCAACAGCAATTGGAGCCGATATCGTCCCAATAACCGGCGAAAACCGAATACTGGCCTATCATGGGCTACACGTGATCAATGTGGCTCCTCGAAAAGGAATTAAAAGCATTTTAGGGGATCGTAAGCAGGTGACGATTACCGACCTGGTTTTTATAGTGGCTCCACGGATCAATGCTGCTGGAAGGATGAAGCATGGATTACATGCCGTGGATTTATTAACCGAAGAGGATGAACTAGTGGTTAAAGGCTTTGCTGAAGAGATAGAGACCTTTAATACAGATAGGAAGAGCACCGATAAGATCATTACCGAAGAGGCCAAAAAACAGATCCTCGAGCTACAGGAAGAAGAACGACTAACCACGGTTGTTTATAATGAGAACTGGCATAAAGGCGTGATCGGGATCGTTGCTTCAAGGCTTACGGAAACCTGGTACCGGCCAACGCTGGTTTTTACGAAAAGCGGCGAAAAGCTGGCGGCTTCGGCAAGATCGGTCAAGGGCTTTGATGTATATGAAGCCCTGGACGGTTGCAGGGAATATATTGAACAATTCGGCGGACATAAATACGCGGCTGGTCTAACCCTTCTCGAATCGGAATATGAGAATTTCAAGAGGAAGTTCGAGGAAGTGGTTTCGGCTTCCATAGATCGAAAATTGCTTACGCCTGAGATCAGTATAGATGCTGAACTGGAACTGAAAGATATCACTCCAAAATTTTATAGGATACTAAAACAATTCGCTCCTTTTGGTCCCGGAAATATGTCTCCTGTATTTCTATCCCGAGGCTTAACAGATACCGGTTATGGTAAATGCGTTGGTGGAGACAAAACCCATTTGAAATGCCAGGTAAGACAGTATGAAAACGGTCCTGCATTTGATGTGATAGGGTTTAACCTTGGTGATAAACTTGACCTGATAAAAGCAGGTAAAAAGTTCGATGCTGTTTACAGCCTTGATGAAAATACCTGGAACGGGAATACCAGTATCCAGTTAAAACTGAAGGATATCAGGGAATCGGTTTAAGAATCCAGCTTTTTCAACTTAAGATCTTCGCCGTCGAATTCGGCATAGGTGTAATGGCTTATCCAGTCTCCGGTGTTTACATAAGTCGATTTTCCGTTGAGGTCTATTTCCAGCGGTAAATGGCGATGTCCAAACAGGAAATAATCATAATGTTTCGATTCTAATTTTCGCTTGCAGTACTGAATTAACCATTCTTTCTCTTCTCCCAAAAACTCCTGGTCTTCTTCGCCCGAGATCATTTTGTTCTTTACCGAAAAGTATTGTGCCAGCGGAACTCCCAGGTCCGGATGCAGCCATTTATAAAGCCATTGAGCAAAGGGGTTGGTAAAGACCTTTTTCATCCTTTTGTAGCCTTCGTCCCCGGGGCCTAGTCCGTCACCATGACCTACCAGGAATTTTTTACCGCTGAATTCAAATTCTTTGGGTTTATGATATACCGGGATATTCAATTCTTCTTCGAAGTAATTTTTCATCCAGAGGTCATGATTCCCTACAAAAAAGTAAACCGGGATTCCAGAATCTTTTATTTCGGCCAGTTTCCCGAGGGTTCTAACAAATCCTTTTGGCACTACGTGTTTATACTCGAACCAGAAGTCAAACAGATCTCCCAGCAGGAAAATCGCAGCAGCATTGTTTTTGATGTCGTCCAGCCATTTCACGAAAATCGCTTCTCTTTTGCGGCTTTCCTTCATGGTTGGAGCGCCAAGGTGATTGTCGCTGGAGAAATAAACTTTTTTGCCTTCGGGGATGTTCATAAATGATCTGTTCGGGGGTAAAGATATGAGATTTCTCTAAAGCTTGGAAATGATCTGATAAGGCAGACCTCACAGGTTTTAAAAACCTGTGAGGTCTAATGCTTACTGAACGCGCAAGGGATAGCAGCGCTTAGCTCCCGATGGCTATCAGGCCATTGGGACTAAAAGCGTATAGCCCGACCCTGTCCGCCTTTGGCGGAGGGGATGCGCCCTAAATATTATCACTGGCATACCACTCGGCAAAGGAGCTTTCGGTTTCCTGCAATTTTAGGGAATGTAGTTTTATATGTGAGGGGAGTTGCTTTTTGATCTTTTCAGAAAAGTCGATGACCATATTCTCGCTGGTTGGCTGGTATTCTACCAGTAAAACGTGATGTCCGCGGCTTTTTAGTTCTTCGGCCAGTTCCACGTGAGGCGTATTTTTATTAAAAACAGTTGCATGATCGAATTGATCAACTATTTCAGACTTTACGATCTTCTTGAGATCTCCAAAATCGATCACCATCCCGAACTTTACATGATCACTATCTGTAATAGGCTGGCCAATTACCGTCACACTAAGCTTATAACTGTGGCCGTGTACGTTACGGCATTTCCCATCGTAGCCGTAAAGCGCGTGGCCGGTTTCAAAAGAAAATTGTTTAGTGATTCTAATATTGCTCATTTAAACAGGATTTTAGTGCAAAGATAATCGATTTTTAATGGCTGAATTTTTAACACTTTTCAATTTGATTTCTGAACTATATTTGCCAAATTTTTTTCAGCATGGTAGATACAGAATTGGAACTTTTTGAGCAGCTTGAGTTTGTTGAAAATCAGCAGTACGAAAGCATTATCCAGGATCTCATGGATAAAAAGTACAGCATTGTAGATGACTTTTTCACTGCCGAGGAGGTTCATGTCCTTAGGGATAGTCTCATGAGGAAATATGAAGAGGATAATTTCAAAAAGGCTGCAATTGGTAATAGAACGAATGAAATCATTGAGAAATCTATCAGGGGTGATTTTATTCTCTGGATCAACGAAGCCGACAATGGCCCTGCTGAAAACCTTTATTTCAAGAAAATTAACTCTCTTGTTGAGTACCTTAACCGTACCTGCTTTATGGGAATTTTGCACAAGGAATTCCATTACGCGGTCTATCCTGAAGGAACCTTTTACAAGCGCCACCTGGACACGTTTCAGAATGATGGCAGGAGGAAATTATCGATGGTTTGTTATTTGAATAATGAAGACTGGAAACCTGAAAATGGTGGTGAATTAACCATCTATACCAACGAGGACGGAAAAGAAGAAGAAATGAATATTTATCCCTTGGCAGGTCGTGTGGTAATTTTTGAAAGCCAGGAACTGGAGCATGAGGTGAAACCGGTAAAGGTTCCCCGCCTGAGCATCACCGGGTGGTTAAAGACACGCTGATCATTTCCTGAATTTTTTATAGATAAATACTCCTATTAGGATTAGTGCCAGAATGAGCCATAAGCCCATTCCGCTTAAAAAGTTGAAGAATTCCCAGGTATCCTGTTCCATTAATTGCGGTATTTTCTTCGGTTCCTGACATTCCAGCGATGGCGGGCATAAAAGAACAGGGCCAGAAGGATGAGCACGGCCAGTAGATACCAGAAGTTTTCGGTGATGAACTCTTCCAGCGTCCAGCCCCATTCCTGGACTTCACTGGGATCCTTGTCTTTTGGTAAATGCTCCTGCATCATGGTTTTATTTTAAGATTTTTTCTAAGTATTACAGCTGCTACAATTCCAATCAATAAACCTAGCAGAAGATAGATATTATCTGCCAGGAAACTTCCCAGCTCATATCCGGCCTCATAAGATGGCTCTTTGCTCAGATCTATTAAGAGATTCAACATCATTTTTATTTTTTGAATTTAGCCAGGGCTGTTTTTGTGAAATCAGAAAGTACCAGTTCGCCCGAGATGGCTGCTCGTTCATCCAACAAAGATGTCCAGTTATGAGTTTCTTTCCAGAGTATTTTCTTCATCTCCAGCAGAGCCTGCGGATTATAAGAGGCCAGCTTTTCAGTAAATATCTCGATCTCCTTATCCAGGTCTTTTACAGACTCAAAAACTTTTGCATAAAGGCCTTTTTCCTTTGCCCAGTAAGCATTTTTCCACTCATGAGCGGCAAGGCTGAGTTCTGCAAGGGCATCCACTCCCATTTTGCGTTCCACCGCCGGGGCGATCACGAATGGGCCTATGCCTATGCTAAGCTCTGAAAGCTTGATGGCTGCTGCATCTGTGGCCATCGCATAATCACAGGCTGCGACAAGGCCTACACCACCACCTACAGTTTTACCCTGAACCCTGCCAACGATCAATTTTTTACATTCCCGCATGGCGTTGATCACCCGGGCAAAGCCGGAAAAGAATTTCTTACCATCTTCCAGGTTTTCGATCGCTACCAGCTCGTCGAACGAGGCGCCGGCGCAAAATGCTTTTTCACCTTCTGATTTAAGAAGGATCACATTTACCGAATCTTCTTCAGATAATTTCCTGATCTCTTTTTCCAGTCTTTCCAATAGAATGGAAGGAAATGAATTACTGGCCGGGTGGCCAAATTCTACGGTGGCGATCTTATTTTCTATATGGCTATATAAACTTCCGTTTTCACGCGTGGTGCTCATAAAATACAGGCTTTTCCTCAAAGTTAACCATAATGCTGAAAAGCAAAAGGCATCTTAACAGAAACTAAACGTCCTTATGGAGGTATTTCCTTCTGAAATAAACTACCAGGGCTCCGCTTCTAATAAGCATCCAGACAAAGAAAGCGATCCAGATCCCATAAAGTTGAAGTCCGAAATGATCGGCGACCAGTAGAGTAGGAGTAAAACCGAGGAAGGTTGCAACCAATAACACATTCCTAAGGTATTTGGCTTCTCCAAGACCTTTAAAGATCCCATCGAACATAAAGGCGATTGCATTTACCGGCTGCATAAGCAGTACGATCCAGAAGACCGAAGAGAACAGCACCAGGACATTTTCCTCTTTATTGAACAGCAGGCCGATCTCATCATAGAAAAGCGCGCAAATACCCATTAGTATCAGGGCGATGAAAACGGCGTATTTACTGATCTTCTTACTGAGCTCCCAAAGATTTCTATAATCCATGGCTCCCAGTAACTTCCCGCCTATAGCGTTTCCTGCATTCGCATAGCCATCAATAAAAAAGCTGAAGAACAGCCAGATGTTCATCAGGATGCTCTGGGCTGCGATATAATTCTTACCATAGTCGGTCGCATAGGCGTTGGCTAGGTAGATCGCAAAATTGAGGGCTGCGGTTCTAACAAAAAGGTTGGCCGCCATCAAAAGCAGGCCTTTCATTCTGGGATTGATAGTAAAGCTCAATTTAAGATGAAAGGGCGTTTTCTTAAAAAAGAACCAGAAAGCCATGATGAGCATGGTTGCCTGTGCAGCAAGGCTGGCATAGGCTGCTCCGGCCAGGTGCATGGCTGGGATCACTCCATCAATTCCGTAAACCAAAAGATAATCCAGAAGAACGTTAACGGCAGCTCCTGTTAAACTACATTTCATGGCCCAGTAAGTATTCTGTAAACCTCTGAAAACTCCAAAAATCGCAAAGGTAACCAGGGTTAAGGGGTAACCTAAAGCCCGTATCTGGTAATATTCTTCGGAATATTGAAGAATAAGTCCTTCCGCATTATAGGCGCTGAATATAGCCTTTGCAAAATAGGCCGTTGTTATATAGATCAACAGGCTGAACAGGAAATTGAAAGCGATGGCCTGTGGGATCAGCGTCTTTACGGCGTGTAACCTGTTTGCACCCAAATGCTGGGATACGATCGCAGAAATGGCTGTTTTGGTTTGAGCCACGATCCAGATGATGGCAGATAGGAACGAACCAACGATCCCTGCAGCCGCCAGGGCTTCAACAGAATTATCATCTACATTCCCAATTACCGCGATATCGGTGAGGGAAATTAGGGGTTCTGCGATTCCAGCTATAATAGCCGGGATCGCGATCCTGTTGATGCTCTTGAAACTTACTGAATTTTCCAAAGAATGACTGGTTGCAGGGCAAAGATAGAATCCCCTGTCATTTAATCAATAGTTCATAACAGTAAAAAGGATGCTCACTTTGTTTCGGGAAATAGATATCGCCCAGTCTAGTATAACCCCTGGCTTCGTAGAAGCGTTGATTTCTTTGATTCTGGCTAAAGGTATCCAGCCGTACCGATTCGTAGTTTTGCTGCCTGGCCATGGATTCAGCAAAATCCATTAATTGTTGCCCGTAACCTTCACCCCAGACCGAAGGATGTACGGCCAGCCTGTGTACATACAAATTGTTATTGGTTTTGCTTAGCCACTCTATGGGAACGTATTCTTCATCCATGTGATTGGTGAGAACAATGATCCCAAGGATCATTTTCTCTTCTTTCAGGACATATAGTTCCTTTTTATGAATGTCTTCTTCCAGTTTTTGGAGTGAAGGATAATGCTCATTCCACTGAAAAATGCCTTTTCCCTGCATGGCTTTGGCGCAGGCTTCGGTTAAATTTTTAATTTCCTGAAGCTCGGAAATCTGGGCTAATTGGATCATGAATTCAAAATAAATAAAAGATTTCCTTATTTCAGAAAAATTATTACATTTGCCCCAAGCCGGGGGATTAGCTCAGCTGGCTAGAGCGCTACGCTGGCAGCGTAGAGGTCATCGGTTCGACTCCGATATTCTCCACCAAAAACCATCGCTTTTCAGCGGTGGTTTTTTTATGGATAAATGCCTGTTTGCCTTTTTTCAAAATGTCGGGAAACATATCTTTATAAAAAAACCACTGTTTTCAGCAGTGGTTTTTTAATTTAATCGTCGTCAGACTCCCCGTATTCATCCCATAATTCCTGGGAATCGGTGTTGAGAAAGTCAATGCTTTTTTGAATGAGATGCTTAAAAACTTTTGGAAGTTCTTCGTCATTCCACGGATGTTTTGTTCCGAATACATGATCTGCATTCTCGATAAGCAGTAGTTTTGGTGCAGGACTCCATTCGAATAGATTTCCGGCTTCTCCAATAGATACACTGGTATCGCTACTACCATGGGCAACCAGGTGTGGGATCGTAAGCTTTTTCGCTGCCTTTTTAATATTCAGTCTTTCTTTATTTTCTTTGAAATTTTTGTAAAACTGATAATGATGTGGTAATTGCTGCCCTGTCCTGCTATTTACGATATAATTAACTCCTTTCTTCTCCCAGGCTTCCAGTTTTTTTCCTTCAGGAAATCGAGATCCAAAATCTGAGATCGAAGCATAGGTAAGTAATTTGCTTACCCTGTTGTCTTCGGCTGCTTTGACCAGCGTGATTCCTCCACCGCGAGAATGACCAATAAGGTTAAGATCTCCGGCCTTAATCTGGGAAGCGAATTTAAAATTAGGAAGTAAAGCCCAGTCTATAACCGATTGAAGGTCATCAAGCTCCTTCACATAATTATTATCACCAAAGGCTTCAATATCCATGAATTCGGTTAGGTTTTCAGGAGTGGTGCCATTATGGCTAAAGTTGAATTTTATAAAAAAGAAGTTTCCTTTTGCAAATTCTTCTCCCATTATATCCCAGGCGCCCCAGTCTTTAAAGCCTTTATAACCATGAGCAAAGATCACGATTGGCTTAGGTTTTCCATCATCTTTAAAGATCAGGTCTACTACAACGGGTTTGTCATGTCGTCCCTGAACGATGATATTCTTTTCTTTAGAAACCTCCATAATTCTTTTTAATGTCTTTTTCTACAAATGCGATTTCAGGATCGCAAATCTCTAAAATTAATGCCTTTAATTCTTCCTGGAAATGTTCCAGTATATCCTGGGAGATCAGTTTTTGCTTGCTATTTTTCATTTCAAAAGCCAGAAAGCCAGACCTCATATTTTTAAAAGAAATGATCCCTGCCTCAGCGGGGAATGTAAGGCCTTTCTCCAGCGCAATCAAGCTAGCGTAAGTTAAAACCTGAAAACTTTTGGAGTATTTATCATAATCTTTTGTTATTTCCTCCCAGTCGTCCAGTTTCAGATCTTTAGACTCCACTTTCCCGGTTTTATAATCGACAATTCGGGGTATGCCGTTTGCCAATTCGAACCGGTCAATTTTGCCGCGAAGATAAACCGAATAAGGCAATTTTTCCATATAAAGTTGTGCTTTGTATTCCTTTTCAATTTCGAGAATCTGTACTTCTTCCTGCTCATTGAGCCTTTTCAGTTCAAATTGAAGAAAATTGAATACATACCTTTTGGCAACTTCAAAAATAAGTAGATTCTTACCCTGTTTTAAAGGTATTTTGCTGTAGGCGTCCTGAAATTCCTTTGTCACCTGCTCATCGGCTCTTTTTAAAAATGAACCAATGATGTCTTTGGTAAGAGTCTTTCCTTCCAGGGGACGATACAGGTTTTCCAGGCAATTATGAACCACTGTCCCCAGGGTGTTAAAAGCAACAGTTTCTTCTACCTCTTCCCGGTCTCGTATCCCCAGCACATATTGCTGGTAAAAATCCATAGGGTTTCTTATATATGTTGTTAAGGCCGAAGGTGAAAAACCTGAATTTGCAAGAGACTTAATGCGCTCCATGATCAGGGGAGTTTTTTTAACCTGGCGCAGTTGCTGTTTAATTCCAGGCACATTTGGACTTATCAGGTATTTTTTCATTTTATGCCGGGACATTTTTTCGATTTCCAGCTGGGTAAGGAACCTGCTTTTTTCGCCCGAATTAAGACCATCAACCTCGGTATTGTGAAGCAGGTATACTTTCTTGGCTCGTTGGAGTAACCGGTAAAAGTGATAGGTGTAAACCGCATCTTTTTCCCTGTACGTGGGAAGTTTATATTCCTGTTTAAGGTCGTATGGAATAAATGAATTATCTGATTTTCCGGCCGGCAGCACCCCTTCGTTAAGAGAAGTAATAATTACTGTTTCAAAATCAATTGCCCTTGATTCCAGCATTCCCATTAACTGCAGTCCGGTAAAAGGTTTTCCCTGGAAATCGAGTTTCTGGGTACTCATTAGCTCATTGTAGAACCTGTATAGTGAGTCGATATTTTGAATATGCTCATACTTCTCACTCAGATTTTCCAGTTGGTTGAACAGGGTGTGAAAATGAAACAAAAACTCCAGACCAATTTGATTATTTTCATTATTCTGCTGGATTTTTATTTTCTGAATGATCTTCTGAATATCATCAAGGAATTGCTTAACGGAATTATTTTTTGGGCTGAAGCAGGCTGAAACAGTATCTTTCAGCTCATCTGGAAAGGAATCGATGATAAGGCTGGCCGAAAGATAAACCAAGTTTTCCTTCTGGATTCGGTTTAAGAATTCGTTTGCCGATTTGCCCAGGTAAGACTGAAGCGAAGGACTTTCCAGTATCGCTATCACATCTTTGTAATAATAATTTTCAGACTGAATTCGATGGATATGAAACAGGTTTTCGAACAACGAATTCACCGGGGCATTCTTCACCGGGAAGCCCATCGTAATGTTCAGTTCGCCTATCTCTTCGGGAATCGAATTGAGTACTGGCAATAATAGATCCTCTTCCCCAAGAATGATAGCCGTATTTTTCAGTTGGTCGGGCTGCATTCCGGTTAATATCTCACCCAGGTATTTTGCCTGGCCTACGTTCTTGGGAATACCAACAATATCTATTTCCTTTTCTTCTGAATAGTGCTGTGAACTGATAGTTACAGGCTGTTTTTTATAATAATCCCATTCTTTTAAATATTGCCTGATAAAAATTGAAGCTGCATGATCGGGATCCTGATAGAAATGCTGGTCCAGATCCCAGAAAACCTCTGCAACATTCGTTTCCAGCAGCTTTTGCATAATAAGCTGTTCAGCCGCATTCAGCGCGTTAAAGCCAATGAACACATGTTTTTTGGAAGTAATATTCGAGTACCGCTGGATTGTTTCTGCCGCACGCCTGTAGATTAAACCCTGGTATCCACGGCCGCTTTTTAACAGGGAATCTTTTAGCGCTTCATAATATTTTGGCAGTGATTTCCAGAATTTCAAATACCGTTTGATGAGTTCAGTTTTCTCTTCCTTTAAATACCAGTGGTTGATATCCTGGATTTCTGAAAGGTAATTGAAGAAAGAATGGTGATCAATTAGGTAGCGATCTATTTCATTGAAATCATGAATAAGGCTTTGACCCCAGTTAAGAAAGGAGTCGAAATTTTCCAGATCGTCTTTAGGAGTAGTTTGCCTGTAAACTTCGAAAAACTCAAAAAGGCTGGTAATGTTATCAATAGTTTCTAGTCCCGATACTTCTTCGGTAAATTGCTCAATACTGTAAATAGTAGGTGCAAAAATTGCCTTTTCGGTAATTGTTGATAGCTCTTTCAGCAAAAATGATCCGGCTCTTTTACTGGGAAGGATGAAGATGATCTCAGAAAGCGGGGTCGAGGATTTGTCCAGTTTTTTTAATACCTCGTGAATAAATGATTCCATAGGCCTAAAATAAAAAAACGCCCCGCAAAGCGGAGCGTTTTTCTTCTATGATTTATTAAGAATCTAATTCCTAATTATTGCTTCATTTCTCTGTCTTTGTCAAGAGAGATCTCAACACGTCTGTTTTCCTGTCTTCCCTGAGGAGTGTCGTTGGTAGCAATTGGTCTGCTTTCACCATAACCTTCAGAAGTTAATCTGTTAGCTGGTACACCATTTTCTTCAAGCCATTGCTCAACAGAAGCAGCACGTTCTTTAGAGAGCTTCATGTTATAAGCTTCAGCACCTACACTATCGGTATGACCTTCAACGTGGAAAATAGTTTGTGGATACTCATTCATGATGTCTACGATAGACTGAAGAGCTTCTTCAGACTCTGAACGGATTGTAGCTTTATTGAAGTCGAATAGTACAGTTTTAGAATATTCGTTCAATTCAGAAATTACTTCAGCTGATGGTTCTGGACATCCGTTAGAAGCGGCAGGACCGGCTTCGTTTGGACAGTCATCATCCTTATCAAGGATTCCGTCTCCATCGCTATCTGGCCATGGGCATCCGTCATTTTCAGCAGGACCAGCTTCATTTGGACAGTTATCATCACCATCTCTGATTCCGTCACCGTCAGAATCTGGACATCCATTAAGTTCAGCTAGACCAGCAGTATCAGGACAGTCGTCGTCTGGATCGGCGATACCATCACCATCAGAATCTGGACAACCGTCAAACTGAGCAAGACCAGCTTCGTTAGGACATGCATCCTGACGATCTTCGATTCCATCACCGTCAGAATCTGGACATCCGTTGAATTCTTCTAAACCTGGTTCTTCTGGACACTCATCGTATTTATCATAGATCCCGTCACCATCGGTATCTTTTCCACCGAAGATGAACTTAATTCCGGCTGAATGCTGGAAGTGAGAAGCAGTTTCTACTTCAAAGAATTCTTTATACTTTGATTCAACTGAAAGTGCAACATGGTCTGAAAACCAGAAGTTCACCCCTAGCTTACCATTTAAGGAAAATGAATCAAGGTTTGAAATGTCTTCAGCATCCTGATCGCCTATCCAGGTGTAACCTCCACCTATACCAATATTAGGATCGAACCAACCGGTGTTTAACATAGCGCGAAGACTATAATCCAAACTTAAATCGGCTGCATAGTATGAAAGATCTGAAACACTTCTATCACCATACTTATCGATTTGATTGATGGTACCAGATAATTCCCCTACGAATCCAGCTCCTATATAACGCGATACAGAAAGTTTGGAAACTGCTGGGAGAATGTTCCAGTGATCACCGGTGTTAAAATATTCGTCGAAGAACCCTCCAAGTGGAGCATCTTCACCAGTAGGATAGAAATCTACTGCGTTAACGCCAATGCCAATTGCCCAGGGGTTATCGGCATCTTGAGCCTTAACCGAAGTAAGGCCAAAAAGAAATATTGTGGCCAGTACAATTTTGCTAAGATGTTTCATATTTAATAGTTTAGTTTTAAGTGTTAATTGTGAACAAAAGTATGCGCTTAACGCATATAACCAAAGATAAAAATAATAAAGTTTTCTTAATTGCAGCGCCTTAACAAGGGCTTTGTTAGAATTTTAATATTTAATTCTCAGTAATTTAAGTAAAAAATTAAGATAATTTTAATATTTGTCTTAAGACTAGATTACGGCCAATTCCTTTCCAACTTTTTTAAATGCATTTATTGCCTTATCCAAATGCTCCTTATTATGAGCTGCTGAAAGTTGAACTCTAATTCTTGCCTTTCCTTTTGGAACTACCGGGTAAAAGAAGCCAATTACATAGATTCCTTCCTTTAACAATTTATCGGCCATATCTTGTGATAACTTGGCGTCATGCAGCATTACCGGTACGATAGCGGCTTCCCCGTCTATGATCTCAAAACCGGCATCCTTGATCCCTTTTTTGAAATAGGCTGTATTTTCCTTTAACTTGTTCCTGAGACTGTCATCTTTTTCAAGCATTTCAAAGACCTTGATAGAGGCTCCAACAATGGAAGGGGCGAGGGAATTAGAGAATAAATAGGGTCTTGATCGCTGTCTTAAGATCTCGATGATCTCTTTTTTAGCAGTAGTATAACCGCCCATGGCTCCACCTAGCGCCTTTCCCAGGGTACCTGTGATAATGTCTACTCGTCCCAGTACATTTTTCTCTTCCGGGGTTCCTATGCCGTTTTCACCTATAAAACCTGTCGCGTGACATTCGTCTATCATCACCAGGGCATCATATTTATCGGCCAGGTCGCAGATCCTGTCTAATGGTGCTACAAGTCCATCCATAGAGAAAACACCATCGGTTACGATAAGCTTGAATCTAGCGCCACTTTCATTGGCCGCTTTCAATTGCTTTTCAAGATCATCCATATTCCCATTTTCATAGCGATACCTGGCGGCCTTACAAAGTCTCACTCCGTCAATAATCGATGCATGGTTTAGTGAATCTGAAATAATCGCATCGTCCTTTGTTAACAAGGGTTCGAAGATCCCTCCATTCGCATCGAAACAGGCTGCATACAGGATGGTATCTTCCATTCCGTAAAAATCGGAGATCTTTTTCTCAAGTTCTTTATGGATATCCTGGGTACCGCAAATAAAGCGAACGCTCGACATTCCAAAACCGTGGCTGTCCAGGGTGTCTTTTGCTGCCTTTATCACTTCTGGATGTGAAGACAGTCCAAGGTAATTGTTTGCACAGAAATTGATCACTTCCTCGCCAGTGGAAATTTTTATTACCGCGTCCTGTGGGCTGGTAATGATGCGCTCTTTTTTATAAAGCCCAGCTTCCTTGATTTCCTCCAGTTCTTTTTCTAAATGCTGTTTTATAGCTCCGTACATAATATGTGTGATTTTTATCAGATTTTTTAATTATTAATTGAATGGTCTTTGATTAGGCAGACCAAACCACAAATTTAATTTTCTTTTACACAACTTTGATCAAAACGGGCTCATTCGTATAAACCAGTAGACATTTATCCACTTCAAAGCCCATGTTTTTTATCGCTTTTGCATAGTTTGAGATCTGTTTTTCATGCTTATCTACAAATCCACCGGTTTTATAATCAATAATGGTTACTGTATTTCCTTTAAAATTCAATCGGTCTGGTCGTAGCCTTTCTCCTTCTGAAGTTAGAAGCTCCCTTTCGTTATAATTTCTAACCCCTTCAGAATAATATTCTTTTAGATCGGGGTGATCAAGGATCTTACGCAGTAAGTTCTCAATTTCCAATCGGGAAGCTTCCGTGATCAAGCCTGAATCTATGGCCCAGCTTAAAGCATGAGGAAGATCGGGTGCCTTATTTACCCTGGCCAGGATTTCGTGTGCGATCTCTCCTTTTTCAATGGCTTCCTGTTGTTTGGAATCCCATAAGGATCCAGACCGGGTGATGATACTCACGGCCTGGTTTTGAACCGGAGAGGAGTAAAATCTTGAAGGAGCAAAGGCTTTGCTTTCTTCGTTTTTTGAAGGAAAAGTCATGGCTTTATCACCAAATTCGCAAACCATATCTTCGCTCCACTTACCTTGGGATTTCAGATAATCCATTAATAAATCGGGGACATTCGGGTTGCTTTTAGGTTTTTCATGATAGTTAGAAAGTATATAGAGTTGCTGCGCAGCACGTGTACAGGCTACATACAAAACATTCAATGTATCCAGTTCTTTATGAGCGATCAGTTCGTTATATGCGTTTGTTGAATTTTCATTCCAGTTGAGCAGTTTTTTGGAAGCACTTAAATAAGCAACCGGAATATTTTCGTCAAATGTTGGCAGCCACACATTATCGGTTCGGGTATCCTGAAGCTCGGAATTGGCAAAAGGATAGATCACCACCGGAAATTCAAGACCCTTGGATTTATGGATGGTCATTATATTTACTGCATCGCCACTTTCGGGTACCACTATGCTAAGTTTGTTTTGCTGTTTCTCCCATTTCTCCAGAAAACCGTGAAGGCTGTTGGTGGTTTTTTGAGAGTTTTCGAAAACAAAATCAAGAAAGTACTGTACATAAGCGTTCGAGCCGCTTACCAGGTCAAAACTCCTTATAATATATTCCGAAGCTTCATAAAGCGATAGCTTTTTTAACCTGGAAAGTTCGAAGTCAATATCATAATCTGCCAGCCAGTTGAAAAATTCGGCTCCGTGAAATTTGAGATTTTCATGGAGAATTCTGAACTGGTCCTGCTCAGGCACTATTCCCGGGCCTATTTTGTCGAAAATTGAAAATTTTAAAAGCCCGTCTTCCGGATTGATGGAAAAGTTAAGTATGTCTATTATTAATTGTACTTCGGTAGACTGACTTATCAAAAGCGTTTCTGAGGATATAACAGGAATGCTGTTCTCGCTGAGATATTCGGCAACCGCAATACCTTCTTTTTTCCTACGGGTAAGGATACAAATATCCTTTCTTGTATAACCGTTTTTCTCAATTTCTGAAATGATATCAAGGATCCTGGCGGGATATTTTTCGAATTCTTCCTCTCTTTTTTCTACTTCCAGGAATGAAATATTCACATAACCGAAGTTTCCCTTTTTGGGGTTTTGAGCACTTTGCCTGAATAATTCTGCGTAATCGGGATAGGAAAGGCTGGAAGCCGCAAACTGGAAAAAGCTGTTATTAAAATTTACAATGCTAGAACCGCTCCTATAATTATCCGGCAGATTTATCAAGTTAGGTTCAATTTGAAAGGGATTCTTATTTTGGTTGTAAAGATCAATAAGCTGCTCGGCCCTGCCTCCCCGCCACCTGTAGATACTTTGTTTGGCATCTCCTACTATGGTAAGTCCTGAACTGGTTTGAGTCTGGGAAAGATTGTGATCGATAAGCGGAATAAGGTTTTCCCATTGCATGATGGAAGTGTCCTGGAACTCATCTATAAAATAATTCTGATATCGCTCTCCCAGTCTCTCATATATAAAAGGAGCCGGCTGATCTTTTACCTGTTCACTTATTTTTGGATTGAATTCTGAGATCAATAGAACATTTCGCTCTTTTTTGATCTTTTCAACCTCCCTGTTAATTTCGTTCAGCAAAGAAAGCTGTACCAGGTTTTTCCTGATCTCGGTGAAATATTCGATCTTGAAAAAAGCATCTTTGGTGGTCTGAAATATATCGGCGATCTCTGGCTGCAGGCCGTCCATGAGATCCTTTCGGCTTTGTTCTAAGGATTTATTATAAAGGGGCGCATCGGCAATATTACGCGCCCAGTTGGTTTCAAAATTTACATTTTTATCACCTTTCAATAATTTATTGAAATAACCTGGAACAGATTTTCGGGTAAACCAGCTTTCCTCGACTTGGTTGCTATTAATCAAGTCAAAAAAATGCTCGCTATAAGCTTTAAGGCTTCTTTCAGCAATTTCGATATCTGAGACCAGTTTGCTGTCGAAATTTTCAAAATCCTCCAGGGTTTTGGGTTTCAGAAGCTGTATGTATTTCTGGTGGTTTTCGTTGATAAGCAGTTTTGAAATCTCAAAAAGGTCCCTGCTTATATCCCAGCTTTTATCATCATCGGTTTTTGTGAGCGTGAACTCTATGAGCACCTCAGTAAGTTTCCGGTCGGAACCTGCTCTGCTTATTAAACTTTCCACAGCTTCCATTAGAATGTCTTCGGTGTCCAGTTCTACCTCGAAATTCATGGGAATACCCAGGTCCCTGGCAAAGGTTCTTAAAATGCGGTGAGTAAAGCCGTCTATGGTAGAGATCTCGAAAGCAGCGTAATTATGGATGATGCTTTTAAGGATTTGAGCAGACCGTGATCGTATTTCTTCTTCGCTCAAACCGGTTTCCCTGGAAACTTCCTGAAGGAGCGGGTTTTTTGCTGATTCCTCATGTGCAATTGTAAAATCCGTAAGGCTTTCAATGATCCTTTTTTTCATTTCTCCAACAGCCTTATTGGTAAAAGTGATGGCAAGGATATTTTTATAGGAATCCTTTTTCCGGGAATTGAAAAGCAGAACCAGGTATTCCTTGACCAGCGTAAAAGTTTTTCCCGAGCCTGCAGAGGCATTGTAAATATTGAAACTATTAGTCAATCCAGAATTATTTTTGAGCCTGTAATATAGCGAGAATTGGTTGTTGAAAAGTAAAATAATAAGGAAGCCGGAAGTAACCTTGCTTTTAAGTATTTTATAACACTAAATAATTTCCTTTAAATGCCTGAATGGCTAAATTTGGGTGAGATATTTTATACTAATCACTAAAAATACGAAGAATTATGTCTTTTGAGTTACCAAAACTAAAATACGCCTTTGACGCCCTGGAGCCTCATATAGATGCCAGAACTATGGAAATTCACCATGGGAAACACCATGCTGGATATACCAGTAAGTTGAATTCGGCAATTGAAGGAACCGATCTTGAGGGCAAGAATATTGAGAATATTCTGCAAAACCTTGATATGGATAATAAGGCAGTTCGAAACAATGGTGGTGGATTTTATAACCACAGGCTGTTCTGGGAGATCATGTCACCAGATGGAGGAGGAAAACCTGAAGGAGAACTTGCTGAAGCCATTAACAGCGCTTTTGGATCTTTTGAAGCATTCAAAGATGAATTTTCAAAGGCGGCTGCAGGTCAGTTCGGTTCTGGATGGGCCTGGTTATGTGTGCATAAAGGTGGAAAGGTAGAAGTTTGTTCTACTGCCAACCAGGATAATCCAATCATGCCTGGAATTGGATGTGGCGGAACGCCAATCCTTGGGATCGATGTTTGGGAGCATGCTTATTACCTGAATTATCAGAATAAGCGTCCTGAGTATATCGATGCTTTCTTTAACGTGATCAACTGGAAAGAGGTTTCAAGCAGATACGCAAAGGCGAAATAATATTTACTTTCCGTAAAAATGAAAAAGGGCTGTTGAAAAACAGCTCTTTTTTTATTGAATAAATTCCATAAAAAAAGGCGGATTTGCATCCACCTTTCTTTGCCCCAAATCTACCATGAACTTAACCTACTTATGCTATGGTATACCGAATATACGCAGAAAGGTCGTCGACTTTCAAACTTTTAGATGAACGGTAAAAATAATTGATAAAATACTGAAGGACAATAAGTTGTTTGAAATTATGAAAGTCTGAACCTGAATTTATTCCATAAAAAAAGGCGGATTTACATCCACCTTTTTTTGCCCCAAATCTACCATGAACTTAACCTACTTATGCTATGGTCTACCGAATATACGCAGAAAGATCGTCGACTTTCAAACTTTTAGATGAACGGCTCAAAAAATTGGTAAAGTGCTGTTTAACAGAAAGTTGTTTAGGTAGGGCTTAAATATCATTTCAGTTTACTCCATAAAAAAAGGCGGATTTGCATCCACCTTTCTTTGCCCCAAATCTACCATGAACTTAACCTACTTATGCTATGGTATCTTAAAGATAAGAAGAATCTTTTTGCGATTTTCGGCTTTTAGACCAAGTGCAAATAAATTAGTTAAAATACTGAAAATCAATAATTTTAATTAAAATTCAATTCTTGAAAGTGTCTGTAAGGACGAAGAAAATTTTTAAAGGATATTCAGGAACGGTGTAGTATTTACAAATAAAAAAAGGCGGATTTGCATCCACCTTTTTTTGCCCCAAATCTACCATGAACTTAACCTACTTATGTTATGGCAATACTAAAGTAGACAGAAAAAACCTTCATGCAAAGAATATTAGATGAAGTGCATAATTAATAGTTGAATGGCCGATTTTTAATAAGCTCGGTCTTTTTTGCCTTCGAAAAAGTTTATGAAGGCCCGGTTCACGACCCTGTTACCACCGGCCGTTGGATAATCTCCCGTAAAATACCAGTCTCCAAGATTCTTAGGGCATGCCTTATGTAAGTTTTCTACCGATTGATAGATTACCTTAACCTCGGCATTCACATCTTCATCGCATAACAACTCCGAAATTTTATCAGAAATTTCTTCATCGGTGAATGGATCGTAGATCTCTTTTACAAAGTTTTTTACTTCGGTATCGTCCAGGTCCACCTGTTCTTTACATTTTTCATAGACCTTTTCCACGATCTCGTATTTCCCGGCCGCTTTTAATAATTCAAGGGCAGCGCGGAATGCTACCAGATCTTCAAGCCGCGCCATATCGATTCCGTAGCAATCAGGATAACGAATCTGTGGAGCTGAAGAAACCACTATGATTTTGCGTGGCTTGAGTCTGTCCATCATTTTAATGATGCTCTTTTTAAGGGTGGTTCCCCTTACGATACTATCGTCAATGATCACAAGATTATCGTCTGGTTTTACCACTCCATAGGTAACATCATACACGTGCGCTACCAGGTCGTCCCTGCTGCTGTCTTCAGTAATGAATGTACGCAGCTTTACATCTTTGATGGCGATCTTTTCGGTTCGCAGTCGATGAGAAAGAATTTCCTGCAGCCTGGCATCGGTTAAGGTCTCTTTTTCCTCAAGGATCGCTTCATTCTTTTGTTTGTTCAATTCATCCTGGGCCGCTTCCACCATTCCGTAGAATGAAGTTTCAGCCGTATTAGGAATAAAAGAGAATACTGTTTTTAGCGTATCGTGGTTTATGGATTCCAGCACCTTTGGCATCAGCAGCCTTCCAAGCATTTTTCGTTCCTGGTAGATCTCTGCATCGCTACCACGCGAAAAATAGATGCGCTCAAATGAACAGGCCTTTCTTTCGAGCGGTTCGATGATCTTCTTGATGCTAACCTTACCGTTCTTTTTAGTGATAATGGCGTGTCCTGGAGGTAGTTCGGTTACATCTTCAAAATTCACATTGAATACCGTTTGTATAACCGGTCTTTCTGAAGCAACTACTACCACTTCTTCGTCCTTATAATAGTAGGCAGGTCTTATTCCTGCAGGATCTCTAAGAACAAAGGAGTCTCCGTGACCCATTAAACCGGCCATGGCATACCCGCCATCCCAGTTCTTGGAAGATTTCTTCAGGATTTTAGATACATTAAGCTGTTCTGCAATCAGGGGTGATGCTTCAACTTTAGAATATCCTTCTTTCTTTAATTTCTTGTATAATTTACGAACTTCAGAATCCAGGAAGTGCCCAATTTTTTCCATTACGGTAACCGTATCGGCGCGTTCTTTAGGATGCTGACCAAGCTCTACCAGGTTGTTGAAAAGGCGGTTTACATTGGTCATGTTGAAGTTTCCTGCAACGATCAGGTTTCGGTGCATCCAGTTATTCTGTCTCAAAAATGGATGAACGCTTTCGATATTGTTTTTTCCGAAGGTGCCATAGCGAACATGTCCCAAAAACACTTCGCCAAGGTAGGGGATATGTCTTTTTTGTAATTCAGTATCATCGGCATACTCAGGATTGGCTTTTATTTCCTCGTTGATCCTTTGGTTGATCTGTTCGAAAATATCCTGAATTGGCTGGGATTTATTGGAACGTACCCGGCTTATATATCTTTCGCCTGGCAGGGTGTTGAGTTTGATGCTTGCAAAACCGGCGCCATCCTGCCCACGGTTATGCTGTTTTTCCATCAGCAAATACATTTTATTAATCCCATAAAATGCAGTTCCATATTTCTCCTTATAGTAATCAAGAGGTTTTAAAAGTCTAATATGTGCGATTCCGCATTCGTGTTTTAAAGCATCACTCATAACTCAGTTTCCGATTTTTAGGAATATTGTTGTTTTTGTCACAAAAAAAGCCCTGAAATTACAGGGCGTTAAATTAATCCAGTTGGGTTTCGAATTGTGTTAGTGTCTTGAACTCGTAAAGCCTCTCGTTCATTTCCTGTTCAGAAAGGACTTCCATCCTTTCGGTTCCGAATTTTTCAACACAAAAAGATGCGAGGTTGGAACCATAAATAATGGCACTCTTCATATTTTCAAAGGAAATGTCCCCCGTTCTTGCCAGGTAACCTATGAATCCACCGGCAAAGGTGTCTCCTGCCCCGGTTGGGTCGAATACTTCTTCCAGCGGAAGTGCAGGCGCAAAAAAGATCTGTCCTTTATGGAAAAGCAGGGCTCCATGCTCTCCTTTTTTAATGACCACGAATTTAGGCCCCATCTTTTCGATCTTACGGGCTGCCTTTACCAGCGAATGTTCTCCTGAAAGTTGTCTAGCTTCTTCGTCATTTATTGTTATCACATCAACCTTTGCGATCACCTTCATCAAATCTTCCAGGGCATTGTCCATCCAGAAATTCATAGTGTCCAGTACAACCAGTTTTGGATCTTCAACCTGTTCCAGTACACTTAATTGTACCAGCGGGTGAAGATTGCCCAGCATTACGAATTCAGAATCCTTATAAGCTTCGGGTACTACGGGCTTGAAATCGGCAAGAACATTCAGTTGAGTGTCCAGGGTATCGCGGGTATTCAGATCATTATGATATTTACCGCTCCAGAAAAAGGTTTTGCCTCCTTTTACGATTTCAATTCCGTCTATATTTACATTGTTGGAGGTTAAAAGATCCAGGTATTTTTGAGGAAAATCGTCACCTACTACTGAAACCACTGCGCTGTCCACGTTAAAATGGGAAGCAGAAAGACCTATATAAGTGGCGGCGCCACCAAGGATTTTATCGGTTTTTCCAAATGGGGTTTCAATGGCATCGAAGGCTACGGTTCCTACAATCAATAATTTACTCATAACAGCTTTTAAATGAGTTGCAAATATACAGTTTGTTTTTCAAGCGCTAAACCCGAATTTACACCTGATTTTTCAGGAGGAGTAACCCGCATCTACCGGTAGGTTCTTTTGCTTGGACGCAGCAACTGCCAGCGCATCACAACGTTCGTTCTGCGGGTGGTCATTATGCCCCTTGATCCATTGAAACTTCACATGATGCTTGCGATATTCTTTTAAAAAGGCGATCCACAGGTCGCTGTTCTTTCGGTTCACAAAAGATTTCTTTTCCCAGCCAAATACCCATCCTTTGTTTACAGCGTCTGCCACATATTTGGAATCGGTAAATACCTTTACATGAATTCCTGGTTTTTTGAGCTTCCTAAGGCCTTCGATCACGGCAAGCAGCTCCATCCTGTTATTGGTAGTAAGTTTATATCCTTTAGAAAATTCCTTTCGGTATGGCTTTCCTACCCACTCCATTACAATTCCATAGCCACCAGGACCAGGATTACCTCTGGCTGCACCATCGGTATACATATGAACCTGGAAATCCTGCACTATTGCTGGTTGTTTAGGAGATCTTCGATCACTTCAGGGAAATGCCGGTATTCCAGTTCGTGGATCTTTTCTGCCAGGCTTTCGGGGGTGTCCTGCCTGCTTATCGGTAAGGTTTTCTGAAAGATGATCTGCCCTTCATCGTACTCTTTATTTACATAGTGTATACTAATGCCGCTTTCCTTTTCGCTATTTGCGATCACTGCTTCATGAACCCGGTTCCCGTACATTCCTTTTCCGCCGTAGTTTGGCAGTAAAGCGGGATGGATGTTGATGATCTTATTTGGGAAATTGCGAATGATGTTGGAGGGCAACAACCAAAGAAATCCGGCTAAAACGATAAGATCTGGTTTGATATCCTTCAATACATTGAGTACCTCGTGGGATTCATAAAACGCTTCCCTGTCGAATAGCAGGGCTTTTACATTTAATTGGTGTGCTTTTTTGAGTGCCCCGGCAGACCTGTTATTAGACAAAAGGGCCACCACTTCAATTTGATCGTTTTTCTGAAAGTATTTTATAATGTTCTCTGCATTGGTTCCAGAGCCTGAAGCAAATATGACGATCTTTTTTGGGGAATCTTTCGGCTTGTCACTCAAAATAAGGGTGTTAACAATTATTGGGAAGCAAAATTAATTCGTTTCAATGAATTTTATGTAAATTAACCTCACATTTTTAGAGGAAAAATCGGTTTTAAAATAAAGTTTTTTATTTTTGCCACCTAATCAAAATTAAAATAAAAAATTATGTCAGACATTGCATCAAGAGTAAAAGCTATAATCGTTGATAAATTAGGTGTTGACGAGAACGAAGTTGTAAACGAAGCCAGCTTCACCAACGACTTGGGTGCTGATTCACTAGACACAGTGGAATTGATCATGGAATTTGAGAAGGAGTTTGATATCCAGATCCCAGACGATCAGGCAGAGAACATTGCCACTGTAGGTCAGGCAATTTCATATATTGAAGACGCAAAAAAATAAAAAACTAACACACCATATGGAGTTAAAGCGAGTTGTAGTTACAGGCCTTGGTGCCTTAACCCCAATTGGTAACAACCTTGATGAATATTGGGATGGGCTGGTAAATGGTAAAAGTGGTAGTGCTCCTATCACTTATTTTGATACCGAAAAGTTCAAGACTAAATTCGCTTGTGAACTCAAAAACTTCAATCCTTTAGATCATTTTGATCGAAAGGAGGCCAGGAAACTGGACCGGTTTGCCCAGTATGCGATGGTATCTGCAGACGAAGCCATTATGGATTCAGGTATAGATCTGGATACTGTAGACAAATTTCATGTAGGAGTTATTTGGGGAGCTGGTATAGGAGGCCTGGAAACTTTCCAGAATGAGGTGATCAATTTTGCAACTGGCGATGGGTCACCGCGTTTCAATCCATTCTTTATTCCAAAGATGATCGCAGATATTGCCCCTGGCAATATTTCGATCAAACATGGATTCATGGGAGCTAACTATACTACGGTATCAGCCTGTGCTTCATCGGCTAATGCCATGATCGATGCACTGAACAATATCCGGCTTGGATATAGCGATGTGATCGTTTCAGGTGGGTCTGAAGCGGCAGTTACGCAGGCAGGAATGGGCGGTTTTAATGCGATGCACGCTCTTTCTACCAGGAATGAAAGCCCGGAAACAGCTTCCAGACCTTTCGATTCTACCCGGGACGGTTTTGTCTTAGGTGAAGGTGGTGGTGCTCTTATCCTTGAGGAATACGAGCATGCCAAAGCCCGCGGAGCAAAGATATACGCCGAAGTTTTAGGAGGAGGTCTTTCTTCTGATGCTTACCATATGACGGCTCCTCATCCTGAAGGTGATGGGGTTGTGGCGGTGATGGAAAACTGCCTTCGAAATGCAGGATTAAAACCGGAAGATGTTGATGCGATCAATACTCACGGAACTTCAACTCCTCTTGGAGACGTAGCCGAATTGAAGGCGATCACGAAAGTTTTTGGTGAGCATGCGAAAAACCTTAATATCAATTCCACGAAATCCATGACTGGCCACCTGTTGGGTGCTGCCGGTGCGATCGAGGCCATTGCTGCGATTCTTTCCATCAAACATGGAATCGTACCGCCTACCATCAACCACGAGCATGTTGATGAGAATATAGATCCTGAATTGAACCTTACTCTAAACAAGGCTCAGAAGAGAGATATCAACATTGTGATGAGCAATACTTTTGGTTTTGGAGGTCATAATGCCTGTGTTGTTTTTAAGAAATTCGACGAATAAACGATGAGCGTTATTCGTAACATATTAAATTCCCGCTCTGGTAAAGGCGGGAATTTTTTTAATATACTTACCGGAATCCTGGGGTTTAAGCCCAAGAATCTCATTCATTATAAAAAAGCATTCACCCACCGTTCCCTTAATCAAAGAGATTCTGAAGGCAACGCGATTAATTTCGAACGCATGGAATTTTTAGGGGATGCCATGCTGAGCGCCGTAGTTGCTTCTCACCTATTTAAGGCGGTTCCAGGGGGGAATGAAGGTTATCTTACCAAGATGAGATCCAAGGTAGTAAGCCGTAAACACCTGAATGAACTTGGAAAGGATCTTAAACTTATAGATCATGTTCAAACCAATATTCCGAAGGAACAATTTGGGGTGAACATTCATGGGAATCTTTTCGAAGCCCTGGTGGGTGCCATCTATCTTGACCGGGGATACAAATATTGCAAACGCTTTATCTATGATAGGGTAATAGATCCTTACGTGGATATCGAGCAACTTGAAGGAAAGGTGATCAGCTATAAAAGCCTGGTGATAGAGTGGTGTCAGAAAGAAAAAAAGGATTTTGAGTATGAGACCTATGAGGATACCGGGAACGACGAATTAAAACATTTTGGGGTAAAACTCTGGATAGAAGACAAAGTTGTTGGAAAAGCCAGGGCGACCTCCAAGAAAAAAGCCGAAGAAAAGGCCTCAAAAAGAGCTTACTACGCACTGCAGACAAAAATGGAATAATTTTTTAAGAAATTAACGAGAACTAAAACGTTTTCGTAGAAAATTATGAATTTTAGGACTGCTTTATCCTCAAATTGTCAATCAAATAGTATCTTTAGCCTTCAAAGTTAAATTTATGCAATCGCATAAAGTGCTTCTGGATGTTGAAGATGAGCATTTTCAATTAATTGCTATTTATTCCTCTATGGAGGAATACAAAATGGCATTTTTTTTAAATAAGTATCTAAAGCTTAAGCTCACAAGAGATCGGATGGATATAGATTTTATGCATAATCTTTTTAATGCTGTCTATCCTCTGTATTCTTTTAAGAATCCCGCCACCTACCTTAAATTTGAACTTGTAGCTAACAAGTTTAAAGGCAAACCGGTAAAGGTGCTTAGGTCTGGTTCACTATTCAGGGAAGAAGAGGTATCTCCACAAGAGGTTTACCTGGTTCCCGAATATAACAAGGTTGATTATTTTTTGAAGCTAAGCGAAGAGGCAACAACAAACGAATTCCTGAGAATGATCAACAGTATAGGGCAAATTCCTGGAGTTCAGGCCGCACATGCGATTGATGTAGATAATCTTAAATCCAAACAAAATCTAATTTTCGAATAATGCCTACCAACAAGAAAACAAAAATAGTCGCAACTCTGGGCCCTGCAACCAGCACTAAAGACGTATTGAAGAGAATGCTGCAGGAAGGGGTAAATGTATTTCGAATTAACTTTTCACATGCCGATTATGAAGATGTAAAGGAACGTGTAAAAATGATTCGGGAACTAAACGAGGAGGAAGGTTTTAACGCCGCTATCCTTGCCGATCTTCAGGGGCCTAAACTACGGGTTGGGGTTATGAAGGAAGAGGTAGTGGTGAATGAAGGCGACGAAATTACTTTTGCTACCGGCGAGGAGTTTAAGGGCACCGCGAAAAGAGTTTATATGAACTATGATTCGTTCCCACAGGATGTAAAAGCCGGGGAGCGAATTTTGCTGGACGACGGAAAGCTTATTTTCGAAGTAGAATCTACCAATAAGAAGAACGAGGTTAAAACTAAAGTAATACAGGGAGGGCCCTTAAAATCGAAAAAGGGAGTTAACCTGCCAAATACCAATATTTCACTTCCGGCCCTGACCGAGAAAGATGTAAAAGATGCCGAATTCGCCTGTGAACTACAGGTAGACTGGATCGCACTTTCTTTTGTGAGACATGCTGAAGACCTGATGGAACTTCAGGAGCTGATCAAGAAACATAGCAAGTATAAAATTCCAATCGTCGCGAAGATCGAAAAGCCGGAAGGAGTCGCTAATATTGACAAGATCGTGGCTTACTGCGACGGACTGATGGTGGCACGTGGAGACCTTGGAGTTGAGATTCCTGCCCAGGAAGTACCATTGATTCAGAAAAAACTGGTACTAACCGCTAAAAAGGCAAGGATCCCTGTGATCATCGCAACCCAGATGATGGAAACCATGATCACCAGCCTTACACCAACCAGGGCTGAGGTAAATGATGTTGCCAACTCGGTGATGGATGGGGCAGATGCGGTAATGCTTTCGGGAGAGACTTCGGTAGGGCAGTACCCGGTACAGGTGATCCAAAAGATGTCGCAAATACTACATTCCGTAGAAAATTCACCACTGATCAAAGTGCCACATGAGCCACCTCACGTAAGAACTAAAAGATATATCACCAAGGCGGTTTGTTATCACGCGGCCAATATGGCCAACGAGATCAAGGCAAAGGCGATTTGTACTCTTACAAATAGTGGATACACCGCTTTCCAGATCTCAGCATGGAGACCTGAGGCACATATCCTGGTTTTCACTTCAAATACCAGAATTCTGAACCAGTTAAGTTTGCTTTGGGGTGTTAAGGCATTCTACTATGATAAATTTGTAAGTACCGACGAAACCATCGAGGATATTAGCGCAATTGCTAAGAAATATCGATTTGTGGAGGCTGGAGACTTTACCATCAACCTGGCGGCAATGCCTATTACTGCCAAGGGAATGGTGAACACACTTAGGGTTTCGGAGATCGAATAACAGAAGAATTAATCAAATTTAAAAAAACCGTAAGTCCTGCTTACGGTTTTTTATTGTCGTAAATCACCTTCCATCTTTTGCCTAAGGAGTACAGAAGAAGTGTTACTACAGTCCCAACAATTATAGATCCAATTAAGTCTATCCAAGTATAGGTTATGCTTCCCTCAAAAATATGATCATATCCTACGGATAATAGCGCTGTAACCGATACGAATAGTAGGATACTAACCAGCATACTTTTCTTCATGGATGATTATTTTAATGATGAAAATACCGGTCACCTATGTCGAGATCTTCTCTTACCAGGATATCGGTAATGGTGCGCGAAGTATTTCCGTATTGGGTGTGTTTAAAGGATAATTTCAGGGTATCGGCACTTAGTTTCAGGATCTTGAAATATTTATAATCCTTATCTGTATTCAGTAATTCCGGAATATCAGGGCTGCTGATCTTGATATATGGATCGCCCTTTGCCCCTTTTTTAAATTCCCAGTTTCCCACAAGGCTTGGTCCGCAATTGTCATTTTCAGCATTGTTATCGCTAACCTGATGATCTTTGCTAAAGCTCTGCCGGTAGCTCATAAAACAGGGTCCCATATTCATTCGTACCTCATTATTATATCTTCTGGCGATCTTCCAGGTTTTGGTACTGTCACCGTGAAGCAGCGATTCAGCATTTTCAGGTAACTGGTAAGTCTTTTCTTCGGAACAGGACAGGAATAAGGCCGCAAGCCAGATACACGAGAGAAGATGCGGGTATTTCATGAAACTTTAGAATTTGAATTTTAACTGAACCGAAATCTCCTTCTTTTCATTTTCATCTTCCTTTTCCGTATTCAAATTGGATAAACTAATGCCTAACAGGCGAACTGAATCCTTCATTTTTTCCTGGTATAACAGCTCTTTTGCGAGTTCAAGGATCAGTTCCTTACTGGAAATATAGTAATTTATGGTTTTACTGCGGGTTTGCAGGGTAAAGTCACTGTATTTGATCTTCAAAGTCACCGTCTTCCCGGCCACCTGGCTTTTATTCAGTCGTCGTTCGATCTCTTCAGCGATATTCTTCAGTTTTTCCAGCATAAAGATCTCTGAACTGATGTTCTCGCTGAAGGTTCTTTCTGCGCCAAGGGATTTCCTGATTCTGTGCGGCTTTACTTCGGAAAGGTGAATTCCCCGCACCACGTTATAAAAGTGTTTGCCGCTTTTTCCGAAATGCTCGGTAAGATACTCCTCGGTTTTTTCCTTCAGGTCCTTTCCGCTGAAAATGCCCAGGCGGTACATTTTCTCGGCGGTTACTTTTCCTACTCCGTAAAATTTTCGAATATCCAGGTCTTCTAAAAACTGAAGCACTTCTTCCGGCGGCACGGTTTTTTGTCCGTTTGGTTTGTTGATATCGCTGGCCACCTTGGCGATAAACTTATTGATCGAGATCCCGGCCGAAGCATTCAGGCCCGTTTTTTCCTTAATTTGATCCCGTATCTGTTTCGCAATAAGCGTGGCGCTGGGCAGCCCTTTTTTATTTTCGGTTACGTCTAAATAGGCTTCATCCAGCGAAAGCGGCTCCACCAGGTCGGTATATTCAAAAAAGATTTCCCTGATCTGCTGTGAGATCTCCCGGTATCGTTCAAATCGGGCTTTTACGAATATCAGGTCCGGACAATTTCGCTTAGCGATCACGCTGCTCATCGCGCTTCGTACGCCAAATTTCCGCGCTTCATAACTGGCTGCGCTTACCACCCCGCGTTGGGAACTTCCACCAACGGCAACAGGCTTTCCACGCAATTCCGGGTTATCCAGTTGCTCTACGGAAGCATAGAATGCATCCATATCAATATGAATGATTTTCCTGTTGGAGTTCACGTTTCAAAGTTACAGTTTCTGAACATAGGTTGTAAGTCTACATTCCACTGGAAAAATTGATAACTTTATAGAATCGATAAATAAGATTCTAGGAACATGAATAAGACCGCAATCATCCTTGGCGCAACCGGATTAACCGGAGGTATTCTTTTGGATAGGTTAATTGAAGATGAACGATATACCAGGATAAAGGTCTTTACCCGAAGACATGTAGATCGAAAACATGAAAAGATCGAGGAATTCCTGGTAGATCTATTTGAACTGGAAACCCTGACCGAACTTTTTACGGCAGACGAGGTTTTTTGTTGTATTGGCAGTACCCAGAAGAAAACTCCAGATGAAGAAGTTTACAGGATGGTAGATTTTGGTATTCCGGCAACGGCAGCCAAACTTTCAAAAAAGAATAATATCCAGACTTTTCAGGTCATTTCCTCCATGGGAGCCAATGAAGAGAGCCGGTTCTTTTATAATCGTACAAAAGGCGAGATGGAAGGTGCAGTAATCGAAAAAGGAATACCGCATACCTATATTTTAAGACCCTCTCTAATCTCGGGTGATCGGGATGAAAGCAGGCCGTTCGAATTCGCCTGGAAAAAGATCATGACACTAGGCGATCGCCTGCTGGTTGGAAAATTAAAGAAATATCGAAGCATACATCCCGAAACCATCGTAGATGCGATGATCTACCTGGCAAATAACCCGTACCAGAGTGGAAGAATAGAATCTGATGAAATAAAAGATATAGCTTCTAAGCACAAAAAATAAGATGAAAGAAATCGAAAGAAAATTCCTGGTACGTTCTGATGAATTCAAGGATCTGGCCCATAGAAAATATCTAATCATCCAGGCTTACCTCAATACCGACCCGGAAAGGACCATTAGGGTTAGGATCAATGACCAAAAAGGCACTTTGACGATCAAGGGGAAATCTTCAGAAAATGGTATGACGCGTTTCGAGTGGGAAAAGGAAATTCCCCTTGATGAAGCAAGAATCCTTCTAAAGATCTGCGAGCCTGGAAAGATCGAAAAAAATCGATATGAGGTGTTAGAAGGCGATCATACCTATGAAGTTGACGAGTTTTATGATGAAAATGAAGGCCTGGTGATCGCTGAAGTAGAACTCGAAGACGAGGAAGAAATTTTCCATAAACCCGACTGGCTTGGAGAGGAAGTCACCGGAAAAGCTGAGTATTATAATTCAAATCTGCTAACCAACCCATTTAAAACCTGGAAATCATGAAGAAAATATGGACGATAATAGCCGCTGTGGCTTTAATTTCCTGCCAGGGGAAAGAACAGAATAATAATTCCCTGGAGACTGAAAGGACCAGGCCAGCAGATAGCCTTGTAAAAAATGATATCGCTGAAATGGAAGCTCGCTTAAAAAAAGATGGATACCAGACATTTAGTTATAAAGATGGGGATACCACCTATTTAATGCAGCAATATTATATGGTATTTTTAAAATCAGGTCCTACCCGTAGCCAGGATTCAACGGAAGCCGCTGAATTGCAAAAGCAACATATGGCACACCTGTCCAGGATGTACGAAGAGGGCTATACCAGTTTAACTGGCCCCATGGGAGAAGACGGTGATCTTAGAGGGATTGTGGTTTACAATACGCCAACTCTGGAAGAGGCCGATAGCCTTGCCAGGCTGGACCCGATGGTACAGGCCGGCAGGCTAATCGTAGAAGTCCATCCATGGTGGGTGGCCAAAGGAGGAACCTTAAAATAATAATGATGAAAACAGCCAGTAGATTGCCCGATTTCAAATATGTTGGTAACGAAAAAGAGAAGCTAAGCCTGCACCTATTGTTTCAAATGATGGGCAAGATCAGGATGTGTTTCATGCCAAGGAAGAATCACTGGTGGTACATTACATTATATGTAAATGAAGAGGGCTTTACCACCGGTCCTGTTCCAATTAAGGATGGGTTTGAAACCTTCTCGATCAATTTAAAAGTTCTGGATGATGAAATACAGGTGAGGAAAAGCACGGGTGAACTAAAAAGTTTTGCACTGGAGGAAGGCACGAACCTAGGCACCTTTTACATGCGTCTTATGGAGATCATGGATCAGCTGAGCATTCCCGTAAAGATCAATTCCAGGCCTTATGATCTTGATATTGCAGATAAATTTTCAGAGATCAAACATCTTCATCATTACGATCCCGATTATGTGAGAACCTACTGGAAAGCTTTCAGGTGGACAGATGGGGTTTTTAAGGAATTCAGCGGAAGATTTTACGGTAAGACCTGCCCGGTTCATTTATACTGGCATTCCATGGATCTTGCAGTAACAAGATTTTCTGGTAAAAAAGCACCGCCAATGCCGGAAGAGGCACGAATATCAGATAAGGATGCTTACAGCCATGAATGCATCAGTTTTGGATTCTGGGCCGGGGATGACAATGTACAGGAACCTGCATTTTATTCTTATACGTTCCCATCACCGGAAGGGTTAGATAACCAGCCGTTAGAACCAAAAGAAGCCAATTGGGTAATGAATAATGGTACGCCCATGGCCATTCTCACTTATTCCGATCTGCTGGAAAAGGACAATCCACGAAAAGCCCTGCTGGATTTTCTTGAAAGTGCCTATCAGGCCGGGGCCTCCTTAGCCAACTGGAATATTAAGGAACTCAAAGTTCCGCCCCTCAGCGAGCTGTGATCAGGCTGAAGTGATACGACTTTTGATCTCTTCTGCAGGCATCACTCCAGACTGTCTCCAAACCTGTTCTCCATTTTTAAAAAGGATCATGGTTGGCACTCCGCGAACCTGGTATTTTCCTGCCAGTTCCTGGTTTTTGTCCACATCTATCTTTACGATCTTTACCTGGTCTCCAAGTTCTTCCTTTACCTGTTTTAATATTGGTGCCAGGGTCTTGCAGGGACCACACCAATCGGCGTGAAAATCGATCAGTACCGGCGTTTCGCTTTTGATTATTTCACTAAAACTGCTTTTCATTTTTGCTGGTTTTAAGCCTAAATTTACGATTTTGTGCTTCAGAAAACCTTTAAGATAGGGTTAAAAAAGACCCCGCGCATTAGGCTTGGGGTCCTCATTCAACTAATTATCGATTTATAAAGTTTTTATTGCCAGCCTCCTCCCAGCGCTTCATAAAGATCCACGATAGATCTTAGCTGGTTGAAGCGTGCATTCGTAAGATCCAGGCTGGAATTAAGAGCATTTTCCCTGGCTGTTAGAACTTCCAGGTAATTGGCAAGACCATTTACAAGCAGTTCTTCAGAATATTCCGTAGCCAGGTCATAAGCTTCAAATTCTTTTTGTTTCACTTCGATCTTTTCGGTTGAAGCCTGGTAAGAATAAAGCGCATCTGAGACTTCCTTGCTGGCTGTAAGGATCGCTTCACGGAATCTCAACCTTGCCTGTTCCTGTTCGGCTTGTGAAACCTCATATTCGGTCCGGATACGACGCCCGTTCAGGATGGGTTGAGCAAGTCCACCTATGATCGTGGCGAATAAAGAATTCACACTAAACAGGTCCTCTGCTTCCAGTGCCTGAAGTCCGCCGGTAGCTGAAAGCGTAAGGGAAGGATAAAAATTGCTTCGGGCCACGTTGGTTAGCTCAAAGGCGTTCATCAATTCATATTCGGCAGCCATGACATCGGGTCTGTTCCGTAATAATTGAACCGGAACCCCAATATTGAGCTCGGTAGTGATCTCCTGTTCGTCCAGTTCGGTCCGGTCTATCTGTTTCGGAGCTTCACCCAGCAGGATAGAAAAGGTATTTTCCAGCAATCTTTCCTCGTTTTTCAGATCAATCAGAATGGCCCTGGCGGTGTAATATTGTGCTTCGGTTTGTTTTACCCCAACCTCGGTAAGATTACCTGCTTCTTTAAGCGCCTGGGTCACATCGAGACTTTTTTCGCGGGTATCCACCGTTTCCTGGGTGATCCTGATCTGTTCATCCAGTGCAAGCAACTGGTAATAAGTGGAAGCGATCTCAGCGATCAGCCTGGTTTTTACAGCCTGGTGGGCGGCAAGGCTCTGGAGATAACGAGCATCAAAAGCCCTTTTCTGACTGCGAATTTTTCCCCAGATATCGGCTTCCCAGGAAAGTCCTGTGCTTATTTCGTATTGGTTCACCGAACTGAAAAAGGACCCGAACTGGCTGTTTTCTGATAGTTCCTGGTGAGTGAAGGTTGCATTCCCATCAAGAGTGGGTAGATAGCCTGCTTTTCCCTGCTTTACATACGCCTCGGCTGCGATGATCTGCTGCAGCGCTACCCTGATGTCTATATTGTTCTCCAGGCCTTTTTCAATATGATCCTGCAGTACAGGATCTGTAAATAGTTCGCGCCAGGAAACATTCGCCATATTCAGGCTGTCCTGGTCAATATTATCGGTTCTGAACCTCTCCTCTTCTACTACTTCAGGCTGATTATAATCCTTTGCCACAAAACAGGACTGAAGACTTATAAGCGCAAAGCCAGCAAGTATCAATTTCAGATTAAAAAACTTCTTCATTTTCTTCGTTTTCCTGATTTGATTAATTGTTTTGAACGCTTTCGGGTTTTTTACCGATCTTCTCCTGCAACCACTGGAAAATGATGAAAAGAACCGGGATCACGAAAACTCCGAAAACGGTTCCTATCAATAATCCTCCTGCGGCACCTGTACCAATAGACCTGTTCCCTTCGGCTCCCACACCGCTCGCGAGTACAAGCGGTAAAAGCCCCAGGATGAATGCGAAGGAGGTCATCAAGATTGGTCTTAATCGTACCTTAGCTCCGTCAATGGCAGCTTCGGTGATGGATAATCCTTCATGTCTTCGCTGCCTGGCAAATTCCACGATCAGGATCGCATTTTTGGCCAGCAACCCAATAAGCATGATCAGGGCGATCTGGAAATAAATATTATTCTGAAGTCCGCTTAACCAGGTGGCCAGGTAGGCACCAAAAACTCCTATCGGCAGCGACAGTATTACTGAAAATGGCAGCAGGTAACTTTCGTATTGAGCAGCCAGCAGAAAATAAACGAATACGATGCTGAGCATAAAGATGATCCCCGCCTGTCCGGAAGACGCGATCTCCTCACGCGTTAACCCGGAAAAAGCCACATCGTAGCCGTTCGGTAAAACTTCGTCTGCGGTTCTTCGAATGGCATCAATTGCCCCACCTGAGCTATAACCGGGTGTTGCGGTACCGTTTATCGCCACCGCGTTAAAAAGGTTGAATCGGTTAATGCTTTGTGGGCCGTATATCCTGTTCAGGGTCACGAATTGGGAAACGGGTGACATTTCTCCGCCTGAAGTTTTTACGTACATGCTGTTCAGGCTTGTTTTTTCAATCCTTTCATCTGGCAGGGCCTGAACAAAAACGCGATACTGTTTTCCAAATCGGCTGAAGTTGGCAGTGTAAATTCCTCCGATATATCCCTGGAGTACAGAAAGTATGTCGTTTACTCCCACGCCGGCCTGTTTGGCCTTGGCAGTATTGATATCGATTCGCAATTGCGGATAATTAGTGCTGAACGGGTTCGAGGCATAAGCGATCTCTGGCTGCTGAATAAGATTATTCACGAAATTGTTCGCCGTTTCATCGAGGTCTTCCAGGCTGCCGGCCTGCCTGTCCAGTAATTGCATTTCAAAACCATCGGCACTACCAAAACCAGGAACCGAGGGAGGGGTGAAATAAATGATCTCGGCGTCGCTCAGGCTGGATGATTTCTGATTGAGTTTTGCGATGATGGAATCTATGCTGGTCGCTTCTGTCTCTCTTTTTTCCCAGTCTTCCAGGATGATAAAGCCCATAAAATTAGAACTACCAGCACCGGAGAAAAAGTTTCTTCCAGCTATTACGGTAGCAGTTCTAACACCTTCCACCTCCTGCATCTGGTCATAAAGCAATTCGGCGGTTTTAAAGGAACGGTCCAGGGAAGACCCCGGAGGCAGATCTCCGTTCACGAAAACAACTCCACGATCTTCAGTTGGGACAAAGCCAGTAGGGATCTGATTATTTGCCCATAAAATAAGTCCTGCAGCCACCCCAAGAATTACGAAGCTCAGCCATTTATTCCGGGTTAGGAAACCAAGGGAAGACACATATTTATCCCGGGTAGCTTCAAAAGCAGCATCAAAAGCTGCGTAGAATTTTTGTAAAAGGTTTTTCTTCTTATTCTCCTTTTCGGGTTTCAGGAAAATGGCGCAAAGAGCTGGACTTAGTGTAAGTGCGTTCACTGCCGAAATAAGAATAGCAATGATAAGCGTTACTCCAAATTGCTCATAAAAGACTCCCGCCGGTCCCTGGATAAAGGTGATCGGAATAAAAACCGCTGCCATTACCAGGGTTATCGAAACGATCGCGCCTGCGATTTCACTCATGGCCGAAACCGAAGCTTTTTTAGGATCCTTTTCCCCGCCCTCTAGTTTGGCGTGCACGGCTTCCACCACCACGATGGCATCATCTACCACGATCCCGATAGCCAGGATAAGCGCGAAAAGCGTGAGCAGGTTGATAGAATATCCCAGCATGTTCAAAAAGAAAAAAGTTCCTATGATCGATACCGGAACGGCAATGGCTGGAATTAATGTTGATTTTAGGTCCTGGAGAAAAACGAAGACCACCAGGAATACTAAGAGGAAGGCTTCGATCAGGGTGGTTTGTACCTTGGATATGGAAGCCGTAAGAAATTTATTGGTGTCGTAATTGACTATATATTCCACTCCCTCCGGAAAGTCCTTCTTCATTTCGTCCAGCCTCACATAGATCTCTTCAATGATCTCCTGGGCGTTGGATCCCGGAGTTTGGAATACCCCGAAACTCAGTGCCGGGTAACCCTTCGATTTGGATAAGGAGGAATAGGATTGAGCTCCCAGTTCTACGGTCCCTACGTCTTTTAAACGCAATAGTTCCCCGTTTTCCTGGGCTTTAATGATCACGTTGGAATACTCCTCGACGGTTTTATACCTACCGCCATAGGTTAAAACGTATTCAAAGGATTCCCCGGCGTTCTGGCCGAGAGCTCCTGCTGCGGCTTCCAGGCTTTGTTCTCCTATTGCAGCAGTAACATCTGATGGTACCAGGCCATAATTGGCCATTTTTGCGGGATCCAGCCAGATCCTCATCGCGTAATCCTTACCACCAAAAACAGTGACCTCTCCAACTCCGTTGATCCTTTGAAGTTCTGGCTTTACATTGATGTTAAGGTAATTCTGAAGAAAGGTGTCATCGAAATCGGGATTAGTGGAATAAAGCCCGGCATACAATAAAGCCGAATTCTGGGCTTTTGTCGTGGTAACCCCGGAGCGAATAACTTCTGAAGGCAACACGGCATTCGCCCTGGCCACCCGGTTTTGAACGTTCACCGCTGCGATATCGGGATCATATCCCTGTTCAAAGAAAACCTGGATCGTGGCGGAACCATTATTACTCGCACTGGAGGTCATGTATTTCATCCCTTCCACACCATTGATCTCTTCCTCGATGGGAATGATCACACTTTCCACGATAGTCTCTGCATTGGCCCCAGGGTAAGTGGCGCTTACCTGTACGGTTGGCGGGGCAATATCGGGATATTGTGTTACCGGAAGCTGGGTGAGCCCAAGAATACCAAGGATCACGATAATGATCGAGATCACGGTAGATAGTACAGGGCGTTCTATAAATGTCTTAAGCATAGATCCTTATTTGAATACCTGGTCAAATGAATTGGTGATACTATCGAGGCTTACCCTTTGAGGTTTTATCTTCATGCCTGGCCTAACCTTACTGGTTCCCTGGGCAAGAATGATGTCTCCCTCGTCAACCCCATCATCATCCCTGATCACATACAGCTTATTCACCTCGGTTAAAATTTGAATGGCGCTGGAGGTGAGGGTATCTGCCTTTACCTTATAGACGAAGCTTTGTCCCTGTCTTTCATAAGTTGAAAGGCTAGGCACCACGACAGCGTTCTCATAGGTTTTCGGGATCTTTACGGTGCCGCTGCTTCCGTTACGGAGCAGGCCGTTATTTTCGAATTTTGCCCGGAAAGATATCGTACCGGTTTGTTCATCGATGTTGCCTGAAATGGTTTCGATCTTTCCCTCTTTTTCATATGCTCTAGAGTTCGCCATTACCAGGCTAACTTGAGGCATATTGCTGATCTTTTCTGAATTGGTCTTCCCTTCGGCGTCACTCATAAAATCAAGAAAGTCTTTCTCGTTCATGGAAAAAATGGCGTATACCTCTTCTATGGAAGAGACCTGGGTAAGTGGCATCTGGTCCTGGGGACTCACCAGTGCTCCTTTCCTGAAATTTATTTTTCCTACCACACCATCTACCGGGCTTTTGATATTGGCATACCCGATATTGGCGGTTATACTGTTATAATTGCTTTTAGCCTGTTCCAGCTGAGCTTTGGCCGTTTCCAGCTGCACCTCGCTGATAATGTCCTTTTCCACAAGCGGTTTTAGTTTTTCAACTTCCACCCGGGCCGCATTCACATTGGCCTTGGCAGCCTCGGCATCCTGGTTCAGGGATTCGGTTTCCAGCTTAAATAACAACTGGCCCTTTTTCACTTCTTCGCCTTCTTCTACAAGCACATCTGTAATATAACCCGAAACTTTAGCCCGAACAGCACTGTTTACCGATCCTTCAATGTTCGCCGGATAGGAATTGAAAGCGGTTACGGTCCTTCTGGGGACTTCCAGGACCGGGTAGGTTGGAGGCGGTCCCGAAGCGGCATTTTGTTCACTGGAATTTCCCTCATTACAGGAAACCATTCCAGCGAGGCCGATCAAAGCAATAAGAAATTGAAAAAATGTTCTCTTTTTCATAGCAATTTTTAATTCTTAATCATTTTCATATTCCGAAACTCGCTGAATGGTAGTTTCCAGGTTTTCTTTTTGGGCAGCCAGGTATTCCCTGAACAGTTTGGGAATGTGACCGTCCTTTTCAAATTTTTCTGAATTATAGGTAGCGTTGAACTGTATGATCTTTTCCACCATTTTGATCTCTTCCGAAATATTCTCGAGGTATTCCTTGAGGGTATTTTTCAGGTAAGCCCTGCTGGCTTTGAAAAATCTTTTTCGGTCCCCGGGTTTGGTAAAATAATCTACCTTTTTGGTTTGCATCAGCAAATTGAGCTGCGTGGAAACCGAGCTTTTGCTCGCCGCGGTGATCTCCTTGATCTCCTCGAAAGTATGGCCATCGCTGGGTGAAAGTATCATGATGGCATAGATACGAGCCGCCAGTGGCGCCATATTCTGAGTCTTCTCGAAGTGTAAGCCAACCTCTTCGATCAGTTTTTGCTTTTCGGGCGAACAACAGTCCATTTTCTTCATAAGGCCGCAAAATTATTCTTTTTGTTCGGTAACTTCCGAACCAATAAAACTAAAATTTTGTTAATCCTTCTTAAGGATGTTTTGAAGTGTTTAGCGAAACCCCGGGAAATAAAAAAGTCCGCCATGAGCGGACTTTGAAGCAAAAAATAAAAATAGTTTATTCTGAATAGATCCCGATTTCCAGTTCACCTTCCCTGTTCATTTTTGCACGGTACATGCCGGCGGTGTTGAATTCCATGGAAACATTTCCTTCATGGTCGATGGCAACGATACCGCCATTTCCACCTAATTCTGGCTGTTTATTCTGTATCACTTCTTTTGCCGCTTCTTCCAGGCTTAGGCCTTTATATTCCATCAACGCCGAAATATCATAGGCAACCACCCCGCGGATGAAATATTCTCCCCAGCCTGTACTGGAAACTGCACAGGTCTTGTTATTGGCATAGGTTCCGGCACCAATTATTGGTGCATCGCCAATTCTGTTATATTTTTTATTAGTCATTCCACCTGTTGAGGTTCCGGCGGCCAGGTTACCGTTCTTATCAAGGGCGGCGCAGCCTACGGTTCCGAATTTTTCATCTTTGATGAACGGGTCGTAAAAAGCTGTTTTATTTGCCTCTTTGTTTTTTTCTCTTTCGCGGGCTCTTTCCATAGATCTGTAGCGGTTTTCGGTATAGAAATATTCAGGATCTACGATCTCCAGTCCCTGCTCCTTGGCAAACTGCTCGGCGCCCTTGCCAGAAAGCATCACGTGTTCTGAATTTACCATCACCTCGTAAGCCAGGTTAATAGGGTTTTTCACATTTGTCACCCCGGCAACAGCGCCTGCATTCAGGGTTTCTCCATCCATAATAGAAGCATCCAGTTCATTTTTGCCTTCGTTGGTAAATACGGCTCCTTTTGCTGAATTGAAAAGCGGGCTGTCTTCCATCACGTTGATGGTTCGTTGTACTGCTTCTATCGCCGTTCCGCCATTGGCAAGGATCTCGTGACCGGTACGAATGGCCTCTTCCAGCTTGGCTTTATAAGCCTGCTCCAGCGAATCGCTCATATTTTCTTTAAGGATGGTACCGGCACCGCCGTGGATGACGATCCCGAAATTTTGAACGGTATCCTTTTCCGTTTTGCTGGCTGTGTCATTGCCTTCGGAAACCTGGGTATTTTGATCATTACAGGCTATTAAAAAGCTTAAACTGAATAGGAATAATAGTTTTTTCATGTTTTTGGGAATATTTGCCCTGAAAATACTAAAAATTGGAGCATATTCTATAAAAGACAATTCTTTTTATAGAAAGCGCGCCAGCGATAGCAGCGAAAAGCCCGGAGTCTCGCCAACAGGCTGGACGAGGACTTGGAGCGAATAGCGCGGTGCAGGGCAGGCGCCCAATTTAATATGGGTTTTAGAATTTTGTAAGGAGGAATGATTAATTTTAGGAAAAATAGAAAATATGGCCGTTAACGAACCATTCAATTTAAATAAGTGGATAGACCAGAACCGGGAATCCCTGAAACCGCCTGTGGGGAATCGAAATCTGTACAGGGAATCTGGTGATTATATCGTGATGATAGTAGCCGGGCCGAACGCCCGAAAGGATTATCATTATAATGAAACCGAAGAGCTTTTTTATCAGCTGGAAGGAAATATAGAAGTGCATATACAGGAGGATGGACAAAAGAAAACCATGAAACTGGGGCCTGGAGATATGTATTTGCATCCGGCCAAGGTTCCGCATTCTCCGGTTAGGCATGATGGCTCAATTGGACTGGTGGTGGAACGAAAGCGGCCGAATAAAGAAGGCAAGGACGGCCTGATGTGGTTCTGTGATAACTGCAATCATAAATTACACGAGGTTTACTTTCCCCTAAGGGATATAGAAACCGATTTTTTAAAGCATTTTAAGAAATTCTACAGCAGCAAGGAATTGAGAACCTGCAATAATTGTGGCCAGGTGATGCCAGTAGATGAGCGCTTTACGGCTGCCGAGGAATAGCGGTTTATTTTTAGTATTTTCGCTACAACTACACAAAATAATCGATAAAAACACAAATTAATGAGCAAAATCGCTGAAGAATTCGGGATCAAACAAGCCCTGAAAGATTTAGGTTTAAACGACAGCAATAACGGAACTTCCACCGGAACCGACTGGTTCAGTACCGGAGATATCATAGAATCATATTCGCCTGTAGATGGAGAGCTGATAGGAAAAGTAAAAGCTACCACCAAGCAGGATTATGAAAAGGTGATCACCACGGCCGAAAAAGGCTTTAAGGAATGGAGAACCTGGACCGCTCCTCAACGAGGTGAAGTGGTACGGCAGTTCAACGACGAATTAAGAAGACTGAAGGAGCCGCTTGGAAAACTGGTTTCCTATGAAATGGGAAAATCCTACCAGGAAGGACTCGGTGAGGTTCAGGAAATGATCGATATCTGTGATTTTGCGGTTGGACTTTCAAGGCAGCTATATGGGCTAACCATGCACAGTGAGCGACCGGGCCACAGAATGTATGAACAGTATCATCCACTTGGTGTGGTTGGGATCATTTCGGCCTTTAACTTCCCGGTTGCGGTTTGGTCATGGAACACGGCTCTTGCCTGGGTTTGTGGCGATGCCTGTATCTGGAAGGGATCCGAAAAGACTCCATTGACCTCTGTTGCCTGCCAGAATATTGCGGCCAGGATCTTTGCGGAAAATAACGTGCCAGCCGGCGTTTCCAGTCTGATCACCGGGGATTACAGAGTTGGTGAGATGATGACCAAGGATGAACGTGTACCGCTTATTTCGGCTACCGGTTCCATTAGAATGGGCAAGATCGTTGCCCAGGCTGTAGCGGCAAGACTGGGAAAGTCGCTGCTTGAATTGGGTGGAAATAACGCCATTATTGTAACTCCCGATGCCAATATCAAGAATACCGTTATAGGTGCTGTATTTGGAGCGGTTGGAACCTGCGGTCAGCGTTGTACTTCAACAAGAAGACTAATCGTTCACGAAGATGTATACGACAAGGTGAAGGATGCGATCGTGAACGCTTATAAGCAGATCAGAATCGGGAACCCGCTGGATGAAAATAACCATGTTGGTCCGCTTATCGATAAGGACGCGGTGAAGAATTACCAGGCTGCTTTGGATAAGGTGGTAGAAGAAGGCGGAAAAGTGCTTGTAGAAGGCGGCGTGCTTGAAGGTGAAGGCTACGAAAGCGGATGCTATGTAAAACCTGCGATCGCAGAAGCTGAAAATCACTTCGAGATCGTACAGCATGAGACTTTCGCTCCTGTATTATACCTGCTGAAATATAAAGGCGATGTTGGAAACGCGATCGATATACAGAACGGTGTGAGGCAGGGACTGTCTTCAGCGATCATGACCAACAATTTGAGAGAGGCTGAAAGATTCCTTTCGGCTGAAGGTTCAGATTGCGGAATTGCCAATGTGAATATCGGGACTTCCGGAGCCGAGATCGGCGGAGCCTTTGGAGGAGAAAAAGAAACCGGCGGAGGTCGCGAAAGCGGATCGGATGCCTGGAAGATCTATATGAGAAGACAAACAAATACGATCAATTATACTACCGAATTACCTCTGGCCCAGGGGATCAAATTTGATTTGTAGTTTAGTTTCTTAAGTGTAATTCATACCCCGGCTTCGCCCGGGGTTTTTTATGATCAAAAGTCAAAGCTGCTGAAAAATTCAAAGTTAAATCCAACTTAAATTGGTTGCTTAAACTTGGCTTCGGTTCAATTAATCTTTATTTTCGGCCTTATTGAAAAATCAGAATTGGAATGAGTCATATTTCAGAAGAAGAAATAAAAGAGGAACACAGAAAACGCACCGAGAACTTTGATAAAGAGGATGTAGGAAAGGTGATCGAAGAAGAGGAGCGCATCCTGAACAAATTTGAAAGTAAAGGAAAGCTCAAGCGCTATATGGACGATGCCATTTTGCTATTTTCCCTGGTTAAGGATTATGCCGGGGGAAATTACCGGGATATTCCATTCAATATCATAGCCGCTGCGGGAGCAGCCTTGCTGTACGTACTGTCACCAATAGACCTGATCCCGGATTTTATTCCTGTGATAGGTTACCTGGATGATGCGGCGGTAATCGCATTCTGCCTGAATTTGATGGAAAAGGACCTGGCGACCTACAAGCGCTGGAGAGATGGACAATCCCTGGAATCCTAATAAATGATCTTATTTAAAATAAAAAACCTGCCAGAACATGGCAGGTTTTTTTTATGCTTGAAAATGTAATTTTAAAATCGGTATCCTACATGAAAGCCGGCATTGAATTCAATGGCTGAAAATCGGTCTTTTACCTCTTCACTGAAATTCCTGCCAATATTGACAAATGGGCCAAGTACGAAGGTGTTGTTGAAATTCCATTTATACCCCGAACCCAGGCCAATGATAAAAGAATCCATATCGGTGATCCGGAGGGAACTACCGTCCTCAATAGGATCTTCCTCAATAAATTCTCCGCTTCGATATTTCAAAAAGGGATTTACATATAATCCCGAACCGGCGTAATCATTTCCGAAGTAATAATTATATCCCAGCTTAAAACTATTGGTTTTGAATTCCCTCGAGTCTTTTTCAGATCGATAGCTCATCCTATCGTTGATAAGTATAACGCCTTCCAGGGATTGATGCTCGTCCAGGAAGCGTTCGTAGCCAAATTCCACCGAAGCGATTGCGATGGTATTGGCGATATTGAGTTTGATCTCGTTCTGTCTTTCCGAAGTCTGGGCATAACCTGAAAGTACCAAAAATAATATAGCAATTAGGCTAAGGCTTTTTTTCATGATTTGGTTTTGTATGTAGTTCATAAAAAACCCTGCTAAATCAGGCAGGGTTTATATTGGTTTTTCCTTTAGTGGGATTAGACCATTCCGTTGGCTTCCACCCATTTAAATTTATGAGAATCCTGAGGAACAGCTATTCTCTCGGCTATACGGGTCATACGATCGGGAAGGGCCATTAAATAATCCCTGGCCTTTTCAGCGTCATCGCTAAGTTCCCTCATCTTATCGATTTCCCAGTAAGCATTCAGCTTTTTAAGGATGTCGATATAATCATGAGTGGTGTAAACGCCCAGTCTTTGAGCTGCATTGGAGAAGTTTTCGAAGGCTTCTGCGATACCCTGGCCAGATTCGCGGATGAACTGCGCAGGCATCACGATCTTTTTCTTCATCATATCCTGGAAAGCCAGCATCATCTCGCTTGGATCGTGTTCGAAAATGGTCTTTACGAATTCGCGGTAAGCCATATAGTGTCTCATCTCGTCACCGGCGATAATATTACACATTTTAGCCAGCATCTTATTTCCTTTCTTCTTGGCAAGTTGCCCAACTCGTTTATGAGAGATATTGGTGGCCAGTTCCTGGAAACTGGTATAAACGAAGTTTCTGTAAGGATCTCTTCCGGTACCAATGTCAAAACCGTCATTTATTAGGTGCTGAGTCGTTTTTTCGATCTCTTTCATATTCACCCTTCCGGAGAGGTATAGATACTTATTGAGCGTGTCACCATGCCTGTTTTCCTCACCGGTCCAGTGGCGTACCCATTTTGCCCAGCTGTTCTGTTCTCCACGGCTCTTACCATGTTGCTCAACACCTTCCATGTCCATTAACCAGGACTCATATGTTGGAAGTGCTTCTTCGGTTACCATGTCGGCGACCAGCACTACCCAGAAATCATAGCCTAATTCCTTGGCTTCTTCCCTGATCTGGTGGACCTGCTCAAATCCTTCCTCTTGCTGAAGGTTGGGGAGAAGATCGGTTGGTTGCCAGATCTCTTCAACGGGAATCAGATATTTGTCGATAAATCCCTGTACAGATTTTTCGACCGTATTCATTACTTCTAATCTAATATTGCTTAACGCCATGTTCTATGTCACTTTATAGTAGGGTAAATCTCCATTATCGTGCCAGGATATCTAATTTTTACCCGGCGCAAAGGAATTGAACTTCAAATATATGAATAGTCTTTTAGAAGACGTAATAATTAAAAGCTAATTTCTACCCTGTTCATCAGGGTAGAAGGTATGCACCGGATCGCTTTGATAAATTTCCTTGGTATCCACGTCGATGGCCGAAATTGGGCCCATAAAGGCTGCGCCGGTATCCACATTCCAGATATTTGCCTTGTTAACAGGTTTGGTCTCTCCAATACGGGTTACCGGGGTGTGCCCAATATAGATTTCCTTGAAATGACCTAATCTTCTTGGATACGAATGATGACCCGGTTCCAGTTCATGGTTCATGGCCAGGGCCATTTCCCAAAGGGTTCGATCCCAGTAAAAAGCAGTGCTGTGATATTCCTGTTCCGGTCCATGAAGATTGGTAAAACCAGCATGAACAAAAAGCCGGTTATCCTCGTCTTTATAATAATTGAACATATCTCTGTAGAACTCAATGTGAGCTTTCTTTTCCTTTTTGTTTAATCTACGATAGGCATCGAGACTGGACTGCCCCCCATGTTCCAGCCATTTCTGGTTCATTTCACCACTTTCGAGCCAGCGATGGGCCAGGTCGTCATGATTACCGCGAAGGAAGATGCATGAATTCTGCCTGGCCAAATCTATTAGGTAACTCACGGTATTTGCCGAATCACTCCAGCCATCTACATAATCACCTAAAAAGACCAGTTTATCATTTGGAGTGAGATCTAATCTTTCCAATAGCTGAACAAGTGCCTTAAGCCCGCCATGAAGATCTCCAATTACTAATTTCCTCGCCATATTAGTTATATTTTACCTTTCTTAAAATTCGCATACTTTCTTTGTATGACTGGTAAATTTCCTTGCTGTAGGCCTTAAGATAAGGTTTGGCTTCTTCGAGTTCGGTTAAAGCCTCATTAAAATTATTCAAATAACATAATAAAAATGTTGACGGCAGGTTTTTGAGATCTTTCTTTTGACTTTCGGTAAGCTCATGCCCGTTTTTTAATTTCTGTATAAGCGCGAGGTTGGTATTGTAGATATGAAAAAGGGTCTTTTTATCGAATCGAGGTGGTTCAAACAATAAATTGCTGTCGATATCATATCCCGCATTGTCCTTAAACCGGATGGTTACCTCCTCAAGTGGGTAATATTTGAACTGGTCATGAAATCCCAGGTGAACATATTCCAGGATACTGAAATTATCCTTGTCCACCTTAATGCTTACCTCGTCAAGATCTGAATAAAACAACTTGACCTGTTCATTGATGAGTTCAATGTCTACCCTGGAGTAATAGGTTTCATTCCTGATTTTCTTTTCCTTTCCTGCCCAGCAAACCACGAAATACTCCTTAAAAACCTTATAGGTAGGATTGTAATCCCTTCTTTTTTTCATAAAATCGAAAACGCCGTCCAGGGTGTGTTCAATATTGTTGTGCGAATGATTTTCGATCGAGGCTACGATGCCCGAGTTAACATCCTGGATCTCGATGTCGAATACCTTTGGCATGCTAATGCTTCCATCCCTGAAAAAAACCGAACCTCCATAATATTTCCAGATATTTTTTCTAAAGGAACAGATCTTTCCATGATTGGGTCTAATGGTTACCAGGCCCACCACCAGATGGTCCGGTAGATGTGGAAAAGGAATGTTTTCATAAGAAATGATAGGTGGATTCGTCAAATAGGCATTCACCAGGTTCTGGATCTTACTATCATCGAAGAAATCGATCCCGGTAATTTGGTTATCCTCATCTTCCACGCCTATCACGATATATGAATTGTTCTCGGGATTGGAATTGGAAAGTGCGCAGATATGTTTTAAGAATTTAGCCTTGCCCTCGCGTTCGCCAATATTCAACTGCCGTTTTTTATCATAGAAACTGTTCTCGTCGTTATGAGCGAGCAGGTTCTTGATAAGCAGGCGTTTGTTGATCATGGATTTTCTATTGGCTATTACTATTATTTATTTTCTATTTTCTATTGGTTTAATTTTTAGTCATATTTAGATCCTTTTCTTTCAGAGGATCTTAAATAGTTGATGAATCTAGAGATTTGTTCATTGAGAATTTCAGACTTTTCCGTTAGTTCCAGATATTCAGTCTGGGATATATAATTTCTGTCCAAAGCTCTCTGAAGCTGTGCTTTTGTTTCATGATTAGAACCACGGGCAAAACTCAAAAACTGGATGAATTCTTTGTTGCCTCCCCTTCCGAAACCTTCTGCTATATTATCCATTACGGAGCCTGAAGAGCCATTAATTTGGTCTTTTAATCTGTAATCTTTTGCTAGCTCGGTTGAATTGATCAATTTCCAAATGCTCATGCATTGAGCTCTTGCTAATTTGTAGATCTCCAGTTCTTCAAAATTTTGGTAATGAGCCATGCCTGAATAAATAATAAGAATAAAAAATAATCAATTCTTATGAACGATCGTGCTCGACGCCTGGGCGGTTGGCATCACTACAAGGTCGGCAATATTTACATGATATGGTCTGGTAACCACAAAATAAATTATATCGGCGATATCTTCTGGCTGAAGGGCATTGAAACCCTGGTAGACCTTTTCGGCTTTTTTGGTATCGCCCTTGAATCGCACATCGCTGAATTCGGTTTGTGTGAGGCCGGGATTCACCGCTCCAACCCTTATACCCGTTCCGTTAAGGTCGATGCGCATTCCCTGGTTGATCGCATCTACCGCATGCTTGCTCGCGCAATATACATTTCCGTTTGGATAGACTTCCTTCCCTGCGGTTGAACCGATATTGATGATGTGTCCTGATTTTCGTTCTATCATTCCTGGGATCACAGCTTTGCTAACATATAACAATCCTTTTACATTGATATCGATCATCGCATCCCAGTCCTCCACATTCCCTTGCTGGATTGGATCCAGGCCATGAGCATTTCCGGCATTATTAATCAGAATATTAATTTTACGGAAGTCTTCCGGAAGTGAATTCAAACTTTCATTTACTTCACTGCGGTTTCTTACATCAAAAGTGAGGATTTGTACCTCAGTTTCCACAGATAATTGTTGACGTAGCTGCTCCAGCCTGTTGGTTCTTCTTCCGCATAAGATCAAGTTCATACCCTCGCTCGCGAACTTAAGGGCGGTTGCCTTGCCAATTCCGCTGGTAGCTCCTGTAATTAAAGCTGTTAACATGGTTTTCTTTTTAAAATGATAAGGATTTCAACAGGTTTTTATTTCATTAAACCCTGGTTAAGTTGCGTTAAAATACGTTAAAAACACCTGCATGAAAAAATTCTTGCATGCATCTTGCCGTTATCCCTTCCAAAACCTATAAAATCTACTTATGAATTATTTTAAAGATCTAACATTAAAAGGCCTGTTCATGGCTGCAATCGTTTCATTTACTTTTATGAGTTGTAGTGATGATGATTCCAACGGCACAGGTGAAGGTACAGCCAGTTTAACTGTTAGGATGACCGATGCTCCAGGAGATTATGATGCTGTTCATGTGGATGTGCAGGATGTTCAAATCAAAATTGAAGGCGTAACCGAAGGCGAGGTAGAAGGAGAAGTTGAAGGTGATGGCTGGGTAAGCCTGGAAAATGTTCAAACCGGAGTTTATGATTTGCTAACGTTAACCGGTGGTGTGACCCAAATGCTTGCAGATACTGAAGTTTCTGCAGGTTACGTTAGCGAAATGAGACTCATCCTTGGAACAGAGAACTCGGTAACCGTGAATGGTGAGAAAAAACCATTGAACACTCCTAGCGCACAGCAATCTGGTTTGAAACTAAAGATCAACCAGGATTTTGAAGCTGGTGAAAACTATGCCTATATTCTTGATTTTGATGTGGATGAATCTATTGTAACTACCGGAAACGGAGGTTATATCCTTAAGCCTGTAATCAGGGTGAATGCTGAAGCCAATGCAGGAGTGGTAGTTGGAACGGTGATCGATCCGGTTGGATTGGAAACCAATATTCAGCATACGGTAAGCCTTACCGGTGAAGGAGTGAATATTTCGGCCTATACCGATTCTGAAGGTAATTTCTCATTGAATGGTGTGCCAGCAGGAACTTATGATCTTGTTGTAACTCCAGAAGCTGATGCCGGGATTTCAGTATTCACCATTACCGATGTTGAAGTAGAACCTAACGCAACTACCGATCTTGGTGAGATCGAATTGTAGAAATACAAGTAAACAACTAAACTCAAATCAAAGGCGGCATTTCTATGTCGCCTTTTTTATTTAACCTTTTTTTAACAATTCTAAATCCAATAAATTTTCAATTTGCGACGCTTACTTCAAGTACGTATATTCACGACATCAAAATCTGAAAATCATGATGGAAAACGATTCATCTGTTGATATAGCCAGTATTAACGAAAAAATTGAAAAAGAAAGTGCATTCGTAGACCTGCTGGTCACTGAAATGAACAAAGTGATCGTGGGTCAGAGACACATGGTAGAACGTCTTTTAATAGGCCTCCTCGGCCAGGGGCACATCCTCCTGGAAGGAGTTCCTGGTCTGGCAAAGACCTTAGCGATCAACACGCTTTCACAAGCCGTTCATGGTTCGTTCAGCCGAATCCAGTTCACTCCAGATCTTTTGCCTGCCGATGTGATTGGTACGCTTATCTATAATATGAAGGTGAATGATTTCAGTATAAAGAAGGGGCCGATCTTTGCCAATTTCGTGCTGGCAGATGAGATCAACCGTGCTCCTGCAAAAGTGCAGTCGGCATTGCTTGAAGCCATGCAGGAGAAACAGGTGACCATTGGAGATGAAACCTTTATTCTGGATAAGCCTTTCCTTGTGATGGCCACACAAAACCCGGTGGAACAGGAAGGTACCTATCCATTGCCAGAAGCACAGGTAGACCGTTTTATGCTAAAGACCGTCATCAAATACCCGCAAATGGCCGAGGAGCAACTCATTATTCGTGCGAACCTCAAAGGCGCGTTCGAAAAAGTGAACCCGGTTGTGAGTCTAGAACAAATTTTAAGGGCGCAAAGTGCGGTACGCGAGGTCTACATGGATGAAAAGATCGAAAAATATATTCTTGATATCATATTCGCTACCCGTACTCCTGAAAAATACAATCTCGAAGACATAAAGCCGCTTATAAGTTTTGGTGCCTCTCCTAGGGGTAGTATTAACCTGGCTGTGGCTTCAAAATGTTATGCTTTTATCAAGCGCCGCGGTTACGTGGTGCCGGAAGATGTAAGGGCCGTGGTGCACGATGTACTGCGTCATCGTATTGGTATCACCTACGAGGCAGAGGCCGAAAATATTACTTCAGAAGATCTTATCAATAAGATCGTAAACGAGATTGAAGTACCTTAAAATTAGTAAACAGTTGGCAGTGGCACTAGGCAGTGAAAAAATTGCCGGTTTACAGACTGCTTACTGCGACTGAAAACTGCCCACTTCAAAAGATGGATACAAAGGAGCTACTTAAAAAAGTTAGGAAGATAGAGATCAAGACAAGGCGCTTGAGCGACCATGTTTTTGGTGGTGAATATCATTCTACTTTTAAAGGTAGGGGGATGACCTTTAGTGAGGTAAGGGCTTACCAGTTTGGCGATGATGTTCGTAGTATCGACTGGAATGTGACCGCCCGATATAATGAACCTTTTGTAAAGGTTTTTGAGGAGGAACGGGAACTAACCATGATGCTGATGGTGGATATTTCGGGATCTGAAATGTTCGGTACTCAGCAACAGTTCAAAAAAGAGGTCATTACCGAGATCGCGGCGACACTTGCCTTTTCTGCCACGCAGAATAATGACAAGATCGGGCTACTCTTGTTTACAGACCAGATCGAACTTTATATTCCGCCTAAAAAGGGTCGTTCGCATGTATTAAGGATCATTCGCGAACTAATCGAATTTCAGCCGCAGGGTAAAAAGACCGATATTGCCGGAGCCTTAAAATACCTGTCCAACGTAATGAAGAAGAAGGCCATTGTTTTCCTCCTTTCAGATTTTATGGCAGACGATTACCAGCAAACCCTGAAGATCGTTGCCGGAAAACATGATGTTACGGGAATACGGGTTTTTGATAAAATGGAACAAAGCATTCCAAACCTTGGTCTGGTGCAAATGCTGGATGAGGAATCTGGTGAATATGTAATGGTAAATACAGGATCCAGATCAGTTAGGCATTCTTATTCCAAATATTTCCAGGAGCGCGTGGATTACTTTCATCAAAGTTTCAATCTCAGCGGTGCCGGGATAATCAATAACCGCACAGATGACAGCTATGTAAAAAAGTTGTTGGGTTATTTTAAAAGAAGAGCTTAGAAACTAAAATGTACAGAAACAAGATACCTACATATTCTAAACCGCATATCTCAGGCTGCCTGGGATTTCTGTTTTTTATATCCTTCTTCCTTGTAAGTGCAAATATCAATGCACAGTCCAGGGTTTCGGCTGCTGTAGATTCAACCGAGATCGAGATCGGTGAAAAGATAAATTATAGCATTGAGGTCGAAACAGCTGCAGGAAATCTGGTTGTGTTTCCGGAAGGAGATAGTTTCTCCCCGCTTGAAATGGTTGAATCCTATGAGGTCGATACTATAAGAAATAAGGATAATTATAAACTGCTTAAAGAATATTTCTTAACCCAGTTCGATTCAGGAAAGTACGTGATCCCATCACAGGAAGTTCTGATTGGGAACAATAGCTTTTATACAGATTCCATTCCGGTTGAAGTCTATGATGTGATCGTAGATACGACCAAACAGAAATTATATCCCATAAAACCTGCCGTTGAGGTGCCGCCACGATTCAGTATTCCATCCTGGTTATGGTGGTTGCTGGGAATACTGCTGGCCGGAGGGCTGGTGGCATTCCTGATCATTCGGAAAAAACGACGGGATGAGGCAGAGCCGGAGTTACCACCTTATGAAGAAGCGATGGCCGAGCTTGAAAAGCTCGATAAATCTCAATTGCTCGAAAAACGGGAGATCAAGGAATATTATTCCCAATTGAGTTTTGCCGCGAGAAAATATCTCGACAGGAAAATTTATGATCATGGACTGGAAATGACCACCGGCGAATTGATCACTTATCTTAAGGAACAAAAAGATCAGCATAAACTAAATCTTAGCGATTCTACCATCGAAGACTTTAGAAAAATGCTGAATCGCGCTGACCTCGCCAAATTCGCACGCTCTAAACCCGACGTGATCACGGCTAAGGAAGATCGTTCCAGGACTCAGCATATCATAGATGACCTGAGGGCTTCGGTGCCTGAGCCTACCGAGGAGGAACTGGAAATAGATGAGGCTTACAGGGCTGAACGAGCCAGAAAACGAAAAAGACGCAGGATTATCCTGGGAATTGCTGCTGGTGTACTTGTAATTGTGATCGGCATCACTGCACTGATCGCAACCAAAGGCTATACATATGTTAAGGACACCTACCTGGGGCACCCTACCAAGGAATTGCTGGAGGGAGAGTGGATACGAAGTGAATATGGAAATCCGGCTGTGGCGGTTACCACGCCTGAGGTACTGATTCGCGGGGAAATTGAAATGCCAAGAGAAGTTGAGCGAATGATGGTAGGTTCTGAAAGCTTTATGTATGGAAGTTTGCTTAGCAATTTCTATGTTACACTGAGCACCATCAAATTCCAGGGAGAAGTGAACTTTGAACTTGAAAAAGCGGTGGATGGTATTTATGCTAATCTGGAAGAACAGGGGGCAAGAAATATCATCATGAAACAGGAAGAGTTCACCACGCTCAATGGAGCGAAAGGATTGAAAGTTTTTGGTACGCTGCAAGCGGTTAATCCAATTACCGGGGAAAGTATTCCAAATGAATATGTGATCCTTAATTTCGCTGAAAAGGGAGGTTTTGAACAAATAGTGGTGATATTCAATGAAAATGATCAATATGCCAAGGAGATCTCGGAACGCATCATCAACTCGGTAGAAATAAATAATCTAAACTAATGTTTGCTAATTTCAACTTTGAAAACCCGGAATTCTTTTGGTTGCTATTGTTGCTACCAATGGCCATCGCCTGGTATTTCTGGAAGCGCCATAAGCAAACAGCCGAGTTAAAGATTTCTTCTACCAAAGGCTTTAAAGCAAAAAGCGGAATATTGGCCAAACTGCGTCCTGTTCTTTTTGTATTAAGATTGCTGGTACTGGTGCTTATCATCATGGCCATGGCAAGGCCCCGAACGGTAGATGTGACCACGCAAACCAGCAGCACCCAGGGAATTGATATCGTGATGGCCATAGATGTTTCGGCCAGTATGCTGGCGCGGGATCTTCAGCCAAACCGACTGGATGCCTTAAAAGAAGTTGCTGAAGAATTTATTAATGATCGTCCTGGAGATCGTATAGGTCTTGTGGTGTATGCAGGTGAGAGCTTTACGAAAACACCAATAACCAGCGACAAGGCTATAGTGCTGGACGCACTGGAAGATATAGAATACAATAATGTGCTGGAAAACGGTACGGCCATTGGCTCTGGCCTGGCTACCGCCGTGAATCGTTTGAAGGATAGCGAGGCCGAAAGCAAGGTTATCATCCTGCTCACCGATGGTGTGAACAATGCTGGTTTTATAGATCCAAATACCGCCAGCGAGCTGGCCGTTGAGTTTGGGATCAAGGTTTATTCAATTGGAGTGGGAAGCAACGGGATGGCGCTTTCCCCTATAGGTACATTGGCCAACGGGCGATTCCAGTTTGGAAATGTGCAGGTAGAGATTGACGAAGATCTGCTTAAAGAAATCGCCAATGATACCGGAGGGAAGTACTTCCGGGCAACCGATAATGAAAAGCTGCAAGAGATCTATGCCGAGATCGATTCCCTTGAAAAGACCGAAATAGAGGAATTCCGCTATTATAATTATGATGAGAAATTCAGACCTTTGGTATTGCTTGCCGGTGGCCTGCTCCTGCTGGAGATTCTACTGCGTTTAACCCTATTTAGAAGCTTTATTTAAGATGTTCGTACTCGAGGAAGAAAATTGGTTTTGGTTCTTACTGGTGATCCCGGTGATCATCCTGTTTTTCCTGGTGTTGATGTACTGGCAGAACCGAACACGTAAGAAATTTGCCGATCCGCAACTGCTAAAATTCCTGGCACCTAACAGGTCTCGGTCCAAATATTTTATAAAACTCGTGCTGGTAATCCTGGCAATCTCCAGCCTGGTGATCGCCCTGGTAAACCCGAAAATGGGCACTAAACTGGAAACCGTAAAAAGGGAAGGTGTGGATATCGTTTTCGCGATTGACGTGTCCAAAAGTATGGATGCCGAGGATATAGCGCCAAGCCGACTGGAAAAATCCAAGCAGCTGGTAAGCCAGATCCTCTCTAACCTCGGAAGTGATCGGGTTGGCATCATAGCCTACGCCGGGGGAGCATTTCCGCAGCTTCCAATAACAACCGATTACTCTGCTGCCAGGATGTTCCTGCAGGCGCTGAATACCGATATGATCTCCTCGCAGGGAACGGCGATCAGCGATGCGATTGAACTGGCCACCACCTATTATGATGATGAACAGCAAACCAACCGCGTTTTGTTCATAATCAGTGATGGGGAAGATCATGAAGGTAATGTAGAGGATATCGCAGATCAGGCTGCCGAAATGGGCATCAGGATCTACACCATTGGTGTTGGAACAGAGAAGGGCGGGCCTATCCCAATTAAAAGAAATGGAGTGATCCAGAATTATAAGAAAGATTCACAGGGTGAAACGGTGATCACTCGCTTGAATCCATCGATCCTTCAGGAGATAGCAAACCAGGCCAGGGGAAGTTATATCGAAGGAAATGTTACGAGTAAAGTGACAGAGCAGGTTAGCGAGGAGCTTCAGAATATAGAACGAACCGAATTCGAAGCCAAACAGTTTGCCGATTTTAAATCTCATTTTCAATGGTTCCTGGGATTGGCTTTGGCATTATTATTTCTAGATATCTTTGTGTTAGAGAGAAGTACGGCCTGGATAAAAAGGTTGAATCTTTTCAATGAAAGAAAAAAGAAAGGGGAAAAAGATGAAAATTAAGCTGAAAAATATCCTGGTGGCGATTATCTGCCTGTTCGGCTTAGGCTATATGAATGCGCAGGAAAAACCTGAAAAACTGCTCAGGCAGTCTTATGACTATGTGGCTGAGGCCCAGGAAGCACTGTCTGATAACAATTTTGCCGAAGCCGAGGCTTCTTACCGAAAAGCAATTGCCAAGGCACCTGATAATGTGGACGCCAAGTATAATATGGGAAACCTGTATTACACCAAGGAAAAATCGGTGAATGCAGAAAGCAGATTAAAGGAAGCCGCAGAGGTAGCTGCAACAAAGGAAGACAAACATCGTATTTATCATAACCTGGGGAACACCTATATGCAGCAAAAGCAATATCAGGAGGCAGTAGATGCCTTTAAGGATGCCTTGCGCAATGATCCAACCGATGATGAAACACGGTATAACCTGGCCCTCGCGAAAAAGATGCTGGAGAAGGAACAGCAAAACCAGGATCAGAACCAGGATCAGAATAGCGGTGGAGAAAGCGATGAAGAGAAGGAAGACAAGCAGCAGCAGAACCAGGATGGTGAAGGTGGTGAAGATCAGAACCAGGACCAGAAGCCTGGTGATGAAGGTGAGAATAAGCAGGATGAGCAGGAAGGTAATGAGAATGAGAAAAATGAAAAGGAGCAGGGAGACCAGCAACAGAAAGATCAGGGAGAAACCGATAACCAGCAGCAACAACAACCCAGACCTGCACAAGGCCAGCTTTCACCACAGCAAATAAACAACCTGCTGGAGGCGATGAACAATGAAGAGAAAAAAGTTCAGGATAAGATCAACGCTGAAAAGGCAAAAGGAGTGAAAGTCAAATCTGAAAAAGATTGGTAACATTTTTGCTGTAATTTCGACCAAAAGGACTGATTGTAAGGAGAAAAAAGATGAAACTGAAGTACTTGGTATTGAGTTTTTTACTGTTTGCCGGGGGTGTGATCCAGGCCCAGGTTCGCTTTGAGGCTAAAGTGAGCAGGGAAAAACTGGGGATCAATGAACGCCTGCGGGTTGATTTTGAAATGAACGAAGATGGAGATAACTTCAAACCTCCTTCCTTCGACGGATTTACCGTGGTTGGAGGTCCAAACCAGAAGATCAGCCATTCTATCCTGAACGGGAAAATGGAATATTCCAAGGTCTATAGTTTTTACCTTCAGCCTAAAAAACGGGGGAAATTAACGATTGGCCAGGCTGAGGTGCTGATAGATGACGAAATTTACAAGACTTCTCCTTTAGCAGTAGAAATTACGGCCGCGGTAGATAAACCAACCGATGGTGACAATACTGAGCTGATCGCTGAAGACAACCTTCACCTGGTCGCCGAGGTCTCTAATGCTAATCCATATCTCAACGAAGCCATTACTATTGTTTATAAGCTTTATGTTAGCCCGAGGGTGAGCGTTAGCAACTGGCGCGAACTTGACAGTCCAAAATACAACGACTTCTGGAGTCAGAGTATCGACATTCAGCAATTAAGGGTTGAAAACGGTGAATTTCGAGGGGAGCCTTATCGTTATGTAATCCTTAGAAAGACTATTCTCTATCCACAGAAAAGCGGAGAACTCAATATTGAACCCCTTACCCTTTCCATCGCGGTAGATGTTCCCAGCGAAAGAAGGGACATTTTTGGTAGCCGAATCTATAAAACGGTCAATAAAACCGTAGCGGCAGATAACAAGACCATCAATGTAAAGCAATTACCAGACGGCAAGCCTGCCAATTTCACCGGGGCTGTAGGGAAATTCAGTTTTAACGTGAACACGAATAAGGATGAGTTAAATGCAGGTGAAAGTTTACAGGCAAAGGTCGAGGTGAAAGGAAATGGAAACCTGAAGTTATTTGAGCTTCCAGATCTTACCGCTCCTTCTTCGCTTGAAATGTACGATCCGGAACGAGTGGAAAATGTAAACACGAATCTCAATGGTATGCAGGGAAGCATTTCTGAAACCTATACCATAGTGCCAACACGTAAGGGAAAATATCCAATTCCGGCACTTTCCTTTTCCTATTTCGACCCTTCGACTGAAACCTATAAGACCATGAATTCTGAGGAGATCCTGATCAATGTGGATAGTGGTCCGCTTGCAGGGAACGAACCCAGCGGAATTTCGAATTCCAGCAGGCAGGCAGTTTCTATTCCTGATGAGCAGTTCAGATTTATAAAATTAAAGACCAGTCTCAGGTCTATGGATGATGACAACTTCCTGGGCTCTTTAGGTTTCTGGAGTGCGCTGGTATTACCTCTGGCCGCGATCCCTCTTTTTATTCTCTTCGGAAAGAAAAGAGAAGAACGTGCTCGCGATATAAAAGGGAATCGTATTAGAAAAGCGGATAAACTTGCACGCCGATACCTTTCTGAAGCCAAACGAAATCTTGGAAATCAAAAAGAATTTTACCTGGCACTTGAACGTTCGATGCATAATTATTTGAAGGCCAAGCTGCGTATTCAAACCAGCGAGATGAGCAAGGAGCGTATACAGTCCCTGCTTCAGGATAAGAAGGTAGACCAGCAGACCAACGCCGATTTTATATCCTTATTGGAGAGCTGTGAATATGCAAGGTATACCCCTGCTTCCAGGGATGCCATGCAGCAGGATTATGAAAAATCGGTTAGTGTAATCTCAACCCTAGATAAACAATTGTAATAATGAAAAAATTGATCTTATTAAGTTTTTTGTTATTAGGTTTTGGCGTATTTGGCCAGGGAGAAGATCTTTTTGAGGCGGCAAACACTGCTTACCAAAACGGAAACTATGAAGAAGCAGCGGCGAAGTACGAGGAAATTCTCGAAAACGGCGAGGCTTCGGCTGAGGTATATTATAATCTTGGAAACTCCTACTATAAATTAAACCGGGTTGCACCAAGTATCTACCATTATGAAAAGGCTTTACAGCTGGACCCCGGAGATGAAGATATCAGGAACAATATCGAATTCGCACGTAATATGGCTATTGATGACATCGAAGCCGTAGAACAAACCGGAATAGACAGGTGGTTTAATGATCTTATTGCGGTATTCAGCTATAATACCTGGGCTGTTTTGAGCATTGTATTTTCGGTTGTATTCGTGGTTCTTTTCCTTCTATATTACTTTTCGGCTACTCCCTTATACAAAAGACTGCTTTTTGGTGGGGCCATGGCCATGTTGATCTTTAGCCTGGTTTCTGTAATATTTGCCTTCCAGCAGGAGAGCTATATTGAGAACAATCAGTACGCTATTATTTTTGCAGAGGAGACCGAAGTTCGTGATGAACCAAATCTACGAGGAGAAAGCAGTTTTGAATTGCACGAAGGCACCAAGGCCCGCATCCTTGAGAACTACCAGGAGTGGTCTAAGATAGAACTTGCAAATGGCGCGCAAGGCTGGATTAAGACCGAAGATGTGAGAAAACTTTAAACAAAATTCACATTTTCTTAAAAATTGTTCTGCCAATCTATTATTAGATATCTTAAAATTCTTCTATTTTAGCTATTGTGAAGATATTTTCCCACATACTTGCATTGGTATTTGTTGCATTTTTAGGTATGAATACCCTGGATTGTTTAATCGATGGTGATATCGATATCCCAATTGTGTACAATGCGAACGAAGAAGAAAGCTCTTCCAAGAACCAGATCAATTTTGAATATACTTATGAAGAAATAGAATCGAATTATGAAAGTATTCATTTTCTTCAAACCAGGAGAGAAGCTGGTTTCTACTATTTAGACGATTATTATGGCGTTTTCCTCTCCATAACATCGCCTCCTCCCAAAAACGCATAACGCGTTATTTTCTAAGTGATTGCCATGCAATCAGGTGACCGTTTCATTCTTACTGGGACGGGATTTTAATTATTTATCAAACCAACCATTCAGGTGATCTAAAAAGTTTCAGGGATCACTGGGATCAATTATATAAAATTATGTTCAAACATCTTAATAAAGATTTTCCTGCAAGTATCGTCGTATTTTTCGTAGCTATTCCCTTATGTCTTGGAATCGCATTAGCCAGTGGTGCTCCACTGTTTTCAGGCCTTATTGCAGGTATAATTGGGGGAATAGTTGTTGGGGCTATTAGTGGTTCCAGCCTTGGAGTTAGTGGTCCGGCAGCTGGTCTTGCAGCTATCGTGCTCGCAGCCATCTCCACTATTGGTTATGAAAACCTATTGCTGGCCGTTGTAATCGCAGGGGCTATTCAGATTGGGTTTGGTCTTTTAAAAGCCGGGATCATCGGATATTATTTTCCTAATTCGGTCATTAAGGGAATGCTTACAGGTATCGGGATTATTATTATTCTGAAACAAATTCCTCATTTCTTCGGTTATGATAGTGATCCCCAGGGAGACTGGGCTTTTTTCCAGGTTGATGGGGAAAATACCTTTTCAGAAATCTTCAATGTTTTCAATAATATTAGTCCAGGCGCCACCTTAATTGCGGTGATCGGGATGACGATACTCGTTCTTTGGGAAGCGGTCCTGTCTAAAAAGGGTAAATTCTTTAAACTGGTGCAGGGTCCGCTGGTGGCTGTAGTTGTGGGGATCGTTTTTTACCTGCTTACAAGGGACTCTGAAATCTTCGCTATTTCTGCAGACCATCTTGTTAATGTTCCGGTGCCGGATAGTTTAGATTCGTTTCTGGGACAGTTCACCTTTCCTTCCCTGGAAATGATCGGGACGGTTCAAATATGGGTGACCGGTTTTACCATCGCACTGGTTGCCAGTTTGGAAACACTTCTTTGCGTGGAAGCAACCGATAAATTAGATCCTCATAAACGTACCACCCCTACCAACCGGGAGTTATTTGCACAGGGAACCGGTAACCTGATGTCTGGATTGATAGGTGGATTACCTATTACACAGGTGATCGTACGAAGTTCTGCAAACATCCAGTCTGGTGGTCAGACAAAAATGTCTGCCATCATGCATGGATTCCTGCTGTTGATCTCCATTATCATCATTCCAAATATCCTGAATTATATACCACTTTCGGTATTGGCAGCGATCCTGTTCTTAGTAGGTTATAAGTTAGCTAAACCAGCTCTTTTCAAGGAAATGTATTTGAAAGGATGGAAGCAGTTCGTGCCATTCATGGTGACCATCACCGGGATCGTATTTGGGGATCTTCTAATAGGTATTAGTCTTGGACTGCTAGTGGGAATTGCAGTAATTCTCATCAAAAACTACCAGAATTCTTATTTCCTACATATGGAAAACCTGGACAACGGAGGTAAAAATGTTAAAATGACTCTTGCCGAAGAAGTAACCTTTATCAACAAAGGTGCGATCATCAAGGAGCTGAACAGGCTGGAAAAAAATTCATATCTTATTATGGATGTTACCCGTACTAAATACCTCGATGATGATATTATCGAGATACTGGATGATTTTAAAATTAAAGCTGAAGAAAGAAATATAGATATCAAGTTAATATCTGAAAGGGGGATTATCGAGAATCCTGAGAGTTATTACGAATTCTTTCAGTTGGAAAAGAAACATGAGCCTGCTGAGGCTCGCAAATTATAGTTAAATCAAAAATTTTAAAGCGATGATTAAAGAGATTATAGATAAAGAAAAGCAAACTAAACTAAGCCCGGATGATGTTCTCAATGACCTGATGGCGGGAAATGAAAGGTTTACCAATAAGAATATGCATGAAAGGGATTATTCCAGCCAGATCGATAAAACCAGTGGAGGACAGTGGCCACAGGCCGTGGTACTGAGCTGTATCGATTCACGGGTACCGGTTGAAACAGTATTCGATCAGGGTGTTGGAGATATTTTTGTAGCCCGGGTGGCCGGGAATTTTGAGAATACCGATATCCTTGGAAGTATGGAATATTCCTGTAAAGTAGCAGGAAGTAAATTGGTGCTGGTGCTGGGCCATGAAGCCTGTGGTGCGGTGAAAGCTGCCTGCGACCATGTAGAGCTTGGCAACATCACCCACCTGCTTAGTAATATTAAACCTGCAGTTGAGGCTACTCAAACCGATGGTGAGAGAAGTTCCAAGAACGATTCATTTGTGGCTGGCGTGGTAGAGAACAATGTGAAACTTACCATGAACAGGATCAGGGAAAAAAGTCCTATTCTTAATGAAATGGAAAAGAATGGAGAGATCAAGATCGTAGGAGGAGTCTACTCCATCTCTACAGGAAAGGTTAGTCTCCTGTAAGACTTTCAGAATATTTACATCCGGCAAAAGCCAGTTATGGTGGTTTGCCGGATTTTTTATATCAGGTTTTCATCTCCAGAATCTTCCAGAAGGTCCCGTTCCCGAACCTGCTTGATTATGGAAGGAAGAATGATAGGGGCAATGCTTTCTACTGGTTCATAAAGAATTGACTCGCTGAGCGTTTTATCCTCCACGATCTCGATACGCTCATTAGTAGCTTTAAAGAACATGATGATAACGCTGGCTACAAAGGCCGACTTGATCATCCCAAAAGCCGAACCAAGGATTTTATTCACCACTCCCAGGGCGGCAAAAGCAGCTACTTTGGTAAGCATTTTTCCGGCAAGGGAAACAAGTACCACAATGATTACGAAAGTGATCGCAAAGCTTATTAAATTTATATACTGAGGTTTCCATTCTACCTGATTGGTTAAAAAATCACTCAGGAAATGAGAAAAATGAACGGCTCCGTAAATTCCGGCCACGATCCCAACCAGCGAAGCCAGTTCGGTAAGAAGGCCTCTAAAAAAGCCCCGTACCAGTCCGTAGAGCAGTACCAGGCTTAAAATAATATCCACGGTATTCATATCTCAAATATAAGAATAATTAAATCTAGGAATTATCTTTGCAATATGGCAAGAGATGAACAATTAAAAGAACGATGGGAGAAAGTTCAGCAGAAACTATCCATGCAGTTCGCAGATGGTGAGTTAATGGAGCTGGATGCTATTATTTACTTAATAGGGGTCCAGGAATTGGGTCAGCCCCACCGCAGATATAAAAAAGATCATAAGATAGATCTAATGCATATAGCTATTTGTACCTTACTGGAGCCCTATGGTTATTATGAATTTGATTTTTATGATGATGAGGGATGGCCACATTTTAAGGTGAAGGAGGAACTGCCATCTTTAAAGGCAGGTGAACAAAGCGTTTTGATGAAAGAAGCTATTGTACATTATTTTATGGAAAAAGAATACATCTCATAAATGGCCCTGAAGCAGATCGTGGAATCCTTCCCTTTTGATAGCGGTCCAATCTATCAGGAGACCCTGGCGGGCAGGTTACCTGTTGAACCCTTCAATACCTACAGCAATATCCTGTTCTTAGGTATCATAATCTATTTTTCCTTAAAGGTTTACAGGGATTACCATAATCATCGATTCCTCGCCTGGAGTCTGCCGGTGCTTTTGCTGGGCTTTATTGGGGGTACTGTTTACCACGCAACCCGTAGCCATGATGTTTGGATGTATATGGACTGGTTGCCAATCGTCATACTGTGTCTGGCTGTTTCGGTGTATTATACAATTAAACTGAAGGCAACTCGAAAACAAAGATTATTACTGATTTTGATCATTCTATTCCTGGTTTTCGGGATCAGGATGATCCCCTGGCCGGTTTCTTTGAAAACCTCAATAGGTTATATTGGTACAGCTGTTGGATTGTTGCTGCCCATTATCACGTACTTCTTCACTACGAGAACCCATTATTGGTGGTGGGTGTTTCTGGCATTTTTAAGCTTTGGGCTGGCCATCAGTTTCAGGTTAATGGACCGGTTTGTTTATGTGATGCCAATGGGAACTCACTGGCTCTGGCATGTTTTCGGGGCTATTTCGGTATTCTTTCTTATCAAGTTCATCTATGAAGACAGGCGAACCCAGATGTTTGCCGATTCAAATGCTGCACTCAGGAATAAGGCTTCAAAAGGAAAGGTTTAGGATTAAATTTTATTAAATTTGCGCTTCCGGAAAAGTAATCATCTATGATCGATAAAATTAAAGGGCATATTGCTGAGGTTGAAAGTTTTAACGCGAAGACCAAAGATGAAATAGAAGCCTTCAGAATCAAATATCTCGGAAAAAAAGGGATACTGAATGACTTCTTCAGCGAGTTCAAAAATGTTCCCAACGAACAAAAGAAGGAATTTGGCCAGGTGATCAATGAACTGAAGACCACTGCACAGGCTAAAGTTAACAGTCTTAAAGATGAGCTGGATAAGAATCAGGAAGAAAAGGGTGTCTACGGGGATCTTAGCAGGCCAGCAGAGCCTGTTGAAATAGGCTCGCGTCATCCTATTTCCATCGTGAAGAACCAGATCATAGAGATCTTTTCAAATATTGGTTTTAATGTTTCCGAAGGCCCGGAAATGGAAGACGACTGGCATAATTTTACCGCCCTCAACCTTCCGGAATATCACCCGGCCAGGGATATGCAGGATACCTTTTTTATACAAACAAATCCGGATATTCTGCTAAGAACCCACACCTCTTCGGTCCAGGTACGGTATATGGAAAATAACAAGCCGCCTATCCGGACGATCTCACCGGGAAGAGTATTCAGGAATGAAGCTATTTCAGCAAGATCGCACTGTATCTTTCACCAGGTGGAGGGACTTTATATAGATAAGGATGTTTCGTTTGCCGATCTAAAGCAAACCATTCTTTATTTTACCAAGCAGTTATTCGGAAAATCGAAAATAAGGCTAAGACCGTCTTACTTCCCGTTCACCGAACCAAGTGCCGAGGTAGATGTTTACTGGGGACTTGAAACCGAAACCGATTACCGTATCACCAAGGGTACCGGCTGGCTCGAGATCATGGGTTGCGGAATGGTAGATCCAAATGTTCTTAAAAACTGCGGAATTGACCCGAAGGAATATTCAGGTTTTGCATTTGGTATGGGAATAGAACGAATTGCCATGCTTTTATACCAGATCGAGGATATTAGAATGTTCTACGAGAACGATCTTAGATTCCTGGAACAATTCAAATCGGCACTGTAATGAAGAAATACGGCTTCGGAATATTAGTCCTGATCGTTTTACTGCTTATCATTTATGTGACCTTTATCAAGGCTCTCATCGAGTTGAGCATGGGGATTGGACTGGTCGTCCTGGCAGCCGTTATATTATGGTTCATCTGGAAAAAATTAAAGAGCAAAACACAGGACTAGTTTTGAAAAAAGATATCGAAATTCCAGAGGTTAAGGATGTTTATGTTGCTGCCGTTCGCGAATTCAACGAAGAATTCCGTGCAGATGAGTGGAACGTGTATTTGATCAACGACTCTAATAAGGAACTTGAAATGGTTCTTATCGTTTCAGAAGGACATGATAAAAAGAAGAAGACCTCGGTCATGCGGCACAGGCTGGAACGGCTTCCCGCCAAAAATTTTGCAAAGATCGAATTCATACAGGATGATGTACTTAGCCTGAATAATGAATTCAAGATAAGTTATTTTATTGGCAACCAGATGCTGGATAAGACCTTCAAATTTTCGAAAAACAGCATTAAAGAATCGGCCTTACAAATACCAATAATCCCGAAGAAGGGAATTCTGGCGAAATAAAAAAACCGGTTGAGGAAACTCAACCGGTTTTTTCGATAATTCAAAATAACTATTAATGTTCGTGGTCGTGGTCATGATCGCGATGATCAACAAAGTGGATCACGTCGGCCAATTGAATTTCTCCTCCTACTATCATCACTTCGCCTTCTCCACCAAAGATCTCCAAAGTACCTTTATGATTAATGATCAGGTTTCCGGTTACATAAACCTTACCGGCGATATCGAAGTGAGCTCCGTTGTTGATGATAAGGTCTGCAGGTTCCTCTGGAGTCCCGATCATCATTTCTCCGGCTAGGCGAAATTCAGCATTACGATGCAGGTTCACATCATTCTCAACGCTAAGCAGTCCGCAAAAATCAAGCTTTCCACCAACGTTCAGGTTCTTAAGCTTTACCGCTTCTCCAGACTCGGCGCTCGAATAAGCAGCTTCATTATTTTTATTAACGGTTAGGTTTGCCTTTCCGTCATATTCGTCTCCACAAGCAAAGAATGCAAGGTCTACGATCCAGTCTGGCCCGGTATGGAAATTGGCTCCCGGTTCTGTGATCCAGTCTGGTTCATGAAGCTCTGCCCCAGGCCCAACGATCCAGTCTGGCCCGGTATGGAATTTAGAATCTACCTGTGTGGATGTCTTTTCTTTTAAAATGGAATGCTCTTCAGATATTACATCTTCAGAAATGGTGTCTGTCTGGCAACTGGTAAAAAACATACCCGCTCCAAGACAAAGAATTAAAAACTTCTTGTTCATGATAATTTTAGATTAATTGGATTTGGTCCTGTAAATGTAGTATATATATTTTTATTTCATGCAAAAAAATCCGATGAAATGTTTAATAATCAGAATAGTAACGGAAATTTTGTAGGAAAAAACTTTAATTAATTTAGTTTATCTGCTAATTTCTTAAAGACCTTTTTTGGATTTTCTCCTTTGTAGAGGATGGCATATACAGCATTGATGATTGGAGTTTTCGCTTTCTTTTCCTTATTGATCTTGTAGGCACTTTCAGTGGCATAATAACCTTCTGCGATCATACTCATTTCCATTTGAGCGCTTTTCACGGTATATCCCTTGCCAATCATATTCCCGAACATACGGTTTCGGCTGAACACAGAATAGCCGGTTACCAGCAAATCTCCCAGGTATGCCGAGTCGTTGATATTCCGTTTCATCTTATGTACTTTCTTGATGAACTTTTTCATTTCCCTTATGGCATTGCTCATCAAAACGCTCTGGAAGTTATCACCGTAACCAAGCCCATGAGCGATCCCTGCTGCAATAGCATAAATGTTCTTTAGAACGGCGGCATATTCGGTACCTATCACATCGTCGCTTATCTTGCAGGTGATATAATCACTTCCCAGGTAACCGGCCACGATCTCGGCCTTTTTTTCGTCCTGGCAGGCAACGGTCAGGTAAGAAAGACGCTCCAGGGCGACCTCTTCAGCATGGCAGGGCCCGGTAAGGACTCCAATATTCTCCATGGGAACATCAAAATATTCATTGAAGTGTTCTCCAACTATTAAACTGGTTTCAGGTACGATCCCTTTAATGGCAGAAAAAACGATCTTGTCTTTTAATGGAATTTCAAGCGCATCGAGCTCCCTTTTCAAGAAGGCAGAGGGAATGGCAAATATCAGGTATTCTGAAGCCTCAACAACCTCGTTGATGTCGTTGCTAAGGTTAAGCTGACTAACATCGAATTCTACAGAACTCAGGTAATTAGGATTGTGATCCTGCTTTTTAATATGCTCCACCGCATAAACGCTGCGCATATACCAGTTCACTGTTTCCAGATTTTCACATAACATTTTCACGATGGCAGTGGCCCAGCTACCTCCGCCAATAACACCAAAACTCGGGGTTTTCTCCATATTACTTACATTCTGTTATTCAAAAATAGTCAAATTTGAAGGTTAATAAAGGTTTTCTCTTTCTTTAGTGCTTTTTATTGCGAATATTTTAATTCTGATGAAATTAAAATTTAACAGTAAAACCTGGGTTTCCAGACAATGCATTTAATGATGTCACGTTATAATAATGTTCTGTGCAGATTAAAGTTGCATGGAATATTTTCTTAGTCTTTTTGGTTGGTTATTTAGTTGAAAAAAACCGTTTCGCGAGAGGCGGTTTTTTTTATTTTCAGAATTTTTTGGAAAATTTTAGCAATGCTCGCAAGCTAAAACCTGTTTGGCTTTCGTACATTTAAGAATACCAATCACAAACTTATAATATGGGGATTTTCACTTTTATTAAAGATGCAGGAAAAAAGATTTTTGGAATAGATAAAACCAGAAATGAAGAAGCTGGAAAAAGCGATAATCTTGAAAAGGAACAGGTGAGGGAGAATGAAAAAGCAGCTCAGAAACTAGAGCAAACCATCACCGATCTTAATTTGAAAGCAGAAAATTTAAAGATCCAGATCGAAAGGGATATGGCAGTGGTTTCGGGAACGGCCCTCGACCAGTCTACCAGGGAAAAGATCATCCTGGTAATTGGAAATTCTGAAGGAATTGGAAGGGTAGACGATCGAATGGATGTAAAGAATGCCGAGCCAGAAGCTGTTTTCCATACTGTAGAAAGAGGCGATACGCTTAGTAAGATATCCAAGGAGCATTATGGAGATCCAAACCAGTATCCGCTCATTTTCGAGGCGAACAAACCAATGTTACAGGATCCGGACAAGATTTATCCAGGTCAGGTTTTAAGAATACCACCTATGGAAGCCAAAAGATAATAAGACTGTTTAACGGGGTCGAGAATGTCAAATTGAGAGCAGTCGACGTTCTAGAGCTTGTAGTTCCACGATGAAAAAAGTAGGATCAATCAGCTAAAAAGGATATTCGAAAATTTCTTTAAACAGTCTTTATTTACCTGTAGAAATTCATTTCGTCGATATATTCCCACACTTTTGCACTAAGCAACGGTCTAACATTTTTAGACTCTTTGATGGCATTTCTTATAAAAGTTGAGGAGATTTCAACAACGGGAGCGTCAACTTTATGAACTTTTGGATGCTCTTCGAGTTCCAGGGCCTTTTTTCCGGGAGCTATTCGCGGGTAGACATAGATCTCGTGTTCTTCAAGTATCACCTCATTATTCTTCCACTTATGGAAGTTCTTTAAATTATCCTCCCCCATGATAAGGCAAAAATGGTTAGTTGGGAAGCGTTCCCGAAGATGAACCAGTGTGTTAATGGTATAATTGGGTTGAGGTAAACCGAATTCTATATTGCTGGGCTTTAATTTTTCGTAAGTTTCACAGGCCCTGTACACCATTTCAAGGCGATGATGATTATCTAGTAAACTGCTTTTTTTCTTATGCGGATTGTGGGGAGTTACCACCAGCCAGATTTCATCCAGATCTGAATATTCTGCCATATGATTGGCAATGATGAGATGTCCTGTATGTATAGGATTAAAAGTGCCAAAAAACAGGCCTACCTTTCTGTTCATTCTGAAGGTTTTTCAGCTCCAACATACTCCGAAACCAGGTTGTAAGCTTCCTTCAAAGCTGTCCCCAGGTGTTTGTTCTCTATGATAAAATCGAATTGAGGGGCGGTTGCAAGTTCAATAGAAGCCTTGGCAACCCGCATATTGATCTTATCATCGGTTTCAGTCTTTCTTTTTTTGAGGCGTATCTTTAATTCTTCGATACTGGGAGGTTTTACGAACACAGCCAGGGTTCTTTCCGGATAGATGTTCTTGATGTCCAGCCCGCCAACTACATCTATGTCGAAGATCACGTGTTTGCCTTCCTTCCAGATACGCTCTACCTCGCTTTTTAGCGTGCCGTAAAAATTATCCCGGTAAACTTCTTCCCATTCAAGAAACTCATCGTTCTTGATCTTCTGCTTAAAATCTGAAAGTGAAAGGAAATAATAATCCTTACCATCTACTTCGTTTTCCCTGGGAGACCTGGAAGTTGCCGAAATCGAAAAATCCAGTTTTAATTCGGGATTTCTTAACAGGTGCCTTACTATGGTAGTCTTCCCTGATCCCGATGGTGCTGAAAAAACGATTAGTTTCCCTTCGTCCATTTAGAGTACGTTTAAAATTTGTTCTTTTATTTTTTCCAGCTCGTCCTTCATTTGAACTACCAGTTGCTGCATGGGAGCATAGTTAGATTTGCTCCCAATGGTATTGATCTCACGACCTATCTCCTGGGAGATAAAGGCCAGTTTCCTACCGTTTGAGTCGGCAGAATTCAATGTTTTCTGAAAATAATCCAGGTGGTTGTCCAGTCTTACTTTCTCTTCGGTGATATCGAATTTCTCGATATAATAAACGATCTCCTGCTCGAACCGGCTTTCATCGGCCTGTTCCTTGATCTCCTCGATTCCTTTACGAAGTCTTTCACGAACGCCTTCAACCCGCTCTGGGTCCATTTTTATCACTTTATCAAGCAGGTCCTTGATATTCGAGATTCGGAGATTGAGGTCCTTTTCAAGGGCCTGGCCTTCATCTGTACGGAAGTTGTTGATTTCGGTCAGGGCTTCATCTACCCCTTTTTCGATAGCTTTGAATTCTTCCTCGTCTATTTCTTCCCTTATGGTCTTAAGGGCATCTGGCATTTTTACTGCCATTTTCAGCAATTCCACTTCAGATGCATTTACGATATTCCGAAGCTGATCCATATAGGTTTTTACCACCTCGGTATTTACATTGGTAGAAGTCTGTTCGCCGGTATATTCCACGTAGATAGAAAGATCCACCTTTCCGCGGCCAAGGGAAGCCGAAATGATATTTCTGAGGTCCAGCTCCTTTTCGCGGTACTGCGACGGAATGCGTGCATTCAGGTCAAAATTCTTACTGTTGAGAGATTTTAGCTCTACGGTGATTTTCTTATTGGGAATTTGTACTACGCTCTTCCCAAAGCCTGTCATTGATTGGATCATGCCTGAATTTTAAAAGCTTGCGCAAAGATAGTCAATTCCTAAGCATCTCCAATTTATGAGCTTAACAACCCAAAACCGATTTATTAAAGCATAGATTCGATAAATTCTATAGCTCTTTTCTCATGGTAATAAATGGATTTTGAGGTTACAAAGCCAACATGTCCTCCATAAGGAGGGGCTTCAAAGTGGAAGATTTTAGAAGCTTTTGCCAGTCCAAATGGATAACAGGCTTCAGAAAGAAAACTGTCGTTTCTGGCGCTTATGAGCAGGCTTGGTATTTCGATCCCATCCAGGAACTGAAGACAGCTGGCTTTTTCATAATACTCTGAGGCGTTTTTATACCCATGTGCCCTGGATGTATACAATTCATCAATATCCCTTATAGAACTGCAGGCGTTTATTTCGGCCTTACTGATATGATCAGGAAATTTTTCAGCACGTTTTAACAGGTGTTTTTTCAGGTTGAGCTCAAAACGCTTAGAGTAGACAAAATTGCGCATTCGGTTGATCGCGCCTAGCGAACCGGCCAGGTCGCAGGGTACTGAAACCCCAATTCCGGCTATGATCTCCTTTGGTCGGCTTCTGTTCTCTCCAAGATATTTCAGAACCATGTTCCCGCCAAGGCTGAATCCTACCAGTGCTATTTTTTCATATTTACCAAGGCTTAATGCGTGGGTGATCACTTCAGCAAGATCGTTGGTAGCCCCTGCATGATAACTTCTGAAATACCTGTTCAATTCATCACTGCAACCTCTAAAATTCATAGCTGCAGCGTCCCAGCCTCTAAATCTGAAAGCTCGTGCCATTCCTTTCATATAGGCCCTGTCTGAACTTCCGGCCAGGCCATGTAACAGGATAACCAGTTTTTTGGAGGCTGGAGGGGTTTTTGAATAGGTCCAGTCCAGATCTATAAAATCACCATCGCTTAGTTCAATTCGTTCCCGTTCTACTGGTGGCAGGTCCACCTTTCTGAGCATGGCCGAATATATGGTGGCCACATCCGGATTTTTAAAAATTCCCGGAGGTATATAATTTCCAGTTAAGACGGGCATGCTTTTGTTTTAGCATAAACTTAGATAAAATTGGCTTCGATTGCCTAATTTTATTGATAGTTTTGCCAAAAAAAAGGAAATGTATACCAAGAAATTCGAAATAAGATGGAGCGACCTGGATGCCAACAGGCACCTGGCCAATTCGGCATTCGTGAACTTCATGAGCCATACCCGAATGAGTTTTCTAACCGAAAATGGATTCGGCCATAAACAACTTTCCCATTATAATTTAGGCCCTATCGTGTTCTATGAGCATATCTATTATTTTAAAGAGATCTTTGCCGGGGAACCGGTTAGGGTTAGCCTGGAATTAAGCGGATTATCGGAAGACGGGATGTTCTTCGAATTCATTCACAGGATCTTCGACCATAATGGCAATAATTGTGCGACTTGTGAAATGATGGGGTCGTGGCTGGACCTGGATTCGCGTAAGTTGACCAGGCTGCCAAAAGAACTGTTCGATCAACTGGACGGAACACCAAAATCAAAAGATTTTAGGGTCCTAACCAAAGAAGATACCCGGAAACACGGAAAGTCTCCGCAAAATATTAGGCCGGAAGAATTAGAAAAGCTTTAAATCATGCAATCAGATGTCAAACAGGTATGGTATGCCTGTTATGGATCAAATCTAAGAAAAGAAAGATTTATGTGTTATATAGCCGGTGGTACTCCGGCTGGAGCTTTGGTCAACTTCAGGGGATGTGCAGATAGAACTCCGCCCGTGGAGAGCGGTCCTGTGAAAATTCCATATGAATTGTATTTTGCAAAACGATCTCCGACCTGGAATGGTGGAGGAATTTGCTTTTTGCGTCCCGGAAAAGATGAGGAGGCAGAAACACTGGGCAGGCGATACTTAATAAATACCGGTCAGTTTATAGACCTGGTTAGGCAGGAATTGAAAATCGAGGATAAGATCGTAGTTGATTTCGAGCAATTAAAAGAGCGAGGTTATTATAACTGTTTTAGCAAGGGTAGATACGGAATGCTGCTCTACCTTGGGGAGGTTAAAGGCCTTCCTGTAATTACTTTTACAAGTGAAACCTACCTGGAAAATGAGATCAACAAACCCGATGAAACCTATTTGTCTACTATCATAAAAGGTTTAAAAGAAACCTATGATTTAAATACCATGGAACTGAAGGAATATTTGCAGGATAAAACGGGAGTCCTGGCAGAAATTTCTGAAGATGAGCTTATTGAACTAATTGTTTCAAAAAGTTAACATTGCTTTCAATTTATAAGATGGACACTTAAAGGGTTTAAAGCATTGAAAAATAATAGAATATGCTTACCTTTAGAAGGTAATTGCTCCTGATAACTCTACGATGATTTATCAGGATTTTTTTTCCTGTTAAATCTCCGGGAATCTAAGAGGCTTTTAATTTCTGAAATATGAAATCCCTGTTAACCCGTTCCAGGCCCCTGATTTTTCTACTTATTGTCTCTTTTCTGTTTCATTCCTGTAGCGTGTACCATTCAAAAAATACTAGCCTGGATGAAGCGGCCTCCAAAGGAAAAAAGGTGAAGATTGAAACTAAGCAGGAAACACTGGTTTTTAAACGAATCAAGAAAATAGATTCAGATTATTTTGGCCTTGCTAAAAGCTCTTCAACGCTCAAAAAACTTCGAAAAATGGAAGTTATTGGAAGAGTGGATGGAAAATATTATAGTTTTCCGCTGGAAAGCCTGGTCATAGAGGAAGTAAGGACCAAAAATCACTCGGTTTCCACGGTATTAAGTGTTCTTACTGTACTTGGTGGTGCTGTGGCAATCCTTTTGATCGCCGGAGGCTTAAGCACTTCAAATATGGACCTTTATTAAGCTTTAACTTTAGTCTTCCTCATACTAACCATATAAACACCAGCGAAAACCAGTAAAGCAGCGATCGCTTTTACGGGCGTTAATTTGTCTGCACCAACCGAGATCGCGAATACGATGGCGATCAACGGCTGTAAATAGATAAAAGCGCTGATGGTCGAAGCCGAAAGTTGTTTTAATGCATAGATATTCAGTAAATAGGTCATAAAGGTCGTACCTACCACTACATAGGCCATTCGCCAGATCGCCTCGAAGGGTAAACTGCCCCATTCTACATCCATGAATTCACCGATTGTGACCGGGAAATTGATGAAAATAGCAATAAAGAAGAGCCATTTCATCAGGGTGATCGAACTGTATTTTGCCGTTAACGGCTTGACCAGGATGAGGTAAAGTCCGTAGGAAAATGCATTAACGATGAATAAAACATTTCCTAAAGGAATATTTGGCGCATTGAAACTCTCTTCACTGCTGAACAAAACAAGCACCAGGGCGCCTGCCATTCCAACCGCAATTCCAAGGCTTTTAAGCCAGGTTATCCTTTCGCCAATTAGAAATGAGGCCAGTATAAGTACCATTACCGGGGATAGGGTGATGATAACCGAACTGTTAATAGGCGTTGAAAGACTGAGTCCTTTAAAGAAGAAGAGCATATTGATCACCATCCCAAAGACGGCGCACCCGAGGATCCGTGGCCAGTCTGATGTGGCTATTTTCTCCTTGGGTGCGAACAGGCTGAGTATCCAGAAAAGGATGGCTGCTCCGGTTACCCTGAGAAAAATGAATCCGAAAGGTTCAATATAAGTTGGCATCAAACCCTTGGCCAGGGTATGATTTATACCATAGATCGCGCTGGCACCAAAAGCAGCAAGCAACGCGAGTAATCGCTGGTTAGTCATGAATGGAGGCTTTGGCCGCTTCTACCGTCTTTTTTGAGTTTCCAATAAAAATTTCGTCCCCGTTAATGATCACGGGTCTTTTGAGGAAAGTGTAATGTTCCAGGATCAACGCCTTGAAATTTTCCTCTAAAAGATCCTGGTTCTTCAGCTCTCTTTCCTTGTAAAGCCGGGCTCTTTTATTGAATAGATCTTCATAACTACCAGATAGCTTCTTCATTTCCTCCAGTTGCTCTTCAGTGATCTCTTCGTTCTTGATATCCTGAAGTCTGAAGGATGACGGGACATCGATTTCCTTTAAAATTCTTTTACAGGTGTCACAGGTGGAGAGGTAATAAATTTTCTTCATAACCAAGATCTTTGAATTACTACAAAGAACGGACTTTTAAAAGAATCACTTCGTGAATTTTGGAAAAGCTTTACAATTCTGGTTCTTTTTTGAAATCAAGTTTCAGATATTTTTCAAGCTCCTTGTGGGGATAGATAAGCGTAAAATTCCCTGAGGAATAGGGGGCAATCTCGTAGGCATTATAATGTAATATAACCTGATCTTGCGTAATGCCAATATTCTGCGGCAGGTGAAAACTGTCATTTTCAAAGAACATTCCCGTGCTGTTGATATTTGAATTTTCCGGGATTTTATTCTTTTTTCTGAAATCCTGTTCTACAAAATCAATGAATTCAGCAGTAAAAAGATCTTCGGTTTTCAGGCTGTTTCCCGATTCGGGATCAAAATTCAGAAAATTGGTGCTTTCGTATCCATGAGCACCACCAGTGAACATATTGGTTTTAAACCGAAGCGATATGATTTCATCATCCCAGTAAACCACTTTCCCAAGGATAGTGGCCTCCCAGGGTAGTTCATATTCGGGAAACTCCTGAGCTGTTTCCCTGTAATTTGCGATAAAATTATCGGCCAGCTCATCTGGAGACAGGATACCACCATCCTCCTGGTAATCTATAGTATTATTCAAAAACTGGACGATTTGCCGGTTAATGCGAACCGAAGGGAAACCGGTGCCTTCGGCTAAGGGAAAATTAAGACTTATAAAGGTGCATTCCCCATCTTCAGGCAAACAGTTTTCCAGGCTTTTTTCAATATTTTTAGAAGTGAATTGAAGGGATTCATCCGGCTCTTTTTGATCTTTTTCCTTAGGGTCATCTGCACAGGCTATAAAAAGAGAAACCAGCCCCAGCAGGATACCAAATTTTTTCAAAGCAATTATATATTAAAAACCATATAAAGGTAAAGTCTATTTTTGTGAATGCCCAATGGGCTCAATACATTTGTTGTTCAAAATTTTCTGAAGATGAAATTCAATACAAAAACCATTCACGGGGGGCAGGAAAATACAGACCCTGCTTACAATTCGGTCATGCCGCCCATTTACCAGACCAGCACCTATTCTCAAAGTACCCCGGGTGGTCATAAGGGATTCGAATACTCCAGAAGCGGAAACCCAACAAGGGCGGCACTTGAAAGGGCCATGGCCAGCCTTGAAAATGGCAAATTCGGAATGACTTTTGGATCGGGTCTCGCAGCCATAGATGCAGTTTTGAAACTGTTCAAACCCGGCGACGAGATCATTTCAACCAATGATCTTTATGGCGGCTCTTACCGCCTTTTTACACAGATCTTCGAAGGGCTTGGTATAAAGTTTCATTTCATAGGGATGCAGGAGCCATCAGGAATTGAAAAATATGTAAATAAGAATACAAAGCTCATTTGGGTGGAAACTCCCAGTAATCCCATGATGAATATTATCGATATCGAGGCGGTTTCCAGGATTGCAAAAAAGCACGACCTTTTGCTGGCAGTAGATAATACCTTTGCCACTCCTTATCTTCAGCGGCCTTTAGAGCTTGGTGCCGATATCATCATGCACAGTGCCACTAAATACCTGGGTGGTCACAGCGATGTCGTTGTTGGTGGCCTGGTGGTGAATGACCGGGAACTGGCAGATAAACTATATTTTATTCAGAAGGCGAGCGGGGCCATTTGTGGGCCGCAGGATAGTTTCCTGGTACTTAGAGGGATCAAAACCCTTCACCTGAGAATGCAAAGGCATTGTGAGAATGGGGCAGCGGTGGCTCATTATCTTAGGTCCAACCCTAAGATCGATAAAGTTTACTGGCCGGGATTCGAAGATCATCCAAATCATGATATCGCAAAAAGACAAATGAAAGGCTTCGGCGGGATGATCTCTTTTTCAACCAAAGAGAACAGCCTGGAAAGCGCGATCCGAATTGTTGAAAACCTAAAAGTTTTCACCCTGGCCGAATCATTAGGAGGGGTGGAATCTTTAGCAGGGCACCCGGCGAGCATGACCCATGCTTCCATTCCCAAGGAAGAAAGAGAAAAGGTGGGCGTGGTGGATTCACTCATCAGGCTTAGCGTAGGTGTTGAAGATGAAGAAGATCTAATCAACGATCTTAAACAGGCCATCGGCTAATTTTTCAAAATTTGGAGAAAGAAGGGCTTTTCCGCGGGAATAGCCTTTTTTTATACCCTTAAATAGCCGTATTTTTGAAAATTCATTGAAAAATACCCTAATTAGATTATGAAGAAAATCACCCTGCTTTTTAGTTTTTGCCTGCTAAGCATAAGTGCAGCAATCGCACAAAGCATCAGTTCACCAGATTCTGACCTTCAGATGGAATTCTCCATTTCTGAAGACGGAAGCCCGGTCTATAAACTTGATTTCAAAGGCAAAGCCGTTATAAAACCCAGTAAGTTAGGTTTTGATCTGAAGGAAGAGGAAGACCTTTTAAATGGTTTCAGCATAAAAGACACCAAAACCTCGAGTTTTGATGAGACCTGGGAACCTGTTTGGGGGGAATACAAGGAAGTAAGGAACCAGTACAACGAACTGGAAGTTAGATTGCTTCAGGAGGCTACCAGCCGTGAGCTGGTATTGCGGTTCAGATTGTATGATGATGGGCTTGGTTTAAGATATGAATTTCCGCAGCAGAAAAGTCTTGGCCATTTCGTGATCAAGGAAGAAAAAACACAATTCGCCATGGCTGGTGATCATACGGCTTTCTGGATCCCTGGTGATTACGATACCCAGGAGTACGATTATACCGAATCCAGACTTTCTGAAATAAGAGGTAAAATGGAAAGTTCCATCACCGCCAACCTTTCCCAGACTTCTTTTTCGAATACCGGGGTGCAGACTTCCCTGATGATGAAGAGCGATGATGGTCTTTATATAAATCTTCACGAAGCAGCACTTGTGGATTATTCCACCATGCACCTTAACCTGGACGATGAGAACATGATCTTCGAATCCTGGCTTACTCCAGGGGCGAAAGGCGATAAAGGTTATTTGATCGCTCCAACGCATTCTCCATGGAGAGTGGTGATGGTGAGTGATGATGCAAGGGATATTCCGGCTTCACAGATCATTTATAACCTGAACGAACCTTCTAAGATCGACGATACCTCCTGGATCAAGCCCATGAAATATATCGGGGTTTGGTGGGAAATGATCACCGGGAAAAGCTCCTGGCATTATACCGATGAATTCCAGGCGGTGAGACTGGGAGAAACCAATTTTGAGGAAGCTGAACCAAACGACACCCATGCTGCCAATACCGAGCATGTAAAGGAATACATCGATTTTGCTGCTGAACATGGTTTTGACGGCGTTTTGGTTGAAGGATGGAATATAGGCTGGGAAGACTGGTTTGGGCATTCCAAGGATTATGTGTTCGATTTTGTAACTCCATATCCCGATTTTGATGTAAAAGAGATCCAGGATTATGCCGCCAGCAAGGATGTGGAGATGATTATGCACCATGAAACATCTTCTTCGGTAAGAAATTATGAGCGTCACCTGGACACTGCCTATCAGTTCATGAAGAAATATGGCTATAACGCCGTAAAAAGTGGTTACGTGGGTGATATCCTTCCAAGAGCTGAAAATCACTACAGCCAGTGGATGATCGATCATTACCTGTATGCGATCAAAAAAGCCGCCGATTATGAGATCATGATCAACGCGCACGAGGCGGTAAGACCTACCGGACTTGCCAGAACCTGGCCAAATTTGATCGCGAACGAGTCGGCTCGTGGTACCGAGTACCAGGCTTTTGGCGGTTCAAAACCAAATCACGTGACCGTGCTTCCATTTACAAGACTTCTGGGAGGACCTATGGATTACACACCGGGTATCTTCGAAATGGACATCAGCAAACTGAATCCTGATAACAATTCTCATGTGAACAGCACCATCGCCAACCAGCTGGCATTGTATGTAACAATGTACAGCCCGCTTCAAATGGCTGCCGATCTGCCCGAAAATTATATGAGGTTTCCGGATGCCTTCCAGTTCATTAAAGATGTGGCGATAGACTGGGATAACAGTATCTACCTGGAAGCTGAACCGGGAGATTATTTAACGATTGCCAGAAAGGAAAAAGGAGGTAACAACTGGTTCGTTGGAAATGTGAATGGAAACGATAACCGAATGTCTTCCATCAAATTCGATTTCCTGGATAAGGACAAGGTATATATAGCTACGGTCTACTCAGATGCGCCAGATGCGCATTATAAGCGAAATCCGCAGGCTTACGAGATCAAAAAATACAGGGTTGATCACAAATCCAAGATCAATCAAATGTCGGTTCCAGGTGGTGGATATGCCATCAGCATCATGGAGGCCAGTAAAGACGAGGCTAAAGGCCTTCAGAAATTATAAACTGCTTTTAACCTGCCTGCCAGGCTTTTGGCTTGGCAGGTTCAGGTTTATTGAGTAAGTTTATTCCCCGAAAATCATTCTAATTCCCAGATACCTAACCCGGTCTATGGCAAGGAAACTCTTCTTTCTTCTTGTACTGATCCTCTCCGCTGAAAGCTGGTCCCAGCAATATGGTTCTGAATTTGAAGTTGGTCCTTTACTGAATTTTCAAATGACCTCGCTGTATGTGAATAACGAGGTTTTTAATAATTCGGAAGGCTTTTCAAATTCCGGTTACGAAGGCAATTATGCACTGGGAGTTTACGGAGCTTATTACCTGAAGCCCAAAATGGCGTTCGGTCTAGAATTCTATTATGACCGGTTTTCTTCGCCTCTTCTTAATGAAGACGATCATTATAATTCACTCACCCTAATGCCTTATTTCAATTATGATCCCTTCCGCAGAATTCGGGATTTCTATTTCACAGGCGGAATTGGAGTGGCCTTTATACAGGAAATCCCAGATTACGGCTCAAGGGTGCAGGAAAAGGATATACACGTGATCACCGTGCCGGTGAAGCTTGGGATCTCTTACCGAATAAGAAACCAGTTCACAGCCGAAGTTGGAGGCCTGGCAGAACTGCTTCCGGTAGTTGATGACCGGGTGAGGCGAAATGCCTTCTACCTTTCGCTAAAAGTTCCGCTTAACCGCGTTTTTGGAGGTTACCGTTAGAATATAGACCGGAATACCTTGATTAGTCTGTTCACCTCTTCTTTGGTATTATAGTGAACCAGGCTAACTCTTACCACGCCATTTTTTTCCTGAAGCTCCAGGTCCTGGATCAACTTTTTTGCATAAAAATCGCCAAAACGAATGCCTATCCTGTGCGGGTCCACCCGTTCAACGATATCATTGCTTTTCAGTTTTGAGTGAACGAAAGAAATGGTTGGTACGCGTTTGGAAGAATGTGGATTGGTTTCGCCAATGATCCTGATCTCCGGGATTTCATTCAGGTAGTTCAACAGAAGCGTGGCCAGTTTTTCCTCTTGAGAAGCGATAAGATCAAAGACCTTTTGCATTCTGCTTCCGCGATCTTTTTCCTTTTCGCTGAAATGCTGCCTGTATAGATCCTCATAATATTCAAAAATACCCAGGGTGCTGTAAGTAAGTTCGAAATTGAGATTTCCGGGTTGTAATTTATAAGGAATGTCTTCCTTCCCGATAAAATAATGGTTTAAGCTCTCGAGTTCCAGCAGGTGTTCATACTTTCCATACATCATGGCCAGGTGCGGGCCGTAGGTCTTATACCAGCTGAAAGTATAGAAATCTACATCCAGTTCCTGGACATTTACTTTTCGATGCGGTGCATAGGCTACCCCATCGGCACAGATCAGGGCGCCAGCCTCATGAACCGCTTTAGCGATATCCCTGAGCGGGTTGATGCTCCCCAGCACATTGGAAGTATGAGTTACGGCTACCAGTTTGGTTCTTGAATTCATCAATTTTTTCAGATCATCGATCTCAAGCTGGAGTGTTTCCGGATTGACTTTCCAGATGTGCACTGTAATGCCTTTTTCCTGAAGATCTGTCCAGGGAGATACATTCGCCTCATGATCGGTATTGGTAACGATCACTTCGTCACCAGCTTCCCAGTTCTTACTGATGCTTAGACTCAGGATGCGCAAAAGCATGGTGGTTGAAGGGCCAATCACCACTTCCCTGCTTTCCCTGGCATTGATGAATTCTGCGATCTTTGAGGTCGCGTACTGTATTTTTTCCCCGGCTTCAGCAGATATCTTGTAGCTGGCTCCTAATTGCACATTATAATGCACCATATAGGCGCTGATTCGGTCTATCACGTTACCAAGAACCTGTGATCCACCGGCATTATCCATAAAGGTAAAATCCTTCTGAAGCGCCGGGAATTGTTTTCTAACGAATTCTATATCCATTATTTCCCAAGTAAACTTTCATTGAACAATTCCAGGATTCGCCTGTATTCATCGGTCCAGCTGCTTGGTTCAATAAAACCATGGCTTTCTACCGGGTAAACGGCCATTTCCCAGTCTTCCTTGCCTAATTCGATTAGTCGCTGGGCCAGTCGCACCACATCCTGGAAATGAACATTGGTATCTACCATCCCATGAGCGATCAAAAGATCTCCTTCCAGGCCTTCCGCGAAATAGATAGGTGAAGACCTTCGATAAGCGATAGGATCCTGGGAAGGTTCGTTGAGGATATTCGAGGTATAACCGTGGTTATAATGAGCCCAGTCTGTAACCGATCTCAGTGCCGCTCCGGCATTGAAGGTGTCCGCTTCGGTGAACATGGCCATCAGGGTGATGAAACCTCCATAACTTCCACCGTAGATACCAACTTTTTCAGGATCTACATCGTGATTTTCGATGAGGTAATTCACCGCATCTACCTGGTCGCTAAGGTCCTTTCCGCCCATATGGCGATAGATCCCGGTTCTCCAGTCCCTTCCGTAGCCAGCACTTCCGCGGTAATCCACGTCGATAACGGTGTATCCCAGATCGGTTAAAAGGTTATGGAACATATATTCCCTGAAGTAGTTCGACCACCATTTATGCGCATTCTGCAAATAACCGGCACCGTGAACAAAAACCACAGCGGCGTCGTTCTTTACATCGGCTTCCGGAAGATAAAGTCGTGCAGGTACCATGGCGCCATCCTGTGCTTCGAAACGTATCAGTTCCGGCTCGCGCCAGTCGTAGGCCATGAATTCTTCAGACTGGCCGCTGGTAACCTGAATGGCTTCGGCATTGGCCCGGGTCTTTTTCAGAAATAACTCTTCAGGCTTATTCATATAAGAATATGTGATAGCCATATATTTTTCGTCAGGCGAAAGATCAACATCGTTGTTCCCGGTCATGCTGGTAAGCTGCTCCATGTTTCCACCCATTACCGGCATTTTGTAGAAATGTCGTTCTCCCGGGTGAACCATGGAAGATGTAAAATACCAGTGTTTTTTATCGTTCGAAAGAAACGGATCAAACACCTCATAATCCCCTGGAGTAAGATTGGTTTTTTTGCGGGTATTCACATTTAACAGGTAAAGATTGGAATAGCCTGTTTCCTCGCTCTGGAAATAGATATGTTCATTATCTGGCAGCCATCCAAGAGTTTCGTTGCCATAGTAAGTGTAGCCAATTCCGGGACCGGCCAGCCAGGCCTCATCCCGTTGTCTTTCGATCGACTTAATTTTTCCGTTCTGAAGGTCGATACTCGCGATCCAGCGATCCTTGTTATCGGTAGACCTTAAGTTTACCACTGCTTTTTCACCATTTGGGGAGAATTTTACTTCGGAAGGGATCACTTCACGTGCTTCCTTTTTCCATTCTTTATCCGGGTAGTCTTCGGTGTAATCTGGCAGGTCATCGATGCCTGGTAAGTTATCCATGGAGATCATATAGACCGTATCTTTTTGAAGGTCATAAAGCGCCAGTTCGGCTGTATACTCCATGTCTCCAACCTTGCTTCTCGCTGGCAGGTTCACGGTATATCCGCTTTCATCAACATAATTTGGGACATTGGTGCTTTTTCCGCGTTCGCGGGTGATCAGGCTAAAACCGGCATAGCGGGCATTCGGGGAAAGGTTGAGGTCACGAACTTCCCTGTCTTTCAGGTAAAACGTGAAATCCTCTTTCTCCTTGACCGATTCAAAATAAGCCATGCTACTTTCCTTGTCTTCTTTTCTTTGGTTAACGATCCCCAGTAATTCAAGGTTTTCGTTTTGGATCCATTCATCTTTTTCAGATAATTTGCGTTCTCCTTTATCCTTTTCAGAACCCGATTCTATATTCGTAATCTGCTTCAGGCTGCCCGTTTTGAGGTCGTACAGGAAAATATTGTTATCGGCCTCGAAGGAAACCTGGTTTTCGTTCGCCAGGAACATGGGATCGTCGATTCGGAAAGGCAGGTCCAGTAATTCCTGTTTCTTTTCAGATTTCATATCGTAAACAAAAAGATCGCCATTGTCGGTATACACCTTCTTGCTGCGGGATTCGTTAAAATCACCGCCACGTGGCATTAATTCCCGGCCTTCTGCCAGGCTAACCTTTTGAATGTCTTTTGGATTTTTGACATTGATCTTATAGAGTGAATCTGAAGGATTCCCTTCCGGGTTATACTCAAAATAAACATTTTCGCTTTGAATTCCCCATCTAACCGAATTTGGGAAGGTTCCCATCCATTCAGGGTCTTTCATGATCTTTTCTACGCTCAGGTCAGATTGCTGGGCAGAAAGGAAAAAAGGGATCACTAAAAAAATAACTTTAAAGTAGGCGTATTTAGGTCTCATTTAACGGATAGATTTTAGATTTAATTTCAAAAAGGCCCAATTTTTTGGCCGACCGCCAAGTTAGCTAATTTTTAATTTTTTTAAATCCTTTTCCAGAATGTTTACGGCTTTGTAATTACCAGCAAACCTCATCTTTATTTTAAATACTAAAAAAGTTATCTTAGGCCATTCGTAAATTAAACCTTAACTATGAACAAAAATTTATTGGTAGCAGCATTGCTGCTTTTCCTGAATGTTTCCCTGAGCCTGGCCCAGGATGCTAAAAAGGAAACCATTGAGAATATTATTCAGGAGGCTGAAAAAAATTCTCAACTTGAAAAACTGGCCCACGAACTGCTGGACGTTGTAGGTCCAAGACTGGTAGGAACACCTCAAATGAACAATGCTCATGACTGGGCCGTAAAGAAATACCAGGACTGGGGAATTACCGCTGAAAAAGAGCAGTGGGGAAAATGGAAAGGCTGGGAAAGAGGGATCACTCATGTAGACATGATCTCACCTCGAATTCAAAGCCTGGAAGCAAGGCAGCTTGCCTGGAGTCCGTCAACCGGTAAAAATGGAGTTACTGCCGAGGTGATCATCATTCCTGAAGCGGCAGATTCTTCCGATTTTGCCAGTAAGCTTCAGCAGGTAAAAGGGAAATTCGTGATGATCTCCATGCCACAGCCAACAGGGAGGCCAGATGATAACTGGGAAGAGTGGGCCACTCCTGAATCTTTCGAAAAGATGAAAAAAGATCGCGATTCACTTGAAAAACAATGGGATGCACGTCTCGAAAAAACAGGTCTTGGTTATCGTGATTTGCCGGCGGCACTGGAGAAAGCAGGTGCTGCAGGGATCGTTACCTCAAGATGGTCACGCGGATTTGGTGTAAATAAGGTTTTCTCAGCCAGTACCAAAAAGATCCCAACCATCGATGTGTCGCTGGAAGATTATGGAATGCTTTATCGCCTTGCTGAATATGGAGATAAACCAACTATAAAAGTAGTGGCAGAATCTAAAGAACTTGGAGAGGTGCCTACTTTCAATACCATTGCTAAGATCGAAGGTACCGAAAAACCTGAGGAATACGTGATCCTTTCGGCGCATTTCGACAGCTGGGACGGCGCTACGGGTGCCACCGATAATGGTACCGGAACACTTGTAATGATGGAAGCCTTGAGAATACTGAAGAAGATGTATCCAAATCCAAAAAGAACCATCATGGTTGGTCACTGGGGAAGTGAGGAACAGGGATTGAACGGTTCCAGGGCTTTTGTAAAGGATCATCCCGAAATTGTGGAAAATATGCAGGTGCTTTTTAACCAGGATAACGGAACAGGAAGAGTTGTCAACATTTCCGGAAATGGATTCCTTCATGCCTATGATTACCTGGGGGAATGGTTGTATGAGGTGCCGGAAGCGGTGACCACTCATATCGAAACCGAATTTCCAGGAACCCCGGGCAGAGGAGGATCAGATTATGCTTCTTTTGTAGCTGCGGGTGCACCAGCATTCAATTTGAGTTCTTTGAGCTGGGATTACTGGAACTATACCTGGCATACCAACAGGGATACTTATGATAAGATCGTTTTTGATGATGTTAGGAATAACGTGATCTTAACGGCTATTCTTGCATATATGGCAAGTGAAGACCCGGAAAGGACTTCCAGGGAAAAGATCAACCTGCCTGTAAGCAGGAGATCTGGCGAGCAAATGACCTGGCCGGAGCCAAGAGACGCTCAAAGAGCTGGAATGCTTGAAGACTGATTCTTATCTAATAAACTGAAACAAAAAACCCTCGCTTGCTGCGAGGGTTTTTTTATTATCCTTTTAATTCTGCTCCTACCGGAACCGAACAGTCATGCCCTGGTTCGCCATGTGGCGGATTGATTTTAGGCATGGCGCTTTTTAAGCGTACCGGTGAAATGGTCATATCCTGCTGTTGCGAGGCTTTTGGCTGGTCTAGCGGAGCTCCTACAGGTAGATCGCATCTATGGCCTTCTTCGCCATGAGCAGGATTGTATTTTAGATCGCTGCTCTTGGCCATATTTTGCTTCATATCTTCAGACGAAGTGGTTTGGGCAGCAGATTCTTGTTGTTCCTCAGATTTAGGTTCATCCTTGCAGGAAAGAACCAGGCTTGAAACCAGGATGAGGATTATAGCGGAAATAGTGTTCAGTTTTTTCATAATCGGGTAATTTGCTGGTATAAAGATATTTAATTATTTGGTCAATTCCTCAAGTTCACTTTCTGAAATGCTAAGCAGGCCAGATTTTGGTAGCCTGGTGAGCATTTCTTTCCAGTTCTCATCCTCTTCAAAGATCGACTGAAAAATGGGTTTTGCTTCCTCGATCCTACCATTGTTCGCCAGTGCAACAGCTTTCCAGAATTTCATCTCGAGGTTACCTGGAAACATTTTTTCGGCAGCGCCATATTCTTCCAGGGCTTTGGTCATATCTCCTTCCTCCACGGCCAGATCTCCCCTGTTCATATGTTCATAGGCTCTTGAAACCTTCAGCAGCCTATCCAGTTCTTTTACCGGTTCGGGATGATCATCAACCCTAAGGTCGATCTTTTTTTCCTTCCATTCCTTGCTGGTCTTTTCAGGACCAACTACGATCAAAGCAGCCGACTGTTTTCCGCGAATATCACCACCTGTTTCCTGTGCCGCTTTTAAAGCTTCCATGACGCGTTCAGCAACCGGATATTTATCAAATTGCATATATGCCCGCGCCATAGCCGTAACCACCTCATCGTTCAGCATCATATTCGCCTGAACCGAAAAGTGTTTGCCGGTTAAATGTTCAGCCGCCTCCACGCAATTTTCCCCTGTAAATGCTGAAACGCTGCCAGTATCATCCAGAAAGGCAACCTGCCTGTAAGCCCTGCCTTCGTCCTGTTCAATTAATTGTGTGAGTGCCTGCTCTGCGCTCATCCCATTCTCCATGAGGTCCAGGCCTTCAGGTCCGTAGGCTGGATTAACGAAAGACTGGGTGGCTACCACTCCAACACCGGCTCTTCCCCAGGCCACTAGAGGGCCTACTGAAAACCAGTGACTCTGCACCGCCACAGCCATTTCGCCGGTAATGGTATCCCTGGCAACAATGGAGTAGGTATGGGCAAAAGCATCCTTTTCAAAACCTATGTTTTGAGCGAATGAAATTGAATAGATAAAGAAACAGGCTAGAGCAAAAAGTCGGTTCATAATTCAAGTGTTAGGAGTTAAAGATAGACATTATTCCCAGGGTCTTCTAGAAAGAATGATGAAGGCTTAACTGGATCTGTCCTTTAGTCCACGCATCGGTGGTCTGGGTCATATAGCCAGCCTGTACCTTCAGGTTATCTTTAATAGCATAGCCCAATGCTGAATAGAACCGGTTGCGATCAAATAGTTCAACCTCCCGGCCATCGCCGATCTCACGTTCACCATTGATAAAAATTTCATTGTATAAAGCCAGGTAAACGGCTCCTTTGCCAAGATTTTTCTGGTTGAAAGGTACATTCAGAAACAAATTATAACGATAGCGTGTTCTAAAATCCTGGTCTTCGACCCAGCGTTGTTCATATCTAAAACGGTGGGTAAGGTAAAACCGGTCGGTTAATTTGTGCGGAAGCAGGGCTTCCTGGTATATCCTGTTTTCGCTTACTGTTTCATTGCCATCACCAAATTCGCCTGTGGTGATATTTGCATAACCCAAAGTGAATTTAATATTGGCATTTTTGGGTGAATAGGTTAGACCACCGCGTAGCAACAATTGTTCAAGGTCTCCTCCCAGGTTCCAGTTACGGTATTGCGCATCTCCCTGTAATCCCCATTGGCTTTCACCAAAACTGGTATTCCAGAAGTACATATACCAGGCACCGGTTTGGTCTTCATCAATTTGGGATTGGGCCGTGTTGGAGATAAAAAGGCTGAGGAAGCCAGCAAGAATAATTGCTTTTTTCATGTTCTTTTTTGGCAAATATAGATTTTGCTTCATTAAATCACGAACGCAGGCAGATATTCTAATCCCTTACCTCGGTTACGTTCAGGTAAACTGGCCCGCCATCTACAGGATATCCATTAATTGTATTTGCTTGAACTGTTACCCTCTCACCTTCGTAAATGCTCAGGTCTATTGAATCACTTTTCAAGGCATAGAAGTCATTTTCGGTTCGTAAGGTATGAGTGCCATACTGATAACTGGTGATCCCGGAGGCCTCAATTATCCCGGTATATTCACTGCCTTCAGCCTGCGAGTTATTGCCCGGGCCACATCCCTGGCTAAACAGTAAAATAATTGCAATAATAGAAGCTGAAAAATATCTCATGGTTTAATTTTTTTGATTATTCGTTATCGAATTTTGAAGTATCAAATTGGTGATTTCAGTTTAATAAACTCGAAAAAGAGTCTAAAAGGCTTAAATCTACGTTATAACTTCTCATACGAACTTAATATTTTCTAAATATTCCAAAAGAATTGATTTACATACTTTAAATTTAAAATCTAACTAATCAAAAATCAAACATATGGCTTCTAAAAAAGAGAATTTTGCACGCTTTGGGATGATCGCCAAAGGAGCAGTTTATTCAATAATTGGAGTACTTACAGCATTATCGGCCTTTGGCGAAGGCGGGCAGCAAACCGGCAGCAAAGGTGCCCTTCAGTACATCGCCGGCCAGTCTTACGGTCAGATCCTTTTAACTTTAATGGGATTGGGATTATTAGGTTATGTCTTCTGGCGCTTTTACCAGGTTTTTCAGAATCCAGGGAATAATGGAGCTGCAAAGAGAGTAGCCTTTTTTATTAGTGGCCTTATCTATGGTGCCCTGGCTTTTTATTCATTTAAGCTCGCTTTTGGAGGTGGATCTGGAAGTGGCGGAGGAATGATGGGATCCATAATGGGTGGTTCTAATGGAGATACCATCGCTATTATTGTAGGTATAGGAATGGCCATTAAAGCGATCTACGATATTTACCGGGCCTATTCTGAAAAGTTCCGCGAAGAGGTACAGGAAGCCGGAATGGACCAAAAAGCCCAGGAATTGCTTATCAAATCTGGAAAGGTTGGACATACTGCTCGTGGTATCGTTATTGGTATTATGGCTTATCTCACCCTGAAGTCAGGTTTTGCCGGTGGTAATGGGATAGGAAAGCAAACCGATGCCTTTAGTTATATTCAGAATGAATTCGGGTCTATTGTACTTGGCCTTGTGGCCCTGGGCTTAGTGGCTTACGGGGTTTATATGTTCATCAAAGCTAAATATCCATCCATTAGCGTGCGATAGAAAGCTTCAAAATATTTTAAAAGCGGGGAATTATCCCCGCTTTTTTTTGCATCTGTATTTTAAAAAAATCATTTAAAACTTTACTTTTGGACCCAGATTAGGGCCTCATAGTTCAATGGATAGAATAGAAGTTTCCTAAACTTTAGATCCAGGTTCGATTCCTGGTGAGGCTACAATTTGTGATACATGATGAACTATCATGAACTATAAAACCTCCTATTTCAGGGGGTTTTTCAATTTATTGGCTAACCACCTTTATCCACTATATATCAAATTTATTAGCCCTTTTTCAAGCCCTATTATTCTTGAACCCTAAATTTTGATTTCTTTTTCCTCTCCAATAGGTTTCTGGGAGAATACAAATGTAGAACTTATTTACCCGCTTGGTTGTATGTAACTTTTTTAGGTCAAAAGTCTAATATTCAGGAGCTTTGCTTTGAAAATCTTTGTAAAAAATAGACCTTTAAAAATGTTAAAAAAATCTTAATTATGGAAAATCGTTATTTAGTACATGTAATTATCAGAAAGGATAAAAAATTAAAAGACGGAAGGCATCCGCTCAATTTATTGGTGACATTAAATGGTGAAACTTTTAGAATGAATATCAAGGGTAAACGATTAAAAGCTGATGAGTGGAATGTAAAGAAAAGGAAACCTACGAGTAACTGTAAAAATAGCTCACTTGTAGAAAGCGAATTAAATAAGGAGGTGGCTAAAGTGGAAAAGTTTGTACTCGAATCCAACCTTAAAAACCGTACAATTACTAAAGAAGAAGTTAGGAACTTTTACTATGAAAAAGATCTTAAATATGATGATTTCTTCACCCACTATGATGATTTCTTAGAAAAGAAATTCCCCAATATAGCGGAGACGACTAAAAAACCTTATGAGCTATTAAAAACCCAATTGAAAGAATATAGGGATTATCGGAAAATGAAAGTTTTAACTTTGAATGATATGAATTATAGTTTTATATCAGATTTTTTTCATTGGGTAAAAGTCGAAAAGGAAACGGGAAACAGTGGGTTGGCAACTAGGAGAAAGAACCTTATAACCGTGTTAGAGGAGTTCGTGAAAAAGGATTTAATTAGGAAGAATTATTGTAAGCAAATTAAACGGTTTCCAGAAAATGAAAAGGACGTTTTTTTAACGCCAAAGGAAATCAGAAAATTTAAAAACGCGGATTTAGAATGTGGTAAAAAAACCAATGGTTTAGAATTTAGTCGAGACTTATATTTATTTGGATGTTATACTGGCTTGCGATATGGGGATATCATGGAGTTAGAGTGGAAACACATTAAAGATGATCATATAAAAAAGGTTCAACAAAAAACTAAAAAATTGGTGAGTACTCCATTACTTCCAGAAGCTAAAAGACTTTTGAAATTCTATAAAATGAAAGGTTTACAGGGTAAAGTATTTCCGCACAGAGCGAATGCTACATTAAATAGAGACCTGAAGGATATTGCAGGAATGGCTGAAATAAATAAGGTTCTCACCTTCCATTCTGCGAGGCATACCTTTGGAACTATTTTAGCCCTAAATAAAGTTACACCTTTTCACATTGCTCATGTAATGGGACATTCCGACGTCAGAATGACGAGTAGATATGTAAACTCTAATGATGAGATATTAGGTAATATTATGAAAACTGTTTCATTTCAAAATTAAGTATATTTAGCCCATGAAATAAACGAAAGAAGTACATAGTATAGAGAAGCGTTAGCTTTTACTTGTCCCTTAAAAACCGCCAATTTTTAGAATACCGACAGTTGTAATAGTTGAACGCTCACGCTACGGCGTGGGCTGTTCCTATTTGTCGGATGAGTGCTTGGCGGTACTTTAAGGGCGTAGGATTCAGTTCCACGCTTTTTTTATTTCCAAAATTATGTATGACCAAAAAGCACAATAATGAGAAAAGAACTACTACTATTAATTTTTATATTCTGTAATACTGTCCAAGCTCAAGTAAATAATCTGGATATATTGAAAGCCTTATCAAAATTTAATGCCGGCGAATTAATTGAGGCTACAAGATATGATGGATGGGAACCAATACGTCCTACTGAAGAAATTGAGGATGGAGTTGCACGATCTATTCAAAAATTTATTTACGACCAGGATAATGAAAAGCAAATTTTAAAGCGGACGGTAGTGGCTTATTTTGATAAAGGTTTTAAATATGTGAATACTATACTTATTTCTAATAATCCACGGATTAAAGAGGTTTTTACTGCGGAGTTATTGCCGTACGAAACTGAAAATTCAAATAAAGATTATAGGAAATATGATGATGGATATGATAGGTACTTTATAACTCAGGATTTCAATACGGAAAATGAATTTTATGAAGAATTTAAAGAGCAAGGAGGTTTCCAAATAAGTATTTCTCAAAAATTACCCTTATGATAAATTCTGAAGATTTGCCTTATCTCGTTCAAAAGAAATTAGATGGTTTAAAGCCAGAATATCAAAAGCAATATATAAATGAGTATAGAACCAAAAAAAAGTCCGTAGGAACAGCTTATTTATTGCTAATAGTGTTAGGGTGGCATTATGCCTATCTCAAAAAATGGGGAATACAAGTTTTATGTTGGATTACTTTCTGGGGCTTCCTTATTTGGTGGGTAATTGACTTGTTTAGAATTCCGAAATTGGTCAAAGAGTATAATGAAGAACTTGCACTTAAGATTATTAATCAATATTCATTTCTAATTAAGGAAAATCCTCAAACAACTCAAAAGACACTTACTAACACTTCTAATAGCAATGCTTTTAGAAGTGTAAGCTCCGGTCTGACTATTAATGAACTTTATAGAAAAAAGCCTAATCGAAGTTGTTAAAAAATACTGAATATTTGGTTTAAAACCGCTTGATTTTGGCTTTAATAAGTGCGTATTTTACAACGTATGAAAAAAGCTGATCATGTGGTTAACGAATTAGTTGACCAATACCTTATAAAAGATGATAATCGCCCCTGGATAATTGGATTTAGTGGTGGAAAAGATAGCACCGTATTATTAACCTTAGTTTGGTTAAATCTTCTCAAAGTAAAAAAACATTTCGGAGACGAATTCTTGAAAAGAGAGATTTACGTTGTTTGTAATGACACTCTCGTGGAAAATCCTATAATAACGAATTATGTTTATGGGGTTTTGGAAAAAATTGAGAAAGCGGCTTTGAAACATTCTCTGCCTGTCAAAGTAAGAACGACTAAACCAAGATTAGAAGATTCATTTTGGGTAAACTTAATAGGAAAAGGTTACCCTGCACCTAATAATTCTTTCCGATGGTGTACTGAAAGGCTGAAAATTAAACCGACTTCTAGATTTATTGAAGAAACTTTAAGTCCAGAAGATGAGGCAATAATTCTAGTAGGAACTAGAAGGGCTGAAAGTGCTAGCAGGGCTAAGTCAATTAAGAAACATGAAGTAAAAGGAAAAAGGTTGACTAAGCATCCACTTCAAAAAAATGTTTTTGTTTATTCTCCTATTAAAGACTTAGAGTTAGAAGAGGTTTGGTATATAATTAATACATTTAAATCTCCTTGGGGAGCAGATAACTCTGAATTATTTACAATTTACTCAGATGCAAGTGCAGATGATTATGAGTGTCCTACAATGGTTGCGAATAAATCACATAAATCTTGCGGACAAAGTAGATTCGGCTGTTGGACATGTACGGTTGTTAATAAGGATAAATCAATTTCTGCTCAGATTGAGAATGGTAATGATTGGTTGATTCCATTAAGAGACTTGCGAAATTGGATTCAAGATGAAAGGAATAAACCTGAGAATAGGTCTGATTTTAGACGTAACGGTAATAAGGCTGCAACTCCCAATGGCGGAGTAGTGAAATTTAAGCATCGTGCTGAAATACTGGAAAGGATATTTTTAGCTCAGAAGGAAATAAATGAATTAGGACATTCTATTGAACTGATTAATAATCAAGAATTAATCGCAATTCAAGTAACCTGGTATAGAGATTTGTTTTTTGACTATAAAGTTTCCGATATTTACAATAAAGTTTTTAATAAAACCCTTGATATGAAGGACCATAACCGATCAATCCAAAAGGAGGAGGAACTACTATTATCCTCATGCGAAGGAGACAAATCTCAATTTAAACTTATTCAAGATTTAATAAAACTAGAGAAATCTAAGGTTATTATGATGAGAAGAAGAGGTCTAACTGAGGATATTGAAAACCTTTATAAAAAGCATATTTCAGCCTCATGATTATAAAGAATATTGAATTAAATAACTTCCGAATTTATAAGGGGGAAAATCTCATAGATTTATCTGTTTCGGAAGATAAAAATATTGTCATTATCAGTGGTAAGAACGGTTATGGTAAAACCACTTTTTTAATGTCTCTCGTTTGGTGTTTATATGGTAGACAAATGAGTGATGTTGATGATATTTACAAGAAGGAAATTGAAAACAACGGCAATTATCGGCAGTATATTAAAAATAGCCTAAATCGTCTTTCCGGACATGAAGGTGAAACCAAATTTTCGGTTTCAATAACTTTTGAAAATGTAAATATTCCTGACGTGACCTGTAAAGAATTAAAGGTTACTAGAACCTATTACACTGAAGGGAATAAGGATGAAGATCTCGAAATTTTAATTGATAACTACGAAAGTGAACTAGCCGAGGAAGTTGGGAAAGAAATCTTTATAAGGGATTTCATAATGCCCAAAGAAATAGCTAAGTTTTTCTTCTTTGATGCAGAAAAAATTGTTTCGTTGGCAGAGATTCATACTGCCGAAGAAAGGTTAAAATTAAGCCGAGCTTATTCAGAAGTTTTAGGAATTAAGCAATACGAAAACCTTAAGGATGATTTAGGAAGTTATTTAACCAAACTAAAAAGCGAGACTGCGAATGCTGAAGAGAAAAGAACGCTAAAGGAATTAGAGGTTAAAGTTGATAATGCAAAGGATAAGATCAAAGAATTCGAGGACGACATAAAAGAGCTAGAAGAAGAAGCTGGAGGGCTTAAATTTGAAATCAATCAACTTCAAGAAAAACTAATTAAACAAGGTAGTCTTATAACCTTAAAGGAGCTAAATGAGTTAAAAGAACGAAGAGAAGAATTAGATGAAACCGTTAGTAGTCTGAATAACGAACTTAAAGCACATTATGAGTTCATTCCATTTGCAATATCTGGAAGATTATTAACTAAAGTTTTCGGGCAAGTTGTTAAGGAGAGAGAACAGATTCATCAAAAATTTGATTCCGAAAAAATAGATTCACTTACCGATGAAGTAATTAATGATTTGATTTCGGTACCTAAACCGGAAGATTTAGTTATTAATTATAAAGTTCAGAATTTTTATGTTGAAGCTCTGAAAGGTTTGCTTAAAAAGCACCTTAGTAATGGTCAAAATTCCTCTGAAGAAATTAAGATTATTCACAATTTTTCGGAATCAGAGAAGGCGGAATTAGATCAATTTATAAATAATATTAAGTTATCATTTAAGGAAAACTTCAACCGAATTAATACAGAATTTGTTAGAGCGAAGAATGAGCTAAATGATATTTCGAAAAAAATTAAATTAGCTGAAGAAAAAGCCGAAGATGCTTTAGTTAAAGCTGACCGTGAGCGAAAAGCAGATTTGGAGTTACAATATGATACTAAGCTCCGAGAAATTGGTGCGTTAACAGGAGATATTGAGGATAATAAAAATAATATCAACCAGGCTAATAAAGAAATAAAGCGGATTTCTGATAAATTGGAAGTATCTTCAGATAAATTGAAAATTAGCCAGGAAGTAGAAAAATCAATTCAATATCTGAAAAAGTTTATTGCCGATTTCAAAATTGAGAAAAAACAATCCCTTTCTAAGAAAATTAAGGAAGGTTTAGATTTGCTTCTTCATAAGAAGAGTTTTATACAAGATGTTAATGTTGAAATAGTGGGTGAGAATATTGAGATAAATCTTATTGATTCAAGAGGGAAGATAATCAATAAGGACTCTCTTTCTAAAGGTGAGCAACAATTGTACGCCACAGCCTTACTAAAAGGACTTGTGGAAGAGTCCAATATTGATTTTCCTGTTTTTATAGATTCACCTATGCAAAAGTTCGATGTAGATCATTCATCGAGTATCGTGAAGTATTTTTATCCTGAGGTATCAGATCAAGTTATAATATTCCCGTTGCTTAAGAAGGAAATGTCCAAAGAAGAATTTGAAATTCTTACGCCAAAAATTAGTAAAACATATCTTATCAATAATCATAGTAATGAAAAAAGCTCCTTTAAGCATGTAGAGCCTGTTACAGAATTATTTGATGTTTTTGAAAAAGAAAAAGCTGATGCAATTTAATATTAGTACTGCTCCGGAATTTGAACCTTACGTAAAAACTTTAACTAATAAATTAGGGTTAGGTACAGAAAATCATATATCAAGGATTGCGATAGCATATTCCTTGAATAAATCAGAAGAGCTGGATTTAAATAAGGATTTGAAATCTTTTGGTGGAAAAGAATATAAGGATCACACTTTGTTTGGAAACTACCGAAACTATTACGTGGCTTTAGTATGCCAGAAGTATAACCTACATAAGGATAGCTCGGAGGTTAGAAAGTATTTAAAAATGCATTTAGATCATGGGCTGGAATTAATTAATACTTTTTTTGAAGAAAATTCCAATTTTTCTGGATTCGAATTTTTGCTTGATAATATTGAATTGGGAATTGAGGGAATGGAGGATCTCGAAAATAAGTTTGAATTCTCCAGAAATAATAATTTTTACATTGAGGATAAGGAAGGATATTCTGAGCCACTTAAAATATTAGTGGGGGAATCGAATGATGAAGAAATTTATTTTACTCCTAATGATACTTCAAAGTATAATAACTGCCATATTGCGGTTGCAGGAAACTCTGGAACAGGAAAGTCTTATTTTTCTAGAAAAATTTTAGAAAGAATTGTTCAGGAGAGTAACGGTAAGGTTAACTTTTTATATTTAGATTTTAAAGGGTTAAATGAAGGAGATAAGGATAATAGCGATTTTAATAGCTTCTTCAATATCACAGGCGCTCAATTGATTGATACTCCTCAAAACTCTTTTCCAGTAAATCCACTTTCCTTTATAGATAATGTTAACGAAAGAAATAAAATCGTAGGAATTGGAAGATTTGTTGACATTATTTCTAAATATGCAAATTTAGGGAATGTCCAAAAGCAAAATTTAAAAGATGCAACCATTGCTGCATTTGAAAATCATAAAGACGGTACTTTTCCAACGCTGCGAGAGGTACTAGATAATGTATATGAAATTGCGGGAGACAAACCTTCAAGCTTAACTCAAATTTTGATTGGGCTTACCGAAATTGAATTATTCGATAGTCAAAAAAATGGTGATTTCATAAATCAGAATTACTATTTCAGTTTATCCGGGGAATTGAGTAAGGAGGTTCGTTTTACGGCAACTTTTCTGGTTATATACTATTTATATAACACTTTTATGAATATGGATAAGGTTGCTGTGGAGAAAGATCACAGTGCTCTTAGATACGTTTTACTTATCGATGAGGCTCATAATGTATTTAAAGAGAAAAAATCTCAGGAAATCCTTGAAAAACTACTCAGAGAGATAAGGTCACAGGGTGTAGCGGTGATGCTAGTTTCTCAAGGCATAGAAGAGTTTAATCAGCCTGAATTTGATTTTTCATCGATGTGTCAATCTGCATTTTTAATGTCCATTAAAGATGGGAATAATTGGAAAGCTATTAGTAAATTTTTGGGTGCTGGAGAGAAACAACGTACTAAAGTAAATAGGGCGATGGAGGAAATAAAACCGAGGCAAGCTATATCCAATATTCCTGAATATGAATTTGCCCAAATTTTTAATACTAAGTAAATACAAAAACACAATTTAGATTTGTTTGTTATTTACATTATAAAAATTAGCGCTCAATTTGGGCGCTTTTTTATTTTATCTTTTATCCTTCAATTAAGTGTAGGAAAAAACTTACGGAGGATAAAAAAGTTATTAACAGGCTTATCCCCTTGTAGAATTAATGTAAGCGCCATTATAATTTTAAATTGTTAATATCCACCTCTAAAAAACTATGCCGTTCATCGAGTTTTAACATTTGGTTTAGTTACTGAAAATAATAGTAACAATAAATGTTTTAAAATGAGTACAAAAAAATCAGATTCTCAGAGACTTAAAATTTTAGTGATTAAACGTATCATCCGTATGGAAAAACGTCAAAGAGAATTTTTCGAGCGAATTGAAGCTCAAAAAGGGATGGATGCTTACTTAACCGTGGATGAAATTCAGAAAGAATTTGGGGTTAGCAGGAGTACTTTTAACCGTTATCGAATAAAAGGCTTAAAAGTTCTTCAGAATGGTTACAAAGGGAAAATTACGGTTAGAAAAGGAGATTTTGTGGAATTTTTAAAAAATAGAAGGTCATGGTAGATAATATGAAATTGGAAATACATTGGCCAGCTAGAGAAAGGAACTTCTTTGACTATAATGAACCCCTAATCCATATTGGTAAGGATAAACGTAAATTTTTAATAACTAATCCTTGCAATGGAGAAAACTTAGAATTAGTAGCCGATAATAGAACTCCATATTGCTATATAAAAGGCAGTTGGAGGCGGTGGTATTTTGGATTAAAAGGATCATTATCCCAAGATTTGAATAGAAGACAATTCTTCGAGGTTGCAAAGGAGATTTCGAAGATTACAGGAATTTCTATTCGAGCTATTATGGCAGGTAATATAAAGAAAGTAGAGCTTGGTTTTAATGTAAGGTTAAAACGGGAACATGATTTATTTATTCCTAGTTTGAAAAGATATGGAAAACTTAAAAGGATGATAGTAGAAAAGGAAACGGTAAAATTCCTTGGCACAAAATTGACCTTCAAATGTTATGATAAAGGAAAGCAACTATTACCAAAAATAGCTAAACGGAAAATAGCAGATAAACTTAATAAATGTCTTCTTTTTATGAGGTTAGAATTGGAGTTAAGATCTATTTCTGCTACTAAATTCAGTTACTTGAAACGTCCTTTCGATATTTATAAAAACTGGGATTTATTATTAGATGAGCTTTGCAGTATAATTTTGACAGATATCGAAAAAGTTGATTTATTTTCTTCAGATTTAGATTTTACTCAATTTCCAAAAACCTTAACTGAATTCGAAAAAATTCTAATGTATAAGGGGATTAAAAATACCGGTTTGGACGAGGTTATTCTTTGGGTTAATTCGAGGTCATTACATAAACCGAAAAGAAGCTATAATCGAAAGAAAATTTATGAAATATTTCACTCTCACAAAAGTTCTGATAAGCAATACGTGATAACAGAAATTAATAGTAGGATACTTTCAAAAGCTGGTTTTCTGAAATAGGTGCCTTCCTAATTATAATATAGATAAGTTATTAACTGTAAAGGTTAGATAACTAAAGAGCCTATATAATTACAGGCGAAAAAATACAAGTAATGATGTTGAATTCCGAAACAAGTAAATACAGGTGTATACAAGTAGGTCCAGGAAAGCGGTCTTACTTGTATTACGCCCTGTATTAATGTGGTTTTTAAGCCACTTTAGTTAATAAGAAACACGTAGCTGGGCCAAGAATAAAAAAGCTCATTAGAACCACTTAAATTAACTAACCGCTTATCAAGTATTTCTAAGTCAATTTACATCCGATTTAATAAAAATAAAATAGGATCCGTGGGAGTAAATATTCTATTAATTAACATTGTAAATTGTGGAACGGTCGTGCTAAAACAAGTCGCGGAAAATTAGATTCGGATATGTCGGCATATTAATTTTTAAATGGTTTTTGAATTAATCCTTTCACTAAACTACTCGATATTTGAGATATGCGCTGTTTTACTGATTGCATTTATCCAGATTAAGCTATTAATATATAAAAATTTGTAATATTGTCTAATACATAACGTTTTAGCTCTAACTCTTAAAATCTTATTTATGTTAAAAATCAAATTTTTTAAGCCTGCTTTATTTATTTTATTTGCGACTTTTCTTGCATTTAATGTTAGTTGTAGTTCTGAGGATGATAGTTCAACTCAATCTGTGGAATTAACTGTTAATGGAACGGTTCTTTTTGATGATGGAGATGATTTTTTCGGTGATGTGGATGGTGATTTCACTGGTAATGGAGGAAGTGCTGAAAGAACTTTTTTATGGCAAAATTCGTTAAATTCTGCAGATTATAATGCTGATATTACGTCTTCTAGTACCGGGATATTTGAAATGGAAGTTAAAGATGCAGATGGAAATGTTGTTTTAAATAAAACTTTACGTGGCGATGTAGAACCTGATTCATTTTCTGGTGTAACTCAGAGTGGAACCTCCGGAATTTGGTCAGTTACTATTACTCTTTCTAATTTTAACGGGGATGGAAGTTTTTCCTTAAGCGAAGGAGATTAGTTAGTTAATTGGAGAGTTTTTAAATACCTTATTTTTCAGTTACCTAGATCAATCTATACATTTTGGAGAACTCCTATATGGAAAGTTATTGTTTTAATTTTTAAGAAATAAAGCGATATGCTATATATTTTTTGAAATTTATATGTTTTAAGCTTTCTGTCTATTCAGTGAATTATTCATAATCGTTCAATGTTTTTAGCCCTTATACAAGCCCTTTTTATTTTAGCCCATGCTTAAGTGTTGGTTTTATTTGTGGGTAGGTTATAAGTTTTAGCCCTGGTGAGGCTACAAGATTAGTATCAAAAAAGCCAAACCCTGTTCATCTATAGGAAGACAGCGTTTGGCTTTTATTTTTCCAATATAAATCCCGAATGATCAATTGTCTTTTTCTAAAAAAGGCTTAATGAAATCTATGAAATAAGGCCAGTTTGGTTCCACTGTATGCCCGCCCTCATGTGCTCTGAAGGCAATCCGACCCTCGTTCAAAAACGAACCAACTCCAGGATACTCCCCTCCAACCAGACCTTTATATCCCAATAGTTCATAAACCGGACTGGCATATTTTCCGGCCAGGAACATGCCCCTGGCATCCACCCAGTTGCCTTCTACCTCGGGGTTGCCTGTACTGATAAAAACAGGTCTTGGTGCAGCTAACGCAACTAAATGATGACCATCAATCGAAAGGTCGTTTACGCTTAAAGGGCCGGCATATTTTATAAAGCTCGGTGAGAACCAGTGATACTCAGCGCTCGAAGCAAGATTTTCTACCTGTTCTCCAAAATTTCTCCTGAGAATCTTGGCCCCGCCTGCACCTGAAGAGCCTATAAAGCCACCTGCAAACCTCTCATCGTAAGCCATAGTCACCATAGCTGCCTTGCCATAACGAGATAATCCTTCAATGATGACCCGGGAGGCATCCACTTCCGGTATGTTCTCAAAATAATTTAGAACCTCGCTAGCACCCCAGGCCCAGGCTCTAAGGCTTCCCCAATCATGTTGTTCTCTTGGTTCTCCTTTATTGGTAAGGCCTATGATTCCCCTTCGCAAACCAGCCCCATTATCTGCCTGGTAACTTGTAGGAATCAGACTGGCAAATCCCCAATTTTCCTTCAATAATAATTTCTTCCACTCTTCTACTTCTTTTTTCTGTGGCATTCCTGGCCATATCCAGTCAAATTTAAGGATAACGGGAACTGGCTTATCCTGATTTTTTGGGATGGTCAGGCTTAGGTCGATTGCCACCTCAATTTCGGGATACGAAGAATTGTCTACAATTCCTTTGAGTTTTTGGATGGTGACCGGAAAGGTTCCAAGGATCGAGTCCTTTTCTGAAATTATCTTCCAGCTAACCTCAGGTACATTTCCTGGAACCTTCCCGTACATTTCCCTGTTGAAATGCGCTATGATCTCCTTTCTTCTTTTTTCCCAGCCAGGCTTGTTTGCTACTGTATCTCCCTTATCAAATTGGAGGGGATCTGGAAGATCAATTAAGGGTTTCACTTTGGCCTCGTCAGAATTCGCTGCATTAGGAGCCGAAGGATCTCCAGACGGACCCGGTCTCAGCGAATCGATATCAAGCTTGTCAAGCATTAACCGGTGGTCTTCCCAGGAGAGTTTGTTGATGCTATCCCGGTAAGCCTGGGAAACCTGGGCCTTCATCAAGAATGGAAAGCTCAGAAATAGGATTATCTGCCAGTAAGGATTTTTCAGAAACATGATTGTTAGTTTTTTTGATCGTTATTCAACCTTCTTGCTCTCCGGAGGCCCAAGGTAGCTTGGCTTTAATCCACCAGCATCAATCACGAATTTTTGAAAAACAACTCCCGGATCTACCATCCAGATCTTTAAGGTATGCGTTCCCGCTTTGATATTTTTGTGTTCAGACGGCTTAATTCGAATATGATCTGTAACCGATTTGTTCCACCATTCCGGGTATTCCCAGTCTGGTTTGATGTCGCCTTCATGTATATTGATAATTTGCGGTTCCGCATCATCGATGGCTATGGCATATTTCAATCCTTCATTTTTCTTGAAATTCAGCGTAGGAGATAGGTAAGTATCAATCTTCAGGTCTCCTTCATCAAAAATTGTGAATTCGTATTCCAGATGAGGAGTATTTGGTCCGGGTGTTTGACGTTCTGCATTTGCCGGTTCCACGATCACGGCCGAATTGGTACGGCCCATGTTGGGCACTACCGTCCAACTGATATCTTCAGAATTTATTTTGTTGGTGAAATTGGCAGCTTCTATGGAAATAACCCCATTGTCCTCAACAAAACCTGAAGCTTCCGGAACATCTTTCCTAAGCGGCACTTCTATGTTGAATTCCTGCCCTGCACCTGAAAGTACGAGTTCTCCTTTTTCTGTATCCTTCGGAACTCTATCCCAGTCTATGCTAATAAAGACCTTTTCCTCATATTCCACCATTCCGCTTTTCGAGGAAAGCTGGATCCAATCATTTTTCGGGTTTAGCGAATAATCCAATTTTTCCTTTCCGCGGTTAAAGATTTCAATATAGTATTCCTGGTCATTTATCGGGTCGAACGGGGAAAACTTCTTACTGTTCAAACCACCTGGATTCCACCTGGACGATTCGCCATTTTCCAGCACGTATCCAATCCCTGCCCTGTCCTGATTCTGGATATAGGTGATTTTAGGCATTCGGTTTACAGACGGTTCGTTCCAGCTGGTGTAGCCTATATGATTTTGAGCCATCATATGGTTCCACTTGCCATTGGCCAGTGTGTCGTGGTAATATTTGGTAAGTTCAGCGTCCTTAAAGAATCTTTCCTTAACCTTTTCTGCATACATATTGGTGGAAGCCCTATCCTGCATGGCATACCTGTTATTTTTAGCTGCTGCCACATACATTTGGTTGAGGTTGCTGCTCATTTCAATTGGAAATAGCACCAGCTGGTAGAAGGCTGCCTGGTGAGTTTCGGGGAGCTTTTTATAAATAGCTCTGCTTTTTTTCAGCAATTGCTCATATTCTGAAAGTATTCTTTCCGCCTCGCGATAGTTATCAAGGCTGTAGGTGTCCGGTTTCAGCATTTCAGGGGTGCGACGGGCACTGTATTTTGTATAATCCGAAAGGATCCCTGCAATTTCTTCTGCATGATCCTCGCCGAATTGCTGCGTGGCCCAATCTTTATAATAATCGGGTAAATCCTGGGCTTTCATTTCAGCATTCCAGGCGAAATCAAGGAAAAAGCTAATAGGCAATTCCATAGGTTTGATATCGCCTACGTTAACGATCCATAGATCCTCCACTCCCCATTCGTAGGCGAGGTTCATTTGTTCCCATACCTTTTCGATCTGGGTTACATTCAGGAATCGATAGGAAACCGGTCCGCCAACAAAATCGAAATGGTAATACATTCCATAGCCGCCTTTATGGTCCAGGTCTTCCTTCTTCGGAAGGATTCGAACATTACCCCAGTTATCATCGGCTAAAAGGATCAGGATGTCATCATCTACCCGCATCCCCTTGTCATAGTAATCCTGTACTTCCTTGTAAAGGGCCCATACCTGGGGAGTTTCTTCAGCTGGTTTACCGGTTACATCTTCAATTATGGTACGTTGATCTGCGATAATTCTTTTCAGTAAATTCACGGCAGTTCCTTCGCCCATGGCTTCATCACCATCACCGCGCATCCCCACTGTTACCACACTTTCGTAATCACCCATACGTTCAATTCCACCACGCCAGAATTTCTGCAAGTTTTCGGCATTCGTTTCATAATTCCATTCTCCTGCATCATAGCGATCCCATTCTTCATGATAGCGCATCATTGGCTCATGATGGGAGGTTGAGATCACGATGCCGTATTCATCTGCCAGCCGCAGATTTTCAGGATCATCGGTAGCAAATACGGTGGGTCGCCACATGGCTGGCCACAGGTAATTTCCTTTATTCCGAAGAATAAGCTCAAAAACCTTCTCGTAGAATTCATGATTGAATCCGCCGTAATTTTCACGTGCCCAGTTCGTTAATGCCGGTGCCTCGTCATTGATGAATATTCCGCGGTATTTAACCGAAGGTCCTTCAGCAACATAGGATTTGTTTTGAACAAAAAGGTTTTGCTTTTTTTGCACGGGGGCATCGGCCCACCAGTACCAGGGAGAAACCCCTATTTCTTTTGAGAGCGTGAAAACACCGTAGGCCGTACCCCGTTTGTCGCTACCAGCGATCACCAGGGCCTGTTCCACCCCAGGATAGGGATTTTGAACTGTTTGAATAATAAAGCGCTCCCAGTCGCCTCGAATTTCACTTATGTCGATCTTATCTTTTTCAATTAGATCATCTATAAAACGGCTGTTTCCAATAGAACCTATAATGACCAGATTTCCGTTTACATTTGATGTAGATGTGATTAGTTCTGGTCCTTTCCCGGTTACTTTTTGAACATCATCAGCAAAAAAGTTTGCCGATATATCAATCAGTTTTTCATCTTCAGAATCGTATAATATGCTGGCTACCGAATTACGATCAACGAGTGCGAACTCATTTTCATCGGTTTTTTGGTTGCTCACACTAATTTGAGAGTAGGAGACAAACGGGAAAACAAGTAAGAATAGAATTATTTTTTTCATTTTAAATAGGAAACTTTGAATTATTGGGCATAGACTTATTTCTGTATTAAAGCCGAACTGGATGAATATACGAACTTTTTGAAAATACGCAATCGATTGCGTGCCGACTTCTGCTTTCGCCAGATTATGAACTGTAAGAAGTGCGAATTCCTATTTCCCTGGATTACTTGAAAAAGAAAAATCCTTTTCAGAGCAGAACTGCAAATTCGATGATGCCTTAAACTTTAAAATCAAATCCATCAGCTTTTTTTCGCTTGTACTTATCATGATCGAATTGATATAAAAATGAACCTTTACGAGATGAACTCATATCTTTCTCATCCAGTTTTACCAGTATATCCATCGCGTTGATCTTGTTGATAAAATTTCTTTTGTCCAGCTTTTCACATAAGATGGATTCATAGAGCTTTTGAAGCTGCTTCATAGTGAATTTTGGTGGGAGCAATTCAAAACCTACCGGTTCTTTTGAAGTCTTATAACGCAACCTGCTAATAGCGTGTTTCACCATGATATCATGGTCAAAGATAAGGCCTGGAGCTTCAGAGATGCTAAACCATTTAGCACCGTACTGGTCAATAAGCTTTTCATTATGCTCTTCGATATTAATAAGTGCATAATAGGCAACAGAAATAGTCCTTTCCACAGGATCCCTGTCTATTTTACTATAACTGTGTAATTGCTCTAAATAAACATTTTTGAGCCCGGTTAGTTTATTAAGAATTCTGTCTGCCGCTTCGTCCAGGTTTTCCTCTTTTTTTAGAAAACCACCAATAAGAGACCATTTTCCTTTTTCCGGTTCGAAATCCCTTTTGATCAATAGGATTTTTAATTCTTCCTTATCAAAACCGAATATGATACAGTCTAAAGCAAGAAGAACCTTGTCGCTTGCTGAATATTCATCTAGCATTGTTCAATTTTTAATAGTAAACCTATCTAAATAATTTTTAAATATTAGTATAAATAATAGGTTAATCAAATTATTTGGAAGGCGAAAGTTAATAAAACGTAAAAATATATTTGTTTTTTTGAAAATACTTTAATTAATTTGAAGTGTAAAGTTAACACTTAAATTCTTCTTTTCAGGAATTAATTTAAAATATGATGGTAAAAAAAATTCTATTAGTTCATGTGTTCTTTTTTCTGGGGGTATCGTTCCTGAGTGTTCAAGCTCAAACTGAAATTAAACTCAAACCGGCCGATCAGCCACAAACCATAAGTAAACACATTTATGGTCACTTCGCTGAACATTTAGGGAGGTCTATATACGATGGTTTGTATGTAGGAGATACCAGTAAAATTCCGAATACCGATGGGGTTCGAAATGATATCATTCAGGCTTTGAAGGATATCGATATACCTAATCTTCGCTGGCCTGGCGGCTGTTTTGCAGATACCTATCACTGGAAAGATGGAATAGGGCCAAAAGAAGACAGGCCAACCATTGTAAATCAATGGTGGGGTGGAGTTACCGAGGATAATAGCTTTGGAACTCATAATTTCCTGAACCTTTGTGAGGAATTGGATTGCGAACCTTACCTCGCAGGAAATGTGGGTAGTGGAACTGTACAGGAGTTTACAGACTGGCTTCAGTATGTAAATCATGCCGAAGGCAGTCCCATGGCTAAACTTAGAAAGGAGAATGGACGGGAAGAGCCCTGGGATGTGAAGTTTTGGGGAGTTGGTAACGAGCCATGGGGTTGTGGCGGAAATATGGATGCTGAGTATTATGCTGATGTTTACAAACAATATGCAACATTCATGACTTCCTGGTCTAATGAAAATGACCTGTACAGGATCGCTTCAGGTCCAAGTGGCGGAGATTACCACTGGATGGAAGTGTTGATGAGCGAGATTCCTAAAAGTTTAATGGAAGGTGTGGCATTGCATTCCTATTCGGTGATCGACTGGGAGAACAAGGGGCCGGCTACAGGTTTTACAGAGGATCATTATTTCTCTACCATGACCGAAGCATTGAAAATGGACGAGTATATCACCAAACATTCAGAGATCATGGATAAATATGATCCGGAAAACGAGGTTGGTCTTATCGTGGATGAATGGGGCGGCTGGTATGATGTGGAAGAAGGTACGAATCCAGGTTTCCTTTATCAGCAAAATACCATGCGGGACGCGATGATCGCAGGTGCAACCCTTAATATTTTTAATAATCATAGCAGAAGGGTGAAAATGGCCAACCTTGCACAAACGGTAAATGTGTTGCAGGCGGTTGCCTTAACAAAGGGTTCGAAAATGATCCTTACGCCAACCTATTATGTATTAAAAATGTATAAGGTACATCAGGATGCCGAATTAATTCCGGTTGAATTTAATAGCCCTGATTATTCCTTCAACGGTAAATCCTTGCCGGCAATATCTGTTTCGGCTTCCCGAGCAGAAGACGGGAAAGTGCATATTTCCCTGACAAATATCGATGCTAAGAAAAGTAATACCGTTAAGATCGATCTGTCCGGCCTTGATCTGAAAAAGCTTTCTGCTGAAATACTGACTTCTGATAATCTTCAGGATCACAATACATTTGAAAATCCGGAGAAAATACTTCCGCAAGCATTCACTAAATTTAAAAATCGCAACGATAACCTTGAACTGGAAATTCCTCCCTTTTCTGTAATTGTCTTTGAGGCTGAATAAACCCTGTGATCTAATATGCCTAAAATTCTCATCATATTATCTTGCTTGGTTCTCTCAGGTGTTTCCACCTTTGGGCAGTCTGCTAAAGTTAGGACATTTCATTTAAAAGATGTTCGGCTTACAGACAGTCCTTTCAGGCAGGCGATGTTAACAGATCTTGATTATATCCTTGATCTGGATCCAGATAGGCTGCTGTCTCCCTACCTCCAGGCGGCCGGCCTTCAACCAAAAGCTGAGAATTATCCGAACTGGGAAAGTATGGGGCTGGATGGACATATAGGCGGCCATTACCTAACCGCGCTGGCGCAGATGTATGCTTCAACGGGAAGTGAAGAAGCCTTTCAACGGCTTACTTATATGCTTGATGAATTGGAAAAGGCTCAGCAGGCAAACGGTAACGGATATCTAGGTGGCGTACCAGATGGGAAGGAGATCTGGAAAGAGATTGAAAATGGGAATATACAGGCTCACAATTTTGGATTGAATGATCGCTGGGTTCCGTTGTATAACATTCATAAAGTATATGCAGGCTTAAGGGATGCCTACCAGGTAGCAGGTATTGAAAAGGCCAGGAAAATGCTGGTTGACTTTACCGACTGGATGATTGGTCTAACTGAAGATCTGAGCGATGAACAAATACAGGAATTGCTGATCTCGGAACATGGAGGATTAAATGAAACTTTCGCCGATGTTGCATCAATTACAGGAGAAGAAAAATACCTGGAACTGGCCTATAGATTCTCCCATAAAAAACTTCTGAACCCGCTTCAGTCAAATAAAGATATTCTAACCGGAATGCATGCTAATACGCAAATTCCAAAAGTGATTGGCTTTGAAAGCATTGCCCAGCTGGATCAGAATTCAGAGTATCATAAAGCTGCTGAATTTTTCTGGGATAACGTGGTCAACGAAAGAAGCGTGGCAATAGGAGGAAATAGCGTTAGAGAGCATTTCAATCCTGTAAACGACTTTTCTTCCATGATGAATAGTGAACAGGGCCCTGAAACCTGCAATACCTATAATATGCTTCGCCTAAGTGAAAAGCTTTTTGAAGTAGATCCGAATGAAAAATATATAGATTTTTATGAGCGGGCGCTGTATAACCATATTCTCTCCACCCAGCATCCCGAGACAGGCGGATTCGTTTATTTTACTCCAATGCGGCCGGGACATTATCGGGTCTATTCGCAGCCCGAAACCAGTATGTGGTGTTGCGTGGGTTCAGGTATAGAAAATCATGGCAAATACAATAAATTCATTTATGCGCATTCTGAAGACTCTTTGATCGTCAATCTTTTTATTCCTTCGGTTTTGGATTGGGAGGAGAGAGGTCTAAAAGTGATTCAGGAAAGCGATCTTGAAGCTGAGGAATCAACGAGATTAAAATTTGAAACAGCAAGCTCTCAGAATTTGAACCTTTTGCTCCGGTATCCTTCCTGGGTTAAAGAGGGAGAATTGGAAATTAGGGTCAACGGAAAAGCGATGGAAGTGACCAGCGAGCCCGGCAGTTATGTTTCGGTTGATCGAACCTGGGAGAATGGAGATGAGGTAGTCATGAAACTACCTATGCATCTGAAGGCTGAAAAATTACCTGATAACTCAAATTATCAGGCTTTGACGTATGGGCCTTATGTTTTAGGAGCCAAGACCAGCGATGAGGATCTTGAAGGATTGTATGCCGATTCAGGCAGAAATGCCCATATTGCTCATGGCAAAAAGCTTCCGTTTTCAGAAATGCCGGTTTTTCTTTCTGATCAACCGGAACGATTAACCGATAATATTAAAAAGGAAGCATCTTCAGAATTAAAGTTTTCAGCCTCCTCTATTATGTATCCTTCATCTTATGAATCGATCGAATTTGTCCCCTTTTATCAAATTCATGATTCCAGATATGTGATCTATCTTCCCGTAGAAACTCCGGAAAGTCTGGCCGAGATCGAGAAACAGCGAAAACAGCAGGAGCTGGAAATAGAAAAGCTTGAAGCTAATACTATCGATAAAGTAACTCCCGGTGAACAGCAACCGGAAGCAGAACATTTAATAGAATTTAAAAATTCCGACACTGGGATTCATAATGATAGACACTGGAGGGATGCAGAAGGATATTTCAGCTATGTGTTACGCGACGACAAAAATGAGGCAGGGAAAATTCGGCTTACGTATCATGGAAATGATAAAAACAGGAATTTTAGAATCCTAATCGATGATATTCTAATAACCGAAGAGCAGCTCGAGGGAGAGGAAGGCGATAGATTTTTCAGTAAGGAATATTCTATTCCTGATGAGGTGCTTGCAAATAACAAAGCCGAAAGAAGAATACGCTTTGAGGCGGTGGAGGGTTCGCGCACTCCCGGCATATATGAAATCAGGTTATTGAAAAAAGAAGACTAAAATTACAGGATTGGTAAGCAAATTTTAAAAAGAGCTTACCTCTTGAAAATGAAAATAATATCTTTAAAGAGTAAAGAAATTTAGATGAATAAATATGTAATCGGTTTGGATTATGGAACAGACTCAGTAAGAGCTGTACTGGTTAACGCAGAAACCGGTAAAGAATCGGCCTCTGCAGTTCACTGGTATCAACGATGGAAGCAAAACCTTTTCTGTGATCCGGCCCGCAATCGATTTCGTCAGCATCCCCTGGATCATATTGAAGGTTTGGAGAATACCATAAAGGCAGTGCTTCAGAAGACCGGTATAGATGGCTCGGATGTAAAAGGAATTTGTATAGACACCACCGGTTCTTCACCGGTTCCTGTAACTAAGGAAGGAAAAGCCCTTGCTTTGGAGCCAGGATTTGAAGAAAACCCCAATGCCATGATGGTGTTGTGGAAGGATCATACTTCAATCAATGAGGCGAACGAGATCAACGAACTGGCGCGTAGCTGGGGTGGTGAAGATTATACGAAATATGAAGGAGGGATCTATTCTTCCGAATGGTTCTGGGCTAAAATTCTGCATATCGCTCGTGAAGATGAAGAGGTAAAGAACGCCGCCTGGTCATGGATGGAACATTGCGATTTGATGACCTATATCCTGATTGGAGGCAATGACCTTGAAAGTTTTAAAAGAAGCCGTTGTGCAGCAGGGCATAAGGCCATGTGGCACAAGAGCTGGGGCGGATTGCCTTCCGAAGATTTTCTTGAAAAACTGCATCCTTATCTGGCCCAATTAAGAGATAAACTGTACGATAAGACCTATACCTCAGATGAGGTTGCCGGTAACCTGAGTGAAGAATGGGCTACTAAATTAGGACTTTCCACAGATTGTGTGATTGCCGTTGGAACCTTTGATGCCCACGCCGGAGCCATTGGTGCCCAGATAGATGAAAACGCCCTGGTAAGGGTTATGGGAACTTCCACCTGTGATATCATGGTCTCAAAATATGATGAAATTGGTGATAACACGGTTAAAGGAATTTGCGGACAGGTTGATGGTTCGGTTGTCCCAGGAATGATAGGTCTGGAAGCAGGGCAGTCGGCATTTGGAGATGTGCTGGCCTGGTTCAGGGATGTTTTAAGCTGGCCATTGGATAACCTTGTATATAATTCTGAAGTGCTTTCAGAAGACCAGAAAGCAAGATTGAAAGAAGAAATTGGAAAGGATTTTATACCTAAACTTTCTGCCCAGGCTGAAGAGCTGGAATTTTCAGAAAGTATTCCGATTGCTTTGGACTGGATCAACGGGCGAAGAACTCCCGATGCGAACCAGGAATTAAAAAGTGCTTTTACCAATCTATCTCTTGGTTCCAAGGCTCCTCATATTTTTAAGGCTTTGATCAATTCGATCTGTTTCGGATCAAAAATGATCGTGGAACGTTTTCAGGAAGAAGGCGTTAAGATAGATACGGTAATTGGGATTGGCGGAGTAGCCCGTAAGTCGGCCTACATCATGCAAACCCTGGCAAATACCTTGAATATGCCAATTAAGGTAGCTTCCTCAGATGAAGCTCCGGCACTGGGAGCTGCCATCTACGCTTCGGTAGCCGCAGGTCTTTATCCCAACGTCATTGAAGCCAGTAAGAAACTGGGCAGTCGCTTTGAAGCCGAATACCATCCGCAGCCTGAAAAAGTGGAAGAGATAAAAGAACACATGCAGGAATACAAGGAACTTGCTGCATTCGTGGAGAATTCTATCAGCAATAAAATGAAAAAGAATGAGCGCGTATAAAGATTTAAAACAGGAATGTTACGAGGCCAACATGCAGTTGAATGAGCTCGGCCTTGTAATCTATACTTTCGGAAATGTAAGCGCGGCAGACCGTGAAAAAGATGTATTTGCTATCAAACCAAGTGGTGTGCCTTACGAGGATCTAAAACCTGAAGATATCGTAATTCTCGATTTTGATAATAATGTGATTGAAGGGGAAATGCGGCCGTCTTCAGATACCAAAACACACGCCTATTTATACAAGAACTGGAAGAACATCGGCGGGATCGCACATACACATGCAACCTACTCGGTTGCCTGGGCTCAAAGTCAGAAAGATATTCCAATTTTCGGTACCACGCATGCCGATCATCTAACTGAAGATATTCCGTGTGCGCCTCCTATGAGAGATGACCTGATAGAGGGCAATTATGAGCATAATACCGGTATCCAGATCCTTGATTGTTTCAAGGAAAAGAACATTTCCTATGAAGAGGTACCTATGGTCCTGATTGGAAATCACGGACCCTTTACGTGGGGAAAGAACGCTGCCAAGGCAGTATATCATAGTAAAGTACTGGAAGCAGTTGCCGAAATGGCGTACCTGACCCTTCAGATAAATCCTAATGCACCGAGATTAAAGGATTCTTTAATAAAAAAACATTACGAGCGCAAGCATGGAAAGGATGCCTATTACGGTCAGAAATAACAGTTAATATTACTAGACCTCACAGGTTTTTGAAACCTGTGAGGTTTTAACCTATACAAAAAATAATGAATAATATAGAAGCAAAAGAAATCTGGTTTGTAACCGGTAGCCAGCACCTTTACGGAGACGAAACACTAAAACAGGTAGCGGCCAACTCTAAGGAAATTGTTAGCGGTCTTAATGATTCCAGCCTGGTGCCCATAAAACTGGTTCACAAGGATACGGTGAAATCTTCAGATGAGATCACCAAAGTGATGCTTGACGCCAATAACAGTACCGCCTGTATTGGGGTGATCACCTGGATGCATACTTTTTCACCTGCTAAAATGTGGATCAACGGCCTAAGCCTGTTGAAAAAACCGATCTGCCATTTGCATACACAGTTCAATGCTGAAATTCCATGGAGCAAGATCGATATGGACTTTATGAACCTGAACCAGTCGGCTCATGGTGACCGTGAATTCGGGTTTATCATGTCCAGAATGCGGAAAAAGCGTAAGGTGATCGTGGGTCATTGGAAAACTGAAGCGACTCAAACCAAGATCGGGAACTGGCAGCGAGTTGCCCTTGGGTGGAACGAACTTCAGAATCTAAAAGTTGCCCGAATTGGTGATAATATGCGCCAGGTAGCCGTTACCGAAGGTGATAAGGTAGCCGCCCAGATCAAATTCGGCGTAGAGGTGAATGGCTATGATTCGTCAGATGTAGTGAAGCATATCGAACAGGTTTCAGATAAAGACCTGAATTCTCTATTGAAAGAATATGAAAAAGATTATAATCTCACCGATTCACTGAAGGAAGGTGGCGATAAAAGACAATCTTTAGTTGATGCCGCAAAGATCGAACTTGGATTGCGTGCTTTCCTGGAAGAAGGTGGCTTTAAGGCCTTTACTGATACCTTCGAAAATCTTGGAGACCTTAAGCAACTGCCAGGTCTTGCCGTGCAAAGGTTGATGGCCGACGGATATGGTTTTGGTGCTGAAGGGGACTGGAAAACGGCTGCTTTATTAAGAGCTATGAAGGTTATGGCGCAGGGTTTTGAAGGCGGAACCTCCTTTATGGAAGATTATACCAACCACTTTACCGAAAATAAGGACTATGTTCTGGGATCACATATGCTGGAAATTTGTCCGTCTATTGCTGATGCCAAGCCTTCGTGTGAAGTGCATCCACTTGGGATTGGAGGAAAAGAAGACCCGGTTAGACTGGTGTTCAACTCTCCAAAGGGCGCCGCTTTAAATGCTTCACTGGTGGATATGGGTACGCGTTTCAGGCTTATAGTGAACGAAGTGGAAGCGGTTGAACCGGAAGCAGATCTTCCCAATTTGCCAGTAGCCCGTGTCTTGTGGGATCCAAAACCAGATATGGACACGGCGGTAACAGCCTGGATCCTTGCCGGAGGAGCACATCATACGGTTTATACCCAGGCTCTGACCACAGAATTCCTTGAAGATTTCGCAGATATCGCCGGGATAGAATTGCTTGTTATCGATAAGGACACCAAAGTAAGGACCTTCAAAGATACCCTGAATGCCAACGAAGCCTATTATCACTTGTTCCAGCACGGAATGTAAACCGCAAATAATCTAACCATGAAAAATCATTTTAAACCTTTCCGCTTACTACTTCTAGCCCTGGCGTTGGTATTTGTTCAATGCAAGGACGCACAGAAAAATAATGAATCTGAAAATGTATCAGAAAACCAGGAAAAAAACAGTGAAAATACAATGAAGATCATTAAGAACGATTTCGGAAAAACCGCGGCAGGCGAAGCGGTGGAACAATACACCATTTCTAATGAGGCAGGCCTCGAAATGAGCGTTATAAGTTACGGTGGGATCATTACCCATCTTAAGGTGCCAAATAAGGACGGAAAGTATGAGGATGTAGTACTTGGTTTTGACAACATCCAGGATTATGAGAATGGGAGTCCGTATTTCGGAGCTATCATAGGCCGATACGGAAACCGAATTGCTGATGCAAAATTTTCCCTGGATGGTGAGGAATACCAGCTGGAAAAAAATGATGGTCCTAATAGTCTGCATGGTGGTGAAAAAGGATTTGACAAGGTTGTATGGGATGTGGAACCAGGCACTTCAGAAGATTCAGCAAGCCTGAAGTTTACTTATACCAGCAAGGATGGAGAAGGCGGATTCCCTGGTAACCTGGAAACCACGGTGACCTATACACTGACTTCAGATAACGAACTGCAAATTGAGTATGAAGCGACTACCGATAAAAAGACGGTTGTCAACCTTACCCAGCATTCGTATTTCAATTTAACCGGTGATTTCAGCAAAACCATTCTGGACCATGTTGTTGAAATTAATGCCGATCAATATTTGCCGGTGGATAAAACCCTTATCCCAACCGGGGAGCTGAGATCTGTGGAAGGAACTCCTTTCGATTTTACCGAGCCTACTCCGGTTTCTGAAGGTATGAAACTGGAAGAATCCAATGAGCAATTAAAAAGAGGGCCAGGATTTGACCACTGCTGGGTGTTGAATGAACAGGATAGCGGAATGCGCTTCGCGGCTTCGGCCTATGATCCTGAAAGCGGTAGGTATATGGAAGTGATGACCAATGAGCCTGCCATGCAATTCTATACCGGGAATTTCCTGGATGGAACCCTGCCGGCAAAAGGAGGCGGAAGCTACGGAAAACGCACAGGATTCTGTATGGAAACCCAGCATTACCCGGATTCCCCTAACCAGGAAGCATTTCCTTCCACGGTATTGGAGCCGGGTGAAACCTACACCTCACAAACAACCTATAAATTTTCAGTAAAATAATATGCAAACATTAGATGCTTTAGACTGGATCGCCATATCGATCTACTTCGCTATCCTGATAGGGATTGCCATCTGGGTGATCAGAAAAAAGAATTCCAATACTGAAGATTATTTCCTGGCCGGTAGAAATGTTGGTTGGTTCGTTGTAGGTGCTTCGATCTTTGCCTCCAATATAGGTTCTGAACACGTGGTGGGACTTGCCGGAGCGGGAGCGGGAGATAAGCTTCCCATGCTTATTTATGAGATCCAGGCATGGGTGGTATTGATCTTAGGTTGGGTATTCCTTCCGTTTTATGCCCGTAGCGGTGTATTCACCATGCCTGAGTTCCTTGAAAAGCGTTTCGATGCGAGATCCAGGTGGGTACTTTCTATTTTCTCGATTGCGGCTTATGTATTAACGAAAATTTCGGTGACCATTTATGCCGGGGGAATCGTTGTTGCAGCCTTACTGGGTATCGATTTCTGGACCGGTGCTTTGGGAACCGTTATTCTTACAGGACTATACACCGTTTTAGGCGGGATGCGAGCCGTAGTTTATACTGAAACCCTCCAGGCGATCATTCTTGTTTTGGGTGCCGCAGCATTGACCTTTATTGGTCTTGATAAAGTTGGAGGCTGGGAAAGCATGGCCGATACGGTAGGACCTGAATACCTGGATATGTGGAGACCGATGAGCGATCCTAATTTCCCATGGGCGCCATTGCTGATCGCGAGTACGATTACCGGTATCTGGTACTGGTGTACCGACCAGTATATCGTACAAAGAGCATTGACCGCCAGAAATATCAAGGAAGGTCGTAGGGGAACCATTTTCGGTGCATTGCTGAAATTACTTCCTGTATTCCTGTTCCTGGTTCCTGGTATAATCGCACTTACCCTTAAAATGAGGGGAGAACTACACTGGGACAGCCCAGATGAAGCTTTCCCGGTATTGATGAGTAACTTGCTTCCTTCGGGACTTCGAGGACTTGTTGCAGCAGGATTACTGGCTGCGCTAATGAGTTCCCTGGCTTCGGTGTTCAATTCATGTTCAACCTTATTTACGGTTGATATTTACAAAAAACTGAGACCGAATACACCGGAGAAAAAACTGGTAAGAACAGGACAGATCGCAACGGTGATCATCGTGATCATTGGTATTATCTGGATCCCGATCATGGCGAATATTTCTGGTGTGCTGTATGAATACCTGCAAAGTGTGCAGTCTTATATCGCACCTCCAATTACCGCCGTTTTCCTGCTGGGTATTTTCTCAAAACGGATCAACGCGAAAGGAGCTTTTGTGACACTGGTAACCGGTTTGGTTGTGGCAGCCTTCCGAATCGTTATGGAATTAATAAAGGATTCCCTGGACCCAAACAGCTTCCTGTTCCATTTCGGGAATATGAACTTTCTGAGTTTTGCCTCGTGGTTCTTCCTGTTCTGTGTTCTCCTGATCGTGGTGGTAAGCTTGCTTTCTAAAGCGCCATCAAGAGAGAAAATTGAGAATATGACCTACCAGACCATAAGTGAAGAAGAAAAACGAAACAATAAAGTAAGCTACAACTGGAAGGATATCGCGGTTTCTATCGTGATCCTGATCATCGTGGCTGGAGTAATGATATTTTTTAACGGAGAATAAAACCTGAATTATGAAATTTTTTATAGATACAGCAAATCTTGACCAGATTAATGAAGCACAGGAACTCGGTGTCCTGGATGGTGTGACCACTAATCCCTCCCTTATGGCTAAGGAAGGGATCACCGGAAAAGAGAATATATTGAATCATTATAAAAAGATCTGCGAGATCGTGGATGGTGACGTTTCTGCTGAAGTGGTCGCTACCGACTTTGACGGAATTGTAAAGGAAGGAGAGGAACTGGCGAAATTGCATAAGCAGATCATTGTAAAGGTCCCTATGATCAAAGAGGGAGTTAAGGCACTGAAATATTTCAGTGATAAAGGAATAAAGACCAACTGTACGCTGGTGTTTTCAGCAGGCCAGGCGTTGCTGGCTGCAAAGGCGGGTGCAACCTATGTTTCTCCGTTTTTAGGAAGGCTAGATGATATTTCAACAGATGGTCTTCAATTAATAGAAGATATCAGGCTTATTTATGATAACTACGGATTTGAGACAGAGATCCTTGCCGCATCGATAAGGCACACCATGCACGTCGTGAATTGTGCCAAGCTGGGAGCCGATGTGATGACCGGTCCGTTATCTTCTATCGACGGACTTCTGAAACATCCTTTAACCGATATCGGCCTGGAGAAATTCCTTCAGGATGCAAAATCTTTTAATCTGTAAGCTATGGAAATACAGGAAATGAAGGATTTTACCAGCCAGGTAAGAAGGGATATCGTAAGAATGGTTCATAAGGTGAACTCGGGTCACCCGGGAGGTTCTTTAGGATGTACCGAGTTTTTTACCGTGCTCTACCAGGAGATCATGGAACACGACAACAATTTCAATATGGACGGGATTGGTGAAGATCTGTTCTTTCTTTCCAACGGACATATTTCACCGGTATTTTATAGTGTGCTTGCCCGTTCGGGTTATTTCCCGATAGAGGAATTGAATACGTTCAGGCTAATCGATTCCAGGTTACAGGGGCATCCAACTACCCATGAAGGCCTGCCTGGAGTTAGAATAGCCTCCGGCTCACTTGGGCAGGGGATGAGCGTCGCTCTGGGAGCAGCGCAGGCTAAGAAACTGAATAAGGATTCCCATCTTGTTTATTCTCTGCATGGTGACGGGGAATTACAGGAAGGCCAGAACTGGGAGGCGATCATGTATGCCGCTGGAAATAAAATTGACAATATAATTTCTACTATAGACCTTAACGGTCAGCAGATCGATGGTAGTACAGACCAGGTGTTACCCATGGGAAACCTTCAGGCTAAATTCGAGGCATTTGGCTGGGATGTTTTGGAGATAAAAGACGGAAACGATCTTCAGCAGGTTATAGATGGGCTGAAGGAGGCCAAATCGAGAACTGGAAAAGGGAAGCCAGTTTGTATTTTAATGCATACAGTGATGGGACATGGCGTGGATTTTATGATGCATACCCATGCATGGCATGGAAAAGCCCCTAACGATGAACAACTCGAAAAAGCACTTTCTCAAAACCCGGAAACTTTAGGGGATTATTAAAATTTAGTGATGAAGAAATATACAGACTCAGGAAATAAAGATACACGTTCAGGCTTTGGTGATGGTTTAACCGAACTGGGCCGAAAAAACCCAAATGTCGTTGCACTTTGTGCTGACCTTGTAGGTTCCTTGAAAATGCAGGATTTTATCGATGAGAACCCGGATAGATTCTTCCAGGTAGGGATCGCCGAAGCCAATATGATGGGTATGGCAGCAGGTCTTACCATTGGCGGGAAGATTCCGTTCGCGGGGACATTTGCCAATTTTGCTACCGGAAGGGTTTATGATCAGATACGTCAAAGCATAGCCTATTCAGGCAAAAATGTGAAGATTTGCGCTTCGCATTCGGGAGTTACCCTTGGAGAAGACGGGGCTACTCACCAGATACTGGAAGATATCGGGTTGATGAAAATGCTGCCGGGGATGACGGTGATCTGTACCTGCGATTATAATCAGACCAAAGCGGCGACGCTAGCCATAGCAGATCATGACGGACCTGTTTATCTTAGATTCGGAAGACCAAAAGTGGCAAATTTTACTCCTGAAGACCAGGAATTCCAAATTGGTAAGGCAGTAAAACTTTATGAGGGTACCGATGTTACCATTATCGCCACCGGTCATTTGGTTTGGGAAGCCATCGAGGCAGCTGTGGAATTGAACGAAAAAGGCATCAGTGCCGAAGTGATAAACATTCACACCATTAAACCTCTTGATGAGGAAGCGATTCTGAATTCTGTAAAGAAAACAGGCTGCGTGGTTACTGCCGAGGAGCATAACTTCCTGGGAGGTCTTGGTGAAAGCGTGGCGCGAACACTGGCGCTGAATCATCCCGCTCCTCAGGAATTCGTGGCCACCCAGGATACTTTTGGGGAAAGCGGAACACCAGAGCAATTGATGGAGAAATATGGGTTGAATTCTGATGCTATTATTAATGCAGTTCGCAACGTAATGAAGCGAAAAAAGCAATAACGAAACTTTCGAATCAATCCTGATTTTAGGTAACAGGGCTTTTTTTATGACTGATCAAATAATTGAATTACGCTCTAACATTTTAAGATAAGCTATTGAAAAACCTGCTTCATATTATTATTCCGATCCTATTTCTGAAAACGTCTGCACTGTCTTTCGCTTTTCAGGAAAAACCTGTGAAATTATGGTATGATGAACCTGCCGAAATCTGGGAGGAAGCACTTCCTGTGGGCAACGGTAGACTTGGAGCCATGATTTTTGGTAAAACCAACCAGGAGATCCTTCAGTTAAATGAAGAAACGGTTTGGGCCGGGGAACCGGGTAATAATGTGGTCTCGCTTAGCAAGGAACGACTAGAAGAAATTCGTACGGCCATTTTTAATGAGAACTACCAGGAAGCCCAGCAGCTGGCCGAAACCTATCTGTCTAAAGAGGACAACAACAGCGGGATGAGCTATCAACCCGTTGGCAATTTAAAGCTTGATTTTCCTCATTCCGAAGCTATTGAAAATTATCACCGGGAACTGGATCTTAACGAAGCTGTTAGCTCCGTTAGTTACACGGCTAATGGGACCAATTACAAACGCAGGATTATTTCCTCTTTTGATGATGAGGTGATCGTCATCGAACTTACCGCCGATAAGCCCAACAGCATTTCTTTTGAAATGGGGCTGGAGAGTCCCCAAAAAAAGTCTGAAGTAAAGATAGAGCAAAACTCGGTATGGCTTTCGGGTACTTCAGGCGACCAGGAAAATAAGACCGGGAAAGTGAAATTTTTGGCTATCGCGAAGCCGAAAATTGAAGGTGGTCAAATTCAATCTAACTCTGATGGAATTCGGGTTAACAATGCTAACCGTGCGCTTATTTTTGTTTCTATCGCTTCCAATTTTAAGAATTATAAGGATCTAAGCATTGATGCTGAAGAAAAAGCAACCAGACTACTTAATACTGCTTACGAAAAGGAGTTTGAAGAAATTCTGAATGCACACATAAAAACTTACCAGGAGTACTTTAACCGGGTTCACCTGGATCTGGGGACTACCGAAGCAGCTCATCAAACCACAGATGTTCGGCTTAAAAATTTTAAAACCGGAAATGATCCGCAACTGGTATCGCTGTATTTCCAGTTTGGCAGATATTTACTCATTTCCAGTTCGATGCCTGGTACCCAGCCGGCAAACCTTCAGGGGATCTGGAATAAAGAACTTACCGCGCCATGGGACAGCAAGTACACGGTTAATATCAATACCGAAATGAATTACTGGCCGGCTGAGGTTACAAATCTTTCAGAGATGCATGAACCACTTTTCAGCCTGATCAGGGATATTTCGGAAACCGGGAAGGAGTCGGCTCAAAAAATGTATCATGCCCGTGGCTGGAACATCCATCACAATACCGATATCTGGAGGATCTCCGGAGTCGTGGATCCGCCTTTTTACGGGCTATGGCCACATGGCGGAGCCTGGCTGAGTCAGCATCTCTGGCAACATTACCTGTACACCGGCGATAAAGATTTTCTACGGGAGGTTTATCCTGTTTTGAAAGGAGCCGGTCTATTTTATAAAGATGTACTTGAAAAGGAGCCGAGTAACGACTGGCTGGTGGTGAATCCATCAAATTCTCCCGAAAATGCACATCCTTACGGGACCAGCCTGGCTGCGGGAACCACCATGGGCAATCAATTGGTACACGATGTTTTGAGCAATGTGATTGAAGCTTCTGCGATTCTGAATGAAGACCGGGAACTTGCCGATAGTCTGCAGCAAATCATTCCAAGACTGGTGCCTATGCAAATTGGCAAATGGGGTCAACTTCAGGAGTGGATGAAGGACTGGGACCGGCAGGACGATAATCACCGCCATGTTTCCCACCTCTATGGCTTATATCCTTCTAATCTGATTTCTCCATATCGCACTCCCGAATTATTCAGTGCTGCAAAAAATTCTCTGCTTGCGCGAGGAGATGAATCAACAGGCTGGTCCATGGGCTGGAAGGTAAATCTTTGGGCTCGCTTTCTTGATGGTAATCATGCCTTTAAACTGATCAAAGACCAGTTAAGCCCCAGTATACAGGCCGATGGAAACCAGATTGGTGGCACCTATCCCAATCTATTCGATGCTCATCCTCCTTTCCAGATCGATGGGAATTTTGGTTGCACCGCCGGGATCGCCGAAATGCTTATGCAAAGTCATGACGGCGCCGTACATATTCTGCCTGCTTTGCCAGATGAATGGAGCGAAGGTGAAATACGAGGCCTGAAGGCGCGAGGCGGTTTTGAAGTGGATATTTCTTGGAAAAACAACAGGCCTGAACAAATTAAAATAGCTTCGGAAATTGGAGGTAATTGCAGGATACGATCCTATTATCCGCTTACAGGAAAAGGACTGAAAGAAGCCGAAGGTTCTAATTCAAATCCGTTATTCAAAGTTCCCAAAACCCAGGAGCCAATTATATCTTCAGAAGCTAACATTGAAAAACCTCAATTAAAAAAAATTTACGAATACGATTTAGCTACCGAACCAGGTGAGGAATACCTGATTAAACCTGTTAGAAATGAGTAAGAAGATTTCTAAATATTTAAGCCTGATGGCCTTTTTACTGCTGGCAATTAATGGATCTGCTCAGGAACTGCCTTATCAGAATTCAGATTTGAGCCCGGAAGAACGTGCCAAAGATCTGGTTGGAAGACTTACTCTGGAAGAGAAAGCATCCCTGATGCTTGATGTTTCCCAACCCGTTCCAAGGCTGGGGATCAATGAATTCAACTGGTGGAGCGAGGCGCTTCATGGATATGCTAATAATGATAGTGTGACCGTTTTTCCCGAACCTATTGGGATGGCCGCTTCCTTTAACGATGAACTTGTTCATGAGGTCTTTTCTGCGGTTTCAGATGAAGCAAGGGCGAAATACCACCATGCCCTCCGCCAGGGGCTAGGAAATAAGCGTTTTTTAAGTCTTTCGGTATGGACACCTAATATCAATATTTTCAGGGATCCCCGGTGGGGCCGAGGGCAGGAAACCTATGGAGAAGATCCTTACCTGATGTCCCGAATGGGCGTTGCCGTTGTTAAAGGTCTCCAAGGCCCGGAAGATGCCAAGTATAAAAAGTTACTGGCCTGTGCCAAGCATTACGCGGTACACTCCGGCCCGGAGTGGAGCAGGCATGAATTGAATGTTACTGCTGTTGACCAGCGGGATCTTTGGGAAACTTATTTGCCGGCTTTTAAATCACTGGTTCAGGATGCTAATGTGAGGCAGGTAATGTGCGCTTACCAGAGGTTCGAAGATGAGCCCTGCTGTGGAAGCACCCAACTTCTCAAACGTATTCTAAGGGATGACTGGGGCTTTGATGGGGTTGTGGTTTCAGATTGCGGGGCTATAACCGATTTCTATACAACCCATAATGTATCCTCAGATGAAAAACATGCTGCAGCCAAAGCGGTTCTTGCCGGAACCGATGTGGAATGTGTCTGGGCCAATTATGCCTATTCAAAACTTCCGGAAGCAGTTGAGCAGGGACTGATCACCGAAGCCGAAATCGACGAGCATGTCCAGCGGGTTCTTGCTGAACGTTTCTCGCTGGGTGAGATGGACGATCCTTCCGAGGTGAAATGGGCACAAATCCCGTTATCGGTCATCACCAGCAAAAAACATAAGGATCTTGCCCTGGAATCGGCCAGGCAATCCATGACTCTGCTTCAGAATGAGAACAATATACTTCCGCTTCAGAAAAATATAGGGAAGATAGGTGTGATAGGGCCAAACGCCAAAGACAAGGAAATGCTTTGGGGGAATTACAATGGTACGCCCATAGAAACGGTAAGTATTTATGAAGGCATTGCCTCTATTATTCCGGAGGAAAACATTGTTTATGACAAAGGCTGTGACCTGGTGGAAAATAAGGTCACGCTTAGTTATTTCGATAAGATTTCAGCGGAAGGTAAAAAAGGAATGAAAGCGACCTACTGGGCCAATCCAAATTACGAAGGAGAACCGGTAATCAGCAAACAAATTACCGCTCCTATGAAACTTACTACTGCCGGAAATCACGAATTTGCTTCTGGTGTGCCTTTAACCGACTTTTCAGCCAAATATGAAACCGTCTATAAAGCTGATAAAACCGAAGAACTGGTATTCAAATTTGGCGCTACCGGGCATTTTGAACTGTTGGTGAACGGCGAAAGTGTTGCAGAATACGATAACTGGCGCACGCTTCCCACCCGTGAAGTTCTTCAGGTTGAAAAAGGGAAAACCTATGATATTGAAATTAAATATGCCCAGCTGAACGACTGGCAGGCCAATATCGAGTTCAATTTTGGAGAAGAGGTTCCCGTGGATTACTCAGCGCTGCTGGAGAAACTGGCAGATGTGGAAACCGTGATTTTTGTAGGCGGACTTTCAACCAAACTCGAAGGCGAGGAAATGCCGGTGAACTATCCCGGTTTTAAGGGTGGCGACCGCACCAATATTGAACTTCCCGCAGTTCAGCGCAATTGCCTGAAAGCCTTGAAAGACGCCGGGAAAAAGGTGATTTTCGTGAATTGCTCTGGTTCTGCCATTGCACTTACCCCAGAAACCGAAACCAGCGATGCAATCCTGCAGGCCTGGTATGGCGGAGAACTGGGTGGACAGGCAGTCGCCGAAACACTCTTTGGAGACGTGAATCCTTCAGGGAAACTTCCGGTTACCTTTTACAGGAACAGTGATCAGCTACCCAATTTTGAAGATTATTCTATGGATAATCGCACCTACCGTTTTATGGATGATGCGCTTTTTCCTTTTGGCTACGGGTTAAGCTATACCACCTTCGAGATCGGAAAGGGAACTTTGGATAAATCCAATATGAAAACAGATTCCAATGTCACTCTAAGTATCCCGGTAACGAACACAGGTGATCGCGAGGGAACTGAAATTGTACAGGTTTATGTACATAAAAAAAATGATTCAGAAGGTCCCATCAAAACCCTTAAAGGCTTTAAACGGGTGAATTTGAAACCGGGTGAAACCAAGGAGGTGAGATTTAACCTTCCGGCAGAGGCATTTGAATTTTATAACAGGGAAGCACGGAAGATGCAGGTAACTCCAGGTGTATATGAGATTTTCTATGGAAATTCTTCCGCAACAGCCAATCTTCAAAAAACAGAACTTAATATTCAATAATATGAATTCAAGGATATACTTTCTTTTCTTCATGCTGCTCTTCGGCATACAAGCCAATGCCCAGGACCCCAATTTCCATGTTTACCTGGCATTCGGGCAGTCCAATATGGAAGGACATGCGAAGATCGAGCCCCAGGATACGGTGGCCATCAGTGAACGTTTTAAAGTGTTGTCTGCAGTAGATTGTCCAGACCTTGATCGCAAAAAGGGCGAATGGTACACAGCCAAACCCCCTTTATGCAGGTGCAATACCGGTTTGACTCCTACCGATTATTTTGGAAGGGAAATGCTGAAAAGCCTTCCGGACAGCTTTAAAGTCGGAGTTGTAAACGTAGCTGTGGGAGGGTGCAAAATCGAACTTTTCGATAAAGATAATTTTCAGCCCTATGTAGATTCGGCGCCGGGCTGGCTTCAGAATACGGTAAAGCAGTATGATGAAAATCCGTATAAAAGGCTGGTCGAAATGGGCAAAATCGCTCAAAAGAGCGGGGTGATCAAAGGGATACTTCTTCATCAGGGAGAGTCGAATACCGGGGATGAAGATTGGCCTTCCAAAGTGAAGGAGGTTTATAACAGTCTAATTAAAGATCTGGATCTTGATCCTAAGGAAACACCATTTCTGGCCGGTGAAATGGTTAGTGAGGAAGAGGGAGGAGCCTGTGCCAGCATGAATGCCATTATCGCGAAGCTGCCGGAAGTTCTTCCAAATTCCTATGTGGTTTCTTCGGACGGCTGCACGGCCGTTAGCGATCGCCTGCATTTTACGGCTGAAGGCTATCGTAAACTGGGTAGAAGATATGCTGAAAAGATGCTGGAGGTAAAAGGAATCGAAGGTCTGGAAAGAGAGGCTCCAAAAGGATTTGACCAGAAAAGGGAAAATATTGCCCGCGGAAAGCTGGACAGCATCAGTTACCAATCGAAAACGGTGGGAACTACACGTAAAGCCCTTGTCTATACTCCGCCGAATTATTCCAAAAGCAAAAAATATCCTGTCCTCTATTTGTTACACGGGATTGGTGGAGACGAAAAGGAATGGCTTAAAGGAGGAAATCCGCAGGTTATTATGGATAATCTATATGCCGATGGAAAGGCTGAGCCCATGATCATTGTGATGCCTAACGGAAGGGCGATGAAAGATGACCGTGCCGTTGGTAATATTTTTGACAGCACCAAGGTTGCGGCATTTGCCAATTTTGAAAAGGACCTTTTGAAGGATCTGATTCCTTACATAGAAAAGAACTACCCTGTAATTAAGAATAGTGAAAACCGCGCTATTGCAGGCCTTTCAATGGGAGGTGGACAAACCCTGAATTTTGGACTTGGAAACCTGGATGCTTTTTCCTGGGTCGGTGCTTTTTCGGCAGCTCCAAATACCAAATCTCCGGAAAAACTGGTTCCCAATCCTGAAAAGGCCCGTGAAGAACTTAACCTCTTATGGATCTCCTGTGGGGATGAGGATGGTTTATTGCCATTTAGCCAGCGAACCCATGAATATCTGGTTAAAAATGATGTTCCGCATATTTATTACCTGGAACCGGGAGGACATGACTTCAAGGTTTGGAAGAACGGTTTGTACATGTTTTCTAAGATGTTATTCAAGCCGGTAGATCAGTCTGAATTCAATGATTACAGTCTGCTGGGAACTCCAGCTTCTACTAATGTGCGTAACTCAAAATATCCACAGATTTTACCTAATGGCCGTGCTGTATTCCGTATAAATGCTCCTGAAGCCAGGGATGTTAAGCTAGACCTGGTTCGTAAATACGACATGGATAAGAACAGCGATGGTGTCTGGGAAGTCGCCACGGATTCATTGAGCGAAGGCTTTCATTATTATTCAATTTTGATCGATGACGTGGCAGTGGCCGATCCCAACAGTGAAACTTTCTACGGAATGGGAAGAATGGCCAGCGGGATCGAAGTTCCGTTTAAGGGTGATGATTATTATGCTCTAAAAGATGTTCCTCACGGTGATATTCGAATGGAACAGTATTTTTCACCGGTATTAAATAGCTGGAGAACTTTCTATGTTTATACCCCGCCAGGCTACGAAGAAAATTCAGATAAGAAATATCCGGCGCTTTATTTATACCATGGAGGCGGAGAAGATGAACGCGGCTGGGCTCAACAGGGAAAAACGAATCTGATCCTTGATAATTTAATCGCTGAAGGAAAAGCAAAACCCATGCTGGTGATCATGCCAGACGGGAATATGCCTGCTTCGGCCTTCAATGAGAATGGACTCAAAATGTTTCAGAATGAGTTGATAAACGGACTGATCCCACATGTTCAAAAAGAATACCGGGTTTCCGAGGATTCAGGAAGCAGGGCGCTTGCTGGTTTATCCATGGGTGGAATCCAGACCCTGTACACAGGAATTCAGAACACCGATCTGTTTTCATCTCTGGGTGTTTTTAGTTCTGGCTGGATCGGGAAAGAAAATGAGATCGCTGAGGCTCAGTATGAATTTATGAAAGGGAATGCTGACAAAATAAACCAGAACCTTGATCATTTCTATATATCACAGGGCGGGAAAGAAGATATTGCCTATGATAATGGCAAAAGAATGATGTCCCGGTTTGATGAAATGAACATCGATTATACCTACAACGAATACCCTGGCGGGCATACCTGGCCGGTTTGGAGACAGGATCTATACAGGTTTGCTCCATTATTATTCAATAACCAGTAAATAAATGAATTATGAAAAATCGATTATTAATTTTAATGCTTGCGGCCTTTCTTGCGGCCCCGATTTTCTCGCAAACCAATCAGGACAAAATAGTCGAAGATTTTGAATCTTCCAGTGTCAATCAGCAGGGAAAAGAGTTTCCTAAGGTGAATTCCGAAGGTCGGGTAAGGGTTCGTATCGAAGCTCCTGAAGCAAATAAAGTCCAATTAGATATTGGCGGAGTAAAATACGACCTGGAAAAAAGCGAAGATGGCGTATGGATAGGAGAATCTGCTCCTCAGGATGAAGGTTTTCATTATTATCAACTCAATATAGATGGAGCTTCAGTTCCCGATCCAGGTTCAAAATATTATTACGGTGCAGGTAGATGGGGCAGTGGGATCGAAATCCCCGCCAGCGATGATGAATTTTTTGAATTAAAGGATGTGCCTCATGGAAGCGTTTCAGAGAACATATACTATTCGAATATCACCAAAAACTGGAGACGCAACTTTGTATATACTCCGCCGGGATATTTCGAAAATGCAGATAAAAATTATCCTGTTCTGTATTTGCAGCATGGGAGTTACGAAGATGAAACCGGTTGGTCTTCACAGGGACATACTAATTTGATCCTTGATAATCTCATCGCTTCCGGTGACGCAGAACCTATGATCATCGTGATGGATAATGGCTATGCCTACAAACCCGAAGATCTTGAAAATGCAGGTGAAAACAGGCCGCGATCTTCATTTGAAGAAGTCCTTATACAGGAAGTGATCCCCCAGATCGACGAGAAATTCAGGACCATACCCAACAGGGAGAATCGGGCAATTGCAGGCCTTTCAATGGGCGCCAGCCAGACCATGAGCATTATTATGAACAATCTGAATCACTTTGCTTATTACGGTGGATTCAGCGGGACGGCTAACTTTCCCGGAAACGAGGACTTGGATCCTGAGGAATTTTTAAATGGAGCCTTTAGTGATGCGGAAGAAGTGAATGAAAAGATAAAGGTTCTATGGCTGGGTCTTGGAACCAAAGAAGCTGAGGTTTTCTTTAAAACCGTAGGAAAATTCAGGGATATGCTGGATAAACAGGATATTGAATACACCTATTACGAATCGCCTGGAACCGCCCATGAATGGCATACCTGGAGAAGAAGTTTGTATCAATATGCCCAGCTGTTATTTGATTAATAAAATGGCGAGTTTTAATTGTGAAAAAAATCTTAAAAGCCTTAACACAATCGATTGATTAAGTGAGCATTTAATAATATATTTGGTAACACTCCCATAATTACACGTTTAATTTTATTGAATATTCAAGTTAATGAGATCACTTTTAAAATATCTAAGTTTTTTAAATATTATCCTTTTTCTTTCCTGTAACGACAAGGATTCAGTAGACGGAAATGCCCAGGCAAATGTTGATTCCAGAATCTTTGATCGCATTCCTGCAGAGGCAAGCGGAATAGATTTTGAAAACAGGCTCACCGAAAACGACAGCCTGAACTATTTCACTTACAACTACATCTATATGGGAGGAGGAGTTGCAGTGGGCGATATAAACAACGATGGTCTTGATGATGTTTTTTTTACCGGGAATATGGTTCCCAATAAACTGTATCTGAACAAAGGAGATCTCAAATTTGAAGATATTACCGAAGCTGCAGGCTTAAGTGGCGACGATCGATGGTATACCGGGGTAACCATGGCCGATGTGAACGGAGATGGATACCTGGATATCTACTGTTCGGTAGGCGGAAAGTTCTCACCAAAGAATAACGAACTATATATCAATAATGGTGATGGGACCTTTAGAGAAGAAGCCGAAAAATACGGCATCAACGACCCCGGAAACAGTGTCCAGGCTACATTCTTTGATTATGATAAGGATGGAGACCTAGATCTTTACGTAGCCAACTACCCGCCTACCAATTTTAAAGCACCTAATTTCTACTATTCCTACCAGATGAATAATACCCGGGACATTGATAGTGACCACCTGTACAGGAATGATGGAGGTAAGTTTACTAAAGTGACCAAAGAAGCCGGAGTGAGTAGTTTCGGGCTTACCTTATCTGCTACCGTGGCCGATCTAAACAATGATGGGTGGCCAGATCTATATATCAGCAATGACTTTAGTACGCCTGATTATTTATATCTGAATAATGGCGATGGCACTTTTAGAGAAGTTGTGAAAGAAGCAACCTCGCATACCGCCTTTTATGGAATGGGAGTGGATATTGCCGATTATAACAATGACGGCTTCCTGGATATTTACCAGGTAGACATGGATGCCAAAAATAACCGTAGAAAAAAGGCCAATATGGCCAGTATGAATCCCGATTTGTTCTGGAGCACGGTTAATGCAGGATTCCATTACCAATATATGCAGAATACCATGCAAACCAATACCGGGGTCATGGAAGACGGTGTGCCAAAATTCAGTGATATGTCCAGGATCACGGGAACTTCTTCTACAGACTGGAGCTGGGGGCCTTTGTTCGCCGATTTTAACAATGATGGAAAGAAAGACCTGTATGTCTCCAATGGTTCCAGAAGAGAGATCAATAACAATGATTACTTCAATGAACTTAAGAAAGACAAGAACTTTAAGGATAGCATGCTGCAGCGAAGTTTAAATATTCCTACGGAAAAGCTGGACAATTTTATGTTCGAAAACAAAGGTAATCTCAATTTTGAAGCGGTGAATGAAAAATGGGGAATCGAGTTCAAGGGTTTTTCTAATGGTGTGGCCTATGCCGATCTGGACAATGATGGAGATCTTGAAATTCTGCTGAATAATATAGATGATCCCGCGGTTTTATTTAAAAATAACAGTTCAAAAAAGAACAATTTTGTAAAGATCAAATTAAATGGAGCTGGTAATAACTCCTTTGGCCTTGGAAGTAGAGCCTATATTACCACCAAAGACGGGGAGCAAATGCAGGAATTAACTCTTTCAAGGGGCTTTCAGTCTTCGGTCTCTCCCATTATGCATTTTGGACTTGGAAAGAACGAAATTATCGAATCTGTAAAAGTGGTTTGGCCAGATGGCACTATAGAAAAAAGAGAAAACGTACAAGTCAATCAGCTTCTTAGCTTTCAACAATCTGAAGCAAGACCTCAAAATGAGATAATACCTCCAAAACAGACTCTTTTCACCACTGTGGAGGATAAATCTGAAAATTTTCCTTCGCACAGGCATGTGGAGAACGAATATAACGACTTTGAAAAGGAGGTCCTGCTGCCTCACCGTACCTCGGCATTCGGTCCTGCGCTTGCCACTGGAGATTTCAATGCTGATGGAAGAGAAGATTTTTTCGTGGGGGGATCTGCCGGTAATAAAGGAGCAGTCTATCTTCAAACAGATACGGGTGAATTCAGGGAAGCCAATTATGCCTTCCTGGAGGAAGATAAATCCTTCGAAGATGTGGGTGCATTAATTTATGATGCCAACGATGATGGGTTTAATGACCTTTACGTGGTGAGTGGCGGAAATGAATTCAATCCAGGCTCAGAAATGTTGCAGGACAGGCTTTACCTCAACGATGGAAAAGGAAACTTCTACAAATCCAGCAATGTCTTACCCGAAATGAGAACCTCCGGATCAAAAGTTCTTACTGCTGATTTTGATAAGGATGGTATCGAAGAATTAGTTGTTCTGGGTAGATTGGTTCCGGGCAATTATCCTTCGCCGGCCTCTTCTTATATACTTAAAAGACAAATGAACCAGGGTAAGCTAAAGTATATTGATGTTACTAAAAAAGTACTTCCTGAATTTGAAAAATTGGGTATGGCCACAGATGCATTGGTTACCGACTTTGATAATGATGGCTGGAATGATCTAATTGTGGTTGGAGAATGGATGCCTATTACGGTTTTCAACAATAAGCAGGGGAAACTTTCCAATGTTTCTGAAGATATGGGGATTGGCCAGGATACGACCGGATGGTGGTGGAGTATTGAACAGGCCGATTTTGATAACGATGGAGACATGGATTACATCGTAGGTAATCTTGGACTCAATTATAAGTATAAGGCCACACCAGAACAAACCTTCGATATTTACTTTAACGACTTCGATGATAACCAACAGGGTGACATTGTTCTGAGTTATTATAACGACGGAGAAAAATATCCGGTGAGGGGAAGAGAGTGTTCTTCGCAGCAAATGCCTGGTATCAAACAAAAATTCCCTGATTATGAATCATTTTCCACCGCTACCCTTGCAGATGTATATACCGAAAAAGAACTGGAAAATGCCCTGCACTATCAGGTAAAATCCTTTGCAAGTGTATATATGGAGAATAGGGATGGCCGTTTTGTTTTACACGAATTACCAAGGCAGGCGCAAATCTCCTGTATCAATGATATTTTAATAGAAGACTATGATAATGATGGCAACCTGGATGCCATAGTCGCCGGAAACCTGTTCTGGTCTGAGGTAGAAACCCCGCGGAATGATTCCGGATACGGATCCTTTTTGAAAGGGGACGGAAAAGGAGGCTTTCAGGCAATAGATCCATTGAAAAGCGGATTTTTTGCCCAGGGCGATGTCAAGAATATGGCCAGGCTCCAGGTGGGAGAAGAGCAGGTTATCGTGGTTGCAAGAAACAATGATGAATTGCAATTCATTTCCGTAAAAACGTCAAAACCTGAGAACTTGATAACGAAGGTGGAATAAAATTATTATTTAGACTTTTTTTGACTGAAAATATTAAGAATATTTAATTTTTTTAGTCTCAATCGATTGCGTAATTAATAATATTTGTTAGATTTACACTTAACTAACTAATTTATCGCCTATTAAAATGAAAAACTACATTTCGAAAGGATTGCTTTTCTTTGGATTGTTCCTAGGTTTGGGTTTTGCTTCAGCTCAGGAAACGGTTACCGGAAAAGTGACCGATGAATCAGGACCATTGCCCGGAGCTAACGTTCTTGTGAAAGGGACTTCTAATGGTACTACAACCGATTTTGATGGAAATTATGAATTAGCAAATGTACCCGATGATGCTATTCTGGTATTTAGTTTCATAAGTTATGAGACTCAGGAAGTGGCCGTTAACGGTCGTTCAGTTGTTAATGTTAATATGGTTTCCAGTGCTGAATCCCTTGATGATGTTGTCGTGGTTGGTTACGGTAAACAAAGCAGGGCTGAAGTTACGGGTGCTATTTCTTCTATAGATACCGAAGAGATCAATGCCTTACCGGTCGCTACTGCCGAACAGGCACTACAGGGTCGTGCATCAGGTGTAACCGTTATTAATTCTGGAGCTCCCGGTAATTCCCCGGTAGTTCGAATTAGAGGTTTAACCACGCCCAACAATAATGATCCTTTATATGTAATTGACGGAATTATTGCTGGTGGTCTTGGAAGTTTGAGTCCGAATGATATCGAAAATATCCAGGTGCTTAAGGATGCTTCAACGACTGCTGTGTATGGTTCCAGGGGAGCCAACGGGGTGGTGCTGGTTACAACCAAATCGGGTAGAGCTTCACAAAAGGCTCAGTTAAGCCTTGATGCGTACACCGGTGTACAGTTTGTTAGCAACAGGTATGATTTGCTGAATACGGAACAATATATTCAGTATGCCACTGAAATAACCGATCCTGTTCCAGCCCGTTTTACCGATCCTCAATATGCTGATATGCTGAATAACGAAACAGACTGGCAGGACGAAATTTTTCAAACCGGCTTAATTCGTAATATTAACCTTGGGTTTTCCGGAGGTAATGAAAATAGCAACTATAGATTTTCTGCAGGTTACCTGGATCAGGAAGGAGCCATTATTGAAACAGGTTTTGAACGTTTCAATTTTAGAGCTAACAGTAATTTTAATTATGGTAAGTTAAGATTCGGAGAGACCATGAACGTGGCTTTTGGTGTTCAAAGCCCTGAAAGATCTGATGGAGGACGTTCGCTAATTGAACATGCTATAAAATCTGCGCCTTATCTGGATGTTTATAATCCTGATAACCTGGGAGGATTCCAGGGGCCTAATTCACCGGTAGATGGACAGGATGCCGCAAACCCGGTAAGGGTACAAACCCTGGGCAACGCCATTAATAAAAACATCACTATTTTAGGAAGTCTTTTTGCGGAATATGAAATTATTGAAGACCTGGTTTTCAAGACTCAGGTAGGTCTTGATTATTTTAAATTCAATAATAATATCTTTATTCCTTCCTACAATGACGATAGCATTGGAGCTACTAACTCTATTGGCTTTGCTCAGATCACCAAGAACAGCGGAACCAATCAATCGCTAACCTTTACCAACAGTCTTAATTATAGCTTTGATATAAATGAGTTGCATAATTTTGAAATACTTGCACTTGCAGAAGATCAAAGAATAGATAGTGAAAGTTTAAATGCTTTCAGCCAGAACCCAATTAGTGATGAGGTTAACCAGGTTTCGAACACCCAGTCCAATTTAAGTTCGGCTTCTTCAGAATATAGAAGAATAGGTTACCTGGGAAGGCTTAACTATAATTATGATCAAAAATATATTCTTGCCGGATCCTTCCGTCGAGATGCCTCCTCAAGATTTGGTGCTAATAATCGATGGGGTAATTTCTGGTCTGTTGCAGCAGGATGGAATATTGCCAAGGAAGCCTTTATGGAGGATTCCAGTTTCAACAATTTAAAACTGAGAGGAAGCTGGGGTACTACTGGAAATGATCTTATTGGTAACTACCGGTATTCTTCAAGCCTGGTTACCACTTTTATCTATCCCATAGGTGGAGCTGCTGCAGATGGTACAACTGCTGAAGGTCTTCCAAATCAGAATCTTAAATGGGAGGAAGTTACCATGAAGAACATAGGTTTGGATCTAGGACTATGGGATAATACCTTTACCGCTTCTTTCGAATATTATGAAAACAGGAGTGATGACCTCCTTTATGAACTGCCTTTACCACAAAGTTTAGGATATAACGTGGCTACTGTTGCCTCTAATGTTGGATCTGTAGAGACCAAAGGTTTTGAAATGGATCTTGGATTTAATGACTACGAGGGAGACTTCACCTGGTCTGCCAATCTTAATTTAGGTACTTCAAGGAACGAAGTGCTTTCAATTGGTAACCTAACCGCAGTTTCTGATGCTTTCTTTGAAAATGAAAACCTTAAAAGGATTTCGGTAGGAGAACCATTATTCTATTTCTATGGATTGCAGACTGACGGGATCTATCAAAATCAGGCCGAAGTCGATGAGGTTTTCACAGCCAATCCAGATCAGGATGTAATTCAACCAGGGGATATCAGGTTCGTAGACCAAAATAATGATGGTGAGATCAATAACCTGGATTATGTAAAAATTGGAAATCCTTATCCAGATGTTAATTTGGGATTCAATTTTAGCGCATATTTTGCTAACTTTGATCTGAACTTATTTGTACAGGGAGCCTATGGGCACCAGATCTACAATACCAACCTGTATGACCTTGAAGGTATGCCCCGTTTGTTTAATAGTGGAGTAGCAGTATTAGACAGATGGACGGGAGAAGGTACTTCTAACACGATACCTCGCGCCCTTGGAGCACCTATTAATTTAAATTCTTCAGATAGATTCATTGAAGACGGTGACTACACCAGGTTAAAGAACCTAACAATTGGATATACATTTGAAGAAGGATTTATAAGCGATAATATTAATAATTTCAGAATCTATTTAAGTGGCCAAAATTTGATCACGGTAACAGATTATTCTGGTCTGGATCCCGAAATTGGTAATGATAACGTATTATTCCAGGGGACAGCAGGAATTGGTATAGACAGGGGACTATATCCTCAGCCAACATCGTTCACATTTGGATTACAATTAGGCTTTTAAAAAAAACAATCATGAAAAAATTAAAATATATATTTCTAGCAATCTTTAGTATTTTCATTATAGATGGTTGTAATGAGGATGAACTCGCGCTTACCAATCCTAGCGGTTTATCACCAGAAACATACTTTAAGAATGAAGCTCAGGTGCGCTCGGCAGTAAATGCGGTTTATGCGAATTTACAGACGATAGGCCTGTATACGAGGATCATGTTCTTTATGATGGATAATTTGGCTCATGAGAATGCTGGGAATCCGCAATTGGAAGCAGATAAGAGAGCTTTTCTGGAGTATTCTTTCGATGCCAGTCACCCACCTATCAGCTGGTACTGGGACTCCTGTTATAGAGGAATCAACAAAGCGAACTTCGTAATAGATAACCAGGAACGCATTAATGAAATCGTAGGTTTAAGCGATGAGTTAAAGGCCAAGTATGTTGGTGAAGCAAAATATATGAGAGCCTTATATTATTTCATGCTGGTAAGCCGTTTTGGTGATGTGCCGCTTATTACCAGTGTGCCAACAGATGGAACCGGATTTCCGAGGGCTCCAAAAGCAGAGGTTTACGCTCAGATCGAAACAGATTTACGCGACGCATCACAAACCCTGTTCGATCGAGGAACTACAGAAAATGGAAGAGCTACCAGTGGTGCTGCATATGCATTGTTAGGTAAGGCTCACCTGTTCCAGGAAGAATATGCTGAAGCATTGGAAGCCTTCAATAATATCTACGGAGAATATAGTCTTGAAGAAAATTATTATGACAACTTCAAGGAGGAAACCGAATTTGGTCCTGAATCTATTTTTGAGGTTAACTATGATGATGATCTTGGGAATTCTGCCGTTTGGAACTCCAACTCCTCAGGTGAAGGTGCTAATGAAGTCACCTTCCGTGCACAGGAATACGGATTTAATGACTGGTTCAATGTTTACCCGTCTGATGCCCTTATTGCGGAATATGAGGACGGTGATATAAGACTGGATGAGTCTTTTTATTTCGAAGGTGATACTTTTGCCGGTGGCGTTATAGAGGATCTTCCACTGGACAGATCTCAGGCATGGAGAAAATATCAGAACTATTATAAGGATGTGAATGAAGATATGGCCTCTGGGATTAATTTTAAAGTTATTCGTTATGCAGATGTTCTTCTTATGATGGCTGAAGCAGCAAATGAACTTGGAAATCAGTCAGAAGCCATTGATTATATCAATGAGGTTAGAGAACGTGCAGAAGTTCCACTTCTAAATACAGGCCTTTCTCAGGCTGAGGTATTTGACGCCATTGTTCATGAACGAATGGTAGAGCTTGCCGGAGAGCAGGTTCGTTTCGATGACCTTGTAAGATGGGGCTTAGCCGCAGATTATTTATCTCAGTACGGTTTCCAGGCTGGGAAAAATGAACTCTTACCAATTCCATTGGATGAGATCAGGGCTAACGAGGCTATTTCACAAGAAGATCAGAACCCAGGATTTTAATCTATAAATGCTAATTAGAAAAAGCCCTTTTGTATAAAAGGGCTTTTTTTATGGTGTTAAATGAATTGGTATTTTCTTCTTGCTGCCCGTTTCAGGAGGTGGCCAGTATATGAGGGCTTTTATGTATTTCAGGATTAATAATCCAAAAAAGAAGTGGACTAGGGCTTCTTGATGCCTTTTCCGGTTGCAGCCCAGTAAATCCCTCCATAAAGGTGTTTCAGAAATAAAGGATCTTTATAAGCTGCAGGGATATGTCCTAAACCGGTATAGAATGATCTTCCTCCGTCAAAATCCTGGTACCAGGCAATTGGATGCTCGCCCATCCCTTTACCAATATTTTCGCCCCATTGTGCTTCCACGTCATAGGTGGTCTCATCAAGGCTCAGCAAAATATTTAGATCTTCTGAATAAACTTCGGGTTGAAATTCATACCATTCATCGGTCCATAAAAATCTTTCTGGTAAAAACTCCATTCCGGGGAAGTTGCCGTTTTCAACCTCAAGCATGGCAGTTTGGGGGATGGGATGTATCTTGAACATTCTTCCCACCAGTTTTTTATACCACGGCCAACCGTATTCGGTATCTGAAGCACTGTGAATTCCTACAAATCCCTTACCAGATCGTATAAAGTTTTCAAAGGCTTGTTGTTGCTGTTCATTCAGGATATCCCCGGTGGTGTTCAGAAAAATGATCACCTGGAATTGTTTCAGGAAATTATCATTTATCCTGGACGCGTCTTCATGCCACTGAACCTCGAAATTATGCTTTTGAGATAATTCTCTAATTGCCGTTACTCCTTCATGTATAGATTCGTGATGCCAGCCAGCGGTCTTAGTAAATAAGAGTGCTTTGAACTGTTCCTGGGAATAATGAAACCATGTGAAAAATAAACTAAAGACCATTAGGATGTATTTTTTATTATTGCGCATCTTATTATTTTTTAGTGACTATTCAACTTCTTCCAAAAGGCTGTTCACCGCATTCACCAGGTAAATATAGCTGGCGCCAACATTCACAACATATTCATTCTCTCCCCATAGAAATGGCCAGTCTTCCTTGTTTTCAGGAAAATCTGGTTTAAGTATAAGAATACCTGGAACGATACCACCAGAAATAAAAGAAAAATCGGCCCTGTTCATTCCATAGGCAACCTTTTTAGACCTTGTACCAACTCCCGATACGAATGAAATTGAAGAATCGGGATGCGTTCCATAAATATAGTTCAGGCTTTGGAATACCTCATTCTCATCGATGATTTCTGGAAATTTTTTGTGAAGCAGGTAATTGGTAATTCCAAAATTGATGACCTGGCCATTACCTGCCCAGCCACCACGACCGATGGGGACTCCAAATGGATTATCTTCCTTGAACGTTTTTATTTCCTCCTTGTATTGTAAGGCCCTGTTTTTGAGTTTATCCTGAAAATCCGTACTCATGAGATCATAAATTCGAATTGCACCCTGGGCGTAAGCTGCAAAATTTGAATCAATTTTTGGCCAGAGTTCTTCTATTCTTCTGGCATAGGTATTCTCCCGGGTGCTTATTAGAAGTTCTACGGCAGCTTTAAATTCTTCCTGATTCAGATCTCCACCCGTAGTATTGCCATGCCGGAATAATGAGGGTTCGCTGGACTGTTCATCCTCCCAAACCTTCCTGGCAATTTTCAGGCTTTTCTCAGCAAGCGTGTCGTTGATGGAGCCCAGAACCCTGCTGGCCGCAGCCAGGGCCGCGATAGAACCGTAATTCAGTGCCGAGGATTTACTGGTGAAGGCCCAGCGATCGTCAAACTTGCCACTTCGGTTGCCTTTTACCTCCAGCTCTCCCAGTTCTTTATCGTAAATTAAATTATCAGTCATAGTGAGGCCATCACCAAGGTGAGTATACTGGGAAATATCTGGTACAATGATACCTGGGATGGCATGGCCTACTGCATCGAACTGAGCCACCAGGGCAAGAGTGCCATGCTGAATTTGTTGAAGCACATCAGGTTTACCGTCAGGGTTATGAATATCTACATATTTAGCTTCATAGTCTACAAGGGTCTGGTCCCGGTTGAGATTAAAATCTTCATAAGCATGAACAAGATTGTTAACAACGTGATACTGGGTCTGGGTTCTTATGTCATAATCTCCAGCGTCATACCAGCCACCAACATTAAGGCCGGGAATGTGTTCCCCCGGGCTATAAGGAGTATCTGTAGTTGGGCCCTGTGCGTACAGGTCAAAATGTTCAGTAGAAACGGGAGCCTGGAGTGCATCGTCCAGGTGTGAGGCGCCATGCCAAACCCTATAAGCTTCATTAACAATCATATGATCCATTTGCACAGGAAAGAAGATATCGTTGGTTGGATGCCAGGCTTCGTTGTAGACTTCCGTATCAATTGGGAATGGGTCAGAAACCACATCTCCATATTTTATGCTATATAATCCTGAATCGGTAGCACCTGAAAAATCAAATTTATAATACTGGTAGCGGGTGAATTCACCCCATCTTTCAGGTTTCCCAGAAATCACGGTCTCGCGTTCACCTGATCTGTTTATTCTTTGCAATTCAATTTCTGAAGCTATTTTATCATTCCTATCTAATTCGATAACGGCCACTTTTTGCTGTTTTGGGTGGTATCCTACCTGGGAATGAGCAATGACAGGTTTCCTTGTCCAACCAACTGTGCTGTTAACCGTGACTTTCCATTCCAGTACCTTACCCGTTCTATTTCCTGGTAATAAACTTCGAACCACGTACCAACCGTTTTGAGCTTTATTGCGCCCGTCGAATAGCATCAGGTTTTGATCCATAGATTGTATATCTACCATTCTCGACTTATCATCAGGAGCGAGAACGAGTCTGTTACCCGATGAGATGGCCTTTGGAGCTGTTACGGCCTGGTCGTTTTTCAGCATTTCATCGGCAGGATATAAAGGGAAAATGCCCGGTTCTTCATCCATATAATAGGTTTTTTCCCAGTAGGCTGAAGGTAAGAATTCCAGGTTCAGGCCTGCACGGCCCTTGAGTTCTTCAGGTAAGGGTTTTTCAAGGTGAACGCTCAGGTAAAGATTCCTGCCTTCGGCCCTGGCGCGTATCATATACTCAAAATCGAATTCGGGGTAATGCTGGTAAGTATCAATACTGTTATTTTCAACATCAACTTTCCTTTCAGAAAAGGTAGGAATATCATCCCATTGTTCCGGAGTGGAATGAAGTCGAACGTCCCCGTTGGTTGCTGTTCGTACCCCTTGTTGAATGATCTCTATCCCGCTTATTTTGGAATCGCTAAACAGGCCGTTATACCAGTTGCTGAAAGCTAGAATATTGACACCCGGAGCTTCAAAATATTCAGCTTCATTCAGTTCCAGATTGTTTTCCTGGGCATGGAAATTAAGCGTAAAAAGCAATAAGATCAGGCTTATCGGGAGTAATTTTAATCTATGTTTCATAGTATGAAAAATCAATATTAGTTTTTGTTCAGAAGCTCATCTGCAGCCAGGACCAGGAAGATATAATCGGTTGTTCCGCCTCCCAGGACATACTCGGTTTGTTGCCAGAGAAATGGCCATTCCAGGAGCTCAGGAAAATCAGGTCGTATGAGGGCTGTTCCTGAACCTATACCCCCGGGTATAAATGAGAAATCTCCCCGGTTAATGCCGTAGGCCTGGGTAAGGGATCTGGAGCCCACTCCAGAAGCAAAGGAGGAGGTGTTCACACCAGGATGTGCTCCAAGTATGAAATTTAAGGCGTTAAGTAAATATTCATAGGAGAAAATTTCAGGATAGCTGGTATGCAAAAAGTACTGCTTCATCCCAAAATTCTGAATTCCCCAGCCAGCACCCCAGATATTAGGCTCGTAAGGGATACCATAAGGTGTTTTTTCTCCAAGTTTTTGAATTTCTGACGAATAATCTTTTACCGCCTGTGTGATTCGCCCTTTAAATTCCGGGTTGTCTATATACTTAAGGGCCGGCCCTACTATCCACCCGGTATTACTGATATTAGCTGCGATAGCTTCGGTATGCTCCACCAGAAAGTCTGAATATTTGCTGTCTCGGGTGGTAAGGAATAACTCAACGGCCAGTTCAGTTTTAGCTCCTGGCGAATCCACCTCGGTAATCTCCCAAACCTCTTTTGCGATCTGAAGGCATTCGGAAGAAAGTTCTGGATTATAGTCGGCCAGAACTCTTGCTGCAGTGGCCAGGGCTGCTGCCGTACTCAATTCTCTATTTGTGTTCTCTTCAGTAAAAACCCAACGGTCATCTGGAGCGCCTTCCAGGCCAACAGGTATGTTCTCATCTTCCTCCTTGTTGGAAAAGATCTCGTTATCTGAATGTGTAGAAGCATCTCCCAACAAAATATATTGCCTTTTGGTAGGGACAATAATTCCCCGGTAAAATCGGCCTAAAGACTGGTAACCTCCAGCAATGGATAATACTCCGTGTTCAATTTGCTGAAGAATATCTTCCTTGCCATCGGGCTGGAGAATTTCCACGATCCGGGTTTCCTGGTCAATGCTGGTGTTATCGTAGTTCACCTCAAAGATCTCATAGATCTGTGACAGACCCTGAACGGTGGCCGCCTGGGATTCTACCCGTAGGTCATAGTCTCCTGCGTCATGCCAGCCTCCAATATTGATCCCCGGTACATGTTCTCCCGGTTCAAAATCGGTTAAGGTTTCAGAACCCTGGATATAACCGTCAAAGTGATTGTGGTCTACCGGGGCCATTCGCGCATCATCCATGTGGCAGAGGCCGTGCCATACTTTGTATCGGTCATTTACCCGCATATGGCACATCTGTACAGGCAGAAAATATTCAAGGGTTGGCTGCCAGACATTTCTTTTATAAACATCGCGGCTAATTTGAAACGGCCTGGTAGTAAAATCCTTGTATTTGACCACGTACATTCCCGGTTCCTCTATTTCAGAAAAATCCAGCTGATAGTAGTTGTATCTTAAGAACTTTCCCCATTCTGAAGGAATTTCAGATTTTACTTCGCTTAATCCTCCTTTTGTATCTACCCTGTAAAGAGTTGCTTTTTGCAGGTCATTATCATATTTTCCTGTTTCGATATGGGCGATCTTCTTTTGTTTTGGGTGATAACCTACCTGGGATACCTGTACCACAGGACTGTAAGTGAAATCTTCAATTACATTTGGCGTTACCAGCCATTCTATAGCAGCCTCGGTCTCTCCTCCCGGCACTAACGAATGTACTATAAACCAGCCGTTGCTATGTTGGGCCCGGCCATCCAGAAGCTTCAGGTCATTATTTTTAAGGTTCTTGATGATGAGAGTCTGGGATGGTTCTTCAGGAGCGATCACCAGTTCTTTACCGGTAGCCATTGGCTCAAGTTCATAGATGCCATGTTCAGAAGCTCCACCCGGGCCATTAGCCTGGCGGTTAAAAATCCCGAACTGCTCATCCATATAATAGGATTTGCCGAATAGTATACCGGGGAACAGTTCAATATTCATCCCCACTCTTCCAACCCATTCTTCTGGTAGAGGTTCATCCAGGTCAACAACTATCTTGAAGGATTTTCCCTGGGGTATTATTTTCAGATTATAGGTGAATTCAAGGTCTGGGTAAATGATGGGGTTAAAGCCTTTGCGATCTTTAGATTCATCAGGATAGCTCATTTGAACACTTATAACCTGGTTCTTCCGGTCAACCTTTCGTTCACTTACTTTTGGAACCGGCTGCCACTGGCCCGGAGCCTGTTCCAATCTTAGATCTCCGTTGGTGGCAACGCGAATACCATTTTGTATAATTCCCACGCCGCCCTGGTGACTTTCCGGGTAAAAATCATGGGCCAGCATAACATTGGCACCACGCATTTCTAAATATTCAAGATCATTGATCTTAAAAACCTGGGTGGAGTCCTGGGAATAGCTGATTTCAGGAATAATCATCAAGCAGGCTAAGGCGCCTAAGCGAAGTAGAAATTTCATAATTAGTTGGCTTATGGTCGATATGACTAATATACAATATTTTAAATATAATTGTAAATAATTGAGATAAGCCCCTGTCTAAATGTGGATCTTATAATTTAGATCAGAAAATTTTAGGAATTCTTTGTTGAAATAGTATAGGTTGTATTTCAGAAATAATAAGGTTTAGCTTTCAATAATTTGAAGCAAGTCAATAGACAAATTGAAATTAAAGCGGAAAAAAATACCCGATGGCCACCTCAAGTATGCCATCGGGTAATAAGAAAGATATTTATGTATACTTAATTTTTTAAAGTTGAAGTGTGTCGTACCCCGTCTTCCTCACCAGTATGTTTCAGATAGAATTTCCAGGCTTCGCGGGCCACTTTTCTGCCTAACTCTAATCCCTCGATATTATCAGCCTGTATGTGATAACCTCCCAATACTCTTGAAATTCCGGCCATTTCTCCTGTTTCGGTGAAGGTTGGGAATTTAAGGGTGATGGTGTCTCCGGTATTTTCTGGTTCGGTTAGGGCACCTGCCACCATGGTCGCTTCAGATCCAAATTCATCGCTTCCGGTCCATAATCTTAATGCTTCAGCACAACCACCGCTAATAGTACTATGACCTGAAACATAACTTGGGAATGGCGGACATAAGAATGTATCAGGAGAGTAGGGTCTCCACTCTATTCCTTCCATTTCTATCATACCCTTACCTGCTCCACCCCAGCCTTTAATTTTTTTGTCGGCAAAATGTTCATGAACAAGGGCAAAGGGCCTGGCAAAATCATAATGCATCTTCGAATCCCAGCAAGCGATAAAGGCATCCATCGCTACAACCTGGTTATAAAAATACATTTTAACATCCTGGTCTAAGGTGTGATTATCTCTAACTGAAACGTCCTGAGCAAATTTTAACCAGTGTCCGGCCTGCTGAACCGATTGCGGTCCATCTCGCATGAACTCAACCAGGGCTTTCTCATAATCGGTTAAATTGGCCTGCATTTCCACTACCTCCTCAACCTCAAGTTTTAATTGTTCTGATCCCATCATAGGCGGTGGACCCGGCCTGAACTGATCACCCGATTGCAGTGAAATTGGTTCTACGCGGTCCCAGAATGGAGTAAGACAGGCCGGAGCGAATCGTCCTCCCTGACCGTCTGAAAAATATTTTGGTTGCCATCTATTGGGATCATTATTACTGTCTACCGGATTTACAGGTTTATAGCCGGTATAATCGAAATATGCCTTGCCATTAGACCCGTTTTCTTCGGCATACTGGTTAGCGCCATCGCCTTTTCGTGCCTCGATAACGGCTTTTGCAGCAAGATTTCCTATTCCCTCCGGGGTAGTAGGATCAAGAGATGTATTATCAGGATCTAAACCAAGCTCTTCCATGAAACTAGTAAAAAGTTCCTTATCGGAGAAATAATATTCGTTCATAGCCCTATATGCCGCATAACTAATGGCGATTTCCTTATTGCTAAGCGTTCGTTCCTGTTCAGGTCGCCGGTCAACTTCCGAAAGGTACACGGGACTTGCTAATTCGTCGTACCTTGACCAGGCATCAAATACCGAGACAAATATCAGGGCGAGAAATCTCGAGGTGATAGTGGGTCGTGGATTGAACTTTTCAGTATCATTCGCAGTGGCTTCCAGGGCAATCTGCGCCCATTTATAGGCTATATTATTCTTTCCGGCAGGTTCATTTGCTTCCGAGGTCGACTGTGCATAGTTAAACTGACTATTTAATAAAAGGCAACAAATAATTAACTGGAGAAAGATTTTTTTCATAATAGGAAGCTTAGTCTGGTTGATAGAAATTAAATTCCTCTTGATTTTTAAGATTAGGAAAATTAAAAAAAAATGTTAAAATGAAGAATTTATTTTACATGGATATATTTATAATTGTTCATAGAATTCAGCAGAAGTTACTAAACTGAAAGTCTCATGTGCTCCTTAGGTCTTTATTTTTTATAATGGTAGATTGTTCGATTACCTGTTTAGATCTGATTTTTTATTTTACATAAGTTTCAGCTTTTTAGAATTTAAATTATCAGAGCTTAAATTTTTAAGTTATTATAAGAAGTATATTTAGTCATTACATTTACCTAATATTGAATTTTATAGTGTTCTGCTTTAATAAGGTTATTTATATGCTAGGGCTTTGCCTGTTATTTGTTTCATGTGAACAAAAGCAAAAGTCTATGAGCGAAATAATAAGGGAGACCTCCAGGGAGCAATTTTATATTCCCGCCAATCATTATGCCTCTTCTCTCAGGATTAAATATTTTGACAGTATCTCGAGGGTAGCACCTGAAAATCAAAAGGAAAAATTCGTATTAAAAAAAGCTCATGACCTGCTTTACTCAGGAAGAACAAAAGAAGCTATTGAAGTTCTCAAGGTATTGCGGCAGAAAAGCATGAATGGTCTTTTGCGCTATAAACTTAGCTTTCAGGAGGAAGAAGAGATTGGTCGGCTTTTGGCATTGGCTTATATGCGACTTGGAGAGCAACAAAACTGTATACACCATCATAAGGCTTCAGCCTCCTGTATTATTCCTATCGAGCCAGAAGGCTATCATCAGGTACCTGAAGGCTCCCGAAAAGCTATAGATCTTTACCAGGAATTCCTGGAACGGGATTCACATGATTATAATAGTCGTTGGCTTTTGAACGTAGCTTATATGACACTTGGGGAATATCCCGATTCCGTTCCCGAAAAGTGGCTCATCCCGGAACATGTTTTTGAATCAGAATACCCATTAAAGAAGTTTGAAGACATTGCTCCTAAACTGGGAGTGAACGTTAATGATCTATCGGGAGGTGGTATAGTAGATGATTTTAATAATGATGGACATTTAGATATACTGGTTTCCAGCTGGTTCCCATCGGGTAAATTAAATTATTTCATCAATGATGGGAAAGGTAACTTTGAGGAAAAAACCGTTGAGGCAGGTCTTGATCTGGTAAAAGGGGGCTTGAATATGATACAGGCCGATTATGATAATGATGGTTTTCTGGATGTTTTTATTTTGAGAGGGGCCTGGATGGGTCCACTTGGCAGGCACCCAAACTCATTATTGCACAATAATGGCGACAATACTTTTACCGATGTTACCATAGAAGCAGGCCTGTTGTCTTTTTATCCTACACAAACAGCGGTTTGGGCCGATTTTGATAACGACGGATGGGTTGATCTTTTTGTTGGTAATGAGGCTGAGGAAAGTCATGTTAACCCCAGCGAATACTTTAAGAATAACGGTGACGGTACCTTCTCTAATCAAACTTCAAGCGCGGGTCTCTCTGTAAGCAGTGAGGAGCAACCTTATTATGTAAAGGGAGTTACAAGCGGAGATTACAATAATGATGGCTGGATGGACCTGTATGTTTCTACGTTGCATACCAGGAAAAATCTTTTATTCATAAATGAGGGCCCGGACGAAAACGGGGATATAAGTTTTAAGGAAAGTAGTTCGCTAAAAGGCCTGGGAGAGGAATTTTCGAGTTTTCCTACCTGGTCTTTTGACTACAATAATGATGGCTGGCCTGATATATTTGTTGCCGGTTATAAACGCAGTGGCTTCTATACTATAGTTCCTGATATTGTAAGGGAATATTTAGGAGAACCTCATAAGGCAGAAACCATGAGGTTATTTCAAAACAATAATGGCGTCTTTACCGATGTTACAGCAGAGGTGGGTCTGGATAGAATTGGTTATGCGATGGGGGCCAATTACGGCGACCTGGATAATGACGGTTTCCCGGATATATACCTTAGTACGGGAGAGGTAAGTTTTGAATCTATCATCCCGAACAAGGTGTTCAGAAATAACAATGGGGAAAAATTTCAGGATGTTACTACTGCAGGAGGATTTGGCCATATACAAAAAGGTCATGCCGTTTCATTTGCTGATATTGATAATGATGGCGACCAGGATATTCACGTGGTAATGGGCGGGGCTTATGAAGGTGATATTTTTTTTAATTCATTATATGAGAATCCGTATCAGGATGTGAATAATTGGATTACAATAAAATTAATAGGCACCAGGGCTAACCGTGCAGCTATAGGAAGTAAAATAGAGGTTATTGTGCTTGATGGTGGTAAGGAACAATCTTTTTTTCATACCGTTAGTTCAGGGGGCAGTTTTGGTGGTTCTACTTTAAGAGCTGAAATGGGCTTAGGCCAGGCTTCGGAAATTCAGAAGCTAATAATCACCTGGGCAGGCAGCGGGAACATCCAGGAATTTGAAGGATTACAGTTAAATTCGTTTTATGAGATAACCGAGGGCGATCCTGAACCTGAAATAATTCAGTAGGCTGCGAGATCGATCTATTCGAGGCTAAGCAGGTTTCCTATTCCTGTATATCATTTTCCTTTCAATAACTCAGAAATATTCTAATTAGATAAAAACGCGAGGGCGTTCTATGCGAACCCGGCCCGGTTAGTACCTATCTGGAAGCGTAAACCTCAATACATAAAATTTCGAGATTAAGTGTTTTTATTTAAAAATTAGGATATATATTAAATAAAATGCAATTTAATATTTGTAAAATTTGAAATACTTTAATTTATTTGGGTTATTTTATTAAGTGTATTTGTTACAATTCAAAATTTGATTTATCTTTTCAGGATAGAATGGCCTTTTTTCGCATCACTGAACACAATCGATTGCGTGCAGGTTTAAAAATGATAAGGCTTGCAACTGATAGTATCATTATATAGGCTGGTTACACATAAAATGAAGGTCCGGTATATTTAATTATTTCGAAAGATGTAAAATCATGTGTTATCCAGGAATTGGGAATAGGTTCCAGAATGGTAGTTAAAGCTGATAATTCTAATCGTTTCAAAGTTTCCGGCTTAGTCCTAAAACCAATGGGAATAGAGAAGTAAAATTTAATAAAAGGTATTTATGGATGGTGAGATGAACTTAAAAAAGCTTGCAGAATTATTGAATATTTCAATAAGCACTGTTTCCAAAGCGCTTCGTAATAGTCCGGAAATCAGCAGGGAGACCAAGAAACGGGTTGTTGAATTGGCTGAGCTTCATAATTACATTCCCAATTCGTTCGCCCAAAAATTAAAAAGCAATAAATCCCAGACACTTGGGATCATAATACCGGAGATTTCTCATCAGTTTTTCACCCACGTTCTTGAGGGTGCCGTTACCGAAGCGAGATTAAATGGTTATAATTTAACTATATGCATAAGCAATGAATCCCTGGAAAGTGAAAGAAATATCATCAATAATCTAATTAGGAACCATGTAGATGGGATAGCTATCTCACTTTCAGAGGAGACCCATCAAAAAAATGAAACCACACATTTAAAGACCTTATTAGATCGTAACATTCCGCTGGTTCTTTTTGACAGAATCACCTCAGGGATAGCCTGTGATACAATTTCCATCAATGACAGTCTGAATGCAGAACTGGCCATTTATGAGCTCTTAAATAATGATAGACGAAAAATTCTATATCTCTCCGGAATCCCCAACACTTCCGTGAACGAGAATAGAAAAGATGGATATATAAAGGCTATTCGATCAAGGCACAGGCCCTGTATTTTAGAGGTAAACTACGATAATTTTGATGAGGCTGAGATAGTTAAGTTCATTAAATCTGAACGGGTGGATGCGATCCTGGCTTCAGATGAGTTAACTGCAATTCAAACCATAAGAGCCTGTAAAATTCAAGGATATAAGATACCTGATGAACTGGCGGTAATAGGCTTTTCAGTAGGAAATCTTGGAAAACATTACCTGCCGTCGTTAAGTGCTATAGATCAAAAGGGGGCTGAACAGGGTAAATGTGCCATAAAATTACTGGTAGACAGGATTGAAAAAAACTTTGAAGCCGAACCTTTGAATATACAGATAGATACCAAAATCATCCATAGGGAATCGACCTTAAGTTTCTCTTCTGCAAAAAAAATTAATTGAAAAATCTAAAATAAGATGAAGGCTGTAAAAACAATAGTATGGCTGGGAATGTTAACGCTGTTCATATCAACAGGTAGCTTCGCCCAAAATAGGGAGGATTCAGAAAATACTGAAACTTTAAAAAACGCCTTTGAAGACAAATTTTATATAGGTACTGCCTTGAATGCCTGGCAGGTTTCCGGTCGCAAACCTGAAGAGATTCAGGTTGTGAAAAAACACTTCAATTCGATTGTTGCTGAAAATATCATGAAGAGCGGCAGACTTCAGGCAGAACAGGGAAAGTTCGATTTCGATCTGGCAGACCAGTTCGTGGAATTCGGCGAAAAGAATGGGATGCATATTCATGGGCATACCCTTATCTGGCATTCCCAGGCTCCCCGGTGGTTCTTTACCGATGAACAGGGTAACCAGATTTCTAAAGAAGAACTAACCCGCCGAATGAAAGATCACATTTCAACAGTGGTTGGCAGGTATAAAGGCCGAATAGACAGCTGGGATGTCGTGAACGAAGCCATAGAGGATGATGGCAGTTATAGGGAGAGCAAATTTTACCAGATCCTGGGGAAAGATTTTATAAAACTGGCTTTCCAATTTGCGCATGAGGCAGATCCTCAGGCCAAACTCTATTATAATGACTATTCCATGTCTAAACCCGGCAAGAGGGATGGCGTGGTAAGAATGGTAAAGGAATTGAAAGAAGAAGGTATCCATATAGACGGGATAGGGATGCAGGGCCATATTGGGATGTCACATCCTGAATTATCTGAAATGGAAAAAAGTATTCAGGCCTTCAGCGAGCTCGGTGAGGTCTCTATAACCGAACTGGACCTGAGCGTGTTGCCCTCTCCATGGGGAGATGCAGGGGCCGAAATTTCTAAAAACTACGAATACGAAGATAAGATGAATCCCTTTCCCGATGGCCTGCCGGAAGATGTTAACAGGCAATTTACCGAACGGTACCTGGAATTTTTCAAACTTTTTATAAAGTACCAGGATAAAATTGAACGCGTGACGCTTTGGGGAGTTAATGATGGTAATTCCTGGAAAAACAACTGGCCGGTGAGAGGAAGAACAGACTATCCGTTGCTTTTTGACCGGCAAAATCAACCCAAACCAATTGTAGACTCCTTAATCAATTTAACAAGATAAAAGACTAACATAAACAATGATGAAAAATAAATTTACCTACCTGTTAATAGCCTGCGCACTGATTTTTATGGCTTTTCAGAAAAACGATTCTGAAGGAAAAGAAAAGAAAGAAGCCGGGAATTCCGGTGCAAAAGCGACCCCTGTTTTTTTAAGCGCCACGTATATAGGCGAAGATGAGGTATATGAGAATTATCCACTGGAAGAAGGTGAATTCTATAATCCTATTCTTCAGGGAACCTATCCAGACCCCGCTATTACTCGAAAAGGTGACGATTATTATATGGTTTGTTCTTCTTTTGCCATGTTTCCCGGGGTTCCGATTTTTCACTCCAACGACCTGGTAAACTGGACGCAAATTGGACACGTATTAGACCGAACCTCTCAGCTTGATGTTCATGATACCGGAATTAGCCAGGGAGTCTATGCACCGGGAATTACCTATAATGAATATAACGATACCTTTTATATGATAACAACTGCCTTTGCAGGCGGACTGGGAAATATCGTGGTAAAAACCAAGGATCCACGCAAGGGCTGGAGCGAACCTTATAAACTGGATTTCCAGGGAATCGATCCATCTATATTTTTTGATGATGATGGTAAGGCCTATGTGGTACATAATGATGCCCCGGAAAAAGCCTTATACCAGGGGCACCGCGTAATTAAGATCTGGGAATATGATTTGGAAAAAGACCAGGTGATCGCCGGAACTGATAAAGTGATCGTAAACGGAGGGGTGGATATAGAAGAGGAACCAATCTGGATCGAAGCCCCACATATTTACAAGAAAAACGGACTTTATTACCTGATGTGTGCCGAAGGTGGAACCGGGGGCTGGCACAGTGAGGTGATCTTTAGCAGCGAAGATCCAATGGGACCTTATACTCCTGCACCCAGTAACCCAATTTTAACTCAGCGATACTTCCCTAAAGACCGTGAAAACATGGTTGACTGGGCTGGTCATGCCGACCTGGTTAAGGGGCCGGATGATAAATATTATGGTGTCTTTCTGGCCATTCGTCCAAATGAAGCCGGGCAGGTAAATACCGGTAGGGAAACCTTTATCCTTCCCGTTGACTGGTCTGGAAAATTTCCTGTTTTTGAGAATGGCCTTGTACCTATGAAGCCAAAATTAAAGATGCCTGAAGGCGTGGAAAACAAAACCGGCGAAGAAGGCTATTTTCCGAATGGTAATTTTACTTATTCTGAAGACTTCCAGTCTGATACATTGGATTACCGATGGATTGGTTTGCGCGGACCTCGGGAAGCCTTTATGGAAAAGACCAAAAAAGGCCTGAAGATCGAACCTTTTGAAGCTGATATCAATGAGCTGGCGCCAACCTCCACCTTGTTCCACCGGCAGATGCATAAGGATTTTACCTTCACCACAAAGATGGAATACAAACCGAAATCTTCCGAAGATATGGCCGGGATCACCTGTTACCAGAATGAGCGTTTTAATTACGCTTTTGGGATCACCCGGAAAGGAAAAGATTACTACGTTCTGTTAGAAAGAACCGAAAAAGGCGAATCCAGGATCCTTGCCAGCAAGAAGATCGATCTGGATAATCCTGTTTCCCTGAAAGTCCAGGCGCGTGGAGATGAGTATGAATTCAGCTATGCACTTGACGGAGAGAAATATGAGAACCTGGGAGGAAAAGTCTCTGGGGACATCCTGTCTACCAATGTCGCAGGTGGATTCACCGGGGCGATGATTGGTCTATATGCCACCACTGCAAATGATGCCGTACCTGAATAACAGCAAATTCCGGAGCATTTTGAGATGCAATGACACTTAAACCTATAGATAAGGATGAGTACAATAAAAAAACTTAAAACTTTCTTATTTCTCTTCGGGTTGTTCCTGGGAATCAGCGGCTATTCGCAGGAGGCGATGATCAACAGTCCGGATGCTAATTTGAAAGTCAATTTTTATGTAGAAAACGGACGGGCTCTTTATGAAGTGCTTTATAAAGACAAAATGATGCTCGAGAAATCACCCCTGGGTCTTATTACCAACGAAGCCGATTTTACGAAGGATTTAAGTTTTTTGAAGTCTGAAAAAGGCGAGGTAAGCGATGAATATTCTATCGACAGGATCAAGCAGTCTCAGGTCTCTTACCAGGCTAACAAACTGAAAGTAAATCTTGCTAATGCTGGAGATAAGGAGATCTCTATTGTTTTCCAGGTTAGCAACAATGATATAGCTTTCAGATATGAAATTCCTGCCTGGGGCGAAACCCGGGCATGCCTCGTTGAAAAAGAGGTTACTGGATATGATTTTCCAGATGAGACAACCAGTTTCCTGTCGCCAATGATGCAACCCATGGGAGGTTTTGCAAGAACTGCGCCTAGTTATGAGAGCGGTTACGAGGTAGATGTGCCTATGGATACCAATACTTCTGAAACCGGTTATGTTTTTCCCGGTTTATTCAAAATTGGAGGAAATGGATGGGTGCTGCTTTCTGAAACCGGTGTTCGAAGCCTTTACAATGCTTCTCATTTAAGCCGATTTAAGAATGGCATTTATACCGTGGAATATCCCGATCCTGCGCAAAACAATGGATTTGGAAGTACAGGTGCACAAATTGGACTTCCGGGCCACACACCCTGGAGAACGATAACAGTGGGCGAAAGCCTTAAACCTATCGTGGAAACCACTATATCTTACGATGTGGTAGATCAGCTTTATGAGCCTTCCCAGGATTATGAATATGGAAAAGGAACCTGGAGCTGGATCGTTTGGCAGGACGACAGTATGAATTATGACGACCAGGTAAAATATATTGACCTTGCTGCAGCGATGGGATTCGAATATATCCTCATCGATGCCTGGTGGGATGAGCGAATCGGTTACGAAAAGATGGAAGAGCTCATTAAGTATGCTGACTCCAAAGATGTAGATGTGTTTCTCTGGTATAATTCCAACGGGATCGTTAACGACGCGTTCATGACTCCAAGGAATAAGATGAATACTTCCATCGCCCGTAAAAAGGAAATGAAATGGCTAAAGGAAGTTGGAGTAAAAGGGATTAAAGTAGATTTTTTTGGCGGGGATAAGCAGGAAACCATGCGCTTGTACGAAAATGTGCTTTCTGATGCCAATGATTATGGACTAATGGTCATTTTCCATGGAGCCACTCTTCCTCGCGGTTGGGAACGAATGTATCCGAACTTCGTGGGAAGCGAGGCCGTTCTTGCTTCAGAAATGCTTGTTTTTGTCCAGGATGTTCGAAATAAGGAAGCTGTTTACGCGAGCTTACATCCCTTTATTCGGAATACAGTCGCCAGTATGGAATTTGGGGGCATTATGCTGAATAAATTCCTGAATAAAGGAAATAAGGAAGGCCAGGAGCGGCTTACCACCGATGCTTTTCAGCTTGCCACGGGAGTTTTGTTTCAAAATCCGGTGCAGATGTTTGCCCTGACTCCAAATAACCTTGAAGATGTTCCAAAATTTGGACTGGATTTTATTAGAGGCTTACCAACTACCTGGGATGAAACGGTATTCATTGACGGGTACCCCGGAAAATTTTCGGTTCTGGCGAGAAGGCATGACCAAACCTGGTATGTGGCTGGGGTAAATGCTGAAATGAGCCTAAAAAAACTGGACCTCGAACTTCCCATGCTTGCGGGAAAAACCGTCACAATTTATTCCGACAATAAGAAAAAGAAAACCTATTCCGAGGAAATTAAAATCCCTGCCAGCGGAAAGTTTTCCGTAGACATTCAGCCGAACGGCGGATTTGTAATAAAAAATTAAGCAATTTATGAGGCGTACATTCAGCTTATTGATCGTGCTTATTTCCTTTGGGACTTCATTTTTGAAGGCTCAAAATCCCATTATCCAAACTGCTTATACGGCAGATCCGGCGCCAATGGTGCATGATGGTAAAGTTTACCTCTATACCAGTCACGACGAGGATAATTCTACCTGGTTCACCATGGACGACTGGCGGTTATATACTACCGATGATATGGTGAACTGGACCGATCATGGTGCTGTTCTCGAGTATAGTGATTTTGACTGGGGGCTGAAAAATGCCTGGGCACCTGCGGCTATAGAACGTGACGGAAAATTCTATCTATACGTCCCTATAACCGATCGTAATAATCAGAATGGGATTGGAGTGGCAGTAGCTAATAACCCCTATGGCCCGTTTATCGATCCCCTAGGGAAGCCAATGGTTTCAAATAGTAATGCCGATATAGACCCTGCGGTTTTTATAGATGATGACGGGCAGGCTTATATGTTCTGGGGAAATCCGGTGTGTTATTTCGTGAAGCTCAGGGAAGACATGATCACTACAGAAGGTGAAATTCAGCAAATTCCAAACACTATTGAGGCTTTCGGAAAACGGGAAGGCGAAAAGAACGAACGCCGACCCACTACCTACGAGGAAGGTCCCTGGGTTTATAAACGGAATGACATCTATTACCTGTTTTTCGCAGCCGGCCCAATACCTGAACATATTGGATATTCTACCAGTAAAAGCATTAACGGCCCCTGGAAATATCAGGGTAAATTAATGCCTACGGAAGGAGGGAGTTTTACCAACCATCCAGCGATCATAGATTATAAAGGCAAAACCTATTTCTTTTATCATAATGCGGGTTTGCCCGGAGGTAGCGGATTCAACCGTTCGGTGTGTGTACAGGAAATAGAGTTTAACGAAGACGGAAGCATTGACCAGGTAAATATGACCAGCGGAATAGGGGAAGCTCTGAAAACCCTGAGTCCGTATCGCAAAACCGAAGCTGAGACCATAGCCTGGTCTGAAGGCTTTAAAGCAAAATCAAATGAGGTGGTTGGCAACTTCGTCACAGCGATGAAAGATGGGGCCTATATTAAGGTGAAAGCTGTTGACTTTGGAGAAACTTCTCCAGTCTCTATCACTGCCCGGGTTGGGAGCGTTCATAACAACAATGTTTCACTGGAGGTGCGGGCAGATGCCAGGGATGGTAAGCTTTTAGCCACATTAGACGTTCCTTTAACCGGTGGAGACGATCGCTGGAAGCTCGTTAAATCTGAAGTAGAAGAAATTACCGGTGTTCGTGACCTGTTCTTCGTGGTGAAGGGGCCGGCTCCCACGCAACTTATGTTTTTCGATTACTGGTTGTTCTCAAGATAATTTAAAAACGAATAAACCTTACTAATGTCAATTTATATGTCTAAGCTTCGATTGAGTCTAATTTGTCTTTCCATTCTGCTGGGAGTTTTTTCCTGTAAACCTGGAAAAAAAGATCAAAATGATTCGGCTGAAAAAAAATGGGTGGGTACCTGGAGCACAGCTCCGCAATTGGTGGAGCCAAGAAATATGCCGCCGGAACCAGGCCTGACCAATAATACGCTACGACAGGTTGTAGCAGTATCCATCGGTGGTGACGAATTACGTTTAAAATTGACCAACGAATTCAGTAAGAGTCAGCTGGAAATAAATGCAGTCCAAATTGCTGTTTCCAAAGATAGCAGCGCTATTGATGAGTCTACCGCAAAAATGCTCAAATTTGACGGAAACCAATCGGTAACTATTGCCGGAGGTGAAGCGGTTTATTCAGATCCTATCCAATTCAACCTGGAAGACAGGATGAGGCTGGCCATCACCATCTCTTACGGTCAAACGCCGGCCGATCTAACTGGTCATCCGGGTTCGAGAACGACTTCCTATATTTTGGAAGGACAAAATTCACAATCAAATGCTGATTTCACCACGGCTGTAAAAACCGATCACTGGTACACGATCAATACCATCGGAGTGAAAAGAGATGAATCTGCAGCAGCCGTAGCGATCATTGGGAATTCGATTACCGATGGGCGTGGATCAGGTACCAATAAGCAAAATCGCTGGCCCGATATCCTTTCCCAGGAATTACTTAAAAATCCAGAAACCGAGAATATTGGTGTTCTGAATATGGGAATAGGTGGAAACGCCGTCCTACGAGGAGGTTTGGGTCCTACGGCCCTTGATAGATTTGAACGTGATATCCTTCAGCAAAATGGAGTGAAATGGCTAATTATCATGGAAGGCGTCAATGATCTTGGTGGAACGCCAGATAGTACTGCTGCGTTCGAGGTGGCTAAAGGGCTTATTTCAGCATACCAGCAAATGATCGAAAAAGCGCATAAAGAAGGAATTAAAGTTTATGGAGGGACGATTACGCCTATCGACCAATCATTTTATTACAAAGATTACAGGGAAGCAGCCAGGCAAAAGGTAAACAGCTGGATCAGGAATAGTGGCGAATTCGATGCGGTGATCGATTTTGATAAAGCCGTGCGTAATCCCGATAACCCCAGCGTTATTCAGGAAAACGCCCATGACGGAGATTACCTTCATCCAAACGAATACGGATATGAAATTATGGGAAAAGCCGTTGACCCGGAATTGTTTCAATCTGAAGAATAATTAAAAACGTGGGAAAATGATATCCAGGAAAATAGGTTTCAGCATATTCATTTTTTTCAGCTTCTTTCTGTCTTATGCTCAGGAAAAGGCGATAAATCCTGTTATACATGCCGATGTTCCGGATGTTTCAATGATCCGGGTGGGGAACAATTATTATACGAGTAGTACCACCATGCACATGAGTCCGGGAGTTCCTATTATGAAGTCAAAGGATCTTATCAACTGGGAAATCGTGAATTATGCCTATGACATTCTGGATGATACCGATGCCCTGAATATGGAAAACGGCCAGAATGCCTACGGAAGAGGTTCCTGGGCGAGTAGTTTAAGATATCATAATGATATTTATTATGTTTCTACATTTTCGGGAACTACGGGGAAAACCTACATTTATTCTACCGATGATATTGAAAACGGTGAGTGGAAAAAGCAGTCTTTTGAACCGAGTTTACATGATAACAGCCTTTTCTTTGATGATGATGGTAAGGTTTATATGGTTTATGCCGGAGGGACCATAAGAATAGTGGAGTTAAAAAAAGATCTCTCAGGTATTATTCCTGGAACCGATAAAGTATTGATTCAAAATGCTAACGCTCCTGCAGGTGATAATATCATGCTTAACGCGGAAGGTTCCCAGCTTTTTAAAGTAGACGGAAAATATTACCTGTTCAATATTACCTGGCCTCGAGGCGGGATGCGCACCGTTCTTGTTCACCGTGCTGACGATATTATGGGACCTTATGAAGGTAAACTGGTTTTGCAGGACAAAGGAGTTGCCCAGGGCGGATTGATTGATACTCCGGAAGGTGACTGGTACGCCTACCTGTTTAGAGATAATGGTGCCGTGGGAAGAATTCCCTATCTCGTGCCTGTTAAATGGGAAAAAGGCTGGCCGGTTCTGGGCGTTGATGGCAAAGTACCTATGCAGCTTGATCTTCCTGCTAACCAAAGCCTGATTCCGCATATTGTGAATTCAGACGACTTCAGCAGAAGGGATAATGAAAAGAAATTGCCTCTGGTATGGCAGTGGAATCATAATCCGCAGAACGATCTGTGGAGCCTGGATGCCAGGGATGGTTATCTAAGGCTTACCACCGGCAGAATAGACACCTCGTTTGTAACTACGAGAAATACACTTACCCAGAGAACCATTGGTCCGGAAAGTACCGGGGAAACCTCTCTGGATCTTTCAGGAATGAAGGAGGGTGATATAGCCGGTTTTGGAGTACTTCAGGATAAGTATGGCTATGTAGGGGTAAAGCTCCGAAATGGTAAAAAAACGATTAGAATGGTGAAAGGTCGGGATGGAGAAGTGGTAGAAGAAGTTCCTTATGATTTGGGTGAAATCTACCTTAAGATCACCTGCGATTTTAAGGACCGCAATGATATCGCACGTTTTTATTATTCTGAAAATGGAGAAAACTGGAAAGAGATCGGCGAAGCTTTAAAAATGGAATATACCCTTGGTCAATTCATGGGTTACCGTTATGCCTTATTCAATTACGCTACTCAAACTCCTGGAGGCTATGCAGATTTTGATTACTTCAGAATACAGGAGGGCTTAAAATAAATCAGAAAAGATCATGAAAAATTTAATTTTCAACACCTTAGTTCTTAACACACTTTTGCTTTCAGGAATAAGTGTTTTGGCTCAGAATCCGCTTATTACGGATCAATTTACGGCAGATCCTTCGGCCAGGGTTTTCAACGGTAAGATATATGTATATCCTTCCCACGATATCGTACCTCCCGAAGGAGAAGGTCGTGCAGACTGGTTCAATATGGAAGATTACCATGTTTTCTCTTCAGAAGATCTAACCAACTGGACAGATCATGGCGTTATCCTCGATCAAAAGGATGTTCCATGGGCAGACCCCAAGGCATATAGCATGTGGGCGCCAGATGCCATAGAAAAGGATGGGAAATATTACTTTTATTTTCCCACCCGGCAAAAAACAGCGAAGGATGGAGAAGCCGGTTTTTCAATAGGAGTGGGCATTGCCGATCAGCCGGAAGGCCCTTTTGTTCCCCAGGAACGATCTATAGAGGGAGTAGGAGGAATAGACCCGAATGTCTTTATTGATGCTGATGGACAGGCCTATCTTTACTGGTCACGTGATAAGATTTACGGGGCGAAATTGAAGGATAATATGTTAGAGCTTGCTTCAGAACCTATGATTTTTGAAGTGCCTAAAAAAGGACATATCGAAGGTCCATGGTTGTTTGAGAGAAACGGTACCTATTATCTCACCTATCCGCATGTGGCCAATAATACCGAAAGGCTGGAATACGCTACCAGTGATAACCCGATGGGACCTTTTGTACACAGGGGTGTGATCATGGATGAATCTCCAACCGGTGTTTGGACCAATCACCATTCTATTGTGGAATATAAAGATCAATGGTACCTGTTCTATCATCATGCAGATTATTCACCGGACTTCGATAAACTACGTTCGATTAGGGCAGACAGTTTATTTTTTGAACCGGATGGAAGTATTCGAAAAGTGGAGCCGACATTCAGGGGAGTTGGGGTTATTAAGGCCACTGATAAAATTCAGATCGATCGTTTTAGCTCAAAAAGTAAAGAGGCTTCGATGGCTTTCAACGATCCCGAAAAAACTTTTGATGGCTGGCACATCATTCTGAATGAACCCGGTAGCTGGGTTCGGTTTAATTCCGTGGAGTTGGAAGATGGTCTGGGAATGCTCAATTTGAGACTTGCCGCCGAGACCGAAGGTACACTGGAAGTTCGTTTGGGTGCTGAAGATGGTCAGCTTCTGGCCGAAATAGAATTTTCGGAGACTTCAGGATTCAAAAATGAAAAATTTAGTATTCAAAAGTTAAAGCCCGGGGTACGCGATCTATTTTTAATTCTGCGGAAAGGCAAGCTGAAAGTAGACTGGTTGCAGTTTGAATAGTGGGATTAGAAATCATAAGGATAAAACACAACAGACTTTCAAAATATCATATATCATGAAAAACCTTTATACATTTTTATTGCTGGGGATTTTCGGTTTTACAGCCTTTGCCCAGGATTGTAATGAAAAAGTTGATGACCCCAGGGGGAAAATGGACCCCTGGGAGAAAGGTGCCTGGGAAACCGGGGAATACCGAAACCTTTTTGCAGAAGCGGGTTATCCCCAGGATGAGATCGATGCCAAACTGGATAAAGCCTATTACGATCTGTTCGAAGGCCCAAACCGGGTGTATTTCGAGGTAGGCGATGATATGGCCTATGTTTCTGATATTAAAAATAAAGATGCGAGGACCGAAGGTTTGTCCTACGGTCTAATGGTCGCCGTTCAGTTTGATAAAAAGGAGGTTTTTGACAAATTGTGGCGATGGACCAAAAAGTATATGCAACACCAGGGAGGTGCCCGTGATGCTTATTTTGCCTGGAGCGTCGACCCCAAAACCGGAAAGCAGAATTATCCTGGCTCTGCCTCAGACGGTGAATTGTATTTTGTGACTGCTTTATTGTTCGCCTCTAATTTGTGGGGAAACGAAACCGGGATAGACTATTACGGTGAAGCTAGAAGAATCCTGGATGCCATGTGGAGCAAGGACGGAACAGAAGGTGTGCGAAACGTACTAAATGTAGAACATAAACAGATCAATTTTGTTCCCCATGAAGGTGGTTACGACTGGACCGATCCTTCTTACCATGTACCTGCTTTTTTTGAAGTTTGGGCCGAATATGCTAATGATGGCCATGAAGATTTCTATCGTGACGTGGCCGATACCGCGCGGGTTTTTCTGCATCGTGCGACTCACCCCAAAACCGGGTTAAACCCAGATTATGCCGAATTTAGTGGAGAACCTCATAGCAGGGGTAAAATGGGTGACGCCTTTAGATATGATTCCTGGAGGGTGCCTATGAACATAGCTATGGATTACAGCTGGTTTGCAAAGGATAAAAAGTGGCAGCAGGAGTATGCCGAGCGTATTCAGAATTTCCTTTATTGCGAAGGCATCGATACCTATGTAGACCAGTATAATATAGACGGTTCCACACCCGATTGGATCCTTCCTGCCGGCGGTTACCAGAAACTTAGACATTCTCTGGGACTGGTCTCAACAGCCGGAGCCGCGTCATTGATGACCACCCATCCTAAAGGCTGGAAGTTTGTGGACGAAGTCTGGAACGCCAAACTTGAACCTTACGAAGATGGATATTTTGATCCTTATTTTGATGGATTGCTTTACCTTTTCAGCCTCATGCATTTGAGCGGTAATTATCAGATCATACACCCATCAGAATAACAATTTAACGGTCTGAAAATAGATCTTTTTTTAATCAGACTTTATATCTAATTATTGGTATCTTCATCGCCTTAGGAATTTAAAATCAAAGTTCGTCTTGGAAAAAAAGATTTGGAAGATCCTCATATTCTTACTGCCACTAAGCTTCTTGATTTCCTGTGGAAACGATTCCGGTAAAAAGGAAAAAGAGGATGGGGAAACTTATAAATATACCAATCAGCTCATCAATGAAACCAGCCCTTATCTGCTGGATCATGCTCACAACCCGGTGAACTGGGAACCCTGGGATGAAAGCGCATTTGAAAAAGCGAAAACACAGGATAAACTTGTGATTATCAGTATTGGATATTCCTCCTGTCACTGGTGCCATGTAATGGAGGAGGAAACATTCGAGGATGTAGAGGTTGCAGGTATTATGAACGAGGAATTCATAAATATTAAAGTAGACCGGGAAGAAAGACCTGATATCGATGAGGTGTATATGACCGCCATCAACCTGATAAAAGGTAGTGGCGGCTGGCCACTGAACGTGATTGCCCTGCCAGACGGAAAGCCTATTTATACTGGTACCTATCATACCAAAGAGCAGTGGAAGGATGTGCTGTCAAAAATAAGTGCCAGCTACAAGGAAAACCCTGAAAGAGCACGCGAATATGCCAGTATGGTGGCCGAAGGCATTAAGCAATCTAATTTTGTTTCAGTTGAGGAAGAACCCGCCAAACTTCAAAAAAAGGATCTTACAGATTTTGTAGATAAATGGTCCCGCAACTGGGATCAGGAATGGGGTGGAGATACTGGACCGCAAAAGTTTATGCTTCCATCTACTTATGGTTTTTTACTGGATTACGCGTTGATGAACGATGATCCGGAGGCCCTGGACCACGTGAAAAACTCATTAAATCTTATGGGAAACAGAGGGGTTTACGATCATATTGGCGGTGGTTTTTTCAGGTATAGTACCGATGCCGAATGGAATGTGCCTCATTACGAAAAGATGCTTTATGATAACGCCCAGCTGTTAGGCTTATATTCAAAAGCATACAGAGTATTTAATAATGAAGAATACAGGGAAGTTGCAAAGGGGGTCAGCGATTTTCTTTTTGACATGATGAAAAGCCCCGAAGGCGGTTTTTATGCGGCTATAGATGCCGATAGCGAAGGCGAAGAAGGTAAATTCTATACCTGGAAAAGAGATGAACTGGAGGAAGCTTTAGGTTCCGATTTTTCACTGTTTTCTGAATATTATAACCTGTATCCTGAACCGGGAACTGAGGGGAAATATATTATCCTGAGTTCAGGCTCAGATTCTGAATTCCTGAAAAAGTATTCGCTTTCGGCGGCTGATTTGAAGGTTAAAAAGAAAAACTGGAATTCTGATCTACTTGAATCGCGGGATAAAAGGGTTCATCCGGCGATCGATGACAAAATAATTATTTCCTGGAATGCCTTGCTGATCAGTGGATTTATTGAGGCTTACAAAGCCTTCGGAGATAAGACCTACCTGGACACTGCAGTATCTATCTATGATTTCATTCAGGAAAAAGGTATGAAAAATGGAAAATTGATTCATTCCTATAAAAAAGGAGGAAGGGAAGTGAATGGTTTCCTGGATGATTATGCCTATCTCATGAGCGCTTCCCTGGAGCTTTTCAGTGTAACACAAAACCAGCAATATTTAGATTTTTCCAAAAGGCTGCTCGGCCAGGTGGAAGAAAACTTCAGTGATGACAATGAGGTCTTTTATCGGTACAGCGAAAATGATGAATTGATTTCGCCGATCGTAAAGATCGATGATGGAGTCCTGCCTTCTCCAAATGCAGTAATGGCCGAAAATCTGTTTTTTCTGGGTCACCTGTTCTATAAAGACGAATGGAATCAAAAATCTGAAGCGATGCTCGCCACCATGCAACCCGCAATTCAGGAAAGTCCTGCTGCCTATGCTAAATGGAATCATACCTATTTGAAACATACTTTTAACTTCCTGGAAATTGCCGTGGTTGGTGAAAAGGCAGGAGAGCTGTCCCTTGAATTGGAGCAGCAATACTTTCCGAACAGTTTGATCGCGGCAAGTACTTCAGAAAGCGATATCCCTCTGTTCGAGGAACGCTATATGGCTGGGGAAACCTACATCTATGTTTGTGAAAACCGAAGCTGTAAAAGACCGGTTAGCTCAGTAACCGAAGCCGAAAAATTGATCAGGGAGATTAGATAGTAAATCTGAATTTACCGCCTCTTTCCAGGCTAAATTTAGAACCCTAGTTTTAATATTTTCCCCTGATATGCTGATGCACCTTGTCCCGATAGAAAGCTGCAAGTTCTTTCTTCAGACTTTCCGGCAGCGGAGCAAGTTCTGAAACACGGGCATTTTCTGAAATATGCTTAGTGGAACTGGCTCCAGGGATAATCGTACTAACTTCCTTATGGTCCAGAATCCACCGTAAAGACATTTCGGTAAGACTCATTTCATCCGGGCAAATCTCTTTGAGTTGGTTGGTAAGTTCAACTCCTTTTTCGAACGGAAGTCCGGCAAAGGTTTCACCAACATTGAACTGCTCGCCATCTTTATTGAAATTCCGGTGATCATCTGAGTCGAATTGGGTAGACTTATCGAACTTACCGGTAAGCAACCCGCTGGCCAAAGGTAGCCGAACGATAATTCCAACACCTTTTTCATAGGCCGAAGGAAGCAATTCGTCTTCCAACTTTTGCCTGAATATATTAAAGATCACCTGTAGCGACTGAAGCCCTTCCTGTTCCAGGCATATTAGCCCTTCCTTTATACTTTCCACACTGGCGCCAAAATGGGCAATTTTGCCTTCCTTCTTTAAGGTCCTTAACCAGTCAAAAACATCGCCTTTTTCGAGTTCTTTTTCAGGGATACAGTGCAATTGAAGAAGGTCCAGTTGATCTACTCCCAGTCGTTTCCTGGAAGCATCCACGCATTCTCTCAAGGCTTCTTCGGTATAAGAATCAGGGTACACATCGGGATTTCTTCCAAATTTGGTCGCGATCCGTACTTCCTTGCCTTTATTAGAGAAATAATCTCCGATTATCTCTTCGCTCCTTCCTGCTCCGTAAACATCGGCCGTGTCGAAAAATGAAATATCGTTTTTTACAGCCTCCTCAAGAATATTCTTCGCTTTTTCCTTCTCGATCTGCTTACCCCAGTCGGCGCCTATTTGCCAGCAACCCATTCCAATTTCACTTACTTCAAATCCGTTCTTGCCTAGTTGCCGATGTTTCATAATTGTACTTGATTTTTGAGGATATATTATTCCGAATTTTTTCTCTTCGGACTCATAGCCTATAATTTAAAAAATTTTCTAATCATTCTCCTTCTCAAATTCAACTACCTCCCAGTAGGCCTTTTTTGGCTCGAAGTTCTCGTCGAATAGAAGAGGATAATTCTTTCTTCCTGCCACCGGATACCGGTCCAGCCAGGTGGCCCGGTCTGAAATATTCCAGAAGGTCACCCCTGTAAGAACATCTTTGTAATCCCTGAACACCTCGAAGAACATATCGTATTTTTCGATCTGTTTCTGCTCGAGTTCGGGGGTGAACTCGTCGCTTTCTCCAGGCTTCAATTCCCGTTGTTCCTTTTCCCATGGGTAAAGGGAAACGTCAAGTTCGGTGATTTGAACATCCAGGCCTAATGAGGAATACATGTCTATTGCTTTTCTCAATTCTTCTTCAGAAGGCCCATAAATAGACCAGTGTCCCTGTATCCCGACTCCGTCGATTGGAACATTCCTGTCTACAAGCATTTTCAGGAGTTTATAGATGCGATCGCGTTTTTCCGGAATAATGGCATTATAATCATTATAGTAAAGCTTAGCTTCAGGATCTGCCTCCCGGGCATATTCAAAAGCTTTGATGATAAAATCCTCGCCGGCAATCGTGTACCAGTCAGATTTCCTGAGGAACTGCGTGGAATCGTCGGCGATGGCTTCATTCACCACATCCCAGGCATAGATGGTTCCTTTATATCGCTTTACCACCGAATCGATATGAGATTTCATTCGCTGCAATAAAACTTCTTTGCTAACTTTTCCATTACCATTTTCAGCTTCAAAGATCCATCCTCCTGTTTGCTGATGCCATACCAGGGCATGTCCGCGTAATTTCATGTTATTCTCCCTGGCAAAATTTGCGATCTTATCTGCCGGTTCCCAGTTATAACGATCCATTTCGGGATGAATGACACCCATTTTCATCACGTTTTCGGGGGTCATGCTGTTAAAATGTTTCAGGATCAAGTCTTTTGATTCACCTTCAAAAGAGTTGGGAGCCACGGCGACACCCATCGGGAAATAATCTGAATAGTAATCTTTCAAACCTTTTTCCTGTTTACTTTCAGAAACTGAAGATGGGCTTGAGTCCTGTTCATTTGATTCAGAATTGTTCTTACAACCGATAAAAGCAAGGATTCCAAAAAGCCAGAAGCCTGCGTGAATGATTTTACGCTTCATAATCTTTTAATTTAAATTTTGCTGAAGTCCGAGTTCCAGGCCACGCAACTCTGCAAGCCCTTTCAGTCTTCCAATCAATGAATACCCGGCGTAGTATTTCCTATGAACATCGGCGGAATGCAGGTAACCATGATCGGGCCTCATGGGTAAGCTGATCTTTTGATCGTTCATATGATTCAGGATACGTTCGACCACTTTTGCCATGGGCACATCTCCATCAAGATGGTCTGATTCCCGGAACACGCCGGAAGTTTCTTTTTTCACGTTCCGAAGATGTAAAAAATGAACCCTGTTTTTAGATTTTTCAAAGATCTCCAGGAGATCGTTTTCGGGTCGTGCACCAAGAGAACCGGTGCAGTAACACAAGCCGTTAGCAGGGATGTCCACTCCTTTAAAAATTTGCTCAATATCTTCCTGAGTGCTAACTACTCTTGGCAGTCCAAGGACAGAAAATGGTGGATCATCGGGATGAATTGCCAGTTTTAAACCAACTTCTTCTGCTACCGGGGCAACCTCGGAAAGGAAATAGATAAGATTTTCCCTTAATTTTTTATCATCGATATGATCGTAAGCCTTTAGTTGTTCTTTTATGATCTCCGGGGTGAAATTCTCATCGCTTCCGGGGAGTCCTAAAAGCACGTTATTGAAAAGGGTGTTCTTTTCTTCGGCGCTTAACTTTTCTCCAAGCTGCCTGGCTTCTTCAATTTCTTCCTTAGAGTAATCGTTTTCAGCCTGATCTCTTTTCAGTAAGAACAGATCGAAATAGGCAAATTTCACGGGGTCGTACCGGAGAACTTTAGATCCGTATTCATTTTCAAATTGATGATCGGTTCTGAGCCAGTCCAGGATCGGCATAAAATTATAGGTGACTACCTCGAGACCACATTCAGCGACATTCCTCAAACTCTGTTTATAATTATCGATATATCGCTGATAATTGCCGGTTTGTCGTTTAATATCCTCGTGAACGGGAAGGCTTTCGATCACCTTCCATTCCAGGCCTGCTTTTTGGATCATATCCACTCGTTGCCGGATATCATTAACTTCCCATATTTCTCCAACGGGAATCTGGTGCAATGCGGTTACGATCCCGGTAATTCCTGCCTGTCTTAGTTCCGGCAGCGAAATAGGGTCCTGGGGACCATACCAGCGCATGGTTTGAGTCATTCTGTACATCTCTAAAATCCTATTGAATTTCCGCCATCGATAGGCAGAATGGTTCCCGTGGTGAATTTTGATTCTGAAGTAGCAAAGTAATAAACAGCATCAGCAACATCAGATGGTTCTCCAAGTTTTCCCATTGGTGTTCTGGATAACACTTTTTGCTTTCTTTCAGGCTCACTGTCCAGAGCCTTGCTACTCATGTTGGTTTTAATAAAGCCAGGAGCGATACAATTCACCCGAATCCCGAACTGGGCGAGATCTACTGCCATGGCACGGGTCATCCCTTCTACAGCTGTTTTACTGGCAGAATAGGCGATCACTTTTGGGATTCCGTACTGAGCGGCCATGGAACTGATGTTGATGATACTTCCAGAGTTTTGTTTTTTCATATACTTTGAAACTTCCCTGGTCATTACAAAAACACTGGTCACATTCGTATGAAGTATAGACTGAAATTCCTCGTCGGTAACCTCCAGTAATTCCTTTTTCATATTGATCCCGGCATTATTTACAAGGATATCTACAGAGCCTGCTTCCTTCGCAATGTTTTCTATGGCGGCAGGAATCTCCTTAAGATTATTTAGATCGAGGATAAAGGGCCTGGCATTTTCGCCAAGTTCTTCGCAAGCATTCTTTGTTTTTTCTCCGTTTCTACCGTTTACATAGGTGATAATTCCATTATCACATAGTTTTTTAGCGGTGGCATATCCCAGACCGGCATTTCCACCGGTTACGATAGCTGTTAGTTGTTTTTCCATAAGATTTTAATTCCAGGAGGGCCTTATGCCAGGGGCAAAAGGAAATTCCAGTGATTTATAATATTCTAAACTGTGTTCTGGTTCCGGAACTGACTCCGGAAGCTCCATATTCGAGTATTTCTGAAAATAGGCAAGACAGGCGTCTCTCCACCATTTAGCTTCTTTTAATTGAATCTGCAATAACATGGAAACCTTCTCATAAGGTTCCTGGTCTACATATTCTTCCATTTTTTCCCAGGTGTCTATCATATCCTGAACCTCCTCAACCCCTTCCTGGTAGGTAGTGGCAATATTGAACCATAAAGTTTTACCATTTTCCATCTCGTAATCCCACGGCAAATGATGGAACCACAATAGAAACTTTTCAGGGGTTGTTTCAGGAGAACTGTATTTTTCAGCAATTGGATCGGCATATTGAGCCAGTGCATTACTACCAGATTTTGTACGGTCAAACCCTACCCCTTCTGAATCTGCCTTATGATAATAGACTGGATTCCATTCCGGTCTGGAAAGCTCACTAACCCAGGGGCCCGGGCCGTAATGGTGGCCTGTGTCCATAATATGATGTAACCCAAGAGGCGTCATATATTTTACTACAGATTCCCGAGAATCCAATAACATTTCCTTAATGGGCTGAACGAATTCAGGATTATTGGTAAAGGTCATTTTTATCCAGTCTTCGGCAATCTTTTCTGAATCGAGATAAGGGTCCCAGGCAAGACGGCCAAAGCCATACCAGTTTGCCTGCCCAAATGGGTGACCGGTCCAGTTCTTTTCAGTTCCAATATTTGCTACTCCAGCTATTCCGGTCAATTTTTTATTGGAAAGCGTTCCGTCTATGATCTTTGCAACGCTTGAGTTTTCACCCTGGACATAAGTATCGCTTTGTAAGGTTTCTTCAAACATCTTTGGAAGGAAAACCAGGTGAGAAGAAAAACCAAGATATTCCTGGGTGATCTGGAATTCCATCATTAGGGGAGTATCTGGCATGGCCCCGAAAATAGGGTGGAAAGGTTCCCTGGGCTGAAAATCGATGGCTCCGTTCTTAACCTGTACCAATACATTGTCATGAAATTGGCCATCGAAAGGCACAAATTCAGAATAGGCCTGTTTTGCACGGTCTTCCGGATCGTCTTCAGAATACACAAAGGCACGCCACATTACAATTCCGCCATGAGGAGCAACTGCTTCTGCCAGCATATTGGCACCATCAACATGAGATCTTCCATAGTTGTTGGGGCCAGGCTGCCCTTCAGAATTCGCCTTTACCAGGAAACCTCCAAAATCGGGGATTTCAGCATAGATTTCGTCTGCTTTGTCTTTCCACCACTGTCGAACCTCTTCGTTTAAAGGATCTGCTGTATCAAGGTCGCCACTTTCCAGGGGTGCAGAGAACCGGGCAGTAAGGTAAACCTGAATTCCGTAAGGACGAAAAACCTCTGCCAGTGCTTTTACTTTTTCTATATAATGTTCAGTTAAAACAAGAGAATTGGCGTTTACATTGGTAAGAACGGTACCGTTGATGCCTATTGAGGCATTGGCTCTTGCATAATCCATATATTCCGGTTTTATAAGCTCCGGAAGTAAATGCCAGTCCCAGATCGAAAAACCCGCGTAACCTCTTTCAACCGTTCTGTCCAGGTTATCCCAGTGATTCAAAACCCTCTTCTGAATTTTCGGGCTGTCACTGATATCAATGTTTGAAATGTCTTTGTGGAGTTGAATTTCCTTTAAAAGCCTGAAGCTTCCATATAAGACGCCAATATCAGACTTTGCCGTAATCAGGATTGTAGGTTGCTCATCGATACTAAGCTGTTTGATGATATACCCCTCATCATTTATACTTTCAAGATCTGAGCTCAGTTCTGTTTGCAATTCTGATGAAAGCCGATCTTCCGTGGCCAGCATTAATAGATTGGAACCTTGCTCTCTTGTTTCCAAATCGGTATCAAAAAGTGATTTCCAGGCATTCTTTAGCTCCTCTGTTGAAGCATTAAGAGTGGCAGATGATCCTTTAACCTGGATTCCAGTGATTTTACTGGTATATTGTTGTTTTAGCTGCGAATCAGTAATTGAAGAATATTGCAGCCAAAGGTCGTAACCATTTTGTGCGTTGAGATTTCCAACTAAGGTGAGCAGGAAGAATAATACGAAATGCTTTTTTAAGTTCATGTGGTTGAGCTAAGATTGATGCAAAAGATCGAAGGATTTAATTGCAGAGCGAAAATTATACAAAAATAATATAGGAAACAAAATTTTTACGCAATCGGTTGCGTTTAATTTAATTTTATGCTTTATTTGTTAATATTATTTCAATTTTTGACAGGGATTTTTTAAATAATGACAATTTTAAAATTTAAATAGACTATGAGAATCAGGCCTTTAAACTTGGTTGTATTGATAATGTATACCATGATTTCAGGGGTTATGCATGCTCAGGATGGTACATCAGGAAATGATTATCCATTTAGGGATACAGAGCTTTCCCTGGACGAAAGAGTACAGGATTTAATCAATCGATTGACTTTGGAGGAGAAGGCCATGCAAATGGTTCATAACAGTCCTGCAGTAGAAAGGTTGGGAATTCCCGAATATAACTGGTGGAACGAAGCATTGCACGGGATTGGCAGGTCTGGCGTCGCTACGGTATTTCCACAAGCAATTGGCCTGGGAGCCACTTTTGATGAAAATCTTATAAAAGAAGTTGCTTCTACGATTTCAGATGAGGCAAGGGCCACCCATAACACTGCCGTTAAGAATGGATATCGCCGGCAGTATAGCGGTCTTACCTTCTGGACTCCGAATATCAATATTTTTAGGGATCCGCGTTGGGGAAGAGGCCAGGAAACCTATGGCGAAGATCCCTTTTTAACAGCTATCCTGGGTACCGCTTTTGTGGAAGGTCTGCAGGGAAATCACCCTAAATATCTTAAGACCGCTGCAGCTGCAAAACACTACGCCGTGCATAGCGGTCCAGAAAAGTTGAGACATGAATTTAATGCCGAGGCTTCTCAAAAGGATCTTTGGGAAACCTATTTGCCAGCTTTCAAAGCTCTGGTAGATGCCGATGTGGAGACTATTATGTGTGCTTATAATAGCACTAATGGTGAGCCGTGCTGTGCCAATAAGTATTTATTGCAGGACGTACTACGTGATAAATGGAACTTTGATGGCCATATTGTAAGTGATTGCTGGGCGTTGATAGACTTCTATGAAGGGCATAATGTGGTGCAGACTGCCGAAGAAGCTGCAGCTTTGGGAATAAAAAGCGGAGTGAATTTGAATTGTGGGGACACCTACCCGGCACTTCCGGAAGCCGTTGCAAAAGGACTTGTTACTGAGAAGGAAATAGATGAACAGCTGGCCATCCTTTTAAAAACGAAATTCAAACTGGGTCTTTTCGATCCGGCTGAAGGAAATCCGTATTCTCAACTTTCAGAAAAGGATCTGAATACCGAGAAGCACCGCCAGCTCGCTCGCGAAGTAGCTCAAAAATCTATTGTTCTTTTGAAGAATGATGGCGTTCTTCCACTTAGAAATGATCTATCAAAATATTTTTTAACAGGTCCGAACGCCACGAGCATCGAAGTCTTACTTGGGAATTACCACGGGATCAATCCTAACCTGGTGACTATTATGGAGGGACTTGCAGGAGCCATTGAACCTCAGAGCCAGATGCAATACCGCCAGGGTACATTGCTTGACAGGCCAAATGCCAACCCGCAGGACTGGGCGTCGCCTAATGCCGGGAATAGTGATGCAACTATCGCTGTACTGGGAATTTCAGGAGTTCTGGAAGGCGAAGAAGGCGAGTCTATAGCTTCTGAAACCTTTGGTGACAGGCTGGATTATAACATTCCGCAAAATCAAATAGATTATTTACAGAAATTAAGCGATGCAGCTGGAGATAACCCGGTAATCGCAGTAATTACAGGCGGTAGCCCGATGAACCTGGAAAAGGTGCATGAGCTGGCAGATGCAGTTCTGTTGGTATGGTACCCTGGAGAAGAGGGAGGAAATGCAGTAGCCGATATCGTTTTTGGAAAGGTTTCCCCTTCCGGAAGGCTGCCTATTACTTTCCCGAAGTCCCTGGATGACCTGCCTCCTTATGAAGATTATTCCATGAAGGGCAGAACCTATAAGTATATGGAAGCTGAACCAATGTATCCGTTTGGATACGGACTTAGTTATACCAATTTTGAATATTCGGGACTTAAGCTTTCGCAGGAAAAAGTGAAAAAGGGAAATTCCCTGAAGGCAACTGTAAAGGTTGAAAATACAGGGGAAAATGCTTCAGAAGAGGTGGTACAGCTTTACCTTAGCGATGTGGAGACATCGGTTGATGCGCCAAAATATCAATTATTCGGAGTTAAGCGTGTCAACCTGGAAGCAGGTGCTTCTGAAGAAATCAGCTTTGAAATTACTCCTGAAATGATGGAATTGGTGAACGACGAAGGGGAGCGTATTCTCGAAAAAGGCTCTTTTAAAGTTTATATTGGAGGTTCCACTCCATCCGAAAGAAATATCGAATTAGGATTAAATCCTGTACAGGAAGCTTCCTTCATTTTAAACTAACCAAACCACATATATGGACAGTTTTATAAAGCAGAACTTTTTACTGGAAACAAAATTTGCTGAGGATCTATATGAAAACTATGCGAAATCTCTTCCCATTATAGATTTTCATTGCCATCTTTCGGTAGAAGATATAGCAAAAGACAGGCAATTTAAAAACCTTACTGAAGTTTGGTTGCAGGGAGATCATTATAAGTGGAGAGCTATGCGAGCCCTTGGAATTCCTGAAGAATTTATCACCGGGGATCGGAGTGATGAGGAAAAATTCATGAAGTATGCCGAAACAATTCCATACGCTCTTAGAAATCCACTGTATCACTGGAGTCATTTGGAGCTGGAGCGATATTTTGGATTTACGGAGCTGCTCAACGAAAAAAGTGCCAAAAGAATTTATAATAAGTGTAATGATTTGCTGGCAACACCAGCCTATTCAGCGAGAAATTTGCTGAAAAAAATGAAGGTGGAGGTCGTTTGTACTACAGACGATCCTTTAGATGAACTGGATTATCACAAACAGATCGCAAGGGATGATTTTGGAATTCAGGTTTTACCAACCTTCCGTCCTGACGGACTTCTGAATATTGAAAATGAAAACTTTCAGGCTTATATTTCTAAGCTGAAAGAGGTGTGTGGATTGGAAGTTTCTGATTTTAAAAGCTTATTCGCGGCGACCAGAAATCGTATAGATTATTTTCATGAAGTTGGCTGTCGCTTGTCAGACCACGGTCTTGAATATGCCTGTTCTGAAGATTTCTCTGACGAGGAACTGGATGAGATCGTAGCCAAAAAATTACAGGGAGAAGACCTGGATGCTATGGAGGTCTCTAAATTCAAATCTGGCTTAATGCATTATATGGGTACTTATTATGCCGAAAAGGGCTGGGTGATGCAGCTACATTTAGGACCTGTAAGAAATGCTAATTCCCGACTCAAAAATGAGCTGGGAGCCGATGCCGGGGTGGATAGTATTGGTGATTTCAATCAGGCTGAACCACTGGCAAAATACCTTGATGGCATTGAAAAGAAAAGTTTGCTGCCCAAAACGATTTTGTATAATGTAAACCCTGCAGATAATGAGGTGATGGCCACCATGGCCGGAAATTTCATGGCAGACACCCCAAAGGGAAAAATTCAGCATGGTTCTGCCTGGTGGTTTTTGGATCAGAAAGATGGAATCGAAAAGCAACTAAATGCAATTTCAAATATGGGGCTTCTAAGTTGCTTTGTTGGTATGCTAACAGATAGCAGGAGTTTGCTTTCTTACCCAAGACATGAATATTTTAGAAGAATACTGTGTAACTTGTTCGGGAATGACGTTGCGAAGAATGAACTGCCAGCAGATCTGGAATGGATAGGAAAGATCGTTTCAGACATCTGTTATCATAATGCCAAAGAGTATTTTAATTTTCCTGAAAAATGAAGAAGCTTGTAAGTTTTGGTGAATTACTGTTGAGACTTTCAACTCCAGATTACCTGCGCTTTTCCCAGGCCAGTTCTTTTGATGCGGTTTATGGCGGGAGTGAGGCAAATGTCCTCATCAGTGCAGCTAACTTCGGGAAGCCATGTGAATTTGTGAGCGTTCTTCCTGATACTGATCTTGGAAGGAGAGCGGCCAGGGAATTACAAATAAACCAGGTTGGAGTTAGCAATATTCAGTTTACCGGAAAAAAGCTTGGTTTGTATTTCCTTGAAAAGGGAGCCATTAATAGGGGAAGTAAGGTTATTTATGACCGGGAGCATTCTGCTTTCGCGAATATGGATCCAGAAAGCTTGGACTGGGATGAAATTTTTAAAGACTGCGACTGGTTTCACTGGTCTGGAATTACCCCGGCAGTTTCAGAAAATGCCGCAAAAGCCTGTAAGATAGCTGTGGATAAGGCTCATGAAAGGGGAATCACCATTTCCGGAGATCTGAACTTTCGTGGAAATTTATGGCAATACGAGGTAGACCGAAAACAGGTGATGAGTGACCTGGTTAACAAAACTCAGGTTCTACTAGCCGGACATTATGCCTGTAAACAGTTTTTCGGCCTGGAGGCTGAAATTGGTTCAGGGAAGGATTTATCATCAAAATTAAAAGATCAATTTCCTGAATTAAAAACAGTAGCGATCACCAACAGGGAAGAAATCAATGCTTCTCACAATAAATGGAGTGCCCAGTTATTTTCTGAAGGGGAAGCCTATGAATCTGTTCAATATGATATTTATCCCGTTGTTGACCGGGTAGGAACCGGAGACAGTTTTATGGGAGCTTTGATTTACGGAATTCAGCAATTCGATTTGCAAAAAGCTCTTGACTTTGCCGTAGCTGCCTCCTGTTTAAAACATAGTATTTCCGGGGATGTGAATCGGGTAACCTTGGAAGAGGTGCTTAAACTTGTAGATGGAGATCGAACAGGCAGAATTAACCGATGACGCCAGCTTAAAAAAAGAGAAAATGAAAAATTATAGCAGAGCTGAAATAGCTGTACTTTTTAAAGAAACAGGATTAGTGCCTTTATTCTATGATAAAGAAGCTGAAACTGTAAAAAAAGTGGTAAAAGCACTTTATGAAGGTGGGGCCAGGTTATTTGAGTTTACCAGCCGTGGTGATTTTGCCCATGAGGTCTTTTCAGAGGTAGTTAAATATTCTCAAAAGGAATGTCCGGAAATGCTATTGGGAGTAGGTTCTGTTACCGATGGAGCCGAGGCTTCCAGGTATATAGCAATGGGAGCAAAATTTGTGGTTAGTCCGGTCTTCAGGAAAGATGTGGTTAAGGTTTGCAATCGAAGAAAAGTATTGTATTTACCTGGTTGCGGAACATTGGAAGAGATAGGGAAAGCCGAGGAATGGGGATGCGAGATCGTAAAGCTTTTTCCGGCTTCGGTTTATGAGCCGGAATTCGTAAAAGCAGTTATGGGTCCTCAGCCCTGGACTGCTATAATGCCCAGCGGCGGCGTAACTACCGAACGGGACAATTTAAAGGCATGGTTCGATGCAGGTGTGACCTGTGTAGGTATGGGGTCTTCGTTAATTAAAAAGAACATTTCTACTGAGAAGGATTTTAATGAACTTCAAAATAAAGTATCCCGGCTAATACAGGTAATTTCAGAATTGAGATGATGCTAAAGAAAGCTTCTTTTATTTGCATCTTTCTTATGGCGTTCATTTCCTGCGGGGAACGGAAAGAAGAAGTTAAAACTCTCAAGCTTGCTCATAGCCTTAGTGTGGATCACCCGGTTCACCTGGCCATGGAATTTTTCGCAGATAGGGTGAAGGCCCAGTCTGAAGGTAAGCTTGAAATTGAAATTTATTCCGGTAGTCAATTAGGTTCAGAAAGACAGGCCCTGGAATTACTCCAAATAGGAAGTCTTGCTATGACCAAGGTTTCTTCTGCGGTCATGGAAAACTTTTCACCCAAACTTAAAGTTTTTGGCTACCCTTACCTTTTCAGGGACAAGGAGCACAGGTATGCATTCTATGATAGCCAGTTAGGTGAGGAATTGCTGTTAGATGGGGAAAAGTACTGGTTACGCGGACTTACTTATTTTGATGCCGGTAGCCGTTCGTTCTATTTCAAGGACAGCCCGGTGGAAACACCTGAAGACTTAAAAGGAAAGAAAGTAAGAGTAATGCAGAGTCCTATGGCCATTTCTCTGGTCAAGGCACTGGGAGGTTCCCCAACACCTGTGTCGTGGGCTGAATTATATACCTCCCTTCAGCAGGGAGTGGTGGATGGTGCAGAAAATAATCTTCCAAGTTTCTATACTTCCAAGCATTACGAGATTTGTAAATATTTCTCGGTAGATCAGCATACGGCAATCCCGGATATCCTGGTGATTAGCGACTATGTTTATCAAAAATTGAGTGCCGAAGAAAGACAATGGATTCAACAAGGAGCCCGGGAAGCTTCGGTAAAAGAAAGGGAGTTATGGGAAGCGGCCGAGGAAGAAGCGCTTAGGGAAATTAAGAAAGCAGGAGTGCAGGTAAATTATCCGGATAAGGATAGTTTCAGAGAGAAAAGCCAGGCTGTGATCAACGATTTAAAGGAAACAGAACCCGGTCTCTACGACCTGGCACAGAAAATAAAAAAACTGGAATAGCATGCATAAGATTCTTAATAAGTTTCTGGAGTGGAGTCTAGTGGTTCTGCTAGGTATTATGCTGTTCAGTGTATTGTGGGGTGTGGCAACGCGGTACCTTTTGGAAGATCAGAGCTCCTGGACCGATGAACTGGCCAGGTTCATGCTCATCTGGGTTAGCATTGTTGGAGCTACTTATATAGCCGGAAGAAATGAGCATATCACAATTGACCTTTTACCTGCGAAAATGGCCGAAAAGAATAAATTAAAACTGGATATCCTGGTATCGGCCATTATAATTCTATTTGTAATTGCCGTATTTGTTGTAGGCGGGCTTAGATATGTCTATATCTCCTTTCACCTTGGACAGAGGTCGGCAGCTATGGAAATCCCGATGGGGTATGTATATACTATACTTCCAATTTGCGGACTCATCATAACTTTCTTCAAGATAAATACTATTCGCATTTCCAGGAAGAATCTAAAATCAATTAATTAAATGGAGGTTTTTATACTTATAATAAGCTTTATAGTCCTGGTAGGGATACGTGTTCCTGTTGCCTGGAGTATAGGTATAGCCTCTCTTCTCACTATTTTATTAAGTATTGAATCGGTTCCGGCCTTTACTACGGTCGCACAAAGGGTAGTGACCGGGTTGGATAGTTTTTCATTACTGGCCATTCCATTTTTTATTCTGGCAGGGCATATCATGAATCATGGAGGGATCGCCAAACGGCTTATCAATTTTGCCAAAAGCCTTGTTGGTTCATTGCCGGGTGGCCTGGCTCATGTAAATATTGTGGCCGCTATGTTATTTGGAGCTATTGCAGGTTCGGCAGGTGCAGCAGCAGCGGCAATTGGTAGCTTTATGTCTGAACGTATGGAAAAAGAAGGTTATACCAGGGAATACGGGGTTGCGGTTAATGTAACTTCGGCTACAACAGGACTACTTATTCCTCCAAGTAACATCTTTATTATTTATTCCCTTGCAAGTGGGGGAGTGAGTATAGGAGCCCTGTTCCTTGCCGGATATATTCCCGGCATCTTAACCGGACTAATCCTGATGATCATCGCCTTGGTATGGGCAAAGAAGAAAGGATTTCCTACCGGGAAAAGAAGCTCGGTTGGAGAAGTATTTAGATCATTTATTTCAGCCTTACCTAGTTTGTTCCTGCTTTTCGTTATCATTGGTGGAATTGTAGCGGGTATTTTTACGGCAACAGAAGCCTCTTCGGTTGCGGTAGTTTATTGCCTGATACTGGCTTTTTGCTATGGTGAAATTGGGTTAAAGGATTTGAAAGCGATATGCATTCAAAGTGCTGGGACCATATCGCTGGTTATGATATTGATCGCGATGTCTATAGCTATGTCCTGGGTGATGTCTTATGAGAATATGCCCCAGGAGGTTACGGCCGCTTTACTGTCTTTTAGTGATAACCCTATAATTGTCATGATCCTTATAAACCTTATCCTGCTTCTGGTAGGCGTGTTTATGGATATGACACCGGCTGTTTTGATCTTTACTCCAATATTTCTTCCGGTTGCGGTATCCCTGGGAATAGACCCCGTTCATTTCGGGATCATCATGGTGCTGAACCTTTGTATAGGATTATGTACTCCGCCGGTAGGCTCGGTATTGTTTATTGGGGTAGGGGTGGCGAACACCACTATTAAAAAGGTCATTAAACCCCTGCTTCCATTATTTGTTGGAATGTTAATCGCCCTGATCCTGGTAGTGCTTTTTCCGGAGCTTAGTTTATGGCTGCCACGCGTATTCGGATTTTAATCCTTAATTCTTTTACTGGAGTTTCGAACGATAATCTCTGTGTCCAGCATGGTGATTTCAGAAATATCGGCATCCATATTTCTGGTAGAATGATCCAGGATGCGCTGGGTTGAAATTTCTCCCATTTTCATAGCGGGATGAGAGACAGTAGAAAGGGCCGGATCTACTATTGAGGAAATAGGATCGTCGTTAAAGCCAATGACGGCCAGCTCTTCAGGGATTTTTATTCCTTTATCTTTGGCCGTTATTATAGAACTTACAGCGGCGGTGTCATTGGAGGAAAATATTCCATCCGGGGGATTATCTCTTTCAAGAAGTATTCTGGTTGCTTCTTTTCCTTCAGCAAAACTCATAGTCTTGAGATCCATGATAAGTTCTTCGTCTACAGGAATATTATTTTCCCTAAGGGCATCCAGGTAGCCCTTCTTCCGGAGATTATAGACATTTAAATGCTGGGCACCGGCAAAGTGGGCGATGCGCTTACATCCCTGGTCAATAAGATGTTGTGTGGCCCTGTATCCGGCGGCATAATTGTCTATGATTACCCTATACGAGTTGAAATCATCTGGTGCACGATCTACAAAAACTATAGGAATATTCTGATCTGCAAATTGCTGGAAATGTTTGGTATCCTTTGTTTCCATACCCAATGAGACGATAAGACCACAAATTCGGCTGTCGTAAAGTGCTTTCGCATTGTTCACTTCATTTTCATAAATGTCATTAGACTGACTTATTAGAACATTATGACCGGCCTTCCTGGCGGCGTTTTCAATACCACTAATCAATGTAGAAACAAAAGGACGGTTAATTCGGGCAATCATTATACCTATGGTTTTGCTTCTATTATTACGTAGGCTCGCAGCTAAAGAATTTGGTCTATACCCCATTTTTTTTGCCGTGGCCTGAATTTCCCTGGTAGCTTTCTCGCTTATGCTTTTATGATTGTTCAGGGCTCTGGAAACAGTGGAGGGTGAGTATTTTAGCTTTTTAGCTAAATCGTAGATAGTAACTTCTTTATTTTTTTTCATCAACAGGCTTAAAATCGTACTAAACCGAAGATTTACGGTTTGAGTATTTATCAAAGATAAGAATTTAATTTGTGGCTGAAGCCTTATTAATGCTGGGTTAATAGTGTGTTTATAACACTTTTAAAAACCCTGGTTTTGGTGCCCAAGGACAGCCTTCAATTTCCCCTTTTTTAAAACTCGAAATTAAAGCCTTTTTCGGTTAATTTCCTGTAAATTTCATCATCAAAACTATACAATTTAGCAGCCCGGTGGGATACATCCTTTTGTTTTTCCTTTCTGTCAACCAGTAGCTTCATTCGAAGAAATTTTCTTCTGAAATTTGGTTTATCCATCTCTGTTCCAAGTATTTCTTCATAAAGTTTCATTAACTGAAGCAGCGTGAACTTTTCTGGTAAAAGGTTGAAACCTATGGGTGCCTGTCTTACTCTTCGCCTTAATTGCTGAAGGCTATATTCAAGAATCTCTTCGTGGTCATAAATTAATTCGGGTAGTTTATTTATTTGGAACCATTTGGCTTCAGAAGCAGTGTATCCGGCTTTAATGTCATATTTTTCCTTGTTGATCAAGGCATAATAACCAATAGTGATGATCCGGCCCATCGGGAATCGGTCAGGTTCTCCGAAGGCTTTCAACTGTTCAAGAAAAATATCCTTAATACCTGTGAGTTCATGAAGCAGGCGTTCGGCTGCCTCATCAATTCCTTCTTCCTTTTTGATCCAACCTCCCGGTAATCCCCATTTACCCTTTCTAATCCCTATAGCATGCTTTACCAGCAAAACTTCCAGGTTGCCATCCTGAAAACCAAAGATCACGCAATCTATGGTGACCGAACTCAGGACGGAAGCCTTTTTTCGCTCCCCGGTTTCATCGTTAATTAAGGTTTTCTTCATAATTGCAAAAGATAAATAAAAGCAGAATTTATCAAATACTAAATTACTCAGGTTTATCTTTATGATATTCGTATATATTCTGCTAGTAAATTGCTAATCTAAAAATTAATAATTAAACTTGTAGTCATAAAAACCATAAGCCTAAAAATTTAATAATGTATAAAGCTAAAATTAATCGAAAGACAGTGTATTTGATTACCGCCGTCGCCAGCCTTGGAGGGCTGCTTTTTGGGTATGATACCGCTGTTATTTCCGGAGCTGTGGGTGCTTTGGAAACTTATTTTATTACCACCCTGGAAAATAATGACGCCCTGGCTTCCAGTACAATTTTCCAGTTTAAGCTCATTATTAGTTTGTGTATACTGGCTGTTGGAATACTATTTGGCTCGTTTGTGCTTAAATTTTTCAAACGTTCTAAAGCCTATACCATTATCGGTATTATCCTGCTTTTAGGTGGGGTGATCTATTATTTCCAGTTTTTAACTCTACCAGGTGTTCTAACCGAGAATTTGCGTAATTCAATTCTTGGATTTATGGTAAGTAGCGCCCTTGTAGGCTGTATTATCGGCGCATCATTAGGCGATAAGACGGCTAACTCAATTGGTAGGCGAAATGGCCTGATCCTGGCCGCCTTTCTTTTCCTGGTATCGGCCTGTGGGTCATCCTATCCCGAATTCATGAACATCTTTCAAACCAACACCCTTACTTCTTTTATTATTTACAGAATAATAGGTGGGATTGGGGTAGGACTGGCCAGTATGCTGGCGCCATTATATATCGCTGAAATGGCTCCGGCCAAGATCAGGGGTATGCTGGTCTCCTGTAATCAGTTTGCGATAGTTACCGGGATGCTCATCGTTTACTTTGTAAATTATTTTATTGTGAAAGGTCAAACTGAAATCTGGATCAATGAGACCGGGTGGAGGTATATGTTCCTTTCTGAAGCTATACCAGCCTCGCTATTTCTTCTGTTCCTTCTTTTCGTTCCGAAGACACCACGTTTTCAAACCATGAAGGGAAGAGAGGATGATGCTATAAAAGTTTTATCAAAGCTCAACGGACCTCAAAAAGCTTCAGAGATCCTGGCTGAAATCAAGGCATCTTTTAACAAGACCAAAGCTCCATGGTTATCTTTTGGCTGGACCATAGTGATCATCGGGATTTTACTTTCAGTTTTCCAACAGTTCGTAGGTATCAATGTAGTGCTTTACTACGCTCCGGAGATCTTTAAGGGAATGGGTATGGAAACCGATGCTTCCATGCTTCAAACCATAATTGTGGGAGCCATAAATATGCTCTTTACTGTCCTTGCCATCTTTACAGTGGATAATTTTGGAAGGAAGAAATTGATGATGATTGGTAGTGCTGTGATGGCAATTAGTATGATAGGCCTTGGCTTCACCTTATACCTGCAGGTAGATGGGTTGCCTTCTTTGCTAATGATGTTATTGTATATAGCTGCATTTGCAATGTCCTGGGGGCCGGTTACCTGGGTGTTACTTTCAGAAATTTTCCCTAACAAGATAAAAGGGGTAATGGCAGTGGCAGTTGCAGTGCAATGGCTGGCCAACCTTGCCGTATCATGGACCTTCCCTATGATGAACAACAACGAGGCATTGATTGAGACATTTAATCACGGCTTTTCATACTGGATCTACGGAATTATGGCCATTCTTTCCGGGATCTTTATCTGGAAATTTGTGCCTGAAACCAAGGAAAAGACCCTTGAGGAAATGGAACTGCTATGGAGTTCAAAAGATAAATTACAATAATTAACTGCATGTATTTTTTAGGAATAGATTTAGGCAGCTCTTCAATTAAACTTTCGGTCCTGGATGCGGGAAAAGGAAAAGTTATAGCTGGGGTGACTGTACCGGAGACCGAAATGAAAATGGAGGCTCCAAAGTTTGGTTGGGCAGAACAATCACCCGGGCTTTGGTGGGACTATGTAAAGAAAGGACTCGGGAAACTTAAAACGGCTCATCAAATAGACCTGAAAAAGATCAACGGAATCGGGATCGCCTACCAGATGCATGGCCTGGTTCTAACAGATGAGAACCTGGTTCCACTTAGGCCTTCAATTATCTGGTGTGACAGCCGGGCGGTTTCGATAGGAAATCAGGCTTTTGAAAGAATAGGAAAAGAAAACTGTCAGAAGCAAATTCTCGGTAGCCCTGGAAATTTTACGGCTTCCAAACTTAAATGGGTGAAAGAGAACGAGCCGGAGATCTATGCCAAAGCCAGGTATATGATGCTGCCGGGTGACTTTATCGCTGCTAAACTAACAGGAATCGCACAAACGACTGCATCTGGTCTTTCAGAAGCTGCTTTGTGGGATTTTCCGAAAGGAAAAATAGCTAGTGAAGTGCTGGAAAAAATGGAACTTTCAGAAGACCTTATTCCAGAGATCGTCCCAAGTTTTGCCAAACAGGCCAAATTGGATCCTAAGGTAGCTTCAGAACTGGGCCTTTATCCGGAAGCTTTGGTCACCTACAGAGCGGGAGACCAACCAAATAATGCCCTTTCGCTCAATGTTCTGAAACCAGGAGAAATTGCCACCACAGCCGGAACTTCTGCCGTGATCTATGCGGTGACCGATAAGGATATGTACGATGAACAAAGTCGTGTGAATACCTTTCTGCATGTAAACGATTCTGAAGAAGCCAAGAGAAATGGAATTCTTGGAATCATCAACGGCTCCGGGATCCTATACCAATGGCTCAGAAAAACGATCTCCCTGGGAAGAAAAGAACTGCTTTCATACGACGTTCTTAATGAAGAGGCAGCAAAGGTGAATCCGGGAAGTGAAGGGCTTAGATTCTATCCTTTTGGGAATGGAGCGGAAAGAATTTTTAATAACAGAGGTGTGAATTCGGGTATTGAAAACCTCAATTTCAATATACATAGCCCGGCTCACCTTATACGTTCAGCCTGTGAGGGAATCGTTTTCGCGATGAATTACGGCTTCGACGTAATTAAAACCCTGGGTACTTCAGGAGATATGGTTCGTGCCGGAAAAGGAAATCTTTTCCTTAGCCCTGTCTTCAGGGAAATTTTTTGCAATACAACCCAGGCACAGCTTCAGCTATATGAAACTTCAGGGGCTGAAGGAGCAGCCAGGGGAGCAGCGTATGGATATGGCTATTATAACAGTCTTGACGAGGCTTTTGGGGAACTGGAAATCCTCGAGAACCTGGAGCCTGAAAAAAATATGACGGCACAGTACCAGGAGATTTACGAAAAATGGAAAGAGAATATTAAAATTGAAAAAGATTAAATTATGGATTCTAAATTTTTTAAGAGTATCGACACGATCAAGTATGAGGGAAGAGATAGTAAAAATCCCTTGGCGTTTAAATGGTATGACGAAAACAGGAAGGTTGCTGGTAAAACGCTGAAGGAACATCTTCGGTTTGCAACTGCCTACTGGCATACTTTTAACAATACCGGAGCAGATCCGTTTGGTCCTGGAACCGAGGTTTTTGAATGGGATAAAAAAGAAGATCCTATAGAAAGAGCAAAGGATAAAATGGATGCCGCCTTTGAATTCATGACTAAACTTGGAATGCCATATTATTGTTTTCATGATGTAGATGTGGTTGATGAAGCTCCTACGCTTGCAGAATTCGAACAGCGTATCCAAACCATGGTAGAATATGCCAAAAAGAAACAGCAGGAAAGCGGCATTAAACTTTTATGGGGAACTTCTAACCTTTTCAGCAATAAAAGGTATATGAATGGTGCTGCCACCAATCCTAATTTTGATGTTCTTGCTTATGCAGGTGGTCAGGCTAAGATCGCTCTGGATGCAACCATAGCCCTTGGAGGCGAAAATTATGTTTTCTGGGGAGGTAGAGAAGGTTATATGAGCCTTTTGAATACCGATATGAAAAGAGAGCAGGAGCACCTGGCTCGTTTTCTGCACACCTGTAAGGATTATGCGCGTAAAAATGGTTTCAAGGGTAATTTCTTGATCGAGCCTAAGCCTATGGAGCCTATGAAACATCAATACGATTACGATGCTGCGACTTCACTTGCATTTATTGAAAAATATGGACTTCAGGACGACTTTAAACTGAATATCGAGGTAAATCACGCTACGCTTGCAGGACACACTTTCCAGCATGAATTACAAGTAGCGGTAGATTCCGGAATGCTGGGAAGTATTGATGCTAACCGTGGAGATTACCAGAATGGCTGGGATACAGACCAGTTTCCTATCGATCTTTTTGAAATAACCGAAGCCATGCTGGTTATTTTAGAAGGAGGAGGAATCCAGGGTGGTGGAATCAATTTTGACGCCAAGGTTAGAAGGAATTCAACCGATCTTGAAGACAAGTTCATCGCTCATATCGCCGGAATGGACGTATTTGCCAGAGGACTTATTTGTGCCAATGAGATCCTTGAAAATACAGATTATCGCAAATTAAGAAAAGAACGCTATGCTTCTTATGATAGTGGGAATGGGGCCAAATTCGAAAATGGAGACCTTTCCCTGGAGCAACTTAGCGAAATCGCACGTAAGAATGGAGAACCTAAACAGGTAAGCGGCAAACAGGAATTGTTTGAACAGATCATAGCTAATTCATACTAATCTTAGATTCAAAATTTATTAGCCATGAAAAAGGTTTTTAGAATGCTTATTATTCTGTTGGTAGTAACAGGATGCAGTACCGATGATGACGGAGGCCCCAAAGTAGGCGGTCCCACAGACCCTGTAGATGGCGGTAATGGTGATGATGGTGGTGATGGCGACGCTGAAGACCCCTTTACCTATACTGCTGCTTCAGATCTAAAGGAAGTTGTTGATTTTCCAATTGGAAACATCGTTTCAGCATCGAAACTGGCTTCAGGAAGTGCCGCAAATCAAACCTTCAGGGAAGTTTTAAACCGGGAATACAATAGTATCACGGCAGAAAACGATATGAAGATGGCTAATATTTATAGGGGACCGGGAAATTATGATTTCAGTGACGGTGATGCCATCATAGACTATGCAAAAGCAAATGGCCTTAGGGTTCACGGGCATACACTTGTATGGCATGCATCAATTCCCTCCTGGCTCGAAAATTTTGATGGTACAGATGAAGAATTTGAAACTCTAATCGAGGATTATGTTAAAGCAACGGTTTCTCATTTTGCCCAGGAGACCATGACCTATGATGGGGAGGAAGTCTCTGTTGTTGCAGGCTGGGATGTTGTGAACGAAGTCTGGGACGGTTCATCTCTCAGGAATACGCTTTTCCGTGAAAGAATGGGTGACGATTATGCTGCCAAACTTTTTACCTGGGCTCGTGAGGCCGATCCAGATGTTAAGCTCTTTTATAACGATTACAATATAGCTGGGGATACCTCTAAAAGGAATTTGATTCTCGGTATGGTGAATAATTTCATAAATAATGATGTACCCATTGATGGTATAGGAATGCAGATGCACCTGAATCACAACTGGCCGGTTGATGATCTTCCCACAGCTATTGAACAGGTCGCGGCAACAGGTCTATTAGTGCATATATCAGAATTGGACGTTAAAGTGAATTATAACGATGATATTTCGGAATTCACTGTAGAACGTGCACAGACCCAGGAAGAGCAATATCAACGTGCCGCCTATCATTATGTCACAAAAGTTCCCGAAGATCAGCAATATGGATTAACCATTTGGGGGTTTAGAGACAATGATAGCTGGCTGTATGATAATGGGAATGACTGGCCGTTGTTATACAATAATGATTTTGAAACTAAAATCGCTCACCGGGGGTTGGTACAGGGTTTACAGGGTACAGCACCTTAACTAAATCCCGAGATTCACATTATTTAAAAATCCCGCTCTTCGAGTGGGATTTTTTATACATAAGAATTTTGAGTAAGACTAAATTCGTGAATATCCTAAGGTCTTTTATGTTTCCTTAAAGAGAACAGTCTTGAAGCAAATTGATTTAAGTCCTGTCTACGCAGGAATTGCCAGGTCTTTCCTTGACTCTGCATAAAACCCTGTTTTATTTAAAAACCCCTTCCTTTCAAAGAAGATATGATCCAATTCTTTAATTAAATATGAAGTTCCCACTAGCTCAGAATAACGGGGAATACCTGATATTTCTACTTAAACCCGCGCTCCCAGTGACAATACCTAAGAACTATTATGTGAATCAAAGAACCGGGCTTACCAGCATAAAAAAAGGCCATCAAATGATGGCCTTTATAAAGATATATTTGAATACTCTTATTCCTGTGGCGGCTCGATAAAACTTACATCATCTATGAAATAAACCGCCCCTTCAGTGGTTCCCAGATCAAGGACAATACCAGTCTCTGAACTATTTGCTGTTATTTGCCATTCAACTTTTTGCCACTCATTGGTCACAGTAACATCTGCCTGGTATTGAGCGTCTCCATTTCCATTTGTAGACATTCTTATAATACCTCCATTAGCCACGCCATTCCCGGCCTTAATCCATAAGCTTGCAGTATATTCTACACCATTTTGGGTTGGGACAGGGTCACTTGCTATTTGCGTGTTCCAGGGATTGCCTCCGGCAGCTTCAGCTCTTAAGGCTCTACTGCCACTACGCACTTCATCAGTACTGGCGGTTAATAGGTCAGCTCCATTTAGTTTGCTCCAGTTAGTAAAATCATCCCCGTCTCCTTCTTCAAATCCGCCATTAAGTAACAGATCTGTAGGTTGAGGTCCGCCTAATTCGGTAGCAACCAGGGTAATATTATCAACATAATAAGTAGCATTGGCAACTGCGCCTAAATCCAGTACAGCCCTAGTTTGTTCAGAATTTGCCGTAAATGTCCATTCAATTTGCTGCCACTCGTTAGTAATGTTGTAATTGCCGCTATAAAGTGCATTTGGATTTGTTGAGAATCTTATGTTTCCGCCGTTACCTGGACCCGGTGCAGCCTTTATCCAAATAGACAGGGTGTATTCCATACCTATTTCAGTAGCAACAGGATCACTCACAAATTGAGTTCTCCAGGCATCTCCACCAACAGCTACCGCACGTAGGGACCTGCCAAAATAGGCCTCACCCTGAGCAGTGGTAGCAGTTAATCCTTCACCACCATTCCATTTGCCCCAATTGGAAAACTCGTCTCCATCACCGGATTCTAAATCTCCATTGACAAGCAAATTATCACCAACATAAAAGTTTCCAGAGGAAGTCGCTTCCCCGCCATTTGTAACTATTCTAATTTGGGCCGGAACATTTGCCTGAAGACCCGAAGGAACGGTCAATACCAATTCTGTAGAAGTAGATGAAACAACACTTGCTTCTATGTCACCTATATATGCTGCCTGTAGATTATCCAGAGAGGTTCCTATGATCCTCACTTCTTCACCTTCCTGCGCTGCACTGGGTGACAGTGCTTCGATGATTGGAACAGGTCTCGGAACTATGGTCATTTGCCTGGTAACGGTATAACCGTCGGGCATAACCAGGGTAAGGGTTTTTTCCCCAATACTTCCTCCTGAAGTAGGGATTGTCACCGTTATGATATCATTATCTAACTGGAAAGGAATTTGATCTCTATCCAGGAACACGAACAGGACTTCATTAAAATTTTCTCCCTGTAATTGTACCTGGTCACCAGGATAAATCACATCAGGAGCTACACTATTAATTACTACTTCCGGAATATCGGAATCATCTGTAGAACAACTTGTTGCGAAAATAAGAGCGAAAAACGCCAAAAATAAGCTTACAATTCTCATTGATTTTAACATAACTTTAATTCATTAGTTAGCATAGTAAATATATGTAATATATTTTATTACTCAATCGATTGCGTAAATTTTTATTCCCTGAATTTAGGATAGGTAAGAGGCGGGTTATATTCTAAAAAATCCTGTTGCTTTTAATCTCTATAAACATGGATTTAAGAATCTGATCTCCATTCGTTATTTATTCTGAAAAAGGTCTGGTTTATTTTAAAAAGTACAACCGAAGGTGATGAAATGAAAGTATTTATTAAACCTGATTAATACCGCTCCGCAATGGATGTAATTTTTATTTTTGTCTTACCTGAATATCTGGTCGTAAGAATTGACCTTTTAAATAGTTATTGCTTTTGAACAAGAAAACAGCCTTTAAGCTTATTGCGATTAGTTTCCCGTTTATTATAATTCTGTTGCTTGAAGTAATGCTCAGGATTTTTGGCTATGGGGAACGATATGAGCTTTTTCACAAGGTGGTCTCTGAAAATCAAACCGAATATTACGTGATGAATTCAGGTATTTCAAAAAAATACTTTCGGGATACGGGATTTCGGGCCGATAATCAATCAGATCTGTTCCTTAAACACAAAACAGATAGTACTTTCAGGGTTTTTGTCCAGGGCGCCTCTACCGTGGTTGGTTTTCCTTTTTATAAAAACGGATCCTTTCCGAGGTTATTGAAACACAGACTTGCCCTTACTTTTCCCGATAAAAACATCGAAGTAATAAATACCGGCATCACGGCGGTAAACTCCTATACCCTTTGGGACCTGGCAGATGAAATAATTGAACAGGATCCAGATCTTGTGGTAATATATGCCGGGCATAATGAATATTACGGTGCCCTGGGAGCGGGTTCCGCGGTTTTTATAGGAAATCATCCCTTCCTGGTTCGAAGCTATTTAAAACTGAAAGACCTGCGTGTTTTCCAGTTATTAGAAAATACAGCCGCCGATTTATTTGGGCCTACGAATGACGTAGGTTATAAAGTGGGTGAGACTACCCTGATGGAGGTAATGGCCAGGGAACAACAGATCCCTTATAATTCAAAAGTTTACCAGGCCGGGATCGATCAATTTGAGAGCAATCTGCAAAAACTCCTCTCCAAATATCAGGATCATGATATTCCGGTTGTTATATCCACGCTTGTATCTAATAAAAAAGATATCCCACCATTTGTAAGTGATGAGTTAGATGAAGCCGAATTTGAGTCACTCCTGGAAAAGGATGTGAATGCTGCTTCAGGAATTGCCAGGAAAAATGCGAAAGCCGCCTATCAACTGGGGCAATATTATCTGGAAGTGCAAAAGGATTCAGCAAGGAAATATTTCCATATCGCGAAAGAATTAGATCTGCTGAGGTTTAGAGCACCAGAGAGAATTAACGAGATCATTATCGAATTGGCTGAAAATGAAAACGTGTATTTAGTGGATGCCGCAAATATCTTTGAATCCAGATCACAAAGTGGATTCCTTGACAATGAATTGTTGACGGAACATGTTCATCCCAATGTGAAGGGTAATTTTATCATTGCTGATGCTCTGTATAATAAAACCAGGGAATTGGACCTTTTAGACGATTGGAAAAATTTTATTTCCTATGAAGAGGCCTTCAGTAATATCCCAATAACGCAGATAGATTCCATACGCGGGAAAATGATCGTAGAGGATCTTAAACGATCCTGGCCTTATGTTCTGGACATGTCTGGTAAGAATGTGGTAAGAGGTTATCATCAGCTTCAGAATCCTACTTTTGAGGAAAAAAAGGCAATCGGGCTATATTCTGGAAAGGAACAATGGGAAGATGTGATGAGGCAGGCCTATCATACCTATAAGAACAGAGGTGATTTTGAAAATGCCCTTCGTGTCGCACAATCCCTTATTTCAGAATTTCCAGAACAACACAGGGTTTACGAGATGGCCGGGAATATGTGTAAGGAAATGAATGATCCCGAGTGTGCCCGATTCTATTATAGAAAAAGGGACCAGCTTAAGTAAAAGTACACTGCTTTACCAGGGCTTATCAATATCTTCACTTGTAAATAGATGATCTCTTTTAATGAAATAGGAATCGCCTTCCTGCTTTTTTAAAATCTGGTTCTTTCCAAAGAGCTTTTGCAGGGAAGCTAAGGGAACCAGGAAAAGATAAAAGCAAATGAACATGATAATATAGTTCATTATCAAACCTAAATAATCTGAAAAGCCAAACCAGATTTTGGCAATGAATAGGCAAAGCTTTACTGAAAGTACCGGAATTGCCAGCAATGCAATAGATAGGTAGATTAGCCAGGTGCTTTCATAGATGAGAAAGCCAATAAGCCCTGCAAGGGCCAGGATAATTATGGTTTCGAAAGCTTTTTCCTTCTTCACTAGAAAAGACTATAGATAAAGGGTGCTAATGCAGAACCATTAGTTAAGAAGATAAGACCTCCAAAGATAACAAAGATCAAAATAAGCGGTATTAACCACCACTTCTTTCGTTCTTTTAAAAACAGGAAAAACTCTCTTATAAACTCCATCTACTTTTTGATTAAATAGTTTTCTATCACCAGTATATCCATTCCTGAATTCATAAAACAAAGATAGGCATTTTCCGGAGTGTTAACTATTGGTTCATCTTTTACGTTGAAACTGGTATTGATGATCACAGCCCTGCCAGTAAGTTTTTTATAGGCCTGTATTAAATTCCAGAATCGGGGATTAATGGTCTTTTTTACGACCTGTACTCGTGCTGAAAAATCGGTATGAGTAACCGCCGGGAGCGACGACTTAACAAAATTTCGTTTCTCTTCTATACTAAGCGTTTCAAAATCATCTGGCAGCTCGTTTCTTAATGATTGTTTAAGCTGATTGGTAAACAACATATAATATGATTGCTTTCCAGGTTCAAAATAGCTGCTGTAATCTTCTTCACAAACCGCTGGTGCAAAAGGTCTGAAGCTCTCCCTGAATTTGATTTTCAGGTTCAGTTTAGACTGCATTTCTGGGTCGCCTGCATCTGCCAGGATACTTCTGTTGCCAAGGGCTCTTGGTCCAAACTCGGTTCTGCCGCTGAACCATCCCACTACTTTTTTGTTGGAAATGTACCGGGCGGTTGTTTGATACAGGTCTTCTGAAGATTCGAAATACTCATACTCACATTGGTGCTTTCTTAACATCCTCTCGATCTCCTGATTTGAATATTCCGGACCTAAATAATTATCGAAAGGCTGTTCAAGGCCTTTAAACCTCTGGCCAGTTTTTAGGTAATTCGCGATAAGTGCAGAACCTATCGCCCCGCCAGCATCTCCGGCAGCCGGTTGTATATGGATATCCCTGAAAATGTTTTGATCAAAGATGGCTGAGTTGGCCACGCAGTTAAGGGCCACACCGCCGGCCAGGCAAAGAAATTCGGCATTGGTTTGATGTTTCACGTGTTTTATCATCCTGATCAATATTTCTTCCAGGACCTTCTGAGCGGCAAGGGCCAGGTCTGCATGAACCTGCTCCAGGCTGTCATCGTTCTCTCTCTTTTTAATTTCGAATAAGCTTTCCCATTTTTTTGGATCTACCATTCTCAAACCAACGGGAAATTCAAAAAAAGCGGAATTTAATTTAATCGATCCGTCCTCCCTGATATCTACCAGTTTTTCCTTTATCAGGTCTATAAATTGCTGAACTCTACTGGACCCGATATGACTATAGGGCGCGAGTCCCATCATTTTATATTCCCCTTTATTTACCTCGAATCCCAGGAAATAGGTGAACGAAGAATAAAGTAAGCCTATTGAATCAGGAAACTGGAGCTCCCCCATGATCTCAATTCCCTTTTCACCACAAGCCATTCCGTAGGAGGTGGTGGTCCATTCACCTACGCCATCAACGGTCAGGAAAGCACTTTTGCTAAAGGCTGAGGTATAGAAAGCGCTGGCGATATGAGATAAATGATGTTCGGGAAAAACTATTTCGATTTTGGAGATATCCGAATTGTCGTACAGTTGTTTTAACCGCTTTCTTATAAACTGTTTGATAAAAAGCTTTTCCTTAAGCCATACAGGCATGGCTTTTACGAATGATTTAAAACCTTTTGGCGCAAATGCATAATAGGTTTCCAGGAGTCTTTCAAATTTTAGAAAGGGTTTGTCATAAAATGCGATGACCTCTATTTCAGCAATATCAAAACCCGATTCAAGCAGGCAGAATTTGATAGCCTGTTCAGGAAACGAAGCATCATTCTTGATTCTTGTGAAGCGTTCCTCCTGAGCGGCGTATAAAACCTTTCCGTCCATGATAACAGCAGCTGCCGAATCATGGTAATATGCAGAAATGCCAAGTACTTTCATTCAAATAAAGGTATTCAATTAAGATTAATGAATTGAAATTGAAACGTCACGCTGGGTCTTATCTTTATTCATGACCAAAAAAAAGAGGCTGAATAGTTGCCTAACAGCCTCTTAATACGAATCCGATTTTAAACTAATTCAAATCAAATCTATTCAATTTCTTCTCAGATCCTATTGATATCCGGGGTTCTGATAAGCTGCTTTTTCAGCTTCAGACATATCCAGATCGTCTATTTGTCCTCGTGGTATTGGTCTTAAATAATGGTAAGGTTCGATGGTTCTGGTGGTTACTGTTGGGCTATGATCAGTTGCATCATTACCACCAATTAAGTAAGAACCTGCCAGTTCTTCCCATTTCTGGGTACGCACCAGGTCATACCAGCGATAACCTTCACCAAAGTATTCACGCGAGCGTTCCGCAAGGATATAGTCGATATCAATTTCAGTTGGAGTTGCTGCGATCATCGCCGCACTGTTATCCTCTATACGTACTTCCTGCTCACCGTTATCGTAACACCACTTACCAGCACGTGCACGAATAACATTGATCAGGTCATAGGCCGAATAACTTCCTGAGGCTCCTTTTACAGCAGCTTCAGCAGCTACGAAGTAGAATTCAGAAAATTTGGCAATTGGGAAAGGTCTTGTAAGCGCACCATTTGGAGAGCCTAAACCACCCGCATTATCTGTACGATAAGTTCCTAATTTCCATAGACCCGGGTAGAATCTCCTGTTGATCTCATCTGGGTTAATTACATAGTCTGATCTGCCAGGAATTTCTCCACCTCCAATATTTCCTCCGTTCACATAAACAACTGCATCACTATGTTCATCCAGGAATGAGACTACCTTATCTCCTGGTGCTATTTCCATTCCGTTCGCTGCTGTAAGAGTTGGTGTTGTATCACCTCCCTTATCCCAGTTTCCTCTATAGCTGGTAACAAAGGTAGCATCGTAACGGGAGTCAAGTTCTTTTTCCTCAAAGGTCTCTGTTAATACACCAATAGGAGGGGCCATACGAGTCCAGGGTCTACCGTAACTTTGAGCAGCCTCTCTTTGTACGGCTGCAACACCGTCTACACTAATGGTGGTGTAATTAGGGGTAACCATCCAAACGGCAGTGTTCGCACTACCATCTGTACCGCTCCATCCCAGATCGGCTCCATTGTATAGCTGGCTTTCTTCAGTACGGTCAGAATACAACAACATTTCTGCGTGACGGTCATTAGTGGCTACATGTACATCATAAAAGCAGTCCAGTAACCTGTATGGTCCAGGATTCTCAATTCCATCAATCGCCATATTATAAGCTTGCTGGAAGTAATATTGTGAATCATTTCCGGCAGGATCGGTTCGTGGAGCTTCAGGGTAGGTAGGGATGTTATTTGGATTCTCTAACCACCAGGCATAGGTTAAGTATGCCTTTGATAAGAACAGCCTGGCCACATTCTTGGTTACGGCACCAGTTAACCTTGGATTATCAGGTAAATCGCTTACGGCCTGTTCCAGATCTGGAATTATTGCCTTGGTATAAACCTCAGGAACTGTATTTCGTACTGATGTTCTTACAGCAGAATTGTTAAATGCCAGTTCACCTGAACCTAAATCCAGTGGTACACCACCATAAGTTTGAACTAATAAGAAATAATTGAAAGCTCTGAAAAACCTTGCCTCAGCAATGAGCGAGTTGTCAAGACCTACAGCCTCGGCATTCTCTATAATTCCGTTGGCGGTGTTGATTGCCGGGAAGGCGTTCCCCCAAACAACTCCCACAGAAAAACCACTTTCTGAACTTAAATTTCCCTGTCCAGCCAGATCGAAATCATAGAAGTTGTTATCGGCACTTTGCGCAGCCACGTATTCGTCAGTACCTGTTTCCGTAAGGTTTAGATAATATGCGAAACCAAATAGGTTTCTCATATTCTGGTACAGGTAAGTCAATCCTCCCTGCACACCGAGTTCTGTAGTGAAAAACTCAGGGGTAAAAACGCCCCTTGGTTTTTCCTGTAAAATGTCCTCCGAACATGATTTTAGTCCGAATACCAATATCATTGAGAAAACTGCTATTGGTATAATTTTAAATTTATTTTTTCTCATAATTTTTTTTTTAAAAAGAAACGTTTAGTCCTAGCAAATAATTTCGTGTTGAGGGTACATTGGTTCCAATGGTTGGTATACCCCTAGAAACATTGGTTGTATTTACCGCTGTGTTTTGACGATTTCCATTTCCATCCACGCCAGAGTTTGTGATTTCTGGATCCAGACCTGATTCATCATGGAAAGGTGAAAAGAATACGAATGGATTCTGTGCAGATGCATAGACTCTCAATCTTTCCAATCCTATAGATCTGGTTAGATCTCTATCTAAATTATACCCTAAAGTCAGGGATCGTACCTTTAAATAAGAGGCATCGAAGTAACCAAGCGTACTCGCGTATTTTTGGTTGTCACCACTCTGGATTCCTCCGGGAGCAGGATACCTTGCACCTGTATTTTCTGGTGTCCAGTAATCCACATCAACGTTGTTCTGTCTACCGGTTAATAAGTTCAGGTAACCGCTTGAAGAGTACAGTGTACTAACCAGGGTACCGCCTTTCTGGAAGGAACCAACTACATTTAAATCTAAATTCTTGTACGACAATCTGGTATTAAAACCACCCTGGAAATCAGGTGTAGGGTCTATGATGATTCTGTCATCAGCACCTATAGCTCTTACCGGAGACCCATCTTCGTTAAATTCACCGGTATATCTTACTCGTATCATCCCAGGTGCACTTCCTCCAGGTTCGTATTGTTGTAAGTACTCAAAACCTTCATCAGATTCATTCCACAGACCTATATTATCATAATCAAAGATCACATTGATAGGTGAGCCCACAAACCATAGGTTTCCTTCATCTCTTAACTGTCCTGATGCAAGAGAGGTGATCTCGTTTTGATTGCTATAAACGTTAAAGCCTGCAGTCCATGTGAATCCATCTGGATTTTCAAGGATAACACCGTTAAGAGATACTTCAAATCCCTTGTTTTCTGTGGCGCCAATATTGCTGGTTACGTTACCAACTCCTGAGGTAGAAGGAAGTCCCAGCGTATAAAGGATATCATTGGTTTGGGTAATATAATATTCAAACGTACCGGAAAGGCGATTATTGAAGAATCCAAAGTCAAGACCATAGTTATAGGTTTCTGAAAATTCCCAGCCCAGGTTAGGGTTAGGTAGCTGGTTCACGAAATAACCAGTAGCAAAGGTATTTCCAAAGTTGTAGTTAATAGTTCCTAATCTACCCTGTACAGAATAAGGTGCTATCGCCTGGTTAGAGGTTTCACCGTAACCCGCACGTAATTTTAGTAAGTTTACCCAATCTGAATTTTCCATGAAGGCTTCATTAGCAATATTCCAACCTAAAGACACCGCAGGATAAGTTACCCATTTATTACCTGGTGCCAATCTTGACGAACCATCGGCACGCAATGTTGCCGTCATCAAATAGCGATTGTCATACTGGTACAATACCCTACCCATATAAGATAGTAAACCTGTAGCAGAATATCCAGTTCCATAACCTGTAATATCCTCTAAAAGAGCAGAATCAATGTTATACCATAAAGAGGTTTCATCTGGAATATTCTGCGCTGATATACCTACATTGTCAAATTCGGTATGTTGAGCTGAAAATAGTCCTACAAAATTGACCTTATGCTTATCTGCAAAAGTTCTATCATATAGGATTTGATTTTCAACTACATAATCTCTGGTTATAGAGCTGTTGTAGCTAGCATTTGAGGGGTTAGATTCATTGTAGTTAAATACACCCTGACCTGTGAAATTACCGTCTCTGCTATTTCTAAAGTTTAAACCAAGGTTCATTCGATATTTTAATCCTTCAACCCATGGAATCTTCACTTCCCCGTAAATGTTGTTATAAGAACCAAAATCCAGCTGCTGGTTTTTTCTGCCATCGCCTACGCGCTCAATTTCGTTACGTGTAGGGATCCAAAGGTTATCGGCTTGTGTTTGACGACGTACAGACTCCAGGAAATTCCCATTTTCATCATAAGGACTCAATAATGGGGAAGCGGTTAATACCCCGCCAATTCCTACAATACTGCTCGCTTTATTGAAGTTGGTTACCGAATTTAAACCAAAACGGAAAAGAGAACCCACTTCCTGGTCGATTTGAGCACGTAGAGAATATCTCTCGAAGGTATCCTCTGGTACAACAGAGGTTTCTTTGAAATATCCAAGCCCCATATTATAGGAACCTTGCTCAGAACCACCCTGAACGCTAAAATCGTGTGTGGTTTGAAGACCCGGACCATATAGAAGGTCCTGCCAGTCAGTATCATTTGAAAGAGCCTCATCTCCACCTAAACCATAAATAGGAGTTCCTCCCTGGTTTGGATGGGCCGCTACATCGGCACGTAATTGAATCAATTGCGCGGCATTCATTAAAGGATATTTGTTAAAAACCTCCTTTATAGCATAGTAAGTATTATATGAAAAAGTAGCTTTTTGCCCTTCCCTTCCTGTTTTGGTTGTGATAAGAATTACACCGTTCGCACCTCTCGATCCATAAATGGCAGTTGCCGATGCATCTTTAAGGATGTCAATACTTTCAATGTCATTAGGGCTTATATCGCTTAAACCACCGGAAAAAGGAATACCATTAAGTACCACTAAAGGATCATTGTTACCGGAAAGCGATCTTGTACCACGAATACGAACCTGAGGGGATGCTCCAGGCCTGGTACTGTTTGTTGATATATTAACCCCGGCTGCTCTACCGATAAGAGCTTCCTGGAAGTTTGCTGTTTTCACCTCATTTAAGTCTTCACCGTCTACTGAAACAACAGAACCTGTAACAGCCTCCCTGTTTTGTGTACCATACCCAATTACCACAACTTCATCTAGCGCCTGGGCATCTTCGCTCATCACTATATCGATTTCGTTACGACCATTAACTTGAATTTCCTGAGTTTCGAAACCCATGAAACTAAATTCAAGAGTAGCATTGGAAGGAACATTATTTAAAGTGTATTCTCCGTCGAAATTCGTAGTAGTTCCGTTACTCGTACCTTGCACGATTACAGTAACTCCAGGCAAAGGACCGGTGTTGTCACGTACAATACCGGAAACTGTTGTTTCATTTTGTGCGTTTGCAATAAAGCCACTAAAAATTGTTAACAGAAATAATAAATTTCTCCACTGTAATTTTAGTGTTCGTGTTTGTTTCATATTAAAGTGAATTAGTTAGTTAATAATTAAAACTTGATCTAATTATGGAATAATTAAAAAAAGCATTATTAATTTTTACATATGATAAATATAGTTAAAATCTAATATGACGCAATCGGTTGCGTAAGAAATATTAATATTTTTTTAAATTTAACATAATCTCCTTTTTTAATCTTTTATTATTGAGGGGTTTGAGATATTTATTTTTTAACGAATACGATTGATTAAACTTTTTTCTATTTTTAGCTTTTCTAACCAGTAGTTAAACCTAAAATTTTATGAAAAATTTACTTGGGAAGATGGCACCACTCACAATGGCCATCCTTTTAATCGCATGTAATGGCGACAAAAAAAATAAACAGGAAAACGAAGAAATTAGTACTAAGGATACAAGTAATGCTCCAGTTAAGATTGATGCAGAGCCATTGGTGACCGATAATTTTACGGCCGACCCTTCTGCTCATGTATTCAATGGTAAAATTTATATTTATCCTAGTCACGATTTTGATTCGGGAGTACCTGAAGATGATCTAGGGAATCATTTTAACATGAAGGATTATCATGTTTATTCAATGGATAGTGTAGGCGGAGAGGTTACAGATCATGGGGTAGTGCTGGATGTCGAAGATGTGCCCTGGGCGGAAAGGCAAATGTGGGCACCTGATGCGGCTGAAAAAGACGGAAAGTATTATTTATATTTTCCAGCCAAGGATAAGGAAGATGTATTTAGAATTGGGGTTGCCGTGGCAGATAATCCGGCTGGACCTTTTAAAGCAATGCCAGAGCCAATTGAAAATACATTTAGTATAGATCCGGCAGTCTTTAAAGACTCAGATAATGAGTATTACCTTTATTTCGGAGGGATCTGGGGTGGCCAGCTTCAACGCTGGCAGGATGGAGAATATCGCGAAGAAGACACCTATCCGGCTGATACTGCTGCTGCGGTTCGACCAAAAGTTGCGAAGCTTGGTGATGATATGACCAGCCTGGCCGAAGCACCAAGAGACATCAAAATACTGGATGAGAACGGCGAGGAACTTACTGTTGGTGATAATGACCGCAGGTTCTTCGAGGCGGCATGGATACATAAAATGAATGACAAGTATTATCTTTCCTATTCTACCGGCGATACTCATAATATTGTATATGCTACCGGCGATAGTCCTTATGGCCCGTTCACGTATCAGGGAGTGATCCTTGAGCCCGTTCTTGGCTGGACCAACCATCATTCTATCGTTGAATTTGAAGGAAAGTGGTATTTATTTTTCCACGATAGTTCTCTTTCAGGCGGAAAAACCTATTTAAGAAGCATAAAAATGGCTCCGCTTGAGTTCAATGAGGACGGAAGCATTAAGACAATGAATGCCATGGTAGAGAACGATAGTCTGCAATAATCGAATGAAGTATTTTTTAGGAATACTGCTTTTTTTAGTATTCAGTGTAGAAGGATCATGCCAGATAAGCCTGCCAAAACTGGTAAGCGACGGTATGGTTCTTCAACGGGATGCGGAAGTAACCATCTGGGGTTGGGCCTCGCCCGGTGAAAAGATTCAGATCTCTTTCCAGGGCCAGGAAATGGGAACTGTGACCACTGAAGAAGGAGATTGGAAATTTCAGTTTAAAAACCTGAAGCCAGGCGGCCCGTTTACCATGAATCTGGATGGGGAAAATTCCATCGAGCTAAAAGAAGTCTATGTTGGAGATGTTTGGATTTGTTCCGGACAGTCAAACATGGAAACTACCATGTCCCGCGTGTCACCTCTTTATCCAGATGAAATTGATTCAGCAAACAATCCGGAAATCCGATATTTCGAAGTTCCGAAAGAATACGATCTTACCGGTGAGAGAACTATGCTTTCCGGAGGTAGCTGGAAGGCTGTTAACAGGGAAAACATAAGTGATTTTTCGGCCGTTTCTTATTTCTTCGGAAAGGAGATCCATCAAAAATATGATATTCCTATAGGTCTTATTAATTCTGCCCTGGGAGGTTCCCCGGTTCAATCCTGGCTGAGTGAAGATGCCCTGGCGAAGTACCCGGAGTATCTGGCTGAAGTTGAAAGACTAAGTCCGGAAGGAGTGATAGACAGCCTTGAAAACCTGGACCAGGAACGGATCAGGAACTGGTATGCCGATGTAAATTCCCGTGATCTCGGACTCAAATCGAACTGGAAGTCGAAAGAAATCGATGATTCCAGTTGGCAGAGCATGCAGGTCCCTTCATTCTGGAACGAATCTGTTCTGGGTGATATTAATGGGATCGTTTGGTTTCGGAAAAGTTTCGAGTTAGACGAGAGTTACAGTCAAAAAGAGGCAGGTTTGCTCTTGGGCAATATCGTTGATGCAGATTCAGTATTCGTAAATGGAGAATTCGTTGGAAATACCACTTATAAGTATCCACCACGAAGATATACCATTCCGCGGGGAATTCTAAAGGCGGGAGAAAACACCATAAGTATTAAGATCCTGAACGAAAGAGGTCCTGGAGGATTTATCACAGACAAGCCTTACGAACTTCGGTTTGGAGATGATTCAAGCCTGGATCTCAAGGGAAAATGGAAATACAGGCTGGGTGCGAAAGCTGAAACCCTGCAGCCGCAAACCTTTTACAGGTGGAAGCCGCAAGGACTTTATAATGCAATGATTCATCCTCTTTTGAATTATTCAATTAAAGGTGTTATCTGGTATCAGGGAGAATCCAATACAGGCGAACCTGGAAAGTATAAGGCTATGTTCAGTGATATGATAAACGACTGGCGGGAGAAATGGGATCAGGAGCCTGAAAATTTTCCGTTTTTATTTGTTCAGCTGGCTAATTTCATGGAGTCCCAAGATGAACCTACAGATAGTAACTGGGCCCGCCTGAGGGAGGCTCAAATGAAAAGTCTGGAAGTACCGGCTACCGGGATGGCCGTTGCCATTGATATTGGGGAATGGAATGATATACATCCCTTAAATAAAAAAGATGTTGGTGAGCGCCTGGCGCTGGCAGCCTATAAGGTTGCTTATGGGGAAGACGTGATCCCTGGCGGACCAATTATGGAATCCTATCAAATTAAAGGAGACTCTGTGGTGATCAACTTTAAAAATATAGGCTCGGGGCTGCAGATTAGGAATGGAAGTATTCTTAAAGAATTTGCAATTGCCGGTGCCGATAAAAATTTTGTTTGGGCTGACGCTCAAATTGTTGGGGATAAAATAATCGTACATAGTTCTGAGGTCGAAAATCCTGTTGCGGTAAGATATGCCTGGGCCGATAATCCGGATGAGGCGAACCTGTATAACAAGGAAGGTTTACCCGCTTCACCTTTCAGGACCGACGACTGGGAATAACCAGATTAAGATTATAGAAAAATAGTTTTAAGTGTATTTAAAAAGCCTTCTGCCTTCCTGGGGTGGAAGGTTTTTTTATTGAAAGACGAAACTATTGTTAATATTTTGGTTAATAAGTATTTATAACCAATCCGTTTCAGGGTGCTGATTTTGAGTAATTTGCAAGTGCCCAAATCACATTAATTTACCTGCTTATGCTGGTTTTTTTAACCCCCGGCATCCCCCAAGACCGCCGTAAAACCATGCTTTATGAGACTTGCTACTGCCCCAGCCAGAAGCATTGAAAGAGATTTCAAATATGCTATTCTGCATTTTTTGCTGAAACTTTTTTTCGTAGCCGGAATTGCATTCCTGGTGTTCATAATTACTTCCAAAACCTATGTGCTGCCTCTTGAGGTAAGCCCTGGAATTAACAGTATTGAGGTGGTGGATTCAGCTCCACCCAATCCATTTTAGCTCTTAAGATGAATTAGGCAGCTTTCGGAAGCGAATGTATGTTCCCTGTCCCTTCGGGTTTTTGGGAAATGCTCTTTTGCTGACCCAGGTAATAATATACCACGAAGAACATAAAATACATGATCATGGATTTCTGCCTGATAATGATCCCCAGGTTAGACATTATAAAGGTCATGGCAAATGATGAAATAAGGAACAATGCCAGGCTTGATTTTACATGCAAAGGAGCCGACTTCAGGAACCGGAAGAACTTCAGCCTTAAGATCTTTCCAAAAATAAGCAGGTAGATAAAATTTTCGATCGAAACGATAATTCCAAACAATCCTGGCGCATCAAAGAACAATGGCCTGAACCAAAAGGTAAAGAATTTTTCAGGCAGGCTGTATTCGGCCATATTCACACCTGAACCGGAATCAGAAAGGCTTTCAGCTCTTTGTTCACTAAAGCTAAGAAAATCACTTACCAGGTTCGTAGAATTATGAAGATCAACCACCTTTAATATTGGCTGATGAAAGATCAATAGAATGCTTCCTATCGAGGCAATTACCAATGACTTCTTTTTCCAATCCAGGCTTTGCTTACAAAGCATGATGCCAGCCACCGCACCCATTATGATCAAAAGCAGCATATGAGGCCTTATGGCAAATACCAGCAAGGCGCCTGCCAATAAGGTTTTCCATCTTTTTCCTGGTTTATGGAGCGAATAAGCGAATAACATTAGCGCCAGAAATATAGGTGCTCCCTTTCCTATCGAGGCCGTCCAGAAGTGCATATTGGGTAGAAAAAGGATCAGCCATAAAAAATCGATCTTTTTAAAGATTTTTATTTTAAGTGAAATATGTTCCTTGAAGAAGAGGTATGCGAATACAAAGCCTAAAAAACCAAGCCATGCAAAACCCAGCATCATCATTTCATAAGAAAAGTTGAAGTACTTAATGAACGGATAGGACAGGAAATCGATGAACGAGGTTTCGGTCTTAAAAAAATGAAACCAGGGTTCTTCGGTATTGTTCACAACCCTAAAATATCTTTTGGAGTCTGAAGGATTGAACAATGCATAGCTGTAATATACCCCTGCGAATACCAGGTGGTATATAAAAAGCAGGTTCATTGATCTGGTTGAAAAGAAATCATGCTTTTCTTTCAGTTTCTTAAATAAGTACTGGTTGATAATATACATAAACGGAAGCAGGCATAATGCCTCCAGGATATTTAAAACGTCGATTTCAGGGCTTATCCAATTCATCGCGTTTCATTATGCAATTTCCCTTCCGTGACTGATCTTACCAACCTGGATGTAACTCTAAGGCCCTATGCTTACTGATTTTACAGTCTAATTGCAGAGATTGCTAAGCAGGTGTTATTTGTGGATAAACCCAAAGAAAGTGTGGAATTATTTCATGATCCCAGGTCTGGTCTGCGGGTTTTAACATTCATTAATGAAAATGCTAAGAAGTAGTGAAATAACAGGCGATTAACAAAATAGGCCCCTGTCTTTGGCTATATTAAGGATAAACCAATAAAACAGTAGTTATGAAGATCAAAAACAGATTAGTATCAGTATTTGTAATCGTATTCCTGTTTTCAGGTTTGGGCGTACTGGCTCAGAATGATGAAGACTGGGATGAGAAAGAGACGTATGATAACTCCAATAAAAGAGCGGAGCTGATTGAAGATGCCAAGGAATCCCGTAGTATCTTCAAAGATAAGAACGATGAACTGGAGGACCTTTTCCAATCGGCTTACGCTTATGCCATTTTTCCAAATGTGGGCTCAGGTGCCTATATTCTTGGGGGAGCAGCCGGAAACGGAGTTGTATATGAACAGGGAGAACTGGTAGGTTTTGCCGAACTCAGGCAAATTGATATTGGCCTTCAAATTGGAGGTCAGGCCTTTCGCCAGGTGATCCTTTTCAAGAACCAGGCTGCCTTGAACGACTTTAAGAGTGGTGACTTTGAAATTGGCGGAAACATTTCCGCGGTAGTCATTGAACAGGGCGAAGCCAGAAGTATCAGATTCCAGGATGGAATTGCCGTTGCGACTATGCCTAAAGCTGGTGCGATGGTAGAACTATCTGTAGGCGGACAAAAATTTGAGTATGCCGACGACTGGAAAAATAAATAATCAGTAAATTAAATAATATTTCTAAAGCCGACTTCGGTCGGCTTTTTTTAATTCAATTCAGGTAAAATGCAAATAAAAGCGATAGTATTTGATGTGAACGAGACCCTGCTGGACCTGCAGAAGCTAAAAGACAGCGTAGACCAGGTTTTGGAGAAGAAAGGTGCGGCTGAGGTTTGGTTCACCAGCCTGCTTCATTATTCTCTAGTGGAAAGCATACGGGATGAATACCATGATTTTAGTGAAATAGCTGCAGCTGTTCTTAAAATGCAGGCTGAAAAAGATTCCAAAAAACTTTCGGAAGATCACATTAAAGATACGCTGGCAGTGGTTAAAGATTTAGATCCCTATCCCGATGTATTACCCGGTCTTCAGAAATTGAAGGAATATGGAGTAAAGCTAATTGCCTTTAGCAACGGGAAACCCGATGTATTGAATGCCCAGCTTAAAAATGCAGGAATAGCGACTCTATTTGATGAGATCCATAGTGTTGACGCCTGTAAAAAATACAAACCACATCCGCATTCGTATAAATATATCCTGGAGAAAGTGGACCTGCCTGCCAACAAGGTGCTGATGGTAGCGGCTCATGGCTGGGATATAGCCGGAGCAAAGTCGGCCGGGTTGAATACATGTTTCGTTAATAGGCCAGGAAAGGTCAACTATCCACTTGCTCCAGAACCAGATCACCAGGTTAAGGGTATTGATGAGCTGGTTCCGGTTATTAAGCGGGATTCCTAGAATTCGAAATTAAAGCTGAAGTTTAAACGTCCGCCTTCGTCCCCAACATAATAGCCAAGGTTTCCAGTAAATGCCCTGAACATATTTACAAAAAAGGAACCGCCATAGTTGGTATGCCACTGGCTGGAATTATCGTTTTCAGTCCAGACCCGTCCGTAATCAAATCCTGCGCTAAACCCAATAGCCAATGGGATGAAATTAGTTTTAAACCTTGCCGCTGCTGTACGCACATCTATGTTCTGAAAGAAGGCATATTTCCCGTTGAAGCGTTCATTTCTATAAGCACGAAGACTATTTTGATCTCCGCCACCTAAGGTCGCCGCATGGTAGAACTCATAGTTGTCACCTAGGATGGCCGTACCACCTATTTTCGTCGCGATGGCGGCCAGTCCGCTTGAATGCAGGGGATAATTGACGCTCAAAATCGGGTTAACGTAAACAAATTCATTGTCACCCCCGTCAATATTGGTCTTATATCCCGTGGTAAGGTCGAATTCCATTCCCATGCTGGGAAATGCACGACTATCCTTATTGTAGTAATTATAATTCACTTCCCCACCTGCATATATCTGTCTGCCAAATATGTCATTGTCTTCATCGAAACTGTTGGCGATGAATCTATCTTCGTCGTAAGCAACATTAAGAGACTCGATCAATGGTCTGAAATTGAAGGATACCCGTTCATTTTTCCTATAGATCAGCGATGGGCTGAATCTCATTTGCTTTATGCGTACCCTGTTAAAATCCCGGCTTACCGCGTCGTCGTCATATTCAGTATCATTTCCTATCCCAAAAAAGTTGATCACGAAATTAGGACTGGAATAATATGCATCTATCCCTAGATTCCAGTTATAGAAAATATGTGCAAATTCTCCGGAATAGCTAAGATCGAATCCCTGTGTAGCGAAAAAATAATTAGATGTAATATTATGCTGTGCGCTGAAAGGATTGCTAATAAGCCCTTTGGTCGTGTAGGTATTACTTACACCCAGACTAAAACCCTGATCTGAGTTAAAGTCAGCACTTGGCATAAAAGTGAACTGTCTTATCTTTTTCTTTTTGGGATCGTAAGTATTGATGTCATAGGAATCAACAAGCATTTTTCGGGTTCCGGGATTCTTTATCGTATTGTCCTTGCTTTTAAAATCGTAAACCTTTGCTTTCCTCTTGTTTTTAAAATCATAGACGTCGTGTTCTTCACCACCAAGAATCTTGAGCGGAAGCAGATTATTTCCTTTTCCTTTTATTATGAACTCATCATCACCATCCAATCCATAAACCCAAACCTCCCGTGTCATGTTTGAATCATAAGTTCTTTCTGCCACCTGTTTTCCGTCCTCGTTCTCCAGTACGATCGTGGTGAGGCCGTTAGGTTTTCTGGTGATTATGAATTTATCATCATCTTCGGTTCCTGTGAACATATCAAACTGTTCCAGGTGTTCGTAATATTCCCTGGCAATCTTTTCCATGTTTCCGCGCCTGGCCCTTAGGTTACTTTTGATCTCGTCTACATATGGGTCGTTAGCCAGGTCTTCAGGCAGAACGGCGAAAGCCTCTTCGATCACTTCATCGGTAATATTCTCTTGAATATAATTAGCCTGTTCTTTCCATACTTCCCAATCTGAATTTCTTATGAAGGCAATGTCCAGTGGATAACCGGCAATGTTAAACCATTTTGGATTATCTATCATGTCATCATAATTTTCCATAGATCGGAATGACGGGAATCCAAGTTTTAAAAGTGCCAGTGCCAGACCATCGTTTTTAGGAAAAACCTGGTCCCTGTCTTTTGCGATAGGAACATATTTTTTTCTTCCATTTTCGTCTTCGAATTCTGCCCATTCGTACTGGCCTTCATGCCTGTCCCAGTCACCCATCAACATGTCCAGCAACCTAACCCTGATGAACATTTCTTCATCCACATAGCCTTCCTTGCTTTCTCTCATTTCTTCGTAAAGATCTGAACTGTTTAAAATGTCCTCGGCATTATCGTAGAATTTAGTGTTTTCGTCGCCTATATGATACTCCCACATGTAGAGCTCATTTCCGTATTCCTGGTTAAAGATCCCGAGCGCTTCCTGTTTTGGGACATAATACAGGTTTGATTGAGGATGATAGATATTCAATTCATCCATCAGGTAACTGGCCGGAAAGGTTCCATAGGGGAATGCAGTGGTATAAAAATCCTGCACATAACGTTCAGCCACTGTATTATTCAGTAATTCTTCGACATAGTGAGTAGGGGCAACAGAAGTTTGTATGAATCTAAGCGCAGATTTTTTTATTGCTCTAAGCGTATATTCATGGTCATCTTCGTCTATGAATCCGAGAGACCTGGATTGATGTCCTCCGCCGGCTCCCATCACTTCAAGGTTTCCGGGGATCGTGTCCAGGTAAAGTACCGGGAATTCAAATTTCCTGCTGTAAAGAGGTCTATAATGTTCTCCCCAAATGGCCTTGTATAACCAGTCTTTATCGGTTTCTTCCTCGGTATAAACCGAGGTGGTGAAAGTTTCACCTATTTTTTCTTCTGGCCAGGAAACATCGGCAAGTGTTGGCCTTTCCCTGGCAATCTGCCTGGTTTCGATTAATTCGGCACCCGAATTTGTTAGTCTGTAGAATTCTACATTTGCGCTTCCGTTTTTGTAGATGTTCATTTTGGCATATCCCATTTCATAGGAAGCGAAATGGCCATCTTCCAGGTCGGGCTTTGCCTTTTCGGGTTTTTCGGTAACACCACTAATGATTTGCTCGATTCCGTCATCTTCAATGTACTGCTGGTTGCGATCATGTCCAGAGAGGAAAATAACATCGGCGTACTGGCTCGCATTGGTTTCCAGTATTCCCATCAATTCCTCCAGCTGGGGATTGCGGATGGTTTGTTCATTGGCCCCTACTATCTTTTCGAAAAAGCCCAGTTTCGTTTGAGTTAATACAGGATGATGTACGGCAACCAGAATGGTTTTTCGTTGATTGTCTTCTAATTCGTCTTCAAATTCTTCTACAAACTGTGCCCTTGTCTTAATCTCACACTTAGTATTCATCAGCGGGTGGTCATCCCAGTCTTCAATGAACCATTGTGAATCGATCATGATAAGCTGAACTCCTTCTGCTATCTCCTCACTCTCAATGGGGCATCCATCATTGGGCCATAACTCTGAATTGCTATTATCCTGAAGAAAGGATTCCAGGTCGTCAATATTATCTGGAGCATCATATTGCCATTCATTTACACCTGGCGTAAAGATCATACGGCCTTTAAATTCCTTTAATGGCTCTAATAGATGTTCAGTTAGATGTTGCTGCATGGCATCCCTGCCGTCGTCCTTATCGGGATAACCACTTTCCGGCACTATATTCCCTATCATTAAAAAGCTGGCAGAATCGCCTTTCTTGGAGTCTTCTACGATGCTTTGAAATATTTTCAGGTTAGTTTCATTGCTGCGCAAACCGGTATTGCTGGTTATATAAAAAGAATGCACGGTTTCTTTGGAACTGTTGGTTTCCTGCGCATTGAGCGAAATAGTAAATAGAAGTAATAAATATTTTAAAGGTCTGGATTTCGCATGTTTCAGAAAATGTTGCAGTAAATTTATAGGTCTGCTCATATATGATCAGATTGTTTGATTGTAGTTAGGTCCCGTTCTAAGATAGAATAATTGTCAAAAAAATTTATTATTCTTAGGATAGAATAAGTCTTTATAATACTTTAACATCCAAGCCTAAAAGTTTTACTAATAAAAATGGCGTATTTTCAACGCAGGATTTTGAATCTTTGCCGGCTATCACTAATATCCTAAAAATTGAAGCTTTTCTTGAGGAATCTACTTCCCATATTAGCATATATATTCACCTTATCGCTATTTGCACAGGAATTACCACCCGTGCTAAATTTTGGCCCTAATGATTATTCTGGCGGAAACCAGAACTGGATGATTTCCCAGTCTGAAGGAAACCTGTATTTTGCCAATAGTACCGGGTTGCTGGAGTATAACGGGGAAGCCTGGAAAGTTTATCCTGTACCCAATCGCACGATCGTAAGGGCGGCAAAAGCCGTGGGAAACCGAATTTACACCGGTGCTTATATGGAGGCAGGTTACTGGAGCAGGGATGATTTTGGTGATCTTGTTTATAAAAGCTTGATTCCCGAATTCCCTCAACCCATAATGGATGGCGAACAGTTCTGGGAAATCGAATTCCTTGATGAAATGGTCGTGTTCAGGAGTTTTAATGGAATTTATTTCTACGATCCGGGAGCTAATACCATCACCCAGATGGATAATCCACCTCAAAAGATCTATACTGGATTATTCAAACTGAACAATGAGCTTTATTTTCAGCAATCTGAAGCTGGATTGTTCAGGATCAGAAACGGGGAGCAGTCGAATGTGATTCCATACCAGGTGTTGGGTGACCGGGCCATTATTCACATTTTCGAAAAGGAGGGTGAATTGAATCTGGTCACGGGGAATTCTGAATTTTATTCCTGGAATGGTACAGAGCTTAATCAAATTTTTCCAGATCTCAATCGCGAGATCGGTAACCCTAATATACTTTCTGCCATTAGTCTTCCTGATGGCAGTGTGATCCTTGGAACCGTTGGGAATGGCGTTTTACAGGTTGGTCCGGATGGTCGCCTGGTCAATTCGTTTAACCAGGCCAATATCATGATAAATAATACGATCCTGGATATCTTCCAGGATGAGTCGGGTAATATATGGGCCGGACTTGACTACGGGCTCGCCATGATAGACCTCGACTCGGGTTTTAGATCATTTCAGGATAACAGGGGAGAAATTGGTTCGGTTTATTCTTCACTCGAATATGGGGGTAACCTTTACCTGGGAACGAACCAGGGCCTCTATGTGAAAAAGCAGAATTCGCAACAATTTAAACTTATTGAAGAAACCAAAGGACAGGTTTGGTTTATCGGGGAGATAGACGGCAGGGTCTATTGCGGGCATAATCAGGGTACTTTCCTTATAGAAGGAGAGAGTGCAAAAAAGATCGTGGACCGTTTAGGAACCTGGCTTGTTAAGCCATATGCTGAAAATATCCTCATCCAGGGTCATTATAACGGAATAAGTTTTCTGAAGATTGAAAATGGCAAAATCACCGTCTTACCAATGCTGGAAGAATTTGCGCATTCTTCAAAATTTATCGAAGTAGATGAAGCCCGGAATGTTTGGGTTAGCAACGAACACAAGGGGATCTTCAAAATGCGGCTTCAGGATTCCTTAAGTCTGCCACCTAAAGAGATTCAGAATTACAGGATCGGATCAGAGTCTGGAATTACCTCCAGTATTTTTAAGTATGATAATAGTCTCTATTACAGTACTACCAGTCATATTTATGAATATCAGGATGAGAAAGATGATTTTACTAAAGACAATCTTTTGGATTCGATCGTCTCTGGAATCGACAGGGTTTCCGGTAAAATGATCAGCTTTGGTGAAGGCACACAATTATGGGGGTTTTCACAGGAGGGAATATTTTATATAGAGCCAGCAGTACTTAACCGGGATTATAAACTTGATTTCATTTACCTGGACCAGGATTTTCGGAATATTGCCATAGGCTACGAAAACCTTAGTTCTTTTGGTAAATCAGAATATTTGTTAGGAGTTGCCAATGGTTATATTAGGTTCGAATTTCCGGTAAAGCAGGATGTACCGGCTTCTATTAATATCGATAACATACAGGCCAGTATAAGGGATTCTGTTCCAAAACCTGTATCACTTGAAGAGACTGGTAAGTTTGCATATAATAGAAATAATATCAGTTTTTTCTATAGCGTTCCTGTGCATCAAAAGTATATGGGCGCCCTTTATAGTCACAGGTTGCTGGGGTTTAGCCCTAACTGGAGCTCCTGGGCCAAAGAATCCAATGCGAGTTTCAAGAATTTGAATCCGGGAGATTATACCTTTGAAGTTAAAGCGAAGATCGGTGATAGGATTACTGAACCTGTTCGGTACGAGTTTAGGGTAGAAAGGCCATTTTACCTAAGCAATACCGCAATCTTTCTTTATGGATTAGGACTTGTACTTATTTTGCTAGGCATCCATTTTCTTTACAGGAGATATCATAAAAAGATGATTGTTGAGAATGAACGGGTATTGAGGATGAAGAACCTGGAAGCTGAAAAAGAGATCATTAGGCTTCGCAATGAAAAACTGGAGCAGGATATGGCTAATAAGAACAGGGAATTAGCTGTATCTACCATGAGCCTTATCAAAAAGAACGAATTTTTGTCCAGTATCAAGGATAAGCTTAAAAAAAGCGGAGAAGAGGCCAGGGTAAAATCGGTTATTCAAACTATCGACCGGGATATCAGTGAAGAGGATAACTGGAAATTCTTTAAAAGGGCGTTCAGTAATGCCGATAAGGATTTCTTTAAAAAGGTTAAGGCCCGTCACCCTGAACTTACCTCAAATGATCTTAAACTTTGTGCTTACCTGCGGCTTAATTTATCATCAAAAGAGATCGCTCCATTACTTAATATTTCTGTAAAAAGTGTAGAAATTAAACGATATCGTTTGCGTAAAAAGATGGAATTAGACCGTGACACCAATCTTACCGAATATATTTTAAGCCTTTAAACCTATACAAAGGCTTTAAAAAACTCTACACAACCTCTACATGGCCACTAATCCCCTAATTGCTACGTATTAAGCATAAACTTGGCAAATCTTCGGTATCAGGACCTTGTAGTAAGAAAAATCGAATTTATCGGGCTCATTTTTGCGAACTAAGCAAGTGTAGATTTTTTGTAAAGGTGCTTTTTCTATTCACTTAACAACTTGTTAATATATTGAAAAAGCAATTTTAATAAACAAACACATGAGGAATTTCACCTGTCTTTTAATTGTATTTCTAAGCGGGTTATTCGCAGGTTACTCGCAAACGTTTTCGGTTAGCGGGAATGTAACCGATGAGAACGGTATGCCTTTACTGGGGGTTAATGTTATCGTATTAGGAGAATCTCGGGGGACCACCACCGATTTTGATGGTAATTATACTATTGAAAATGTTTCTCCAGAGGACGTGCTCCAGTTTAGTTACCTGGGCTTCGTATCCCGTGAAATCACAGTTAATGATCAACAAACTATTAATGTAGTACTGCAATCAGACCAGGAAGCACTCGATGAGGTCGTGGTAATTGGTTACGGTACTCAGCAGAGAAAAGATGTAACCGGAGCGGTTTCTACGGTTTCAAATGAAACATTAGAAGATCTGCAGCCATTCCAGGTAGAGCAGGCCCTTCAGGGTACCGCCGCCGGGGTTAATGTAACTCCTTCATCTGGAGCTCCTGGAGCAGGTATCAACATCAATATCAGGGGTATCGCATCTAACAGTGTGAACGGGCCACTGGTACTGATAGATGGTTACCAGGGAGACCTTAACACCCTAAACCCTAACGATATCGAATCGATATCCATTCTAAAGGATGCCCAGGCCGCTATTTATGGTGTTGCTGGTGCGAACGGTGTGGTTCTTATCACTACTAAAACCGGTAAGAAGAACACCGCGCCTAGTGTGTCCTACCAAACCTATTTTGGATTCCAGGAAGCTTCAAGGCAGTTGCCACTTCTAAATGCTACCGAGTATGCTCTGCTATTAAATGAAAGCTATGCCAACGGTGGACAGCAGATCCCATTTCCCGACGTTAGCGGATTGGGAGAAGGAACCGACTTCCAGGACGCGGTCTTCGAGGTTGCACCTGTTAGTAATCATAATCTAAGTGTGACCGGTGGTGGGGAAAATGTTACCTACGCCATAGGTGGTTCTTACTTAGACCAGGACGGTATCGTTGGAGGTGATAAATCCGGCTTTGAAAGGGGAACAGCAAGGGTTAGCCTTGGTGTGGATCTTGGAGAATATTTTAAGATAGACCTTAACTCGATTTATACCAATATATCCAGAAGGTCTATTAACGAAAATGGTCTTGGATCTGTTCTGTTTAATGCGTTGAACTATTCACCAACTTTTGGTTTGGATGAACAGGATTTAACTGGTAGTCTTGGAAACGAGATCATCAACCCTCTTACCCAGATAGAGAATACCTTCAATTCTTATAACCTGGATAAGCTTAATGGAAATTTCAGTCTGAACTTCACGCCAATAGAAGAACTGGTATTCACCTCTCGAATTGGTTATAACCTTTCAAAGAGTGATGGAAAAACCTTTTCTCCTCAAATTGGACCGGAAATTTATGGGCCCGGGAAGGTTTTCAATAACCCGATTAGCCAGGTAGACCAGAACCGAATTAATGACAATTCCTATACCTATGACCTTTTCGGGTCTTATACCGATACTTATTCAGATGATCATAATGTGAACCTAACTGGAGGTATGACCGTGATAAGGGAATGGGGAGATGGTCTTTTTGCTACTGGTTTTGAGGTTCCTAATAACTCATGGGAATTTGCAGATATCAGCCTGACCACAGGAACCCGTGACGGGATCAATAACTCGAGTTATGTATACGATATCCGTAAACTTTCTTTCTTCGGAAGACTTCAGTATAACTTCAGGGAAAAATATTTTATACAGGGAATGGTTAGAAGTGATGCTTCTTCCAGATTTAGCCCGGAAAACAGGGTAGGATACTTTTCATCTGTAATGGGTGGTTGGATCCTGACCGAAGAAAGCTGGTTAGAATCTTCAGACGTACTTTCTTTTCTGAAATTAAGAGGAAGTTATGGTATTCTTGGAAATGACGAGGTTGGTCAGTCTCAGTTCTGGAGATCACTATTAAATGGTGAAGCAACCTATGTATTCGATAACCAACTGGTAAACGGTGTGGCCACAGGTCAGATCCCTAACCAGAATGCGAATTGGGAGGAAGCTGAGAAGATAAACCTGGGTCTGGATCTTAGAATGTTTAGAAATAAGATCGATATGACCTTTGATGTATTTAGAGAGGATAGAAACAATCTATTAATTGCTGGGATTCCAGTATCAGGGATTTTTGGTGGAGCTGCTCCGGGAGCAGGAACTCCTACCATTAATGCAGGAACTACCAGGAACCAGGGTGTGGAATTCGCGATAAATTATAAGGAGAACTTTTCTGATGACTTTAGACTGGGGCTATCTTACAACTTTACCTACCTGGAAAACGAAGTGATCGAGGTTAATGGAACCGATTTCCTTCCGGGCGGGGCTTTTGGAGTTGGACAACCTGCTCCAGCCAGAATGCAGGAAGGATTCCCAATTGGATATTTCTACGGGTATAGAACCAATGGGATCTTCCAGAACCAGGCTGAAGTAGCTGCTCATCCATCGCAGGCTGCACTTGGTGCACCAGCCGCCCCTGGAGATATCAGGTATGTAGATATCAATGGGGATGGAGTGATCGATACTGACGACAGAACCAATATTGGTGATCCAATTCCAGATTTTATTATGGGACTCAATATCAATCTTAACTTTAAGAATTTTGATTTCACAGCCTATACCTATGCTTCTATAGGTAACGATATGGTTAGAAACTACGAAAGAAATCAGCCTAACGTGAACAGGCATGCTTATTACCTGGATCGTTGGAGAGGACCTGGAACCAGTAATTCGGTGCCAAGACTTTCTACAGGTGCGACCTCTAATTCCGTTTTTTCTGATTTCTATGTAGAAGATGCTTCTTACGCCAGGATACAGAACGCACAAATTGGTTATTCACTGCCAGCAAGCCTTACTGAAAGGATCAATATCCAGAGGCTAAGACTTTATGTTGCGGCGAACAACCTTGTTACGTTCACAGATTATAAAGGTTTTGATCCTTCAGCCTCTACGGGACAGGCGATTGGTGGTGGAATTGATTATGGATTCTACCCGGTACCAAGAACCTATATGTTTGGTGTAAACCTTAACTTCTAAAATTATTGTTTTATGAAAATAAAAATGTCAATTATCAAAAAGATATACCTGTTTCTCGGCCTGGTGATGCTGGTAGGATGTACCCAGGACTTTCTTGACGAAACAGAGGAGTATACCATAGACTCTGAGAATTACTTTAATTCTGAACAGGAATATTATAACGCACTGGTTGGTGCGTACGACGTGCTTCAGTCTACTTATGTGAACGTGCTTCTTGGGGAGATCGCTTCAGATAATACGCTGAGTGGTGGAGAAAGCGCTACTGATGTGATCGGTTTTCAGCAGGTAGATGAAATGACCCATACCCCTGTGAATGACAATCTGGATGATGTTTGGGACTGGAACTTCGCCGGAGTTCAAAGAGCGAACTATATCCTGGAGAATGAAGAAAAAACCGATTTTGAAGGAAGAGATCGAATCATTGCTGAAACCAGATTTCTAAGAGCTTACTTTACTTTTGAACTGGTAAAATGGTTTGGTCCTATCCCTATCAAGGGAGATGAAAGATTCGTACTTGGTGATGAGAACAGTATTCCAAGAGCACCGGTAAGCGAGGTTTATGCCCAGATCGAATCAGATCTTCAGTATGCGATCGATAATATGGATTATTCGGCTCCACAGGTAGGACGCGCTACCAGGGGATCTGCACAGGCCTTATTAGGAAAAGCTTATCTGTATCAGGATAAATTCCAGGAAGCTGCAGATGTGCTGAATGAACTTATCAATAGCGGCCAGTATCATTTATATGGAACAGTTGGAGATGAAGATTATACCAATCTTTTCAACCAGGTAGGTGAGAACAGCGCCGAGTCGGTTTTCGAGATCCAGTATACAGGTGAAGAAGGTGCCGGATTTGGATGTTTACAATGTAGTGAAGGTAATGTGGCTGTAGGTTTCCAGGGGATCAGGAACTATACCGGGCCGCTTTTTGAGTCTGGATTCAGTTTCAATGTTCCGGTTGAAGAGGTTTATAACCTGTTTTCAGAAAACGACATCAGGAGAGATTATTCGATCCTTGATATCGAGGCCTGGGCAGAGGAAACCGGGGCAACCTATACCGAGGGATATAAACACACCGGTTACTTCAACCGTAAGTACCTTCCAAGACAAAACGATAACGCGGGTGATGCAAACCTTACCCAGCCAAACAATTACAGGGCAATTCGTTATGCCGATGTTCTTTTAATGGCTGCTGAAGCGCTTAACCGCGGTGGAATTAACGACCAGCTTGCTCAGCAATACCTGAACATGGTTAGAAATCGTGCCGGGCTTGGTGATTTCGTGGGTACTGGTTCAGCCCTTACCGAGCAGATCTTCCTTGACAGAAGATTGGAAATGGTAGGTGAAGGTCATCGTTTCTTTGACCTGGTTAGAACAGGTCGTGCCGCTGATAACATCGACGGATTCCAAACTGGTAAGAACGAACTATTCCCAATTCCGCTTGAAGAGATCGAATTTTCTAACGGAAACTGGGAACAAAATCCTGGATACTAAAAAAACAGCATTATGAATAAATATTTAAAATATTTCTTTTTTATCACGCTCAGCGCCTTCATCTTAGGTTGCGAGAGCGATGATGATCAGATGGTAGATCTGAGCGGTCTGGCTTCGCCTTCTAATTTGGGTGCTAGTTTTACGATCACTCAGGATAATACCGGTTTAGTCACTATTACCCCAACCGGGCAAAGTGCGAACACATTTACCGTTGATTTTGGTGATGGCTCTGAACCTTCTTCAGAGATCAAACCGGGAGAAAGCGTAGATCATATTTATGCCGAAGGTGATTACGATGTGGTAGTTACCGGTAAGAATCTTAATGGGGTGACCGCAGAAGGAAGCCAGGCATTAACGGTTTCTTTCAGGGCTCCTGAAAACCTTGAGGTGAACATTGAGAAGGCAGCAGATGATAACTATACCATCAATGTTTCTGCTACTGCAGATTACGCAGCCATGTTCAATGTATATTTTGGCGATGTGGATGATGAGGAACCTATCGCGATGATGATCGGGGAGACCGTTTCTCATACTTATGATGCCGTTGGAGATTACGACGTTCGGGTTGTTGCTCTTAGTGGAGGTGCTGCTTCTACTGAAGTTACTCAAACCGTAGAGATCAGGGATCCGTTATTCCTGCCTATCGACTTTGAATCACCTACAAAGGACTACACATTTATTAACTTTGGTCCAGACCAGGTGGTAGATCCGGTGATCGATAATCCAGACCCAACGGGTATCAATACCAGTGCAAAAGTAGCTGCCTATACCAAGCCTGCAGGTTCTGAAGTTTGGGCAGGGACCACTACCGCGCTGGATCAGCCAATAGATTTCTCTACTCAAAAGTATATCAGCGTTGATGTATGGTCTCCACAGGCCGGGATTCCGGTGATCTTTAAGATCGAGAACCTTGCAGACGCGACCATCTTCGTGGAAGACCAGGTGCAGACTACGGTGAGCAACCAGTGGGAAACCCTGACCTTCGATATGACGGCAGTTGATACTTCAATCGATTATGGCAGAATCGTGTTGTTCTTCAATTTCAACACATCTGGTACTGGAGAAACCTATTATTTCGATAATATCCAGACCACTACCTTAGATCCGATCAAGCTTCCTTTGACCTTTGAATCTGAAAACCTGAATTACCAGTGGAATGGATTTGGTGGAGCTACAGGAGCTGTGATCGATAATCCTGATATGTCTGGAATAAACACCTCTTCAAGGGTAAGCACGCTTAACAAAACTTCAGGATCTGAAGTTTGGGCAGGTATTTCCCTTAATCTTGAGGAGCCGGTGGATTTTTCTAATGGAACCACTGCTAAAATGAAAGTCTGGTCTCCAAGAGCCGGAACTCCAATTCTGTTGAAAATGGAAAAATCAGATTCTCCACCAGATGCTAATGGAAACCCAAGTGTATTTGTTGAGGTTCAGCAGAGCACCACAGTAGCTGGAGAATGGGAAGAATTAAGCTTTGATCTTTCCACTTTCGGAGCCTTTGATCCTTCAATCGACTATGACCGCGTGATCGTCTTCTACGATTTCAATACTGCAGGTCAGGGAGAGGATTTCTATTTCGATGATATCAGGATTGGTGACACCGCTTATATTTCCCTGTTCAGCGATTTGGACGAGGATGTTACGGTAGATACCTGGAGAACCAGCTGGTCGATTTCAGACTATGAAGAAGTTGAGTTCGACGGAAGGTTGACCAAGCATTATTTCAATCTTGATTTTGTTGGGATCGAAACAGTTGCCGAACAACTGGATATAACCGGGATGACTCACTTCCATACAGATGTTTATATCGAGAACGGAACTACCTTCAGAGTTAAGCTTGTGGATGTAGGACCTGACGGAAGCTTTGACGGTGGCGACACAACCGAACATGAGGTGGTTTTTGATGATCTGCCAACCGGTGAGTGGGTAAGTTTGGATATTCCATTATCACAGTTCGAAAATCTTGCTAACCGCAGGAATATCGCACAGTTGATTTACTCAGGACTACCAGCAGGTGGAGTAAATGTATATCTGGACAATATTTATTTCCATAATTAGAATAAAAAGACAGAAGATGAAAAATATATTTGTTAGACTTTTATTCGTAATCGCTCTCTCGCTGGGATTCTATTCCTGCGAGGAGGATTATGATATTGGCGAGATCAGTGCGCCATCAAATCTTAGCGTAGAAACGGCTATCATGGGACAATCCGGTGATATGCCTAATGGCGACGGAAGCGGAATGGTAACATTCAATGCTTCGGCAAATAACGCAATGACCTATAAGTTCGTTTTCCCTAACGGAAGCTCGGTAACTTCAGGGAGCGGTGAGTACACTCACCAGTTTTCAGAAACCGGAACCAGAAATTACCCGGTAACCGTGATCGCTTACGGTCCGGGGGGAACTTCTTCTTCCATGGTTACCAACGTGGAAGTTCTTGTGACCTATTCACCACCTCAGGATCTTATCGATAAATTGGTAGGAGACGGAAACAGAGAATGGAGGATTAAAGCCGAAGCTCCTGGCCATTTTGGATTGGGACCTGTAGGCGGAACTAACGGACCAGAGTGGTATGCTGCCGGACCTAACGAAAAAGCCGGAGTTGGAATGTATGATGATAGATATGTATTCCAGGAAGATGGAACATTTGTTCATATCACCAATATCAATACAGAAGATGATTCAGGAACTGTTTTTGGAAGAGTTGGACTTGTCGACCAGTTAGGCTCAAGTGGAGGAACCGTTGATGGAGCAGACGTACTTAATGTGCCGTATTCAGATTATACCGCTAACTGGGCGATTACCGCTCCGGGTGGTAACGAAACGATTAATCTTACCGGATTGGCCTTTATTGGTTATTATACCGGGGGAGACCATCGCTACCAGATCTTTGATCGTTCTGTGCCCAATGAATTACTGCTGAAAACTACTGATGGTAATAACGAATTCGACTGGTGGTTCATTTTGACCACTGGAGAAGGAGGAGATACCGGAGGCGGTGGAGACGAATTTGAAACCGAATTCGATGAACTTCTGTGGGAAGCTACTTTCGATGATGATGAATCTCTTGATACCAGTGTTTGGAATTATGAAATAGGCAATGGAGACAACGGTTGGGGTAACCAGGAAGCTCAGTATTATACAGAGCAAAATACTTCTATCGTTGATGGAAACCTGTTGATCACTGCAAGAAGAGAGTCTGAAAGCGGATTCGATTTTACCTCTTCCAGGATCACTACCCAGAATAACTTTGAATTCACTTACGGAAGGGTTGAAGCAAGAGCTAAATTACCTGAAGGTGGAGGAACCTGGCCAGCGATCTGGATGCTTGGAAATAATTTTGATGAAATTGGCTGGCCGGCTACCGGCGAGATCGATATCATGGAGCATAAAGGTAATGAGCCTGGCGTAGTTCATGGTACCCTACATTACCCGGGAGCTTCTGGTGGTAATGCCGATGGTAATACAACCACTATTGAGAACCCTTCTTCAGAATTCCATATCTATACAATGGAGTGGTCTCCTGAACGAATCGTATTTCTTGTAGATGGTGAAGTTTATCATACATACGTTAATACTCCTGATTCTCCATTTAATAAAGATTTCTTCCTGATCATGAACGTGGCTATGGGAGGAACTTTTGGTGGAGATATTGATCCAGCCTTTCAGGAGTCATCTATGGAAGTAGATTACATAAGAGTTTATCAATAGGCTCGTTTGTTTGAATTGTAATTCCCGGGGCTTCGGCTCCGGGTTTTATTTACATGGCTCATAATAAGATATAAGAAAGAGAATTATTGATCGCTTTTTTGAGCAGCCCTTCCTGGCCCTTATTTAAGCTGAAATATTCTGTTTAAATTTTAATAAAATGAAGCACTTCTTTTTAAAATCTTTCCTGCTTTTCGTTTTTATTTTCAGCGGAAGTTCTCATGCTCAGGATATCTCTGTAGAAACGGCTACAGACACCCTTTTCTTTGACGATTTTTCCCAAAGTTCTCTAGATAGGGAAAAATGGAATGTTGTTGGGACCGACTTCTGGGTGAATAACGAACAACAGATCTATGTGGATTCCACCGCAACTGTTTTTACAGTAAAAGGTGACGATGCACAGGGAGCCGAAAGCGCATTGATGCTAAAAGCTCATTACAGTCCGGATTATATAACCTATCGCGGAAATGATTTCGATTTTATTTCGGGAAGGATCAATACACGTGATAAAGTTATGTTCACCTATGGTACTGCTTCAGCCAGGATGAAACTTCCTGCAGGTTCCGGATTTTGGCCTGCTTTCTGGGCACTTGGTGGTGGAGACTGGCCCGATACCGGGGAGATCGATATCATGGAATATGTGGGAGAGACAGATTGGATTGGTGTGGCCCTTCACGGCCCGGAATATTCCGGCGAGACACCGCTTGTCAATAAATATTTCTTTCCGGAAGGTGAAGATGTAACCGACTGGCATGTTTATTCTGTTGATTGGACCAAAGATGGAATCTATTTTAAAGTAGATGGCAGGTTGATCTATAGGGTTACAAAACCTATGGTAGAGCATTACGGAGAATGGGCTTTTGATAATCCAAAATACCTTATTCTTAATCTTGCTCTGGGTGGAGCCTATCCATATAAAACTAACGGAGTTGAAAAACCTTATAATGGGCTACCCGAATCAACCGTACAACTTATAAAAGAAGGAAAAGCTGAAGTATTGATAGACTGGGTTTTAATAAGAAATTAATTGTGCCGGAAGTAGAAGGCACTTCATAAACCTTCCATTTTTAAGCTTTTATAACTGGATGGAGTTAAAGTTCATCCAAATGAAAATTATAAATAGATAGAAATCTCTCAATATTAACTATAGAGAAAATAGTTTCTCCAAAATCTAATATTAAGATCATGAAAAAATTTAAACTTACCGTCCTTCTTCTTGGCGTTAGTTTCTTCACATATTCTCAAAATTCTGAGATTAAAAGTTCTGTCAAAAATGTAGAGCAAAAAGTAGATTCTGTTCTAAGTATGATGACGCTCGAGGAGAAAGTAGGACAAATGATCCAGTACAACGGTAGTTGGGATCTTACTGGCCCTGCCTCCGGTGGTGATAACAAGCAAAAGGAAGAACGTTTGAAGAAAGGACTGGTTGGATCCATGCTCAATGTCCTTTCAGTAGAAGCGGTTGAAAAAGCGCAAAGGCTGAATATGGAAAACTCAAGGCTGAAGATCCCTTTGATGTTCGGCTATGATGTGATACATGGATATAAGACCATTTTCCCGGTGCCGCTTGGTGAGACTGCCAGCTGGGATCTCGAAGCTATGGAAGAATCGGCAAGAATTGCCGCATTGGAGTCGGTTGCTGAAGGGGTGAACTGGACCTTTTCGCCAATGATCGATATTTCCCGCGATGCGCGTTGGGGAAGGATCATGGAAGGTTCCGGAGAAGATCCATATCTTACTTCAAAGGTAGCTGTAGCTAAGGTAAATGGCTACCAGGGAAATGATCTTTCAGATCCCAAGACCATCGCAGCAACAGCCAAACATTTCGCCGGATATGGTCTGGCTGAAGGCGGTAAGGATTACAATGCGGTGAACATTGGCCAGAATGAACTTCATAACGTGGTGTTACCTCCGTTTCAGGCTGCTGCTGAAGCCGGAGTAGCTACTTTTATGAATGCATTCAATACCATTGATAATATCCCGGCTACGGGGAGTGAAAGCCTTCAGCGGGAAACCCTGAAGAAGGACTGGAATTGGAACGGCTTTATAGTTTCAGACTGGGGTTCGATTACCGAAATGATCCCTCACGGATTTGCGCGTGACAAGGTTCACGCTGCAGAGATCGCTGTAAAGGCTGGAAGTGATATGGATATGGAAGGTGGTGCCTACGAGGCTGGCCTCGAAAAACTGGTTGAAGAAGGCCAGGTAGATGAGAAACTTATAGACGATGCGGTAAGACGTATCCTTCGAGTAAAGTTCAAAATGGGTCTTTTTGACGATCCTTATCGATATAGCAATTCAAAATTAAAAAACCAGGTTCCTTATGATGAACACAGGCAAAAAGCCCGTGAGATCGCCAGGAAATCCATCGTTCTTTTAAAGAATGAAAATGATATTTTACCTGTTGCCAATTCCGTAAAAAAGATCGCGGTTATTGGTCCTTTGGCTGATGATAAGGATACGCCAATTGGAAACTGGAGAGCCCAGGGCGAGAAAAATTCGGCAGTTTCGGTTTTGGAAGGTTTAAAGAATGCAGTAGGTGCTTCAACCGAGATTACCTATGCCAAAGGAGTGACTCTTGGACAGGGTGAACGCAGTTTCCTTTTTCCGCTTGATATTAATGAAACCGATCGTTCCGGTATTCCTGATGCGGTTGAAAAAGCCAGCGATGCAGAAATGGTCATAATGGTACTTGGAGAGGATGCTTTCCAGAGTGGAGAGGGCCGGAGCCAGGCGAATATAGGCCTGGCGGGTTTGCAGATGGAATTGCTGAAAGAAGTTCACAAAGTGAACCAGAATATCGCGTTGGTATTGATCAACGGTAGACCACTGGAAATTACCTGGGCTGCTGAAAATCTTCCTGCCATCGTGGAAGCATGGCAACTGGGAACCGAAAGCGGGAACGCCATAGCCGACGTTCTCCTGGGAAAATACAACCCTTCAGCAAAGCTTCCGGTTTCTTTCCCTAGAGCAGTTGGCCAGGAGCCGCTGTATTATAATCATAAGAACACGGGAAGGCCTTATAGCCCAGAGCATGTAACCTTTTCCCACTATACCGATATCGAAAATGGTCCGCTCTATCCTTTCGGGTTTGGGTTAAGCTATACCACTTTTGAGTATGCTAAGCCTGAACTTTCGGCTTCTGAATTTAATGCCAACGGAAGTGTAACTCTTAGGGTTGCGGTGACCAATACCGGAGATGTTGCGGGTAAGGAGATCGTTCAGTTTTATTTAAGAGATATGGTTGCCAGTGCTGCCAGACCTGTAAAAGAATTAAAGGGTTTTGAATTGCTGGAAATAAAGCCGGGTGAGACCAAATCTGCCGAATTTACCATAGATCGTGAAACCTTGAAGTTTTACACGGCCGAAGGAAAATGGGAAACTGAAGAAGGTGAATTCGAATTGATGGTTGGACCAAATTCTGAAGACCTGCAGCGCATTAACCTAAAGTATTCAAAATGATAAAAAAAGGATTCGCGACGGCTATCATGCTTCTTTTCCTTGGAATGAGCACCAGTGCTATCGCACAGGAAAAGCTGATCTTCGAGGATGATTTTAACGGGGATAGCCTTGATATGAGCTCATGGAACTATGAAGAAGGGGACGGCTGTCCCAATCTTTGTGGCTGGGGTAATAACGAACGCCAGATCTACGACCGGAATTATGTGGAAGTCAGGGACGGAAAACTTGTGATCACTGCGGTTAAGGAAGATGGAAAGTATTATTCAGGAAAGATCAATACCAAAGACAAGGTAGAGTTCAAGTATGGTGAAATAGAGATCAGGGCGAAGCTAGGCACCGGAAAAGGTGTTTGGCCTGCTTTCTGGATGCTGGGTGCCGATGTTGAAAAGGTAAGCTGGCCGGCCTCCGGAGAAATCGACATTTTAGAATATGTAGGACGTGAACCTGGAATGGTCTTTACCTCCTTGCATACTCCTGCCAGTCATGGAGAAACCATGAATACCAAAAAAACCAGGATCGAAGGAATTGAAGACGGTTACCATACTTATAGAGCCGTGTGGACCGAAGATTTTATAGAATTTTTTGTGGATGGAAAGCAGGTTTACAAATTCACACCTCAGGAATATGATGAGGAGCATTATCCTTTCAGAAAGGATTTTTATTTACTGGTGAATATGGCCATAGGAGGTAATTTTGGAGGTCCTGAAGTGGATGACTCAATATTCCCGGTCAAATATTATATCGATTACATAAAGGTTACCCAGATTTAAATAGAATTAACTAATTGCGGAATCTTCATTTGTTGGGTGAAGTGAAGGTATATACTTTTTACTTCTTGAAGATTTCGCTTTAGTTTAAATTTCTTTTCTCAATAAAGAAGCGTTTTAAAAGATCCCCGCAATCTTCTTCCATGATTCCTGATACCACTTTGGTTTTTGGATGAAGCTGAACTCCATTTTTGCGATATCCCCTTTGTGGATCTGAAGCTCCAAAGACAATTTTTGAGATCTGACTCCAGTAAAGAGCTCCTGCACACATCTGGCAGGGTTCCAGGGTGATATACATTGTACAATTCTGAAGATATTTTCCACCCAGGAAACTGGCTGCAGCCGTGATCGCCTGCATTTCGGCATGAGCGGTCACATCGTTCAGGGTTTCGGTGAGGTTATGTCCGCGTGCGATGATACGATCATTGATAACCACCACAACGCCAACCGGGATCTCTCCTTTGTCATAAGCAACTTCGGCTTCTTCCAGAGCCTTTTTCATAAAATAGGTATCGTCAAATGGAGAGATCATTCCTGATTTTTTCCGAAAGATATAAATTTTGAATATCAGCCACCGTTCCGATTCATATAATTCAGAATTGAAAATGTAACTTTGCTGGTATGACCGGGAAAATCCTTGACCAAATCAACGATCCACAAGATCTTCGAAAACTTAGCTTCGAGCAGCTACAAGAATTGGCGGCTGAGTTAAGGCAGTTCATTATCGATATCGTAGCGACCAAAGAAGGTCACCTTGGGGCTAGTCTTGGCGTGGTAGAACTTAGTATTGCGCTACATTACATCTTCAATACGCCGGAAGATAAACTGGTCTGGGATGTGGGTCACCAGGCCTACGGGCATAAGATCCTCACCGGAAGAAAGGATATTTTTCACACCAATCGGCAGTTAAATGGGATTAGTGGTTTTCCAAAAAGATCAGAGAGTATCTATGATACCTTTGGAACTGGCCATTCTTCCACCTCCATCTCGGCCGCCTTGGGCATGGCAATCGCTTCCAGGCTCCAGGGAAATATCGAACGCCAGCATATAGCGGTTATCGGCGACGCCTCCATCGCCAGCGGAATGGCCTTCGAAGGCTTAAACCATGCGGGAGTTTCAAAGGCGAATCTACTGGTGATCCTAAATGATAACGCGATAGGGATCGATCCAAGCGTTGGAGCTTTAAAGGAGTACCTTACTAAAGCCAGGGTAGGTTATAAGCCCACCAGGGATAATATTATAGAGGCGCTTAATTTCAACTATTTCGGCCCGGTGGATGGGCATGATCTGGATAGTTTGCTAAAGGTTCTCGGAGAAATGAAACAGATCGAAGGACCCAAATTTCTTCATGTCATCACCAAAAAAGGCAAAGGCCTTAAAAAAGCCGAAGAAGACCAGGTTAAATACCATGCCCCGGGGAAATTCGAGCCCGCTACGGGCGAATTGCTGAAGTATGATACCGATGGGCTTCCGTTAAAATACCAGGATGTGTTCGGGTTTAGCCTGGTGGAACTGGCTGAAAAGAATGAAAAGATCATTGGGATCACGCCGGCCATGCCCACCGGTAGTTCGCTTAAATATATGATGGAAGCCTTTCCAGAAAGGGCCTTCGACGTGGGAATTGCAGAGCAACATGCCGTAACCCTGTCTGCCGGGATGGCCACGCAGGGCTCTGTGGTCTTTTGTGCTATTTATTCTACTTTTCTTCAACGTGCTTATGACCAGCTGATTCATGATGTGGCCTTGCAGAATCTTCCGGTCATTTTTTGCCTGGATAGAGCCGGGCTGGTTGGAGAAGACGGAGCGACCCATCACGGTGTTTTTGATATCGCCTACGCACGTTGTATTCCTAACCTTATCATTGTAGCACCACGGAACGAAGTGGAACTTCGTAATTTACTCTATACTGCCCAACTAGGTCTTGATAATCCAATTATCATTAGATATCCGCGTGGCAGGGGAGTTCTTAAAGAGTGGAAACAGGAGTTCAGTGAAATTGAAATTGGAAAGGCTGAATGTTTGAAGGAAGGATCAGAAATCGCAGTGTTGAGTATAGGTAATATGGCTGAAAAGGTATCCGAAGCCATAGAGAAATTTCAGGACGGATCTAAAATTGCCCATTTTGATATGAAATTTGTAAAACCCCTGGATGAGAAATTGTTGCAGGGCGTTTTTAAAAAATTCTCGAAAATTCTTACAGTTGAAGATGGGGTGGAAAAAGGAGGATTTGGAAGTGCCATCCTGGAATATGCTGCTAAAGCCCGTTATAAAGGCGAGATCGAAATTTTAGGAATTCCAGATGAATTTATTGAACAAGGAAATGTGGTTCAATTACAAGAAATTGCCGGAATTAACGTTGAAGGAATACAGCTGAAGTTTAAATCTATGCTCTGATTTTTTTATTTTTGCGATTCCGAAAATTCTGTTGATTAATGAAGCCCCAATTTCTACTTATATTTTTGTGCCTTTTCTTTACAAAAACCCAGGCTAATAACCTGTATGAATATAAGTTTTCGAAGGCCTTAGCAGATACCACTACAACAGATTCTACCAAAACTGAGAATGATAGTACCCAAACCGATGATCTTTTGATCTACTGGACCGAAAAAAATAGCGTGGGGATCAATCTAAGTGAGGTTGCTTTCGTGAACTGGAATGCCGGTGGTAACAATTCAGTTTCGGCACTTTTCTTCTCTAATTTTCAGCGAAATTTTGAGAAAGATCTTACCATGTGGAAGAATTCTGCAACACTTCGCTATGGTATAAATGCCCAGGAAGGAAGAGAGATCAGGAAAACTGAAGATGAGATTCGTGTGAATTCTTCTTTTGGCTTTCGAAAAGACAGTACTTCCAACTGGTTCTATTCTGGGAAGTTCAGTTTCAATACTCAGTTCACCAACGGATATAAATACCCAGATACCCGGGTTCCAATTTCCAAGTTCATGGCCCCCGGATATACCTTTTTGGGTGCCGGAACCGAATTTTCGCATCCCGAAGAAGAGTTGACCGTTTATCTATCGCCCATAACCTTAAAGTCGACTTTTGTTTTAGATCAGCGACTGGCCAACGAGGGTATGTTTGGGGTAGAACCGGCAGTTACCGATGAATTGGGAAATATTCTCGAAGATGGGCAGAATGTTCGAACGGAATTTGGTTTCCTGGTTACCAGTGGTTTTAGCAAGGAGGTTTTCGACAATATAGACCTGGACAACCAGCTGAGCCTGTATTCAGATTACCTGAATAAATTTGGAAACGTGGATGTGGACTGGCAGCTAAATGTGAACATGAAAGTGAACGAATTCGTAAAGGCGAATGTTGGTACGCACATTAGATATGATGATGATGTAAAGTTCAAGGAAGATTCCAACGGCGACGGAAAACTGGAAACTTCAGGCCCCCGTATTCAGCTTAAGCAAATGCTTGGAGTAGGGCTGGTCTATGACTTTTAGTTAAAATTCGAATTGAAGGAGCAGGTATCCCAGGAGAGCTCCACCTATCACCAGGTACACCGCATTAACTTTCTTGATTCCGAAGCTAATCCCAATGCTGATCAACGCGATAAGCCAGGCTCTCCAGTCGGTTAAAATGTTCTGGCCTAATCTTATGGTTACCGCGATCATGATCCCAACTGCAGCGATATTAACAGCATCCAAAAAGCCTTTTGCCAATGGCGATTTCCTGAGTTTTGGAACTATTGGGTTTAGAATAAGTACAAACAGGAAGGAGGGTAGAAAGATACCTGCCGTTGCTGCCATGGCGCCTGTAATTCCGTTGATCTGGTAACCTATGAAAGTTGCGGTAGACAGGACCGGCCCTGGAGTGAACTGCCCGATAGCGATGGCATCCAGCAATTCCGGTTTGCTAAGCCAGCCTAATTTTTCCACCAGTTCTCCGTCCAGGTAGGCTACCAGCACATAACCACTTCCAAATAGTACCGCTCCTATTTTGAGGAAAACAAGGAACAGTTTTGTACTACTTACACCCGCGACTGCAGCCTGGCTAAAACCAAGAAGGCTAAGTGGGATCAGGCTTTTTGTATGCTGAAATTTATTTTCGAGCCCAAACCAAACAAGGCCTAGCAATCCTGCTCCCAGGATGGCCGTAATTTCATTGACTCCTAGAAAAGAGACCCCTATTACCATTGCTCCAATGACCCCCAGTTGCCAGTTCTTTAAAGCTTTTTGGCCTAATTTGTAGATCGCACTGATGATTATTGCGAGCACAGCGGGTTTAATACCATAAAGGAAAGGTTCGACAGCTGGAACTTCGCCATAAGTGACATATAACCAGGCAAGGATCCCGGTAAGGACAACGGCCGGAAAAATAAAACAGGCTCCGGCAACGAAAAGACCTTTCCAGCCCGCACGTTCATAACCGCAGTGCATGGTCATTTCGGTTGAATTGGGGCCTGGGATGAGATTGGTGGCGCCTACCAGGTCCAGAAAATGCTGGCGACTCATCCATTTGCGTTTGGAAACCACCTCTTCTTCCATCATGGCAATATGGGCAGCCGGCCCTCCGAAGGCTATAAGACCCAGCTTAAAGAATACTCCGGCTACTTCTGTGAGTTTGTTCACAAATTGTGATTAAAATTAGATTTTTAGTCCCGAATATTTTTCAAAGGAAGCTACGGTTAGGCCGTCTGTAAGAGAAGCTGTAAACGAACAGATCCCGATGAGTTTTTCGTAAACCGAATCCACCTCCTGCAAATGCTGTAATTTAGGTACCGATTTCAACACCAGGCTGGTAAAATTGGAATCCTGGTCTTCGGTTTCGGGCAACAGGGCTTTGGTGTAGATATCTAATAAATATGAAAGCATTCGGTAACCTGCGATCTCCTTCGTGATCACTTCCTCGCTTTGATAAATCTTTTCGATACTTATTTTGATGATATCTTTTATCTGTGCCTCATAACTGCTTTTATCGAACAAAGATTCGTGAAATTCCCCAGCCAGAATGGCTTCCTCATTAGCCAAAAAGATTTCTGCCGCTTCACCAATAAGTGTATTAATGGCAAGGGATCGCAAATAAGCTAGCCTGTCGGCTGTGTTTTGAAGCCCCGAATATTTGGCGGTATTGATATTATTCTTCACCAGTTTGATAAGGAATTCCAGCGCATATTCCTCATCGATCAGGCCCAGGTTGATCCCGTCTTCAAAATCAATGATGGTGTAACAGATATCATCTGCCGCTTCAACCAAAAATGCCAGCGGATGCCTGCAGTAACCTATATTATTGCTTTCCCGGTTTTTTTTCAATCCTAATTCTTCGGCTACTTCCTTAAAGAATTCTCGCTCGCTCTGGAAAAACCCGAACTTTTTGTCTTCGATCTTTCGAGTGGGCTTATGCGGAAGGGATTCTTTTGGGTATTTTGTAAAAGCTCCCAGTGTGGCATAAGAAAGCCTGATTCCACCTTCAATTCCAGGCCGGTTTTCAGTAAGAATTTTGAAACCGTTAGCGTTACCTTCGAATTTAACCAGGTCCTGGTACTCGGTTTCAGTAAGCTTATCCTTAAAGCGCTTCCCATTACCATGGCTGAAATATTCCCCGATCGCCTTTTCCCCGGAATGTCCAAAAGGAGGATTCCCGATATCATGAGCCAGCGCGGCAGCCGCCACTATAGCTCCAAAATCATTCATCTGGTAGCCATAGGTGTCTCGAAGGTGAGGATGTTTTTCCAGCAATTTCTGGCCGGTGAGTCTACCCAGCGATCTTCCAACTACTGAAACTTCCAGGCTATGAGTGAGCCGGGTATGAACAAAATCGGTTTTGGAAAGTGGAATTACCTGGGTCTTATCCTGGAGGCTTCGAAAGGCCGATGAGAAAATGATCCTGTCATAATCTACTTCAAATCCAAGTCGCGTTTCGTTTTGTTCCTTTCGCAACCTTTTATGCGTGTCTCCGAATCTTTTTAATGATAAGAGTTGCTCCCAGTTCATAGGTTTGGTTTGGTGTGGCTCAAAAGTATTAAAAAAGGGAAGTAAAAACCACTTCCCTCTCTTAATTCAAATTTGAATTAGCCAAAATTTTAAGATCCGCACATCAGGCAATCGTCTCCTTCTGCGTCTTTTGACTGAGCGATGATCGCTCTCAACTCCTCAGGGCTCAAGGCTGCTTCTCCTTCAGATTGCGGAGAAATTGTACTTTCCTTTTTTACGATTTCCGCAGCTCTTTCAGGAACCGAGGTTTCTTTGTCTACAGGATCTTTTTTAGTTTCTTTTTCCAGGGTGAACTTAATAGCATCCACCGCTGCTTTCGTGCGAAGATAATACATTCCGGTCTTCAGGCCGCTTTTCCAGGCGTAGAAATGCATGGAGGTCAACTTGCTGTAATTCGCATTTTCCATGAACAGGTTCAGTGATTGAGACTGGTCTATAAAATATCCTCGATGCCTGGACATGTCTATGATATCTTTCATGCTCATTTCCCAGACAGTTTTGTAGAGTTCCTTAAGGTCGGCCGGAATTACATCAATATCCTGCACCGAGCCATTGTTTCTCATGATGGCGTTCTTTACTTCATCGTTCCAGAGGTTTCTTTCCACAAGATCTTCCAGCAGGTGTTTGTTCACCACGATGAATTCTCCTGAAAGTACCCGTCTGGTGTAGATATTCGAAGTATAGGGCTCGAATGCTTCATTATTTCCAAGGATCTGCGAGGTAGAAGCTGTAGGCATGGGAGCAAGCAACAGGCTGTTTCTAACTCCATTTTTCATGACCTGTTTTCGGAGTTTTGCCCAATCCCATCTTCCGCTTAAATCTTCATCCTTTATTCCCCATAAGTTATACTGAAATTCTCCTTTACTGATCGGAGAGCCTTCGAAGCTGGAATACGGACCTTCTTCTTTAGCCAGTTCCATCGAAGAAGAAACAGCCGCGAAATAAATGGTTTCAAATATTTCCTGGTTCAGTTTTTTGGCTTCATCTGAAGTGAAGGGCATGCGCAGTTTGATAAAGGTATCTGCCAGCCCCTGCACTCCAAGACCAACCGGGCGGTGTCGTAAATTGGAATTCTCTGCTTCCTTTACGGGGTAGTAATTTCTATCTATGACCTTATTAAGGTTCCTGGTTACTCGTTTGGTAATTCGGAACAGTTCTTTGTGATCGAATTCGTTTCCTTTGATGAACATGGGCAGCGCGATGGAAGCCAGGTTACATACAGCGACTTCATCTTCACTGGTATATTCCAGAATCTCTGTACACAAGTTCGAAGACCTGATGGTGCCCAGGTTTTTCTGGTTGGATTTCCTGTTGGCTGCGTCCTTGTATAGCATATAAGGGGTACCTGTCTCTATCTGGGATTCAAGGATTTTTTCCCAAAGTTCTCTGGCCTTGATGGTCCTACGGCCTTTGTCTTCAGCTTCATATTTTTCATATAAAGCTTCAAACTCTTCGCCGTAGGTGTCATAAAGGCCCGGACATTCATGAGGGCACATCAATGTCCAGGTTGCGTCTGCCTGAACCCTTTTCATAAACAGGTCTGGCATCCACATAGCATAAAACAGGTCTCTTGCTCGCATTTCTTCCTTTCCGTGGTTCTTTTTAAGATCCAGGAAATCAAAGATGTCTGCATGCCACGGTTCAACATAGATCGCAAAGGAACCTTTGCGTTTTCCGCCTCCCTGGTCAACATACCGCGCGGTGTCATTAAAGACCCTCAGCATCGGAACGATACCGTTGGAAGTACCATTCGTCCCGGAGATGTAGGAGCCGGTCGCCCTCACATTGTGAATAGACAGGCCAATACCTCCTGCTGACTGAGAGATCTTCGCGGTTTGTTTCAGGGTGTCGTAAATTCCGTCGATACTATCGTCCTTCATGGTAAGAAGGAAACATGAAGACATCTGGGGTTTCGGGGTACCCGAATTAAAAAGTGTAGGAGTAGCGTGTGTGAAATATTTTTTAGACATCAGCTCATAGGTCTCTATGGCTGCGTCGAGGTCATCTGGATGGATCCCAATGGAAACCCGCATGAGCATGTGCTGAGGTCTTTCGGCTATCTTGCCATTCAGCTTTAGAAGGTAAGATCGTTCGAGGGTTTTAAAGCCGAAATAATCATAGCCAAAATCGCGGTTGTAGATGATCGTGGAGTCCAGTTTTTCACTGTTTTCCTTAATTACCTCGTATATTTCATCTGAGATGAGGGGGGCAGATTCACCTGTGCGCGGGTTGATGTACTCATACAGGTCGGTCATCACCTCAGAAAATGTCTTTTTGGTATTCTTATGCAGGTTAGAGACCGAAATCCTCGCGGCCAGCTTAGCGTAATCGGGATGAGCAGTGGTCATGGTCGCGGCGATCTCGGCGGCCAGGTTATCCAGCTCGCTGGTGCTAACATTGTCATAAAGCCCTTCAATGACCCTCATGGCGACCTTGACCGGGTCTACCAGTTCATTAAGGCCATAACATAGCTTTTTAACCCGTGCCGTGATCTTGTCGAACATGACGGGTTCTTTCCTGCCGTCTCTTTTTACTACATACATACTAAGTCTTTCAGTTGATTCAGGAGCCAGTTCGCCTTGGAATCAGGCAAAAAGGGATCCTGCGGGCAAAACCCGTTATTGGAAAAATAGGATTAATTCGGATTCTATATATAAAGGTCAACCAGCGCCGCGTTGGGGGTCACGGCGCAGTTGCTCTTTAGAAATCAGCGTCGAAACTGATCTCATCTGATTCTTTATCTTTATTCATCACCCCTGCCTTTTGGTATTCGCTTACTCTTTTCTCAAAGAAATTGGTTTTACCCTGCAGGTTGATCATATCCATAAAATCGAATGGATTGGATACGTTGAATTCTTTTTCACACTCCAGCTCTACCAGCAATCTGTCTGTTACAAATTCCAGGTACTGGGTCATTAGTTTCGCGTTCATTCCAATCAGACTCACTGGTAGAGATTCGGTGATGAACTCACGTTCGATGTTTAAGGCATCGATGATGATCTCCCTGATCTTGGCCTTTGGCACTTTATTGACAAGGTGATTGTTATGCAGGTGAACTGCGAAATCACAATGCATGCCTTCGTCTCTTGATATCAACTCATTTGAGAAGGTAAGCCCGGGCATTAATCCGCGCTTCTTCAGCCAGAAGATCGAGCAAAATGCTCCCGAGAAGAAAATTCCTTCTACCGCGGCAAAGGCGATGAGCCTTTCAGCAAATGAATCTGATTCGATCCATTTCAGAGCCCAGTCGGCTTTTTTCTTGATAGCCGGGAAAACTTCAATGGCTTTGAACAGGTTATTCTTTTCCTTATCGTCTTTTACATAAGTGTCGATAAGAAGCGAATATGTTTCGGAATGAATGTTTTCCATCATGATCTGAAAGCCATAGAAGAACTTGGCTTCAGAATACTGCACTTCGTTTACGAAATTCTCTGCGAGGTTTTCGTTTACGATCCCATCTGAAGCTGCAAAGAATGCGAGTATATGCTTGATAAAATATCTTTCGTCGCTATTCAGTTTATGGCTCCAGTCGTTCAGGTCCTGGTGAAGGTCGATTTCCTCCGCAGTCCAGAAGCAGGCTTCCATTTTTTTATACCAGTCCCAGATGTCATTATGCTTGATTGGAAAGATTACAAAACGATCCTTATTTTCCTGCAAAATTGGTTCCGTCTGGGCCATGATATTTTTAAATTTTTAAGACTTTTAGTGCTTTGGTAATTAATGGTTTAACAAATATTTAAAATACTTGTTTAAATTGAAAGGTAGCCGGTTAAACGTTTTCAACAAAGTTTTCAACAGCTCAAACTCAATGTTTTCATTTAACTTTGTTAAAAAGTGTATTTAAAACACTGAATAACAACCTATTATAAGTTGTTAATAATTTTATGAAGAGAAATAAGGCCTTCCCTAAAATGAGCTGTTCACAATTGCGAATTTGTTATTCTAAATATGTTGATATTTTTGGTCTGAAAAGAAGAAAACCGGCATTTTTTGCCGGTTTTCAGAAAACAGAATTACCCAATCTTTTGGTTGGTTAACTAAAATTATTGAGTGTTTATTTTTAACATTGCTCATACTTCAAATTATTGAAATATGGATCAACTTTTGATTTTCAAATTTTTTAACGGGGGGAATCCAGGTGATGACCTGAACTGGTGAAAATTCTTCAAATTAAGAAGATTATAAAAGTACGGAATTTCCGGTTGATTAAATAATATAAGCTATTGAAATACAGCCGGTTTCTATTTTTTATTGAATTCGGTCGCGATCTGTTCCAATTCGTTATACCATTCCGTACCATATTTCCTGATAAGGGCATCCTTTACGAATTTGTAAATAGGTACCTGTAATTCCTTTCCAAGGCTGCAGGCATCATCACAAATCTCCCATCTATGATAATTGATGGCTGAGAATGAACTGTATTCCTGGATCCTTACCGGATAAAGATGGCAGGAAACCGGTTTTTTCCAATCGATCTCTCCGGCGTTGTAGGCCTCTTCGATGGCGCAAAGAGCAGTTCCCTTATCATCGAAGTTCACATAGGCACAATCTGCACCGTTGATAAGCGGAGTCTCTATTTCACCATTTTCCCTGGTGATATATACTCCCTGTTGGTTGATGGCGTCAATACCTTCCTTTCTCAGGAAAGGCTCTACCTTGGGATAGATCTTTTCGAGTATTTCCCTTTCTTCGGGTTCCACCGGGGCACCGGCTTCACCATCTATACAACAGGCTCCTTTGCAAGCCGAAAGGTTGCACACAAAATCATTCTTGATGATCTCTTCTGAGACCAGAGTTTTACCTAATTGAAACATGCTGCAAAGATAATTTTATAGGGCGGAGAAGGAAGTAACTTGAGAATAAAATTTACACAAATTTAACGTGGCTTAGGTATTGGTAATCAGATGGGAAAAATTACTTTTGCCGGCTATTTTAAAAAGAAGAATGCTATGTTAAAGGTATTTGATGTCAGGCAGATATTTACAGCAGGTATGGTTTTGTTTGCAGTGATCGATATTATAGGCAGTATTCCTATCATTATTGATCTAAGAAAAAAGTTAGGGCATATACAAAGCGAAAAGGCTTCGGTGGTGGCCGGAATCATCATGGTGGTCTTTTTGTTCGTAGGTAAGGAGATCCTGAATCTTATCGGGATCGATGTGAATTCGTTTGCCGTGGCCGGATCTTTCATTCTGTTCTTCCTGGCGCTCGAAATGATCCTGGGCATTAGTTTGTATAAAGACGATGCTCCTGAAACCGCGTCGATCGTGCCCCTGGCATTTCCATTGATCGCCGGTGCCGGTACCTTAACATCGCTGGTCTCTTTGCAAGCCGAATATGAAATGGCAAATATCATTGTTGCTATCTTTATCAATATTATATTTGTATACCTGGTCCTGAAATCTTCCGCAAAAATCGAGAAGGTACTGGGAAGCCAGGGTATTAGTGTAATTAGAAAGATTTTCGGAGTGATCTTACTGGCAATCGCCGTTAAGCTCTTCGCCGAGAATATTCAGAGTTTATTTTCATGAAATATTTTATATATACCATTATTTTCCTGGCCCTTGTCTTCATAGGTATCAGTGTAAGCGTGCTTGATTTTAGTAACCTGCTGGTAGACGAAAGCGGTCAGGCCATGATCGTTATCCTTGCGAGTCTATGCGTAATTGTACTTATGCTTATTCTATTGGTTTCCCGTGGGATCGAAAAAAAGCGTCAGTAAATTATGGATTTTGATGTTTTGATCATAGGTGGAGGTGCTGCGGGATTATCCTGCGCCCTCGTCATTGGCTCTGCTATGGAAAATCCTTACGCCGAAAATAAGAAGGCAGGAATTATCCTTCACCAAAAAGCTTCTCATCTCAATTCGGCTCTGCTGAACAATGCCTTCGGAATAGCCCCCGGCACCAGTGGCATGGATGTATTATCCAGCGCTGTTTCTCAGCTGGAGGAGCTCTATCCAAAACTTCAAAGGATCGAGAAGGAAAAGGTAAAGGAAATCCAGGAAATTGAGGGCGGTTACCGGGTTATCACCAATAAAAAAGAGTACTCGGCAGCAAAGGTCGTTTTAACGATTGGCTATAACAGCCCTTTCAGGATAAAGGGTTTGGAAGCATACCTTATTCCCCATAAAAAGGCGAAACCCACTAAGAACAGGGTTCAGTTAAAGAATGATGATCACCTGGTAAAACCGGGGCTTTATGTGGCCGGTACATTGGCGGGCTGGAGGAGCCAGGTTGTAATTGCCAGTGGTAGTGGCGCCTCAGTGGCTACAGATATACTTACCGATTGGAACAAAGGTGAACATACCAAGGTTCACGATAAGCTAGCTTAGGAAAAGATACAGGCTTGGTGGAACGCTAATAGCTGCGATTATCAGGAAGCTTTGCTGGAAGTTTCTGTAAAGCAGGGCTCTTTTAAGTTGCCTGGTAAATTCCGGATCTTCGTTAAGTACGATATGCCTTTTTAATACTTTCCTGGAAACGTTGGAAGATTGCACTAATATGTCCTTTTTCAGGAATAAAAGAGTGCTGTTATCCAGAAGTCGGAATATCACTGCTATGATGAACAGAAACAAGGGTATGAAAAGCCAGTAGGAAGACAGGAAATTCAATATTTAATTAAACAAAAATTTAAATTATTCAATTTCCTCAGACAACTCGATTACTTTTTCAATTATTCGGTCATCTTCATTTAAATATCGTTGAAATGCATTAGTTCCGAAAAGTTGCTGAGCCATTTCGGCCTTTAGATACTTCTTTAGTAGCGGTTTGTGTTTTTTAACGTTCAGGTTGATTCTAAGGTCTCTTTCAAGGAGAATATATGTTTCAAAACCATCGATCATTTCTTCTGTTATCTCTATTTCCTCCACAAAATCTTCCCGGGAAACCGAATTATAATACTGCCGGTCCCTTTCCAGGATGTCGAATACAAAACGACTCATATAGCCGCTTCTAAGGAGGAAATTGATCTTCTCCTTTTCAGAATCGGTATACTTTGGAACAAACACATCAGGAATGATTCCGCCGCCTCCGTATACGGTTTTTCCCTCAGGAGTGGTGAATCTTAGCGAATCGTTAACCTCGATATTGTCTTCGTTGCTCAGTTCTCCATTCTTATAACGCCGCATATAGTCGTTAAAATAAGACTCATTGCCGAGATCATATGGTTTTTGAATGGATCTTCCGGTAGGCGTATAATACCTGGCAATGGTTAGTCTCACTGCGCTGCCGTCGCCTAACTCCATTTCCCGCTGAACCAGGCCTTTTCCATAAGATCGGCGACCAACAATGGTTCCAACATCATTATCCTGAAGCGCTCCTGCCACGACCTCACTGGCAGAGGCCGAATTTTCATTGATCAGCACGAAGACCTTTCCATTCTCGAATTCACCTTTCCTTTGAGCATAGGTTTCTTCGATGGCTCCGCTTTTGTTTTTGGTAAAAAGTATCAGTTTCTCTCCGCCTATAAACTCATCGGCGATATTAATAGCTTCAGAAAGATATCCCCCGGGATTATCCCGCAGGTCAAGAGCGATTTGTTTGGCTCCCATCTTTTTGAGTTCTGATATGGATGTTTTGAATTCGGCGTAAGTGGTTTCCGAAAAACGGTTCACCTTGATGTAACCAAGATCATCGGTAAGCATATAGGCAGCATCCACGCTTTTTAAGGGCACTTTGCCCCGCTTTACGTTAAAGGTTAGCATGTCTTTAAGACCTTTGCGAAGCACTTTCAAGGTTACTTTGGTATTTTCTTTTCCTTTTAACTGGTTGGTGATGGAATCATTGCTGATGCCGGTATTGAAGAGCCTGTTGCCATTGGCATACAGAATACGGTCTCCACCTCGAATACCAATTTTTTCGCTGGGACCTCCCTCCAGAGCCTTTATGACCACAATGGTGTCTCCAACATTGTAAAAACTAACGCCAATTCCTACGAAATCACCTTTCATATTATCGGTGACAGCCGCATATTCCTCTTTTGGGATATAAACGGAATGCGGGTCGAGATTCTCCAGGATCTTGTTAACGGTGATATCCACGATGCTATCGGTGTTCACATCGTCTACATACTCATAATCGATATAATCGATGAGCCTGTTTAATTTCTGTTTTTTGGGATTGGCAGAAAATAATTCATCAGACGTATCAAAATTCATCCGTGCACCAAGGATAAGCCCTGCGGCGCATGCAATGCTAATTAATAAGGGTGTGAATATTTTATTTCTGCCTTTCAATCTTCCAGTTCTGTTATTTGTTCCAATTCAACCCCGGCCTTTCTTAAAAATTCAAGCCCGGAATTATCTTTATAGTCAATGTGATAAACCAGTCTTTTTATACCAGATTGGTGTATCAACTTACTACATTCCTTACAGGGTGACATGGTAATATATAGGGTTGCATCTTTACAGGACTGTGTAGAACCGGCGACTTTCAGGATCGCATTGGCTTCGGCATGCAGTACATACCATTTGGTGTAGCCTTCCTCATCTTCACAAAAATTCTCAAATCCTGTAGGTGTCCCATTGTACCCGTCAGAAATTATCATTCTATCCTTTACAATTAACGCGCCAACCTGTTTTCTATTACAATGTGATAATTTACTCCATTCTCGTGCAATTCTCAAATAGGCTTTATCAAATTTTAGCTGTTTTTTTTTATTCATGAGACATAAAAGTGTATTGCTGCAGAATTTATCAATAAGCTGCAAATTAAAAGATTATTGGAAAAAAACTGCTAACAGCTCCCTAATTTAAAGTGCCAGGTAAGTTTCCTGGAGAATAGGCAGGACAATTCCTATAACTAAGGAAGCAGTGACCAGGATCCAGTCTCTTTTGGAGACATTGAATATATTCTGGCAAATAAAGCCTATGATCATTACGGCCAGCACCACAATGACCTGGGCAATCTCGATTCCCAGTGCAAATTCAACCAATGGCAGGAATTTGGATTCTGAGGCCGATGCGATCATTTTGAAATAAGAAGAAAAACCGAGTCCATGAATCAACCCAAAGAAAACGGTCGTGATGTATAGCATGTTAAAGTTGGTGTTCTGAACCTTTTTCCCGGCAGTAAAAATGTCGAATATCGCCGTGGCTATTATGGTAACCGGGATCAGGAATTCCACATAATCACTTGCGACCCGAACTATTTCATAAACCGAAAGGAAAAGCGCCAAGGTATGCCCAATGGTAAAAAGCGTCACTAACCATAAAACGCGTTTCCAGGTAGAAAATCCATAAGCTGCTACCAGAACAATCAAAAATAGCACGTGATCGTATGCCTGCCAGTCCAGTACGTGGTCCAGGCCGAGTCTAAAATAGAGCCAAAATTGGGACATAGTTCAGTATTTGTCTGAAAAGAGCCGAAAATACAACATAATAAGATTATGACAAAACCCTGAAATTGGGCATTTAGGTAGATGATTTTTAGGTTTTCAGGAATTATTTATACCGTAGCGATAGTGAAAAATACCTCCAAAAGGGTATTTCAGGAATCTATTCAATAGAGTAATTTGCTCATCCTTTTAATTCAAGGATGGTAAGCTTTGGTTAATAGGAATATGTGTAGGGTATATTTCTATTTGTAGGGTTTAATCAATTTCTAGATAATAAGTTCCAGAACTTACCAATAGTAAACTTTTGAACCTCCGGTTATGCCGGAGGTTTTTTATTCTGAAAATGTTAATTCAAAAAAGCTTTGCTGGCCAAAGCTTATAAAAGTCGATCTTAAATTTTATATTTACCCATCCAATACAAGCTTTCCGGCGATGAGTAATGATTACAACAAGTTGTCTGAATACTGGAAAACTAAGTATTCAGATGAGATTAGTAAATATAGATCATACCAGGTTACCGAAGATTTTAAGCAAATGGCGGCTATGTTCGCCCCTGGAAATTCATATTATTATGTGATCAATTTCCATGATTTTCAGCTAGAACATATTTCAGATTCGGTTATCGAGTTTGCTGGTAAGCCCAAAGAAAAGGTCCAGCTCGAAGATTTGCTTAAACTGGCAATTCGTGAGGAATTAGGGCGTATTGAATTAAAGGAAAAGGTGGTGAACGATTTCTTTACCCGTTTCCTGGACAGGGATAAATTACGCGAATATAAGTTGATATATTCCTATAAAATGAAAGACGCTTCGGGAAAGATCAGGTCTATGCTGCACCAGACCACTGTTATGAGCACAGCCGAAAACGGAATGCCAGAACATGTTTTTTCAGTCCACACCGATATTTCCCATTTAAGGATTAGCAGCTGCAATGACGTATCTTTTGTTAGTTTAAAGGGAGAAAAGAGCTATTTTAATGTGAATACCGATAATGGTTATTTTGACCCTTCCTTTTGTGAGTATGAAAATAAAGACCTGCTGGATCGCCTTTCGGAAAGAGAAGTTCAGATCATCAAATTGCTGGCAAATGGAAAGAGCGCTGCCGAAATAGCAAAGGAATTCAACCTTTCAGAACACACCATAAAAACCCACCGAAGAAATATCCTGAACAAGAGCAACTGCTCCAATACCGCGGAACTGGTAGCGAAATGTGTGACCGGAGGAGTGCTTTCGATTAGCCTTAATTAGTCTGTGCCGATTATCAATCTTTAAACTTGCCTTTCGTAAGTATATATAACCGTTAGGCAGAATTAAGACAACTTCAAAGCATCCTTGATTATCCCCTTAAAAGGGTATTTAATAGAATCTTAGAATAGCTTACTTTAGGGCTTGAATTGTGGCTCTTTTTGCTGAAAGGCAGGCTACTATCCACAAATTGATGTTGTGTTGCTTGATTTATTTTTCGACCTTAGGTCATCGAAAATTTACTAACCAAACCAATTATTATGCAAATCTATGATCCTATTGGCGTTTATAAGGCCAAAAAAGAGGATGCCAAAAAACTCAAAGTAGACCTCGGAATTATCCTTCCTTCAGAATTTGATTCCGAAGAAAAAAAATACAGGGTAATGATTCTTGACGCTATTGATATATCCAATGGTGGCCATAATGGAATGTTCTTGGCTATTAGAATTGAGAATAAAGAAAAACAGGAAGTAGGAGATTTGTCCAATGGAAAATATCCGGTCGTCAATGAGGTTAAATTTGACTTGCCAATTGAAGAATTCGAGGCTTCTGTAGAGAAAAGCCATGTGATCATATTTCATAGCAATAACTTCACTTTGAAAGGGAATGAAGCTGTTGTGCAAAACGCCAGGGATTTTGTGAAAAATCATGGTTATAATACAGACGTGGTATTTGGGAGATCTGAAACTCAAAAAGAAATTATTTATCAGCCTGAAACTGCTGGTGGAGGGATTTTAGTTGGAACCGGAGGTTAAATTGAAGATCTCTTTTAAAATATTGGTAGCCCTATTCGGGCTCCTTTGGACTGCTACTTCCTCTTTTTCCCAGGATTCTGAATTCAAGGCTATTGATAGTCTTATTAAGGCCCGGGAAACCGAAGAGGCTACCCAGATTTTGAACCAGGTCGATACCACGCAGCTGGATGCTTCAGAAAATGCACGTTATTATTTGCTGACTGCCCAATTACATAGTCTGAAGAACAACGCCGACGATAGTTACCAGAATTTCCTGATCGCTAAAAAGAAGTATACGGCACTGGATAGCCTGGAACAGGCTGCGAAAATAAATTTGCAGATCATCCCGCTGCTCACGTCAAGTAGGAATAAGGACCTGGATCCCCAGCCATATATGGATGAGTACCTGGAATATGCCAGGGAAAAAAATGATCCTGCCATGCTCGCAAAGGCCTATATGCAGCTGGGGACCATCTTTATCAATACCGATGTTCAAAGAACCATTCAGTATTACAAACAGGCGAAACGGGAGAATTTAAAGACCGGCGATTCGCTGATGAATGCAAAGATCCATCATAACCTTGGTGTAGCTTTTGGGGAAATGACACCAGAGAAAGATTCTGCGATGTACCACTATGAGATCGCATTGAAAGAATATAAAAAACGCGGTTTAACCGATTTCATTTCTTATATCTATAACAACAAGGCATCCATTTTTAAACAGATCAGGGAATACGATTCGGCAATCGCCTATTATAAAAAGGCCGAAGCGATTGCTTCGAAGGAATTCGAAAAGGAGAATAAAAGACTGCTTTATAATCATATGGCAAATGCCTATGAGCTGAAAGGTGATTTTGAAAATGCCTATAAGTATCTTGACCTGGAAAAAAAGTACCAGGACAGTATTCAGCAAAGCGAGCAGAATAAGGCCATGCTGGATATTCAAACCAAATACGAGGTTGAGAAAAAAGAAAATGAGAATCTGCGCCTTAAGCAGAATCGAATCTGGCTGCTTGGTGCCCTAGCCACTCTGCTGCTCATTCTGCTGGTGGCATTACTTGCCTATAAAAATATCAGGTCAAAAAAGAAAATCATTGAAAAAGAGGTCGAGGTACAAAAGCAAAAGCTTGAGAATTTATTAAAGCAGCAGGAGCTTGCAGGCATCGATGCGATGATCGAAGGCCAGGAAAAGGAAAGACAACGAATCGCGAACGATCTTCATGACAATCTGGGAAGTCTGCTGGCTACCTTAAAACTACATTTTCAGAATATGAAAGTTCGAAAAGACCGTTTAAAAGAAGAGGAAGACCGGCTAATTCATCAAACCGATATGTTGCTGGAAGAGGCTTACCAGGAAGTGAGAAATATTGCACATACAAAGAATGCAGGGGTTCATGCCCAGGAGGGCTTGCTGCCGGCCGTCAAGAATTTCGCCAGCAAGGTTTCAGCTTCCAATAAACTCATAATCGAGGTGGAAGACAATGGGATGGATGAACGACTGGAAAATTCCCTGGAAATTCTTATTTTCAGGATCATCCAGGAACTTATCACCAACGTGATCAAACATGCCGAAGCTTCTGAAGCCAGTATTTCTATTACCCATCACGGGGATGAGATCAGCATTATGATCGAGGATAACGGGAAGGGCTTTGAGCCTGCTAACCTAAAACCAAAGGAAGGAATGGGTATCTATTCCATTCAAAAAAGAGTGGAACATCGTGGGGGTACAGTAGACGTTGAAAGTATTCCTGGAAAAGGAACCTCTGTAATCATAAATATGCCAGTGTCATGATAAAACTCGCAATTGCCGAAGATCATACGGCGCTTATAGACGGGATAAGAGTCTTCCTTGAGTACGAGGAAGATGTGAAATTTCTCGGTTCGGCTGGAAATGGGAAGGAGCTGCTGGAACTGGTGGAAAATACCAGGCCTAATGTGGTGATCACCGATATCAGGATGCCTGTTATGGACGGAATCCAGGCTACCGAGCAGATCAAAAGGCTGGATCCCGAAATAAGGGTCATCGCATTTACCATGTTTGACCAGGATAATGCTGTTGAGCAAATGCTAAAGGCTGGCGCCGATGGATATATACTTAAAAATGCGAGTTTAAAGGAATTGTTGTTCGCCATCCGGAAAGTTTATAAGGGAGAAGCTTATTATGATCCTAATATCAACACCGATTCCACTAAAAACGCCGCAGAAAAGAAACCTATCCTCACAAACCGGCAGCGAGAAATTTTGAAGTTGGTTGGAGAAGGGAAAACAAACCAGGAAATAGCCGATGCCCTGTTCATTGGAAAAATGACAGTAGCGACCCATCGAAAGAATATGATCAGGAAGCTCAATTTACAGGGAGCAGGTGAACTGCTGAGGTACGCAGTGGAGCGTAAATATGATTTCGATTAACCTGTGATTATGAGCAAAAAAAAAGGTCCTGCCACTGGCAGGACCTGACGAAAATCGAAAATAATCTTCTTTTTTATTGAATAGCTGGAGTCTCCTGCTCAACTTCAACAGCAGAAGAGTCTACTTCCTCTGTCATTTCTACTTCCTCGATCTCCTCGGCCTCAGTAGTCATTTCAAGGTTAGCTTCTTCGATTGTAGCTGTTTCTTCAACTGTTTCTTCAGTAGTTTCAGCTTGGTCGTTACGACATGAAGTTACAGTGAACATAGCAAGTGCAAGAGCACCAAAAATTAGTTTTTTCATTTTTATGATAGTATTAAAAACGAGCGAATATATGTCAAAAAGAAATACCAAAATCAAACAGATATAAAATTATTTACGATAACGATTTCGCTATAAAAAACTGAGCCCAAGTTATTTAGGAGTCCGTTTTAAAATTGAAGCTTGTAATTGTTGCAGTCCAAATCGGGGTAGTTTTTGTAAAATAATTATTAACCATCTGGATCATGCCAGAAGAATAAATTATCCGGGCAAACATTGGTGGTAAGTGGCTTATATTCAGTTAATTTGATTACATTCATAGGGTGATATTTAGGGCATTGCCTGTTCTGGTACTTGGTTCTATTAATTAAATGCTTTATGAAAGCAGCGGTTCGCTCCCAATATGGTCTTCCCGAAGTTCTTACTATTGAAGAGATTGAAAGGCCTGTTGCCGGGGACAACGAGATTCTTGTAAAAGTTTTTGCTACTACCGTCAACCGAACGGATTGTGCTAATCTTACCGGGAAACCTTATGTGGTACGAATCTTTACGGGTATAACGGCTCCTGTTAAAAGAATTCCAGGTACCGATTTTGCGGGTGAGATTGTTGAGGTAGGAAAGAATGTTAGTGATTTCAGGTCAGGTGACCGGGTGTTTGGTTTTGATGATAATGGGCTTTCAAGTATGGCCGAATTCACAAGTATTCCGGTTAAAAAGGCCATCACCAAGATACCTGAAGGTATTTCATTTGAGGAAGCTGTGGCTTCGGCCGAAGGAGCTCATTATGCCATAAACTTTATCAACAAGGTGAAATTAAGAGCCGGTGAAAAGGCCCTGGTCAATGGCGGTACCGGTGCAATTGGGTCGGCTTTGATACAATTGCTCAAATTCTTCGGGCTTAAAGTGGTTGCAACAGGGCCCACCGGGCAGCTGGATAAATTAAAGGATCTTGGTGTAGAAAGACTAATAGATTATAAAATCGATGATTTTGTTCAGGACAACGAGAAGTTCGATTATGTGTTTGACGCAGTTGGGAAGAGTGACTTCGGAAAATGTAAACGGCTACTGGTTGACGACGGGATCTATATTTCTTCTGAATTGGGCCCTTACTCCCAGAATCCTTTCCTCGCTATTACCACAACATTTTCTGAAGGAAAAAAGGTTAGGTTTCCGTTGCCACAGAACACAACAGCTAGTTTAAAATTGATCTGCGGGCTTTTAAAAAGTGGAGATTTCCGTCCTTTAATCGATAGAAGTTTTGACCTCCAAGATGTGAAGGAGGCATTTTCATATGTGATGACCGGCCAGAAGATCGGGAACGTAATTTTGAGGGTCAAAGATTGAAAAACGGGTAGGTTAGATCGGCGCTAAGAATCCAGGCATTATCTGTAGTTATGAGAAAAACTTTTCTTTTCATTTTTCTGAACCAAATTTTTTATATTTTTGCCGTCCATAAGCTCGAGTGGCGGAATTGGTAGACGCGCTGGATTCAAAATCCAGTTCTTTCGGGAGTGTGGGTTCGATTCCCACCTCGAGTACTTAAAAACCCTTATAAGCTCAATGTTTGTAAGGGTTTTCTGTTTTTAGAGTAACAAAATAGTAACGAAAACTATTTTTTATAGACTGGTTTATTTCGCTTTTAAAGCTTTATCCGCTTTAATATTCTAAATTCAAATTTGCTATTTAACAAACAAACCAATTACTAAACCTATACCGATTAAGACTAAAACAATGTTTAGAATTCTCAATGTTTTCAATTCTTTAGATTGTATTTCAAAACGTTCTTTGATTTTATTTTCCATTAAGTTAAAATTGGAATCAAGACTATTTTGAAATGCTCTTTGTATTTGAGTTCCCTCATTTCTTATTTCAACTTGAATATCAGATTTATGTTTCTCAAGTCTGGTAATAATTGTTGAATCAAGATCCTTTTGAAAAGATTTATTGTCTTTATAAATCTCTGCAATTTTCTCTTTAAGAAAGTTATTGGTAACCTCCAGCTGTTCAGTGTTTTTTGCGGTTTGCTTTTTTATAACTTCACTTACAGAGTTTAAATTATTATTATTCTCTTCTATTAGCTCAAGATTTTGACTAATATTGGATTGAAGTGCGCTTATTTCAGAATAAACGGTTGTAAAATCTTTTAACTGGTTGGAGTTATGCTCCAATTCGGTTACCACGTTATCCAATTTTTCTAAATCCATATTCCATATTTTTATTAATTATTTTAAGTCTCTTATTATAATGAATGAGTATAGTTTCTGTGTCTCCTAATTCTTTTGCAAATCTTATTTTTTCTTCTTCTGTTTTACTATACTTATACAAGAGATTCAATAAAATAGATTTCCCGTTATTGTTAATCTTTTTTGATAATTCTAGTATTTGATCGATAACATAATCAAATTGTGATACCTCATATTTTGAAATAACCTCGAATGCTTTTGAAAACCTTTGTTCTTCAATTTGATTCAATGATTCTTTTAATAGTAAACTGGTTAATCCTTTTATCAGATTTAAACCTGTGTTAGATTGAAAACTCTCAATAAACCGTTGTAAGTTACCTTTTAAGTCAATTAAAGAATCATTGTTTATAAAGTTGTTGTGTTCATCATAGAAAACCTCAAACCATTTTGAAATATCCTTATTATTGTTTTCGGCAATATGTTGTAAAATATATGTTGAGTCTGTGAACTTGAAATATGCTTCCAAAGATTTCTTGAAGGACTCTTTTCCTTCAATCGTATCATCATATTTTAAACAATTTTCATAGACATTTTTCAATGACTCTCTTCTGTTTGTTCCAAACTTATCATAAGACCATTGTAGTAATATTTTTGCTAGACGCTCGAATTTAGAAAGATCGACATCGTTCAAAATACTGGTGTATTTTACTCTGTCAGGATGGTAGTCAAATTCAAAATCATCGACGTATTTTTTAATAAATTTGAGTAGGGTTAATTTTATACCTTCTTCCGTGAAATTTCGATACGTCACTGTAAAACCCCATTAAAAAAATCATCAACAGTCCAATCTGATATGATGCCTAAATTAGATAGACGATAAATAGCCTTTTCAACTTTCGCTTTATTTGATGCTAATTTTCGAGCATAAACAACTTTGGTGTTTCCTGGCTCTGAATATGTATTATGTAGGAGTGTTATAAGTTTTAATTCTTTTGAAATCGATTCTAACCCGTTTTGATATAAAAAAATTTGGCGAAAAACATCTTGACCATCCCACTTTACTTTATCTGTTAATTTTTGAATATCTTCATAGGTCGAGTCTGGATTAAAAATGGTTTCAACGTCCGTTTCTGGGTTTTCCTCAGTTAGCAAAACATAGCATTTTGCATCATTTCTATCTCTTCCAGCTCTTCCTGCTTCTTGGTAAAGAGACTCCATCGAAGCGGGCATCCCATAATGTACAGTAAAGCATATATTTTTTTTATTGATTCCCATACCAAATGCTTTGGTAGCTGCCAGTAAAGGGAATTTATTTTGTTTGAATTCGTCCTGGACCTTTACTTTATAATTTTCAAAATCTAAGTCGCTCTTATAATTTTTTGGTTTAGAGCCAGAATAGAACTTAATTGGTCTATTAAAATTAGTAGTAAGCTTTTGCGATAGATCAAAACAGCCATTTAAGCCATTTACAAATGGTGTGAATATTAAGCCACTTTTAGGGTTTTCGGAATCTGAGTCAAAAATTTGGTCATTTTGGTCGTGGTAATCTATTATAGATAGAACCTCATTATATTTATTACCATTATCATTGATTACTATAAACTCTAATTCTGGTCGAGTATAATCAGTTAAGGTTTTTATATTTTTTTGATCTGTATTAAATTCTAATTGAATGTCTTTAAGTACATTAACCGAAGCAGTAGCAGTTAATCCTAAAAAGTTTATGGTAGGGCAATATTTTTTTATCGTATTTGATAAATTTAGATAAGAAGTTCTGAAGTCGTGTCCCCATTCTGATAAACAATGAACTTCATCAATTACAGCATATGAAAAATTTAACTGGGAATTTATTGATGTTAATCTTTCTCTGAAATCTTTGGTTTGAAATCGTTCTGGTGAGATGAAAACGAAAAAGTATTTTCCGTTACTATAGTTATCTAGTATTTCTGTCCTTTCAGGACCCGTAACATCACTATTTATTGATTCAATATTTTGGATATAGGCTTGATCAAGATCTTTGATTTGGTCATACATTAGAGATTTAATTGGGCACACTACGAAGCTTATGCATGGTTGTAAAAAACAAGCAAGCTGATAAGTCAATGACTTTCCTCCACCCGTTGGTAGCAAACCAATTGTTGTATTGTTTTCTAATATGTTTTGAATTATTGAAATCTGACCATTATTGAATTTATCATATTCAAATATATTTTTAAGAAAAAACTCCAAATTTTCTAAATCATCGGATTCTTCATTAAAAACGAGTTTGTAATTGAACTTAGTAGAAGTACTGAGTCTAAAATAATTTACCCTATCTAGTTTGTTTTTATTTCGATTATGATATAGGTCTAAATAATCAGTTCTTACATAAATAATATCTTCATTCAGCGAATTTTCGTCCGTCCAACGCTGCAGAAGACTAAAATCTAATTTTACACAATCTTCACTACTGAAGCTTTGAACATTCTTAATTTCAAATTTGGGTTCTTCGAATTTGATTTTTTGGAGTTTCAATAAGTGATGAAACCATTCAAAAAGATCTTCTATTGAATGGTTTTCATAGCCATTAATATCTCGGTTTTTAATTTCAAATATCCATTTCTCATCATCGAGACTTATTCTGCCGTTTTCGAGTAATTCAAGGATGAAAACCTGGAAACGAATAATAGCTGTGGGAAATAATTTCGTCTTTTTAATTCTCTCTGGAATCTCGGAGTAATGGAGATTAAAATTTGTCTTGTAGAGATTTAAAAACCTAGAGTATTTTTCGAGTTGGTGTTTTATCTGAGCTATTTTTTCAAAATAGATTTCATTTCTTTCCTCCAGATCTATTGTGTTGATTCTGACCGTTTCAATTTTTGAAAGTGAAAGATGATCGTCTCTTATAGTATCTACAACTCTACCCACTTCCTCCTTATGCTGCTGCCCATCTATTTCAATTACCAAATTCGCCTGTGGTAGGAAAAAATCTACGCATTGATGTTTGAAATTCTCATCATTCTTTTGAGTGATTTGATTAATTTCAATTTCCGGAATTATAAGTTGTTTAATAAACTCATAATCTGATAGGTCTTCATTAATTCTTTGTTCTAAAAATGTTCTTGCAGGAAAGTAATTATTCTTTTCATCTCCTTTAATGGTATTATTCCATTTTAAGCTTGAATTATTAATTAAAACAAATGGTTTTTTAAATTGGTTTTTGTCTTTGTGTATTGAACCATATATACTCTGTAAGTATTGGCTCATTAAGGTGGGCTTTCCTCTTTGAATTAAGTTTTTTATGATGAGAATCGCAGGTAGAAATTGCGATTCTTTTCTCGGGCCATCTAGATTTTGAATAACAAAATTATGGTTTGTGTAAGAATAATTAGCAGAATAATTTTTCATCATTTTATTAAATCCATTCTAGGCTGAGATTATTTTTTAAAACTATGAAATCTAGCATCATACTTTGAATGAGATATTTCCGTAGTAAACTGAAGTAATTCTTAGTTCTAATTTTTGTGTAATTCCTTTTCCCAATATAAATATTCAAATATTTCTAAGAATTTAACTGTATTAGCAAATTCTGATCTTTTCACAAAGATTTCTAACTTTTTAGATGAAGGAACAAATATGTTTAAATGATTTACTTGTTTATCGTAATCTAAATAGTCAAGATTAAATGAACCTAAAATATCCTCGCCATATTTTTCATTTTTTAACAACCATTTCTTTAATTCTTCACGTGATTGTACGATTTCTCTATAATGTGATAATTCTTGCTCAAAATAATTTTCGAATCTATGCAGAGAACATAATTTTTCGAATTCAAGATATAAATCCAGGAATCTTTCTTCTGGCTTAGGCTTTATTTCATCAGGCAATTTGAAACACTCTTCACCATTTTCTATGGATTTAAGCATTATGATTTCTCGATAGGGATGATAATACTTCAATAGCCAAAATTCTATTTTGGCTATTAATAGTACCTTATCCTTTTTAATCCAATTATTTAATAAATCAATCGCTTGGGTGGCAATGTCCAACGTTAATTATTCAAGTTTTAAATTATCTATCTGAATCAATTTTTTGATAACCAATAAATATCATAATCTTCACCTTGAGCTTCTGTTATTTGTGCAGAACCAATTTTAGTCATTAGATTATTCCATTCGATTTCAGCATTGCTTCTTGCAAATTGACCTTCATTAAATTTTTCTACAATTACTGAATATAGTTTTTTATGGTAATTTATCTCAAATAGCAATGTACAATCAGAATTTTCACATTTAGAAAGAAGTTCACCTCTTTTAGGTAAGGGAAAAAGTTCTTTCAAATAGGCATTAGAAAGCATACCTAATTCGCTGGAGTTAAATGTTTGTTTTTTCATATTAAAATCCATTAAAGACGGATAACAATCCCATTTTATAAAATTTATCGAAATTATTTTTGTGCTCTACAGTTGGTCTTAAATCATAACCATTATTATCTCGTAGGTAAACTCCAAAAGCTCCTTGAACATTATATTTATCATCCAAAAAGCATTGGGGAACACTATCCATGGAAAATAATAAATCGATGTCAAGTCCATTCGAATTTAAAGACTTATCGAATTGCATAGCATGTAAGTGTGGATAAGGTCCAATTTGGTCAATTATTGATTGAGGGAGCCCTTTAGCTTTTAATTGATACATTTCCTCAACTTTCTCCACTGTTTCTCTTGAGAAGGCTGCTATTACTGCACTTTCCTTCAAATCCATAAATTCGACTTCGAATTTATTCGGTGTTTTCAAGTTTAAAGATTTATACTCTTCTTTAAATTCATTTAAAACTGTTATAGTAAATTTATCAGGGTTTAAAAAGCCTCTTTTAATAAAGCTATAAAAACCTATTGGTTTAAAATACATGCCAGTTTTATCACTACAAAGTAGCTCTAAATTAATCGTCCCAAATTCCGTTTTAAATAATCTAAATGTCATATCTGGGTTGTCTACAGGAGACTTCTCATTTCCTGATTTGAATTGTGATTTGACTTTCTTTAAAGTTTTTTCATCAAATAAAACAGATAACATTTCTTCTTTAATTGTCATACTATGAACTTATTTAGTTAGTAAAGGGGGTTTCAATTTTGAAACGGCTCAAATGAATCCCATATATGATGTTTTTAAATTTTGAATACTTTTAGATACGACCTAGTCAAATGGAAATTAGCGGAGTAGGGTATGCTGAATTGTTACTTTAGACCTGGATTATTGGCCAAGTTAATTATTTTCTTTCTAACGGTATTGGCTATTTATTACGAATTACCATCATTCTCAAGTTTTTTTTATCAATTTATTGAGATCCTCCATTCTTAGCCAAGGTCTTTTCTTATGCACCATTCTATGACAATTAGCGCAAAGCATTGCAATATCCTCAGTTTTTGTTTTGTGGCCAGCTTTCATTGCTCTAACTGGAATTGTGTGGTGAGCTTCTATAAAGTCCACTCCGACATCTCCGTATTCCTTTTCAAAATCAAATTCACAAACTTGACAAAATAAGCGACCATGTTTGGCCTTAAAGTTCTGTTTAGCGACTTGAATTACTTTTGAATTGCGTTCACGAAATTTATGTCTTCTTTCAACAATTTTTCCTTCAGGAAATTCACCACCCAATTCAGCATTTACTTTAAATTCCCTGGATAAATGGAATTTCCAATATTTTCTTTTCTTTTTATATGGTTCAACCCCGAGATCTTGGCAATAGTTTAGAAATGCTTTTTCGAGGTTTTCATTCGAACTGAGCTTCTGTTCTAGTATTTTTTCAATGACGACATTTGTATCTCGTCCATCTTTATCTGAATTCAAATGTTTGTCTAAATTATTGTTTTTATAGCCGACAAATCTGCTTGGTGCGAACCTTAATTCTTTTTCAATTTCGTAAGCTACAAAACAAACACCAGCACGAAGAAGATCTATTGTGGTGTCATTTTCAAAATTAGATCCTTCGGTTAAATAGAATTCAATTGTTTCTAGATTTTCTTCAAGTTGTTTAGGGCTATTTATAAGTTTCATTAGCTTGTGGATGACAGGTTAGATCCAACCAAATATATTCATATATAAGAAAACCTTATTCGATAAATTAATACTATATTATTTTAATGTAGTAATAATAGAATATTACATTATAACTTTATAATATTATTGTATTGAAATAATATTGCTTTATAATATTGTAGGAATACATTATTATTATAAAATTGAGTTGCGAAAATTTTTCAGATTATGGAGTATCTGGAGAAGCAAGTTTTCATTTTAGTATTACTAAAATACAACTTGCAGTTCTCATTTTACTCAGTTAAAAGATTGCTTTAGTCCGACTAAAGAACATCTTGCAATTTCCATAACACTGAAATGAAAAGATAAGTTTCGTCCCACGAAAACACATCTTGCAATTTGTAATTTACCTTCATTTTCGTCCCACGAAAATACAACTTGCAACTTCCATAACACTAAGAAGATTTTCAGTTTTTTTGGATCACTAAAAAATGGAATTTGAAATTGATGATTTAGTTATTAGTGGGAATTATAGATGAAACAGTTATATTGCTCCAGGAAATCAAACGGGCTATAATATTTAATAATGGGACACCCAAAAGTCTTTTTCAGAATTGAAGAATTAAATAATCTTCAAGAGCAGTACTCAAATGACAAAGAAATAATTGATAATCAAGTTGATCATTTTTTGTCAAACGTAAATAGTAAGGAAGGACTATATTACCAAATAAGCTTATTGGACAATTCCCAAGAGTACTTTGATTCATTTAAAAATACAGCTTTAGCAATAGAGAACTTTGGAAAATCTTCAGTTTTAAATAACAGGCCATTGTATGCGGATCCTTTTTCCTATGTGTATAATTCCGGATTTGATCTGTCTAATCCTGAAACTCTATTTTATTTTACAATTGGACTAGGAGTTCTTTTCGTGATTTTACTCTTTACCAAGTTAAAAGACTTAAAGAAGTTTGTATTTCTGCTTGTCATAATTTTTAGTGGGTGGAATGCTTATAATTATTATGTAGCCGAACCAGAATACATAGCTCAAAAAAAGGAGTCTTTAGACTTAGATGAATATAAAGACCGGAAACTAAAGAGAAAAGCTACAGATAAATTCGTAGAATATTATGAACCTATCCAAAGATACAATAGCCGAAAAGTTTATACTTATGATGTGGAGGGATCTGATGCTAATGATGACGATGTTCATGGAACAGTTGAAACTTCAGGTAAATATGGAGAGGGTATAATAACTGATTCCTATGGAAACGAAATTGAGATAGAAACTGAATGGGTTGATAAAGGGGAACTAATAGGTCGAGATAAAAATGGAAACGAATATTACATGAGTGTTTCCCATTAAATTTAGGGACTAAATTATTTTAAAATCTGCAGAATGTTTAGAATACTATCAATTTTTGTTTTCTCTTTAAGTTGGATAATTGGATTTTCTCAGACAAATAATAATGTAGACATCGAATTGCTGAAAAAGTTAACTTTGGAAGATATAAGTTATTCAATCAATGCACAATCAGATTCTGGCAGAGTACTTTTTGGTTTATCTTGTAACCAGGAAACCTGGGGTGAATGTACTGCATTTGCTTATAAACAATTTGGAGGAAGCTGGATTTTGAAGGATACACTTACTATCCCGAATTTTCAGGGACAAATAGAGAACCTTTCCTACGATAATCAGGTTATTTACTTTGGTTCCTTATCTGCAGGCGGCTCTAGTGGGAATGGATCTTATTACTTTAACGCATATAGTTTAGACGAAAATAAATTCTATTCTCTTGAATATTGGTGGTCTGATTTTAAGTATTCCAACTATGGTTTTTCTAATCTTGAAGAAATAACTAATATAGAAATTTTAAATATTTTAGAGAAGAACGTAGAAATATCAGACTATGTTTATAAACCTAGTGGGGAATTAAGCTTACAGGATCATTGGAAAATAGATAATAAGAATATCTATGAGGAAATATTCAAAGACGAGATAAAAGTCATCTTCAAATATAAAAAAGATATTCCTCTAGATTCCGAAGAGAAGGTTGCTGAAAATGATAATTTTATTTTATATAATGTGTTTAAAGGTAATCTATATGGTTTCGATAAAAATATGAAAAAGTATTTCTTAATTTGGGTTCCAAATTGGTCTTACGATACAACGAGGTTCATTGATCTCGATGGAAATGATGTTTCAATCATAGATTCTACCCTTGGTGATAACGGGGCTCAAATTTATATTGATTTAGAGTCTAAAGAAATATTTGGTGTATATAATCGGATTAGTGAAAAATAACAGCTAATAAGTTCTCTATGTCTTTACAATAATTAGTTCGTTTAAGCGAGTACTATATCTATTGGAAAGTTTTTCCTGCCTAATCTTCCACGTTCGTCCAAGATCCTGACCTCCAAATTTCACTTTCCCATTTTCCCTAAAGTTTAATTGATCAACAATTTTCATCAATTGTTCGTGCTTGGGATTTTCTTCTGAGAATAATTTGAACTGTTTTTGTGTTGCCGGGGTAAGTTTCATGGCGATGATCCCAGCCTTCTTATATTGGAAACCTTCTTTATAGATCATTTCAAGACCTGTTAAGGCTGTTTTAACTAATGTAATACTCGAATTAGTCGGAAAAGGTGTATATACTGATATACTTGCTCGATACTGCTTAAGATCATTCCTAAATGGATTTGTAAGCAAGAATACTTGGAGTAGAGAACAATTGCTATCCTGCCGTCTGAGTTTCTCCCCAATTTTAATGGCGTAAGTCGAAACGCGTTCTTTCAATTCTGCATAATCGCTGTACATTTTTTCAAAAGCCCTGGTGACAGCAATATTCTTTTTAACAGGAGTTGCCTCTAATGACAAAGTGGTTAGTCCTGATAAATCTCTCTTCAATCGAAGGCCGACAACTGAAAATTCCTTTCGCACATATTCATCCTGTAATTCTACAAACTGCTGAGCATTTTTGATATTGAGAGCTAATAATCTTTTTTCGTACTGTCGCCCGATACCCCAAACATCACCAATCTTCGTCCACAATAAAGCTTTCCTTGTTTTTTCTGGATCATCGATAATATGAACTCCACCTGTTCGATCCGCAAATTTCTTGGCAATTTTATTGGCAACTTTTGCCAGGGCTTTAGTGGGTGCGATTCCAATACTAATTGGAATACCAGTTTTAATACGAACAGCTTTGATCATTCCTTTGCCATAAGAATAAAGATCAAAATGCTCCTCAAAGCCTTTAAGCAACAGAAAGGCTTCGTCGATAGAATAGATCTCAATATCCGGGGTGAACCTGGAAAGTATGTTCATCACTCTTCTACTCATATCACCATAGAGAGCATAGTTTGAGCTAAAGACATAAACATTATTCTTTTGAAATAGCTTTTCAAACTGAAATGCCGGAGCACCCATGGGTATATCCAGAGCTTTAGCTTCGTTACTTCGAGCAATGACACATCCATCGTTATTAGAAAGAACCACGACCGGTTTATTTTCCAGAGAGGGATTGAAAACCCTTTCACAGGAAGCATAAAAATTATTGCAGTCTACCAGTGCGTACATTACACATACTTGATTACGTTAGTAACTATTCCCCAGATCAGGAAGTCATTTTCTGCCGTAACCTTTATAGGTTGGTATTTCTGATTCTCAGCAATTAACCAGATTACATCCTTCTCAATTTTGATGCGCTTTACAGTAAATTCCCCATCAATAAAGCAAACAGCTATTTTACCATTCCTCGGTTCCAATCCTTTATTGATAACTAAAAGATCTCCATGTTCTATCCCCGCTCCGGTCATTGAATCACCTTCAACTCTCCCAAAGAAGGTCGCGTCTCGATCTTTAATAATTTCAGAGTTAAGATCTATGGATTTATCCAGGTGGTCATCTGCAGGGGAAGGAAAACCTGCGGTAATTGCTCCTACGAAAGGTAATTGTAATCTTCCCGGAATGACCAAATTTAATATAACTCCCATATTTCAAAAGTATGAAAATGGAAATTTTCCAAAAAATAGGATGTTATCCTATTTATGGCTATAGAAGGTTCAGGAGTTTTTTTTAAAAGATTCAAACTTTTCCTTCGCCTCTTGTAACCTTTTAATCATTTGTTCTTTTGAAACTCCTGCTATATTACTAAGCATTAATAAATTTGATATGTAAGGTCGTCTCTTTGAATCACAGATAAAATCATAGAGATCTAGATCTCTTAGTTCGCTAAATGGAAGGTTGTAATCTTCCAGAAGTTGATGGGAGAATGAAATATATTTTTTTTTCGAGTGGACTCTAAAGGATCTTTTTACCTGTTCTAGACTACCCAGGTATTTTCCACCTCGAACATTTTCCGGACCATACTTCTTTAAATATTTTAGGGTTGTTAAATCCTCAAGAAGCATAGCATCTTTCATCCATTTATAACCTGTATCGAATGTCTCAACTATTTCAATTGGCTTATATTTTTTGCACCAAGAAGAGGCATTTTTACCTTGTTTAATATGGCTAAGCATACGTATGTTTGGGTCAATAGCAATACCTACATAAAATTTTTCTTCTTCTAATTTAGCAACATAAACTTGCCAATTCTCATCGCTATACCTATCCTTTATTTTTCCCTGAGTAACCATTTTATTTCAATTTATATTGTTGAAATATAGTGATTTAAGTATCAGGAATAATTCATATTATTAGCCGCGCATTTTTCGATAGAGATTTTCACTCCACCTAACGATAAAAATTCTGTTAGAATCTTCAAATTTTATTTTCGAATAAACTAATTCATTGTTGATAACTCTATTTCTATTAGAAAAAATATCTAAAAGTATTAGTTAATTTTAATTTTGGTTAGGCTGGAGATAAAAGATCTTATTATTTGACCTTATTTTTATTAAAATAAATTTAATTTATGCATTTTTTTTTCATCGATGAAACAAGATGTAATGGTAGGGATTTAACTCATATTCAACAACCAATATTGGTCTTTTGCGGATTAATCGTTACGTATAAGGGTTGGAATAAAACATATTTAAAGTTCGAAAAAGTAATAGAAAATTACTTTGAAAACCAAATTCCCGACACTTTTGAACTTCATACTCAAGATTTATTTTCTCAGGTCTCAGTTTTTCCATCTCGTAGGGGGAAAACGAAAACTTAGTGAGTGGAGATTTAATTATAAAATGGAAAGATATAGCAATTATAAAATAATAGAGATAAAAATGGTTCTATCTTTTATCACAATTAAGCTATTTTAAGCTAGACCGTTGGTCGGTTTTATAAATGTTTGAAATTACTATAGAATGTCAAGGTTAACAGAATTAATCGATAGAATAAAATTTAAGGATCCTAAGCTTGGGAAGGAGTTGATGGAGGAGTTTAAAGTCATTTCCGCAAGAAGGCAATTCGGATTAAATTTCGAGAGGCATAAACCAGAAAACGTTGAATTGCCAAATCGAAAAATTAAAAAGGGTGATAAGGTAAGAATACTTCCTGAGCGTAAAAGCCTAAAAAAAGGTGATCAACGTTTATGGTTGGTAAAAGAAATCTTTAAAACGGGTAAGAAAAAAGTAGCTTCTATTAAATTATTAGATGATTTAGAAGCGAAAACATTAGAAAAGGATATAGACAATTTAATTGTTGTTGCAGAGTTTCAGGATTATATTTATCCTGGATTAGTTTCAACCGGTAGATTAGAAAGGAATAAAGATAAACCATATCATACGGTTATTAATGGTGAAAATTTTCACGCTCTTAAAGCTTTAAATTTCACCCATAAGGGTAAGATAGATGTAATTTATATCGATCCTCCTTATAATACAGGATCAAGGGATTGGAAGTATAATAATAATTATGTTGAAGCCGATGATAATTATAGGCATAGTAAGTGGCTCGCCTTCATGGAGAGAAGGTTAGAACAAGCAAAGGACTTACTAAACCCAGATAAAAGTGTTTTAATTGTTACAATCGATGAAAAAGAATATCTTAGGTTAGGGATGCTTTTAGAACAACTATTTCCAGGACAAAGAATTCAGATGGTAAGTTCTATGATCAATCCAAAAGGTTCTGCTCGAGGTAAAGAATTTTATCGGGTTGATGAATATATATATTTTGTTTATTTCGGAAAACAAACTGTTAATGATGTTTTAATTCCCGGACTTTGTGTTTCAAACTCGAAAGATAACGATGAAAACGAAGCTGAGGGAGAGAGCAAAAAAATAAAAAAGGTAAGATGGGCTTCATTACTAAGAAGTGGAAGTGAAGCACAAAGAGAAGATTCTCATTTGAAATTTTATCCAGTATTGGTAGATAGAGGAACAAAAACTATAATCGATGCTGGAGACCCTGTTCCATTAGGGATAGATAAATCAGAGGTGGATATTCCTAAAGGTTTAGATGCCGTTTGGCCGATTAGAAGTGATGGCTCAGATGGCCGTTGGCAATTAAATCAGAATTCATTTAGAAAATTGCTAAGTAATGGTCATTTAAAAATCAGTTCGATAAATAAAAAATCAGGCAAGATTACCTTTAATTATTTAATGGAAGGACAAAGGAAACAACTGAAAGAAGGCGGATTGATTATATCAGGAAAAGATAAGTATGGTGGTATAATAGTTGAATATTCCGATAAAGATTCAGTTGTTGGTAGACCAAGAACCTTATGGATGACTAAAGCTCATAGTGCGACTGAACACGGGTCTTCACTAATAAAAAAATTTATTCCTGGAAGAACATTTCCCTACCCAAAATCATTATATGCTGTTGAGGATACTCTAAAATTTTTTGTTAGAGATAATCCTAATGCAATAATTCTAGACTTTTTTGCAGGTTCTGGTACCACGGCTCACGCTGTTATGCGTCTTAACCGTCTGGATGACGGAGCTCGCCAATGTATTTCTATAACCAATAATGAGGTTTCCGCTGAAGAACAAATTATTCTTAAAAATAAAGGTTTAAGGCCTGGCGATAAGGAATGGGAGGATCTGGGAATATGTGAATATATAACTAAACCAAGAATTAAGGCTGCTCTTACTGGAAAAACTCCAGAAGGGAAAAAAATAAGTGGCGAATATAAATTTTATGATGAATTTCCTTTTTCAAAAGGGTTTTCCGAAAATGTAGAGTTCTTTACATTGACATATCATACACCAATTGCAATTCATCACAATTTGGCTTATCAGCAAATTGCACCATTATTATGGATGCGAGCTGGTAGCCAAGGCATGAGAATAGATAAACTTCCTGAGAAAGGTTGGGAAATACTCGGTAATTATGCTTTACTGGTGGACCTTGATAAAAACGCCGATTTTATTCTATCCCTAAAAAATCGACCAAAAATCAAAATGGTATTTATCGTTACAAATGATGATAGGCGATTTCAAGCGATTGTTCGACAATTACCAGATGGGGTTGAAGCTATTAGACTTTATGAATCTTATTTGAAAAATTTTCAATTTACGAGTGAATAAAAATATATGAAATTTACTTTAAAAGATTATCAAGAAGAAGCTGTTGGGAATAGTTTAGAGCGACTTTGGAAAGCATCGAAAAGATGGAAGGAAGATGGCGATATTCATGCTTTTTCCCTTACAGCAACCACAGGAGCAGGTAAAACAGTCATGGCAGCTGCTGTTTTTGAGGCTTTATTTTACGGGGATGACAATTTTAATTTTGAATTGGACCCCACGGCCACAGTAATATGGTTTAGTGATGATCCATCCTTAAATGAGCAATCTAGATTTCGCTTATTAGAAGCTTCTGACAAATTAGATTATTCCGATCTGGTAGTAGTTGAAAATTCATTTAATCAAGAAAAATTTCAACCAGGAAAAATATATTTTCTTAATACTCAAAAACTAAGTAAAACAAGTTTACTTACTAGAGGGCATGTTGATTCAGAAAATACTGATTCTGATCAGCTTCCTCTTTATCCAGATATTCGTCCTGATAATAGGGCTTTTACAATTTGGGATACAATAAAAAATACTATTCAAGATGAAAAACGTACTCTATATCTTCTTTTAGATGAAGCGCATAGAGGAATGGGAAAGAGGTCAGATGCGGTTAAAAAAGAAAAATCTACAATAGTTAAAAATTTAATTAATGGATCTGGAGACGTACCTCCTATTCCAATTGTTTGGGGTATTTCTGCAACAGTGGAGCGATTCAATAATGCAGTAGAAGATGCAAAAAATCGATCCACATTACCAAATGTAATTGTAGATTCTGAAAAGGTTCAGAATTCTGGTCTTTTGAAAGATACTATAATTTTAGATTTTCCTGATAATACTGGACAAGTAGATAACGTATTAGTAAGAAGGGGGGCTAAAAAGTTAAAGGAAATTACTGAAGCATGGCAGGAATATTCAAGGAATCAAGGAGAGGATAATTTAGTAGTTCCGTTAATGGTAATACAAGTACCTAATAATCCTAATAAAGATGACGTTGGCAGGGCGTTGGATACAGTTTTTAAGGAGTGGGAGGAGATTGATGTCAAGTCAGTAGCGCATGTTTTTGGTGAACATACTGTTCAGACTTTTGGTGCCCATAAAGTTGAGTACATTGCTCCTCAAAGAGTTCAAGAAACCTCAAACATAAGAATATTGATAGCAAAAGATGCTATAAGTACGGGTTGGGACTGTCCTAGAGCAGAGGTTATGGTGTCATTTAGACCCGCAAAGGATAAAACTCATATTACTCAATTATTGGGAAGAATGGTTAGGACCCCTCTCGCAAGAAGAATACCTGGCAATGATAGATTAAATGCTGTAGAATGTTTGCTTCCTGCATTTGACAGAAAAACGGTTGAGATCGTAGCAGACACCCTTATGAATGGTGGAACGGATGATGGTTCGGGAGGAATCCCTGGAAGGAGAGTATTAATTAAACCTATTGAAGTTAATCCAAATGATCTTATTCCTCAAGAAATTTGGGAGTTATTTGAAAATCTTCCATCACAAGAACTACCTAAAACACATTCTAAACCTGTAAAGAGGCTGACTGCCTTAGCTCAAGAGCTTGCTACAGACAAAATACTAGAAGATGCAGGAAAAAAGGCACATTCAGAATTGCATATTATTTTAGATGCTGCTAGAACAAGATTTTCGAAGGAATTAGAAACTTCCAAAAAACAAGTTTTGGAAGTAAAGGTAAATTCATTAGTTACGGATTTAAATGAGCAGGAAAAATCCTTTAATGATTATATAGAAAACGCAGATTTCGAAGTTATAAATAATGCGTATAGAAATACAGCAAGAATAATTAGCCCAGATCTTGCCAAAACATATGCCGAGTATTTAGCGCATTTAAATAAAGATGAAGAAGATTTTGAAGAAGCATTATTTGAGGCTCGAATTGAGATTGCTTCCTTGGGTTTAGTAAATGAAATTCAAGAGTATTTGGAGTCGGAGGCTGATAAAATTTCAAAAAAATGGTTGAATGATTATAGGGTAGAAATTAAGAATCTAAAAGATGAAAGGCGAGATGCATATAGAATATTAAAGAGCTGGAGTAAAGAACCTATGGACTTTAATCTTGAAAAACCAATTGAGTGGATGGTACCAACAATTTTATTGGAAAATGAAAAGGAAATAAAGCTCACAACATTTCAAAAGCATCTGATGAGTGATAATAGCGGTTTCTTTCCTTGTCATCTCAATAGTTGGGAACAAGACGTCTTAAATAAAGAATTGAGTCGGCCAGGGAATTTAGGATGGTACCGTAATCCTAGCAATGCTACTCAGGACTCCTTGGGAATAAGTTATATACAGGATGAAAAATTCAGCATAATGCGTCCAGATTTCATTTTCTTTGCTAGGAATAATGATAATTCAGTGGTAGCTGATATTATAGACCCTCATAGCCACCACTTAAGTGATGCTTTACCCAAGTTGTTGGGACTTGTCTCTTTCGCAAAGAAATATGGGAAGAACTTTCGTAGAATAGAGGCTATTACCAAAATCGATGATAAACTTAGATATTTAGACATCATGAATCCTGAAATACAGACAGCAGTAAAAAATACAGAAAGCGTAAAGATTTTATTTGAGGGAGAGTATGGTAGTGACTATTAGTATTTTAAATTGCAACTGATTTGAAAAAATTAAGGTCTTCAGAAGTATTTCGTTTCTATTTTATCCAGTCAAAATCGTAACCCTTTTTTTATTATAATTATATGATTAGGGTGTATGCGCAATTTCCTTATACCTACAAAAAGCATTCGCCAATTTTATCTGTAGTGGGCTTTTGCATTCTGCTTTAAAAATTGCCGGGCTTGCCACCATAATAAAACATGTACGAGCTCTAGACACGGCAACATTGAATCGGTTTGGACTAAATAGAAAGTCCATACCTCTTGGAGCTTCTTCCAGGCTAGAGGTTGCCACTGAATATATTATTACAGGAGCTTCTTGGCCCTGGAACTTATCAACGGTACCAACCTCTAAATTCGGTAAATGTTGCTTAATAGCTTGAACTTGGGCGTTGTAGGGGGTGATAATTTTAATCTCATTGGCCGTTAAAATTGCTTTTTTACCCTTTTCATCTATGAATTCTACATTGTCAGATGTAAGATGTTTTACGATCTTCACTACTATATCAACCTCTTCGACAGAAGAGTTGGTATTTCCGGTATGTTCGATCTCTTCGAGATACAATCCAGCTCCAGCATATTTTGAATTAATTATCTGCTGCTGTTCAAGATGATCCTTTGATCGTAATTTATTTTCATAGAAAAGTTCAGAAACGAAATTATTGATGGAAGAATGCATGCGCCAAGTTTCTGCCAGAAAAATGCCTCGATCATCAGAAATGGTTTTGTCATCCTGTAATACGTGTTCCAAAGCCGAGATTTCAGTGCCATCTGGATGTACGCCTTGCTGTGGTTGCTTCAATTGTTGTGGATCACCCAAAAGTACTAGGTTTGAACAGCAGTGAGAAACTGAAAGAGTATCAATTAAGGATAACTGTCCGGCTTCATCTACAAAAAGATAATCTACGATACCTTCGTAAGGTTGTTTACTCCACATAAATGATGTTCCTGCAATAATGTCAACCTTGCCTATGGCCGCTTGAATCGTATTTTCATCTCTACTAATTGTCCAGGGAGAATCGTTTTCTGGATCTGGCTCAGTTTTTTGTAATATTGAAATTTTTAAACCTTCCTCCTGAGCTACTTCCCAAATTTTATTTAGCAAATTGGTAATAACCTTATGGCTAAGGGCGGTAATGCCTATTTTCTTTCCTTGCTTAACCAAACGAACGATAAGGTGACTGCCGGTAAAACTTTTGCCCGCACCAGGTGGGCCTTGAACTGGTAAATAGCTTTTATTTAGTTTGGATGCAAAGTCAAGGGTCTGCTGCAAAGTATCTCCTTTTTTAACCCTTTCCTCTGATAAACTCGGAGCAGCATTCATGAGTAATTGTCTTGCTGCTTTGTATGTTTCATTATCGCTATCCATACCATTAGCTACTACCCATTCCGCTAACCTAATAATAGCTTCTTCTTTGGTTTTGGAATTGACATTTTCCAAACTCATAACTGAAGTTGGGTGTGGCAGGTCCAGTTTAGATGGTCCTTTTTTAATTGTAAGAATGTTTTCATCAAGGTCAATCTCATGAATGGTACCTAACTTATTGTTTTCTTGATCCTCTAAATTATTACCTGCACGCAAATCACATTCTTGAGGTGGAAATTTGTACGTATCCACAAAACTTCTTTTTTCGGGTACTCGATTACCTGTATATTCGAGGAAAGAAATTGCTTTCCGTTCTTCAAGAAGTTCATCTTCAGGAAGTTCTTTTAAACGGAAAAACTCCCACCAGAAAGACTTATTCTCTCTGCGATACCAATCAAGCATATGCGCCAAAATATAATTAGCCTGCTCAACTTCACTTCGTTCAGCCTTAATTGGAGGCACATTTTCAAGTAAAGCGTCCATAATTGGCTTAATTCGCTCTTGATGTTCAGTGATTTTATCACTGGCTTCACCATTGACTTCTTCAGGTCTCGTAATGTTCTCACCTTCTTCAATCAGCCTTGTGCGAATAATCTCTAACCATGCCTGAAGGCGAACCAATGATTCGCAGTCATCTTGATTATACAGTTGGACTGCGTTCTTTGTAGGCATTGTTATTTTCTCAAAATTACCAGTTTGTAAAAGTAACTCCAGTTGTGATTTTTGAGAGGAGAGCTCCCGCAAATCCATTTGGCGCTCGTAGCCAAAAAAAACTTCCAAATCTTTAATCGAGTATTTTTCTACACTTGCTATTAAAGATTGCCTCACAATATTATAAAGATCTATAAATGTATTTGACCTTAAAAAGGTGTCGATTTCATTTTCGCGAGAAGCATATTTACCCATCAATCGTTTCAAAGCTGTGACCTCATAAGGTGCATAATGATATATGTGTAGTGAGGGATCTTCTTTCTTCAGCTTAGAGGCAAAGTCAATGAACTGCTCAAAAATCTTTTTTTCTTCCTTTTCATTTTTAGCCCATAAGGCGCGGTATTTACCATTATGCACATAACCAATCATATACTCGAGACCATCAGGTTCAACCATCCTGTCACCTTCAAAATCTAAATAGATATCATTTGGTGAAGGTTCTGGCAATTTGTTCAATCCTTTGTCATCCTCAATCTCTAAAGTTTCATAAATAGGCTCATAATTATTTTTTCTGCTTGTATTTTGTAAACGAGCCTGTTCACGAAGTTTGTTGTAAGTCTCCTTAACACCTTTAGAAGGATCAAAAGGAATAGGTAGATCAAGAGCTGCTAATTTTTCTAAGGTGGAAACATCATGCAGACTGAGTTCCTTTATTTGGGATTTACTAATTCCAGCAACGAAGGTCAAATGGTCATCTCTTCGTCTAATAGCATTGCAATGCTTCCACCATCTACAGACATCACAATGACTGGTCGGTTCGGGGTAGGTAGCTTGATTATTAGCAATAGCTTCTTCCAGATTCCTTTTGACAAGCCTAATATATGCAGCATGTTCATCATAGCGGTAGCGTTCTTCGCCTTCTGGCTTTATAACCCCCATAAATTCGGGAGATAATCCTTGTATGTGAGCTAAACGTTCTGAATATAGACCAATTTGGAGTATAGTGCCTGCCTTTGTTTCATTCGCCAGCTTGGTGTCCCAAACTTCGTAGGACCAATTTCCTAAATTACTTGGTTTATTAACCTTCTTTAAAAAATCTGCCCATCCACTCCATTTACCATCTTCTTTCAGTCTTGCCTGGTAAATAACCTCAATACCTGCTTTCATAGCATCAATTGTATGCTGTTCTGCATGTGGATCATCAGTTTTAATTTCAGAAACAGTCTTTCCTTGCTCCTTCATTTCTCGCAGGTGATTCTCTTCAAACTCCTCACCCTTTTCTCTAAGCATTAACATTACACGGTTTGTGTATACTTCCGGGTCTGCAATTTCACCTCTTACATTCAATATGTTTAAATTGGAGAGGTGATTACAACTGCTATGAGAGGATAGATCCGTAGGGCTGTAAATAATCTGATTGTTTTTGTATTTCATAGAGAAAAATCGAAGATTGGTAAGTTTTCAGAAATATTGCTGATTGATATAATTCATTTACTCAATACTTACGATTGAGTTAACATGCTGAATTATGGAGGTGCTTTGACCGATTTTAGACTTACACTTATTATTGTATTTAGTCCCCTTTCTTATGCTTATGAGGTTTTAAAGATGGTGTATTGCCTGGAACTTTCTTATTATCACGTTGACGCCTGTCTGGTTTCCCAGTTGATTTAGCAATCCTTTTAGGACCTGGCTTTATTCCCATAATTTTAGTGTTTAGAAAATTGAGATATGTATTGCCTAAAATTAGTGGATTTTTCCAAAGGCTCTATAAAAGAGGGGCTTAATTTCTCAACATTTACTTAGTTTTATTAACTAAAATTGAATCCTAGGGTATTTGCAATATTGAATTGATAGATTTTACAGCAATTACATAGCAGGTTACCAGTCTGTAGGAAATCGTAGAGTTCTTTCCTATTACGTACCATTATTTGAAATGAATGTCGGCAGGTCCTACATTCATTTACTTCATAAACAGCATAGAATTCTGCATTTCTGAACTCATTAAACGAATAGGTGTTTTTATACTTATTCAGAAATTCTTCTTCTGAATAAATAAAACCTTCAATGCTACTAACGGTTTTAATTGAAAAATACATTTCAACCATCTTTTGAGTTTCTAAATTGAGACTTGGATCGATATAAATTTCTTTTTGTTTCATGGGATGAAATAATTATAAATTAGACGGTAGTGAAGGAAAAGCTCCTTCTATAATGAAAGAGCATCATACCTATTTATTATTTAATAGTAGGATGGAAGGTATGTCTAATGATATTTACACCTTTATTTACAAATCCTAATTTAATATTCTTGGCACTATGATCATCCTTATAAGAAGAACGATAAGGCTTACCAGAAGTATTTCTTTTCCATACTATCCAGAAAGCTTCGTTGCCAAGATCTTGTGCAACCTCTAATTTTTTGTAACTATATAACTTGTTGGAACTATCTAATTCGATGGTTATATCTTTTCCGTTTGGATTAATGATAATGAAGTCTACTACTCCAAATCGGGATTTTCTTTTATGCATTTTTTGTAAATAGTCTGGCATTTCGATTTCAACTTCTTGTACAACTCTTAAGTTGAGTTTCTTACAGGTTTCTATAATTGAAGCTGTCATTGCTTTAGTGAAATCGGATTTATTAGGGATAAAAATGAAGTCAAATCTCCCGATATCAATTCGCTCTATGTCATTCATAATTAGCTCCATGATTTCTTGATTGGTCAATTGTTTTGTAGAATTCTGATCTTTCATAAAATTTAAGTTTTGAATTAATTAGACTTTCAAAATTTCTTTTTTCGTGCATAACAGAAAAGCCAGTTCATTTCATTAAAAGCGTATAAAAAACCTCGTGATTTATGCCGCTTGTTGAAATGACCTGGCTAGTTTTGCCAAAGAAAAAAGAGATGAAGTCTATTTGATCAAATTGATGGTTAATATGATCAGAACTAGAACCAATGAATTTGAATTAGGAGTGTAGGTAATGTAGGTAAATCGAACTTTTATTTACTATATAATAAATAATTAAATGATAGCTACTTTTTCATAAAAGACTACACTATCTACACGATCCCTGTTATTACTGCTATCATAGGCGAAATTTTGATACACTAAATGTTTTTTTCCTGCACTTATGGAAAATTATTTAGAGAAAATGAATGTGTTGCCTTTATTTGCTCGTTTTTTTGCTATCTGATAACCTTTGAATTCTGCATATCTGCTTATCCAATCTATTATTAGGTTTTTATTATTATCGATATATTTATAATCGCTCCCATATTCCTTAATTAATTTATTTCTAACAGTTTGATATAGCATCTTCACTTCCAAATGGTTAAAATGTTCTTCCATCAATTCATAAAAATCCACAGAAGTTTCATTGCATAACATTTTGAGACGTAAGGATTCGCTGTTATAAGGGATTAATCCTTGATCCAGGTAGGTTTTTAGACATTCAAACATAAAGTGATCAAATAAATTCCATTCCTCTTCATCCCAACCATGAAAAAACTCGCAATCAAATTCGTCGTTGGGCTGAAAAGTATCGCTGTAGTGATTTCTTAAAAATATATCGAACCTTCTTCGCTTATAACTTGGCGAATCACCTTTAATCGTATAATTAGTTGTAATTACGAATTTTGGACTGTTTTTAAAAGGAACTATTCTAACTGGTTGATGTTTTACTTCTACCGGAAGATCATCAGATAGCACACTAAAAAGTGATTCAAAAGCGAAATTTCTGGGAGCATCATCGATCAATATTATTCCAGTTGAATCACAGACATGTTGGAAAGCAAATTTGTTATTGGTAAAATCAGAATTTTTACCATTATAAGCGGCTTTGCCTACAATTTCTGAAATTCCTTTTACAATAAGACCTTTCCCTGTCCCACCTTGCGGTTTTGAAGTATCAGTTTGGACTTCATCATTGAATATCAGGCATATTGGTTTACGGGCATCTTTAAAAGTGTGTATGGCATAGCCTAATGCCGAACAAATAGAATTAAAATGATTGCTATCATTTGATAAATTTTCGATGAACTTTTCAAACATTGCTTTATCTCCTAATTTCTTGGATGCTATATGCAGATGAATGTTTCTTTTCTGAATTGAATCCTTCCAAACAAATCCAGGGGCATCTTTATATTCTATTAATTCTAGGGGTTTATTTAGTTCAATTTTCACAATACCATTTTTATAAAATTTATAACTGATGTTAATTGAATCTCTTACCAAGGGAATTCCTAATTCTGGTAATAGAGTTACAATGCCTTTATTCTTTATTAAATAAGATGTTCCCTGTTTAATAAAAGCTGATTCGATGTTGGTTTCCTGAAATTGGCTAATGTAGTTGTAGCAAAACTTATAAATCTTTTCTGGGGTCGTAATTTCTACAATATTGTTTTTTAAATAAACAAGCTTATCTTCATGAAGGCGAAATCCGGAATTAACGATAAACTGTTTCAGTTTTGTAGGCTCAACGATATACTCCGTTGTAGGCCTTCCGTTTTTTATCTTTTCAACTTCATACCAGAAAAGTTCTGCTTCCCCGTATTTAATATCGAAAACCTTAGCTTGAACTTTATCTCTTAAATCCCTATTCATATGCTAAAGTTTTTACTGTTAAAAGCCGTTCTCTTATAAGCTGAATCGATTAGATTTTGAATTTCCTTCCAGTCAAAATCAACTTCTTCGAATGGTGTAAATAGATCCTCAGTTGTTGTTTTGTTAACTCCATATTTTGATAGAACACATGCAAGTGCAAATAGACTTCGGTTTCTGTTTCCTGGAGTAAATTCATATTTTTTTTCCCACCATTTAAAAAGTCTTTCTATAATTACTTTTTCCGGTAGGTTTTGGTGCCAGTTTCTATTTTGATCATACTTTTTATCAGCTATGTGTATTTTTTCAGTGAAAAGGGAAGCATTTAAATTCATAAATAAGTTAGGATCATAACTTTCAAAACAAAGTCTATTAATATCGCTAGTCGATTTGTCGGGATTCAGATGCTCGAAATATTGAATTATTGCTTTATAATATTCTTTGTAGGTTTTTTTTGAATTGACTACTGGAATTCTAACAAGAGCTTTAATCCCGTTTCCGGAAGGAGATAACCAGCATGCAAATATGAAAACTGAAGATTTTAAGATCTTCAAGGTTTCTGAAAGGTCATTCACTTTATCAAAGTCTAAACAGGCAAAGCCTGTGCAGTATTTTAGTTTTGTCCTTTGCTCTAATACTCCAGAAAAACAAATAGCGGGTAATTTTTGTTTTAATGCTGTCTTGGATTTTTCTGACTGTTCCAATCTAATTTTAGAAATTAATTTTTTACTCGCACCATCTCTAATTCTGGTTAAGGAATCCATTAGTTTGATAGGTTCGGAATTTTTTGATTTACAATTTGCAATCCATGTAACTGTTAAGTTTGCAAAATCTATCCTAGGGTTATTTCTATCTCTTTCCATTCCTCAAGTTTTTAGTTGTAAATGGTTGAAATTTGAAATTTCCGTTTGTTGAATTTTCAGAATTTAAATGAGTTGGAAACCTGAGTTCCATTAGAGTTTTGAATTTGGTCTCTACCGAAGTATTTGAAAAGGATAGTTTACTTAATGGCTTATAGTCATTTCCAGGTATAGGAAAAAGCTTGGCAAATGGAATTTGCCCATGAGTTTTTTGTATATTTATCATGTCTTTAAAACTTATGAAAGAGTTTATAAATAATAAACCCGGAAGGTTGCAGCCTCCCGGGTTTTTTTATGTTAAGGAGTGTTTAGCAGCTTTGCTTTTTATTTCAGCATTCGATGATTGTCGATTTCTAAGCATCCATTCCTCCAGCTCAATTCTTTTGAAGTAAATTTTTCTGCCTTCAGGTTTATAGAAAGGTATATTGCCAGCTGAAGTATGCTGATACATGTATGATTTTGATAAACCTGCATATTTGCAGGCCTCTTCAAAGGTTAAAATAGGTTTCAGAAAGTAAAGTTGATCGGAAACATTTTGCGGTAAATAAATATCTTTTGACATAACTGTTGATATTGTTTTTAAAATATCCTTGCGCGAGGTATCGCTAGCTTTTAACGATATATCAAAAGTATCTTATAGCAAGTAGGAGATTTGTTTACTGACGTTTACCAGTAAACACGAGAGTTAACATTAATAGCTGTCTAGGGCTTATTAACAATGGATTCCATCAGACTAAATAATTCGGAATTTCCTTCCCCTTTATTCCGTCTGCTCCATTCTGTTTTAGCAGATTTTGGTTTTATTTCTATCGCAGAAGTAAATAGTTCAGGTAACTTGTCCCACATTGGTCGTGGTTTGCGTATCAATCCAGTGTGTACTATCAAGCCATAAAAATAAGCGAGGGCTCTTTTCTCTTTTAACCATTCAACTGGAGTAAAATCAACGGTCTCGCTAAATAGCTTCTTAAAGTTCACTAAACCACAATCAAGGAATCCATTATATTCCAGATCTCTATAGATTGGAGTTAACCTCGAGAATTCCTTATCATTCCATTTTAGAGAATCATTAGTATGAGGTTGATTTTCATTTTCATGAACTTTCTCTTTCAAGTTGGAAAAAGTTTGAACTTTTTTTCCATTAGTAGTAGAAGATGGAACTTTCGATATTAGGAAATTAAAAATCTTTGTTATCTCTAAATAAATTACGGAGCAAACATATAGTAATTCGAAATTGAATTTGCCTGAAAGCCAATGAGAAATAATTGGTCTTAAATCTTCTAATTCAAGATCCTCTTCTTTTAAAACTTCAAGGAATAAATTATCTTCAGAACTTAATTTTCCTTGGTTTACATAAGTGGTTAAATCTCGATAATCCTCACTAAAATTAAATTGTCTAAATATTTTCCTAATAATCTCCAAATAGGTATTTATAAATAAGATTTCATTTTCTATTAAAGTTTGAGTAGTTTTTGAATAGTTATCTTCTGGGGTGTTTAGATTTTTTTCAAATAAAAGTCCTGGAAAATAAACTTCAGTATAGTAATTGAAGGTCAAAAAATCTGAATATTTAAATATTATTTCTATTGCTTCATGCTTAATTTCTGATTTAATAGGAAATAGAGCGTCCGGAGAAAAACCTATACTTTTTCCAGGAAAATTTTCATGTTTTGATCGATTATATTTCATATTTCGAGACTTGGTAGGTTATTAATGGCTTCATCTTTCAGACGCTCTACATGATTAAGATACTTGAGGGTGGTTTTAGTTGTCGAGTGGCCCATAGCGTCCGCAACGCTTTTCAGATTGGCCCCATTCAATAAAAGCAGGCAGGCAAAGCTATGCCTGGCACAATAGAAAGTAATCTTTTTATCAATCTCAGCTCTTTTAACCCAGTTTTTTAAATTCTTATTTACAGCTGTATCACTAATATTTTGAAGATTGAAAACAAATTTATCTTTTTCACCGGGTTCTCCTAAAATATTTAAAGTGGACTTACTCAGGTGATTATTAATAGGAGAACCAGTCTTATTTCTTTTTGTTATTAAGCGACCTTTTCTAATGTTCTTCCATTTAAGAACTCTGATCTCGGCTAGGCCAAGCCCTGTAAATGAAGCGAATAAATATGCTTTTTTAACTTCATCATTACCGCACCGAGTATTGGCTAGAATTCTCAATTCATCTATATCGAGAATTTCTTTTCGAAGGTTTTCTTCTTTATTCGGGTTTTTGAAAACAATATCCTTCGTAGGTAGTTCCTGGATTACTCCTTTGATTTTAGCACTTCTCAACACCTTTTTGAATCGAGTGAAATAATTATGGGGTGTTTCTCCTGAGAGACTTTCACAAGATAGTAGATACTCCTTGAACTGCTCCATTAAATCAGGTGTGATATCTGACATTCTAAGTGTACTAGATGAAGTAAACTCCTTAAATTTTTTAATTGAACCTTCTAAGATTCGTATATCTCTTTTTGAATAGTTATTAATAAAATGTTCAGCAAAATCGGAAAAGGTAATATCTCGTAAATGTTCAGGGGTGTAGGTGGTGCCTTTACTTATCAATCTGATCTGCTCCTGTGCAGCTCTTTCCTCGGCAATTCTAATTTTCTCCTTTCTCTGGATAGGAGAATCTTTTTTTGGTCCTTTTGTTATTACCTTTATACCAAGAAACTTATATGATCTTGATCCATTGTGATAAATGTCCAGGTAAAAACTCTTACCGTTTTTAAGTTTCTTCTCTCTTAATTGTACTGCCATAGTTTTTAGTAACAAAGGAGTAACAAAGTAACAATAAAATATATAAACTTAAAGCAAATTAATAATTAGATATATCTTGAAATCCCTAAATACAGTTGCTTTTAGCTATTTTAGTTTTTTATAAGTTGCTGGGTTCGATTCCCACCTCGAGTACTTTAAAAACCTGTAAATTTCCTAAAATGGACTTTTACAGGTTTTTTATTTGGTATTTCCCGTAACTTCCAAAGCATAGATCCAGGTCTCTAAAATTTTACGGGAGAACGGGTAGGAAAATATTTTGAAGAGGTTTGATTATTTAAAATTTCACCAATTGATTTCCGATTTTTTATTTTGCTTTTGGAAAAAGACACCGGCTGTTCTAAACTCTTAACCAGGACATAAAAAAAGCCGCTAGTCCATGTGATCAGCGGCTTTATTATTTTTAAAATACCAGAAACTACTCCGTTGTGCCGGTACTATCCAGTTTTGCTATGATCGCTTCATGCTCTTTTTCCATCATGTTATGATCTTCTTCCATGCTTTGATGTTCCTGCATCAGCATGTTGTGAGTTTGGATCATTTCATCAATTTGAGCTTTTTTTTCGGCCTCTGACTTCTCATTAAAGCTTGCTTTCATTTCTTCGTGGCCTTCGATGATTTCATCATGACTTTTAATGATAGCATCATGTTGTTCCAGTATAGTACTGTGTTTTGCTATATCTTCAAATATCGTGGAATCCTGGACTTCCATGGATTCCAGTTTTTGATTGAGATCCCCAAACTTTTTTGACATCTCATTATGAGTTGCTTTAAAATTTGAATGAACCTGGGTTAAACTGTCGTGTTGACGGTCCAGTTTATCAAATTGTTCAGAGAGTTCTTTGTCGTTACCGTTTCCGCATCCTGCAATTAAGATTAGTAGCGCGAAAAGATTGATCAGTTTTTTCATTTCGTTTATAGTTTTGATTCAATATACTAAAACGTTAAGGTTTACTGTATTAAAGGATTTGTAAAATATAAGGTGTAGTTCCATTTTTAAACCTATGTTCGATTTAAAACATTCAGCCGCACTCCAGTTTTGCCGGTTGATCAGCGACAATACGAATTTCAGATGCTTTCTTCTCGAGTACAGTATACTTATAAGGCTAAAGAAATTCAGGCTTTTTTATTTTTACAGGAAGTTTTCAATCAGCAGTAAGGAATTAGATACCTAATAGACCAATTCCCGGCCAGCAGCAATGCCGGCTTTTTAATTTTTGAAAAGATGCCTCATACTAAACAAATAGACTATTCTGTACTCGAACTGGCTGTGGTAGGACAGGATATTCCCCACACCCAGGTTTTTGAAAATACGGTTGAACTAGCCCGGAAGGCTGAAGATTTGGGTTATAAACGCTTTTGGCTGGCTGAACACCACAATATGGTAAGCATTGCCAGTTCGGCCACCACCGTTCTCATGAGCCATGTTGCGTCAAAAACAAATCATATTAGGATTGGTTCTGGCGGAATCATGCTGCCTAACCATTCACCACTTATCGTTGCCGAACAGTTTGGAACTCTGGGTTCACTGTATCCCGGGAGAATAGATATGGGTCTTGGAAGAGCCCCGGGAACCGACCAGGTGACCGCCCATGCTATTCGAAGTGACCGGATGAACTCGGTTTTTAAATTTCCGCATGAAATCGATGAAATTCAAAAGTACTTCAGCAACAAGCTTAATTCCACCAAAGTTAGGGCGACCGTAGCCGAAGGGGTGGAAGTTCCCATTTATGTATTAGGTTCCAGTACAGACAGTGCCCATGTAGCTGCAGAGAAAGGCCTGCCTTATGTTTTTGCCAGCCACTTTGCGCCTGCTCAGCTGTTTGATGCCATGGAGATCTATTACCGTAAATTTCAGCCTTCAGAATTTCTTCAGGAACCATACAGTATAGCGGGAATTAATGTCACTGCGGCCGATACGATCGAGGAAGCTGAACGCCTTTCAACCAGTTCGCTTAAAATGATGGTAGGAGTTCTTACCGGCAACCTTGATTATCTCCAGAAACCGGTTGAAATGAATGACGAACTAAGGGAGCTCAGGGATAACCCTAGCTTACAGCGAATGCTGAAATATGCCTTTGTTGGCGATCATGAGACGGTGAAAACCAGAACGGCCCACTTTCTGAAACAAACCGGAGTCGATGAGGTGATCGTTGCTTCCCATATTTACGATCAGGAGGCCAGGATCAGGTCCTTTGAGATATTTTCTGAGATCATGAAAGAGATCAATAATTAGGCGGGCGAAGACTGCTGGTTTTACTGGTGATTCTCGATCTGTAATTGTGTTCAAAAAAACAGGTATTGAGTTCTTTACATTGCTACGTATAGTTTTAGAATGTTAATATTTAATGTATTTTAGCAGGCCATCTGGGATTGAAAATTTTTCACCGGAGATCTAAAATTATGAGCAAAATACCTGGCCATTCTTCCCATCAAAATATTACAGAAGATACTTTGATAAATACTGCTTCGAATATAACTAAGACGATTAGAGAGCCTTTGCTTATTTTGGATTCAGATCTTAATTATGTTAATTCCAATCCCGCATTTTTAGACGTTTTCAGCCTGAATTCTACTGCGGAATTTATTGAAAACTGGAATTCGAAGTCAAGAGATTTTGTGGCCTTGCGAAAGGCGATCTCCAACAACCTGCCAACAAAAGCTTTAGAAGATCTTCCGCTTAAATTGAGCGATTCCGGGGATTCGAGTGGCAACTACCTGGTGAATGCAAATTACCTGGAACTGGAAAAAGCCCAATCTGGTCTTATTCTTATTTCATTTAAACGCGGAATCGATTCCAGGACCCAGGAGGAAAAGAATGAACATGTAGAGAGGTTTGATGACATCTTTTCCCAGGCTCCGGCAATGATCTGTCTCCTTACCGGCCCTGAGCATGTCTTTGAAATGGCCAATGACAATTATTATCGCTTAATAGGTCACCGGGATATTATAGGCAAAACAGTTCGGCAGGCCTTACCTGATATTGAAGGGCAGGGTTTTTATGAAATGCTGGATAATGTTTACCAGTCTGGTGAAGCCTCCAGAGGAAATGAAATGCTGGTCACTCTACAGGATCCTGAACAGGGTTCAAAACAGGCTTATATTGACTTTGTATACCAACCTATTAAGAACTCTCAAGGTTCTGTCACCGGTATTTTTGTGCATGCCCTCGATGTAACCGAAAAAGTTGAATCCAGGCATAAGCTCGAAAAGAGCGAACAGGAACTTCAGGATCTAGTTGATGCCGTCCCTGCCATCCTATGGATTTCCAAGGCTGATGGTGAAAATTATTACCTGAATAAAAAATGGTTTGAATATACGGGCCAAACTTTGAATGATATAAAGAATTTGGGATGGCTCGATGCGGTTCACCCTGAAGACCGGAGCGAGGTAGAACAGAGTTTTAAAACAGCCAATGCTGAAAAAAAGGAATTTCAGGCCAATTTCAGGTTACGGAACAAAAATGGAGATTATCGATGGGTTCGCGATAGCGGAAGTTTAAAGTTCAGTTCAGAAGGCGAATATGAAGGCATGGTGGGAACCGTGATCGATATTCATGAAGAAAAGCTGAAGGAACAGCTCGTAAACGAAAAGGAACATCGAATTAGATCGATTATCGAGGAAGCTACCGTCGCGACCGCCCTTTATACGGGTGAGGAAATGAGGATCTCTATGGCAAACGATGCTATGATCCAGCTTTGGGGAAAAGATCATTCGGTAATCGGTACTACTTTACATGAGGCGCTTCCTGAACTGGAAGGACAGCCATTTCATGATTTGTTACAGCAGGTGTATTCAACCGGTAAAATGTACTGGGGGAAGGAAGATCCCGCCAGCCTGATGATAGACGGGAAATTACAGACCAATTATTTTAATTATACATATAAAGCCCTTCGGAACGAAAGCGGAGAGATTTACGGAATTTTAAACATGGCCGTAGATGTCACCGAAATGAAAAAATCCAAGGAAAAGATAAAAGAAAGCGAAGCCCGCTTCCGTTTGATGGCCGATATGATGCCTGAAAAGATCGCAAGTACCGATGCCGCAGGGAATTTCACTTATTTTAACCAGGGGTGGCTGGAATACACAGGTCTTTCCAGTGATGACCTAATCAGTAAGGGTTGGTTTGATTTTATTCATCCTTCAGATAAGGAGGAATTTGCAGAGAAATGGAATACTTCTCACCGCACGGGTGAAGATTTCGAGATGGAATTTCGTTTCCTGAACAATAAGAAGAAATATAACTGGCATCTAAGCCGTGCCGAGGCGATCGCCGATGAAAAGGGCCAGATTCAAATGTGGATATTCACCGCCACCGAGATTCAGAAATTAAAAGCTGAAGAAAAGCGGAAGGAAGATTTCCTTAAAATGGTAAGTCATGAGTTAAAGACACCAGTAACCTCTATTAAGGGATATGTGCAGCTGCTGTTGAGCCTTTTAAAACGAAATGAAGGAGTCGACAACTTAGGGATTCCGCTTCAAACTTCCCTGGAGCGAATAGATCACCAGATCGTTCGCCTTACCAGGCTCATTTCTGAAATGCTTGATCTTTCCAGGATCGAAAAGAACAAACTTGAACTTCAAAAGGAAAGGTTCCGGCTTAATAACCTGGTAAAAGAGACTGTTCAGGACATCAGGTATACTAATACCCAGTATAAGATTTCCATCCAGGAAGAAGTGGACTTTGAGGTTTATGGCGATAAGGACAGGATTGGCCAGGTTCTTATCAATTTGGTGACCAATGCGATTAAATATTCGCCTAACAGCCAGGAAGTCGATATCAGGGTTTACAAATCGGGCGAGGACCAGGTTTCGGTAAGTGTGAAGGACCATGGGATTGGGATTTCAAAGAAGAATCAAAAAAAGATCTTTAAACGTTTTTACCGCGTGGACGGAAAAAATGAAGAAACTTATTCGGGCTTCGGGATTGGACTGTATCTTGCCAAGGAGATCATCAAAAGGCATAATGGCTCAATTGCAGTTAAAAGTGAAAAAGGAGAAGGTTCAGAATTTACATTTACATTAAAAATAGCTTCAGAAAATAATTAGTTTGATGAGTAACGAGAGAAAGATTCTGGTTGTTGATGATGACTCTGGAATTGGAGAAATGTTGAAGGTTTTGCTCGAGTTTAATGGTTATAAAGTTTTTGTGACCGAGAAACCGGAAATGGTGCATAAGATCATCCGTAAAGAAAAGATAGACCTGGTGTTGTTAGACCTGTTGATTTCAGGTATCAACGGTAGCGATGTGTGTGTGGATTTAAGAAATAGTGATGAAAAGATCATGCGGCAAATGCCGGTGTTAATGATGTCTGCCCTGCACAAGGCAAGGGAGATCTGTAACCAGGCCGGGGCTAATGATTTCATCTCAAAACCTTTTGAGATCGAGGATCTCATGAATAAGATTGAAGAACTTTTAAAAGATCAGGAAACGGCTAAATAAAGACCGTTTCAGGGCAGATCTTATTGTTAATTTATCGCAAAAGGCTTCGGTATACCCCATAATCTCAGTAAATTAAAGGAAACTGCAATTGCAACTGAGCGGGAAGATGGAAGAGCAAATTCAAAAGACATTCAGTTATAAAAAGCGATCAAAAGCCCCTGGTTTTTCTGCCAAACCCTGGAAGCAAATTGGGAAGGGTGTTTTAAAACAATTGAAGACAGATCATGTCCAGATCGTATCGGCAGGGGTAGCATTCTATTTCTTTCTGGCAATTTTTCCAGCCATAGCCGCCCTTCTTGCCATCTATAGTCTTGCCTTTGACCCGGCCAGTATACAGGAACATCTCTCAGGAATTTCGGCGGCAATGCCAGCCGAGGTATATGGGATCATCAAACAGGTGATCAATTCTTCCTTACAGCAATCCCAGGAAACGCTGGGCTGGAGCCTTGTTATAAGTATACTTCTTAGTATCTGGAGCGCCAATAAAGGTACTTCGGCCATATTTGAAGGTGTGAATATAGCTTATAACCTCAAAAATACTCGTGGATTTTTAAAAAAGACCATCCTCACTCTTGCTTTTACGCTGGGCACGGTGATACTGGGAATCATTGGTGTGGCACTTGTGATCGTTTTTCCAGGACTTATAGACAAACTGGAATTGCCCGGCTTTTGGAAGGAATTGATCGGTTTTTTAAGATGGGTGATCATGGGAATGTTGCTTACTTTCTTTATGGCTGCGATCTACCGCCTGGCTCCCTGCCGTAAAAGCCCGAAATTTAGATGGTTCTCATTCGGAACGATCCTGGCTACTATTCTTTGGCTGGCTGGATCCTTACTATTCAGCTGGTATGTAGAAAACTTCGGAACCTATGGTGAAGCCTACGGAAGTTTTGCGGCAGTGATCATTCTTTTGTTATGGTTCTTCCTGTTCTCATTTATGGTGCTGCTGGGAGCTGAGGTGAATTCTGAAATAGAGAGACATACAAACCCGGGAACTACAAGGATTATGGGATTTGCCAACCGGGATTGAAAATTGCCTGATTTTACTGAAGCTGGATCTTTCGGTTTTAAACCAAACAGCCCCAACATTTAATAAGGCTTCCTTAAAATTCAAATCTAAATGTTTAGAGAAGGTTAAAGTTTTGAAATTCAGGCTTTTTGTCAGGATCGCTTCAGCAGAAAAAAATTAAATTCAAAATAAAAAAATGGAACATATAGTCAAAATTCAGTCGGTGGGGGATATTACTCACAATGTAAAGAGATTCCGAACCGAAAAACCTGATAATTACACTTTCACTCCCGGGCAGGCCACCGAGGTTTCCATTAATAGTGAGAAGTGGAAGGATGAAAAAAGGCCATTTAGCTTTACAAGTCTGGGGCAGGATCCATTCCTTGAATTCACCATAAAAATCTATCCAGATCATGATGGGGTTACGGAGCAAATGGCCAAGTTAAAACCAGGTGATGAATTGATCATCAGAGATACCTGGGGAGCGATTGAATACAAGGGACCCGGATATATAATTGCCGGTGGTGCTGGTATCACCCCATACCTTGCCATCCTGAGAGATCTTAAAATGGATGGGCAGGATATCAAGAGCACACTCTTTTTCTCGAACAAGACCGATAAGGATATCATCCTGAAAGATGAGCTGGATGCCATGTTGGGTGACAGGGTGACTTACGTGATCACAGACCAGGAAGATACCAACCATGTAAATTCGTATATCGATAAGGATTTTCTTCTTGATCATGTAGAGGATTTTGATGCTCAGTTTTATGTTTGCGGCCCACCTGAAATGACCGAACAAATAGGCAAAACCCTCAGGGAACTGGGCGCTTCTACCCAGGCTGTTCAGCTGGATGATCAATAAAATCTCCGGGATATTTATTCTATTTATTTAAATGGGAAACAATAAAATGTAAATAAAACTTGACATTTACATTTTTTAGCTATCTTTGTGTAAAGTTAACTTTACTTTAAATCGGATAAACTTTACATAAATGAAAGAAGAACAATTTTTCAAAAACAAGAATAAAAAAAATACCCGCAACCTTGGCGCATGGACCTTATTGTGGGTTTTTAGTCTGGCTCTCGTTACTTTTGGCCATGCTTTGATCTGGAACGAGAATACAACAATTAGCCTGGTGCTTCTTATTGTTAACACCCTTATAGGTATTGGAATGATCCTGGCCAATGTGAGATATTTGAACGGCCTGGATGAATTGCAGCGCAAAATTCACCTGGAAGCCATGGGAATTTGCCTTGGAGTTGCTTTGGTCGCGGGTATCACGTACTCTACCATGGACGTGACCAATATTATCGCTTTTAACGCAGAAATATCTCATCTAATAATTTTGATGGGTCTAACCTATCTGGTTTCTATATTAATCATTAATGCCAGGTACAAATGAAAAACAAACTCAAGGTACTGCGCGCAGAAAATGATATGACCCAGGCTCAGCTAGCCGATGAGACAGGGGTTTCGAGGCAAACTATCAATGCGATTGAAAAAGGGAAATTTGATCCCAGTTTGCCACTTGCCTTCAAATTAGCGCGGCTTTTTAACCGGAAGATCGAAGATATTTTTCAGGATGAGAACGACTGAATTAGCGCGTAAATCTTGCTATCAGGTCCCGGTGTTGTGGAAATGCTGAGGTTAGTTCGTTTCTCTGGGCCAGTTCAAAATCTGAAAAGTCGAAGCCGGGAGCCACAGTGCAACCTACCAGGGCGAATGAGTTAGGTGTAGTTACTTCTGCAGCGAACCAGCTGCCACCTGGCACGACCACCTGCGGCGATTCTCCCTTAAAAAGGTCCCTGCCTATAAGTTTGGAACTGTGCTGGCCGGTTTCAGAAATTATATGCAGATCGATGTTAGAACCCTCATAAAAATGCCAGATCTCATCCTGTTTGATACGGTGAAATGCCGAAAACATACCCGAGGTGAGCAGGAAATAGATACAGGTGCTGTAATTCCGGGTTCCATTGTAGGCGGAACCTGGATTAATTTCACCCTTACTCCGGTAAGTTTCCTTAAAATATCCAGCTTCGGGATGTAATTGCAATCCCAGTTTTTCAATGATTTTCTCCTCTATTGTCATCTTCGCTTTAATTATAATATTGTTCCTGCAAATTAGGAATTTATACTTATCAGGTTCTGCCAGGGCAGCATTGTTTGCTTTCTGCTGAATTTTGCCTTCAACTCACTCTTAATCAGAAATCTAAAAATAGTATATTAGCTAGGAAAGACTGTAGCTACTATTTTATGTTCAGAAGCCTTCCTTCCTCAAATTATTTCTTGTTGAGCCTGGTATTGATGGTATTACCTCTACTAACCCATGCCCAGGTTCAGATACTGGAGCCAGAAGTTGAAGAAGTTGAGCAGGACAGTATTCCTGTTGAAGAAGTGCAGGCAACTCCACTAGACCAAATAGTTCGTGAGATTGAAACCACGAAAGAAGAGGTTCGTTCTATTGAAAAAAGATTAGACCTCAATATTAGCAATATCGATTCTTTGTTCCCTTTTTATGAACGATTCCTGGACCAGCAAAAAATTGAGGTAGATCGATTTTTTACCGCTAACCCAAATCGGGAAAAGGTGGATAATGTCATTATCAAATGGCAGGGATTCAAAAAGTACCTCGGTGAATGGGAAACCAGCACCAACGAGCTGGAAAGAAGGAATTCCATAATTCTTGACAGGCTTAGGCTTAGGGAAAAAACATGGGAACTCAATTATGAAAATGCATTGGCAGAAGAGTTACCAATTGAACTGGTAGACAATATCCGGGAAACCCTTAACCAAATCGTAGAGCTTAGAATAGCTATTGAAAAAAGAAATAATGAGCTGTTGATCCTCGAAACCAACATCAACCAGGAAATCAACCAGGCAAGTGAAGTTATAGAAGACCTTATGGCGCTGAAAAGGTCTGAGATGTACGGGTTATTTCACCAGCGAATTCCACCGGTATGGGAAACAGGATTTCGCGGTCTGGCAACGCCCTCGCGAAATGAGAACATGAACTCCCTGGAGATTACCAGGGTGGAGGTCCTTAGGTTCCTGAACCGAAGCAAAAATTCACTTCCTTTATTCCTGCTCCTGGTTGGTTTGATCATTGGTTTTGTCTACTACTGTAAAAGAGCCTTTAAGAAATATCCCGATGTAGAGGAGGATTTGGATCTTATAGATTCACGAAAGGTCCTAACAAGGCATCATGTAGTAGTGATCTGCCTGCTGTCTCTGCTGCTGGCAAGGTATTTCTTTGTACCGGTACCCAAGCTGTTTCTGGATATTTCCAGTTTGTTGTTGCTGGTTTGTTCGATTCCTATCGTATGGATATTGATGGGCGAACGCTATAAGAGCCTGGTATATTTTGCCATAATAATCTTTGTGCTGAATTCACTAAAAAGTCATGTCTGGTTCAATGCCGAGCAGTACAGGATCTTTCTTTTGTTGGAATCGGTCTTCGTTATTATGGTGATTTACTTTTACACCAGGCCTTATTTTCAGACTTTTAAAGAAGCCAGGAATAAATTCACCAGTATCCTTTTGAAGTTGGTGCCTGTGATTTATGCGTTCGTGTTCATCGCCATGATAGCTGTTTTGGCAGGATATGTGAACCTGGCCGATTTTATACTTAAGATCTTTACGCGCAGCGGGCCCCTCCTTATATGGTTATTAGCACTTTTAATGACCTTGAATTCGGTCTTTTTAAGTATCATTCACAGGCATTACAAGGTCAAGACCATCTATTCTCCCCAGGAAAAGTACCAGACCGAAAAGAAAGTGCTGAGAATAATAAAAGTGGTGCTTGTCTTTTTAGGGGTACTCATCTTTCTTAGGTTAATAGACCAGTTAGCACCAATTGTAGGTTTTATCAGGGAGTTGCTCAGCGAACCTTATGTAATAGGTCAGATAAGCTTTACCCTGAATGATGTTTTCTCCTTCTTACTGATCCTGGTTTCCTCTTTTTTAATCACCAGGATCATCGCTTTTATTTTTAACGATGAAGATGGTTTTTTAAGATTTTTGAAATTACCCAAAGGAGTTCCTACGGCGGTTTCGATAGTGATCAGGTATCTGGTGATCGCTTTTGGGATTGTCTTTGCATTGTCATCCCTGGGAATCAACCTTAGTGAATTTAATTTGATGGCCGGTGCCCTGGGCCTTGGTATTGGATTTGGGCTTCAAACTGTAATTTCAAATTTTATTTCGGGATTGATACTCGTATTTGAAAGACCTATTCTAAAGGGAGATACGGTTGAAGTTGATAATTTGCTGGGAACCGTTAATCGAATAGGAATCCGCTCGTCCAATATCACCACTTTTGACGGGGCCGAAGTGATCGTTCCCAATAATAATCTTATTTCAAACGATCTTATCAACTGGACCCTTTCCAACAATACTAAACGTGTGGAGGTATTTGTGGGGACTACTTATGGTTCAGATCCTAATAAGGTATTGAAGATCCTTTATACAGTTGCCAAAGATCATAAAAACACACTGCCAGATCCTCCACCGCAGGCACTTTTTCTTAATTTTGGGGAAAGCTCCCTGAATTTCACACTTCGGTTTTGGGTGCATTATGAAAACTGGTTACAGGCGAGAAGCGATGTTTCTATAGATATTTATAATGCATTCAAAGAGGCTAATATTCATATTCCATTCCCACAGCGCGATATCTATATCAAAAGTATGCCTGGTGTTAAGGACAAGGAAGAGCCTGAAGATTCCCGGGGACCAGATATGAGGGATACCAGCGTACCCGAGGTTAAGGTGCCAATAGAACACAGGGATAAGCCGGCCGAAACCAAAACCAAAACAGAGCTTGACCCAAGTGAGGATGATGGGAGCAGCGAAAAGGAAAGTTGATCCTTACTGAAAAAACATCCTGCTCGAAAAAGACCTCCTGGAAATCATGAGAGGGATTCTTCTATTTTAATTTGAAATAACCGCTGAATTTTAAGTTTCCTTTAGCTATAAGTTTTTCCTAAAATCCATAGTTTTTAATGATGAAAATTTAAATGTTATAAGATTAAATTATTATAACTTTAAAATGTTATTAATTAAAACTTTCCAAAAATGTCAAACAACAATCATTCGAACAATTCCGATAACCACAAAGTCTGGGAAGTGAACGAATCGAGCAAGTGCCCGTTTATGGGTGGTGCGACTAAATTCACCGCAGGTAGCGGAACTTCGAACCGGGACTGGTGGCCGAATTCACTGAACTTAAAAATTTTACGTCAGCATTCTTCCCTTTCAGATCCAATGGGAGAAGATTTTAATTATGCCGAAGAATTTAAAAAACTGGACCTGAAAGCCGTAAAACAGGATCTATTCGAGCTAATGGAAGATTCACAGGAATGGTGGCCAGCCGATTATGGACATTATGGTCCTTTTTTCATCCGGATGGCCTGGCATAGTGCGGGTACTTACCGTATTGCCGATGGACGAGGTGGAGGTGGGTCTGGCTCCCAGCGTTTCGCACCCTTAAACAGCTGGCCAGATAATGCAAACCTTGATAAAGCCAGACTTCTGTTATGGCCTGTTAAACAAAAATATGGAAACAAAATATCCTGGGCTGATCTTATGATACTGGCCGGAAACTGTGCGCTGGAATCGATGGGTCTTCAAACCTTCGGATTTGGTGGCGGCCGTGAGGATATCTGGGAACCGGAAGAAGATATCTACTGGGGTTCTGAAGGCGAATGGCTTGGGAACAAGGAACGTTTTGCAGGAGATAAACTGGAAAATCCGCTGGGTGCAACTCATATGGGACTGATCTATGTGAACCCTGAAGGTCCTAACGGAAATCCTGATCCCGTTGCAGCTGCCGATCATATTCGCGAAACCTTTGGAAGAATGGCCATGAACGATTACGAAACCGTAGCGCTTATCGCCGGCGGGCATACCTTCGGAAAAACCCATGGCGCCGCCGATCCTGAAAAATATGTAGATGTGGAGCCAGCAGGTGCAGGCATCGAGGAAATGGGACTGGGTTGGAAAAATACCTTTAATAGCGGTAATGCCGAAAATACCATTACCAGTGGTATCGAAGGTGCCTGGACACAATCTCCAACTAAATGGAGCAATCATTTTTTCGACAATCTGTTCAAATACGATTGGGAATGTATAAAAGGTCCGGGTGGTGCTTATCAGTGGCAGCCTAAAGACGGAGCCGGTGCGGGAAGTATTCCTGATGCATTCGACTCGAACAAGAAACATGCTCCATTTATGCTTACAACCGATCTTTCTCTGAAAATGGATCCTGAATATGAAAAGATCTCGAGACATTTTTATGAGAATCCCGATGAGTTTGCCGATGCCTTTGCCAGGGCATGGTATAAATTAACTCACCGTGATATGGGGCCAATTTCAAGATATTTAGGTCCTGAAGTTCCGGAGGAAGAACTGATCTGGCAGGATCCTGTTCCGGCAGTAGATCATGAACTCATCAACGAGGACGATATTTCCACTTTAAAAGGAAAGATCCTGGATTCCGGTCTAAACGTTTCGGAACTGGTGACCACTGCATGGGCTTCGGCTTCTACTTTTAGAAATTCCGACAAACGTGGGGGTGCCAACGGAGCACGTATCAGGCTGGAACCTCAGAGACACTGGGAAGTGAACAATCCCCCGCAATTGCAGAAAGTGCTTCAAAAGCTGGAAGAGATCAAAAACGATTTCAATGATTCACAGTCTGGAAACAAAAAAGTTTCCATGGCCGATCTTATCGTGCTTGGAGGAGCTGCTGGTGTTGAAAAAGCGGCGAGAAGTGCTGGGATGGATATCAGCGTGCCTTTTACTCCGGGGCGTACCGATGCCAGCCAGGAACAAACCGATGTGGAGGCTTTTGAACCACTTGAGCCACAGGCCGACGGATTCCGAAATTTCGCTAAAAGGCAGGACAGTATTTCAACCTCTGCAGAGGAAATGCTGGTAGATCGTGCGCAACTTATGGGTCTTACCGCTCCAGAAATGACCGTTCTCGTTGGTGGAATGAGAGCCTTGAATGCTAATCACGATGGTTCCAAACACGGTATTTTCACCGATCGCCCGGGAACCCTGAGCAATGATTTCTTTAAGAATATCCTCGACATGAATACCACCTGGAAAGCAAAATCTGATGACCAGCGAGTATTTGAAGGTCATGATCGAAAAACCGGGGACGTGAAATGGACCGGTACAAGAGTGGATCTCATTTTCGGTTCGAATTCAGAACTCAGGGCTTTGTCTGAGGTTTATGCTACCAGCGATGCGCAGGAAAAGTTTGTAAAAGACTTTGTAAAGGCATGGACCAAAGTAATGAATAGCGACCGTTTCGATCTTTAATGATTATAGCTATATAATTTGAATGCGGGAGGTGGTTTTTTTAAGCCACCTCTTTTTTGTTTCTGGTTCGTTCATAAATAAGCTGTTTGATTTATTTTAGAGCTGAAAACATTAATTTTAAGGTTTAAAATGATTCCCGGGAATGAAAAACAACATTCTTTTGATAGTATCCTTGCTGTTTCTGAGCTCGTGCCAGCAGGAAAGACAATTGATAATAACCAAAGAATACCTGGAAAAGCATCAGGAGTTTCAGAAGGCACACAGGGAAGAACAGGATTATTATTTGAGCATATCAGACGTATTTGAATTAGATCCGCTTGGCATCAATAGTTTCGGGTCTTCGGCTGAAAATGTTTTTCAGCTTAGGGACAGCCTGGCACCTTCCCATATAGGCCAGCTGCAATTTGAAAAAGATTCATTGGTGTTTGTTGCTTCACCTGGACTGGAGGTAAAACTTAAGAACGATTCTGTTATAGATCGCTTCAGGCTCGCTTCCCTTAATGACCGCGGACATTCAGAAGTGTTGTCTTATCAGAACTATAGCTGGTACATAAACTCGCACGAAAAAGTAAAACTTTTGCGAATCCTTGATTCGTTAAATCCCGAGATTGAAAAATTTCCTGGTTTCCAAACCTATGATCTCGATCCTCAATTTATTTTTAAAGCCAGGATCAACCGGTATGAGACCCCAAAGATCGTTAATGTGAGAATGGTTGGGAACCAAAGCATGAATGCCGAATTTATTGGCGAGCTTATTTTTGAACATAAAGGCCAGATCTATACCCTGGATTTTATGGAAGGTAATTTCATCATGTTCGGTGACGAGACATCGAAAACTGAAACCTATGGAGCCGGCCGGTATCTTGAATTTGAAACAGATGAAAATGGATATGCCATCCTGGATTTCAATAAGGCTTACAATCCGCCCTGCAGTTATAGCGGATTCACCACCTGTGCCTATCCTTCGGAAGAAAACTGGCTGGATTTTGCAGTTCTGGCGGGTGAAAAAGAGGTGCTGCTAAGCAAATAATAGTTTTTGTTTCCGGTTCAACCTTGTAGTAATTCTTCAGTTTCAAGGGAAATATGAAATAGCGTATTTCTTTGCCTCGATTTCTAGGAAATGATTCAATACTTTGCCAGCATCCTGTGCAGAGGCTATAATTATTTTCCAGTACCAAATTGAAATACTTTTTTACCATCAATAAATTCCTAAATTTGCAGCACAACAATAAACAACACAACACAACATGTCCGCTACTACAGAAGCAAAGATCTTTACCTGTACTCAAAGCAGGGAGCTAGCCGAAAAGATCGCCGAAAAATTTGGAACCAAACTCGGTAACGTGATCACCTCGACCTATAGCGATGGAGAATTTCAACCATCATTTGAAGAATCGGTTCGTGGTTCACGGGTATTTATCATTGGTTCTACCCATCCTGGAAGCGATCACCTTATGGAGATGTTGCTCATGCTTGATGCGGCTAAACGAGCTTCTGCAAGACATATTACCGCGGTAATGCCATATTTTGGCTGGGCAAGACAGGATAGAAAAGACAAGCCTCGTGTGCCTATCGCCGCAAAAATGATCGCCAGTATCCTCGAAACTGCCGGTGCAACCAGGATCATTACGATGGACCTGCATGCAGACCAGATCCAGGGATTCTTTGAGAAACCAGTAGATCATCTGTATGCCAGTACGGTTTTTCTTCCTTATTTGAAAAGTCTTGGGCTGGATAACCTTACCGTTGCCTCTCCAGATATGGGTGGATCTAAAAGAGCCTATGCATATTCCAAGGCACTGGAAAGCGATGTGGTGATCTGTTACAAGCAGCGTGCGAAAGCTAATGTGATCTCACATATGGAACTAATTGGAGATGTTACCGGGAAAAATGTGGTGCTGGTAGACGATATGGTAGATACTGCCGGAACCTTAACCAAGGCAGCCGATGTTATGATGGATCGCGGAGCTATAAGCGTTCGAGCAATTTGTACACATCCGGTGCTTTCTGGAGCTGCTTACGACCGAATCAATAATTCCAAACTTCAGGAATTGATCGTAACCGATTCGATTCCATTGAAACAGGAAAGCAGAAAGATAAGAGTGGTTAGCTGTGCCGAGCTTTTTTCAGACGTTATGAAAAGCGTTCATGAAAATCGTTCGATCAGTTCAAAATTCATCATGTAAAAAATTATAATCCCGCCAACCGGCGGGATTTTTTTATTCGGAATTCGGTTCAACTGGTTCATTTTGGGCAACGGCATAAACCTCAAGTTTTTTGCCTGTAACTTCCTCAAAAAGTTCCTTTTTTCGCATGGCACCCCAAATTTCAAGTTCTGGTTCTCCTATGCAGGTAATATAAAAATTGATGTTTTCTGAACTCTTTTCGATCTCAAGCTCGCGAACATTTTGGTAATGACTGCGATCCAATCCGTCTGCCACTCTTAAAATGGCTGATAGTTTTTTTACCCGGTTCTTTAAAGCCTTGCTGAGTTTTCGATATCGCTTATGTCTTTTTTTCGGGGTCGATCTGCGGTGATACCTGGCAACATTTGCCATGATATCGATCTCATCTCCATTAAAGCCTTTTAGGTCGGCATGCCTGATGAGGTAAAGGGCATGTTTATGGTGTTTTCGATGGGAGATATAATAGCCAATATCGTGTAAAAGCGTGGCGTATTCCAGCAATTCCCGGTCTTCGTTCAGCAATTTCAGGTCTTTTTTAAATTCGTCGAAGATCTGAAGCGCCAGTTGTGCCACATGCCTGGAATGATCTTCGAGCCAGTTGCATTTTCTCAGCAATTCATAAATGCTTCGTTTCCGTGGTTCCGGGAAACTGGCCGCCGAAGAAAGATTTGATTTTTGTTTGTTTATATAATCCAGGATCATCCCATCTCTTAAAGCACCTTCAGAGATCTTCACGTTCTGGATATTATAATTATCTATCAGGAATTTCAACAGAACCATCCCCGGGTTGATGATATCTACCCGTTTTTCCTCCAGGCCTTTTTCCTTTAAACGTTTTTTGCTGTCGAGCTTTATGAAATATTCATAAAAGGGCATGAATTCATCATCATGGAATACGAGTTCGTTGAGGGTAAGAGAAGAACTAATCGAATTCCGGTTGGCGATCATTGCCGCGATATTTTCCATGGTTCCAGATGAGCCTATAATGGTTTTTACTGAGTGATCCTTCATTAGTTTGCTCAGGTCTCTAAGAGTTTTGCCGAAGTGCTCTTCCAGTTCCTGAATTTCGGTTTTCGTGATCGGGTCGTTATCTACGAACTGGGCCGCCATCCTGGCCACTCCTATTTTAAAGCTATCGAGAAAATCGAATTTCGTTTTGTTTCCCAGGATGAATTCCACGCTTCCCCCACCAATATCAACCATTAAAACACGTTCATCTTCCAAGTGAACCGAATGTCTTACAGCATAACCAATCAATTCGGCTTCCTTTTTACCCGGTATCGCCCTGGCCTTGATCCCGGTTTCATCAATGGCCCGCTGAATGAAATCACCCCCATTTTTTGCTTCCCTGATGGCACTGGTGGCATAAGCAAGAATTTCCTCAACTCCCTGGCTGTCACATAGGAATTTAATGCGTTTTAGGGCATCTATTCCCCGTTGCATAGCATCTTCGCTAAGTTGATGATCCATGCCTTTTTCAGCAAGTATCACCATTTCCTTGAGTTTGTCTATGGTGCGAAAACTGCCATCGGCATAGATGTCTACGAGAACCGCATGGAAAGAATTAGTACCAAGGTCTATGGCAGCAATTCGTTTGGTTGGAGTGGTGTTGTCTGGATAGTTAGTCATTTTAGTTGGTTCCTGATGTTCCCCCTTTCATTTCTTTTCAATTTACGCATTTTTCAGGTCAAAATATTTTAATCAACTGCTAAATAGTGATTTATAGCTTTTTTTCGGAACAGGCTTTTGGTTTATTTTTCTGCTTCAGAAGTCATCAAAATACAAAAACGGCTTTACTTTCAGCTAAATCCTGGAAATCACCGAACTTTTTCAACTTCAGTGTTTTAAAGATTAATAAAAAGGCTTACTTTTGCAGCCACAAAATTTTTAAGCAAATGAAGGCGGTTCACGAAGAACTTGACGACATTTGTTCAATTTAATATCTATTACAAATGAAATCAATTACGATCAACGGATCTAAAAGAGAAAGCGTAGGCAAGAAGGCAACGAAGGCTCTACGTAATGCTGGACAGGTTCCTTGCGTATTGTACGGGGTAGAAGGTGATCCACTACACTTTGCAGCTGAGGAAATCGCATTCCAGAATCTTGTGTACACAGCAGACGTACATACTGTAAAAATCAAATTAGGTAGTGGTGAGTCTTACGACGCGATCCTTCAGGATATCCAGTTCCATCCTGTAAGTGATGCGATCATGCACATAGACTTCTACCAGATCTTCGAGGACAGACCAATTACCATGGAAATCCCAATCCACACTGAAGGTGTTGCAAGAGGGGTTAAGAACGGTGGTGTACTTCGTTACAACCTTCGTCGTCTTAAGGTAAGAGGTTTACCAGGAGATCTTCCAGATTATATCGTAGCTAATGTAACCAAGCTTAAAATTGGTCAGAAGTTATACGTAACTGCAGTAGCTAGCGAAGATTACAAAATTCAGCATCCAGATAACACTGTAATTTGTCAGGTTAGAACTTCACGTAATATCGTTGAAGATCTAGAAGACGATGAGGATGAAGATGAAGTAGCAGCAGATGAGGTACCAGCAACCGAGGTTGATGACCAGGCTGCAGTAAAAGAAGGAGAAGATAACTAGTATCCATCTTTGATAAATAAAGAAAAGCATTCCTTTTGGGAATGCTTTTTTGTTTGTATCGATTTATGAATCCCGTAATATTTTTCTCATTTAAAGTATCTGATTAATTTTATCTTTACCAAAACGAATTTGGATGCTTTCTTTCTTTGGAAGGATTTTAGGAAAAAAAGAGACCGGGGAGAAAATAGATCCCATGAAGAAATTTTTGATCGTAGGCCTTGGGAATATCGGGCCGAAATATGAAAATACCAGGCACAATATCGGGTTTAAGATCCTCGATGAACTGGCTGCTGAAAAAGAGGTAAACTTCGAAACCCAGAAACTGGGCGATGTCGCTAGTTTTAAACACAAAGGCCGAACATTTATTCTTCTGAAGCCCAGCACCTATATGAATCTTAGCGGCAAGGCCGTGAATTACTGGATGCAGAAGGAAAAGATTCAGCACGACAATCTTCTGGTCGTTACCGATGACCTTAACCTGCCTTTCGGAACCCTGAGGTTGAAAACCAAGGGTAGCGATGGTGGTCATAACGGGCTGAAGGACGTGCAGGCACAATTGAATACCACGAAATATAACCGATTCAGGTTTGGCATCAGCGATGAGTTTTCCAAAGGGCAGCAGGTAGATTATGTCCTGGGAGAATGGGACGAACGCGAACAGGAAAAACTGCCGGAACGTTTAAAGAAATCTGCCGAATTGATCCTGTCTTTCGGAACCGCCGGAGTATCCAATACCATGAACGCATTTAACGGAAAATAGCAGAATTTGAAACAGCATAAAGGAGCCAACTCATTTATTAGTGATCGTCAAACCGTTGTGACCATTGGAACTTTTGACGGGGTTCACGCCGGTCACCGAACGATCATCGAACGCCTTGTAAATTCTGCCAGTGCCAACAACCTGGACTCGGTAGTCCTCACCTTTTTTCCGCACCCAAGAATGGTGTTGCAAAAAGAAAGCGGTATCGAGCTCATCAATACTATTGAAGAAAGAAAACAGTTGCTGGAGCAAACCGGGATAGACCACCTGGTAATTCATCCATTCACCCATAATTTTTCAAGGCTTACCGCTCTTGAGTTCGTGCGCGATATCCTGGTGAACAGGCTTAAGGCAAAAAAGATCATTATTGGTTATGATCACCGCTTTGGCCGAAACCGAACCGCAGATATCAACGATCTCAGAAAATTCGGGGAGGAATTTGGTTTTGAAGTAGAGGAGATCAGTCAGCAGGATGTGGAACAGGTCGCGGTGAGTTCTACCAAGATCAGGAAAGCCCTTCAGGAAGGAAGGGTAGAAAGAGCCAATATGTACCTTCAGCATCCCTTCACCTTATCTGGGGAGATCGTCAAAGGTCGTGGAATAGGTAAAGACCTTGGCTATCCAACTGCGAACCTTGATGTAAAGGAAGATTATAAATTAATTCCCAAGAACGGGGTATATGTGGTGCAAACCAGGATCAATGGGAATAAAGTCTTTGGAATGATGAATATTGGCACCAATCCAACCGTTGGAGGTAAGGAAAAGACCATCGAGGCCCATTTTTTTGATCTCGATGAGGACCTCTATGGTAAATATCTTCAAATTGAATTACTGGTTAGGATCCGAGATGAAAAGAAATTTGAGTCGGTTGAGGATCTTAAGATCGCCATGAAGCAGGACCAGGCCTTTTCTACACAGTACATCAAGGACAATTATGCTTAACCGGTGGCTTTTTAAACAAATCGATAATTCGGCCCTGGTGGTCTGGAGAGTGATGTTCGGTTTGTTGATCGCTATTGAAGCCATTGGTGGAATCTTCACGGGCTGGGTACGCAGAACGCTTATCGAGCCAGAATTCACCTTTAACTTTATAGGTTTTGAATTTCTCCAGCCTTTACCCGGCAACGGAATGTTGTGGTATTATGCGATCATGGGGATTTTTGGGATGTTCGTGATGCTTGGTTTTAAATATCGGCTTAGCATGATCGCCTATACCATTATGTGGAGCAGTGTTTACTTAATGCAAAAGTCATCCTATAATAATCATTATTACCTGCTCATGTTAATTTGTTTTATCATGTGCTTTTTGCCGGCCCACCGGTGGCTGTCTATCGATGCCAGGATGAATCCGGAAATAAGGAGCATTTCTATGCCACGCTGGGTTTGGGTTGTGATAGTGCTGCAACTCTGGATAGTTTATACCTATGCTTCTGTTGCCAAGCTTTATCCAGACTGGCTGGATGGGAGTTTCCCGGCCCTGTTAATGAGAGGTAAGAAAGATTACTGGCTGGTAGGTGAATTTCTTCAGCAGGGATGGATACGCTATGCGATCGCTTATTTCGGATTGATTTTTGACCTTTTGATCATTCCTTTGCTGCTCTGGAAAAGAACCAGGTTGTTCATTTTTATCGCCGCCATCTTTTTCCACCTGTTCAATAGCTTTATTTTTCATATTGGTATTTTCCCGTATATGTCGCTGGCCTTTTGTATTTTCTTCTTTTCTGCGGAAACCGTCAATCGCATTTTCCTGCGTGGCAAAAAGCCTATTTATACTGGCGGAGAAATCATCGTGCCCTCCTGGCGAAATGTATTACTTATAAGTATGGCTGTTTGGTTTAGTATTCAGATCGCCCTGCCGCTCAGGCACTGGTTCTATAAGGATGATGTACTATGGACCGAAGAAGGTCATAGGCTAAGCTGGCGAATGATGTTAAGAGGCAAAACCGGAAGGGTGGCATTCAAAGTGGTTGAAAAAGGCACCCAGGATACCATTTATATCGAGAATGACGAATACCTTTCTCCCAAGCAACGCCGGGCCATCGTTTCAAAGCCTGATATGATCTGGCAATTTGCGCAGCGCCTTGAGCAAGATTATGCAGAAAAAGGAAAACAGGTGGAAGTTTATGTGGAAGGCAAGGTTAGCGTGAATGGAGGTCCCTATAAAGCACTTATTGATCCTAATGTAGACCTCGCCGCTGAAAAATGGCAGCATTTTAAGCACCACGACTGGATTTTACCTTCTCAATCAGACTAATTTTCTTCCCTGCTTTTGTTACATTTGCTGCTTATTAAACTTAACGGCAAAATTAGATTATGTTACAGGTTTCCAATATCGCAGAACATAAGGAAGCGTATATAAAAGCCCTTAAAAAAAGGAATTTTGATGCTGAAGAGATCTTTGAGGAGGTCTTGAATCTGGATGAGACCAGGAGAGCAACCCAGGCAAAGCTGGATGATGTGCTGGCCAGTTCCAACAAGATGTCTAAAGAGATAGGCCTGCTTTTCAAAAATGGCGAGCACCAGAAGGCGAATATGCTTAAGGAAAAGACCAGCCGTCTAAAGGAAGAATCCAAGGAACTTTCAGAAAAACTAAGCGAGACTATCGCCGAGCTTCAGAAGATATTGTATACCATCCCAAATATTCCACATGAATCGGTTCCAGCCGGTGTTAGTGAGGAAGATAACGAGGAAGTTTACAAGGAGGGCGATGTTCCAACTCTGGAGGAAGGTTCAATGCCCCACTGGGAACTTGCAAAAAAATATGATATCATAGATTTTGATCTCGGGAATAAGATCACTGGCGCAGGATTTCCTGTCTATAAAGGTAAGGGAGCACGACTTCAGAGAGCCCTTATTACCTGGTTCTTAGATAAAGCCGTTGAGGCTGGATATACCGAATTCCAGATGCCTTTGATGGTGAATGAAGCTTCAGGTTTTGGAACCGGGCAGTTACCCGATAAAGAAGGCCAGATGTATCATATTACTGAAGATGATCTTTATATGATACCTACGGCTGAAGTGCCAATTACCAACATGTTCCGTGACAACCTGATGAACGAAAAGGACTTCCCGGTGCTTTGTACGGGCTATACACCTTGTTTCAGAAGGGAAGCAGGTTCTTATGGCGCCCACGTTCGCGGGCTCAACCGTTTGCACCAGTTTGATAAAGTTGAGATCGTAAGGTTGGAGACACCTGATAAATCCTATGCGGCACTGGATGATATGGTGGAACATATTAAAGGCCTGCTGAAAGAGCTTAAACTTCCTTACCGGATCTTAAGACTTTGCGGCGGGGATCTCGGATTCACTTCGGCGCTTACCTATGATTTTGAAGTGTTTTCAACAGCCCAGGATCGCTGGCTGGAGATCAGTTCGGTTTCGAATTTTGAAGATTTCCAGGCGAACAGGCTTAAGCTGAGATATAAGGATAAGGATAAAAAGAAAACCCTAGTTCATACCCTTAACGGAAGTGCGCTGGCATTACCAAGAGTATTAGCTGGGATCCTTGAAAATTACCAGACTCCCGAAGGGATCAAAGTACCTGAGGTATTAGTGCCTTACTGTGGCTTCGACATGATAAACTAATAAAAAGACCTCACAGGTTTTGAAAACCTGTGAGGTCTATATTTAACCTGTGAGGTTTACATCAAACCTGTGAGGTCTATATTTAGTGCCAATCATTATTTTAAACAGCGCAAATGTTTATATTTACATATGCGCTGTTTTCTTTTTATAATCCTCTTTATTGGAGCTACTTGCGGGCTGTTTGCTCAATCCGAGCAACTGGCGCGTAATTTCTTTGACCAGGGCGAATTTGAGAAGGCACTGAAGGTCTACGAAAGGCTTTATAAAGAGAATCCTTCGAATACTGCATATTTTAATGGTGTGGTCGCTTCTTACCAGCAAATGGAAGAGTTTGAAAAAGCCCATGAAATGATCGTTTCAAGGCTGAATTCTTCAGCTAATAACCCGTCTTTGCTGGTTGAACTTGGTCATAATTATGAACTTCAGGATAATGAAGAAAGGGCTAACCAATTATACGATGAGGCCCTGCTCTCCATTGAAGGTAGGCCAAATTATGCCTATATCATCGCCCGAAGTTTTGAACAATATAACCTGCTGGATTACGCTGTGAAGGCTTATGAAAGGGCTATGGATCTGAATACCGACAGGAATTATAATCTTCAGCTTGCAAGGATCTATGGAGAACAGGGAAAGATCGAGGAGATGTTTAGTAATTATCTTGATCTTATTGAAGGCGATATGAAATTTTATGGATTGGCCAACCGGGAATTTAATCGTTATATCACCGATGATCCACAGGCCGAAGCCAATATCATTTTCCGAAAATTGTTACTGAAGCGACTGCAGGAAAATCCCGTTTTATTATATAACGAGATGCTTAGCTGGTTGTTCGTTCAACAGAATGAATATGACAAGGCTTTCGCCCAGGAGCGCGCCATTTACAGGAGAGGGGATAATTCCTCCCTGCAGGGTTTGCTTAACCTTGCGGTGATGGCCCGTGAAGCTAAGGCTTATGATGCGGCCAGGGAGATCATGGACTACGCGATCGAGGAATCTCCATCCCGGACCTTCAATCTACAGGCAAGGCATTTTTTGCTGAATCTGAAGCTGGAAACCAGTACTCCCGATTCGTATGCCGAGATCGAAACCGAATTCAGGAATCTGCTCCAGGAGTTTGGATATACTCCTGAAACCCTTCAGCTACAGATCGACTATGCTAATTTTATGGCTTTTGAACTCGGGAACCGCGAGGGAGCTATTGAAATGTTGAAAAAAGTAACCGAAATAACTTCTTCCCAGTTCGAGCTGGCAAAGGTTAAAATGGCATTGGCCGACGTGCTGGTGGTTGAAGAAAAATTCAATGAAGCACTTATTTATTATTCACAGGTGCAGAACCTGGTCAAGAACGACGAGATCGCACAGGACGCCCGCTTTAAGGTTGCCAAGACGAGCTATTTTAAAGGTGATTTCGATTGGGCGAAAACCCAGCTCGATATTTTGAAAAAATCCACTTCCCAGTTAATCGCCAACGATGCGCTGGAACTGAGCCTGCTCATCAGCGATAATTCGCTGGAGGATTCCACGCAAACAGCGCTGAAGAAATATGCCAGAGCCGATCTGCTGGCCTTTCAGAAGAAAAATTCAGAAGCCATAAGTGCGCTGGACTCTATCCTGGTCGATCATAAGGGCGAAAAGATCGAGGATGAAGCCCTCTTAAGCCAGGCGAAATTGTATGAAGAAGAGCAGAATTTCAAAAAAGCCGAGGGAAATTACCTGGAGATCATCAATGTTTACGGAGATGACATCCTTGCCGATAATGCTACTTACTTTCTTGCTGAACTCTATGCCAACCAGCTTCAGGATCCTGAAAAGGCTAAAAACTACTACGAGCAAATTATCTTTAACTTTGCAGACAGTATCTATTTCGTGGAAGCCCGTAAAAAATACAGGATGCTCCGCGGGGATAGTATCGAATAGTTAAAAATCTAAAATCTTAGCATGATCATATATAACGTTACCATAAACGTACAGGAAGATATTCACGATGACTGGCTGAAGTGGATGAAGGAGGAGCATATCCCGGATATGCTGGATACTGGGAAATTCACCAAGGCGCTAATGACCAAAGTGCTCGTCCAGGAGCCAATGGGTGGGATTACCTATTCGGTTCAGTATACCGCGAAAAATAAAAAGATTCTGGAGAATTATTACGAGGAGAATGCCGGCGAGATGAGGTCTAAATCAAAATCCTTTGAGGGTAAATTCGTAGCCTTCAGGACCGAGCTAGAGGTGATCACCGAACAATAAGCCTTCAAAATTTCAGTATATGAAAAAGAAAAAAAGCGATCCGGCTCAGGATCCATCACAGGTTAGGGCTAAAAAACATCTTGGTCAGCATTTCCTGAAAGATGAGAATGTCGCTAAAAAGATCGCCGATACGCTTTCTTACCAGGGATATGATAAAGTGCTTGAAATTGGCCCCGGGATGGGCGTGCTTACCAAATACCTGCTGGAAAAGGATACCGAAGTGCATGTGATCGAGATCGATACCGAAAGCGTGGCATATCTCGAAAACAATTACCTGCATTTAAGGGGACGAATTCACGAAAAGGACTTTCTAAAATACGATCTCAGCCAGGTCTTTGGTGATGAGCAATATGCCATCATCGGGAATTTTCCATATAATATTTCCAGCCAGATCGTATTCAAGGTTCTGGAATTAAGAGATCAAATTCCTGAATTTTCGGGGATGTTCCAGAAAGAAGTAGCCAAACGAATCTGCGAAAAGGAAGGTAGCAAAACCTACGGAATTCTAAGCGTTTTGGTTCAGGCCTTCTATGAAGCTGAATACCTGTTTACCGTTCCACCTTCGGTGTTTAATCCGCCGCCAAAGGTAGATTCGGGAGTGCTTAAGCTTACGCGGAAGGAAAATTATAGCCTTCCCTGTGATGAAAAGCTTTTCTTCCGAATAGTAAAAATGGGCTTTAATCAGCGACGTAAAACCCTTCGGAATAGTTTAAAAAATCTTAATCTTCCCGATAATTTGAGGGAAGATGCTATCTTTGGCAGTCGGCCGGAACAACTCAGTTTCCAGCAGTTCATAGAACTGACACAAAAAATTGAGCCGTATGCAGTTTCAGATAAGTGAAGAATTAATCGAAAAAATAAAGTACCTCGTTGAGCAACGCAACGACGAGGAGCTTTTGCTGCACCTTGAAGAGGTGCACCACGCTGATATTGCCGAAATCCTAACCGAACTCGATCTCGACGATGCCACCTATATCGTAAAGCTGCTGAATAGTCAGCAAACGGCCGAGGCCCTTATGGAGTTGGAAGCCGACAGGCGGGAACGCATTCTTGAAAACCTTTCGCCAAAGGAGATCGCCGAGGAGCTTAACGAAATGGATACCGATGACGCGGCAGATATCATTTCGGAACTTTCCCTGGAGCTTCAGCAGGATGTGATCTCTGAAATGACCGACGAGCAGCACGCTGACGATATCGTGGAACTGCTCAGGTACGATGAGAACTCTGCCGGTGGTTTGATGGCGAAGGAGCTGGTTAGGGTGAAAGAGAACTGGAGCGTAACCGGTTGTATGACCGAGATGCGCAAACAGGCCGAAAACGTGACTCGTGTTCATTCCATTTACGTGGTAGACGATAAGAACAAACTTAAAGGGAGACTTTCTCTAAAAGACCTTTTGACGGCTCCCAGTCATGCAAATATCAGTGATATCTATATTCCCAGCGTGGATTATGTGAACGTGCATACCGATGGGGAGGAAGTCGCCCGTATCATGCAGAAATATGACCTGGAAGCCATTCCCGTGGTTGACGAAATGAACCGTTTGGTTGGAAGAATTACCATTGATGATATCGTAGATTTCATTAAGGAAGAGGCTGAAAAAGATTACCAGATGGCAGCCGGTATTTCTGAAGATGTAGAGGCCGATGCCAGCATCTGGAAACTTACCCGTGCCCGTTTACCCTGGCTCATTTTGGGGCTTTTTGGTGGGCTTGGTGCCGTTTACGTGATGAAAGGTTTTGATGAGGCCCTTTCAGAATATGTGGAATTGTTCTTTTTTACACCACTTATTGCCGCGATGGCCGGAAATGTGGGCGTACAGTCCAGTGCGATCATCGTACAGGGACTTGCCAACGATAACCTGAGAGGCAGTTTGTTCAACAGGTTACTTAAAGAAATTGGATTAACCCTTATCAATGGTCTTGCTTTGGGGGCTTTGGTCGTCATCTTCGGATTGATCGTGGGGATGCCTCAATTGGTAAGTTTTACCATCGCACTTTCCCTGATGCTGGTAATTATCATTGCTGCGCTTATCGGAACTTTTGTTCCGATAATTCTCGATAAACAGGGCATTGATCCTGCGATCGCAACAGGCCCGTTTATCACGACCAGCAACGATATTTGTGGAATTTTCATCTTCTTTTATCTCTCCAAAACCATCCTCGGTTTTTAGAAAGCTGGCCGTATTCCTTCGCTCGCTGCAAATCATTCTTTAAATTTGTAGGTCCTGCTTTTTGATTTATGAAAAGCATTTGAGCGACTAATAGAATACTAATTCCAAAAAATTAAAGAAATGATCATTCTGCATGCCGATACGAATCATCCAGACCTGATGAGAAAACTGAATGAGGCAGGGCATCATAATATTGAAGGATTTGAACAAAGCAGGGAAGAAACCCTGCAAAACCAGCATCTCTATGATGGGATCGTCATAAGAAGCAGGTATAAGATAGATCGCGAGTTCATCGATGCCGCTCCCAACCTTAAATTTATCGCCCGCGTTGGAGCAGGTCTAGAAAGCATTGATGTGGATTATGCCCGGGAAAGGGGAATCAAGCTTTTTTCAGCCCCGGAAGGAAACCGGAATGCCGTAGGTGAACATTCCCTTGGAATGCTGCTTTCGCTGTTTAACCGCTTAAATAAGGCCGACAAGGAAGTTCGCGAAGGCCTCTGGCATCGCGAAGAGAATCGAGGAGTGGAACTTGACGGAAAAACCGTTGGGATCATTGGCTACGGAAATATGGGTAAGGCCTTCGCAAAAAAACTACGTGGATTTGATGTAGATGTGATCTTCTATGATATCCAGGAAGGAATTGGAGATGAAAATGCACGCCAGGTAGATTATGACGAATTCTTTGAAAAGGCAGATGTAGTAAGCCTGCATACTCCGTGGACCGAAGAAACCAACCAGATGGTGAATGCCGAATTCATTTCAAAATTCAAAAAGCCATTCTGGTTGATCAATACTGCTCGAGGGAAGATCGTGGTAACAGCAGACCTGGTTCAGGCACTTAAGGAAGAAAAGATCCTTGGAGCCGGACTGGATGTACTGGAATACGAAAAAGCTTCGTTTGAAAGCCTGTTTTCGAATAAAAAGAATGTCTCTATCAGCGCAGCCGATACTATCCCGGAAGCTTTGAGAGAGTTGATGTTTATGCCGCATACGCTGTTAAGTCCGCACGTGGCAGGATGGACGGTGGAATCCCATAGAGGCCTTGCCACGGTGATCGCCGATAAGATCATCGCCGAATTTGGCAAGGGCGACCAAAAATAAAAGATCATGAAAAAAAGGGTTACGGGTTTAGGCGGATTTTTCTTTAAGGCAAAGAATCCTGACCAGGTGAAAAACTGGTACAATAAACATTTAGGATTGAATACAGATCAGTATGGTTGTACCTTCTGGTGGAAAGATAAAGAAGGAAACGACTGTTCCACCCAATGGAGCCCTATGAGCGAGGATACCGATTATTATAAACCTTCAGAAAAGCCGTTCATGATGAACTTCAGGGTTGAAAACCTGGAAGAATTGCTGAAAACTCTAAAGGAAGAAGGGGTTCAGGTTGTTGGAGAAATGGAAACCTACGATTATGGCAAATTTGGCTGGATCATGGATCCGGAAGGCAATAAGATCGAACTTTGGGAGCCGGTGGACCAGGTATTCCTGGATCAAAATAAATAGGTCAATTTAATCAGATCACAATAAATGTCATTCTGAACTTGTTTATTGATCTTAAATTTAGAAGTTGAAATTTTTAAGGATGATGAAATATTAAAAAAGCCATGCGAACTGCATGGCTTTTTTTATAATTATTTCCGTTTGGTTTTATCCTAATCCGCTAATTTCGATAAGGGCAGATTTAATGGATTCTTCCCCTTCAATGGCCTCAAAAGTCACATTCTTAACCAGTGGATCTGCCAGTGACATGACCAAAATAAAGGCAACATCATCCCTGGAGATCTCTCCTCTTTCATTCAGACTTCCTTTGGCGACCTTCACCTTGGCAAGGCCAAGATCGTCTGTAAGCGCCCCAGGACGAACGATGGTATAGTTCAAACCGCTCTCCCTTAGGTATTCGTCGGCATCTTTTTTAGCCTCAAGGTAATGTTGAAGGTCTTCATGTTTAGAAGGATCATCGGCACCCATGGAGCTTAGCATTACAAATTTTTTGACCTTTGCTTTTTTGGCAGCGTCTATCAGTTTTTTGGCGCCTTCCCTGTCTACCGCATCGGTTTTATCCTTTCCGGTGCTGCTGCCAGATCCTGCCGCGAAGATCACTTTGTCTATTCCCTTCATGGTATGGCTTACATCACCTTCCAGGTCACCCATGACGGCCTCAACCTCCATATCTTCAAATTGCTGTCTTTGCTCTTCTTTTCTGATCAGCGCCAATGGATTAAAACTTTCTGAGTTGTTCAGGATCTCGATTACTCGTTTCCCTGTATGTCCGGTAGCACCGGCTATCAATATATTTTCCATAATACTTTTAAAATTTAATACCGAACAAGATAAAAAGGATTTAAAAGAATTTCCAGAAAGATCTGTGTAATAACAATAAGTTAACACGAGGTTGTATGAAGATTCAATGATAGCCTTCGACTCCGCTCAGGATGATAATTGCAGTCTTGAATTTTAAACCTGGAATTTTGAATTTTTTCGACTCCGATCTAAATGATTGTTCCATGTCATTTCGAAGGAGGGCCAAAGTTAGGGGACGATTGAGAAATCTTTTATTCTTCCGTAATTTAATAGGTCTCGACTCCGCTCGACCAGACAATTATGGCAGGCAGATGCTCGGTTTTGGAAGGACTGAGAAATCAATTCACTTATGGAGATTTCTCCCAGAGGTCGAAAATACGAAAACATGACTAGGTTATAACTGTTCTTCGAAGTCATATAGGGTGACACATCGAATATCGAATTATTATGATGGCCTCGCTTTGGATGATAATTGAAATCCTGAACATTGAATCTGGAATTTTGAATTTTCTGACTCCGATCTAAATGATGTCATTTCGAAGGAGGGCCGAAGTTTCGGGACGACTGAGAAATCTTTTAAGTATTATTCTTCCATAATTCAATAGGTCTCGACTCCGCTCGACCAGACAATTATGGCAGGTAGACGCTCGGTTTTGGAAGGACTGAGAAATCAATTCACTTATTGAGGTTCTCTGAGAGGTTGAAATGTCGAAAACATGACTAGGTTATAGTCGTGCTTCGAAGTCAAATAGGGTGACACATCGAATATTGAATTATTATGATGGCCTCGCTTTGGATGATAATTACAATCGTAAATTTTAAACCTGGAATTTTGAATCTTTCTGACTCCAAACTATTTTCCGTTGGCAGCGGCTCTTTCTTCAAGCTCTTTTTGAAACTCCTCCATCACTGGTTTTACCGTACTTTCCGGTAGGTCTGCAATTCTGATGTACATCAATCCATCCACCGCATCGTTGAAGAGCGGGTCCACATTAAAGGCTACCACTTTCGCGTTTTGTTTGATGTATTTTTTGATCAGTACGGGAAGCCGGAGATTTTCGGTTTCCAGTTCATCTATGATCCTATCAAACTTGTTGAGGTCGGCTTCGCTTTCGTCGAAAACCAGGTCCTTATCGGCATCTTCCAGTTTGACCTTGAACTCTTTTTTCGGCCTTACATATTGCGCGACGTATGGATCGTAATAATTGGATTTCATGAATTCGATCATCAGGGATTTTGAAAAATCACTGAACTTATCGCTGATGGTCACCCCGCCAATAAGGAATTTATGTTCTGGGAACCTGAGCGTACAATGCACGATTCCCTTCCAGAGAAGGAAAAGTGGCATTGGTTTTTGCTGGTATTCCTTTATGATAAATGCCCGGCCCATCTCAATGGACTGGCTCATCATTTTGTGGAGTTCCGGTTCAAACCTGAAAAGATCCTGGAGGTAGAAGCCATCAATCCCATGGTTGGCGAAGATCTCATTGCCCATTCCCATTCTATAGGCACCGGCGATTTTTTCTGCTTCGCTGTCCCAAAGGAACAGGTGATGGTAATATTCGTCAAAAGCATCCAGGTCAACGCTTTTGTTCGTGCCTTCACCTACCTCGCGAAAAGTGATCTCCCGGAGTCGTCCAATTTCGTTCAGGATGTTAGGGATCACTTCTCTTTTAGCCAGGAATACTTCGTAATTTTTACTGAAAAGAAGCCTTTTATCCATTTTTCGGCAATTATCTACCTCGATCTTCATAAGCTCCAGGTTAGTCTCTTCTGCGATCTCTTTTGGCGACCTTGGTATCTTGATCCTCCTCGGAAGTTTGGCGAGCAGGTTCTTCTTCTCGAAAACGTTCGCCAGCATATAGGTTTTTCTACGTAAGAATGCGGTATACGCCTCCAGGTTGGTGTGTTCCTGCTGATCTTCTACCGTAATAGGATGACCAATTCTCACCATAATCTTGCGTCTTTTTTGAGACAGCATTTCACTGGGTAATTTTGCCGTTCTAAGCACATCGCTCATCGAGGCAAGCCGGTAAAAGAACAGGCTGTTCTTGGCGTGAAAATAAATTGGCACCACGGGAACCTTCGATTTTTGGATCAGTTTCATGGCAGAAGCTTCCCAGGGTTTATCCACGATCTGGTTATGCTCACGGTAAGTAGAGACTTCGCCTGCCGGAAAGATCCCAAGGGCATTCCCTTCCTTAAGATGTGCAATGGCCTTTTTCATTCCGCCAAGGCTGGATTGGGCCTCTTTGTGTTCTTCAAACGGGTTGACCGGTAAAATAAAGGGTTTCAATGGTTCCAGGCGATGTAGAAGAAAGTTCGCGATCACCTTGTAATCGGGTCTTTTTTCAAGCACCGTTTTCATCAGGATCATCCCGTCAATTCCACCAAGCGGATGATTGGAGATCGTTATAAATGGTCCTTCTTTTGGGATTCTCTTGAGATCTTTTTCCGGGATCTCGTAATCGATCTCGAATTCCTCGAGAATAGATTCGATAAATTCGGTCCCTTTCAGGTTTTTTCGTTTATCGTATTCCTTGTTGATCCTGGAAAGCTTGGTTGTTTTGAGGATGAGCCATCCAATCCCGGTACCCAGGAAGCCAAATTTCTTCAGATTCATCACATTGGCAACTTCCCTGGCACTAACGATTCCCATGATTTTGATTGGTTTGGTTCAATCAAAAATAAGAAATCAAAAATTAGTTTTCGGTAACCAGCTGTACAGTATTTTGGGTGAGCTGTTTTAAAAGCACCTTTTTATCTCTCTCCAGTTCGTTAATTGCCTGTTCGTTAAAGTGCCGAATCGTGTATAGCGATACGCCTGTTTTGTAGGATACTTTGAACCTGGCCTTTAGATGCTGAATGAGCTTTTCAAGCTGGTTGAACTTATTGTCCACACAAACCCGGAAGCTGATCGCAGAATTCTGAATAAGATCTACTTTCATCTGATACTGGTGGAACAATTTGAATATTTCTGAAATGTTTTCCTCAACCATAAAGGAGAAATCCAGGGATGAAAGGGAAATCAAAACCTGGTCTTTTTTGACAATAAAACAGGGTACCTCGGGAATTATGGTTTTTCCCTTGCTTACCGCGGTACCATTTCCTTCCAGGTCTATAAAAGACCGAACGAATAACGGAATTTCCTTTCGCTGTAGCGGTTGTAATGTTTTTGGATGAATTACCGAAGCTCCGTAAAATGCCAGTTCAATCGCTTCCTCATAAGAGATCTGGTTCAGTAGTTCGGTTTTGCTGAAGTAACGCGGATCAGCGTTCAGGACACCGGGCACATCTTTCCAAATAGTAACACTTTCGGCATTCAGGCAATACGCAAGTATAGCCGCCGAATAATCTGAACCTTCCCTGCCAAGTGTGGTGGTGAAATTATTAGGGTCTGAAGCGATGAATCCCTGTGTGATATTAAGCTTTTTCGGATCTGTTTTTTCCTGTATCAAGTCCAGGGTTTTGGGCCAGTTCACCTGGGCATCGCGATAAGTGCTATCGGTTTTGATAAGTTCCCGCGCATCCAGCCAGGTAGAATTGAAATGGAGAGAATTAAGGTATTCACTAACGATCGTGGTGGAGATCAATTCGCCGTAGCTAACGATCTGGTCGTATACGAAATCGTACTGGTTGGATTTATTATGATCGAGGAAGTTCTCCAGTTCGGTAAAAAGAGCGTTTAGTTTATTGAAAACAGGTGCACTGGAGTCAGGAAAAAGTTCCCTGGTGATGGCCAGGTGAAAATCGCGCACCTCGTTCAGGCTTTGCGGGATCTGGGAAAAATTAAGGTAATCCTTTACGACCACTTCCAGTGCATTGGTGGTTTTCCCCATGGCAGAAACCACGATAAGTTTGTTATCGCTACCGGTTTCCTTCAGTACCTTAATAAGATTTTTTACGCCATTGGCATCTTTGACCGATGCTCCCCCGAACTTATATACCTTGATCACTTTTTCTTTACATTTTTCTGAATGCCACTTTCTTCCATGTGAACGGTTTTCCAGCTTTCTTTTATTTCGGCACCGGTATTTTCATAGAATTCGATCGCATTTCGATTCCCTTCAGAAACCACCCATTCTATTCGTTTAACACCATGATCATGACCATATTTCACCACCTGTTTGTATAATGCTCCACCTAATCCGGTTCCGCGCATGCTTTCGCGTACAATTAGGTCTTCCAGGTGAACGGTTCGTCCTTTCCAGGTAGAGAATCGGAAATATACCAGAGCCATACCTTCGATCTTCCCATCCACATCAGCAACGAAACACTTAAAATTTCCATGGTCGAAACCCTCCTTTTCGAGATCGGCGATGCTAACTTCAACATCCTCCAGGTGGTTTTCGTGTTCAGCGAGTTCTTTTATGAGCTCAAGTACCTCGCTCATGTCTTCTCTTCTGGCTTCTCGGATCGTATATTCCATAATTCAGATTTTTAACAAAAATACGGATTGCTTTTTTTAAGGCTATTAATTCGGTCTTAAAGGATTCCTTTATTCTTAAGATAATGCTGCATGGCCTGTTCGTCCATTTGTACGGTATCCCAGACTTCCATCACATCGGCCCCGCTGCGCCTGTAAAAATCGGCGGCATCCTTATTCCAGTTAAGAACAACCCATTCCACGCGTTTGACCTGTTCCTCGTGAGCATATTTGATGACCTCGGTATATAGTGCTGAACCCAGACCTTTGCCTCTATATGCCTCCCGAACGATGAGGTCTTCCAGGTGAACGGTCTTTCCTTTCCAGGTAGAATACCTGAAATAGACCAGCGCCATTCCTTCAATTTTTCCATCGATCTCACCAACAAAACACTGGAAAGAAGGATGCTCACCAAATCCGTCGCGAATTAGATCATTTTCATCGATGATCACCGCATCCGGTTCTTTTTCAAAAACTGCCAGCTCATTAATAAGCTCCAGGACTTCACCCATATCATCTTTGTGGGCTTTTCTAATTGAGATCTTCATGTATGCTTTTTAATTAATCTAGTTTGATACGAATTTAAGGCCAACGATCGAGGCGATCAAAGTGCCTATAAAGAACAACCTCCAGAAACCTGTTGGTTCATTGAAAACCAGGATGCCTATCAAAGCAGTTCCTACCGCACCTATCCCGGTCCAAACTGCATAGGCTGTGCCAATGGGCAATTCCCTGGTTACTTTTACGAGCAGGATCATGCTTATGGCCAGGCAAACAAGGAAGCCTGCATACCACAGGATCGCTTCATTTCCTGTCGCGCTTTTTGCTTTTCCCAGGCAGGCCGCAAAGGCTACTTCGAATAATCCTGCGATGATGAGTAAGATCCAGTTCATAAGCTCTCTGAGGCTGTTGATTTACCTTCACAAATCTAAACAATGATTTACTTTATATACGAAAACGTTGTAGTAAGTGAGAATTTTAATATTTTAGCCAGCCTAAAAACAAATTTTACCCATGCCTAAGCCAAACCAAACTCTTGGAGAATTCATTATCGAAAACCAGGCCCACTTTCCAGGATCTTCAGGAGAGCTGTCAAGATTGATCAATTCTATTAGACTTGCCGCGAAAGTGGTAAATCACGAAGTGAACAAGGCGGGTCTCGTAGATATCATTGGGGCCTATGGCGAAACCAACGTTCAGGGGGAAGATCAGCAGAAGCTGGATGTATATGCCAACAACAAATTCATTCAAACCCTAACCAACAGGGAGATCGTTTGCGGAATTGCTTCAGAAGAAAACGATGATTTCATACAAATCAAGGGGCATAAAGGCGATCACCAGAATAAATATGTGGTGTTGATGGATCCGTTGGATGGAAGTTCAAATATCGACGTGAATGTATCGGTAGGAACCATATTTTCGGTTTATAAAAGGGTAACGCCAATTGGAACTCCGGTGCAACTGGAAGATTTTCTGCAACCGGGAAATAACCAGGTAGCGGCGGGGTATATTATTTACGGTACCTCTACCATGCTTGTGTACACCACTGGCTATGGTGTTAACGGTTTTACGCTCAACCCTGCTCTGGGTTCCTGGTATTTATCACATCCAGATATGAAGTTTCCTGAGGAAGGCAGAATTTACTCGATCAACGAAGGGAATTATATCCATTTTCCGCAGGGCGTGAAGGATTATATCAAATACTGCCAGGAAGAGGAAGGTGACAGACCCTATACTTCACGATATATAGGCTCGATGGTGTCAGACATTCACCGAAATATGATCAAGGGAGGTATCTTTATTTACCCAAAATCATCCAGGAACAATAGCGGTAAATTAAGGCTGCTATATGAATGCAATCCTATGGCTTATTTGACCGAACAGGCGGGAGGAAAGGCCAGTGATGGTTTTACCCGTATTCTGGATATCAAGCCCACTGAACTCCACCAGCGAGTGCCATTCTTCTGCGGAAGCCGAAAAATGGTTGAAAAAGCTGAAGAGTTTATGAAAAATGCCAATGAGAAGACCTCTCAGACCTTATCAGAGTCTTTTTCCAGTAAATAACGATAGTCCTCAAAATTGATCTGTCCGGTAAAGATCTGGATAGATCTATTGATGATGCCTTCAGAAGCCTGGCTGGAAAATCCAAGGCCAATGGCGTAGCGCTTAATGAGCTCGGTCTCTTCATCATCGATTTCATGATCGGCGAAAATGATCCTGAACAGGTCATGAAGGCGTTCCAGTCTTCTTTCAATGCTGTTGTAGGAAGAAAGCGGGAACAGCTTTGGGTTCTCGATCACCTTTTCATACTCTTCTTCGCTAATATCCAGTTTTCTGGCAAAGCGGTTCAGTAATTTTTCTTCATGTTCGTTTATTTCACCATCCACAGCGGCTAGATTCACGATGGAAGCAAAATGACTAAGGTTTCTAACATGCTCTCCCGAGCCGAATAAATCTGAAAAAGACATTCTAATAATTTGGTTTGTTATACAAATATAAAGAAACAGGCAGGTTTTTTCTGCCAAAGCATCTCTAAAATAATTAAGCTTAGGCATTCGCTAATCTTTTCTTAATCCTTTCTTCCGGCCAACGCAATTCTTTAAATTCAGAATTCTTCTGAATGAATTATGGAACAACCGCTGTTAGCATTTAATGACAAAGGGATCTACTGTGCCCAGGCCGATGTATATCTCGATCCATGGAAGCCGGTAAAAAAGGCAATTATTTCCCATGGACATGCCGATCATTCCCGCTGGGGACACTCAAAATATATCACTCATCATTCCAATATTCCTATCATCAAACACAGGCTTGGCGAAATTAATGCTACTGGAAAGGAGTGGAACGAAACTTTCCTGGTGAACGGCGTGAAATTCAGTCTCCACCCGGCAGGTCATATTCTTGGTTCCTCACAGATAAGGGCCGAATATAAAGGAGAGGTGTGGGTCTTTACGGGGGATTATAAAACCGAGGATGATGGCGTGGCGGTACCTTATGAACCGGTAAAATGCGATACGTTTATTACCGAATGTACATTTGGATTGCCCGCTTTTAAGTGGATGCCGCAAAACCAGGTTTTTGATGATATCAATTCCTGGTGGCAACAAAATAGAGAAGATGATAGAACCTCGATCTTATTCGGGTATTCCCTCGGGAAAGCACAGCGTCTTTTAAAGCATCTTGATAGCAGTATCGGAAAAATATACACTCATGGTGCTATTGAAAATATGACGGCTGTTACCAGGCAGCTTATAGATTTTCCTGAAACCACCCTGATCACCCGCGAAACCAAAAAAGAGGAGATAAGAGGGAATATAGTTCTGGCGCCTCCAAGTGCGCATGGATCCCCCTGGATCAGGAAAATGGTGCCTTATGTGACAGCTTCGGCAAGTGGATGGATGACCTTTAGAGGTGCCCGTAGAAGAAGGGCGATCGATAAAGGATTCGTATTGAGTGATCATTGCGACTGGCAGGGGCTGCTAACTTCGATCAAAGAAACGGGTTGCGAGAAGGTGATCTGCACCCATGGCTACACCGATATTTTTTCCAGGTATCTCAGGGAACAAGGCTATGATGCAAGAACTGAGGAAACACAATACGAAGGCGAAACCGGTCAGCTGGAATCTGAAAACGAAAAGGAATCGGCATGAAGCGTTTTGCAGAATTAATTAGGACACTGGACAGTACCAATAAGACCACCTTAAAAGTGGAGGCGCTTACCGGGTATTTCAGGGAAGCTACTCCTAAAGATAAGGTATGGACGATCGCCATTCTCAGCCATAGAAGACCACCGCGGCCGGTGAACACGACTCTGATGAGGGAATGGGCTTCAGAACTGGCAAATATTCCCTTATGGCTTTTCGAGGAATCCTATCATATCGTTGGCGACCTGGCAGAGACCATTGCTTTAATTATTCCGGCTTCTGAAGACTCCAGTGAAAAAAGCCTGAACCAATTTCTTGATGAGATCATTGAATTAAAGGCTAAATCTGAAGAAAAAAAGAAGGAATACCTGGTCGAAAACTGGCAAAATCTTAATTATTACGAGCGCTTTGTTTTCACTAAACTTATCACCGGAAGCTTCCGAATTGGAGTCAGTCAGAAATTAATGACCCGGGCCCTGTCTAAAGCTACCGAGATCGATGAGGATATCCTGGCTTATAAACTGATGGGGAACTGGGACCCGGCCAGCATCAGTTTTGAAAAGCTGATCCTGCAGGAAAATGAAGAAGATTATCTTTCGAAACCTTACCCGTTCTATCTTGCCTATGCTATTGAAGATGAACCGGAAGAACTGGGTGATGTGAGCGATTGGAGCGCCGAGCATAAATGGGATGGAATTCGCTCCCAGGTGATCATCAGGAATGATGAGCTGTTCGTTTGGAGTCGCGGTGAAGAACTGGTAACCGATAAATATCCCGAATTCCAGGCATTTGTTGAATCCGTTCCAAACGGGACTGTGATAGATGGCGAAATTTTGCCTTTTCCGAAAGGTGAAATAGGAACTTTTAAAGACCTGCAAACACGTATTGGAAGAAAGAATATCACCAAAAAACTTCTGGCTAAAACACCTGTCATTTTAAAGGCTTATGATATCCTGGAATGGGAAGGAGAAGATATCCGGAACAGGGCCTTTCAAGATAGAAGGCAGATCTTGGAGCAATTATACGATGATTTAAAGACCGAAGAAATTCCGCTGCATTTGTCGCATAGCATTCGATTTGAGAACTGGGAAGAAGCTGCCAAAGAAAGGGGGAATTCGAGGGAAGTAAAATCGGAAGGCTTAATGCTAAAGAGGCTGGATTCACCCTATCTTGTTGGCAGGAAAAAAGGAGACTGGTGGAAGTGGAAGGTAGATCCGCTAACCATAGATGCGGTGCTTACTTACGCTATGCGAGGGCATGGACGCCGAAGTAATTTGTTTACCGATTATACCTTCGGACTTTGGGATGAAGAGAAGGAGGAGCTGGTGACTTTTGCCAAGGCCTATTCGGGTTTAACCGATAAGGAATTCAGAAAGCTTGATGCCTGGATCAAAAAGAATACCCTGGAACGTTTTGGTCCGGTAAGAAGTGTGACGCCACACCATGTTTTTGAGATCGCCTTTGAAGGGATAGCCGAATCAAAAAGGCATAAGAGCGGGGTGGCAACCCGGTTCCCCAGGATCATGCGCTGGCGTACTGATAAGAAGATAGACGAAGCAAACACGCTGGATGATCTGAAAGCTCTTATTCCGTGAGCTGTAGACCTCACAGGTTTTTAAAACATTTGAGGTCTAGAACAAGGGCTCTGATTTTTAGAAAAATTTAAGATTCTGATGAATAAATTTGGTATCTGAATTGTAATTTTTTTTGAGTGTATTTCTAATTTCTGTCGAAATTTAAATAGGTATTATCATGAGAACGAACATTCTAGTTTTGATGCTTATCATGATGGGGATTACGGGATGTGATGCCCAGGAAACGAAAGGAACTGCAGCTGTTCAGGACCAGGTAGAAAAAGAAAATATCCCTAAAGGGAACTGGAAAGTGAACAGGGAATATGACGAAAACGGGAACCTGATCAGTTATGATTCCACCTATGTGTATTCCTATAGCACGATCAATGGTGACACTGTTCAGCCGCAGGATATGGATGAGATCTTTAAGGATTTCAGCAGGTTCTTTAAAAATGAATACCAGATGGGACCTTCGGCTTTTATGGGATCATTTTTAAATGACAGTATCCGTGGGAACAGGGATTTTTTTGAAAAGGATTTTTTTAGTGACCGAATGATGTCTGAACATTTTCGGGAACAGGTAAGAATGATGGATTCCATCAGGAACCAGTTTTTGAAACAGCATTATCCGGGAATCTATTTTGAAGATCAAAAAAAGATCATTCCCAGAGAAAAGACAACAACTGAAAATGGAACGATTTAATTAAAAAGACCAGAGAGACCTTCAACCTTCGGGCGATCTTCCGAAGGTTGTTTTTTTATACGAAACAGGCTTACAGGTATGCAAAGAAAAGAACTTATTAAACTGGCTGATGATTGGTTCGCCAACCAGGACTGGAAGCCATTTAAATTTCAGAAAGATACCTGGAAGGCCTACCTGCAAAAAAAGAATGGCTTATTGAACGCCCCTACCGGAAGCGGGAAAACCTATGCGCTTTGGGTGCCCATTGTGCTCGAGTATATCAGGAAAAATCCCGATTATAAGGAGAAGCATAAAAAAGGTTTAAAAGCCATCTGGATCACGCCGCTCAGAGCACTTTCCGTAGAAATTCAACAAGCCGCTTCCCGATTTGCTGAGGAAATGGGAACAGGTTTTACAGTAGGCATCAGGACGGGAGATACACCACAGAAAGAACGTTCTGCCCAGAAAAGATCGATGCCAGACCTGCTGATCACTACCCCGGAGAGCTTGCATTTACTGTTATCGTCTAAGAACTATGGTAAAATGTTCAAAAACCTGGATGCGATCGTGATCGACGAATGGCACGAACTGCTGGGAAGTAAAAGAGGTGTTCAGGTAGAATTAGCCCTGTCAAGATTAAAAACTATATCAAAAAATCTGCGTATCTGGGGAATTTCCGCGACCATTGGGAACCTGCAACAGGCTCGGGAAGTATTGTTGGGACCGGAATCGCAAGCCCTGGAAAATTCGGTGATGATTCGGGCTGATATCGCGAAGAAGATCGAGGTGAGATCCATCATTCCGCAGAAAATGGAAAATTTTCCCTGGCGTGGTCATCTCGGAATTCACCTTTTAGAGGAGGTGGTGCCCATTATCAATAATTCAAGAACTACCCTGCTTTTTACCAATACTCGCTCCCAGTGCGAGATCTGGTTTCAGAAGTTATTGAGCAAACATCCTGAATTTGCCGGTGAGGTGGCCATGCATCATGGCAGTATTAATAAGGAAACCAGGCTATGGGTAGAGGAAGCCATCAGGAATGAGAGTCTAAAAGCTGTGGTTTGCACATCCAGCCTCGACCTGGGTGTGGATTTCGCCCCGGTTGAAACGATAATACAGATAGGTGGGCCAAAGGGAGTGGCAAGATTTCTTCAAAGAGCAGGGCGAAGCGGTCACCAGCCAGGTAAGACCAGTGTCATATATTTTCTTCCTACTCATGCGATCGAGCTTATTGAGGCTTCAGCACTTCAGAAGGCGGTTGAGAAAAAGGCTGTTGAAGACCGTATTCCTTACCTGATGAGCTTTGATGTGTTGGTTCAATACCTGAATACACTTGCGGTTTCAGATGGTTTTTATCCGAAGGATATTTTTCCTGAAATATCCTCAACCTTCTGTTTCCAGGGAATTACAGAAGAGGAATGGCTGTGGATCCTCAATTTCATCACCAAAGGCAGTCAAAGCCTTCAAGCCTATGATGAGTACAAGAAGGTGGAAATCCTGGAGGACGGTAAATTCAAGATCACTAATCGCGGAGTGGCGATGAGGCACCGTTTACAAATTGGCACTATCGTAAGCGATGCGATGCTGAGCGTGAAATATATGAAAGGCGGGTATATTGGGACCATCGAGGAATGGTTTATTTCCAAACTGAAACCTGGAGATGTATTTACTTTCGCCGGAAGAAACCTGGAGCTGGTGCGTATAAAGAATATGCAGGTGCTGGTTCGAAAATCGAAAAAGAAAACTTCCAAGATCCCCAGCTGGATGGGCGGAAGAATGACTTTTTCAGCACAAATGAGTGAATTGCTGCGCGAAGAAATGTATACGGCTTCAGCTTTAAATAACGGTCAGGGGCGAACCAGGGAACTGGATGCGCTGGCCGGGATCTTCAAAAGACAGAAAAGAGAATCGATTATCCCCGGCAATGATGAGTTCCTTATCGAAACCTTTAAAACCAGGGAGGGTTATCATGCAATTTTCTATCCCTTTGAGGGGCGTTTTGTTCATGAGGCCCTGGGAAGTTTACTGGCTTACCGCATAAGTCTTTTAAGCCCCATCAGCTTTTCCATCGCTTTTAACGATTATGGTTTTGAATTGCTTTCAGACCAGGAGATCGATATGCAGCAGGTGATCGATAATAATCTCTTTAGCGCCGATTTTTTAATGGACGATCTCTATAAAAGTTTGAACGCTACCGAAATGGCCCGAAGGAAGTTCCGGGATATTGCGGTTATCACTGGACTGGTCTTTACCGGCTACCCTAATAAACTGGTTAAAAGCAAACACCTGCAGTCTAATTCTCAGTTGCTGTTCAGTGTATTCAGGGATTATGAAAAAGATAATTTATTGTATCAACAGGCCTTTCGGGAAACCTTTGAACATCAACTGGAAGAAGGCAGGTTGCGAATGTCCCTGGAGCGTATTGGTAATCAAAAGATCGTTTGGAAGCAATGCGAAAAACCTACTCCATTTTCATTCCCGATCATTACCGACAGGCTTCGGGAAAAATTGTCTTCAGAAAAGCTGGAAGACCGAATTCGAAGAATGCTTAAATCACTGGAAAAATGATTAATCTCTGAATTGCTTTTCCAGGTAGTGCCGCACCAGTTCAGTAGTTACACCAAATGCCACATGAGCAAAAAGCTCGTTCATTTGCATCCTGATAGGTACATCGGTTGGTTTGGGTTCCAGGCCTAATATAGGTAAAGAAGTTTCATGGGTGGAAGCCCAGGTGGTTGCTCCAAATATGACCCCGTCCATTGGTCGAAGGCCTAAGCGATCCTTTTTTCCGTAGCCGTAAGCAGCACCAAGTGATCCTCCCACAGGAAGGTTTACCAGTTGTTCAGCCATGGCTTCATTCTGGGTACTGATGGGTGTTCCGGTAATTTTGGTTGAAAGATCATCAACGATCTTGATCTGGGCAGAGCGTTGTTCAACTTTCCTAACGGGTAGAAATTGCTCGATAAGAGATTTCACAGCGGTACCGGCGAGTCCACCAACAAATCCGGTGATCAAACTGCGGCTAGTTTTAGACATATAACTGTCACTGGTTAGAAAGTTGCTCATACTCATATGCTTTTTCGTTTCAGAACTAAAACTATCCAATCAGGTGTTTTTCTCCAATCATTTAACAAGGATTTGACATAGGATCTTTAAAAATTAATATTTTTGAGTATGAGTGAGAAACTAAACATAGCCTATATACAGGCCAATTTACAATGGGAAAATGCTGAAGCGAACCGTAAATTATTCGAGGAACGCATCGGTGAAGTTTCAAACCAGGTAGACCTGATCATTTTACCTGAAATGTTCACTACTGGGTTTAGTATGAATGCCGAAAACTTGGCCGAAGAGACCGAAGCCGAGACGCTCGAATGGATGCGCTCGCAGGCTAAAAGAAAGGACGCTGCAATCACCGGCAGTGTGATCATTACCGAAAACTCCAATTATTATAACCGACTCTTTTTCGTCTTTCCAGACGGTACCTATAAACTTTACGATAAACGACACACGTTCACCCTGGCGAAGGAAGATCAAACCTATACCGGCGGGAAAGAACGACTTATAGTTGATTTCAAGGGCTGGAAGATCTGCCCGCTTATCTGTTACGATCTGCGGTTCCCGGTTTGGGCAAGGAATACGGTAGATTATGATCTCCTGATCTATGTAGCCAACTGGCCCGAAAAGCGCATCAACGCATGGGATGCACTTTTAAAAGCAAGAGCGATTGAAAATATGTGTTACTGTGTTGGATTGAACCGCACGGGAACAGATGGAGACGGCTATGTCTATAATGGACATTCGGGGGTTTACGATGTGCTGGGTAATGAAATGAACCAAACCAATCGCGAAGATGAGTATGTGCTTGAACTAAGCCTGGATAAAACGGACATGCTGGATACTCGAAAAAACCTGAAATTTCTCCAGGACAGGGACCGTTTTAGTTTAGATCTATAGGCTGATTGGTGTCCCAGTTTGCACGAACCTCGAGCGTATCGGTAAAATACTTGATCACTTCAGGCTGTACCTTTTTCAGGTAATTCCCGGTGTCCCATTTTCGATTCTCATTGGAATCAAAGATCACCTTAACCAGGTAATCGCCTGGGTTCAAATACCTGAATGTAAAATTGCTGGTAGATTCTGAATACTGCTCGGCGAGCACTTTTCCCCGGGTGTCTGTAAGCTGAACGATCACCGGGAAGCTGTCAAGATCCTGGAAATTCAGAATAACGGTACCGTAATCGGTTAAGGCTTTGGTTCTCATGCTCTGAACGATGGTATCGTTGGTAGCCATAAAAAGATCGGTTATCGCACCAGGCAGCGCCGAAACCTGGTAATTACTAGCCGGTGCTTTTTCGAATTTCAGAACCAGCTCATTTTTCAGCGGATCAAATGCGGTATTAAAAGGAACCTGTACAGAATCCTGGTCCATGATACTAACCAGTTCCTCGTTATATTCAATAATAGGAGTATTTGCCTTGAATTTGAAATCGTCAGTCAGGCTACCGGTTTGGGTAGTGACTTTAAGAGAATCGCGTTCCAGCTTACCAAGCCTGGCAAGCAGGGTATCTCTTGTTGTAGGAGTAACCACTTCAAAAGTAAGGCTGTCTGATTCCGGCCTTATATTATACCAGTAATACAAGCTATCCTTTTCAGCATCCTTAACAACCCGGGAAATATATCCTTCCGGTTTTGGATTCAGCAAATTGATGGAAAGGCTGTCCAGGTCTGGACTACCCTCGTAGCCAAACAGGATCTGGTTACCTTTTAGAATGGACGGTCTTTTTGGTGCGAATTCCAGTTCCTCCTTAAAAACCGTAATTTGGAAGACGCTATCTGTAGGCAAAGTGATGGTTCTTTCCACAAACCCGATCTTTTCACTTTTTGGATTGTAGAGATAATTGGAATTTTTATCCAGCAATCCCACCATCTTGTAGCTTCCTTCTTTCAGGTTTTCGAGGGAAAAAGTAAAGGTGCTGTCCTGGGAGTAGGTGATATATCTTGGTGTGTCTTTAAATACGATCGAATCGGTATAAGTTGAATCGACCTCGTAAAGCATGATCGAAATGGCTCCTGAAGGTTCCTTCAAACTTGCATCCTTGACCGTACCCGTAACTATCAGGGAATCTATATAACTGCCTGTAGAAAATACATATTTGAAATAATCATACGGGTTGCCCTCGTTATTGTCTACAATGCTTTTTCCGAAGTTAATGGCGTAAGTAGTGTTCTCTTCCAGGGTGTCGAAAATTTCGATCTTGATGTCTTTCCTGGCCAGACCTAAAGGCATGATATTCGGCTTTGGATCCATGGGAGGGGAAATGATGATCTGCTGCTGGGGTTTGTCCAGCTTGATATATTCATCAAAAAAGATCCTGATTTCCTTTTTATCGAAATTAGTGGTGTAATTTTCTGGGTTTGCCTTGATGAACTTCGGCGGTTCCTCGTCTATTGGTCCTCCTTCGGGCATTCCTCTTTTGGCACACTGGATTAGGCTAAATAGGCTGATTAGAACTAAAATATATCCGGGTATCTTCCTGGCCATGAAAATTAAAATCTTTTAGCAAAGAAACGATTATTTTAAATTAGTACATAAGCCTAATCGGTAATTGCCATTGTGGCGATGCTCAATTTTACTCCGGGGACCTCGAGTAACTTGTGGGAGCAGGCTTCCAGCGTGGCGCCGGTAGTTACAAGATCATCGACCAGCAGCAGGTGTTTATTTTGGATGTTTTCAGCATTTTCGATGCTCAGGGTTTCTTCAAGTTTACCCCAGCGAGAGATTCGGCCTTTCAATGTTTGTGTTTGAGAGGCGCTAACTTTTAACAGAATTGTATCCAGATATTCGGCATTTAACGCCCCGGCGATCTCTTTTCCAAAATCCTCAACCTGGTTAAAACCTCTCTGCTTTAGTTTTTTTCTATGAAGCGGAACCGGGATCACCGCGTCGATACCTCGAAATGTACTGGCTTCCTTAAGTTCTTCGCCAAGCCATTTTCCCAGGTAAATACCTATCTCACGGTGGCCCCTGTATTTGAGGTCATGAATAAGCTGCTGAACGCCAGCCTTTTTCCGAAAATGTAAAAGGGCAGTGGCATTTTGGATCTTAACCCTGCCGTAAAATACTTTTTTCACAGGGTTCTCGTTATCAAGGTGATATTTAGTTACCGGAAGGTCATGCAAACAGGTGGTACACAGGATGTGCTCGTTCTTTAATAGCTCTGCTTCACAAATATGACAGGCGGGAGGATATAATAAATTAAGGAAATCGTGAAACATTTGTTAAGTAACTCTGGCATACTTTTTTAATTCTTATAAATTTACAAACTAAATTATACTTATGATGACAGAAAAGAAAAACAATACTGCATTGAAAGTTCTTACAGGTATTCTTGCTGTAGCCCTTGTTGCGCTTAGTATATATACCATTAAATTCTATAACGAAGAGAAGGAAAACAAGGAAATACTTCAAAAGGAGAAAGCCGTGATCGAAGACGAGCTTAACGACCTGATCATCAAATATGATGAAGCAATTGAGGAAAATGAGGTCATGGACCAGGATCTGGTAAATGCCCGTGACCGAATTGCGAGACTCCTGGATTCAGTTAAGGATAATGAAGCTAACCTTGTATTGATTTCAAGATACCGTCGTGAAATTGGTGACCTGAAACAGGAAAAAGACAGGCTTTTTAGAGTAGTGGATAGCCTTAGCGCCCAGAATGAGCGTTTGGTAACTTCTTTAGACAGCACCAGTGTTGCTCTGGAAGAAAGAACCAGGGTTTCAGATTCTTTAAGGAATACTAACCAGAACCTGGCTACCAAGGTAGATAAGGCTGCCCGGTTAAAGGTGACCAGTCTTTCAGGTGAAGGAGTGATCGTAAGAAATAGCGGTAAGATCGTGGAGAATGATAACAATAGAAGGGTAGACCAGATTCGTACCTGCTTTACGTTAACCGCGAACGATCTGGCTGAAGCTGGAGAAAAGAATATGTATGTCCAGGTTTATAACCCGGATAATGAACTGGTAGGAGACCAGATCGTTGTGCAGCATGAGGGTGGGACCATGGTTTACAGTTCCAGCTCGAAAGTTTATTATGAGAACGAGGAACTTGATGTGTGTATCCTTTCCAATGCAGAGGAAGCGAAATTGTTAGAAGGTAATTATAAGGTTTATGTGTATAACGATGCCTTGTTACTGGGAACTGCAAGTTTTAGTTTAAAATAAATTCGAAAAATTTAATTTAAGCACCGCCCTGGGGATAATTCAGGGCGGTTTTTTTATTTTTGCGCCATGGCAAAACAAGAAGATCTTTTTAAGAACGTAATCTCCCATGCTAAGGAGTATGGGTATATTTTCGCATCCAGTGAAATCTATGACGGATTAAGCGCCGTTTATGATTATGGACAGAATGGAGCCGAATTAAAGAACAATATCAAGGAATACTGGTGGAGGAGCATGACTCAGTTACACCAGAACATAGTGGGAATCGATGCAGCCATCCTGATGCATCCAACCACCTGGAAAGCTTCAGGACACGTTGATGCTTTCAACGATCCGTTGATAGATAACAAGGATTCCAAGAAGCGCTATCGTGCTGATGTGCTGGTTGAAGATCATGCCGAAAAGCTTTTGCAAAAAGCCGAAAAGGAGATCGCCAAGGCTAAAAAACGCTTTGGAGATGACTTTGACGAGGAAATGTACAAGGAGACGAATCCGCGGGTTAAGAGATACCTGGGAGAACGAAAAGAGATCCTCGAAAGACTGGCCAAGTCGCTTACTGAAGAAAACCTGGCCGATGTAAAGGCTTTGATCGAAGAGTTGGAGATCGCAGATCCTGAAACCGGTTCAAAGAACTGGACCGAGGTAAGGCAATTCAACCTGATGTTTGGAACCAAACTGGGAGCTTCAGCCGAATCTGCCCAGCAATTATACCTGCGTCCGGAAACAGCCCAGGGAATCTTCGTAAATTTCCTGAACGTTCAGAAAACCGGAAGGATGAAAATTCCATTCGGAATTGCCCAAATTGGGAAAGCCTTCAGAAATGAGATCGTGGCGAGACAGTTCATTTTCAGGATGCGTGAATTTGAGCAGATGGAAATGCAATTCTTCGTTAGACCAGGGCAGGAGCTCGAATGGTATGAGAAATGGAAGGAAGCCAGGCTTAACTGGCATCGTTCTTTAGGGCTTGGAGAAGAAAATTATCGTTTCCATGACCATGAAAAACTGGCCCATTATGCCAACGCAGCAGCCGATATCGAATTCGATTTTCCATTCGGATTCAAGGAACTGGAAGGTATTCATTCCAGAACCGATTTTGACCTGAAGGCTCACGAAGAACATTCAGGTAAAAAGCTGAGGTTCTATGATCCTGAAATGAAGGAAAATTACGTGCCTTATGTGATCGAAACCTCTATTGGTCTGGATCGTATGTTCCTGGCCGTACTTTCGGCTTCCCTGAAAGATGAACAATTGGAAGATGGCAGCTCAAGAACCGTATTGAAATTACCAGCCGTGCTCGCACCAACCAAAGCGGCGATACTTCCGCTGGTGAAAAAAGATGGCCTGCCGGAAATGGCCCAAAAGATCGTTGACGATCTTAAATGGGATTTCAGGGTGCAGTATGACGAAAAGGATGCTATTGGAAGACGCTACAGAAGGCAGGATGCCGCAGGAACCCCATTATGTATCACGGTAGATCATGATTCACTGGAAGACCAGTCGGTTACCGTTAGATTCCGCGATACCATGGAACAGAAAAGAGTGCATGTAGATGAACTTGCCGGTCTTATCAAAAAGGAAACCGATTTTAGAACCTGGATGAAGGATTATGTGTAGCAAAAAAACCAAACCTGTTAAGAATTATTTAAGAAAGGCAATTGAAGTATTCATTGCCTTTTTTTATTCAGGTTACCTGCATATTGTCTATTTTTAAAGAATTATCGAAAGACCTTGATTTGATGAAAAGAATTTTACTTCTCTATATTTTCAGCTTAATTTTTCATCTGAATGTTTTCGCACAGAACAAGGAGAAAGCAGGCCCTGTTTTTATAGATTCGGCTATGGCCGTACCATCGAATTCCCTTTCTAAAAGCAAGCTGGTTCCACCTTCTACCGCATTTAAGCTATATAATCCGCGAAACAGGGGAATCAACAGGATCGTTCCGGGAAAAGGCCTGCCAAAAACCGAAGATCCTGCACTTCAGAAAAAGATGGGAGACATACAGGGAAGGAGTCCTATTCTAAATTTTGATGCGGTTGTATCAAGGGCTACTCCAACCGATCCAACAGGAGTCGCAGGACCCGATCATTATCTAAATGCCTGGAATTCGGCATTCTCGATCTGGGATAAAGAAGGGAACCAGATCGTTCCGCCTGCTTCCCTTGCCAGTATAGGCGGAGAATTCTCTAATGAAACTCTTGGAGATCCTATCGTGGTCTATGATGAAGCTGCGAACAGGTATATCATAAGCCAGTTCAGCGATACTCCCGAAAGTTTTTTGATCGCCGTATCCAGAGGTCCAGACCCTGTGAATGATGGCTGGTTTACCTATCGTTTTCCAACAGACGGGGTTTTGCCCGATTATCCAAAAATGTCGGTTTGGGGCGATGGCTATTATTTTACCACCAATAAAAATTCAAGAACTGCAGACGAAAGCCCGGTTATCTACGTGATGGAAAGAGACCGAATGCTGGAAGGGGAATCGGCACGAGTGGTCGCATTTCCGCTGCCTGGTATTGAGACCAATGGATTCTATAGTCCTGCTGGTTTCAATTCTATAGGGAATGAATTGGCACCGCGAGGAAATTCACCAATCATATATATGCAGGATGATGCCTGGGCAGGCGTTTCAGAAGATCATTTAAAGATCTGGCTGGTGAATGTTGACTGGAATAATCTTTCGGCTTCCACGATTTCTGAAAGCCAGGAATTGAATTCAGCCGCCGGCGTGTCGCCATTTAGTGCCAGTTTTGATGGTGGATCTTTCAGCAATCTTGCTCAACCTGGTGATGCACCAGATGTCGATGCCCTGCAGGCGACGATGATGTATATGACCCAGTACCGAAGATTTGATTCTCATAATTCGGTGGTGCTGAATTTTGTAGTGGATATAGATCCTACTGCTGCTGAACATGCCGGGATTAGATGGTATGAATTGCGACAGCAGTCTGATGGTGGCGCCTGGAGCGTTTACCAGGAAGGTACCTTTGCACCAGATAGTCGGGATCGTTTTAGCGGAAGTATTGGTATTGATGTAAGAGGGAATATCGGCCTGGCCTATACCGTCCTGGATGATAATCCTTCAAATCCTGTTTTCCCTTCCTTGAGATATACGGGAAGATTTGTAAATGATGAACGGGGAGTGATGACCATTGAAGAGCAGTCTATTATCGAAGGTGAAAGTCCTAATCCCAATACGCGATATGGAGATTATGCGCACCTGAGTGTTGATGCGGCAGATGGCATTACCTTCTGGCATAATGGAGAGGTTTTCAGGGGAGTGGAAAGAGTGAACAGGGTTGGAGTTTTCAGGATAGCGGCCAGTGAGCCAAATGATATCGGGGTTACTTCACTGGTAAGACCTGTTGATGCTACCCTTGGCACTTCGGAAGAAATTACGGTGAATATTCGAAATTTCGGGACTAATGCACAGTCTGGTTTTGAAGTCACCTATAGCCTTAACGGTGGGCCTGAGGTTACCGAGATCTTTGAGGAAACCCTGCCTTCTGCTACTGCAGCTCAGTTCACATTTGAAGAAACAGCAGACCTTTCTGAAATTGGGGAAACCTATACCCTCAATATATTTACGAGTCTTACCAATGATTCTGATCTAGAAAATGACGGGATCGAAGTCGAGGTAAGCAACCTTCCTCCTAACGATATTGGGGTAACCTCCATAGATGCGCCCATAACCGGTGAAGGGCTAGGGAGCAGTGAGCAGGTTACCGTGACCATTGAGAATTTTGGAGGAGAGTCGCAACAGGGTTTTCCGGTACAATACCAGGTTGGGAATAATTCGCCGGTTAACGAGACCGTAACCGAGTTGCTTCCGGTAGGCGAAAACCTGATCTATACTTTTAGCCAGGACGCAAACCTGGGATCTTCAGGCAGGTATAATATAACCGCCAGGACCCGACTGGAAGACGATTTTGACCCAACCAATGACTCCGAAACCAAATCGGTTGCGAACCTGGATTGTATTCCTGAAGGAGCCGATTGTAGCTTTGGCGACGGGATCTCCTATTTTGAACTGGGAGATATCCTGAACGAACGTATTCCCTGTGGTGATGGGTATATCGATTTTATAAGTTCTTCTACTGAACTGGATCGAAACGAAGGTGATTTTACCCTGCGCGTTCAATCTTATTTTGCACAGGAAGATTTTGAGCAATTTTCGATGTGGATCGACCTTAATGATAATGCAGTTTTTGAAGATAGCGAACGCCTGATCACTTCAGAAGTGATCCCTGAAGCCAACACCTGGTTCGAATACGATTTCAGCCTGCCAGCCAATGCCGCACTTGGGCAGCATCTTTTAAGGATACGTGCCGGTGATACCAGGTATGACGGAGACCTGAACGATCCCTGTGATGTGATGCAATATGGAACTACTCATGACTACTCGGTGAATATTTTAGACAGCAGCCTGGATATTGAAGATTTTATCCTGAACGAAGCCGAACTTGCAGTGGTTACCGAAGAAAATGGTGTTTACAGGGTGATCATGGAGACCAGTTTTAACGAGCCACTAAGGATCACCGTTCATAATGTGCTTGGCCAGAAAATGGTGGAGAACCAAATGGTTAACCAGGGCGATGGCTATGTATACGAATTGGATATGTCTTATGCAGCTAAAGGAGTTTACCTCGTTAGGGTTGGAACCCGAAACGTAGGAAAGGTCACTCGGTTTATAGTGCGCTAAACTTTTTGATCTAAAGAGGTCAATCTAACTTCCGCCATATTTGCTTTTAGGCCAGATAGCCTTATTTTTGAGGAAATTTGAAATAAATGACGATAATTTCCTATAATGTTAATGGTATTAGAGCGGCCATCCGTAAAGGTTTTCTGGAATGGTTGCAACAGGCAGATCCCGATATAGTTTGTATCCAGGAAACAAAGGCCCATCCAGATCAACTGGACCTGGAAGAATTTGAAAAGGCCGGATACCCTTATCATTACTGGCATTCTGCACAAAAAAAGGGATATTCAGGGGTTGCGATCCTGAGTAAGACCGAACCTAAAAATGTGGCTTACGGGACCGGTATCGAGCATATGGATTTTGAAGGAAGGAACCTGCGGGCCGATTTCGATGATTTTTCGGTAATGAGCCTCTACCTGCCTTCAGGAACCAATTCGGCCCGACTCGACCATAAATTCAGGTTTATGGATGATTTCCAGGAATATATTGATGAGCTGAAGGAAGACATCCCTAACCTTATCATTTGCGGAGATTACAATATTTGTCATGAAGCAATCGATATTCATGATCCTGTGAGACTTAAGACCGTTTCAGGCTTTTTACCTGAAGAAAGAGCATGGATAGACTCGTTCATGAAAAGCGGATTCATTGACTCTTTCCGTCATTTCAACGATGAACCCCATCAGTATTCATGGTGGAGTTACCGGGCGAATGCCCGAAACAATAATAAAGGATGGAGGATCGACTATAACCTGGTGGCAGAACCTTTAAAAGACCGTTTAAAACGAGCGGTTATTTTGCCAGAAGCATACCATAGCGATCATTGCCCCGTTCTAGTAGAAATCGAATAAACTTAAATTATGAAAATTTACCCCCTATTATTTCTGGCTATACTTTTAAGCCTGAATTCCTGTGTTTCTAAGAAAAAGTATGGTGACCTGGAGAGCAGGACAGCAGCACTTCAGCGCGAAAACAGGAGCATGAATGAAGATCTTGAGAACTTCAGAAGATCTGAAAAAGCTATGAAAGAGGATTTCGCGGCACTTCGAAGTGACTATGATAATCTTAGCATCGAGCGTAATGAACTCATGGAAGAACTCAACGCGGTAAGAAAGAACTACGAAAGCCTGGAAGCCTCCTACGACGCCCTTGAGAAGAACAGTTCTGCAGCCATTGCTGAGAATTCAAGACAAAACAGGGCGCTGCTAGCCGAACTGGATGAAAAGGAATCGGTTTTGATCCAGGAAAAGGCGAGGCTGGAGAAACTGGAACGGGACCTGGCTCTAAGGTCGCAGCGCATTGATGAACTGGAAGCGGTTATCGCTGCAAAGGATGCGAAAATGAACGCTCTTAAAGAGGCCGTTTCTAATGCGCTTACCAATTTTGAAGGTAAGGGCCTTAGCGTGGAACAAAGAGATGGGAAGGTATATGTTTCTATGGAAAATAAACTGCTTTTTGACTCCGGAAGCTGGGCGGTGAATTCAGAAGGAAGAAAGGCCGTTCAGCAATTAGGAGCGGTTCTCGCGAATAATCCTGATATCGCAGTTCTAATAGAGGGGCATACCGATAATGTGCCTTATGGAGGAAGCGGTCAGCTTAAAGATAACTGGGACCTTTCCACAAAACGAGCGACTTCGATAGTTCAGATCCTGAGAGAAAATAAAAATATAGATCCTGAAAACCTTACCGCAGCTGGTAGGGGAGAATATGCCCCGGTAGCTTCTAACGATACCGAAGCCGGGCGTTCAAAAAACAGGAGAATCGAGGTGATCCTTACTCCTAAACTGGATGAGATCACTAAAATGCTTAATGAAATAGAATAGTAAATGAAGTATACCAAACTTCCGAATACCGATTTAAAAGTTAGTAAGATCTGCCTGGGCTCCATGACCTGGGGCCAGCAAAATACCGAAGCTGAAGGGCATGCACAGATCGATTATGCCCTGGACCAGGGTGTTAATTTCATCGACACTGCCGAGATGTATTCGGTGCCGGCACGACCCGAAACCCAGGGTAGTACCGAGGAAATTATCGGCAGCTGGATCAAAAAGACAGGTAGAAGGGATGATGTTGTGATCGCATCTAAGGTTGCAGGGCCCGGTGAGATGGTTTCTCACATTCGCCCAAATCTTGGTTTTCATAAAGAGGCGATGGAAGACGCCCTATACAAAAGCCTGAAACGACTCCAAACCGATTATATCGATCTCTACCAGTTGCACTGGCCGGAACGGAATGCCAATTTCTTTGGTAAGCTGGGTTATGATCATGACAGCGATGAGGAATGGGAAGATAACTTCAGGGAAGTTCTGGAAAACCTAAACCATTTTATCAAACAGGGAAAGATCAGGCATATTGGCCTTTCTAATGAAACGCCTTACGGATTGATGCGATTCCTGGAAGAAAGTAGAAAAAGTGAACTTCCAAAGATTGCAACCGTTCAGAACCCGTATAACCTTCTCAATCGTAAGGACGAGATAGGTTTGACTGAAATCCTGCACCGCGAAAATGTTGGTTTATTCCCTTATTCGCCACTGGGTATGGGAACACTAAGCGGAAAGCACCTGGATGGAATTAAGGAAAATACCAGGCTGAGTCTTTTTCCGCAGTATTCAAGATATTCTAACGACCGGGCAGTGGCAGCGACCAGGAAATATAAGGAACTTGCCGACGAGTATAATATGAGCCTGACTCAACTGGCACTGGCTTTTGTTAATCAGCAGCCTTTCGTGACCAGCAACATCATTGGTGCGACCAGCCTGGAACAGCTTAAGGAGAATATCGATAGTATAAATGTGGAGTTAACAAAAGAGATCCTGGAAGGCATCGAAGAGATTCACCGGGAGATTCCGAATCCGGCGCCTTAGAACGCAGGTTCAACCAGGCTTTCGTGAATATACATCGAGCGATCCTGGATGTCCCTCACATGGAACCAGTCCTCAGCTTTTCCCTGGACGAATAAGGTATCTCCTAATTTTCCTTTTTTAAGTACCTGGGAGTTGTAGGCGGCAGGCCTGTCCCTAAGGTTGGCAAGGCTGGAGCTTATCTTTAATCGGGTGGCAATGTCTTGCTGAAAATCTAAATTAGGTTCAGGATTCTCTGTTCTGTACACGAATCCTAAAGGATTGAGCGCACCCCGTCCAGATTTGTAAATTCCAAAATGTAAATGAGGAGGTGTGGTCCTGGCGTTTCCCGTATTTCCAACGAATCCTAACGTGTCACCTTGCTGTACCCTGCTTAAACCGGGAACTATACTATCCAGGTGAGCATAATATAAAGACTGGTTTCGTTGCTGATCCCTGAGCCAAACCTGTTTTCCTCCTAATCCCTTTTCTCCGGAGAAGCCAATACGGCCCTGGGTTGCTGCCAGCACTGGCGTTCCGCGGCTGGCGAAAATATCGATCCCCTCATGGTTTCGTTTGCCACCATCACGAATGTCACCCCAGTAGCTACCAATATCCTGGTTTTCTCCATCCATAACCGGAAAAAGATAGGCCGGTGATTTTTCAACCTGTATTCTGAATGGGGAGTTGGCTTCGATCTCTGGCTGAATGACGATCTTATAAATACCACTTTCCTGAATTTCAAAGTTCAGGCTTTTCATACTGGCCTTTCCCGATGCGATCTTTTCAAATTTTCCGCCTGGATTCACTTTTCGGTATAATTCCGAAAAAACCAGGGTAGATGTGCTGTCTGTTTTTGTTTCAACATTAAGAACTTCTCCCGGCATCATTACGGCCTGGTAGGAATAGATCGCAAAATTCCTGGGTTTGAAAGAACCGGTTTCGGTATAGGGGATTTCGATCTCCAGGCTGTCATTTAAAGCCTGCTCTGTCCTGTTTTCCCATAACTGAAAGATCTCATCAGGTATATCGTTTTCCTTTTGATAGCGCTCCTTTTCAGAAAGTCCTGAAATCAGTTTTTCAGCTTTCTCCAGCTGTGAACAGGAAGAAAGTAAGACTAACAGAATAATCCCGGAAATTCGTAGGTGTAGCAACTTTTTCATACCGGGTATTTTTATGCAGCAATTATGCCAGTATTAGCCAAATAGATGACTTACCACGTCTTCGATCTTAGACACTTTAATGATCCTGATCTGGAAACTCGCCTTTGGGATCTTGCTTTGCTTTGATATCATAATAGAGGCGAACCCCAGTTTTTCTGCTTCCAGGATACGCTGTTCTATCTTTGTTACGGGTCTTATCTCACCTGCGAGGCCAACTTCGGCCGCAAAGCAGGTGTCTTTTTCGAGGGCGATATCTTCATTTGAAGACAGGATGGCGGCGATTACCGCGAGATCTATGGCCGGATCGTCTACACTTATCCCTCCGGTTACGTTTAGAAATACATCTTTTGCACCCAGCCTGAACCCAGCTCTTTTTTCTAAAACTGCCAGCAACATGTTCAGCCTTTTGGAATTGTAACCTGTGGTGGAGCGCTGCGGGGTGCCATAAACAGCTGTGCTCACCAGTGCCTGTATCTCGATCATCAATGGCCGCATGCCCTCGAGAGTGGAGGCGATGGCCGTACCGCTTAGGTCTTGATCGTTCTTGGAGATCAGGATCTCTGATGGATTGATGACTTCCCTTAGTCCGCTGCCATGCATTTCATAGATTCCCAGTTCATGGGTAGAACCAAACCGGTTCTTGTGGGCTCGAAGAATACGATAGACATGATTGCGGTCTCCTTCAAATTGAAGGACCGTATCTACCATATGTTCAAGTACTTTGGGCCCGGCGATACTGCCTTCCTTGGTAATATGGCCGATAAGAAGAACAGGCGTATTGCTTTCTTTGGCAAATTTGATGAGTTCTGCCGTGCATTCCCGAATCTGGGAGATACTCCCGGGGGAACTTTCAATATAGTCGCTGTGCAGGGTTTGAATCGAATCTATGATCAGCACTTCCGGCTGGATCTCTTCTACCTGCCGGAATATGTTCTGGGTTTTGGTTTCGGTTAGGATATAACAATTGGCGGGATTGGGGTCTATGCGTTCAGCCCGCATTTTAATTTGCTGCTGACTTTCTTCTCCGGAAACATACAGAACCCGATATTTAAGACCTAAGGAGATCTGAAGTAGCAGGGTGCTTTTCCCAATTCCGGGTTCACCGCCAAGTAAAGTGAGAGAACCAGGAACGAGGCCACCACCGAGCACCCGGTCTAACTCGTTATTTCCCGTATCCATACGGTTTTGAGGCGCATTCTCGATCTCTGCGATGAGCAATGGCTTTGAAGCTTTTTTTGCCTCTTTCTTGGCCGAAGTCTTCCAGTCCTTAGGATCTGGTTTTTCTACCAGTTCTTCAACGATGGTATTCCAGTCGCCGCAGGAATTGCATTTTCCCTGCCATTTGGCATGTTGCGCGCCGCATTTCTGACAATAAAAAGTGGTCTTTACTTTCGCCATTAATCGATTAAATTTATGCTAATAACCGAAATCTTTTTTTATTGCCTCGGCTTTTTCCAGCATAAAATCGGCATCCAGGAAGGCGATATTCTCCTGCCCGTATGCATTCTGATAGATCCTCATGGCCTTTTTAGGATTCCCAGTCTCTTCTTCATAGCGGGCTTCGAAAAAAGTACCCAGCATGGTACCGGGATAATGCTCATGGGCCATTTTATAAAGATCTTTATATTCCTCCCAGTTTCGGGTCTTTTCTATGGCATTATATACCGCCATAAAGTCGTTTACACTAATTTGTTTTTGAATTCCGTAGAGCTCGGTAATGGTATTATATTTCTCCTCCAGGTATTCTGAAGGTGAAACCGAAGTTTGTAAGAGAATCTCGTTATAGTCCTTTCTGGAAATAGGCCGGTAGATCTCGAACATACTTTCGATAGCCGATGGGATTGCCTTTCCAACAAGCGAATAATGACTGGCGCCCTCAAAATTGTCGAACTTATAGTTTATCTGCTTATTATCAACGTTCTTAAGAAGGTTATCCAGTTCTTTGATTTCATCCTTTAAGGCCGGGATGTCCTCGCTCGATGTTGCCAGGTAATACCATTTTCCGGTTTCAGCTTTATTAAGTGACTGGCTTATCCGGTCGGCCATTTCAGGTGCCAGGTCTGGGCTAAGGTTGATATAGCCCTGGAAGATAGGATTGGATTTCATCAGGTAATAATTGATGAAATTAGCCGTAAAATCATGGCCTACTATGATCCTGAAATTGGCAGTTCGGTATTTCTGGTCTAATTGTGCCAGTAACTCCATTCCGATGAATTCGAAAAATTTGGCGCCTTTGTCTACTGGAAGAAAATTGGTTTCGCTGTACTGGGTGTCCTCAGTTCTCAATCCATCCTGGTTGATGCCAACAACGATCATTTCTGGAGCGTCTTCCCAGTAGGAATAATAATCAACCATCCCGGCTACGGGTTCGAAGAGATAGTCACCATCGAGTACTACCATGACGGGATATCTTTTTTCAGTATTCTTTTCGTAATTCCTGGGCAGTTGAATTTTGATCTGCCTGGTTTCCCCTAATTTCTGGGAAGGCAGACTCTCATATTTGATCTGCGCGAAGTGGCTTATTGGCATTAGAAATGCCATAAGCACAATTAATAAAGGTTTCATAGGTCTAGTATTGATTCGGACCTACAAGGTACTTATTATTTCTTATTGTTTAAAAGTGGTAATAAAATAAAGGAAAGACCTCCAAAAAGCAGAACTACAGCGGTTTGTGTCGCCCAGGAGATCCAGCCGAAAGCTTCTGCTCCATTCTTTTCAACCCCGAAAAAGATAAGAATCCCGCCCACTGCAAGGGGATAAACGCCAATTCCGCCATTTGTGGCAGAGACGGCGAACGAACCTACCACGAACCCGGCCATAATGATATTAAAAGCGGTATCTGAAGTTTCGGGAAGGCTTAGTTTAATCACGTAAAACATAAGGACATAGAGGGTCCAGATGAGTATCGTATGAAAGATAAAGGCCCATTTCTGCTCCATTCTCAGTATACTTTTCATACCCTCAAGCAGGCCTTTGGCGATTTCCCTGATCTTCCTGAACGGAAGCCATGAAGAGCGCCTTACGATACTGATCCCTAGCAGGATACAGGCAACTATTCCTATTGCAAAAAGGAAGGTATAGAAGGGATTGATGTTCTGTTGGTCCAGGTATAGCAGGAGTTCATCGGTTTGCAATAAAATAACACCTCCAATAATGAGCATAAGTATTAGAAGATCTGCAACTCTTTCGGATATAATCGTCCCGAAACCTTTTTCAAAAGGAACCTCTTCATAAGTGCTCATGGTAACAGCACGAAGCACTTCTCCAGATCTCGGGATGCCGAAATTTGCAAGATAGGCGGCCATAACGGCCATAAACCTGTTGGGTAAAGACGACTGGTAGCCCATTGGTTCCAGCATATATTTCCAGCGGTGTGCCCGGGATAGGTGAGACAGGGTGCCTAAAATAAATGAAACGGCGATCCAGAAAGTTTTAGCTTCAACAATGCTTTCCCATAGTCGTTGCCGTTCTTCCGGACTCGAATTTCCAAGCGAATACCAAACCAGGAATACTCCCAGAAAAAGGGGTATTCCTATTTTAAGAATACGGGTTAGTTTCCGCTTCAAACTTTATTTAATTAAGAAGATTGGTTTTCTCGTTCGGGAATACCAGTGAAGGTTTGAATTTTTTGGCCTCCTCGATCTCCATAATTCCGTAGGAGATGATGATAAGAATGTCACCTTTGGCAACCTTTCTTGCTGCGGCCCCGTTGAGGGTGATCTCTCCGGAATTTCTAGGCCCGGGGATCACGTAAGTTTCAAGGCGTTCCCCATTATTATTGTTTACGATCTGTACCTTTTCCCCTTCAATAATATTGGCTGCTTCCATAAGATCTTCGTCTATGGTAATACTTCCAATATAGTTAAGGTCGGCACCTGTTACTTTAACCCTGTGAATTTTAGACTTTACTACGTGAACCTGCATCATTTGTTTTAGTTATCAAGAGCAATATTATCTATTAGCCGAATACCATCGATATAGGCGGCTATAAATGCTCTGTATTGATTCCCATTAATTTTTTGATCTGTTTTCTTTAAAGTTTCGGAATCGGCGATCTCAAAATATTCCAATTCCAGAGTTGGATGGTTTTCAAAGCTTTTTTTGACCCAATCGGTTATTTCTTTAACACTTTTCGTGCCAAATAGATCCCTGGCTTTCAGGAGGGTATGATAGATAAAAGCTGCTTCCTTTCGATTTTCTTTGCTTAGACGTTCATTCCTTGAAGACCTTGCAAGGCCCGAGTCTTCCCGTAAAATAGGGCAGCCAATAATCTCCACATCCAGGCCTTTTATGCGGGTAAGTTTTCTTATTATCTGCAATTGCTGGTAATCCTTCTCGCCAAAAAATGCCTTATTGGGTTCGATTGTTTCGAAAAGTCGTTTCACAACCGTACCTACCCCGTCAAAATGGCCGTTTCTGAACTTTCCTTCCATGACCTGTTCCAGGCCTTCGAAATCGAATCTTTCTGAAAGTATTTTGTCCCCATACAAATCGTAGGCTGAAGGAATAAAAACCCAGAGATCTTTTGCCTCCTTTACCAAAAGGTCAAGATCCTTTTCGGGTGTGCGTGGATATTTCTTAAGATCTTCCGGATTGTCGAACTGGGTGGGATTTACGAATATGCTCACTACCACCTGGTCGGTTTCCTTAAGGGCATTTCTTACAAGAGAAATATGTCCCTCATGCAGGGCTCCCATGGTAGGAACTAATCCAAGCGTCTTTCCTTCTGATTTCACCTTTCGAATGGCCTGTTTTAGCGCATCCTTCTCCCTAAAAACCTGCATTTTATTAGAAAATTAACAGCGTGCAAACTTAATATTTCTCTGGCAATCTGCATAAATTTTTGTAATTTTGCGTGTTTTTTATTCGGAAACGCAACTAAAGCATATAGTTTATGAAAGATAAGAGAGTGTTATACGTCTCGTCTGAAGTTATACCCTACTTACCTGAAACCGACATTTCCTCAACATCATTTGAAGCCGCGAAAATGGTCAATAATCTTGGTGGCCAAATTCGGATTTTCATGCCTAGATTTGGGAATATCAATGAAAGAAGGCATCAGTTGCATGAGGTGATCAGGCTATCAGGTATGAATCTTGTGATCAACGACCTGGATATGCCATTAATCATAAAAGTAGCCTCGATCCCAAAGGAGCGGATGCAGGTTTATTTTATAGATAATGAGGACTACTTCAAACGAAAGGCTACTCTCACCGATGAAGACGGGAATCTTTTTCCAGATAACGACGAGCGCGCCATTTTCTTTGCAAAAGGAGTGATCGAAACCGTTAAAAAATTGAACTGGTCTCCAGATATCATTCATGTTCACGGCTGGCTTTCTTCCCTGCTTCCATTATATCTTCGAAATTATTACGGGAACGAACCTTTATTCCGTGAATCTAAAATTATCACCTCGGTTTACAATCAAAGTTTCGATGGGACGTTAGATGAAGAGATGCGAGATAAAGTTTTGTTCGACGGATTGGAAAATGAAAATGTAAAACACCTGAAAAAGCCTACTTTTGTCAACCTGCTGAAAACGGCGGTAGACAATTCGGATGCTGTTGTGATTGGTGGTGATGATGTGCCGGAAGATCTTAAAAAGTATATAGACAAACTGGATAAACCCGTGCTTCCCTATACCGAAAAAGAAGCTTTCTCTCAGGCATATCAGGAATTTTACGAAACCAAAGTGATTACTGATTAGAAGTAAACGTATTAGATGAAATTAAACAGATTGTTACAGATGGCAACCGCCCTGGTTGCTGTTTTCGCTTTTGTGGGATGTGATGAGGATTACACAGATATTGGAGGAGAAATCATAAATAACCCAACAGATGTAGAGTTAACCGAAGTAGAGGTGAATGCTTACTCCCAGAAAATAAATTCCATTCAAACCAATAATCTTAATAATTACTTTCTTGGTGTAAATCAACACCCGATCTACGGAAGTAATACTGCCAGTATAGTTACCCAGCTGGTTTTGAGTCAAGCAGATCCTGATTTTGGTGATAACCCAGTGCTGGACAGTGTGGTGATGACCATCCCTTATTTTTCTACCGAAATTGAATCTACCTCCGAAGAGGGTGAGATCGAATATAAACTGGATTCTGTTTTTGGTGAGGGATCATTCAGGTTATCCATCTACGAAACCGGATTTTTTCTGAATACTTTAGATCCTGACTCTAATTTCGAGAATGCCCAGAGATATTATTCAGACCAGCAGCCTCAAATTGAGCAGAATATCTTGGGTAGCCCCATTTTTGTAAATGAAAATTTCAAGGCTTCTGCGGCCAGGTATGTTAATTTTGAGCCAGGCGATGGTGAGGTAAATGATACTGTAGCTTATGAACCAGCCTTTAGGCTGAAGCTTCCAACTGATTATTTTCAACAAAAGATCATAGACCAGCAAGGAACCGATGTTTTATTGAATAACGGCAACTTTACCCAGTACCTGCGAAGCTTCTTTATTAAGGCAGAGCAAAATTCAACAGAGGGTCAACAAATACTGCTGGACTATGCCAATGAAAATTCCATGATCAGTCTTTATTATACATATGAGGAAGAAAGGGAAAATGATGAAGGCAATATGGAAACAGTAAGCTTAAGGGGGAAATATGATCTGAACTTATTCAATGCCAATAGGTTTAATACCTATACAGGGGAATTTCCTGGTGATTTACTTGCTGAAATTGAAGACCAGGATCCGGGATCAGGTTCCGAAAATCTCTATCTCAAATCCCAGGAAGGTAGTATGGTTATTGTTGATATTTTTCCAGACGAAACGGTTCTTGAGCAGTTAAGGGGTAACAACTGGCTGATTAACGAGGCTAATCTTACTTTTTATGTAGCTCGGGACGAGCTAAACGGTGCTGAAGAGCCAGAGAGACTTTATCTATATAATGTTGAAAATAATACCGTGATTGCCGATTATCAGTTGGATCCTTCTCTCAATGAATCAGATCCATCGCAATCCAAAACTACATTTTCAGTTCCACTGGAAAGGGATGAAGATGAAAACGGGATCCTTTATAAATTAAGGGTCACCTCACACGTGGCAAGCATTTTGCGAGGTGATACCGAAAATGTAAAACTTGGTGTAGTGATCCCGGGTAATATTAATACTCCTAACTTCTCTGCCGTTAGAGGAATCGAAGAGGTTGAAAGAGTACCACTCTCCACTCTTTCTATTCCCTACGGAACGGTTCTCCACGGAGATGAATCTGCAGATGAGGAAAAAAGGCTTAAATTGAGGATCTATTACACAGACTATTAAATTGACTAAGAACTATGTGTGGAATTGTTGGATATATTGGGCATAGAGAAGCCTATCCCATTGTATTGAAAGGTTTAAAAAGACTGGAATATCGTGGATATGACAGTGCTGGAATTGCCATTTACGATGGTGAAGAGCTCAAAATGAGCAAAACCAAGGGAAAGGTTGCCGATCTAAAGGAGAAGCTGGAGAGCGAGATAACCACCAATGGTACGGTTGGGATCGGGCATACAAGATGGGCCACCCACGGGGAGCCAAATGATGTGAATTCACATCCTCATTACTCAAATTCTGGTGACCTGGTGATCATTCACAATGGGATCATCGAAAATTACGACTCCCTTAAAAAGGAATTAAAGAAAAGAGGATATACATTTAAAAGTGATACCGATACAGAAGTACTCGTAAATCTTATTGAAGATGTTATTCAGCAGGAAGGGGTAAAGCTGGGAAAAGCTGTGCAGATAGCTTTGAACCAAACCGTAGGTGCATACGCTATTGCAGTTTTTGATAAGAAAAAGCCAGATGAGATCGTGGTTGCCAGATTGGGTAGCCCATTGGCGATTGGTGTAGGTGACGATGAGTTTTTCGTCGCTTCAGATGCCTCTCCGTTCATCGAATTTACCAATAACGCGATCTACCTCGAAGATGGGGAGATGGCTGTGGTTAGAAGACACAAAGAAGTGAAGGTAAGAAAGATCAAGGATGACTCCCTGGTTGATCCTTATGTAACTGAACTTCAGCTTAACCTTGAGCAGATCGAAAAAGGAGGCTATGATCATTTCATGCTGAAAGAGATCCATGAGCAGCCTAGCGCGATTAGTGATACCTATAGAGGTAGGATGCTTGCCGATAAAGGTATCATTAGAATGGCCGGGGTAGATGATAATATGGAGCGTATCGCGAATGCGAAACGTATCGTTATTGTGGCCTGTGGTACTTCATGGCACGCAGGACTTGTTGCCGAATATATATTTGAAGATATTGCCCGAATCCCTGTTGAAGTTGAATACGCTTCAGAATTCAGGTATAGAAACCCGATTATTACCGAAAATGACGTGGTGATCGCTATTTCTCAGAGTGGTGAAACTGCCGATACCATGGCCGCTATCAAGCTTGCTAAGGAAAAGGGTGCTTTTGCATTTGGGGTTTGTAATGTGGTTGGTTCTTCCATTTCACGTGAAACACATGCCGGAGCCTATACGCATGCTGGTCCCGAGATCGGGGTGGCTTCAACCAAGGCTTTTACTACTCAGATCACGGTTCTTACCTTAATGGCTTTGAAACTTGGAAAATTCAAGGGAACTATTTCCCATAGTGATTTCCAGTTTCACCTTCAGGAAATGGAGAGAATCCCTGATAAGGTAAAAAAGGCCTTGAAAACCGATACTTTGATCCAGGAGATCGCATATAAATACAGGTATGCTCCAAACTGCCTTTATCTAGGTAGGGGTTATAATTTCCCTGTTGCCTTGGAAGGTGCCTTGAAATTAAAGGAGATATCTTATATACATGCTGAAGGCTATCCTGCTGCTGAAATGAAGCACGGGCCTATCGCATTGATCGATGAGCAAATGCCGGTAGTGGTAATCGCTACCAAAAAAGGTCATTACGAGAAGGTGGTGAGCAATATCCAGGAGATCAAATCCAGAAAAGGAAAGATCATCGCGGTAGTGACCGAAGGTGACCAGGAAGTTAGAGAGCTGGCAGATTATGTGATCGAGGTTCCAGAAACCATCGAATCGCTAACACCGCTTCTTACTACCATTCCGTTGCAATTGCTTTCTTATCATATAGCAGTGATGCTTGGTAAGAATGTAGATCAGCCTCGTAATCTGGCAAAATCGGTTACGGTAGAATAAAATTTTAATCAATTAGCATAATTAAAGGCCTTTTCGAATTAATCGGAAAGGCCTTTTTGTTTTTCAGTCTCAGGCAATATTGGGTGTTTTAAATCAGTATTTTAAAGCATTCGTCAAACATTAAAAACTTCTGAAAAATTCAATATGTTTTTTGCAAGAAAAATTTATCTTTGCAGCCTGAAAATGACCTGTTTCTTAATTAGCATATTTTAAATCAGGAAAATAGGTCTTTGAATTTTACTATTAAAAATTAAAGAATTAGATAAATGTCTAAAGTCACAGGTAAAGTTGCCCAGATTATTGGTCCTGTAGTTGACGTTGTGTTCGACTCAGAAAACGCTGAACTTCCAAAGATTTATGATTCATTGGAAATTACCAGAAAAGATGGTTCTACTTTAGTGCTTGAGGTTCAGTCTCACATTGGAGAAGATGTCGTTAGAACGATCTCTATGGATTCTACCGACGGTCTTAGCCGTGGGGTTGAAGTTGTAGCTACCGGAAACCCTATACAGATGCCAGTAGGTAAAGATGTATACGGGAGATTGTTCAACGTTGTTGGAGATGCAATTGATGGATTAGGAAACCTTCCTAAAAAAGGGAAAGACGGACTTCCAATTCACCGTGAAGCACCAAAATTTGAGGATCTATCTGTGTCTACAGAAGTACTTTTTACCGGTATTAAAGTGATCGACCTTATCGAACCTTATGCAAAAGGGGGTAAGATTGGTCTTTTTGGAGGTGCCGGAGTTGGAAAAACAGTACTTATCCAGGAATTGATTAACAACATTGCAAAAGGTCACGGTGGACTTTCAGTATTTGCTGGAGTTGGTGAACGTACTCGTGAAGGGAATGACCTTCTTAGAGAGATGTTGGAATCTGGAATTATAAAATACGGTGATGATTTCATGCACTCTATGGAAAATGGTGGATGGGATCTTAAGAAAGTAGACAAGAACGTGATGAAGGAGTCTAAAGCTACCTTCGTATTCGGGCAGATGAACGAACCTCCTGGAGCACGTGCACGTGTGGCTCTTTCTGGTCTTACCATTGCGGAATATTTTCGTGACGGAGCTGGAGAAGGGCAGGGGAAAGACGTTCTTTTCTTCGTAGATAATATCTTCCGATTTACCCAGGCAGGTTCAGAGGTGTCTGCACTACTTGGTCGTATGCCTTCAGCGGTAGGGTACCAGCCAACGCTAGCAACCGAGATGGGTGCGATGCAGGAGCGTATTACTTCTACCAAGCATGGATCCATTACTTCTGTACAGGCGGTTTATGTACCTGCGGATGACCTTACTGACCCGGCACCGGCAACTACTTTCGCTCACCTTGATGCTACAACCGTATTGTCTCGTAAGATCGCTGAGCTTGGTATTTATCCTGCAGTAGATCCTCTTGATTCAACTTCAAGAATCCTTACTCCGGATATTCTTGGAAAGGAACATTATGATTGTGCCCAGAGAGTTAAAGAATTACTTCAGAGATATAAGGAACTTCAGGATATTATTGCCATCCTTGGTATGGAAGAACTTTCTGAAGAAGATAAACTGGCAGTATCACGTGCAAGACGTGTTCAGCGTTTCCTTTCACAGCCATTCCACGTAGCCGAGCAGTTTACCGGTCTTAAAGGAGTGCTGGTTGATATTAAGGATACCATCAAAGGATTCAACATGATCATGGATGGAGAACTTGATAAGTATCCGGAAGCTGCCTTCAACCTTAAAGGTACCATCGAAGAGGCGATCGAAGCTGGAGAAAAAATGCTTGCTGAAAACTAAAATAAGTTAGATGTATTTAGAGATAGTAACTCCCGAAGCAGTAGTATTCAGAGCTCAGGTAGACGCGGTAAAAGTACCAGGTCACGATGGGGAATTCCAGATGCTGAATAATCACGCTCCTATCGTTTCTACCTTAACCGAAGGTGAAGTAAAGATCAATCTTGCTGCCGGAAGTTCCAACGAGGTAAAAAGAAAGGATCAGTCTGGTTTCAGAACTGAAGGTTCTAACGTTGTTTACTATGCAATAAAAGGAGGAGTTCTTGAAATGAAAGATAATAAGGCGATCGTATTGGCCGATTAACTTTCAGAACTTTAAAATATAAAGGCCTTCATTTGAAGGCCTTTTTTTATTTCCAGGATTCATAGTTTCATTCAGACCTCACAGGTTTCTAAAACCTTTGAGGTCTCTGTTTTGAAAAAAACCTGTGAAGTCTATTTTATTATTTTTTATTTTGAATTCAACCAGTTTTTCCTGTTTTCAAGCTGCTCCTTTGAAGGGTTTTCCCTCATCTCGATCTTATAGGTAGGATCTTCTGAAAGCTCTACTTCGGTAGTTCTCTCCTCACCGAAGCGTTTAAAAGCGATCTTTACTTGGCCATTCTTCTTTTCGCTGATCAACTTTTTGAAATCCTCGTTCGAATTCACTTCAGTTCCGTCAATGCTAATAATAAGGTCACCTTCTGTTAAACCTGCCTTATAAGCCGGGCTGGTTTTATAAGTGTTCCTGGCGATTTCAAGGCCGCCTTCTGTTTCTCTCAAGGAAGCTCCAAAATGGTTTTTCTCATCATCCTGGCTGATCTTTACTCCTACTGGTTCAAAAAGCTCTTTATAGTCCGGCATCTGGCTGTTGTAGATGTGTTTCTGAAAGAATTCTGAAGCAAATTCCTTCCCGGCATATTCTGCCAGAGTCTCTTCGATGTCTTCTACAGAGTAGGAAACTTCAGAATTGCCGTGTTTTTCCCACATGAGTTTTATAAAATCGTCCAGATTCAATTCTTTTCCCCTTAAAGCCAGATCCAACGCAAGGCCAAGAACACTTCCGTAGGAATAATAGGAAACAAAGGTATTTTCCCGGTTTACCGGATCAACGGAAGTCGCAGCGTCTACAAAGGGCGCCTGGTAGCTCATTTCAATAGGGTTGAAATACTCAAGTGCAGGTGAATTCCATACATAATTAAAGGTACCATTCAATCCGTTGATATATTCTTCTGAAGTGATTATCTGAGCCCTGCGAAGCATCAGTCCGGTGTAGTAGCTGGTAAATCCTTCAGCGAACCATAAGGAAGCAGACATGTTGGCTTCAGTAAAATCGAAAGGCTCCAGGTCTTCCGGGCGAATTCGTTCCACATTCCAGGCGTGGAAGAATTCATGGGCTACTGTCCCGATGTTTCCTTTCATTCCGCCTTCGGCAAGGCTTTCCCTATCGGTTAAAATGGTGCTGTTTCGATGCTCCATTCCGTCACCCGAAACATTGGGCATATAACAGGCCAGGAACGTGTATTTATCATAATCGAAATCTGGTAACTCTCCAAATACTTCTTTTTCCTGGATCACGATTCGCTTAACCTGGTCGAAATATTCGGCAAATTCCTCTTCAGTACCTTTATGATGAAGGGCGAACTGGATCTGTTGTCCATCCAGTTCGAATTCCTTCAGATCAAAATCACTGATCTCGGTTGGGCTGTCCATAAAATAATAAAGGTCAGGAGCAGAATAGGTCGTATTGCCTTCCAGTTTCAATTGTGTTGCCACTTTCCAGTCCAGGTCTTTACGCACCGCGAAATGAACCTTTATAGATCTATGTTCGAGTTCTGCAGCATACATAAAAGTGGCTGGCATATTGAGGTGGGCGTGGGTCTCATCAATTTGCGAATAAGTACCATCACCCCGGTTCGCAAAAAGGGTATATTCAATATTGATCGTTCCGTCATGTTCACTCACTTCCCAGGAGTAAGGATCCTTGCGAGTAACCTCCAGGGCTTCTCCCTTGCTGTTGGTCGCTTTAAAACCGTATACGTTCTTCACGAATTCATGCAGGGCGTATCTGCCAGGAGAAGTTCGGCTCATTCTAATTTCCAGGCTTTTGGATTTAACCTGCGGAAAATTAATAAGTACTTTGGCCTCGTGATGAACCGCATTTTCAAAAGAAATGGAATAGGAGTTCGTCTGGGCATTTCCGAAGAAACCAATCAGAAAAATGGCAATTATAAGTAAACGCATCATAGATTTTTGAAATTTGCTCTAAAGTAAAATTTTTATTGGAGTGAAAGAACTATTCGCTTTCCGGATTGTGACTGAGTATGTCTCCGGGCTGGCAATCCAGCGCTTTGCAGATGGCTTCCAGCGTAGAAAATCGAATGGCTTTTGCTTTTCCGGTTTTCAGAATGGAAAGATTAGCCGTGGTGATCCCAATGATATCTGCCAGTTCATTGCTCTTCATGCCTCTTTCTTCCAGGATCTTATCGAGATTGATCTGAATTGCCATTTTTTAAATAGTTAGGTCTTTATCCCGTTTTAATTCAGCACTGTTTTTAAATACCTTACTAAGATAAATGAAGAATAATCCGGTAGCGATAAGAAGCCAGGGGTTACCAGGATTGTCGAAATAGATCCCCAGGCTTAAACGGCTCTCGGCAACTGCTCTTGTGAAAAAATCTATAAACCATTCCAGGATGGTAATGCTTATAATCATTGAGCCTGCAAGTTTCAATCCCGCAATTTGTTTAGGGGTGTACAGTTTTTCTTTTTCAAATTCTTCAACAAGTTTTTTCAGTACATATAAAGAGTAAGCAAAAAGCCCTGTTAAAACCAATTCAAAAGTCGAAATAATCATAGTGGCGCCGAATGACTCTTCGACCAGTTTTTGATCCAGAAAATTTATTGATCGTAATTTAATTCTTCCGCCAAATAAGATCCAGAGATATAAGCCAATCGAGAGGATAAATTTTAGTAAAAGCAGGTAGAATGAAATGGAGATGATCAATTTTAGATAGGGGTGAGGTTTCATATTTTAAAGCTTGATACAGCGTAAAACTATAAAAATTATTGATAAACAATAATTTTTGCTTTAAAAACTTCTGGTGTGCAATCGATTTTACTTATGCATAGATTGAAAAAATGCTGTTGGGCATAATTATCTTCATAACAATTACTTAACAGGATCGAAGTTCATCTCTGCCTTCTTCTGCTCAGTATTCTTCAATAATAACTATTATATTTGCGAGGAACAGATTTTTAATAAGTATGCTTACCGCAATTCTTACAGGTTTTTTATTCTCTATTTTTCTCGTTTTCGCGGGAAAATTTTTTAAGGGTAAGCTTTCTTTACTCGCTTCAATAATCCCATTAGGCCTGTTTTTATATTTCACTCAATTTATATTACCTGTGTCTAATGGCGAAGTTTTCCTAAAGACTTACCAGTGGATACCATCATTTGGCGTGGATCTTGGCTTTAAACTGGACGGCCTATCACTGCTATTCTCCTTGCTGATCACAGGAATAGGATTTCTGGTATTTTTCTATACTTCTTCCTATTTGAAAGGGCATGAGTATTTAGATCGCTTTTATGGATATTTGGCCTCCTTTATGGGAGCCATGCTGGGGCTGGTACTTTCAGATAATATGATCACCTTGTTCGTGTTCTGGGAGTTAACGAGTATCTCTTCCTTTTTCCTGATAGGTTTTAATAATACCAATCCGGCTTCAAGAAAATCGGCGCTAACCGCCCTGGGGATAACAGGAATTGGTGGTTTGTTTCTACTTGCAGGTGCGCTCTTACTGAACACCATGACCGGGACTTACAGCATTTCTGAAATGCTAAGCATGCAAGATGCGATCACCGGCCACGAATTCTATTTTCTTGCTGTATTATTCATCTTTGGAGCAGCATTTACAAAGTCGGCACAGTTTCCATTCCATTTCTGGTTACCGGGCGCGATGAAGGCTCCTACTCCTGTTTCTACTTATCTGCATTCGGCAACGATGGTTAAGGCCGGTGTGTATTTGTTAATGCGTTTTACGCCCGTTTTAGGAGGAGAAGACCTTTGGAATATCAGTTTAATAGCTGTGGGTGGAGTCACAATGCTATATTCTGCAATTCATACGCTCTTTAGAACCGACCTTAAAGGAATACTTGCCTATTCAACGATTTCGGCCCTTGGTATCCTCGTGTTCTTAACAGGGCTTGGAACGCAGGAGGCATTTCTTGCGGCGGCAGTATTCATCATAGTTCACGCATTATATAAAGCTACTTTATTCCTGGTTACCGGAATTATAGATCATCAAACTCATACCCGGGATGTTACCAGGCTTGCCGGTCTCAATAAGATCATGCTACCGGTTGGGATCGCGGGAATCCTTGCAGCGATCTCGAGTGCAGGTATTCCGCCTACAATTGGTTTCCTTGGAAAAGAATTGACCTACGAAGCGACGCTTCATTCAGAAATGCTGGCGATCATTTTGATCATCGCTATCGTGATCACTAAAATATTATTGCTTTATGCCGGCTTTGTCGCCGGGATCAAACCTTTTACAGGAAAGTTGCCTCAGGAACATGAAAATGTAAAAAAACCTGGCTTTATCTTATGGTTTCCACCAGTGCTTCTGGCAATACTGGGAATCGTATTCGGGGTGGCACCTTTCATTATTGAGTCCTCTCTGGTAAAGCCGGTAGTAGAGGCCATGGGTGCAGATGCTTCCGAAATTCACCTTGCTTTGTGGCATGGATTTAACCTGGTATTCATTCTCAGCCTTATAACCATTGCTACAGGAATTGCTCTTTATTTCTTTGTAAAGCCTTCAGCGAAGCTCGAATCAAAGGCAGCAAGATTCGATAATATTTCTCCTGAAAGCCTCCTGGTCAGGTTCAATAAGGTTTTTATAGATATCTCCTATTTCTGGACTGGATTTTTTCAGAACGGATATCTGAGGAATTATATTTCGATAATCATTCTTTTCCTGGTAGTGCTGGTAGGATATATTCTGTTCGGAAATACGAATTTCGTGATCGATTATCACTCGCTGTCCAGGCTCACTATTTATGAAATTGGTACTACGCTTATATTGATTGGCGGAATATTTTATACTGTTTTTACCCAGTCAAGGCTTTCGGCCGTTGTTGGGATGGGAGTCGTGGGTCTGGCCATCTGTTTGATCTTTGTGATCTACAGTGCGCCCGATCTTGCCATGACCCAGTTTTCTATAGATACCCTTACGGTGATCCTTTTTGTGCTGGTGCTGTATAAACTTCCTAAGTATTTAAAATTGTCAGATTACAAGACCCGGGTTAGGGACGGAATATTATCATCGATTTTTGGAATCCTGATCACTACCCTTGCACTGGAAGTCCTGGCAGAGCCGGTAAATAAGAATGTTAGTGAATTTTATGCTCAAAATGCCTACCTCGAGGCTCACGGAAAGAATGTGGTGAACGTGATCCTGGTAGACTTCAGGGGTGCAGATACGCTAATCGAGATTTCTGTTCTCTCGATCGCAGCAGTAGGTGTATTCGGGCTTATGAAATTGAGGTTGAAAATGGCAGATAGAAAACGCTATCAGGATAAATAGAATCTGGAAATTATGCGAACAACGATCATATTAAAAACGGCATCGAATTACCTGTTACCAGTATTGCTGGTTTTTTCGGTGTTCATCCTACTTCGAGGGCACTATTTGCCTGGTGGAGGTTTTGTTGGCGGACTAATTGCGGCAATCGCTTTTATCTTACATGCCTTTGCGAATGGCTTGCCCAACACCAAGGAACTACTGGTGATTCACCCTGGATTTCTAATACCTTTAGGACTATCCATCTCTTTTTTGAGCGGGCTCGCACCAGTCCTGTTTACAGATTTGCCTTTTATGACTGGATTATGGTCGCATGACCCGGTGGCAATTCTGGGCTCTGTGGGCTCAGCCTTGTTTTTTGATATTGGGGTTTACCTGGTGGTAGTAGGAGTAACCCTTACAATAATTTTCACAATTTCAGAATCGGCCTGATATGGAGATCCTTTTAGCAATAATGATCGGAATTTTATATGCGACCGGCATCTATATGATGTTAAGGCGAAGTCTGGTAAAACTGATCATTGGAATTATTTTGCTTGGTAATGGTGCGAACCTGCTCATATTTTTTCTTGGGCGTATCACCAAGGGAGCGCCGCCTATAATTCCCGGGGATGCAAAGGTCTTTTCTGAAGCTTTTGCCGATCCGGTGCCTCAGGCATTGATCCTTACAGCGATCGTGATTAGTTTCGGTCTGCAGTCTTTTGCCATTGTACTGGTAAAACGAGCGCACACCGTGGTACGAACAGACGATCTTGATGAAATGAACGCAACCGACGAAGATTCATGACACAACAGATAATTTTATATCCTCTTTTCCTTCAAATAGCCATAAGTGTGATACTTATGTTTGCCTGGTTTAAGATCAGTTTTCAGAAGGTTTTTAGCGTAATTGGAAGCTTTATTAGTGTTGGCCTTGCAGGATGGCTTTTCTACGAAGTATGGGTGAACGGGACCATGACCATACAGTCGGGTAACTGGGAGGCGCCATTTGGGATCACTTTTGTGGCAGATACACTGGCAGTAACACTGGTGCTTTTAACCGCCATAGCCGGGCTTGCCGTTTCCATATTTTCGGCGGGGTCTGTATTGAGAGACCGGCTTAGATTCGGGTATTTTCCCATCCTTCACTTTTTATTGCTGGGGCTTAATGGAGCTTTCCTAACAGGAGATATCTTCAACTTATATGTATGGTTTGAAATTATCATTATTAGCTCATTTGTATTGATCACCATTGGAGGAGAAAAGGCCCAGTTAGAGGGAGCAGTAAAATACTTTACGCTTAATATCCTTGCATCCATGATCTTTTTAACGGCTATCGCGGTTCTTTACGGACTTACCGGAAGTCTTAATATGGCCGATCTGGCCGGGAAGGTCGCAGAAGTTGAAAATCGCGGGCTGGTAGAAATTACAGGTATACTTTTCCTTATTGGTTTCGGGATCAAGGCGGGTGTTTTTCCCTTGTATTTCTGGCTGCCGGCATCGTACCATACACCGCCTTTCGCCGTTTCAGCGATATTTGGGGGACTATTGACCAAAGTAGGGGTTTATGCTTTATTGAGGGTGTTCACACTTATTTTTACAGGTGACGTCTTCCTGAATAAGATCCTTATCATTATTGCAATTCTCACCCTAATAAGTGGAGGAATTGGTGCCCTGGTTCAGAATAATATGAGAAAGGTGTTTTCCTATCTTATTATTTGCCACATAGGTTATATGATCGCTGGTTTGGGAATGTTAACCGAAATTGCCATTGCAGGGGCTATCTTTTACCTTATACACGATATTGTTGTAAAGACCAACCTGTTCATGTTAAGTGGAGTGGTTTACCGAATCAAGGGAACTAACAGCATGCGCCAGTTAGGTGATATTTATGCGAAATGGCCAAAAATAAGTTTGCTCTTGTTTATCCCGTTGTTTTCACTGGTGGGTATCCCTCCATTATCTGGATTTTGGCCAAAGATCAACCTGATCAAGGCAGGCTTTAGCCAGGGTTCTTACATAACCGTGGCAGCGATCATTTTTGCGAGTTTTATTACCCTTGTGATCATTGCAAGATTGTGGGCAGAAGTTTTCTGGAAAAAAGGCGAAGAACTTCCGTTTAGAAAACATTTTGGTTATTTTGAAAATATGACCACCTTTAAAAGGTGGCAGTTCATATTTCCGGTGGCTTTATTGAGTATTGTATCTTTGTACATCGGGTTTGGCGCAGAGCATATTCAGGAGGTGTCGGCAAGGATTGCCAGTGAACTGGTAAATACCGAAGGGTATATCAACACGGTTTTAAAAACGTCGAAGTAGGATGATGAAGAATAAATTCTTATCTAACATATTACTCACTTTTGTCTGGGTTGCCCTTACAGGAGATTTTTCTTTTGAGAATTATTTATTTGGGTTCTTTCTTAATTTTCATATCCTGTGGCTGATCACTGCCGGAAGGGGAAAAACAAGATATTTTTTAATTGTTCCGAAGACGATTTTATTGCTTTTGTTCTTTTTATATGAGCTGGTAAAGGCAAATCTGCAGGTAGCTTATGAAGTGATCACACCAAGACTTAATATGACTCCGGGTATCATCATGGTACCACTGGAAGTGAAGTCAGATCTTGCTATTACGGTCCTGGCGAATATGATCTCACTTACTCCGGGAACTTTAAGTATTGATGTTTCCAACGATAAAAAAGTGCTTTTTGTGCATGCCATGTACATAGACGATAAAGAGAAGTTCATCAGAAGTATTAAGGACGGATTTGAACGTAGAATATTGGAAGTATTTAAATCATGACGTTAGAAGACTATTTATATTATATAATTCTACCTGTACTGGTGATCTCTGCCGTACTGATATTCTGGAGGTTCATCAAGGGTCCAAGTATTGCTGATAAGATCATTTCACTGGACCTTATCATAACCACAGGTATAGGGGTTATTGCCATTTATAGTATCGTCTACGATCATTCAACATTAATGGATGTAGCGCTAATCCTGGCCCTAATCGCCTTTTTGAGTACCGTAGCTTTATCTTATTACCTGGAAAAAAGAAGAAGAAAATGATCATAGATATTATCATAGGAACTCTTGCTACTTTCGGAGCCTTATTTGTACTCCTGGCTGCTGTTGGAATGATACGTATGCCGGATACCTATCTTCGCATTTCGGTGACTACCAAAGCCGCGACCCTCGGGGTTGGGCTTTTGCTTATGGCCAGTATGGTGTATTTCAGTGATTCTGATGTTACTTCCCAGGCCTTTGTGATTATATTATTCATCTTTCTTACCGCCCCGGTAAGTGCGCATCTTATTGGCAGGGCTTCTTATTTTATAGGGGTCAAGCTTTGGGATAAATCGGTGATGGATGATCTTAGCGGGAAATATCAGAAGAACACACATGAATTAAAGAGTGTGGTTGATAATACTCCTGAAGATAACGTAGACCACTCTAAAATGAACGGTGATAAATAATTTTAGTCATCGCTTTCCTTTTTCTTCTTTTTGATCATTTTATGTTCTATGTATCCGAAAACGAGGTTGATGATCAGGATTATAGAACTTACGATCGCGAGTTCGGTATAAAGCCCATAGCCGGCAAGACAACCTGAAGCAGCGCTGCACCAAACCGTTGCAGCAGTGGTAAGACCTTTTACCTTGTCTTTCTTTTCAAGAATGGTTCCGGCGCCTATAAAGCCAATTCCCACCACGACCTGGCCTAAAACACGGGTGATGTCTACATATTTATCTCCTTCAAAATCTAGTGACATCAATATAAAAATCGAAGCGCCCAATGCTACCAGTGCGTTGGTTTTAAGTCCGGCGCCTTTACCCTGTATCTCTCTTTCCAGGCCTATGATCAATCCGGCAATAGTTGCAAGGCTAACTCGTAAAGCAAATAAACTCCAGTCCATAAATCCTAATGAATGATTATTTTTGTTCTATGCGAAAACTTCCATTAAAGTTAGAGAAAAGACTTCAGAAAAGAAAAGAAGAGAATTCCTTTCGTGAACTCCGGTCACAGAACTCGGGTGTGGATTTTTTTTCAAATGATTATCTGGGTTTCTCTCGTTCTAGGGAAATCTTTGAGTCGGCTTCCAAGCTGGTTAAGGAACATTTTCCTTTAAACGGGGCAACTGGTTCAAGGCTTTTATCGGGAAATTATCCGTTGTTCAAAAACCTGGAGAATCAGCTGGCCAGTTTTCATAATGCGCAGTCGGCTTTAGTCTTTAATTCTGGCTACGATGCCAATATTGGTTTTTTTTCAGCAGTACCTCAAAAGGATGATTTTATAGTTTATGATGAGCTTTCGCATGCCTCGATAAGGGATGGGATACAGATGAGCCATGCCCGTAAATTCAAATTCAGGCATAATGATCTTGAGGATCTTCAGAAAAAACTGGAAAGGATCGAGTTTGATGAAAATTCGGAGGTTTACATCGTGACAGAATCGATCTTCTCCATGGATGGTGATTCTCCAAACCTGGAAGAGCTGATAAAGATTTCCGATAATTATAATACAAGGCTGGTGATAGACGAGGCGCATGCTACAGGTGTTTTTGGAGAAAAGGGCGAAGGCCTGGTGCAGCATATGGAGTTGGAGAAAAAGGTCTTTGCAAGGATCTACACTTTTGGGAAGGCCATTGGTGCTCATGGCGCAGCGATTCTCGGCAGCAAGCTGCTAAAAGATTACCTGGTGAATTACTGCAGAAGTTTTATTTACACCACCGCCCTGCCGCCACATAGTGTAGCTAGTATTATCGCTGCATATAGGAGTTTGGAAAATACCCAGTCTGAACTCCTTAATTTGAGAAAGAACATCGATTTTTTCAAGGCTGAAATTGAAAACCATGATATGGCTCAACATTTCATCGAAAGTGATTCGGCTATTCAGGTTTGCCTGATAAAGGGGAATTCCATGGCAAAAAAAGTAGCTTCGGGTTTGGAAGCAGGCGGATTCAATGTAAAAGCCATACTTTCGCCAACGGTGCCCGAAGGTGGGGAGCGGCTCAGGTTCTGTATTCATTCTTATAATTCAGAAGAAGAGATTTCAGAAGCTATCAATATTTTATCTAAAATCATTTTGAAACACTAATATGCCCAAGACATTTTTTATAACCGGGATTGGAACCGAAGTAGGAAAAACAGTGGTTTCGGCGATCGTGATCGAAGCCCTGCAAGCCGATTACTGGAAACCTGTACAGGCGGGTGACCTGGATAATTCAGATTCTCATAAAGTAAAAAGGCTGGTCTCCAATAAAAAAACCCGGTTTCATGATAATGCCTATGCGTTGAAGACACCTATGAGTCCGCATGCCGCTGCTGAAATTGACGGCATCACCATCGATTTAAAAAATATAAAGCGCCCAGAAACCAAAAATGACCTGGTAATAGAAGGTGCCGGCGGGTTACTGGTTCCGCTTAATGATACTCAAAGCATTGCCGATCTTATCGGGAAAGATGACGTGGTGATCCTGGTTTCAAGACATTACCTGGGGAGTATCAATCATACCTTGTTGAGTATTGAAGCGCTGAAAAACCGAGGGATCAGTAAAATCGGGATCATTTTCAGCGGCGCTGAGCATCACACCACGGAAGCCGCTATTAGAAATCATGCTAAAGTGGAAGTGATTGGCAGGATCGATGAAGAGCCCTATATCGATGAGATGGTGGTTAGGGAATACGCTGAAAAGTTTAGAGAAAGATTATGCGAGATATAGTTGAAAAGAGCGATTTAACAGAAAGAGATAAAAAACATTTGTGGCACCCGCTTACCCAGCACAAGACCAGTGCTGATATGTTACCAATAATCCAGGCAAAAGGCTGTACGCTTACCGATGACCAGGGAAAGGAATATATAGACGCGATTTCTTCCTGGTATACGGCTGTGTATGGTCATTGCAACCCATATATCACAGAAAAGGTAGCAGCACAAATGACACAACTGGACCAGGTGGTCTTTAGTGGGTTTACGCATCAACCTGCCATAGAGCTTTCAGAAGCCTTGATGAAAGTGTTACCCGAAAATCAGCAAAAATTATTCTTTAACGACAATGGTTCCACGGCTACCGAGATCGGGATCAAAATGGCGCTGCAGTATCATCATAACCTGGGAAATGATCGCAAGGTGATGCTGGCTTTTGAAGAAGGATTTCACGGTGATACTTTTGGAGCCATGTCGGTTTCAGGATTGTCGGTTTATAATGGAGCTTTCGAAGATCATTTTATAAGGGTTGAACGAATCCCGGTGCCCAATGGGGAGAACAATGATGAAGTTTTACAGATCCTGAAAAAAAGAATCGCAGATCATTCCATTGCCGGGTTTATTTACGAGCCCCTTATCCAGGGTGCTGCTGCAATGAAATTTCATGATATTGATGGCCTGAATTCCATCCTGAAAACTTGCCGGGAGCATGATATTATCCTGGTGGCTGATGAGGTGATGACCGGCTTCGGAAAAACCGGAAAATTTTTCGCTTCAGATCATATCGAGGAAAAGCCCGATATCATCTGTATGTCCAAAGCGCTTACTGCAGGATTATTACCCATGGGGCTTACCTCCTGCAGCCAGAAGATCTATGATGCTTTTTATTCCGATGAGCTTGCAAAGGGACTGTTTCACGGGCATACTTATACAGCCAATCCGCTGGCCTGTGCTGCTGCCCTAGCCGGATTGGAGTTGCTCATTTCAGAAGAGATTCAGCAAAACATCGGTCACATTTCAAGAAGGAACAAAGATTTCTGTGAAAAGCTGAAGGAGAATTCAAAAGTGAGCAATGTACGTTCTATGGGAGTGATCATGGCTTTTGAGCTGAACGTAGAAACCGATAGATATGGCAGCCTGCGAAATCAATTGTTCAAATTCTTTATGGATAAGGGCGTCTTTCTTAGACCACTTGGAAATACCATTTATATCCTGCCGCCTTATGTGATCTCAGATGCCGAATTGAATATAGTATACAACACTATAGAGACCTGTATTTCAGAATTCTAAAAAAGTTCAGGTAAGCAGGAATTTATCAAAATCGAATCTGATTTTTAGCTAATTTAGATCGGTTAATTCGATACATATGATACATCCTGATACGAGGCTGGAATGGATAAATGATAAAAAGGGATTTGGCGTTGTAGCCACAAAACTGATCCCCAAGGGTAGTATAACCTGGGTTCAGGATGAGATGGATGGCGTCTTCAGGGAAGAGCAGATCCAACATTTCAAACCGCTAAGCAGGGAGCATTTTGAAAAATACAGCTTCAGAAACCAGAAAGGTGAATATATTCTTTGCTGGGATATCGCGAAATATGTGAACCATAGCTTCAAATCCAGTTGCCTTTCCACCGCTTATAATTTCGAAGTTGCCGTTCGGGATATCCATCCCGGGGAAGAGCTTACCGATGATTATGGATATTTGAACCTGTCTGAATCTTTTGTTCCGGAAGACGAGGGAGTAGATAGAAAAACAGTAGAACCAGATGACATTTTACGATGTTATAAAGACTGGGATAGAACCTTGAGCCAGGTTTTCCCGTTAATTACTGAAGTTCCCCAGCCTCTTATGGAGCTTATAAGCAGGAGCCTGCAGCAGGAAATAGGTCGAATCGCAAATGGAAAGCAAAAGATGCTTTCTACCAGGCATCTCTATTTTGAGCCTGAAAAAACAGAATTTAAACCCTGAAATTTAGGCAGAAGCTTTTTCAATCTTATTTTTGCTGAAAAATTCGAGGCTTGAAGAATCCGGTATCCATTAAATCGATCGCTACGATCTCTCCCCTGGGAAGTTCAGACACCGAAATTTGGGAAAAGTATCATTCAGAAAAGCATTTCATTTCTGAAGTTGAGGTGGAAGGGGATAAAAGTCTTGTTGGTTCCCTTCCTGAAAAACTCAAAAAGGAAGCATTGAAACTAAGGGATGACAATTCCAAGTACCGGAATCTGGACGATTCTGTATTATTCGGCATCATCGCTGGTCGCAAGCTGGCTTCCAAGCTGAAACTGGAAGATAACTCAACCGGGATCAACCTGGGAAGCAGCCGTGGAGCTACCGGTCTGTTCGAAAAATACCATTCAGAATATATCAAAACCGGGAAGACTTCAACCTATTCTTCACCAACAACCACTCTTGGAAATATTTCATCCTGGGTAGCCCAGGATCTTCAGGTAAACGGACCAGAATTTTCACATTCGGTCACCTGTTCTACCGGCATGCATTCAATCCTTAACGCGGTTGCCTGGTTGCAGAGCGGAATGGCGAATTCATTTATCGCCGGTGGAAGCGAAGCTCCGCTTACCGGTTTTACCCTCGCTCAGATGCGGGCAATGAAGATCTATGCAAACGAAAAGCTGGATTTTCCATGTCGTTCCCTGGATATGAAAAAGGACAGGAATACCATGCTTTTAGGTGAGGGTGCCGGATTGGTGTTGCTGGAAGAAGGGATTCAGGAAAATGCCCGTGTTTTAATTGAAGGGATTGGCTATGCCAATGAAAAACTGAAACATGGCGCGTCGCTTTCCAAAAATGGAAAATGTCTGCAGAAATCCATGAAAATGGCAATGAGTTCGGCACGAGTGGAGGAAGTAGATGCGGTGGTTATGCATGCTCCCGGTACTATTGGCGGGGACCAGGCCGAAGTGAATGCCATAAAGAAAGTGTTCGGAAACAATTTGCCTGCAATGACCAGCAATAAATGGAAGGTAGGTCATAGTTTTGCCGCTTCTGGGATCTGGAGCCTGCAAATGGCTATGATGATGCTGGAGCACCAGCAATTTCTGCCCGTTCCGTTTTCTGAATTTCAAAAAATACCTGAAAAGTTTAACAGGATTCTCGTGAATTCTGTTGGGTTTGGAGGAAATGCAGTTTCCATCCTGGTAAGAAGAAACTAATTGTTAATTTTCAAGTTTATAAATATTGCATTGCCGGGCCCTAGAAAGCCCAGTTTTCTTTATTTTTGAATACAAATCAATTTTATGGCACTTAGACACGACTGGACCAAAGAAGAGATCCTGGAGATTTATAATAAACCGTTCATGGAGTTGCTTTACGAAGCAGCTACTATTCACCGTCAACATCACGATCCTAATACCGTACAGGTTTCTACCCTGTTATCCATAAAAACAGGAGGTTGTCCTGAAGACTGCGGCTATTGCCCACAGGCGGCAAGATACCATACCGACCTTGAAGGAAACGACCTGATGAGCATTAACCAGGTAAAAGCGCAGGCATTACGTGCCAAGGCTTCCGGGAGTTCACGTGTATGTATGGGTGCTGCATGGAGAAATGTAAAGGACGGTGAGGAATTCGATAATGTACTAGAGATGGTAAGAACCATCAACAAACTGGATATGGAAGTTTGCTGTACCCTTGGAATGCTTACCGAGAACCAGGCTCAAAGACTGGCTGAAGCCGGCCTTTATGCCTATAACCATAACCTGGATTCTTCAGAAGAATATTATAAGGAAGTAATCTCGACACGCGGTTACCAGGACAGGCTGGACACCATTGGAAATGTAAGAAAGACCAATGTTACCGTTTGCAGCGGTGGAATTATTGGAATGGGTGAGAGCGAAGCCGATCGTGCAGGAATGCTGGTAGCGCTTTCCACCTTGAATCCACAGCCGGAATCTGTACCGATCAATGCCCTGGTGCCCGTTGAAGGAACTCCTCTTGAAGAGCAAAAACCAGTTCCTATCTGGGACATGATTAGAATGGTTGCGACAACCCGAATCGTAATGCCGGAAACCCAGGTAAGACTTTCAGCAGGACGTACCCAAATGAGCAGGGAAGGACAGGCCATGTGCTTTTTCGCCGGGGCCAATTCGATCTTCGCCGGGGACAAACTTTTAACCACTCCAAACCCTGATGTTAGTGAGGACATGGAAATGTTCAAAATGCTGGGGCTAAATCCGCAGAAACCTTTTGTGAAGAAATCACAACCGGAAAGTGTGGATGCCCAAAATTCTAAATTCCAGGCTCAGGGAGAAAAACCAAAATGGAGCAGGCCTGGACATAAGATAGACAGGAACCTGGAAGCCCAGCAAAAGGCAAAAACAAAGGCATAGTTCGTAATCCTTAAAAATATTGAAACTGGATCTTCAAAATATTCCCAGAAGGAGAGATCTTTCAAAAGAAGATTTCCTCAGGGAGTATTTCCATCCCAAAAAGCCGGTGATCATTGAGGATCTCACCAGTGAGTGGCCGGCTTTGGAAAAGTGGGATTTTGATTATTTCCGCAAGAAGGCTGGCGGGATAGTGGTGCCGCTTTACGATGGGAAACCGGCAAAAGGGAGGGAAAATTCCCATGGCCCGGCTATGAAGCGGCCTTTCAGGGAATATATCGATATCCTTCAGAAAGGTCCTACCGACCTGAGAATGTTCTTCTTTAACCTCCTGCAAAATTGTCCTGAGCTGGTTTCAGACTTTAAGTATCCAGACCTGGGGGTTAAATTCTTCAAAAAATTACCTGTTCTGTTTGTAGGTGGTGAGGGGTCCAGGGTAGTGATGCATTATGACATGGACCTGGCCAATAATTTCCATTTCAATTTTGTTGGTGAAAAGCGGATAATTTTATATCCTCCCAGTGAAACAGGTTTGTTATATAAAGTGCCTTATTCCATCGTGAGCATGGAAATCATCGATATGGATGATCCAGACCTGGAAAAATATCCGGCGCTTGCGCAGGCAAAAGGTTTTGAAACCCGTTTGAAGCATGGAGAGTGTTTATATATTCCAAGCGAATGGTGGCATTTTATAAAATACGAGACTCCTAGTTTGTCCTTGACCCTAAGATCGCTGCCACGTTCACCTGGCAAGATCGCCGAGGTTCTAAATAACCTTTTGTTCGTAAGGAATTATGATAACCTTATGCGAAAGATGAAGGGACAGGAATGGATAGATTATAAAAATGAACTCGCTATCAGGCGAACACACAGGAATGCAGGAATAGAATAATGTTGTCATGAAACTGGAACCCATACCAAGAATCAGGAATATTTCGAAAGAGGCTTTTAAGAGAGATTTTGTACAACCTCAAAAGCCGGTAGTTATCGAAAGGCTTATCGAGGACTGGCCGGCTTATCATAAATGGGATCTCAACTATGTCTCCAGGATCGCCGGGGATAGGAAAGTTCCACTTTATGATGACAGGCCAATTTCTTCAGAATATAAATTCAATCAGGCTCATGCCGAGATGAAAATGGCCGATTATATCGAGCTTCTTAAAAAAGGACCTACGAACTACCGCATTTTTCTGTATAATTTAATGAAGGAGGTGCCGGCTTTCCAGGATGATTTCCAGTTTCCGGATATTGGCCTGCGATTCCTAAAACAATTACCAATGCTATTCTTTGGAGGTGAGAATTCCAGGGTTTTTATGCATTACGACATCGATTATGCAAATATTCTTCACTTCCATTTCCACGGAAAGAAGCAGTGTATATTATTTCCGCCAGGCCAGAGCGAGAATCTTTATAAGGTTCCGCATGCACTGATCTCGCGGGAGGATATCGATTTCAATGAGCCTGATTATGAGAAATTTCCTGTTCTGAAAAAAGCCAGGGGATATATTACTGAATTGAATCATGGCGAATGTCTCTACATGCCTGAAGGATACTGGCACCAGATGACCTATCTAAGTCCAGGGTTTTCGATGAGCCTAAGGGCAACTCCACGAACGCTCACTAATTTTTCAAAGGCCGTTTATAACCTTATTTTTATGCGTCATTTTGATAATTATATGCGAAAAATTAGAGGTCAGAAGTGGATAGATTATAAGAACGAGCAGGCCGTAAAGAGAACCCATAAAAAGCACGATATCAGTCTGTGATGAGGTCGTTCACACAGTCGAAAACCAATTGACTTTCGTAGCCTTTTCTTAATAAGTGATCGGCTAGTTTCTTTTTTCGCTTAAAATCGTTTGGTTCCTTGATCTTTTCCAGCTTTCTTTCAGCAAGTTCATATAAAGTTTCCAGGTAAACTTTTTGATCGATCTCGGAAAGGCCTGTTTTAATAAGTGGGGCAGAAATTTCCCGTTTTCTTAATTCCTGGGTGATCTTGATCTTTCCCCATTTTTTCATCCTGAACTTACCTCGTACGAAGCTCCTGGCGAATCGCTCTTCATTCAGGAATTTATCTTCCATGAGTTTGATGATGATCTTTTCCCTGGCAGCCGGGATCATATTCATCTGTATAAGTTTATCTTCAACTTCCTTCTGAGATCGATCCCTGTAAGCACAAAAGTGCATCAGCTTTTGCATGGCCTCTTCAACGGTATAGGATCTTTTTTCGGGTGCTCTCATGCTAATTTAAAATCCAGCTTTATTTGCGAACTTCGGAAAAGTATTATTTTTAGAGGAAATCCCTAGTCAAAAACCATATAATATGAAAAGAATTTTAGTGACCGTATTCCTGTTTACAGGTTTACTCGTACATGCCCAGTCTGAAAATAAAGAGGCCATTCAGCTTATAGAAGCCTGGCTGAGTGCTCAACAGGATTATGAAAATCTGCCTGCCATTACCGCTGCCATTGTCAAAGACCAGGAGATCATCTGGAAGGGGGCCTATGGTATGGCAAATATAGAAGAAGGTGTAGAAGCCAAACCCGAAACGATCTGCAGTATTTGTTCTATTTCCAAGCTCTTTACTTCTGTGGCAGTCATGAAGCTGGTAGAGGAAGGGAAATTAAGGCTGGACGATAAGATCGAGGATATACTTCCCAATTATGATCTGCAACAGCAATTTGAAGACAGCTGGCCAATCACGATTAGATCTTTGTTAACCCATTCATCGGGCCTGCCCAGGGAAGCCAACTTTCCTTACTGGACGGCGCCGGACTTTCCATTTCCGCAACAACAGGAAATTGATGAAAATCTGAAAAGCCAGGAAACACTATATCCTTCTTCTAAATACTTTCAGTACAGTAATCTTGGGCTTACGCTGCTGGGAGAGGTGGTTGCAGAGGTTTCAGGCATGTCTTATGACGAATACGTGATGGAAAATATCATCAATCCGCTTAAGCTGAATGATACAAGAACTGAACTTCCTGAAGAACTTTATGGAAAACAACTGGCTATTGGCTATACTCCTGAAGGCCGTTCCGGCGAACGGGATCGGGTTAATTTTTTCCAGGCCCGGGGAATAAAGCCGGCTGCCGGTTATTCTTCTACCGTTGAGGACCTGGCGAAATTTGCCATGTGGCAGTTCCGACTTTTGGACACCACAAAAACAGAGATACTGAAGTCTTCAACTTTAGAATATATGCAAAACGTACACTGGACCGACCCCGATTTCGACCATACCTGGGGGCTTGGATTTTCGGTATCCAAAGGTCCTGATGGAAGTAAATGGGTAGGCCATGGGGGAAGCTGTCCTGGGTATCGAACTTCTATTCTGTTAAACCCGAAAACCAAAATGGCTTATGTTGTGATGATCAATGCCGGGGGTGAAAATCCTGGGAAATATATTCGCGGGATGCATGCGTTATTATCGAAAAAACCAAAAAAAGATTCCACTGCTACTACCAAAGTGAATCTGGAAGATTATACAGGATATTATGACCTGAGACCCTGGAGCCATGAGATGTATATTGGTACATGGGGCGATAAGCTGGTTAGTATTAATTTGCCAACTGATAATGCTTCCACAGGAATGAGCATTTTTAAACATGTTGAGGGAGATAGGTTTAGAAGGCTGAGGGATGATGAGGAACTGGGTGAATATGTGGAATTTGAAAGGGATGATAATGGAAAGGTTGTCCGGTTAAAAAGGCATAATAATTATGTAAAGAAGATACAGCCTTAATGGTTGCAGGGAAAAAGCAGGACTGTCTTTGATTCCCAGGGATAGAAGTTTTATTGACTTTATTCCATAAAAAAACGCCTTACAATTGCTTGAAAGGCGTTTTTTCTATTTGATCACTTTCCCGTCTTTATCGTGAAAGTGGTACTCTAAATACGTGTAAGCATCTCTAGGTAAAATTTTCACCCAACGTTTGTGGTCTACAAACCACTTTGATCGGGGCGATGGAAAGCCTTTAGTTAAAAAGGCGGCAATAAATGGATGCGCGCTAAGCGTGATCTTTTTATGGTCTTTTTTGATCAGTTTTTCAAGGTCAGCCTTGATCTTGTTCACCACACTAATGGGTGCTTCAATTTCACCATTTCCGTTTGGGTTTTCCTCCCGGGTTTTGATGTTCATCTCTGGCCTTACGCGCTGTCTCGTTATCTGAACTAATCCAAATTTACTTGGTGGCAAAATCTTGTGTTTTGCGCGGTCATCACTCATTTCCTTTCTAAGGTGATCGTAGAGCTTCTTACGGTTTTCGGCTCTATTCATGTCAATGAAGTCTATCACGATAATGCCTCCCATGTCACGTAGTCGTAACTGGCGGGCAATTTCGGTAGCACTAATCATATTCACCTCCAGTGCGGTATCTTCCTGGTTTTTGGATTTATTCGAGCGGTTCCCGCTGTTCACGTCTATGACGTGCATGGCTTCTGTATGCTCTATGACCAGGTAGGCGCCTTTACTCATGGATACGGTGCGCCCAAAGGAAGTTTTTATCTGTCTTTCGATACCGTTCTTCTCGAAAATGGGTTGGTTGGATTGATGCAGTTTTACGATTGATTCTTTTTCTGGAGCGATCTCGCTCACGTAATCTTTGATTTGAGTATAAAGCGTTTCGTCATCAACGCAAATAGAAGTAAACGAGTCATTGAAAATGTCTCTTAACAGGGACGATGCCCTGTTCAATTCTCCCAGTACTTTTGATGGGTGATGCGGTTTATACAGTTTTTTACACATGGCTGTCCAGCGACCTACTAAATTTTGGAGATCTCTGTCCAGTTCTGCTACTTTTTTGCCTTCGGCTACGGTTCTTACAATAATCCCAAAACCTTTGGGTCTAATGCTTTTTACCAGTCTCTTCAAACGTTCCTTTTCTTCCTTGCTTTCGATCTTTTGTGAGACCGAAATGCGATTGGAGAAGGGTACCAGAACGATGTACCTGCCCGGCAGTGAAAGCTCGGAGCTTATCCTGGGGCCTTTGGTTGAGATTGGTTCTTTAACGATTTGAACCAGTAGCGACTGATTTGATTTTAAGACATCGGCAATTGCGCCGTTTTTGTCTATATCCTTTTCAAAAGGAAAATTCTTTAAAGAATAATCTTTGAGTTTACCTGTGCTTACACGTTTTATGAACTTTAATAATGAAGATACCTGGGGGCCCAGATCGTGGTAATGCAGGAATCCGTCTTTCTCGTATCCTACGTTTACGAACGCGGCATTTAACCCGGGAACAGCTTTTCTAATTTTGGCGATATAAATATCCCCAACATTAAACTGGTTACTGTCTTCTTCTTTGTTAAGTTCAATAAGTTTTCCATCTTTTAATAAGGCAAAATCTACAGCAGAAGGTTCGGACCTGATAATTAATTCTTTGTCCACACTTCCAGATTTTATATCCATATCTGCTTATAAACAGACACAGATGGATTAAACATTATTTTTTCACAGGTTTTTTAATCCTGAAGAAACCTCAGCGACATGAAAAATCTGTCGGGGGTTTCGATTTCAAAGAACGATTTAAATAAAAAAAGTAGTTGTCACACTACTTTTTCTTGTGGCGGTTAGCTCTTCTACGCTTTTTACGCTTGTGCGTAGCCACCTTATGTCTTTTTCTTTTTTTACCACTTGGCATAGTGTACGGTCATTTAAATTAGTAATTATTTTATAAACGCCCCCTGAGGGCAGGGGGAATTGAATTATTTTACCTCAACATTGGTCTTAACTCCTTCAACGAATATTTTCGCAGGTTTAAATGCAGGAATGTTGTGAGCAGGGATCTTAATTGTAGTGTTCTTAGATATGTTTCTACCTGTTTTTTCGGCTCTTGTTTTAACTACAAAACTTCCAAATCCACGTAGGTATACATTATCTCCACTTTCTAAAGAATTTTTAACTTCGTCCATGAAAGATTCGATGGTAGCCTGTACGTCTCCTTTTTCCATTCCTAATTTTTCTGAAATGTTCGCTACGATATCTGCTTTAGTCATTTTCGTATGGTTTAAATTAAAATAAATTGGGGTTTCCGATTTTCAAGGGGGCAAATATAAGAATTAAATCTGCAATATTTCAAACCTAATTCACTAATAATAACGCAATAAACTTCTATTATTGCACAGAATCACTTTTTATATGAGGTTTTCCAATAGACTGAAACATTGGTATTTGCAAAATAAACGTGACCTGCCCTGGAGAAAAGCGCACGAACCATACCAAATATGGCTTAGTGAAATAATTCTTCAGCAAACGCGAGTTGAGCAGGGTTTGCCATATTATGAGCGCTTTATTCTGGCCTATCCTGAGGTTGAAGATCTGGCTGCTGCACCCCAGGATGAGGTGTTGAAATTATGGCAGGGATTGGGTTATTATTCCCGTGCCCGAAATCTACACGAAACTGCAAAATATGTGGTAAAAGAACTCGGGGGTAAATTTCCTGATACTTATAAAGGTTTGGTTCAATTAAAAGGAGTGGGGGATTATACAGCCAGCGCGATCGCTTCTATATGTTTTGACGAACCCGTTGCGGTGGTAGATGGGAATGTTTATCGAGTATTGTCCCGGGTTTTTGGCATAGATACTCCTATTAATAGTACCGCCGGGAAAAAGGAATTTAAGGCACTGGCTGAAGAACTGCTGGACAAGGAAGATCCCTCAACTTTCAACCAGGCCTTAATGGAATTCGGCGCGCTGCATTGTAAGCCTCAAAACCCGGCCTGTGAGGTTTGTCCTTTTAATGATCAGTGCCTGGCATTAAAGGAAAACCGGGTAAAGGAACTTCCGGTAAAACTCAAAAAAACCAAGGTAAGGAAGCGTTATTTCAATTACCTGGTCTTTGATCTCGATGAGGAGAAAACAATACTGGAACAACGAAAGGGGAAAGGCATCTGGAACGGATTATATCAATTCCCGCTGGTGGAAACTGATTCGCTGGTGGAACAGGAGCAATTAGTAAAAACCGAAGCTTTTGAAACACATCTGAATGGCGGGAAGTTTTCGGTTGAATTGTATAATTCTGAACCGGTCGTGCATAAACTCTCACACCAGCACCTGTTTACCCGTTTCTGGGTGGTCCAGGCAGATGCTGCTCATTCAAATAGTATTGCCCTGGCTGGCATTAAAGAATACCCAGTTCCGGTATTGATAGAAAATTTTTTAAAAGACTATCTTCCTCCGGCCTATAAATGAATCTTGTTTATATCTTTGCCTGTATTTTAATCTTTAGGGAGATTTTTTTATTATTTTAGTTCAGTTAAGAAAAATCAAAGCACTTAAATCCAGACCAAAATGACAGGTACATTAAACAAAGTAATGTTGATAGGACACACCGGAGATGACGTAAAAATGCATTATTTTGAAGGTGGAGGATCTATAGGTCGTTTTCCGCTGGCAACTAACGAAAGCTATACCAACAGGACTACCGGCGAACGGGTTACCAGTACCGAATGGCATAATGTAGTGGTTAGAAATAAGGCTGCAGAGATTTGTGAAAAGTATCTGAAAAAGGGTGATAAGGTCTATATCGAAGGCCGGATCAAAACCCGTAAATGGCAGGATGATCAGGGGAATGAACGTTACCAGACTGAAATTCACTGTACCGAGTTTACTTTTTTAACGCCTAAGTCTGAGTCTGGTGGAGCTGAACCTTCTGGCCAGTCATCTTCTGGAGCTCAAGCCAGGTCTGAAAGATCTAAAAGTGATAATTACGCAAATAGGAATGAAGGTTACTCCCAGGAAGAGGAGGAAGATGACCTGCCGTTCTAAGTTTAACTAAATTCTTTGCCTTTGGATTCGGAACCTCCCAGTTTGCTTTTGTTTTGGGCCACAATGGGATTCACCCACCTGATCAGCTTGATATTTTTGTTCGTGCTATTGTTATGTTCTGCCCTTATTTCGGGAGCGGAGGTGGCATTCTTTTCCCTTACCCCGGCTAATTTCATAACTGAAGACGGTAAGCGAACCAAAACCCAGACTATCGTAATCAATCTTCTCGATAAGCCAAAGAAGCTTCTGGCCACTATACTTGTAGCCAATAATTTCATCAATATTGCGATCGTTTTGCTCTTTGATCAATTGGCCGATGACCTTTTTGCAGGAATCAATGCTGAAATCCTTGGTGTAGATCTTCGATTTATCCTCGAAGTAGGGGTTGCCACATTTTTGATCCTTTTGTTCGGCGAGATACTTCCAAAAGTGTACGCCAGTCGGAACAAGGTTCAGTTCTCCAATTTTATGGCCTATCCTATTAATTTCCTGGACAGTCTTTTTTCGCCACTTAGTACACCTATGCGGGCAGTAACCTTATATATTCATGATAAACTTGGAAAACAGCGATCTTTTATAAGTATAGATCACCTTTCCCAGGCACTGGAATTAACAAGTGAAGAAGATACCTCAAGGGAAGAACAGAAGATCCTTCAGGGAATCGTGAGTTTCGGGAATACCGATACCAAACAGGTGATGAGACCCAGAATGGATATTTTCGCACTGAACGAGCAGAGCAGTTTTGGCGAAATCATTCCGGAGATCATCAGTAACGGTTATTCGCGTATCCCGGTCTATAAGGAGAACATAGATAATGTAATTGGAATCCTGTATATCAAGGATCTTTTACAATACCTGGACCGCAAGGATTTTGAATGGACCAGCCTTTTACGGGAGCCATATTTTGTGCCCGAAAACAAGAAGCTGGATGACCTTTTGAACGAATTCAAGAACAAGAAAAATCACCTGGCCATCGTTGTAGATGAGTATGGAGGAACCAGCGGGCTTATTTCCCTTGAAGATATCATCGAGGAGATCGTGGGGGATATAAGTGATGAATTTGATGATGAGGATCTTATTTATTCCAAATTAGACGAAAATAACTTCGTATTTGAAGGTAAAACTCCTTTAAAGGATTTTTATAAGATCGTCAGGATAGAGGATCCGCTTGTTTTTGAAGAGCAAAAAGGAGAAGCCGATACCCTTGCCGGATTCCTCCTGGAGATTTCAGGTGGATTTCCTAAAAAACAGGATGTGATCACTTTCCTTAATTACGAGTTCACCATCGAAGTGATAGACGATAAACGCATCAAGCAGATCAAATTAAGTATTGCGCCGGTATGAGGATATTGAAATTCGTTCTTTTTGTGATGGTTTTGGTAAGTGCGGGCTGCAAGGATGATCCCAGGCCTAAACCAAAAGCTTTTTTAGCCCTGGAGTATCCTAAACCATCTTATGAACGAATCGATATTGGCTGCCCTTATGTCTTTGAAAAGAACGAGCTGGCCAAAGTGCTTCCATCACGTAACCAGATTCCCTGCTGGATTACCCTGGATTATGAATTCATGAAAGGCTCGATCTTTATAACCTACCAGCCGGTTCGTGATAACCTGGATTCCCTGCTTATGGATGCCCAAAAACTGCCTTTGCAGCATACGATTAAAGCCGATCTAATCGAAGGCGATATTTACACCAATGATTTCAACCAAACCTACGGAATGTTCTACGAGATCGAAGGTGATGCCGCTTCCCAGGCCCAGTTCTATTTAACGGATAGTACCGATCATTTTATAACTGGTTCAGTATATTTTGATCGCGTTCCCAATTTCGATTCCATAGTCCCGGCTGCCGATTACCTGAAAAAGGATATCAGGCATTTGATGGAAAGTCTTAAGTGGAAGGAAGAATAATCGGCATTTTTACTTTGACTTCAATCCAGAAAACCGATTTTTGCCAATTCTAATCGGTTTTTGATGAATTCCAAGAATTTAAAATGGGTCTACCTGGTCGTGCTTTCCATCGTTTGGGGGAGCTCATTTATTCTTATTAAAAAATCTCTGGTTGGACTAGGTCCATACCAGGTGGGTAGTTTCAGGATCATATTTTCGGCTATTTTCCTGCTCGCTTTTGGTTTTGGAAAGCTGAAAGGTATTAGCTTAAGGCAGTGGAAATGGATGACGGTATCAGGACTTCTGGGGTCTTTCTTTCCGGTATATTTTTTCGCTTTTGCTGAAACCGAGATAGACAGCGCCATTGCTTCGATCCTTAATGCGACCACACCCTTGCTTACCATGATCTTTGGATTTCTGTTCTTCAGAGCCGTGTTGAATTTTAATAAAGTTCTGGGGGTTTTGATTGGATTGGCCGGAACTTTAGGGCTTATTTTCAGTGGAGCAAGTATCAATCCCGATCAGAACTACTGGTATGCTCTTTTGGTTATTTCGGCGACGATATGCTATGCCTTCAATGTGAATATTCTTAAAACCTATCTTAACGATGTTTCCGTTCTGGGATTAACAACAGGGAGTTTTACAGTTTTGCTTATCCCGGCCCTGTTGGTATTATATTCTACCGGTTTTTTTGAAGAGGAACAGTTTTCACCTGAAACCAAACTTTCCCTGGTATACATTACCATACTGGGAGTCGTGAATACCGGCCTGGCAAAGATCATTTTTAACCGGTTGGTCCAGATATCAGATCCTGTGTTTACCTCTTCGGTAACCTATACCATCCCGCTGGTGGCTGTTGGCTGGGGAATTCTTGACGGGGAAGTCTTTGGTTTCTGGCAGATCATTTCGGCCCTGGTGATACTGGTTGGCGTTTTTATAGTGAACAGGTCTAAACGGCTGATGTCTACTTTCAGAAGGAACAGTTATGAAAAAAGCCCCAACATTTAAGTTGAGGCTCTTTAAATACTAAAAATTTAGGTTTTATTCGATGCTGAAGTCATTTTCAGATACACCTTCATTTACCATTATTTCAGATACGTTGAACTCAAAGCTCTGAGGTCCCATGGATTGAGAAATAGTGAATGGGAATTTCACGCCATCTACTTCCTGGTAATTGCTGTATGTAGTTGGAATGCTCATGGTTTGTCCTCCCTGGCTCATGGTTTTAACCGACTGAACCTTAAGACCGGTTTTCATATCATAATAAGCTGTGGTATTCTCGCTTACCTGAACTGCATAAGCATCACTTCCATTCACTTCTTCGATACCGGTAACCTTGGCATCACCAGGGTTTAATTCAGGAAATGGCTGCGCCTCTAACCTGGTAGATTTAACCTGGTCTTCGGTAAATGGGATACGCTGCCCCTGGGCTATTGTAACTCCTTGGTCTCCGTTGAAAACCTGTTTGTTCATTACATTTCCTCCAACCGAAACTTCCTGAAGCATTTTTCCATCTTTTGTGCTTTTTGAGGTAAGATTAAGTTGCATGCCCTGTACGGTCGCATCGGCCTTCATTACCATACTTTCCACATTGCTCACCGCTTCTCTGCCTCCAATGGCCTCGATATAGTCTGCAAATACCTTTTCAGCGGTTACTGAAGGATCCAGTTCCTTTCCGGAGCCTGGTTTTTCCGCAGCATTTGCATCCTTGTCGAAATATTTTACGGGAATGGTTTTTCCTTTATACTGAATATTTTCAAGGCCTTCTAGCACTTCACTGCCTTTTCCAGCAACCACGATCTGTAATTGGTCTGTTTTGTAATACTTATTTGCGACACGTTGAATATCCTCTGCAGTCACCGCATTGATCTTTTTCAGGTAGGTTTCGTAGAAATCCTCTGGCAGGTCATTGGTTTCAATATTAAGAGCATAGTCTGCAATAGTGGAAGGATCTTCAAGATTAAGAACAAAATTACCTGCAAATTTAGCCTTGGCATTTTTCAGGTCTTCCTGTGAAACCTTTTCATCCTTGATTCGGTTTATTTCCTTCAGGATCTCAACCACGGCGCTATCGGTTACCGCGTTTCGAACGCTCGTACTGGCGATGAACCTGCTGGCGTACTTGTCTGCCCCGGTAGATGATCTTGCACCATAGGTCCAGCCATGCTCTTCACGAAGGTTCATGTTCAAATAGCTTCCAAAACTTCCACCAAGGATCTGGTTAGCTACTACTACAGGGAAGTAGTCTTCATCAGAGATCTTAAGATCGATGGTGTTCTGAACTCTTAATTCACTTTGAACAGCGTTCGGAACGTTGATGAAGTTTATTTCGGTACTTGCGATATTTTCAACCTCGGGAAGGTTTGATGCCTTTGGAGCTGGTTTCTTCCAGTTTCCAAGATGCTTTTCAGCAAGTTTCTTCACTTCATTTGATTTTACATCTCCTACTACCACGAGATAAGCGTTCGCTGGAGAGATATAGGTATTGTAGTAATTCTGAACATTTGCAAGACTTACGCTGTTCACGGTTTCTGCAGTTTCGAATTCGCCATACGGATGGTCCTTTCCATATGCCAGGGCGCTACTCACGTTGCTTGCAATAGCACTCGCGCTTTTCTCGCTTAATTTTAGACTTTCAAGAACCCTGTCTTTTTGATCTTTAAATTCCTGTTCGTTGAATTTTGGATTTAAAAGTCCGTCTGCCATAAGCTCCATGACTTCGGGAAAGAACTTGGAAAGTGAACTGGCATAAGCGCTTTCTGATCCAAACCCGATATTGGCACCAAGAAAATCAATTTTTTCATTGAATTGTTCTTTACTCATGGTTTGAGTTCCTGTGCCCATCATGCTGCTGTATAGTGCCTTCACACCCTGTTTGTCTCCCTGCCCGTGAGGCGTGTTATCTATGATAAGGCTGGCTCTCACTCTTGGCAGTTTATGATTTTCAACAACCATGACTTTAAGCCCGTTATCCAGGGTAAAGGCATCTGGTTTGCCAAGTTGAATCGATGGGGCTGGCCCTGGTTCCGGTTGTTTGGAGCGATCTATCTGTGCCTGTGCACCGATGCATACCAAACATAGCAGAAGGATTGAAATATATTTAATTCTCATCTCTTTTTAAATTTTATGATTATTGGCTATCAGTTTGTGGAAGATATTCCAGTTCTAGTCTCTGGTTTTCGTTGAGATATTTATTCGCAACTTCCTTGATGTCCTCTCTTGTGATATCCCTGTAGATTTCTATCTCTTCATTAATAAGGTCTGTATCCCCGTAAAGCATATGATAGGTGGCAAGGGAAGAAGCAATGCCCTGGATGCTGCTGTTGGAGTTCACGAACCGGTTTTCGAATTTGTTTTGAAGTTTCTGGTATTCTTTTTCTGAGATCAATTCCGTCTTAAGTCTTTCGATTTCTTCATCCATTGAACTGGCCAGAGTGTCTAGAGATGTATCTCCCATTGCAAGGGCTCCCATCAGGTAAAGTCCGTAATCTTCCATACTTCTTGGGAAGGCAAGAACCTGGATAGCTTCTTTTTCCTCGTCTACCATTTTCTTATACATCCTCGAACTTTTACCGTCGGTAAGAATCGAAGAGATCATACTTAGAACATATGCATCCCGTTCTTTCATTGAAGGAGTCCTGTAAACAAAGATCTTTGCGGGTATTTGAATATTGCTGTCATATTCGGTTGCAACGATGGTTTCGGTTATTGGTTCTTCTTCAATATCCACTCTCTCTACTTCTGGCCCGGATGGTATTGGTCCAAAATAATCCTTGATCATTTTTTTGGTTTTAGCGATATCCAGGTCACCGGCTACTACAAGTGTCGCATTGTTCGGTTTGTAATATTTTTCAAAAAAGGCTTCGAATTCATCCAGTTTGGCTGCATCGAGATCTTCCATGGTCCCGATGACCGAGTTCTGGTACGGATGTTTTTTGAACATATAAGGCACGATGCCAGTGTTGTAAATGATCTTGCCATAAGGCGCGTTATCCACACGAGTTCGCTTTTCTTCTTTTACTACTTCGTTCTGGGTGTCCACTCCAATCTGATTGATCACGGGGTGTAGCATACGTTCAGATTCCATCCAAAGTCCCAGTTCAAGATTGTTAGATGGGAAAGTTTCGTAATAGTAGGTACGGTCTTCAGTGGTGTTCGCATTATTGCTACCACCGTTAGCGGCAACGATGTTGAACCATTCGCCTCGCTCGATATTCTTGGTGCCTTCAAATAAAAGGTGTTCGAAGAAATGTGCGAAGCCGGTTCTTCCGGGTGCCTCGTCTTTAGATCCTACATGGTACATAACGCCAACAGTTACAACCGGTGCTGTGTTATCCTGATGCAGGATCACATGCAGGCCATTGTCCAGGTCGTATTCAGTAAATTCTACTTCCTGAGCAAAACCTGTGGTGCCAATAAAGAAAATAAAGGCAATCAGTTTGAGTTTGTTCATCATTTTTAGTTTAGTTTTCATTCCTTTTGAATAGGTAATGTTAAGCCTAAAAAAGTTACAGTTTCAGGCGAGTAAATGTTTAAAAAGTGCAAATGTGTTAAAATTAACAAGCTATTAAGGCAAAAAGAGGTTCATTTTTAAGAAATTTACCTTTAAAACTTGCAACTCTATGAAGAACTTAAAAATTCCGATCTTATATGGAATCATTATAGCCGTTTTACTTATTGCTTTTTTCTTACTCCTTTCAGTGTTTGGTTTACACGTAAATCCTGTATATAGTATCTTTAACGGGGTAATTATGGCTGTAGGTTTATGGTTTGCGCTTCAGGCCTACAGAAAAGATAAGGGGAATAAGTTCAAATATCAGAAAGGTTTTTCCATGATCTTTATAACCGGAATCAATGCAACAGTAATTTTCGTGATATTCTTCGGTTTATATGCTACGGAATTTAATCCCGGCTTTTTAGACCAGATGATCAATATGTGGGCAACCTTCTATAACACCAATATTGGGATCGTACTTTTCACAATCGCCATGATGGGAATCTCTACAAGTGTTGTTCTTGCCCTTGCTTATATGCAGCTATTCAAGGATTCCTGGAACACCAAGGAAGCTAAAAAGCATACCTTTTAAAATCAGATCAAAAAATAAAAAACCTTTGTGAATTAATTAATTAGGATTATATTTGCACCCGCTTGCGTGAAAACGTGAGTTTTAATCGTGTGAAAATTAATTAATTATACGCTATGTACGCAATTGTAGAGATAGCAGGGCAGCAGTTTAAAGTTGCAAAAGACCAAAAGGTTTTTGTTCACCGTCTGGATGGAAAAGAAGGAGATAGCATTTCTTTCGATAAAGTTCTACTTACTGCAGATGGAGACAATGTAACCGTTGGCGCCCCGGCTATAGATGGAGCTCTGGTAGGAGCAAAGATTACCCGTCATCTTAAAGGTGATAAAGTGATCGTTTTCAAAAAGAAAAGACGTAAAGGTTACCGTGTTAAGAATGGTCACCGTCAGTCTTTAACCGAGATCCTTATCGAAGGTATCGATCTTAAAGGAGGGAAAAAAGCAACTACTGCTAAGAAAGAAACTCCTAAAAAAGAAGAGCCTAAGAAAGAGACTAAAACCGATAAAAAGTCTGAAGACCTAAGTCAGCACACCGTTGCCGAGCTTAAGGAAATGGCTAAGGAAAGAGGTCTTGAAGGTTACTCTTCTATGAAGAAGGCAGAATTGATCGCTGCTTTAAGTTAATTTTAAACTACTAAAAACGAAATAAAATGGCACACAAAAAAGGAGTTGGTAGTTCCAAGAACGGTAGAGAATCAGAATCGAAACGACTAGGGGTGAAGATCTTTGGTGGACAGGCTGCTACAGCTGGTAACATTCTGGTAAGACAACGTGGCTTCACTCATCACCCAGGTGATAATGTGTATGCTGGTAAAGACCATACGTTACACGCCAGGATAGATGGTGTTGTAAAATTCACTAAGAAAAAAGACGATAAGTCTTATGTTTCTATTGAGCCATACCAGGCTTAATTAGAACAAGATAAATAGTTCAAGACCCCTTTCCAGGTTATCCGGGAAAGGGTTTTTTCATGCTTTGCTTAAAAATGTTTAATTTTATATCTAAATAACTAAACAAAAATGAGCGTAGCTACTGAATATGATTTTAGTGAAAGGGAGATAGACCGTATCATCTCCATGGCATGGGAAGATCGAACCACCTTTGAAGCCATCGAATACCAGTTTGGACTTACAGAAAAAGAGGTGATCAAATTCATGAAAGAGCAGATGCATCCCCGAAACTGGCGTAAGTGGCGGGCAAGAGTGCAGGGAAGAAAGACAAAGCATGAAAAGCTTAGGGACGATTCTGTAAATCGATTCAAAAGTAAGAGTCAGCGACAGATCACCGGAAACCGAATCTCCAAAAAGAAATACTAGTCTTATATTTAATGGATAATTAAATAATCATGAGACTTAAATTTCTACTATTTATTGCTGTTTTATTTGTTATCTGCACTGGTTTTTACCAGGGAACGGTCGAGGTGCAAACTAAATACGGAATTGTTCAGGGCGAAAAAGATGCGCAACTCAACCTGGATATCTTTAAAGGAATTCCATTTGCACAGCCACCGGTGGGTAATCTTAGATGGAAGGCGCCGCAAACACCTGCTTCATGGAAGGGAGTAAGGGAAACCAAAAGTTTTGCTCCAGCTGCAGTTCAGACCAATGTTTTTGGTGATATGGTGTATCGTGGAGATGGATTTAGTGAAGATTGTCTTTACCTGAATATCTGGACGCCCGAAACCCAGCCGAATAAGAAACTGCCTGTCCTAGTCTATTTCTATGGTGGCGGATTCGTGGCCGGAGATGGTTCTGAACCAAGATATGATGGTGCTTCGCTGGCCCAGCAGGGGATAGTGGTCATTACTGTAAATTACAGGCTTAATATTTTTGGTTTTTTCGCCCATCCCCAGTTATCAGCCGAGAGCGATTACGCAGCCTCCGGGAATTACGGTTTGCTGGACCAGAATGCCGCCTTAAGATGGGTAGCCGAAAATATCAGCGGGTTTGGAGGAGATCCTTCAAAGATCACTATAGCTGGGGAGTCGGCTGGTTCCATATCGGTGAGCGCCCAAATGGCATCTCCGCTGTCAAGGGAACTTTTAAGCGGAGCGATTGGTGAAAGCGGCGGCATGATTAAACCTACGCTTCCACCAGTTCCGCTATCTGAAGCCGAGAAGATCGGGGAGGAAGTGGTTGAAAAATCCGGATATACTTTTGAGGAATTCAGAAAATTACCAACCGATTCCATCTTTAAAATTTATAATACTTCAGGCAGGTTTGGATTTCCCGTAGTGATCGACAATCACTTTTTGCCGAAAAGCCTTCCGGAAATATTTAAGGAGGGAGAGCAGGCGCAGATCCCTTTACTGGTTGGATGGAACTCAGCTGAAATGTCTCCTGAAGCTTTTTTGCAGGGCAATGATTTTTCCCTGGAAAATTTCAGAAACAAAGTTGGTGAAGCCTATCCTGAAGATCGCGAACGGGTTCTGGACCTTTATCCAGTACAAACCGAAGCTAAGGTGAAAGAGGCGGCTACCAACCTGGCTTCAGATAGATTTATTTCCTACAGTACCTGGAAGTGGGCCGAGTTGCATAGCACTAATTCTGAAAATCCGGTTTACCGGTATCTCTTTTCCAGGATTAGACCTGCAGATCCTGCTTCAGAATATAAGCCTTCTGGAGCTGCTCATGCTTCAGAAATTGAATATTTCCTGGGAAATCTTTCAAAGGAGTACTTTCCGTTTTTAAAGGAAAAGGATTTCAAAATATCGAATACTATTCAGCAATACCTGGTAAACTTTATAAAAACCGGGAATCCAAATTCCGAAGGTCTGGAATACTGGCCTTCCCTAAAGGAAAAACAAACAAATTCTGTAATGGTCATGGACGAGAAATTTCAGGTTATAAAACCGGATAACGAAAATAGATATAGATTCCACGACCAGTATTACGGAAACGATTAAAAAAAATCCCCGGGGCTAGTCGGGGAAATTTTTCTAATCAAACAATTTAAAATAAAGACTTTTTTAGTTCAGATTAAATGAACTTATCAAATTAATCTCACCGCCCTTATACGAATACTGGGTGAGTGTATTATCCCCGACCATAAGCAGCTTATCCTCAAGAGGGATAACATCGTAGGTGTTAATGTTGCTGAATTGATCTATTAACCTTAGGTCGGGGGTTTCTTGAATATCGAAAACTTTTAATCCGGCGTTGCCATCACAAACGAATAACCAGTCATCCTTAACACCAAGCCCGTATGGGTTGTTCATTTCATAGGTGGCTTCGATGAACGGATTTTGCTTGTCTGAAATATCAACCACGTCCAGTTGATTGAAGTTCTGGCCGCAGGCATTACCACCTCTTATGGTCACATAAGCATAATTGTCTTTAACCACCACTGGATCGCAGCCCTGTACATGCCTTAAAAATGAAACCTGTTTTGGTGTAGTTGGCTCTTCAATAGAGTAAATATACATCCCGGTGCTACTGCCAAGATATAAGTAGTCCTCGTAATTAAAGATGGTTTCGATATCCCAGCCGGCATATTCCTGGCTTACCAGGTTAGGATTGCCCGGACTGGAGATATCAAAGGCTGAAAGGTTTTGCTGGTCTGCAACATACAGGTAATCGTTCCTGATACTGAATCTCGCCATACTTCCTCCAACACCTGTACTTCCGCCTTCAGCAGCATTGGCTGTATCGAACCAGGACTCCTGTATCATCACCTGTTCGATCTTCCTGGTTTCCATGATGTAGCCCACGATAACTTCAGAAGATGAATCGAAATTTTCAAAATCTACATAACGTGCTCCTGCTGGAGCTGCCCAGTGGTAATTTGGAAAAACATCTTCAATTCGGGTGGTTTCGGTGATATTAGTAAAGTCGCTAATGTCAAAGACCACGAGGTCCATCCCGCTGTCGGCATAAAGCCTGTTATTCCTTATGGCAATATCCATGTTTCGGGGAATCTTTAAGAACTGAATATTTTGAGGATTAAAGGGATCGGAATTGTCTATAATATGAACCCCTTTATTTTTTTCATTAATAAATATGAAGTCGTTCCAGGCGTAAATTTTGCCCGATTCTCCAATGTTCCTGGGTTCTTCAATAGCGACAGAAGCTCTGAAGTCGGCTATGCTTTGTGTGACCGGAATGGCTACCTGGTAAAGGTCTTCGTTATCTTCCTCTTCACAGGAAGTAAAAAAAAGGAGGCTTAAAACGGCAGTTATTAGATACAGATTTTTCATGATTCTAACTGGTTAGTTGTTTTAAAGATGCGATGTAAATGAAATGGTTGCGTGCGGGTGATAAATTTTTTTCTGTCACTTTGTCAGAACTTAGTTTAACCCTATCTTTGCCAATCTAAAAACCGTAAGGTTCGAATAGAAATATGGAGAAGATAATAGACGAAACGAAACAGGGTAACTCTTTAGTATTGGAGCCAAAAAAGGAGAATGGCCGCAAGCTTTTTATTGAAAGTTATGGCTGCCAGATGAACTTTAGCGATTCAGAGATCGTTGCTTCCATACTTTCAAAAGAGGGCTTTAATACCACTCAAAACCTTGAGGAGGCCGATCTTGTTCTGGTAAATACCTGTTCCATCAGGGAAAAAGCCGAACAAACGGTTCGTAAACGCCTTGAGAAATACAACGCGGTAAAAAGGATCAACCCTGGAATGAAGGTAGGTGTGCTTGGCTGTATGGCCGAGCGTTTGAAAAGTAAATTCCTCGAAGAAGAAAAGATCGTGGACCTCGTTGTGGGGCCAGATGCCTATAAAGATCTTCCCAACCTTATCAACGAGGTGGAAGAAGGCAGGAATGCGATGAACGTCATCCTAAGCAAGGAAGAAACTTACGGTGATATTTCACCGGTTAGGTTACAATCCAATGGCGTTTCGGCTTTTGTTTCCATAACCAGGGGTTGCGATAATATGTGTACGTTTTGCGTGGTACCTTTTACCCGCGGAAGGGAACGCAGCCGTGATCCGCAGAGCATCGTGGAAGAAGTGAACGACCTGGCGGCAAAAGGCTATAAGGAGATCACCCTTCTTGGACAGAATGTGGATAGTTACCTGTGGTATGGCGGCGGGCTGAAAAAGGATTTCAAGAACGCAACCGAAATGCAAAAGGCTACGGCGACTAATTTTGCCGGTTTGCTTAAACTGGTAGCCGAAGCCCAGCCGAAAATGAGAATTCGGTTTTCGACCTCCAATCCTCAGGATATGACGATGGATGTGATCGAGGCGATGGCAAAATATCCTAATATTTGTAATTATATACACCTTCCGGTGCAGAGTGGGAGTGACAGGATCCTTCAGAAGATGAATCGTTTACATACCCGTGAAGAATATTTCGAGCTGATCGATAATATCAAAAAGTTGATCCCCGATTGCGGAATTTCTCACGATATCATCACCGGTTTTCCAACAGAGACTGAAGAAGATCACAAGGATACTTTATCCCTGATGGAATACGTGAAATACGATTTCGGTTTTATGTTTGCCTATTCTGAAAGACCGGGTACCATGGCTGCCAGAAAGTTCGAAGATGACGTGCCTGAGGCTGACAAGAAAAGAAGACTGCAGGAGATCGTGGACCTGCAACAAAAACACAGCAGGTATAATACCGAAAAGTTCCTTGGAAAAACCGTTGAGGTTTTGATCGAAAAGGAATCTAAAAAATCGGATGCTCACTGGAGCGGGCGAAATTCTCAAAACACCGTGGTGGTATTTCCGAAGGAAAATTACAAGGTAGGAGATTTTGTTAATGTGAAGGTCGAAGACTGCACCAGTGCAACCCTAATTGGTACGCCAGTAGGCTATAGCGATAATAATTAATAGGTGTTAGATCTTAATACTCAATACTAATTACTGAATACTATAAATGGAATCAGTCCAGGCAATAAAACAGCGTTTCGGGATTATTGGAGATGACCCAAAACTGAACCGCGCCATCGAAAAAGCCATTCAGGTAGCACCAACGGATATTTCGGTGCTGGTGACAGGTGAAAGCGGGGTTGGGAAAGAAAGCGTGCCCAAGATCATTCATGCACTGTCCCATAGAAAGCATGGAAAGTATATTGCTGTAAACTGTGGTGCAATTCCTGAAGGTACCATAGATAGTGAACTTTTTGGTCATGAAAAGGGAGCCTTTACCGGAGCGACCCAAACCCGAAGCGGTTATTTTGAGGTGGCCGATGGTGGAACTATTTTCCTGGATGAGGTGGGAGAACTTCCCCTTCCAACCCAGGTTCGGCTTTTAAGAGTGCTCGAGAATGGTGAATTCATAAAGGTTGGATCTTCCAAGGTTCAGAAAACCAATGTTCGTATCGTAGCGGCGACCAACATCAATATGTTTGAGTCAATCAAAAAGGAGAAATTTCGTGAAGATCTTTATTACAGGTTGAGTACAGTAGAGATCAATCTGCCTCCGTTGCGGGAACGAAAGGGAGACATACATTTATTGTTCAGGAAGTTCGCTTCAGACTTCGGGATGAAGTATAAAATGCCAACCATCAAACTGGAAGATGAAGCCGTAGAATTATTGCTGAAATATAGATGGGGCGGGAATATTCGTCAGCTTCGGAATATTGCGGAGCAAATTTCTGTTCTTGAGCAGGACCGAAGTATCAGTGCAGATGAACTAAGACAATATCTTCCCGATGTGGGCAGCAACTTGCCGGCGGTCATTTCAGAAGGAAAAAAGGAAAGCGATTTCAGCAATGAACGCGAGATCCTTTATAAGGTGCTGTTTGATATGAAGAGCGACCTGAACGACCTTAAAAAGCTTACTCTTAAACTGATGCAGGAAGGTGATTCCAAACAGGTACAGGATGAAAATGAGAGTTTGATCCAGAAAATATACGGGAACAGTGGTGATGATATCGATGAAGCCGATATTGACGAGGAAAAGCTGGAAGTACTTCAAATTCCGCAGCAAAATGCGCCTCAGAAACAGGAAGAAAAAGATAAATATTATTTTGCGGAAGAGATCGAGGAGGAAGAAACGCTTTCCCTGCAGGACAAGGAACTGGAGCTGATCAAAAAATCGCTGGAACGACACAACGGGAAACGAAAAGCTGCAGCCGAAGAGTTGGGAATTAGCGAACGAACCCTGTACCGAAAGATCAAACAGTATAATTTATAGCAATAAGCAATCAGTCTTAAGCGCTAAGCAGATTAGGTCAAATTCAGTATTTTGAGCCGCTTATGGCTTAGTACTTAAAGCTTAGAGCATTTAAAATAAGCATTCGGTGATAAGCGCTAATTAGCTCAGGTAGATTATAATGTTTTGAACCGCTTATCGTTAAACACTTAAAGCTTACAGCTTTTTAACATGAAGAAACTTCTATTAATTTTTTGCTCCATCCTACTCATTTCAACCTTGCAGTCGTGTGGAATATATTCTTTTACCGGAGCCGATACCGGGAACGCCGAAACCTTCCAGGTGAACTTCTTTCAGAATAATGCCGACCTGGTTGAGCCTGGTATAGATCGTGCCTTTACCATTTCTTTGCAGGACCTTATACAGAACCAGACCTCCTTGAGCCTGGTGAATACTAATGGAGACCTGATCTTTGAAGGTGAGATCGTTGAATATTATATTTCTCCAATGTCTGCTACCTCGCAAAATACCGCCGCACAAAACCGGTTGACCATCGCGGTGAATGTGCGATATTACAATGTGCTGGAACCTGAAAAGGATTTTGAAAGACGCTTTTCGTTCTTTTATGATTATCCGGCTCAAACCCAACTTGTGGGCGCAGCTCTGGAAACAGCCCTGGATGAAATTTATACCAGGCTAACTCAGGATATTTTTAATGCAGCCTTAACCGACTGGTAAATGGATTTACAAACGCTTACATATTTGCTTGAGAATCCGGCAGAGATCACTGCCGAGCAAACCAGGGAGATCGAAAAGATACTGGTTAAAGCTCCATATTTTCAGGCATTGAGAGCGGTTAGGTTAAAAGGTTTGAAGGAATTTCAGGAATTCAGTTATAATTCGGCTTTAAAGAAAACCGCGGCCTATACCACAGACCGAAGCATTCTTTTTGAATTTATCACTTCCCGGGAATTTAATCAAAACCAGATCGCTCAGCAGATCAAAGAGCAGGAAGTAAAGGTCATGGATATTACGGTCTATGAGCCTGAAGTGGTTCACGGGAATGCCAGTATCGATATCAACGAGGCAATTCGGATGAAGCAATGGGAGTCTGATAGGGTCATGGATCCTGCCTTGTTCGAGCGGGTTGAAAGGCCAGAGGATGTTGCTTCAGAAAAGGAAACAAAAACAGCTTCTGAAGATAGCCTGGGAATTGGGAAACCACTTGAGTTTAATAATAAGGAAGCGCATTCCTTTTCAGAATGGTTAAAGCTCACCTCGGCACAACCTATAGAGAGAGAAGAAAAGAAGTATGATGAATCTAACGAATCCAGGCTGCGTAAATTTGAACTGATCGAAGAATTTATTTCCAAGAACCCGAAGATCAAACCAGGAGAAACCACCCGCAAAGGCAACCTTGCAGAGCAGAGCATTTCTTCCCAGGAATCCCTGATGACCGAAACCCTGGCGAAGGTTTACCTGGAACAAAAGAACTATAAAAAGGCCATACAGGCATATAAAATATTAATTTTGAAAAATCCCGAAAAAAGTGGTTTCTTTGCAGACCAAATTCGGGCAATAGAGAAATTACAAGACACTAATAACGAATAAGAATGAGCACATTCACTATTTTTTTAGCTTTAATAATTATCGTGGCATTTTTGCTGGTAGTTGTGATCATGGTACAGAATCCTAAAGGTGGAGGGCTTTCTTCTTCTTTTGGTGGCGGAGGTCAGCAAATGGGAGGAGTTAAGAAAACAACCGATTTTCTTGACAAATCTACCTGGACTCTTGCAACGCTTTTGTTGGTTTTGATCCTTCTTTCTAATGTTACTATCATGGATGCCCCTTCTGCGGGAACCAGGGTATTTGAAAGTGATGAACCGGTGAACACTGAAGTGCCAGCCACTCAAACTCCAGCTCAGCAACCTGTTGATACTGACAGTGCTCAGTAGGTTTTAAGAAAACATTACAATTTAAAAATGCCAGCTTCTGACAAGCTGGCATTTTTTATTGGTAGCTGGCAGAAAAATAGGGCTGGCATAATTTTAGAAATATCCCTAACCGACTTTAAAAAATTAATTAACCTAAATAAAATTTTATAAAAAATGGGACTAAACATTAAACCGCTTTCAGACAGGGTTGTTATTGAGCCTGTAGCTGCAGAGAACAAAACTGCTTCTGGTATTATCATTCCTGATACTGCAAAGGAGAAACCACAGAGAGGAAAGGTAGTAGCCGTTGGTGCCGGAACCAAAGACCATAAAATGACCGTTAAGGAAGGTGATATGGTGCTTTACGGAAAATACGCCGGAACCGAGCTTAAACTGGAAGGTACAGATTACCTGATCATGCGGGAAGATGATATACTTGCTATAGTATAAGTTTCACTTCAATAACTCACCTGCAGCCGCAGGAAAAAATCAATAATAATTAATTAACCATATATTTTCAGGTTAAATAACACTGAAAATTAAAATTTAATAAAATGGCAAAAGATATAAAATTCGATATCCAGGCCCGTAACGGGATCAAACGTGGAGTAGATGCATTGGCTAACGCCGTAAAAGTAACTTTAGGACCAAAAGGTCGTAACGTGATCATCAGTAAATCATTTGGTGCACCAACTGTAACCAAAGATGGTGTAACCGTTGCAAAAGAGATTGAACTGGAAGACGCTCTTGAGAATATGGGAGCTCAAATGGTAAAGGAAGTTGCTTCTAAAACCAACGATCTTGCTGGTGATGGTACAACTACTGCTACCGTACTTGCCCAGGCAATCGTTCAGGAAGGATTAAAGAACGTAGCTGCAGGTGCTAACCCAATGGACCTTAAAAGAGGTATCGATAAGGCAGTTGAAGCTCTAACCGCAGACCTTGCCAAGCAAACTAAAGAGGTTGGAGATTCTACCGAAAAGATCAAGCAGGTAGCTGCAATTTCGGCTAACAATGATGATAAGATCGGTGACCTGATCGCCCAGGCTTTCGAAAAAGTTGGAAAAGAAGGTGTGATCACTGTAGAAGAGGCTAAAGGGACTGAAACTCATGTAGACGTGGTTGAAGGTATGCAGTTTGACAGAGGTTACCTTTCTCCATACTTTGTGACCAATTCAGAAAAAATGACTGCAGATCTTGAAGATCCATACATCCTTCTTTTCGATAAGAAGATATCTTCAATGAAAGACCTGCTTCCAGTACTGGAGCCAGTAGCTCAGTCTGGAAAACCACTATTGATCATTGCTGAAGATGTAGACGGGGAGGCTCTTGCTACTCTTGTAGTTAACAAACTTCGTGGATCGCTTAAGATCGCTGCTGTTAAAGCTCCAGGTTTTGGTGACCGTAGAAAAGCAATGTTAGAAGATATCGCTATCCTAACCGGTGGAACTGTGATCTCTGAAGAAAGAGGATTCACTCTTGAGAACGCGACTATCGATATGTTAGGTACTGCAGAAAAAGTTGCGATCGATAAGGATAACACTACGATCGTAAATGGTGCTGGAGACAATGCCGAGATCGAAAACCGTGTGAACCAGATAAAAGCTCAGATCGAGTCTACCACTTCAGATTACGATAAGGAAAAACTTCAGGAGCGTCTTGCCAAGCTTGCAGGAGGAGTTGCCGTACTATACGTAGGTGCTGCTTCAGAAGTTGAGATGAAAGAGAAGAAAGACCGTGTAGATGATGCGCTTCACGCTACCAGAGCTGCTGTGGAAGAAGGTATCGTTGCCGGTGGTGGTGTAGCACTTGTAAGAGCTAAAGCCGTTCTTGCCAAGATCAAGGCCGAAAATGACGATGAGTCTACCGGTGTTCAGATCGTTGCCAGAGCTATTGAAGCTCCATTGAGAACCATCGTGGAAAATGCCGGAGGAGAAGGTTCTGTGGTGATCAACAAGGTTCTTGAAGGTAAGAAAGACTTTGGATACGATGCGAAGACAGATCAGTATGTAGATATGATGAAGGCTGGTATCATCGATCCTAAGAAAGTGACCAGGGTTGCTCTTGAGAACGCAGCTTCAGTTGCCGGAATGATCCTTACTACCGAGTGTGCTTTAATGGATATCCCAGAAGAGAACGCCGGAGGTGGTGGAATGCCACAAGGAATGGGCGGCGGAATGCCAGGAATGATGTAAGATAGATTCCAGATGTTAGATTTGAGACCTTAGATTTAAGATTTTAGATCTGACCCATTAGATAAAAAAACCTGCTTCTTTCTGGAAGCAGGTTTTTCTTTTTTTATGGCTGAATGAACTTTATGCCTGCTCCTTCATAAAATCGAAACCACCTTTCCTGAGGTTGATGTCATATTCTAAATAGGCCTTTAAACAAGCCAGGAAATTGGCCCATCCCGCTGTGTTCTGACCCAGCCATTTGATCCCAGCGTCATCATTCTTCATTTTACCTTCGGTGATACTTACCAGGCTTTTATTTTCCGAAATTTCTTCGATTTTTATTTCAACGGTCAAATCTTTGCCTTCAGCTCCTTCCCAGATGTACCTGATGCTTTCAGGCTTACTGGTCTCTAAAACCTCAATATCGAACCAGGCCTTGAACTCCGGGAAACGCCATTTCAGTTTTTTCCCGGTTTCCATTCTTCCGGTACTTTCAGAAATAAAATAATTCGACATTTTTTCCGGTTCCACGATGGCTTCGAACACATCCTCCCGGGATCGGGAAATCTGTAAAGCGGTATTGATCTCTAGGTTGTCCATGCTTCAAATGTTTTAATGCGAGTTCAAGTTCTGAAATTTTTTTCAGAATACTTACAGGGAAAATTTCAGGCTCAGCAATACCTGTGACGGCCGCAGGCGATAGGTAGACTCTACATAGGAAAACTCAGACGAATATACGTTCGAGAAGGAATCTGTATTCAAAATATTGTTCCAGCTCAGGCTGAGGTCAATTCCAGATTCTTCAAAATTGTACGTATAATTAAGATTCATAAAATAATTCTCGGTATTCTGGTTAACCGAGTTATCGTAGAGCTCTCCGCTAATATTGAGATACTGGTTGTCTGCCGGAAAGAAAAATAGTTTCAGAAAATGACTTCCGGTCCTGATATGTTGTACTTTCTGGTCATTGATATAGGTGTCAAAGAAGGCAAGGGTTCCGTCGTAATTGACACTGAGCCATTCGGTGATCTCTGAATCTAAACTAAGTCCGGCAGAATAGCTTTTATTCTGAATTTCTGAAAGGGCTTCATTAAGCAGCTGTTCCCGATCTGTTAGGCGATAATTGCCATTTAACTTCAGCGTGGTATGGAGGCTTGTAAAATATTGGCTTAGGCCCAGATCATAAGAGTGTGTCCTTGAATAGTTGTCCGTTTCTAAAGCCTGGTTCAAACTTGCACCATTCTCAGTGATGAAAGACGAATACAGCAAATTCGATTTATTGTGGATATAAGAATAAGACCCATTTACGAAGAACTGTTTAAGCGGATTCCTGTAATTAAGACCCAGGCGATAATTCTGGCGTTGGTTTTCTGAAATGGGAGAATCATAGTTTTGTAACCGGCGATAATTAGTAAGGATGAAGCCTCTATACAGGCGTTGAACATTCCCGAAGTCGTAATTAAGACCTGCAAAAAGCGTGGTTTCCCAAAAAGCTGAAAGCTTTTTCCTTACAAATAACTGGGGCTCAAAAACAAGTTTCTGAAGTTCCTGGTTATCTCTTTCGTAGCTCATTTCGGCCTTTAGATCTCTATAGGAAAGATCGGTGCCCAGTCGCAGGTTCCAGCTTTCGTCATCGCTTTTATACCGAATGGAATTTTCCAGGTAAAGACTATTGCTGAAGTACTGAAGGTCATTTCGAAACTGGTCATTATCGGCGTTTAAACCACCATCCAGGGCTGACTCGAGATTGGTATTGCTGAACTGAATTCCCAGTTTGGGCGAAAGACTAAAATTTCCCAGGCCTTTGGTGAAACCTGCTGAATTATCTGCAAAGAATTGAGTTTCGTTCACTTGCTGCCTGCTATTCGCATAAGTATTTCCTTCGTTGACCAGGTCTTCGAACTGTCCCGGCTTAACCTCCAGTTCCTGCCGGGAATCTGAATATCCAATCACCGACCTGAATTCTATCAATTGCTTTCCAACCGGGCTTAACAGCTGGAAATTATTGCGAATTGCCCTGAACGGGGAATTCAAATCCTGCTCGATCCTGTCATCTGTTCTGGAGATCACACCCCTGGATGAATCCCAGTAGGCCCTCATTTCCAGCTGGTTTTTAAGAAATCTTTTGTCGGTATTGCGTTCCAGGGTGAATTTAGGCTGAAGGCTATTGGTGTAGAAGCGGTTCGAGGTGACTTCGAGCAGGTCAACGGTATCGGTTGGAGTAAAAAACCGGGTGGTGTTTGAACCCTGCTGCAACTGGTTGTCGTTCAAATAGGAAATATTCGCTTTAAGATCCAGGTCATTATCCAGTCTTTCCAGGAAATTAACCGATGCTAAATGGGCATTGTTATCCAGCCATCTTTCGGTGTCAAAAGAAGGTTCGGTCAATTCAGATAAAGAAAGGATCTCGCTATTGTCCAGGCTGAATTCACTTGAGAAAAGATTAAATGAAAAATCCCTGATCTCCCTGGATACATCTCTTCCCGTATTGTTGCTCTGGTAAGTAATAAGTGCCTGTCTCTCTTTGGTAAAGATCATAGGGGTTAGTTTGACCTGCCAGAGAAAAGGGGAGAGACCGCTGCCAATTTCTGCGGTTCCCGTGAGTGTCACTTCTTTTTTAAGTTTGATGTTCAGGGAAGCCCTTTCTGAAAATTCAAGCGAATCCAGCACTTTAATTGGCTGATGGTTTTCCAGGATCTCAACTTTGGAGACGGCATTGGCATTAAGGTTCTCATTGGCGAGGTTATACCTGCCTTCCAGAAGGTCCAGGCCTTCGATATAATATTTTTGAATGGGCTCTCCCTTATACCGAATTTGGCCACTTGGCAGTATCTCGATTCCTGGGATCTTTTTCAGTACATCGGCGATCACCCGGTCTTCCTTGCCTTTAAAGGCTGCTACCGAAAAACTAAGTGTATCACCTCGTTGCTCAAGCATATTGGCTTCTACGATCACTTGCTTGAGCTCTTCGGAAGATGAATTCAATATAACCTCCACCTGCTGATCCTGATTCTTAATCACCTGTCTTTTGGTAGCATATCCCATATAAGAGGTCTTTAGAAACAGGGAATCGGCAGGCGAATTTACCTGAAGGCTGAAATTTCCATTTTTATCAGAAATTGCGTAGGCGAGAATTCCCGAGAGACTATCCTTTTGAATGATAAGAGTGGCCCCGTTCAGATTCTTGTTGTTTTCGTCCTTCACATTTCCTGAAATGACCGATTGAGATTGAACTTTCAATGAAACTAAGATCAGGAGCAAAAAAATAGAAATACGAAATGGCTTAATATCAGTCAAGTTCAAGAGGGTTGTTTTCTTTTTTCAGCATGTCGGTAAAAGCTTCAATGTACTTTTGATGCACTTCCGGGTCCATTTTTACGTTTGGATTGGGGTCATAACCCATTGGATCACGGCGATACCGGTACCAAAGTTCTTCCAGCTCTTCCTGGGTGATTTTTTTGAATTTATTCAATTCTATTTCCAGGTCCTCCCTGGGAGACAATTTCTTAAATCCAAAAAATTCAAAGTTCCAGTAATTTTTGGTATCATGAATTTCAAGAATTAGCCGCGGCAGGCCATTAAATTTGTAAGGCCCGTCTGCGATGGGAATTTCTGGTGTAAACCAGGCGATATAATCTCTGCCGGCAAAAGAAGTTGTTGCTTTCTGAACCTGATAATCCTTAATTTTTTTTGTTTCATTTTCAATGCTCCAGTCGAATAGATTTGAATCCTGGGGATAGTAGAATCGATCAATAGTTTTAGGGATTTTAAGCAGATAATAAAGTTCCTCCTGCTTATAATTCTTTACGATCTGGTAGTGAAAATTGGTTAAGGCAGATTTTGCAGTATGCCCGGAATTACCCTTTACAACCACTTTGTTTGCCAGTGTTTTTGCCCGGCTTATATACTGGGAATAATCATCACCCAGATAGAGCCTCATGTATTCAGATTTTCTTGAGTCTATGTTGGTAGAATCCAACTGGAAGCTTAGTTTATAGATGACCTGGTAATTAAACCTGTCTTTTAGATCTTCCTGAGAAAAGCAAAGGAGGGGAGCAAAGAGGATAAGAAGGATCATTTTTTTCATAATGCTTAATTTTCCAGTTCGATGGGGTTATTCTCTTTTTTAAATCGTTCCCGAAATTCTTTTTTAGCTTCCATCTCCCGCTCATCGCTCCAGTGAATTTTAAGACCTCCACTTCGCATGACGCTTAGAGGGTCTCTTTTAAAGTTATCCCTGATCTTTGAAAATTCGCTTTTATCCATTTCCAGATAATCTTTCTCCTTTATGATCTGACTAACTCCAGGCTTAAGTTCCTGGAAGCCTTTTAGTTTGAAATGGTAATGTTTTTGATCATCAAAGACCTCAACTATCAGGCCGGGCAAGCCTGAGAACTTGTAGGGACCTTCCGGAACTGGTATTTCCGGTGTAAACCAGGCTGTATAATTCCTTCCCCTGAAACGAGTAGTGGCCTTCTGTGCCCGGTATCCGGCGATGGTATCGGTTTCTGGGTGGATCTGCCAGTTTTGAGGTTTCAATTCCTCCTGATATTTGATCTTATCTTTAAAAAACTTTTCTACGAACCAGATTTCCTGATTCGTATGATCTTTAAAAATTTTATAATTAAATTCTGTATTTGGGATTTGTGCCCTGATTCTGGAAAATGCAGCCATGCTTTTATTGCTCCTATCTCGATAATGCATCAGGGAGTCTTCTACCGCGTGCCCCAGGCTGCTGAACATGGAATACTGGTCACCCAGGTATAGAACCATGGTTTCTGATTTTTTGGAATCAATATCGGTAGAATCAACCTGGTGACCTAGCTCATAGGATGCTTTATAGTTGAATGTACCTGTCATTTTTTGTGAATGAACAGTAAGGCACAGGAGGATAAAAATCGAGCTTAATAGCTTGGTCATGGTTTTATTTTAGTTCGATGGGATTTTGGTTCTTATCAGCTTCCCTGCGGTCTTTCAGATTCTTTTTTTGAGACCTGTCTGCCTTGATGGTGATACGTTTACCGCCAGGTCCAACGTAATTGTTAACGTATTTGATAGGATCTTCTTCAAAGCGTTGCTTCAGTTCAAAAATTTCCACCTTGTCGGCTTCCTGGTAATCTGCCGGCGGAATGTTCAGTTGCATAGGCTCATATAGTTTTTCAAGACCAACAAAGCTGAAAACATATTCCTGTTCAGAATCTTCCAGTTTGAGGATCAAACCTGGTAATCCCGAGAATTTATAAGGTCCGTCAGGGATAGGAATTTCTGTAGTGAACCAGGCTGTATAATCTCTTCCGGCGAATGAGGTAGAGGCCTTTTGAGCCGAATATCCAAAAATTTCCTGGGATTCTGGCAGTATATTCCAGGAAATCTGTCCTTTCGGTTCGGTATAAAATAGTTTGTCCTGGAAGATCTTTTCACCGTGATAGATTTTGTTTTCGGAAACGTCCTTAAATATTCTGAAGCTGAAAGCCGATTTAGTGGCGCTTGCTTTTTGCTTCCAGTGTTCCGTACCCAGCATCGCGATATTGGCAGACGAGGAGAGCGAATCTTTCAGGGCCTGCCCTTTGCTTAGGAATAGCGAAGCCTGGGAACCGGCAAATAACCACATAGGCTCCGTTCGAATTTTTCCGGAATCGGTTGAATCTGGCTGGTACCTGAGTTCATAAGTAATTCTGTATTCCAATTTATTTTCCTGGCTGTAAGTTGGAAAGAAATAGATGAATAAAAGGCTAATGAGTAGAAAATGCTTTGTCATTGAATGGGAGGATTTAAAAGATTGATGAATGATTTCCTGCAATTTGCAGAAAAAAACAGGCCTTCACAAGGAAAAACTATAAAAATAGTTATTTAACTATAAAAACAGGTGAAATTCATTTTTCCTGTTGAATCAGCAATTTTATAACTTCTACCCGAAAATTAGTGCATCCTATGAAAGCATATATAAAGCCGCTAGCCTTGATCCTGGGTCCGTTCATATTCTTCAGTTTACAATTACTAGAAAGTCCGGAATCCATGCCCGAAGCGGCTTTCGATGTACTGGGAGTAACCATTTGGATGGCGATCTGGTGGGTTTTTGAAGTTATCCCCATCGCCGTAACAGCCTTGCTTCCCATCATCCTGTTTCCACTCACCGGCGCGATAGATATTGAAACAACCACCGCGGCCTATGGGCATAAATATGTGTTCTTATATCTGGGCGGATTTATACTCGCCGTAGCCATCGAAAAATGGGATCTGCATCGGCGAATTGCGCTCAATATCATAAACCTAATTGGAACCGATATTAAGTATATTATCCTGGGTTTTATGATCGCGACGGCATTCCTGTCTATGTGGATTTCCAATACGGCCACCTCTGTGATGATGCTTCCTATTGGAACCGCGATCATTAGTCAGTTAAAGGATAACCCGGAAACGGCAAAAGATGAAAATGCGCTTTTCGGGAAAGCTCTTATGCTTGCCATCGCTTACAGCGCATCTGTTGGTGGTATTGCTACTCTTATAGGGACGCCGCCCAACCTGGTCCTGGCCGGGATCGTGCAGGAGCTTTACGGCATCGAGATCAGTTTTTTGAAATGGTTAATGCTAGGATTACCCATTTCGGTTTGTCTTTTATTTATTTGCTGGAATTATTTGACCAGGAAGGCCTTCAATTTTGAAAACAGCAAATTCCCGGGTGGCCGAAAAGAGATCAGTCGCTTGTTGCTGGAATTAGGCAGAATGAGCTTGCAGGAAAAAAGAGTTTTGATCGTTTTTGGGTTCACGGCATTTTGCTGGATAAGCCGCAGCTATTTGATTCAGCCATTCCTGCCATTCATAGATGATACCATAATCGCCATCACGGCAGCCGTCTTATTGTTCGTGATCCCATCGGGCAAACCCAAACGGAATTTGATCACCTGGGATGAAGCGGTTAAGATCCCATGGGGGATCATCCTGTTATTTGGTGGAGGAATGGCCCTGGCCAAAGGTTTCAGCGATTCCGGATTGGCTATCTGGATTGGTGAACAATTGGTGAATCTTGAAAACCTGCCATTGTTTCTGCTGGTCCTGGTCCTTATAGCGGCTGTTAATTTCTTAACCGAAGTGACCTCGAATCTGGCTACCACCGCCATGCTGCTACCAATCCTGGCCTCCATGGCCGTTGCTTTAAACCTGCATCCTTATTATTTGATGGTTGGAGCAACGCTTGCCGCCTCCTGTGCTTTTATGCTTCCGGTTGCAACTCCACCCAACGCCGTGGTTTTTGGTTCGGGGCATTTGAGAATTCCTGATATGATTCGAACGGGGATCTGGATGAATATCATTTCCATCATCCTCCTGAGCCTTATCGTTTATTTCGCTCTGCCGGTCTTATGGGATTTTGATCCTAAAGTGATCCCGGAAAGATTCAATTTATCTGAAAATTAAGAGCACGAAGACTGGTTAATCTTCGACCTTTTCTTCCTTATTATTAGTCCTGGCTTTTAGAAAGTATTTAGGACTCACACCGTATTTTTCCTTGAAGATCTTCGAAAAATAACTCCGGTTATTAAGGCCTATAGAAGTAACAATTTCAGAGATATTCTTTTCTGAATGCGAAAGCATTTCTTTAGCGGCCTCAAGTTTTACGTGCTGCATATACTTGTTAACCGTAAGATTGTAAACATGTTTAAAGCCTTCCTGTAATTTATTGACGTTGGTACCCGCTTCCTTGGCCAGCGACTCAACGGTGGGATTGGTGCTGATGTCTGACTGCAGCCTCTTGGCGATATAATCAACTTTCTCGATATCTGATTTTCGCAGGATCTGCGGAAGATGATCACCATTTGCATCATCCTGGTATTGGGCGATCTGTATGACCAGCATCTCGAAAGCCTTTCCTTCCAGGTACAGGTTTCTAAGAAAACCTGTATAATCCTTATTATTGATATCCTCCATCAGGTCCGCCGCCTTGATGCTATAGTTTCCCTGGTAAAAGAACTGTTTCTTGGAAATCGCATCCATAAAGACTTCCTTCAGATTAGGGTCCAGGTCTTTGAAGTCGTAGTTGGAGCGGTGTGCGAATATAGACCGAATGATCTCCAGGCTGCTTACATGAGTTAAAATGTCCTTTTTAAAATACAGTACATGCCCATCGTAGCCATGGCTGCTTACAACGATGTTCTGGTAGGTATCTATCTTATGTACCTTATCGCTCTTTTGAAAACTATGCCCAACACTGCCTTCCGAACAAAAAATGAACTTGAGCGGATGCACGGTGCTTATTGAAAAATGTATCTCTACATCGCGGTAAAACTTGCAATAATAAGTAACATAGCCAACACCTGAATCAAAACTGCAACCTCTAATATAACCTTCACCAAATTCTTCCGGAATTTCAATACTCAGTTCACCGCTCCTATTAATTAGTTCGGTATTCAGGCTTTTGGCCATGTCTTCTAGAATCTCATTTACCGGTAAGGTTTTTACATCTATTCTCATATGCATAAGATCATGCGACGAAGCGTCTTTTAAAGTTACAGGTTTTTTAACAAATAATTCGAAAAATCGCGGCGGGTAAAATTATAATTTGTGTGAAAAAATTAAGAATCCCTGTCAATATTATCATTGTTTGAGATAATTGTAATGCGAAAAACGTTATTTGACTCTTATCGATTGCCTCCCTGTGTGGGATATGGCGGAAAATCTCAATCCTAAAACTTCTGTTAATTCTCAAAAGATACTTTTAAAAGGCCCGATTTTCCTTTATTTTCTATAAAAATTTAAAATTATGGATTCGAAAAAAGACAGATCGTCTCCTGTACCAACCGATCACAAAGAGTCAGAAAAAAGCAGGAATCAATCTACCGAAACGCGCACCGGGAATTCCGGTTCAAAATTATGGGTGGTTATCCTTATCGTTATTGTATTTTTACTTATTATTCTATCGATAACGGGAGTGGTGACATTGTAAATCCAACTGCTCCTTTTTTACGTACATTTTTAAAAGCATGAAATTTTATGTCTAAATCCTATTACGATCCTTCAGATCTCAGGAAATTTGGCGAAATAACCGAATGGAGTGAAGAATTAGGAAAAAAATTCTTTGACTATTACGGGAAGGTCTTTGAAGAAGGAGCACTTTCCGCAAGGGAAAAATCCCTAATTGCACTGGCGGTATCGCACGTGGTTAAATGTCCCTATTGTATTGATGCCTATACCAAGGACGGGCTTCAACGAGGCATAACCAAGGAAGAAATGATGGAAGCCGTTCATGCCGGGGCAGCGATCGAGAGCGGGGCCACCCTGGTTCATGGTGTGCAAATGATGAACAAGTACAAAAAATTAAGTATGTAGTTAGGTCTATTTTCGACCAACTATGCAAATAATCGTGTATGAAATTAAAATCCCTGAAGTATCGGAAAGATGATCTTTCCAGTCCGGCAAATCAGCTGGAATATTTAAGCAACGGGATCTTTAAGGAGAAAGAATTACCTTATTTTAAAGACAAAATTGCCCAAACTGGCCATTTCCCCCTAAAACCTAAGAAACTGGAGATTCTCCAGATCAACCTGGGTTATATGTGTAACCAGGTTTGTGGGCATTGTCATGTTGATGCGGGTCCAGACAGGAAAGAAATCATGACCAGGGAAACCATGCATCAGTGCCTGGATGTAATTAAAACCACTGGAGCACATACCCTTGATCTTACAGGTGGTGCACCAGAAATGAATCCTGATTTCCGTTGGTTTGTTGAAGAAGCATCTAAAGCCGGGATCAGGGATTTTATCGTAAGGTCAAATCTTACCATTATCCTTGCAAATAAGAAATACCATGATTTGCCGGAATTCTTTAAGAAGCATAATGTTCACGTGGTTTCCTCCCTGCCTTTTTATAAAAGGGAAAAGACCGATAAACAAAGAGGCAGCGGGGTTTTTGATAAATCCATTAAAGCCCTTCAAATGCTTAACAAAGTCGGGTATGCCCAGGAAGGTTCTAATTTGAAGCTGGACCTGGTCTACAATCCTTCCGGAGCCTTTTTACCAACCGACCAGGCGGCTATGGAAAATGATTTTAAACTTGCCTTAAAGGAAGATTTCGACATCGATTTCAATAACCTGTTTGCGATCACTAATCTTCCTATCAGTAGGTTTCTGGAATACCTGATAGCCTCCGAAAATTACGAGGATTATATGTATGCCCTTGTAGAGGCCTATAATCCTGCGGCGGTAGATAATTTAATGTGTACCAATACGATCTCTGTGAGTTGGGATGGCTGGTTATATGATTGTGATTTCAACCAGATGCTGGAGCTTAAAGTAAAAAGCAAGGTAAAGCATATAAGCGAATATAATGAGGACCTGCTGAACGATCGTGAGATTGTGATCTCCCAGCATTGTTACGGTTGTACCGCTGGTGCCGGTAGCAGTTGCCAGGGTAGCGTAGCTTAAATCCTATGGTATTGAAAAAGGTAATTTTTGGCTTCATCTTTATATTTATAGGATTTTCGGCAAATTCCCAGAAAACCCTGGATCATCTTCTGGACAGGTATAATAGAGGGGATATTCCTTATATCTCGGTTGAAGAATTAAAGATGAAATTAGAGAAGGAGAAGCTTGTTCTGTTGGACGCAAGAAAAGCAGAAGAATTTGAGGTTAGCCATATCAGGCAGGCTAGCCTATTCGAAGAATCGAATGAAAGCCATAGTCTTTCCAATGTAGATAAGGATACTGAAATCATAGTTTATTGTTCCCTTGGTATCCGTTCAGAAAAAGCGGCCAGGAAATTGAAAAAAGCCGGTTTCAGGAATGTCAGGAACCTGTATGGAGGGATCTTTGAATGGAAAAATAAAGGCTACGAGGTTGTGAATGATGAAGGTGAGCAAACCGAAAAGGTGCATGTGTATTCCGAAAACTGGTCCCAGTGGTTAAACCAGGGCGAAAAGATATACTAGGTGCAGAATAGATTATTGATCATTTTTACAAAGAACCCTGAACGGGGGAAGGTCAAAACCCGACTTGCAAAGGATATTGGGGATCAAAAGGCTCTGGAGATCTATAAATTTTTGCTCGAGCATTCCAGGAAGGTCACTTCAAAATTAGCTGTTGATAAACAGGTATGGTATTCCAATAAGATCAGTGAAAATGATATTTGGGATAATGAGCTTTTTTCGAAACGACTTCAGGAGGGATCAGATCTGGGAGAGCGAATGGAATTAGCTTTTAAGAAGGGATTTGCTGAAGGATATAAACAAATTGTGATCATTGGAACAGATCTTTTCGACCTTAAAACATCTGATTTAGAAATGGCCTTTTCTGCTTTAGACGATCATGATTACGTGATTGGGCCTGCCAAAGACGGGGGGTATTACCTTTTTGGAATGAATTCCCTAAATTCGAAGGTTTTCAGGAAAAAAAACTGGAGTACTTCCACGGTCCTGGATGATACGCTGGAAGACCTGCTAAATTTCAAATTAAAAATTTTAAGAACACAAAATGATATTGACGTGCTGGATGATCTTAATGATCATTCGGCCTTAAAAAGATTAATAGAATCATGACAGACAGAATTAACGAATCTGTAGACTTTTTAAAAGCAAAAGGTTTTGGAAAGCCAGAAGTAGGAATCATTCTGGGGACAGGCCTGGGTCAGTTGCTGGATCACATAGAGATCGAGATAGAAACCAGCTATAATCATATTCCATATTTTCCTACAGCCACCGTAGAGTTCCATAAAGGGAAACTGATCTTCGGAAAACTCGAAGGAAAGAAAGTAGTGGTCATGCAGGGAAGATTTCACCTATATGAGGGTTACAATCTTTTTGATGTGACCTACCCGGTGCGGGTCATGAAACGACTCGGAATCGAGCGACTGCTGGTTTCCAATGCCTCCGGCGCCATAAACCTCGATTTCAAGAAAGGAGAGTTGATGTTGATCGATGATCATATTAATCTTTTGGGAGGTTCACCGCTAGCCATGCATGGGGTGGAACGGCTGGGAGAACGCTTTGTGGACATGAGCGAACCCTATGATGCTGAAATGAATCAACTTTTCCAGGAAGCAGCATCCGATCTCGGGATCAAACTGCACAAGGGAGTCTATGCTTCGGTACTTGGACCTCAACTGGAAACCCGCGCAGAATACCGGTACCTGAAGATCATTGGCGCCGATGCGGTTGGGATGAGCACGGTTCCCGAAGTGATCGTTGCCAGGCATTTGGGAATACCTGTTTCAGCTATTTCTGTGATTACCGACCAGGGAGACCCGGATAATCTTGAAAAGGTAGATATCCAGGATATCCTGGCGATGGCTGCCAAGGCTGAGCCAGATATGGTAAAATTATTTAAGAACCTCCTTCAGAAATTATAGAAATTAAATGAGCTATCTAGAAACTACCAAAGATGTATATCGCGAAGCAGCCCTGACACCCGATGTGGGACTTTGCTGCACTACCAATCCTGTTTGGGAACTGCCTGGCCTTAAGATCCCAAGGATCATGCAGGAAATGAATTATGGTTGTGGGTCAACGGTTCATGCTCGCGATCTGGTGAATAATCCAAGAACGCTGTATGTTGGAGTGGGCGGCGGAATGGAATTGCTGCAATTCGCTTATTTCTCCAGGCAGAGATCTGGAGTGATCGGGGTGGACGTGGTAGACGAAATGCTGGAAGCTTCGCGAAAGAATTTTAAGGAAGCCGAGGAACTCAATCCATGGTTTAGTTCCGATTTTGTGGATCTAAAAAAGGGAGATGCTACTAATCTGCCGGTTGAGGATAACTCCATAGATGTGGCCGCACAGAATTGTTTGTTCAATATTTTCAAAACCGATGAGCTTACACAGGCCTTAAAGGAAATGTACCGGGTGCTGAAACCTCACGGCAGGCTGGTGATGAGCGATCCTACCTGCGAGCAGGAGATGAACGAGGAGTTGCGTAATGACGAAAGACTTCGTGCCCTGTGTTTGAGCGGAAGTTTACCTATTTCGGAATATGTAAAGGCGTTAACCGATGCTGGTTTTGGAACTATCGAGATCAGGGCCAGGAAACCTTATCGTATCCTGGATCCAAAGAATTATCCAACAGATGAACTCATTTATATTGAATCCATTGAAGTTGCGGCGATCAAAGATCCAATGCCTGAAGATGGTCCCTGTATCTTTACCGGGAAAGCGGCTATCTACTACGGCGACCAGGATCATTTTGATGATGGGAAGGGGCATATTCTGGTAAAGAATCAGCCTTTGGCGATCTGTGATAAGACGGCCGGGGCACTGGCCAGTCTGGAAAGGGATGATATTTTCATCAGCGAATCTACCTGGCATTATGATGGGGGTGGTTGCTGTTAGCACTTCCCGACTTTACTCGAAGTGACTCATTTGATGTTGTGCGCGGCTGCTAAAACAATTGCCAGCTTGAGCGGAGTCGAAAGCTACGGCTTTAATGCAGTAATGAGAATCTGTCAGCCTGAGCGAAGTCGAAGCCTTCCGGTGTCATCTTGAGCGGAGTCGAAAGCTACGGCTGTCTGGATTATTCGTCTGTAGCTGAAAAGCTAAAACGAACCAGCATCTCTCAGGCTGAGCGGAGTCGAAGCCTAATTTTTGTCAATTTGAGCGGAGTCGAGAGCTAAACTATTCAAAACAAAACCTATGAAAAAGTACATTCTAATTTCCCTGATCCTGGTCACAGGCTGCTTTTCGTTCGCTTCCTGTAACCTGATATCCAGCGCCGGTTTTAACAGCAAGGGCCTGCCAACTCCCGATATGAAGGATGAGGTTTCGGCAAATACGAATTCCGGTGTTCAACTGGATCATTCGGCCTGGGATGCACTGTTGAAAAAACACGTGCAGGAGGATGGTATGGTCAATTACAAGGGGTTTCAGAAGGATCGCGAGGAACTGGATAAATACCTGCAAATGCTTTCTGCCCAGGAGCCTGATGACAACTGGTCCAACGCAGAACTGCTGGGTTATTACATCAATCTCTATAATGCATATACCGTAGACCTGATCCTTAGAAATTATCCGCTTAAAAGCATCAAGGATATCAGTGGCCCATGGACCAAAGAATTCATCCAGGTAGGCGATACCGAAATTTCTTTGGGTGCCCTAGAAAATAGCATTCTTAGAAAGATGAACGAGCCAAGGATACATTTCGCCATCAATTGCGCTTCGATCTCCTGTCCTAAGCTTATGAACGAAGCATTTACCGCAGGGAAGATCGAACAACAATTGGAGAAAGCGACTTCAGAATTCATCAATTCCGGTAAGAATGAGATCAGTGAGGATTCAGCTCAACTGTCTGCTATCTTCGACTGGTATAAAGGAGATTTTACCGAAAATGGAAGTTTGATTGACTATGTGAACCAATATTCCAAGGTCAAGCTGGCTCCAGATGCGCGTATCGAATTCAAGGAATATAACTGGAACCTGAACGAGGTGAATTAAAAAGTATATGATCAGCATCATTATTCCGGTATATAACGAAGAAGACCAGCTGCCGGTGCTGCTTGATCACCTGCAAAAAAAATCAGCAGGGCTAGTTTCACAGGTCATCATTGTTGACGGAGGAAGTACAGATGGCACCGTACAGGTCGCCAAGAATTTTCCAGGAGTTACTTATATCCGATCAAAAAAAGGCCGCGCTGTACAATTAAATGCCGGGGCAGATACGGCTACTTCTGAGTTGCTGTATTTTTTACATGCAGATAGCCTGCCTCCTGAAAATTTCGATCAGCTAATTATACAGGAATTTAAAAAAGGCAATAAGGCCGGTTGTTTCCGAATGAAATTCGATAAGGACCACTGGTGGCTCAATCTGATGGGTTGGTTCACCAGGCTTAACCATATTTCCTGCAGGGGTGGAGACCAGTCGTTATTTGTGGAAAGGGACCTGTTCTTCAAAATAGGGGGTTATGATGAAAGATACCAGGTCTATGAGGATAACGAGATCATTAAAAGGCTTTATGATCAAAAGATGTTTGTCGTGATCAAAAGTCCTATTGTCACTTCTGCCAGGTTATACGAAAGGATGGGAATTTGGAAAACCCAGAAGCTGTTTGCGGAGATCTACTGGAAACGGAGATTTGGTGCAGGCGCAGAGGAGCTTGCTTCTCATTATTATAAACGTATCAATTCGTGAATTTCCTGTAATATTCCTGTACCACTTTCTGCGCAGGTTTGTTCTGCGGGGTGAAGCGGTTGTTATCCAGACCTCCGGAGTCCGGATCCTGGTGCCATTTCCATAAAAATCCACCGGCAAACCAGTCCTCCGGCCAGATTTCTTCATAAATCACTTTTAAGGCTTTTGCCTGGACAGTATGATTCAGTTTAATGCTGTCACGACTCGAATTCCAGGGCTCTTTCAGGGCATGGTCCACACTTCGGTAGCCGTACTCGGTAAACAGTACAGGCAGATCATTTTCTGAAGAAAGTTTCTCCAGCATTAGTCTATGTTTTTCCCAGCCATCAATGATTTCGGCTTCTGAAGGAGCCTCCTCCTCGCTCAATGGAAAATAAGCATCCACACCTATGTAGTCCAGGTGTTGCCAGATTTCGGTTTGATCGGCTTTATCCCAGTTTTCGGCATAGACCAGTTTTCCATGGTATTTCTTCCGAATTTCTTTGATCAGGTTTTTCCAGAATTCCGGCCGTTGATCAACAAAATTGAAAAGTTCGGTTCCAATACATACTAGTTCAAAATGATGCTTTTCGGCGATTTCGGTGTAAAACAGGATATAGTTGCGATAGGAATCTTCAAATTTCTTCCATTCCTTTTCCGAATTAAAGGAAAGATCCCCTGTGAATTCTCCATTTCTAAGCCAGATATGAGGCTTCATCATCAGCTTCAATTTTTTCTTTTTCAAAATGGCGATCGCATGTTCGATCCCTTCTTCTCTTTCCCCGAACCATTGCCTGTTGTTGTTAAAGATCAGTTCGGGGTTATCTTTATCACCCATAAAAGCATAGGGCATTAGGGCCACTGCATTAGCATTTACCTGAATGATAGGCTCGACATGCTGGCTATGCAGACTGTCCCGGGAGGCTACAAGGCTAATACCATTGTATTTGGCATTTACAGATCTAGTCGTACAGGAATTCAGCAGTAAAAAGCTGAACATCAACAAGAAAGTCCTGAATATTCGAATTAGCGTCATGTGGATTTTAAAAGTTCCTAATCACAAGGTTAGAACAAAATAATTGTTGAAATAACTTTTATCAAACCGAAGTTACGGCATTAAACACTAATTTATTTAGATAACTGGCCGGCTTTCTTGTTCTTCAATAAACGTTGCTGCTGTTTTACCGTTAAGGTGCTTCCGTCGTGACTCCAGCCAGGCGGCCCGAAAATATACATGAACTTTTCTTTAAAGGAATTAGCCTTTCTTACATCTTTCCAGATATCTTTAAATTCATGAGTGAGGATGATCACCGGGTTGTAAGAATTGGGTGGATGAGTAACACCATACTTTGTGTCTATCTTATTATCTAGTTCCTTCCAGGTACCAAAAATCCTGTCGAAAATATTCAGAATACCTCCATGATTTTTATCCATGTATTCCAGGTTCTGTGAATGATGAACCTGATGCATGGTATGGGTATTCAGGAATTTTTCCAGAAATCCCATTTTTGGAATGTACTGTGAGTGTAGCTGGAATTGCCATAAGGATTCTATCCCTATACAAACCATGATCATTTCAACCGGAAATCCTACTGCAGGTAACCAGATATAAAAAAAAGGTTTGTAGAAATGTGTGAAAAATCCATTTCTAACTCCTGTTCCTAAATTAAAATGGTCTGAAGAATGATGTACAATATGGGCAGCCCATAAAATCCTTATCTCATGATTTGCCCTGTGATACCAATAATAGGCAAAGTCGTCACCAAGCATACAAAGAGCCCAGATATACCATTCATACCCAAATGACTCATACCCGAAAATATTCATATTTTCACCATTGATGACCGGATTAAAAATGGCATAAACACCTTCAAATAAAACGATCATAAAAACTACCTGAAGAAGAGGTGATAAAATAGCAGTGCCAACACCCAGGGATCCACTGGCCATTAGATCTTTCCAGGCATATAAGTCTTTTTGGTTGTTATGGTGACTGTAAGCAATTTCCAGTAAGATAAGCGCTATAAAACAGGGGACTCCATAAGCCAAAGGATTTGAAAAATCCATATAATTACTTTGATTTATTTAAGGTTTACAATTAATTAAATTTGAAGTAGCAGATCGTAAATATTTCATTTTGGGATACTTATAAAATAATTCATTTTTTGAGACTGACCGAATCAATCCGTTCTTTTTTAAATTAAATTCGAGAGGTTAATTAATACCGGCCTATCTTGCTATTCCTTAATTTTTCTGCTTAATTTACTAAATCACTATTCGGCCTTCTGCCGGCTTATAATAATTAATGGAGCATATTGTCATCATCGGAAACGGGATCTCTGGAATCACCGCCGCCAGGCACATCCGCAAAAGGTCGGATCACAGGATCACGGTAATTTCAGCGGAATCAGATTATTTTTTCTCCAGAACCGCCCTGATGTACGTGTATATGGGCCATATGAAATGGGAGCACCTGAAGCCTTATGAAGACTGGTTCTGGGAAAAGAACCGTATCGAACTTAAAAATGGCTGGGTTCAAAAGATCGATTTTGAGCAGAAACAACTGCAATTTTCTGAAGGTGAAAAAATGAATTATGATAAACTGGTGCTGGCAACCGGTTCGGTTTACAATAAGTTTGGCTGGGAAGGGGAGGACCTTGACGGCGTTCAGGGGCTGGTAAGCAAGCAGGATCTGGAACTGCTGGAAGAGAATACAAAATATACCCGAAAAGCAGTGATCGTTGGGGGCGGACTCATAGGCGTAGAATTTGCCGAAATGCTCCGAACCCGGAATATCGAGGTGACTTTCCTGGTTCGGGAAAAGGCTTTCTGGCATAATGTGCTGCCGCTACCAGAAGCCGAAATGATTTCGAAGCATATACGATCACATGGAGTAGATCTAAGGCATAATACAGAACTCGATAAAATCATTCCTGATGAAAATGGCCGGGTAAAAGCAATCCTTACCAAAGGTGGAGAAACGATAGCCTGCGACCTGGTTGGCCTGTGTACAGGAGTGCGGCCTAATATCGATTTTTTAAAGGATACGAAACTGGAAACCGATAAGGGGATCCTGGTGAACCGGTACCTTCAAACCAGCATTCCGGATGTTTATGCCATAGGCGACTGTGTTCAGCACCGGGAGACAATAGGCGAGCGGAAAGATGTTGAAGCAGTTTGGTACACCGGGAGGATCATGGGTGAAACCCTGGCAAGAACCCTAACCGGAGAACCTGCTAATTATGAGCCTGGATTCTGGTTTAACTCAGCCAAATTCTTTGATATCGAATACCAGACCTATGGCTGGGTGTGGCCAATTCCGAAGGACGGAGTGGCCCATTTTCACTGGCAACATAGTGATGAGCCTAAGGCCATTACAATAGCCTATCATTCTGAAACCGAAAAATTCCTTGGCATCAATACCTTTGGAATAAGAATGAGACAGGAAGTATTTAACCAGTGGCTGGCTGAAGAAAGGAAAATAGGCCATGTGCTGGCCAACCTTAGAAAGGCCAATTTTGATCCGGAATTCTATGATCGACATGAGAAAGAAATCTTCCAGAGTTTTAAAAGGGACCTTGAAAAGGTTTAAGAATTAAATCCCCACCGGTTTCCAGAATCTGTGAGGAAAATAAATTGAAAAATAGTGCAATATGAACCCATGATATCAGATTCCTATTACCACATATTTAATCGTGGTAATAACAAACAAGCTATATTCTTTGAAACCAGAAATTATCGATACCTGTTATCGCTGTTTGAAAAATATCTGTTATCGTTATGTGATATCTATGCTTATAGTTTGTTGCCGAATCATTTCCATCTTTTAGTTAAGACCAAGGAAGAAATGCAAGCTAAGGTCATTTCACAAGCTTTTTCAAATTGCTTTAACGCCTATGCCAAGGGAATAAATAAGGCCTATCAAAGGACAGGTAGCTTATTTCAGGATCGTTTTAGAAGGAAGAAAATCGATAATGAAGTTTACCTTAGAAATTTAATTATTTATATTCATCAGAATCCTCAGAATCATGGTGTGGTTTCAAGTTTCAAAAATTATGAATTTTCTTCTTTTGGGAGCTACTTAAAGCAAGATGATACATTTGTTAAAATAGATCCTTGCCTGAATTTATTTGATGGTAAAGAGAATTTCGAAATCGTACATTCTCAGTTTAAAAATAATATTGATTCAGATTTCAATTTTGAATAGCAAAGACCTCACAGGTTTTGGAAACCTGTGAGGTCTAAAATCCACCTGTGAAGGAATAAATAAAACTGAATGAGCAGAATAGAACACAACATGGCGATGACCGGTGATTCACCGGCGTCGATTTCAGGAAAGCAGAAACTTGCCACCGGCCTGGGCTTAAGTGGCCTTTTTATACTGGCACTGGCGCTGTTCAATGTGAACTTTCCCAATAAGACCTTATTCCTGTCACTGGCTTTAGGACTTATTACGATTGGAACCATAATATTTGCAAACGACGCCTATCTTGGTAAGCATCAGGGCATCAATAATAACGGGGTCTGGTTTAAATCCACCACTAATCGCGGTCTGTGGGGATGGGTAGCGGGAATCGCACTCACTCTTTTCTACGTGGTGCTTTACTGGTATCCACAATATTTGGGACTAAACCCGGATGGCGCGAATACCGGCATCATTGCTTTATTCGACCCCCTTAGCAGGTTGATCAACGGAGGGCCGGCCAGTCAGTGGTTTGTATATGGAACACTTTATACGTTGGCGATCCTGATATTTGGGTATAAGTTCATTTTAAAATATCGCCATAATCGGTATGAGGTGCTCAGAACCTTTTCGGTGATGTTCTTCCAGCTTGGTTTTGCTTTCCTGATCCCGGAGATCCTCATAAGGCTGAATAAACCCTACTACGATTTTAAAAATATCTGGCCTTTGAACTATGATCTGTTTGCAGGTTATAAGATCCAGGAGTTTCTTTCTGCCGGTAACCTGGGAATGTTCATGCTCATCTTTGGAGTGCTTTCCATTTTCGTGATCACACCTATCCTCACCTACAAATATGGGAAGAGGTGGTATTGCTCCTGGGTTTGTGGTTGCGGTGGACTGGCCGAAACCGCTGGCGATCCGTACCGGCATCTTTCCGATAAATCCCTGTTCGCATGGAAAGTGGAACGCTGGGTGATCCATAGCGTCCTGGTCTTTGTAACGGTCATGACGATCGCCGTGGTCTATTCATTCCTGGGTGACGATTCCCAAAGCTACTGGTTAACTAAAGACGTATTTCTATGGGCCAGTGCTCTGTTGCTTACGATCGTTTTCGCGCTAATTATGATCTTTAAGAGGGATGAGCTGGCCAAGGATGCCAAATATGGTGCGATCTCTTATTTCGCAATCATCATGGCTATCATCGGGATCAACTATTTCAGCGGGAACTATAAGATCTTCTTTTTTGATGGATACCAGCTGCGGCAATGGTATGGATTCCTTATTGGAGCTGCTTTTTCAGGGGTAATTGGGGTTGGTTTTTACCCCATCTTTGGAAGCCGTGTCTGGTGTCGTTTTGGTTGCCCCATGGCGGCTATCCTCGGAATGCAGCAGCGATTATTTTCTAAATTCAGAATTACTACCAATGGAGGTCAGTGTATTTCCTGCGGGAACTGCTCGGTCTATTGCGAAATGGGAATTGACGTTCGCGCCTATGCTCAAAAAGGTGAAAATATCGTCAGGTCCAGCTGCGTGGGCTGCGGGATCTGTTCAGCAGTATGTCCGCGTGGTGTGCTGAAGCTGGAAAATGGTTCCAGAAAAAATAGAATTCACAACGAAGAAAGCGTGATGGGGGATAATATGGATCTTATGGATTTAATCAAGCAGAGCAGCAAATAAGTGCCCGGCATATCCTAAATTTGCCCTTCCAATTACCAAATTTATCTGATGCCCCAAATCATCAAAGTCATTATTCCCGCATTCAACGAAGAGGAATCCATAGGCCATGTCATCCGCGAGATCCCTGCATATGTTGATGAGGTGATCGTGGTGAGCAATAATTCTACCGATGATACCGAAAAGAATGCGCAACAGGCAGATGCTACTGTGCTTACCGAAAACAGGAAAGGATATGGTTATGCCTGCCTGAAGGGCATGCGGCATATTTCTGAGAATAGCCAGAAACCCGATATTATCGTGTTCCTGGATGGAGATTATTCAGATTATCCCGCAGAAATGGATAAGATTCTGAAACCTATTCTGAAGGAAAATAAAGATTTCGTGGTTGGTGCCCGGGTGAAGGAGTGGAGGGAAAAAGGCTCAATGACCTTTCCGCAGATCTTCGGAAACTGGCTGGCGACTAGTTTGATGAAATTATTCTTTGGTTCCCGTTTCACTGATCTAGGACCTTTTCGTGCGATCAAATACGAGAAATTACTTCAATTGAACATGCAGGACAAAACTTATGGCTGGACGGTTGAAATGCAGTTAAAGGCTTTACGACAAAACCTGAGCTATGTCGAGGTGCCTGTTCACTATAAGAACCGGATTGGAGAGTCAAAAGTTTCAGGAACTGTGAAAGGTGCTATCTTTGCGGGAATAAAAATCCTCGGCTGGATTTTTAAATACAGTTTTAAATGATCGATCTTACGGTAATCATAATTTATACGCTCGCTTTACTCGTTATCTTCATTTACAGCCTGTCCCAGCTTCAATTGTTACTGAATTACCTGAAGGCTGCGAAGGTCACCGATACTGCTGAAAAGTTCGATTTTTCAAAAGACCAGCTTCCTCCTGTCACCATACAATTGCCGCTTTACAACGAATATTATGTGATTGAAAGGCTGTTGCAGAATATTGCCAGGATCAATTACCCCAAATCCAAACTGGAGATACAGGTTTTGGATGATTCTACCGATCATTCCGTTCAGAAAACCGCTGAAATTATCAGGGAACTTCAAGATACAGGGTTGGACATTCAGCATATTCGTCGGGAAAACCGGGTAGGATTTAAAGCAGGAGCCCTGAAGGAAGGGCTGAAAATTGCCAAAGGTGACTATGTAGCCGTATTTGATTCAGATTTTGTTCCGGGAAAGAACTGGCTAATGCAAACGCTTCCTTATTTCAAAAATCCGAAAATAGGAGTGGTGCAAACTCGCTGGGGGCATCTTAACCGGGATTATTCGTTGCTTACCCGCATTCAGGCCTTCGCGCTCGACTTTCATTTTATCCTCGAACAAACCGGAAGGAACTTCGGAAAGAATTTCATCAATTTCAACGGAACCGCAGGGATCTGGCGAAAGGAATGTATCCTGGATGCAGGCAACTGGAGCGGGGATACTTTAACTGAAGACCTTGACCTGAGCTATCGCGCACAAATGAAAAAATGGGATTTTAAATACCTGGAGGATGTAGAAACCCCGGCCGAGCTACCGGTGGTGATCAGTGCAGCAAGGAGTCAGCAATTTCGCTGGAACAAGGGAGCTGCAGAAAATTTCAGAAAGAATTACGGGAAATTGCTCCAAGATCCGTCGATTTCCTGGAGCACGAAATTTCATGGCTTTTTCCACTTACTCAATTCCAGTATGTTCCTGGTTGTTCTTTTGCTGGCCGTACTGAGTGTGCCGGTTTTGTTCATTAAAAATAATAATCCTGATTTCAGCTCGTATTTCAATGTGCTGGCCGGTTTTGCCGTAAGCAGCCTGATCTTTTTTGCCTGCTATTATGTGGCCTACCGCCGTATTCATGGTGGTGGGGCCAGGAGTTTTTTCAAATTCGTGGGCATGTTCTTTACCTTCTTTTCAGTTGCCATGGGCTTCTCGGTTCACAATTCACTGGCTGTTCTGGAAGGACATTTTGGAAAGAAATCGGAGTTCATACGTACGCCAAAATTCAATATCAACTCGCTTACCGATAGCTGGAAAGGGAACAGGTACCTGAAAAATCATATTTCAGGAAACCTGGTGATCGAAGCTCTTTTATTTCTGTATTTCGGATTTGCCATCTTTAGTGCCTTCCGCTTAAATGAATTTGGATTGCTTATTTTTCACCTGATGTTGTTCGCAGGATTCGGATTTGTAGTTTTCAAAAGCCTTAAAGCCGAAGTTTGATTAAATTAGCGGGAAGTCAAGCTATGAAATGGACTTCCAGAAATTAAGCCTTTATAAATATCCCATCATCTTCAGCCTTAGCTGCACTGCGCTGTACCTCGCATTTGCCTATGACCTGGAGCGTAGCGATTTTTTTAAGCTGATAAGCCTATACGGAGCTTTGTTCTTTTTGAGCTTTAAGCTCATCCAATTCCAGAAGCATAATTACTGGGTGTTGATATCACTTTCCCTGGTATTCCGACTCTTATTTATTGTTGCAATACCTATGCTTTCCCAGGATTATTTCAGGTTTATCTGGGATGGGAGGTTGCTGGCAAATGGCTTTAACCCGTACGAATATTTGCCTGCAGAGCTTGTTGCAGATCCAACGCTACCGGTATCCCAGGCCAGGCAGTTGATAGATGGAATGGGAGGTTTAAGCGCAGCTAATTATACCAATTATGCTCCTGTAAACCAGCTGGTGTTCCTTTTTGCGGGCGGGCTGGCTGGAAATAATATCATTTTTTCAGTGATCCTGATGCGGATCGTTATCATCGCTGCCGATTTTGGGACGCTTTATTTTGGCACCCAATTGTTGAGGTCACTTAAACTTCCCGATCACCGAATCTTCTGGTATATGCTGAACCCATTTATCATCATAGAACTTACCGGAAACCTGCATTTTGAAGGGGTGATGGTCTTCTTCCTGGTTTGGGCGCTCTACTTGTTGCACAAAAGAAAATGGATTTGGAGCGCTATAGTCTTCGGAATTTCTGTTTCGGTAAAATTGCTTCCACTGATGTTTTTGCCTTTGCTTTTCAGATATTTTACTGGCTTTTCTTTTCCCGGAATTTCAAAAGCTTCGGCTGCGTTCAGCCAGGCAAATGAGAATTTTTCCGGAAAGAAGAAAAATGGTCTAAAGGAAAAGCATCCGCAAAAAGATAAATCTCGATCACCTGAACTAAATATTTCGACGCGTCACCCCGAGCGGAGTCGAGGACAATCCATCAGTCACTCCGAGCGGAGTCGAGGAAAATCTATCAGTCACCCCGAGCGGAGTCGAGGGGTCATAGCTTTTAGTAAGTTAATTGTTTACTATTTGCTCGTATTTGCAGTAGTAATACTATCATTTTTTCCATTTTTCAATTCTGAAGTAATTCGAAATTTTACCCAAAGCATCGGACTTTGGTTCGGGAAATTCGAATTCAATGCCAGTATCTATTATGTGGTTAGAGAATTCGGTTTCTGGATCAAGGGTTACAATATTATTGGTTCAGCAGGAAAAATCCTGCCCCTCATTACTTTACTCATCATTCTTGGCCTGAGCTTTTTCAGGAAAAACCAAACCACAAAGCAACTTATAACAAGTATGCTGTTCGCAATTACAGCATATCTTTTCCTGTCTACAACTGTTCATCCATGGTATCTAGCTGTTCCGCTAATACTTTCGGTTTTTACTCAATTCAGGTATATGATCGCCTGGTCGGCCGTGGTTTTTCTAAGCTATTATGCCTATTCCAATCCCGAATACCAGGAAAATCTCTGGCTGGTGACGCTGGAATACCTGATTGTATTCGGATATATGGGATGGGAACTTTTTAAAGGAAGGCCACTTAAATTATAAGCAATAGTTTCTGGCTGATTCTAAGGTTCAGCATAAACAGGAATTAATATTCTAATTTCTTTTCAGGCTTCGGATTTGATTTTTTGTCCAGGTAGATGTTCCGGATATAGATCAATCCACCAAAAAAATGAGCGGCGATAAGAACGGGATCATCCCTGAATATTCCGTAGGTGAAAAGTATGGAGGAGCCTATAAGGCTTAAAACCCAGAAACCAATAGGTAACGAAGACTCGCTGGCCTTTTCAGAATAATACCACTGGTAAAAGAAGCGGGATGTATAAATGATCTGCCCAAGAACGCCTAAACCTATGAGCCATCCTGAAATATTTTCCGGTTTAAAAAGGTCACTCCAGGTAAGGCTTCCAAGAAATATTATATATGCCGCGATTCCTATGGGGAAGCTTACTACTAAGGTTTTAAAGATCAGTTTCCTGTTTTTCCATTCCTCCTGTAGTTTCAGGTTACGCCAGTAGATCCCGTAAATGAGGAATTGCCCAAGCATGATCGCGAGGTCTTCGCGTAGATATCCATAAAGGAATAAGAGAATAGCTCCCAGCAGGCTTAATTTCCAGAAAAGAACCGGTGTTTCGATCTTTTTTGCCTTTTCAGACAAAAACCACTGACTTATGAGCCTGGCCGAAAATAACAGCTGCGCTAAAAATCCTATCGCGTAAATTGGCCAGTTCTCCATAAAATAGTAAAGCTGTTCAATATTAATCAATAATTAATACCGAACAGCTTTAACTACCCGTAATTGTTTGTTAATTACATATCCAGCAGATATGCAAAAACCAGGGGAGCGACTATGGTTGCGTCACTTTCAATAATATGTTTTGGGGTGTTGATATCCAGTTTACCCCAGGTGATTTTCTCATTTGGAACCGCCCCGGAATAAGACCCGTAACTCGTGGTAGAGTCTGAGATCTGGCAGAAATAGCTCCAGAAAGGTGTATCGGTTCGTTCCATGTCCTGGTACAACATTGGCACCACGCAAATTGGGAAATCTCCGGCGATTCCTCCACCAATCTGGAAAAATCCAATCCCGTTCTTCGAGTTTTCAGTATACCAGTCGGCCAGGAAGGTCATGTATTCGATCCCAGATTTCATGGTGCTTGCCTTTAATTCTCCTTTGAGTACGTAGGAAGCGAAAATATTACCAAGCGTAGAGTCTTCCCACCCGGGAACTACCATCGGCAAATTCTTTTCGGCAGCAGCATACATCCAGGAATCCTTGATATCTATTTCGTAATGCTCTTCCATCACCCCGCTTAATAAAAGCTTGTGCAGGAATTCGTGCGGGAAATAGCGCTCGCCTTTTTCTTCGGCATCTTTCCAGATCTTAAAAATATGCTCCTGTATTCTCCTGAAAGCTTCCTCTTCAGGGATACAGGTATCAGTAACCCGGTTCAAACCTTTTTCTAAAAGGTCCCATTCTTCCTGCGGAGTAAGATCTCTGTAATTAGGAACTCTCTTATAATGAGAATGTGCTACGAGGTTCATCACGTCTTCCTCCAGGTTAGCGCCTGTACAGGAAATGATGTGAACCTTGTCCTGGCGGATCATTTCAGCAAAGATCTTTCCAAGTTCGGCGGTACTCATGGCTCCGGCAAGGGAAACCAGCATTTTAGCGCCTCCGTCCAGCTGCTTCTCGTAATCCTTTGCGGCATCCACGAGGGCGGCAGCATTGAAATGCAAATAATATTTTTCTATGAATTGGGAGATACTTCCTTTACTCATCGTCGTCTTCTTCGTTATAGTTTTGATATTTGAATTTGTAGCTCAACATCTTGTAATAAAGCTTGGCTGCGAGGAAATCTGAAGATCGTTCGTTTTCGTTAGGGCAAAGTTCCACGATATCGAAACCAACCACGTTCTTTTTCTTGAACATCATCTTCAGGAATTCCAGGGTCTCATACCAGAATAGTCCTCCTGGTTCAGGGGTGCCGGTAGATGGCATGATACTGGGATCAAAAGCATCCAGGTCTATCGTGATAAACACATTTGGAGTCATTTGCCCAATCGCATCATCCTGCCAGTCTTCGTACAGGTCATGAGCAAAATACACATGGTTTTCATCCATATGGTCCATCTCTGAAATGTCCATGGAACGAATTCCAACCTGTATCAAATTAGTGGTTTTACTGGCCTCATGAAGCGCACATGCATGATTGCATTTGGAACCTTCATATTCCGGTCTTAAATCGGCATGAGCATCGATCTGCACCACGGTGAGATCTTCAAAGGATTCATTGAAAGCCCTGATGCTACCTATAGAAATAGAGTGTTCTCCCCCAAAAAGGGTTACGAACTTTTCCTGTTTAATATAGTTCTTGGTGGTTTTGTAAACGGCCTCGACCATTTTTTCAGGAGAGCTGTTTTCAGTTACAGGAGGAGCCAGGTAGACTCCTTTTTTGTAAACCTCGCTTCGGGTTTCAATGTCGAAAAGCTCCATATTCTCTGAAGCTTCGAGAAATGCATCGGGTCCTTTATCGGCTCCTTTTTGCCAGGTACTGGTGCCATCATATGGCACAGGAATCAATACCACCTTTGCTTCGTCTATTCGAGCATATTTATCGGGTATCCCGGCATAATTCTTTTTGCTCATGGCTAATTAAATTGATTAGTTAATTTATAGTAAAACATTAATTTTTTGAGTTATAGCCCAGTATGTCCAGCATTTCGCTGGCCTCCTGTTGCTCGCTGAACAACTTTGAGGTGAGTTTTCCATCCTTATCCCTGTCCAGGAGAATGTGTCGTGGCTGCGGAATCAGGCAATGCTGTAAACCTCCAAAACCACCTATGGTATCCTGGTAAGCTCCCGTATTAAAAAATCCTATATACAGTGGTTTATCTCTCTTGAATTTAGGCAAATAAATCGCGTTGGTATGCTGTTCAGAGTTATAGTAATCATCACTATCGCAGGTTAAACCGCCCAAAAGAACGCGTTCATATTCATCGTTCCAGCGATTGATGGCAAGCATCACGAATTTTTTGCTAATGGCCCAGGTGTCGGGAAGGGTGGTGATAAAAGATGAATTGATCATATTCCACTTCTCCCTGTCATTCTGTTGTTTTTGGTAAAGTACTTCATAGATCGCACCGCCGCTTTCTCCAACCGTGAAACTCCCAAATTCAGTAAAGATATGTGGAGGCTCTACCTCGGCTTCTTCACAGGCAAGCTTGATCTGGTTGATGATCTCGTCTACCATATATTGATAGTCATAATCGAATGCCAGCGAATTCTTGATAGGGAATCCACCGCCGATATTCAGACTGTCCAGCGTAGGGCAGATCTTCTTCAGGCTGATATACACTTTAAGACATTTGCTTAATTCGTTCCAGTAATAGGCTGTATCCCTAATGCCGGTATTGATAAAGAAATGAAGCATTCTAAGGTCAACCTGCTCATTGTCTTCCAGCTGTTTCTTGTAAAACGGAACAATATTTTTATACCCTATGCCCAGTCTTGAAGTATAGAATTCGAATTTTGGCTCTTCTTCTGAAGCGATACGGATACCTACCTCGAACTTTCCATCGATATTCTCTGATAACAGGTCCAGTTCCTCGTAGTTATCGATAATTGGAATGCAGTTTCTGTGTCCGCCGTTTAGCAGCTTGCTAATATTAGCAATATACTGGTCGCGTTTAAAACCATTGCACAATACCCAGGTATCATTGGTGATCTTTCCAGACTTCTTCAATTCTTCCACGATATTGATATCGAAGGCCGAAGAGGTTTCGATATGGATATCATTTTTTAAAGCTTCATTTAGTACATGCTCAAAATGGGAACTTTTGGTGCAATAGCAATAATTATAAGTCCCGGGATAATCATGCTTTTCCATAGCATGTTTAAACCAGCCTTTGGCACGGCTGATATTTTCGGAGATCCTGGGAAGGTAAGTGAACTTTAAGGGTGCACCGTATTCCTTCACAAGTTCCATAAGGTTGATATCATGAAATTTTAACTGAGTGCCTTCTAATGAAAATTCTTCCTGAGGGAAGTAGTAGGTCTGGTCTATTAGATCGCTGTACTTGGTATTCAATTTTTGATAAAATTTAAGAGCTAAAAATTAGAGAATAATTTAAAGGGTCAAAAAAATCGACTGGTAAATTAATGTTAAGAATATGCAAATGAAGCCTGTTGAATTGGCTAATTCTGGTAGATAGGTCGAAGTAACGCAGCCTGAATACACCTCAGGCCATAGAAATGAATTTTTTTTCAATTACATAAGAATCCTAGGAAGCCTTTACAAGTATCGACTTCTTTTTGACGCAGTAAATGTATTAAAAAAATAATAGGAGTAGACCAAAAATATTTCTAAAGCATGCCCAGGTTAATCACTTCCTGTTCAGTGAGTTGGCGATGTCTTCCTCGGGGCAGATCTTTTTTGGTCAAACCACCAAAAACAACCCTGTCCAGGCTTTCTACTTCATAACCTAAACTCTTGAAGATTCGGGTGACGATATGCTCTTTGATACTTCTAATTTCGATGCCAACCTCGTTATGCGGTTTATCATCAATATAGCTTACATCGGTGATCTGTACTTTAGAACCTTCGATATACACTCCCTCTTTCATGTTTTCCATGTCCTCCTTACTCAGGTTTTTGTTGAGGCTAACCTGGTAGATCTGGCGAATTCCGTTCTTGGGTTTCGCCAGCTTTTTGGCAAGGGTTCCATCGTTTGTGAACAGGAGTAGACCTTTAGCCTGGTTATCCAGTTTTCCAACCGGGCTAACCCTGGCTTTCGTAGCTTTGGAAATAAGTTCCAGTACGGTTCTTCCACCTTTTTCCGGGTTTCCGGTCACAAAGAAGCCTGCAGGTTTATTTAACAGGATATATTCCGGTTTTTCAGGATTCAAACGTCTTCCGTCAAAACGTACATCATCTTCCAGCTTCACACGGTATCCCATTTCGGTAATGGTATCGCCGTTTACGGTCACATTTCCGGCGGCTATATAGATATCGGCTTCACGACGGGAACAGATCCCTGAATTGGCAATATACTTATTGAGCCTGATACCTTCGGTATTCGAAAACGGACTTTTTTCCATTTTCGGCTTAATAGGAGCATTGCCCCGGGATTGTGATTTGTTTCTCATACCACCACCCTGGCGCCCACTTTGTTTTCCTCCGGAAGAACGGTCGCCTCTGCTACCGGTATTCTTACTGTTTTTCCTGCCTGAAGATCTATCGTGTCTGCTCATTGCCAAATTTTTAGCAAAGATAGGATTTCACTGTCGAGGATGCCAAGTAATTGGTAAAAGTTTTAGATTTTCAACGGGCTAAAATACGCGTTTCAGGACTTCGTCAAGATCGATCAGCAAAATGCTGAAAACCCCGGCCACAATGATGAATTTCAGAATGTTATGCAACAGCAGGTACTGCCATTTGGCCTTGCTGAAATAAAGCAAAAGCATAAAGATGACCAACAGCACCACGCAGGCGTAAAAAAAGTAGTCCATATACCCGATCTCGAAATACCTGATGAGCAGAAAAATAGGGATCAAGGCCAGAACGGCACATACGCCAAGGAAGAATTTACTCCAGTTTTCACCATACACCAGCGGGATGGTGTGATAATTTTGTACCAAATCACCCTGCATGTTCTCCAGGTCTTTTACGAGTTCTCTCATCACGATCATCAGGTATAGAAAAGTGGCGTGAATAAAGATGACTGTTTCGAAATTCTTGTAATACACGAAGATCACGAAGAAAGGCGTAATGGTAAGGATGGAAGCTACCAGGTTTCCTAAGAACAGGATCTTTTTGAGTCGGTGGGAGTAGAGCCAGATGGCGAAAATATAGATCGAAAAGAAGACCACTGCCCTGAAGGAGACATAACTGGCAAAGAAAATTCCGGCGAAGTTCAGGATAAAATACACCGAAAGTTTGGTACGCTGACTAACCACCCGGTCCAGCATGGTTTTCTTGGGCCTGTTGATAAGGTCCTTTTCGCTGTCGTAAAAGTTATTAATGATATAACCACCCGCGATCACGCTGGCAGATGCCAGGATCAAAAAGAACAGGTTGGGATCAAAAAGGACTTCGCGAACGGGACGATCGTGAGCCAGGATAAAAGCTGAAGTAAGATACTGGGCAATTACGACCACCAGTATATTATAACCTCTTACCACCGAAAAAAGGCTTAGTATTTTCAGCAGTAAACGCTTGTTAGCTATGTCCGGCATGAAGGGATCTTAAAAGTTATAAACCACTTCTAATTTATAACCTTTAAGTGCTTTTCGGGCTTTTTCAATGTCTTCGGTAAATCCAAGAATATAACCGCCACCGCCTGAACCGCAAAGTTTGAGGTAGTAGTCGTTGGTTTCAATTCCTTTTTTCCACAGTTTATGAAACTGTGCCGGGATCATTGGTTTGAAGTTGTCTAATACGGTGTGAGACAGTTTCTTCACATTTTTGAAAAGGGATTTTACATCACCTTTCAGGAAATCATCTACACAGGCATCGGTTTGGGAAACGAATTGCTCTTTCAGCATTCTTCGGAAAGGCTCCTGCTTCATGTTCTCCATAAAGATATTTACCATAGGGCCTGTTTCTCCTATGATACCACTGTCCAGTAAAAATACGGCACCGGTACCATTTTCGGTTTGAGAAGGAATTCCGGCTGGCTCTATATTTTCCTTGGAATTGATAAGGATAGGAATGCTCAAATAAGAGTTAAGCGGATCCAGACCTGAAGATTTTCCGTGGAAAAAAGACTCCATTTCCCCGAAGATCTTTTTCAGTTTTAATAATTTGTCACGGGTAAGATTTTCAAGCACCGTGATCTTGTCCTGGGCATATTTGTCATAGATAGCGGCAACCAGTGCACCACTACTACCAACCCCGTAACCCTGCGGAATGCTTGAATCGAAATACATTCCCTTTTCGATATCCTTTTCCAGGCTTTCAAAATCGAACTGAACCAGTTTAGGCTGCTTTTCCTGAAGCGTTTTCAGGTAATCTGCAAACCTTCTCAGGTTCGTATTTGACTTGATAGCGTCTTCAGAAGGATTCTCATCCAGCTTTAAAGCACCATTATAAAAGTTATAAGGAATTGATAAACCTTTGGAATCTTTAATGATCCCATACTCCCCAAACAGAAGGATTTTCGAATAAAATAAGGGTCCTTTCATAGGTCAATAATTGACAATTGATAATGGAAAATTGACAATTAACTTTGTTCTGAAGTCTTTATTATAGAGACTAGTAATTTCAATATTTCCTTAATATCTTTTTTGAAATCCTGGAAGCGAGCATCCTCCAAATAATCTGAGGCATTAAGCAGGTCAATCCAGTATTCAGTTTCGTTAGCTTCTTTTAGGGCTATTGACAATTTGTGTACGAAATCTGCTTTACTTTCGGCTTGTTCGGCTTCTCTTACTAAGGCTCCGATCGCCGTTCCAGATCTTAAAAATTGCCTGGACATTACAAATTCCTTCTTTTCAGAACTTAGATACTTGTACAATTTAACAACTTTAACTGAGAAAAGAAAACTCTTGGACTTTATGATGTTCTCCTTACTCATTGTCAATTGTCAATTTTTAATTGTCAATTGCCTAGCGCCTTTGCCAACACGGTCGCAAATATACTGCTCGTTTTGACAATATGCAACCAGCTCATTATTAATGAATTCTAAAACTTTTGATTCATAGTCCTGTGGGTATAACACATGAACATTGGCGCCGGCATCCAGGGTAAAGCAAACCGGGACCTTCATTTCTTCCCTGAAAGACCAGATCTTATTGATGATCTCCAGGGTGTTGGGTTTCATCAAAATGAAATACGGCTCACTGCTCATCATCATCGCATGAAGACTTAAGGCCTCGCTTTCCACTATTTTTATGAATTCTTCCAGATTCCCGTTTTTTAAAACAGGGATGAGGCGTTGCAGATTTTTATGGGCCTGTTCAAAACGGCTTTCTGCAAAAGGATGCCCGTGCATCAAGCCATGACCAACGCTGCTGCTTACCTGCTTTTCACCTTTATCCACCAGGAGAATGGTATCACGGTAGGTCTTAAAAATATCATGAACCTCGTATGGATAGCTTACTCCAAAGAGATCTGATGAATTTTCGATCTTCTCATGTTCTCCCCAAACCACGAGTCCGCCGTCTATGCTGCGGCAGGCACTTCCAGAGCCTAAACGTGCCAGGAAAGATGCTTTTTGATTGAAAAAATCTGGATTCATATCGGGATACATTTTTTTCTCGATCTCCATCACGCAAAGGGCCAGTGCGCTCATGCCGCTTGCGGAAGAAGCGATCCCGCTGCTGTGCGGAAAACTGTTCTCACTGTGGATCTCGAAACTGAAATCTTTCAGGTAAGGGCAATATTGTTGAATCCTTTCAAAAAAGCTCTGGATCTTAGGCTTGAAATCTTCCTTCGGCTTGCCTTCAAAATAGAAACTGAAGTCGAAATTCCCACTATCAGATGGGCTTTCCTTCTTTGAATAGCTCAGTCGGGTAGTGGTCCTGCAGTCGTTCAGCGTAAAACTGATGGAGGGGTTGGCCGGGATCTGGTTCTCCTTTTTTCCCCAGTATTTCACCAGGGCGATATTGCTTGGAGCCTGCCAGCTTACCTCGCCATTTTCAATTTCCTGAGCCTTTTGTTTAGGAACAAAATCCTGATTTACCATCCTGAAAAATTTTTGCCAAAGTTAAACTTTTATGAGTTGGAATCCCTTGAAGACAATCCAAATAAATTCCTATTTTAGTGAATTCAACCGGCCAAAGATGACTAAAAAACTGTTCATAAGGAGTTCTATAGGGGTTCTGATATGTTTTATATTCGGATTTATGGGAACTGTCGCTACCCAGGCTGGTGTTGCAGAATGGTACCCGAGCCTTGAAAAGCCCTGGTTTCATTTGAACGAAGATCTATTCAGTGGCATCTGGATCCTGATGTATCTTCTAATGGGAATAGCTGCCGGGATCGTTTGGAGCAAAGGCTTTTATCACAAATGGGTCAAAACCGGGCTCTATCATTTTGGATTTCAGCTGTTTTTGAACGGTTTCTGGTTTTTGCTGTTCTTTGCGCTCGAACAACCATTAATTGCCTTGCTGGATTTGATTGCACTTTTTGTCGTGATCATTTTTACCATTAAATGGTTTCGCATTGTAAGCCCAACAGCAGCGTATCTTTTGATACCTTATGCGATCTGGGTTGCCTTTAACATCGCTTTTAATTTTGAGATCTGGCGCCTGAACTCATAGCCTGTGCCGCCAGGAAACCACCCGTCCATGCATTTTGAAAATTGAATCCGCCGGTGATCGCGTCGATATTCAGGATTTCACCAGCAAAATAGAGATCGGGATACAGTTTGCTTTCAAAGCTTTTAAAATCCACTTCTTTTAGGTTGATCCCCCCGGCAGTTACGAATTCTTCTTTAAAGGTACTTTTACCATTTACACTGAAGCTAGCCGAGGTAAGTTGGGTACTAAGTTTTAGTAGTTGTTCCTTGTTTAGGCTGGCCCAGTTATCTTCTGAACCAATCCCGGCAGCGATCGCGATCTTTTGCCAAAGTCGTTTTGGCAGCTCGAACTGGGCTCGTTTTAAGACCAGTTGCTTTGGGAATTCGGTTTTCAATTGTTTGAGTTCAGCCAGGATATGCTGTGAAGTCCGGCCAGGTAGCCAGTTCACCCGTATGCTGAAGTGGTAACCTAATTCATTCAATTCTCGTGCTCCCCAGGCAGAGAGTTTCAGGATGGCCGGGCCGCTCATTCCCCAGTGGGTGATCAAAAGCGGACCTGAACTTTCCAGTTTAGTACTTTCTACTTTTACCTCGGCTTCGGTAGAAATTCCCGCCAAACCGTCGATGCGGTGATCCTGTATATTAAAGGTGAACAGCGAAGGGACAGGGGAAATTATCTGATGGCCCATTTTTTCGAGCAGGTCCCATACCTTGGGGTTACTTCCCGTGGCAAGCATCAGTTTATTGGTGCTGAACTCGCCCTGGCTGGTCTCTAAATGCCAGTTTTCATCTTTCCTGCTGAAATTTTTCAGACTATGTCCCTTCAATACCGAAATGTTCAGTCTCCTGCATTCCGAATTAAAACAGTCGATGATGCTTTGCGAACTATCGCTTACCGGGAAGATCCTTCCGTCTTCCTCGATCTTGAGCTCGATGCCCCTTTTTTCGAACCATTCCATGGTGTCTCCGGTCATAAAACTGTGAAATGGGCCTCGTAATTCCTTATCGCCGCGTGGATATCTTTTAACCAGTTCAGAAGGGATGAATTCGGCATGGGTCACATTGCAACGGCCACCGCCAGAGATCTTGACCTTGGAAAGCACTTCCTTACCACGCTCCAGGATGAGTATCCGTAGTGAAGGATCGATCTCGGCAGCATTGATGGCCGTAAAGAAACCGGCTGCTCCACCGCCAACTATGATGATATCGTAAGTATCCAAATTTTAGGGATTTATTGCAAAAGTACAGAGATTGGAACGGAAGTGGAAACGGCCTAAGGATTTAAATGCAGTAACGGATTGTGAAGCCGGTTAGGAAAGTCTGAAATGATGCCATCCACACCAAATTCCAGCATTCGTAAAATATCTTCCCGTTCATTCACCGTCCAGACATTTACTTTAAAACCGGCCTCCTGGCTCAATTTGGTATTATCCCTTGTGATGATTCCCAGTGAAGGGTGTATGGCGTAAGCATTCAGGCGTTTTCCCAGTTCGATGGCTTCGGGTACACTGGCCTTGCTCAGGATGCCAAGTGGAACCTGCTGGTCTAATTTTCTAACCTCGAAAAGTTCGTTCTTCTGAAAACTGGAGACCAGGAAATTCGAATATTTCCATTTCCCCGATTCAATTCGCTGCCAGATCTCCCGGCAAACCGGTTGGGCCGTATTCAAACCTTTCAGTTCAATATTGATGTCGCATTTTCCTTCGATAAGGTCAAGTACTTCAGATAAAAGCGGGATCTTATATTTAGCTTCTACCTTTAATTTCTTTAATTCGGAAGCTTCGCGTTTGGCGATCTCGCCACTGCCGTTGGTGGTTCGGTCCAGCGTGAAATCATGAATAACCCAGATCTCTTCGGAAGCGCATTTATGCACATCGATCTCGATTAGATCCACTCCTATTTCCAGGGCTTTCTGAATGCTTTCCAGGGTATTTTCGGCAATATGACCTTTCGCGCCCCGATGACCGATCTTTAAAAAATCCTTCATACTCAAATGTAGAGAATTAATCAATTCGAACTCATTTTTAACTCAATCGGACCATTTTCTCAATATTTACAAAGGCTTAAGATAGCTTAACATTTATTTTGGTGAAGGGCTTTGTAATTTAGTTGAACAACCTAATTATCAGCCTTATGAGTAAACCAGTGGATGTGCCGCAACAGGACCAGTCGCAGCCAGGTGATGAATATAAAATGCAACCTGAACCTGAGATCATCAGGTATGATTATAAGGGAAGCGGAAAATTAAAAGATAAAGTAGCCCTCATAACCGGGGGCGATAGCGGCATTGGCAGGAGTGCCGCGGTGCATTTTGCCAGGGAAGGAGCCAGCCTTGCCATAGTTTATCTGGAAGAAAAAGAAGATGCCCTTGAAACCAAAAAGCTGGTCGAAAAAGAAGGGCAGGAATGTTTGATCATCGCCGGTGACCTGAAGGAGGAATCCTTTTGTACCGAAGTTATAGACAGGGTTCTGGAAAAATTCGGGAAGCTTGATGTACTTGTGAATAACGCTGCCATGCAGTTTCCTACTGGTGAAGTTGAGGATATTTCTTCGGAGCAATTCCGAAAGACCTTTCAAACCAATCTGTATCCTTATTTCTATATCGTAAAAAAAGCGCTGGAACATCTTAAGGAAGATTCAGTGATCATCAATACCACATCTGTTACCGCATACCGGGGTAGTTCTCATTTGCTGGATTATTCCAGTACCAAAGGAGCTATAGTTAGCTTTACCAGATCCCTGTCCAAGATGCTGGTAGATAGAAAGATCAGGGTAAATGCCGTGGCTCCGGGTCCCATCTGGACCCCGTTGATCCCTTCTACCTTTGACGATGTTTCAGAATTTGGTAAAAAAGTGCCAATGGGAAGACCTGGGCAGCCCAGTGAGGTAGGGCCGGCCTACGTGTTCCTGGCCGGCAAAGACAGCAGTTATATAACCGGGCAGGTCATTCATATTAATGGGGGAGAAATAATTGGGAGTTAACTAATTCTTATGGAAAAATGGTTTAAAATAGAGGAAACATCCATACTGGCTATTATACTCACCGCGCTGGGTATTTACCTGGCAACCATCATTTTTACGAGGCTAGCGGGCAAACGCAGTTTTTCAAAAATGTCGAGCTTCGATTTTGCCATGACCGTGGCCGTTGGTTCGATGATCGCTACCACCGTGCTTTCAAAAAGCGTAAGTCTGTGGGATGGCGTACTGGGTATAGGTTTGGTTTACCTGTTACAAATGCTGGTAGCCATCCTGCGAAGATTCAAAATCATAAAGAAAACGGTAGATAATGAACCCCTGCTTCTCATGGATGGTCAAAACATCCTGTATGATAATCTTAAAAAAGCCAGGGTGACCGAAGAAGACCTCCGGTCTAAATTGCGGGAGGCTAACGTGATACGGCTTAAAGAGGTGCGTGCGGTGATTTTTGAAGCTACCGGTGATATTTCGGTCTTACATACCGAAGATGATAATGAAGAACTGGAAGACTGGTTACTGGAAGATGTGGAAAGATAGGAAAGATGGAATTTGGATGGGAGCAAATATTAGGTCTGGTTGCCGGTATCTGTACGACCATTGCAGTTATTCCGCAGATCCATAGGTCCTACAAGACAAAAAAAGTTAATGATGTTTCACCGGGGATGTTTTCCATTTTGCTATTGGGAGTCTTATTATGGGTGGTCTACGGCTTTACCCAGAACGATCTCCCCATTATTGCTACCAATGGGATTTCACTGGGCCTGAACAGTTTTATGCTTTATCTAATGCTGAAATACGGAAAAAACTAACTAGATCATCAAAACAAATGCACCCATGGCAAAAATGAGATGGGCGATAAAAATTTGAACATAAAATTCTCTGAAATCAATTTCTGGAGGCCTCCGGGAAATATAGAACATCAATTGCCAGCTGATGATAGCCAGTCCGCCGGTAATAAGGCCAAAAATAATAATGGAAAGAGAAGAGATGGAGAATAAAAAGATTATATGGAACATATAAAATAAGGTCATAAGAATCACGCCAATAGAAAAATGTACCACCCAGCCTAGAATGGAGTCATTGGATGGATTCATTGGTTCATGCGTAGAACGCCTAAGAATAATGTTCAACAACCTTGGTTCCCTGAACTGTTTTGATCTTAGTCTGGAAAGCAAAAGGCTGAAACCGGTCATTAGGACCGTACCAGTAATTCCCGCTATTATGACCAGAATAAGTTCCATGCCATATAAAGATAGATTAAATATTAAAAAACTTAAACCAATAATAGTCATGTTGTTAAAGAAGAGGGATTTCCCCAAGATGGAAACAATGGAGAGAATGATAACAGCCAATTTGAAGGAGGATTTTGAAGATTTCATTCTCGAGAAGGATCACCCATGCGTAATGGCGCAAAGTGTTTTTAGTATGGATGCAGTAGAATTACATGCATACAGGGATACCGCTAGTCTGGATTCTGCAAAGGAATTGCTGAAAGACCTGGAAAACTATGTTTCAGGTTATGATTTCGAATCGAACGATTTCAAAACCTTTATCGCGGTATTTCCCAATTCGCCGAAATATTCCGAACTTGAATTCGAAACTAAATTATGGGAACTATTGGGTAACCTGAAGAAATTCGATCATTGCGCATGGGATAAGGAGGTAAGTCCAGATCCTGAAGATGAGCATTTTAGCTTTAGTCTTTGCGGGAAGGCATTTTATATCGTGGGAATGCACCCGGGAGCCTCCAGGAAAGCCAGGCGAAGTCCTTATTTTTCCATTGCATTTAACCTGCACTGGCAGTTCGAAAAATTAAGAGCGATGGGGACTTACCAAACGGTCAGGAATAAGATTCGAGACCGTGACCGGGAATTGCAGGGCAATATCAATCCAATGCTGGAAGATTTTGGAAAAAACAGTGAAGCCAGGCAGTACAGTGGTCGAGCGGTTGGAGAGAAATGGAAATGCCCATTCCATCATAGCAAAAAACAATAATGTACAGACCTTTAAAATATCGGAAAGACGATGAGGAATTCATTCTTCAATTCATCGACCAAAACCCATTTGCGAGCTTTATAACCAGGGGGGATCGATTACTTGCAACACATATTCCCGTATTGCGGGAGGGCGAAAAAGAGGAATGGAGGCTTTACTCTCATATCGCCAATCATAATGAACAGCTCGCCTTTCTGAAAGATGGAGCTGAAGCCCTGCTCATCTTTCATGGGCCGCACGCCTATATTTCCTCGAGCTGGTACCAGGAAAAGGATATCAGTACCTGGGATTATTCGGCGGTTCATGTGAATGCCCGCATCAGGCTGCAAAGTAAAGAGGAGTTGGAGGAAAGCCTGGAAAAGCTGGTGTACAAATTTGAAAAGCAGCAGGAGGATCCCTTGTATTACAGGGATATCCCAAAACAGATGCTTCTGGATCATTTGCATCTGATCACCGGTTTCTGGTTGGAGCCCTTTAAGGTCGAAGGCATCGCGAAACTGCACCAGAATTATTCAAAAGCCGATGTCTCATCGGTGATCAGCCACCTGGAAAATTCCGGGGACAGTACGAAAAAGCAGTTGAGCGAGGATATCAAAAACACCAATCTTTGAGTCATGGCAAAAGGTTTTTTAGACAAATATCATGAAAAGCGGGATTTTGATATTTCATCGGAGCCATTTGGAGATGAAAAAAATAAGAAGGATAGTGAAAAGCAGATCTTCGTTATTCAGAAACACGAGGCTACCAACCTTCACTACGATTTTCGCATACTGGTAGATGGAGTTCTCAAAAGCTGGGCCGTACCCAAAGGGCCGTCTACCAATCCCGATGTGAAACGCCTTGCCATCCCTACGGAAGATCACCCGGTTGAATATGCCGATTTTGAAGGGGTGATCCCTGAAGACCAGTATGGAGGCGGTACGGTGATGGTCTGGGATGCGGGAACTTATGAAAATGATAAACGGGATGATGACGGCAAGCTGATCCCGATGGAAAAACAGCTTGAAAAGGGCCATTCCACCTTTATCTTAAACGGAAAAAAACTGAAGGGAGGTTATACACTTATCCGCACATCCAAAGGCGACGATGAAAAATGGTTTTTGAAGAAGGTAGACGATGAGGATGCCGACGCCCGGAGGAAACCGGTAAATACCGAAAATAAATCGGTGTTAACAGGCAGGACCATGAAACAGATCGAAAAGGAAGCGAAAAAAGATGAATGATCTGTTGAAAAGCATCCCGGAGGAGCTTCAGCAAAAACTGAAGGAAAAGAAGCAGCCAGGCTGGATGTCTCCCATGCTCGCCAAACTTACCCATGATGTCTTTTCTGATGCCAACTGGATCTTTGAACGAAAACTGGATGGGGAACGCTGCCTTGTTTTTAAGAAGAACGGGAGAGTGGAACTGATGTCGCGCAACCAGAAGGAACTCAATAATACATATCCCGAACTGGTGAAAGCGCTCGAATCTCAAAAAGCCGATAATTTTATCGCCGATGCCGAGATCGTGGCATTTGACGGCAATGTGACCAGCTTTAGAAAGCTTCAAAAAAGGATGCACCTTAAAGATTCAGCAGAGATCGCCAGCTCCAAAGTAAAGGTGTATATCTATGTTTTTGACCTGATGTACCACGATGGCTTTGAGCTGGATGAACTTAAGCTAACCGAACGAAAAAAAATGTTGCGGGACCTGCTCGATTTTGAAGATCCAATCAGGTATACGCCTCATCGCAACGAAAATGGAAAGGAATACTACCAGGAAGCCTGTAAAAAACACTGGGAAGGTCTTATCGCTAAAAAGGCCAATAGTAACTATGCTCACAGCCGCTCCTCGAACTGGTTGAAGTTCAAATGCGAGAACCAGCAGGAATTCGTGATCGTGGGCTACACCAAACCGCAAGGGGAGCGCAAAGGTTTTGGCGCTATCCTGATCGGTTTTTATAAGGATGATCAACTAAAATATGCAGGTAAAGTGGGCACCGGTTATACCGACCAGATGCTGGAAGATCTGCATGCTCAATTCCAGGAAATAGAGGTAGAAGAACCCGCCGTAAGCGGAAGTAAGCTCCCATCAAAAGACGTGTACTGGCTGAAACCTAAAATGGTGGCCGAGGTTGCTTTTACCGAATGGACTTCTACAGATAAACTAAGACATCCGCGCTACCTGGGCCTAAGGCGCGATAAAAAACCGAAGGAGGTAGTAAAAGAGGCATGAGCGAAAAAAGAACATACGGAAAAACAGAAGTGGAATTAAGCAATCTTGACAAGGTCTTTTTTCCGGATAGCGGCTTTACAAAAGGCGACCTGGTTGATTATTACGAAAAGATCGCTGATATCATGCTGCCGCATATCGAAGGCCGGCCGCTTACCATGATCCGTTTTCCCAACGGGATAGAGGATAAGCGATTCTTTCAGAAGGATGCGCCCGATTATTTTCCGGAATGGATCGAGAAAAGGAGCTTTGATAAGAAGGAGGGAGGCAGCACTAATTATGTGATTTGTAACGACCAGGCTACGCTTGTGTATCTTGCCAACCAGGCCTGTGTTACTCCGCATATCTGGCTGAGCAGGCAGGACCAACCTGATAAGCCGGACCGGATGATCTTTGACCTGGATCCATCGAAGAAAGGTTTTGATGCGGTGAAGGAAGCGGCCTTCTCGATCAGGGAATTGCTGGTAGAAGAACTGGGGCTGCCGGTGTTTTTGATGACCACCGGTTCACGCGGACTTCATCTGGTGGTTCCGCTTAAGCGAGATCACAGTTTTGATGAGGTTAGGGAATTCGCCCAGCAGGCGTCCAAATACCTGGAGCAAAAGTATCCGGAAACCATGACCACTGCGGCAAGAAAGGAAAAACGGGAAGACCGGCTTTTCCTGGATGTGGCCAGGAATGCTTCGGCACAGACCAGTGTGGCGCCTTACGCGGTTCGACCAATCGAGGGAGCACCGGTGGCAACGCCGATCGACTGGGTTGAACTGAAAAAGCCGGATCTTTCGGCACAGAGCTATACCATAAAAAATATTTTCCGAAGACTGGGTAGTAAGGATGATCCCTGGAAAGATATAGAGAAACATAAGGTGAACCTTTCCGAAGCCAAAAAGAAACTGGAAAAACTAATCGAAAAAACTTCAGAAGATACATGATACAGGAGATACCCATCCAGAGCGGAGCCGCTTTCCGCTTAAAAAAAGGACAGAAATTAAAGGTGATCGACCCAAAAGGACAGCAGGTTAGCGATATGGTGCTGTTCAATGCCAACGATAAAAGGGAAAAGATCAGCAGCGGGAAAACACTGGATTTCGAGGAAAGTATCCTGATCACCAAAGGTGATTTTCTATGGAGCAACCGCAGCAATAAGATGATGGAGATCCTGGAAGATACCAATGGCCGCAACGATTTCCTGCTGGCGCCGTGCAGCCCGGAGACCTTTAAGATCATGTATGGCAACAGCGACTACCATCCCAGCTGTTTCGAAAACCTGTACACGAACCTGGAGAAATTCGATATTGAGCCCGATGATATCCCAACCGCATTCAACATTTTTATGAACGTTCAGTTCGATGAGAATGGCAAACTAAGCGTAGACCCGCCTTTGAGCAAGGCTGGAGATCACGTGCTTTTTGAAGCTAAAATGGACCTGTTCGTTGGCCTTACGGCCTGTTCGGCCGAGGACAGTAATGGCGGCAGTTTCAAGCCTATCCATTACGAAATCCTCGACTAGGCGTTCTTCTTTCGGTAGCGCATATTCAGCATTTCGATGGCCAGCGAGAAGAAGACCGCGAAATAGATATAGCCCTTCGGAACATGATAATGCGCAGCTTCCACGATAAGCATCACCCCGATCAAAATTAGGAAAGACAGTGCCAGGATCTGTATGGTTGGGTTCCTGTTTACGAATTCGCCCACCGGTTTTGCAAAAGCCATCATCACCAGGATCGCGACAACTACCGCGATGATCATCAGGATGACCTGGTCTGTAAGACCCACGGCGGTCAGAATAGAATCGAAAGAGAAAACCAGGTCCAGCAGTACGATCTGTATAATTGCCGTGCTAAAGCTCATCACCTTAGGTTTGTTTCCGTATTTTTCCTCGTCATGCTGGCCTTCTACCTTATGATGTATCTCCAGCGTTGATTTTACCAGTAGGAAAATCCCTCCTGCAAAAAGGATAAGATCACGCCAGCTAATCTCGAAGTCCCAAACAGTCACTACGGGTTCGGTAAGGCCGATGATCCAGGTGATACTTAAAAGCAGAAGTACACGCATGATCATCGCGAGTGCAAGTCCGCCCAAACGGGCTTTTTTCTGGCTTTCTTTAGGAACCTTTGAGGCGACAATAGAAATGAAAATGATGTTATCTATCCCGAGTACGATCTCCAGGAAGGTAAGCGTAAGCAGGGCTACCCAGGTGTCGGGTTGTAAGAATATTTCCATGGTTAATTAGTTGAACGGCTCAAAATTATATAAAATTTCAGCCTTTAGGGTTAAAATTTTGCAAATCAAATGTGGAGGTTTCAGGAACCTCAATTGAATCCGAATTTGATCGCGATCCCGCCATATACCGAAACCTGGAAGAAATCATAGTCGGTACGCCAGCGGTATTCTCCCCGGCAATAGACGAAGAAGCGGTCGAAGTGATACTCGATTCGCGTGTTGGCGGCCAGCGAGGGATAGGTTTTCCAGGGACGGCGGATGATGGACAGGGAAAGGTCGGCGGCCGGAATTAACTTTTTGCCGGGACGTAGCAGGAAACCGGGGTTGATCCCCAGAGACTCGTAGCGAATGCCTTTAAAGGTTTCGTAATAAGCGAGAATGCTGAAATTTACATTTCGGTAGCCCAGGCTAAAGGTGCCATCATAACTGGCATCGTTCACCGTGCCGCCAATGGTGGCGTTGCGAATATCCACTCCCGTTGCCGCAAAGAAATAGGTGTCTTCCCGGCTAAGCCACATTTGCCCGAAGATTTGTGCGGGAAGCAGGAGCAGCGCTAAGATACAGGTCCATTTCATGGTTTACCGGGCTATACCGGTACATAAAACTGACCGGGCTTTGTCATGTTTTCAATTTCCTGATGGTTTAAGTTGCTGGCTGGTAGCGACCTATGAAGATAGTATATAAATACAACTCCTTTCTAAAACTTAGGTTAAGAAGTGGTTGATAAAAAATTATAAGGCAGAGCGTTAGATATGGGGAGAATTGGTAGTTTAGGGGTGTTCCTTTTATCCGGCTGAGGGATGGTCAGGAGAAGATAAATCGGGTTATAGGGAGTTGAGCCAATTATCTAAAACAAGCAGATGAAAAATAAATTAATTTTTCTAGGATTATTAATTCCAGTTATTTCACTATCTCAGGAAATAAACAGTGAAATTCAAAAACTATCAAATAAGGTAGTTCCAGAGTTTTGTGGCTGTTTAGAAGAATATGATATGCTTGAATTTGAAGAAAAATTTGGAGATTGTTTTGGTGCAAACCTTCAGAAATACGAGAATGAAATGAATCAATTCTTTTCAAATGACACAACCCAAATTGCTCAACAACAAAATGATAGATTTGTTGCAGATCTATTGATGGGAATGCAAGCGAAATTATTTAAAGAATGTCCGGTTTATTACAATTTTATAGACAAAATGAAGTCTGATGCTATATCGGAATTGAGAGCAAATGACGTAGGAAATAAACTAGATTCCTTAAACAATTTAAACGAATCGCAGCGAGATAATCGCTTTCAATATATGAAGGCCTCTATGCTTTTTGCTGACAGGAATTATCAAGAAGCTAAAAATGCAATTAACGAAGGTCTAAAACTAAATACTGATAATGAAAGATTCAAAGTTCTCCTAGCCTGGATATATGAGGAAGAGAAGGAAATAGATAAAGCTGTAAAAATTTATGACGAGTTGTACACAGAGAAGGGGAGGATAGAATTAATGCTATTTAGAGAGTTTACAAGGAGTAAACTAGTTGAACGTAAAGAACCGGAAAAAAACTGTTCTGATTTTAAAACTGGCAAATTTAAAATGGGTGGAACGAACGGTAGAAGATTGGTTCTAATTGAAAGGACAGATAATATCCAAATTGAAACAAGTGTCAAAGATAATTCAGTGACTACGATGAAAATTGAATGGATAGATGATTGTAGTTACATTCTTAAATATACTGAAAGTACGAATCCTGAAATGGATGAATATATTGGTAAGGAATTAAATGTTAGTATTATCGGAACTTCAGAAGACAATATGAGATTTAAGGCTACCATGAATGGCGTGGAGCACGTCATGATAGATGAAATGCAAAAAGTTTCTGATTAATCTAAAGATAACTGCCTACGCCAAATGCTAATCACAATTGACAGCCATAATCGTCAGCTGGCATTTAAAAAAAAAGTATTTGAAAATTGAAAAACATTCGAACAAAACTTCAAGAAGTATATATTCCATTTATAATAATAGCGATTGGAACAATTCTATTGTACAATACGCTTCGCTGGATTTTAGATTTTAAGCTTGGCATTCTGCCTTTAAAAGATGATCTACTGAATTTTTGGATTCCTTTTGCGCTACCCTGGATACCTGTTTTTCTTTGGTTAAGTAAAAGAATTAAGATATTAAAAGTAGATGGGAAGAGTGAAAATAAATATTTTTTTTACCAATTTGTTATGGTTGCTGCCATTGCGATTCCAATAATGGTAAGCCAAAATTATATTGAAAAGAGTTCATTTGACTTACAAAAAATATCCACAGTATCGGATATAGGTGATCATAAAAATGAGAAGTATTTTAAAATAAGTTCTTTTAACATTGATCATAGTTCAAGTCTTCCCTATATAACAGCAAGAACCTCAGGTCGAAATAACGATCGTTTAAACTACTATTTATATTTCGCCTGTCCCTTTGAAAAAAATATTTCTGTCTGGTATGGAGTAGATTTTCAAAAAAGTATAGGTAATCGAAGTAGTGATAATATTAAAGATTCGGAATACAGAAGTTTTATAAAAATGTCGGAACGAGATTTTAATGAATACGATTTCCAAAACTTGAGATATTTTGAAAAACTTGGATATTCTGATGACAGGGATGGATTCCTTGAAGCGATAAAAAATAAATATCCAGAAATAAATGAAAATGAGCAAATTATTCTAGTGCCAAAAACAGAGGTTTTTGAGAATAGACTTGGAAATTTATTACCGTGGATTTTTGGTTCATTTGGTATTGGAAGTTTAGTTGTTCTATTTATGGTTGTGATTCCAAAAATTGACGAAAAGGAATTTAAAAACTTTAAAGAAAAAAGACCAGCAAAGAATGAAGAGTTAGAAGCTATTCTAGATTTTCTGAATCCAAAAGGAGAAAATAAAGGCACGGCAATTCTAATGGTTCTTAATATTCTAGTTTTTATCGTTATGGTATTTCAAGGCCTAAATATTGTCTCTCCAACTTCACAAGAATTACTTGGAATTGGAGGTGTTAGAAGATTTGAAGTATTAACAGGTGATTATTGGAGATTATTTACTGCTATGTTCATTCATGGTGGAATACTACATTTGTTAATGAATTTAGTTGGGCTTGGAATTGGTAGTGTCCTTCTAGAATATATACTTGGATCTAAGAAATTAATCATTACATATATAATTTCAGGGATTCTGGCTAGTATAGGTAGTATTTATTGGCATGATCACACAATAAGTGTAGGAGCTTCCGGGGCTATTTTCGGACTTTATGGAATAATATTAGCATTTTCAGTTTTTAATATCTATTCTAAAACGATGCGTAAAACAACCTTGTCGCTTTTGGGAATTTATGCTGGAATAAGCCTAATATTAGGCCTGTTTGGGGGTATAGACAATGCAGCCCATATTACGGGCTTAATCAGTGGATTCATTATAGGTGGCACATTGATCCTACTTAATAAAGAAAATTTAATATTAAACGCAAGATAGCAGTCGTAAATTTGGTATATCCACCATCCTTAGTCAGAAAATCTTTAACTTGATCAATAAACTAATACTAAGCCGACCTCCCGAAGCTTCGGCGCCGCGTCCTCACTCCCGCGACTTGCGATAATTGAGGCCGTTGGCGGTAATTTCATAATTGACCCCTTCATAAAAAAAAGGATATTGAATGAATAACAATCAATATCCTTTATAGAATTAGCTTTGAAAATTAGGTTTTCAACTCAAATAAAATTTACATATACAATATCCTGTTTAAACCTACCAGGAATTCATTATTCAAGGCCTCTGGTTTACCATTTAATCGCTCTACGACTGCTGCAACAGCCAAATCTCTTCGTTTAGGAAGGCGTTCTCTTTCCGCAGTGTCAATTAATTCTTCTATTTCTTGCAGGGAAAGATCTGTACAATAAACAGGAGAGCCTGGTTGCTGTCTCCAAGAATCAGCGAGTGAACCTGCATAGAAAGCATCGAATCCGGTGTCGTTCACTAACTGCATTGCGATTTTACGATCCTGTTCACGATCTGCAGCAATTGGGATGGCAATACGATCCGGACTTCCGGCTGGCTTTCCACTTTTTTCAAAAGAAATATAACCAATTGCATTCCAGGCTTTAGCAATAGGTCGCCCAAGTTGTTCGCTTACCCACAAACTTTCTACCTGGCCATCATCAATAGCTGCAATTTTGTTATCGCGTGACGGATAATAGTTAGAGGTGTCTATTACGGTTACATCTTGTGGTACTTTGGCAAGAAGCGGTTTGATCTCTGGAACCCTGTTTAAGGGAATCGATAAGATAATTACATCTTTGCCCTCTACAGCTTGCTCAGCGGTAACAGGCTTTGCCCCTGTAACAAGTGTAGTTTCGTCTATATATTCCGGACCTCTTGAATTGGCTACTTCTACTTCGTGTCCAGCCTTGGGTAGTTTTAAGGCTAATGTTTTACCAATACTACCTACTCCTAAAACTCCTATTTTCATATCATTATTATTTATTAAAACTTAATTGCAAAGTTAGGGTTTTTCACTTTCCTTTGTAAAGTACTTTCCTAAAGGAAAGCGATATAAAAGAAAACCTATGGCTGTAAAAAAGGGATACAATAATTGCCTGGATACGGTGAGACCCGTGAGGGATACCTTAGAGGTGATCAATGGCAAATGGAAATTACCAATCATTATTTCAGTAGGTATTGGTAACGAAAGATTTACTGATATTCAAGATAGTATTGATGGCTTAACACCAAAAGTATTAGCAAAAGAGCTTAAAGATTTGGAACAACACCAGCTTATCAAAAGAATTATTATAGAGGATTATCCAGTAAAAATATCGTATAGATTAACCCCATATGCAGATACCTTGAACCCAATAATCTTTGCGCTTAAAGATTGGGGGATCAATCACAAAAAGAAAATATTTAACAAAGAGTGAAGGATTGGAGAAGCCTAACTAAAAACCACCGTCAACAAGGATTCATCTCAAATTCCGGATATTGTGGAAAAAGTGTAATTTAGAATACCAATAAAGAAAAACGGTAAGCCTACATCCCGAAGCTTGGGGACCGGTTTCTATCCGTGACTTGCGTTAATTGAGGGCGTTAGGTGTCACAAATTAAAATCAAGGTAATTATGATCCGGATATCTTACACTGCTTCACTACTCATTATTTTAAGTTCAGTCCTTGTGAATGCACAAGTCACGGTCACTACAGACATAGATTATATTTCTGATTCTGTCTACGATGACAACAAGGATTTGTTGGATATCTACATGCCTGAAGGAAAAAAAGATGTCCCTGTTATCGTTTATTTTCATGGAGGAGCTCTTTTAGTTGGAAATAAAGATATGGATAAGGATTTCGGTTATAAAGTTGCTGAGTCCGGAATTGGTCTGGTTAGTGCCAACTATCGGTTATCTCCTGATGTCAAACATCCAGCCCATTTAAATGATGCAGCGGCTGCTACCGCATGGGTAATCAATAACATAGAAGCATATGGTGGAAATCCCCAAAAGGTCTACGTTGCCGGCCATTCTGCCGGAGCTTACCTGGCTGCACTACTTGCAATTGATTTATCGGTGTTGAAAGCCCAAAATATCGAGCAGTCTAAGATCAAAGGAGCTATATTAATTAGTCCGTTTCTTTTTGTAGAGGAAACAGCAAAAGTCCGCATCGAAAGAGACTCCATCTACAAGACGATTTGGGGAAATGAACCGCAAAGTTGGAAACAGGCCTCTGTAACACCTCATATTCTACCTAATCGTGATAACATTTTACTTATCTATGCTGACGGAGATGATGATTGGAGAAAAGAACAGAACGAACGATTTGCTACGGCGATGAGAGCTGCGGGAAATGTTAATGTATTTACGAAAGAAGTGCCCAATAGAAATCACATGACTCTACTTTCTGCAATTCTAGATGACGACGATATGGTTGCAAAGCTGATAAGTGACTTTGTGATGAAGGAAGAATAATGAATAATACGATAACAACGGTTTATTACCAATATCCGCCACCGTTAGAAAGAAAATAAGTAAATTGATCAACAAACCATACTAAAGCTACTCATAAAGCTTAGGAGTCCGTTGCCTGGCCTCCCAATGTTCAGGTAACAATACCAGGGACCGGTTGCAATAAGTATAAATTCAAAATAATATGAAAAAATTAGCATTCGTACTACTGTTGATATTCATAAGTTCCTGCAAACAGGAAGAGCCGAAAGAGTTTTCTTTAGAAGGAAAAACACAGGGCATGAAGGATGGAACTGTACTATACCTGGATGCCGATGATTCGATCCTGGATTCAGCCAAAATTCAAAATAATTCATTTTCGTTCTCTACAGCACTGCCTGAATCTCCAACCCAGGTAATACTGCGCACCAAGGATTTTTCAGAATACCGGTTTTTATGGTTAGAAGACAGCTCAATGACTTTCGACGCCTCCGGTTCAGATTTTAGAAATGCCCTTGTATCTGGCTCCTACGAAGAAAACCTGAGCCAGGAATTAAACGCTAAAATAGACTCCCTGCCAAGAAGTAAACAACTCGAATTGACCAGGGAATTCGTCAAAGATCATCCGGAGAGTATTCATAGTTCCTATATCCTTTCGGTTTATTCTTCAACCTGGGGCAAAGAAAAAAGTATTGAATTATTTGAGAACTTTTCAGAAGAGAATAAGAAGAATCAATACGGGAAAAAGATCGCCAATTTTATAGAATTAAACCAAGATCTGAAGATCGGTGACCGATATGCAGATTTCGAAATGGAGGATACCACGGGAGAGATGAGGAAACTATCCGGATTCGAAAATAAGGTGGTTTTACTTGAATTTTGGGCTGCATGGTGTGGCCCCTGCCGGGAAGAAAACCCCAATCTTGTTAAGACCTATAAAAATTTTCACCCTAAAGGTTTCGAGATCTTTGCGGTTTCTTTAGACTCTGATAAAGATTTCTGGTTAAAGGCGATCAATGATGATGGGCTGGTATGGGATCACGTTAGCGATCTGAAAGGAAATGAAAATAAAGCAGCTTTGATCTACGGATTAAATGGAATACCCGACAATTTTTTGATCGCAGAAAATGGCAAAATCGTCGGCCGAAATCTTAGAGGGGAAGAACTGGATAAAAAACTACAGGAAATACTGCGATAATCATTTAATAGAGAGCCTGAGAATACTTATAATCATATTGCTATTCTGTATCACACATGTTTCTGCGCAGGAAGTGAAAGGTATCCTGTACGATTCTGAAGGAAGAGTTGCAGATTTTGAAATTGTGAATCAAAATACGGGCGTTCAATCTGCCACTGGTGTAGAAGGTTTTTTTGCAATTCAAGCCGAAGTGGGAGACAGCCTGGTTTTCAATTCGATTCAGTATGAAAAACAACTACTCATCGTTGAGCCAAGACATTTACAGGAAACCATCGTAGTTGAACTAAAGAAAAGCATTAATGCCCTGGACCAGGTGAATATCAGCTCTTCCAGCGGGGAGTTCAATGCGGAAAGGGAGAACACAGCACTTAAAAAAGAATTTGTTTCAGATCGGGAAAGGAACTGGTTTCTTTATGAAATTCCCAATTCCAAAGGGAATTTGTATGATGGACTGGTTTCGATCTTCAATAAATTATTCCCGAAAGAACCTGAAATTCGAATTATAGAGTTAAGGGATTTTCAGGAATTATTCGCCTCGGGCGAAACCTTGAATTATGAGTATTTAAAAGCTAGGTTGCAGATTCCTGAAAACCGCTATAATTTATTTTTTGACTATTTGGAATCTAAATCATTGAATTATGATTTATTAGACGAATCAAAACGCCTGGATCTGATCCAACAAATAAATGACCTGGCTGAAGAATATTTGATGATGCTTGAAATGGATGAATAGGCTATATAATTGCGCTGGAACAGGTTGCCTGCAAGCGATCGTTAAAAGAATACGACTTTAACAGACCTCAGATAAGGATTTAAAGTTATAAACTCGCCAAGCATAAAGCTTGTTTATAAATTGATAAGATTGCCCTAAATAAAAATTATTTAACTTTAGGAATCGCATTATCATTCTAATTTTCAATTAATAATAAATTATTTCAAGATATGTCTGTTGAAAGAGGTCCAAAAAGTCTTCACGAGCATAATAAGTCGCTTTTGTATTCAAACAGGCCAAAATTCAAGGAAGATATAAGAGATACTATTCACGTTGATAAAATAAGAACAGATGGTATTTTGTTTGAAAAAATTGAAGAAGATCATTTAGAAAAAGTAATTGCCCAAATCAAGGCAAACGCAAAAAGAGAATTATTCAAACAGTTCAAAATGCTGGCCATCTCCATATTCATAACTATTGGGATCATGATTTTTCTAAAAGATTATCTCGACCAAAGATTTGCGGTTTAAATAAATTAGGAACCAACATTCGCCGGAATTAAAAAAATATATGCGAAATAGAATTGAATTAATAAACGCTTGCGACCAGGACTGGAATGCAATGAAAAGTCTTGGAGAAAATAAGTTTTGTGATAAATGTCAAAAACAGGTCATTGATTTCACTGGAGTTAGGAAAAAAGAAATTATTGAAAAACTCAAAGTTTCCGGGGCAGTTTGTGGAAAACTGAATCCCTCTCAAATACAAGGACTAAGCGCGAGAAATAGGAAAAGGAACCACACAATTTCTAAACAAACACTTTCTAAAATTACATTCTTTATTGGCTTTGGTTCTATGATTGGCCTAACTGAACCTGTAATTGCCAAACCCAATTCTTATAAGCTGGAACAGTTGGACAAAGCGAACTGGCAAAGCGTATTACCTGTGAAAACCATTAATGATTCCATTACTGTCAAGGGTAAAATCACTGATTTAAATGGTGAAGCGATCCCTGGGACTAATGTGATCCTCAAAGACTCGAGAATAGGAACACAAAGCAATCTAAAAGGAGAGTTTATATTCAAAATCCCAGTTGAAAAAATTAAGGACAAAAATTATTTGATAATTTCCTTCATAGGCTTTAAAACAGAGGAGGTAAGATTTTATAGAAAAAACAGGTATTTCAATATCCAACTAACCGAAGATAATACGCCACTTGGTGGGATCGCTTTGGTCCAGGAACGCAACCTTTTTGATAAGGTGGGTAATTTTTTTCATAAGTTGTTTTCGAATCATAAGACCTGTAGCTAAAAAATCCGGATGCTAATAAGCGGCACCGTTAGAAAGAAAAAACTTAACTTGACAGACAGAGCATCAAAAAAATTATATCTTGAAGCTGCGAAATTAGAATTCTTATTCTGCCTTTCTGGGGTATGGGGATCTTAAGCAGGTAGATTTTCAGCTGAATATTAAATGCATACTGGTTGAAAATTTTAAAGATTGAATAAATAATAAGAGAACTGAAATTAACAGGAGTTTCTGAAAATGATCAATCCCTCAAACATCGAAAAATGAAAATACGACCTTTAATTTTGTTTGCATTAACCACAATGTGTGTGGGAACTATAAGCGCTCAATCCAATGATTGCATTACCATGGGAGCTTTGGCCTATGATGATGCGAAAGCCGAGAATTACGATGCTGCCTATCCCGCATTACTGGAATTATGGGAGGAATGCCCGGAGTACAGCCTTAATACCTATATCTATCTTGAAAAAGCCATAAGGAAAAAACTAGAGAATGCTGAAGATGGGGATAAAGAGGAATTGATCGATGAATTATCTGAAATCTGGAAGGCTAGATTAGAGCTATATCCAAATAAAACCAGTAAGGGTGATATTTATTCTGAAGAAGCCAAGCTGAAGTATAAAAATAAAATTGGTTCTAAAGCTGAGCAATACAAGGCTTTCGATAAAGCCTTTAATGAAGACAGAGAAAACTTTACAAGTCCTGTAGGCTTGTATGCCTACTTCTCTTTGCTGGTTGACCTGCAGGATGCAGGTGAACGCTCCCTGGAAGATGTTTTTGAAAAATATGATGAGGTGATTGCCAAAGTAGAGGAAGAGGAGAATGAACTGGCAGAGAGTCTTGCCAGTTTGATCGAAAAGCAGGAATCTGGCAAAACCTTGACCACAGAGGAAAAAAATATCCTGAAATCTGCTGAAACCAACCTGGAAGCCTACAGTACCGTAAAAAAGAGTATCAATGGGAAGTTAGGTCAGAGAGCCGATTGTGATAATTTGATCGCGCTGTATAACAAAGACTTTACGTCTAATAGTTCTGAAGTAGATTGGTTGCAAAAGGCCAATGCAAGGCTTTCAGCTAAGAACTGTACTAAGGATCCGTTGTTTTTCAAGGTTTCTGAAGCACTTCATAAATTAGAGCCCTCAGCAAGGTCGGCTTATTCGCTCGGGCAGTTAGCTGAAGCGGAAGGCGACCGGCTTAAGGCACTTAATTATTATAACGAAGCGGCAGAGCTTGAAACCAATAAAGCTGATAAGGCAAAGATATTTTACAAAATTGCGAACAACTATAGGGACCAGGGTAATCTGGGCCAGGCCCGAACTTTTTATAAGAAAGCGCTTTCTGCTAAACCTTCCTTAGGGATTGCCTATTTACATATCGCGAATATGTATTCTAAAAGCGTTAATGATTGTGGGTCTGATCCATTTTCAAAACGTGCGGTTTACTGGCTGGCGGCAGACTATGCGGAAATGGCAGCAAGGGTTGACCCCTCATTAGCAAGCGATGCAAACCAGGCGGCAGCTGCCTATAAAGGTCTTGCGCCCCAGAAATCGGAAGTATTCCAGTCTTCGTACAAGTCTGGCGATGCGATCAAGGTAGGATGCTGGATAGGAGAAACGGTACGGGTTCCAAATTTCTAAAATAAACTAGCCTTGTTTAACCTTCAAAATTCATATTAAATGCCAATAAGACCTAAAGCAATTCAGATCATAACTAGCCTATTCCTGGCCTTGTTCATACTGGCTTGTGCAGAAGAAAAAAAGTACGGTCCTCCTAATGTCGCTGTAGACGAACTTAAAGGTGATTATAATAAATGGTATAATTACCAATATAGATATATCGACCTTACGGCCAATTTTTCTGCCTTGGACGAGCATTCCAATGATATTTCAAAAATCGATTTTTTAGAAAAGCTCACTTCAGGAAAATTCATTCCAATTAAAATGAACGCTGCTAAAAGTAGTCTTTATTACAAATTATTTCCAATCGACGAAAAATCACAAAAGCAAATAAGCACCTCCATGCGAAGTTTGGCTTCAATGCAATTCGTGAATGCCGGGCATCTTGGCAAAAATTATCCGCGTTTTTCCTTTCAGGACATTGAAGGGAATACCTATGACAGTAAGCAATTATCGGGAAAACACCTGGTCATTAAATACTGGTTTATCAACTGCAAACCCTGTGTGGCTGAAATGCCCGAGTTTGAATTCGTAAAGAATAAATATCAAAACCTTGATGTTAATTTCATCAGCATGGCATTTGATGATCCTGATGAGCTCAATGAGTTTTTTGAGGATAAAGAGTACAAAATACCAACGATTTCGGTATCTCAAAATTATATTTCTGATAGCATCGGGATCAAATATTATCCCACTCATTTATTACTGAATGAGGAAGGAAAGATTGTATCTGTTACCAATGATATGAAACACCTTAGAAGGCGGTTGAAAGATTTTGTTGATTAATTCGGAACCTTAAAATGAAAAAGACATTTGTGTTTATAATGATGGTCCTGGCTTTGTTTGGCTGTAAAAATGAGACCAAACCTGATAAAGCTGAAATAAAGGAAAAGGAAGTGGAATTCAACCAGGAACTGGCCGATGAACTGGCAGGAATGGCCGAGGTAGACCAGGTGGCAGCATCCATTCCACAGGGCAAATATAGGGCCTTGAGCCAGGAAGAGTGGAAAGCTTTTAAAGACAGTGTTTTCAGTACGCACCAGCTTAGGCTGGAAGAGATCTTCGAGAAGCATGGCTTTGTAGGTTTCGACCTGGCCGGAAGACAGGGTTCATTAAACTTCTGGCTGATGGTACAGCATTCAGACCACAAACCCGAATTTCAGAAAGAAGTACTGGAAAAGATGAAGATCGAAGTAGATAAAGGGAATGCCATTCCTTCCAATTATGGCCTATTGGTAGACCGTGTAAAGATCAATACAGGGGAGAAGCAGGTCTATGGAACCCAGGTCACTTACAATTTTGAGACTGGCCAGGCCTATCCAAAACCTTTGGCAGATAGTTCTGCGGTGAATGAAAGAAGGAAAGCGGTAGGACTGCCTCCTATAGAATCTTATCTCAACCAGATGACCGAGATGCATTTTGAGATGAACAAGAAAATGTACCAGCAAAAAGGGATCACGGAACCTAAGTTCTATGAGTCCGGATCCTGGTAACAATAATCAATTCGATGAAAGTAAGTAGCTTAATATGCTTTTGCCTGGTCATGAATGCCGCCTTCGCTCAGAAACTGGAGGGTAAATGGCTGATGACCAAAGAAGGCGATACCTATACCATTCCTGAAAACCTGCTGATGGAAATAAAGACCGATTCCCTGAAGTACTATAACTTTGATGAATTGTATACTTCGTTTCCTGTAAATATTGAGAAGAACAGGATCCTCATGGCCGATAATAAGGTAGATCTGGTAGAGTTCGTCAATGAAGACCGGATACGAATACGTAGTGAGGCGGAAACAAATGGAAGGGACTCGCTGGTGGTTACAGAATTCGTGAGGTTAAAAGAAACCCAAACGAATCTAAGCCCAGAAGAGATTCAGAAACTATCGTTCAACTTTAACTGGAATGATGAAAAATTCAGGCTTATCTTCAATAAGGAATTGGGTAATCCCAGGGTGATGGAAATAATGGGGAAGAAGGAGCTGACCAAAATCCGACTTGAAAAGATCGATGCTACCTATTTCGTTTCTATTTACAGATCGGGTAAAAGAAGTAGCGTTTTTCCAATCGAAAAAGTTACACAGGATGAAATGGTACTTTACGGAACGCCAAAAAAGCCTTACAAAATGCCTGGGAAAAAGGTCGAATGAAAAAAGAGGCGCCTATTTGGCGCCTCTTTTTCATTTATAAGATAATTAGAAGTTGATCTTTTCAGCTAACCTCTAGTGATCGTGATCATGATCATGATCGTCGTGATCATCACCATGGTGACCTAGCATAATCTCTACGAATGCTTCTTCCTGGTTTCCGGCTGCATCTACAACGATGATCCCCAGGTGGTATTCACCTTCAGCGATACCTTCTGGAATATCGATGTGCTCATGTGCATCGTAGGTTAACGGATTTCCGGTGATCTGGAAAGTCTGGTCGTAAGACCATGGCGTCTCTTCCTGTTGCTTAACAACGGAGTGAGTGTGACCATCTGAGTTGCTGTGTACCTCTACTTTGTAAGAAGCAAGGCCCTGGTTATCGGCAAGCTCAATGTCGAAATGCAGTTCACCGCCAATTTCGAATTCCTCACCGTTTTCAGGTTCGTTCAACATAATGGTTGGTTTCTCGCTGTCCAGCGCGTCATCATCATCGCTACATGCTGTAAATACACTCACAGTTAGCAATACAACTAAAATTTTTAAATAATCTTTCATTTTCTATATTTTAAATTTTTAAATCATTTGGTTTAGATATTGGATTTCGGTTTTAAGCAGTTCCTTCCGGCGGTCCTCTTACATAAAATCTCAGGTGATTAAATGTTGAATGGCTAATTCCAACATGTAAAAAGTCTTTTTTGGAGGAAGGAAATAACCCGGTGAGTTCTCCCTTCAAAATCTTTGGAAGTATTCCTTTATATTGTGCATGCAAAAAGTGATCTCCCCAGTGAGGTATTGTCTTTTTGCTAATTTTCAGTTCATCTAATTCATAGATATTGGCGTGCTCTTCCAGGACGAGGTGGGTCGTCCAGGCTATTGGTCCTGCAGCGAGCAGGATCAATAAGAACAGGCTACTATGTTTTAAGATTGAATCTTTCATGAGCCGCCAAATGGAATTTTGATGTTTAGCTGAATGTTTCTTCCCATTTCAGGTATCTGTAGCCTCCTGTAAAAACTGGTATGGTTGAAATATCGCTCATTCAGCAGGTTGTCTACCCTGAGGTTGACGCTTGCCTTAAACCCATTAATGTTCAGTCTGTTTTGCCAGCCTAAGCCCCATAACGCATAACCTGTTGTGATCTCTTCGCCCTGGGCGATGCGATCCTGTTCCATCATTAGCCGGTTATTAATGCTCAATTCTGAAAGATTGAAAACACCGGAATCCTGGAACAATTTATAGCCTACTTCGGTGAACAGGTTGTTGGCCGGTGTGAACGGCAAAGGAAAATTGCGGGACCTGTCTGAAGTCAATTGCTGGTTATACAAATATTCTCCTGCAAGGCTGAAATGCCAGCGACCAAACTCTTTATCTACCGCAAGTTCCAACCCGGTTAGAATAGCTTCAGATTCGGTGTATTTAAATAACTGTCCGGAGTGAGGAAGTACCGAAAAGGTTCCTGTAGGCTTAAGGAAAATATAATTGCTGAAGAAATAGGCGTATGGACTAATGCTGATATTCCAAGAATCTTTCACAAAACTCAGGTTAAGATCGGCCATAAAGCCCTGCTCAGGATCCAGGTTGGGATCTCCCTGCTCGTGCCTGAAAGACCCGTGATGAATCCCATTGGCTCCCAGCTCGATTGCTGTTGGCAGTCGAAATGCTGTTCCAACATTTATCTTGGTGCTCCAGTTTTTATTAAAACTGTGATCCCAGCCCATCCTGGCGTTAAGGCTGCTGAAATCCCGGTTCAGATCCTCGCTTCGCTGTGCATAGGCCCTGGCGGTCTCTTCAGGTTGGTTTCTTCCAATTAAGTATTCATATAAATTAGGATCATAGTAACCCTCCATATCAATGATTCCGTAATCGAATCGAAGTCCAAAGCTCCAAAGATTGTTCGCTGAAGCTTTATATTCATGAATGGCGAACAGCGCATAATTTCCGGCCTGGTATTCAGGAAGCAGGAAATTGAAACCGCTTATATCATTATCCTTCCATTGTAAATCCACCCCTACCTGAGTTTCATGATCCCTGTTGAAATTATGATGATAGATAGCCCTGGTAGAATAGGTATGCAGATCGAAATCCAGCTCCAGATTAGGGTTTACTTCCGGCGGTTCCTGGCCAGAATAATGGGTGTGGAATAAACTCCATTCCTGCCTGTGATTGCGTTGGTAGGCGATATCAAGATCCAGCTCCCCATTTTCATAGATGAAGTTTGAATTACTAATAACCTTGAAGTGGGTAACCCGCTGAAAGGGCTCTTCAATATTTCTCGCGTCTCCATCAGGCTGCACCCGGCTTATATCGGGGATGCCATGCGAGCCTGGGAAAAATCCAGATTTTTGATAGACTTTGCTAATGCTCAAACTGGATGAAAAGTTATCCTTTATGATCCCTGCCTGTCCATACCAGTCCAGTTCTTTCCCGGCGGTATTCTTCAGTTTTTCATCATAGATGGGGATATTGAAATTGAGATAGGAGATCTCTTCTGCAGGCAGGCTATAGTCACCAAATGAGATCCCCGTGAATTTTCCTTTTATGAACCAGTCATCTTGCGAATAGCTCAATTTAACCGAACTCCCCAGGCTGTTGTTCACGCTCTGGGCAAAGCTGTAAACATTCCCCGAAAATCCTTCGCTGGGCGTTGTATTGTTCTTGATGCGAACCACGCCGCCTATGGCATCACTGCCGTAAGCGATAGAACCTACACCTTTGACGATCTCGAGGTTCTCTACCTGTAAAGCATCTATTTCGAGGCCGTGATCGGCACCCCATTGCTGTCCTTCCTGTTTGATCCCGTTTTCGGCTACAGCCACGCGGTTGAGACCCAGCCCGCGAATGATGGGTTTCGAGGCCCCGGAGCCTATTTGCATGGCGTTAAAACCCGGCATCCTTTCCAGGGTGGAAGCCAGGGAACCGCTAAACTGGTTTTCGATAAATTCATTGTCAACATATAATACCTGCTGACTCGTTTTTTTATGTTCGTGACCTTCCAGTAAAACTTCTTCCAGCCCGGTAACAGAGGGGCTGAGTTTAAAATCCAGTTGGAGGTCCTGGTCAAGTTTAACCACGGTATCTACAGATTCATAACCTATCATGGTTACGTGAACCTCATGGAGACCATCGATCAATTGCGCAGTATATTTTCCATTAGAAGATGTCCAGAAGAACTTACCGTTAATTTTAACGTAAGCACCTTCAAGAGCATCCCCTGTTTCAGATTCTACGGTACCAGATAAAGTGTTTTTATCGGTATTCTGGGAAAAAGATTGGTAACCAAACAGGGATAAGAATAAACCTATCCAAAAAAACTTCATAAAATTCGTAAATAAAAAATGTGTAATAATCCTGATCAGGAATCAATCAGGCGAAAAAAACAATTGTTTAAATACGAGAAGCCGGTGGTGCTCTTAGAGAGAAGTAGAGGTCTGGAGAGCTCCAGGCGGTTTGAGTTAGTGAAAGTGAGTAAAGGGTTTCCTTGACAGGAACATAAACATCGTAAGAATGAAATTCAGGACAGTCGTAGCCCGATAAATTAAAGTCACAAATATCACAATCTATATTGGAGTCCACTATATTTTGATCTGAACTGGTAGATTGATCGAGATGTTCTAATGCTGAATTTCCTGAAAAAGCATGTTGAAAAATATGAACAGAGGGATACAGCAATGCAAACGTTAAAACTAACGCTGTAATTAAAGAGGTATATCCTGATGCTTTTTGCATGATTCGCAAATGTAATAAGTAGCAAACAATTTTCAAGCCAAATTTTGGAAAAGTTAGGTGTCATTCTAAAATCTATTCTGAATAAAAAAGCCCTGGAAATTTGATAATCTCCAGGGCCAGGCTTGTCCTTACCATTGTGTTATCGTTGGTAAGCCAGAACTCGTCGTGGCTTAACTTTTTCTGTTTTCTTATAGGTCCTTCCATACCATAACAAGAATCCGGTAACCGGAAGGGAAGCACAGAATAGGCTTATAAAAAATGCCAGTATCTTTCCGGGAAGGCCTCCAATTGCACCTACGTGGATATCATAATTCATTCTCAGGATCATATCTGATACTCCTGCCTCTTCATAAACGCCATAAATACTGGTCGTGGAAACTTCAGAAAGGTCATTCTGGTCAAAGAACCTGTAATCTGAATCGTAGTATACCCCTTCAGAATTACCTACTTCTACATAGATACTGTAATTTTCATCATAAGGATAGTGAATTTCATAGTCTTCAGCATCAGGGAATTTTTGCTTCAGCAATGGCATCAATTCTCTTATGGGCTCTTCACCTTTAGCTGCTGTAAGCACACCGGAGTTGTTCATAGGAACCAGGAATTCCACGTCTTTCTTACCGCCTATGCTTTTATAAAAACCGGCTCTAAAGGCATCGAAGGTCATGACAAGGCCGGTGAGAATAAAGAAAACCGCGATAAAACTGGCATAAAAACCTATGATCTGGTGAAGATCATAATTCTTTCTTTTCCATTTGGTGTTCGATTTCCAGCGAAACCAGGTTCTCTGGTCTCTCACCTTTTTGTTTTTAGGCCACCAGAGAATGATTCCTGAAACCATCATCAAAAAGAAGATTACCGTACTCCAGGCAACAATTTCGCTGCCTATAACTTCGGGCAGCCATAGATGCATATGTCCGTCAAGTATAAAATGGAAGAAACCACTTAGATGATCTTCTGTGTGAAGCACTTCTCCAGACCATGGATGCAGGAAAACAGAACTATAGAATTCTGGTTCCTCCTCGTAGAATATGACCTGAATGGGAGAAGTTCCACCTTCATAAAGAGTACCGTGAACATGTTTGCCGGGAAAGACATTCTGGGCAATTTCCTTTGCTTCCAAAGGATCCAGTTGTTCCTTAGACTGTGGAGTTACCTGAGGCACCTCAGTTGTTAATGCATTGATCTCTTCCTGAAATACCCACAGACACCCGGTAATAGAAACAATAAAAACCACCAGACCTGTGGCAAGACCCAGGTACAAATGGATTTTCCTAATTAGCTTTCTGGTAGTATTTTTTGTTTTTTTCTTACCCATAGATATTTGAAAAAACCGCCCGGCAACACGAACCGGGCGGCAAATTTATTAAAGTCTGTAGAAACCTTTAATGGTTTTTCCTTCTATTCGAGCTCCTCTGGTACCTGTAGCATTTTCTACATCAATCTGGTAGACATAAGCCTCACTTGCTGTCTCAATACTCATATACAGCTTTCCATCCTCTACCATAACAGGAGAAGAATATCGTTTGGCATGTAAAGGAACATTCGCAACTTCGGTCACTGTTTGTGCTTCCAGGTCAAGAATAACCAGTCTTTGGTTGAATGAAGTTCTTCCGAAAGCTCCCCAAGCGCCACCATCGTCGCTGGTAAGAAGTCTAGCAATTGCCTTTCCGTTTCCTACATAATCGAACCAGAATAGTTTTTCTCCTCCTGTAGCTACTTCAATATTAAAGAAGTAATCCTGGTCGAATTCTGTTTCTCCATTCTGAATACGAAGAATTCCTGATGGTTTGGTTGAAGCCGGTGCAAAACCTGCCATCTCGGCTCCTGAAGAAAAGCTGTAAATATCTCCATTATCGGCTTCAATCATCCCGGTAGTTGCTCCATTAACTCCGATATTAGAGGTTCTTGAATCTGAAATGATCTTAATTGGCTCCGATTCTACCTCTGGATAGGAATAAACCGCTACAAATGCTTCGTTGGCTTCCGGGGTGGTAAAATACCCTTGGGCGTCCAGTTTGTGGAAAGGAACGAAAAGGTTTCCTCCTCTTACCTCAATTGCTGAAGGCCATGCTATTAAACCTTCTTCTTCAGATTCGAAAATTGAGGTTTCCACTACCTTTTCTACCTGAACATCATCTACATCTACAAAGTAAAGTTTCTTGGGAGCATACCCGCTTCTTGGAATTTCAAATGCCAGTAAGGTTTCATCATCGTTGCTATGACCAAACATTTCCAGTGCATTGTCAAAGGTGAACTGTCCCTTTGCCACCACTTCGCCATCCTCGTTCTTGGCATAAGCTGTAGCCCTGTTATCCTCGCTATATCCTGAAGCAAAGAGTGTTTTGCCTACAGGATAGTAGAATCTCCAGCCGGTTTGCTCGATCCCGGTACCCTGGGCAGAAATAGTTCCTTCCATGATACTTTCCTGGGTGATGATGAATTCAGTTTCCGGGTCACCGGTAGTTTTGAAAGACATGGTGATATCTGATGTTTGAGGTTCCGGATCGGGGTTTAGATTTCCTCCATCATCATCTGTACTACATGCATTGAATACAAGTGCAAAGCAACTTAACCATACCAGTCTATTAAATGTTCTCATTGGTAATTATTAATTTAAATTATATCTAAGTTTTAAGTAAAAAGCTCTTCCAGGTTTCTGTATTCTGAAATTATCATAAAGCTCCTCATCAAAAATATTCATGAGGCTGAAGCTTATATTATATTTTCCTGAAACCGAACTGAACTCGGCTTCCAGGTCATTGGCGAATTGTGCAGGAATAATTGGTTTGGTGTCAGCACTTCCCAGGTTTTCCCAGTTCAGGAAAAATTCATGTACGTAATGAGTATTCCAGTAAAGCTGGAAGGTTCCCGTGTTGTCATTTTCGAAGATCTCGTAGCCCGCTCTCAGGTTTCCGAAAAAATAGGGAATATTAGGCACGCGTGACTGATAATTCACATTTGGAAGCCCCTCATCTGTTTTGGTTTGATCTGTAATATGCTGGTAGGTAGCATTAAGGTCCAGGCTCACTTTGGAATAATCAATTCCCCCGCTAAATTCTCCTCCAAGAGATCTTACGCTGGATAAATTCTCAAACTGTCCAAACGGTCCAACTGGTCGAAAACGGATAAAATCGGTTGAATTTCGCAGGAAGAAATTGGCTTCAGTTCGATACCTGATCGTATTTTGAGATGATCGATACCTCAAGCCCAGGTTGAAATTATCACTCAGTTCAGGTTCCAGAGTTGGGTTAGGATTGGTATAGATACCATCCCCAAGAATTTCATAGGTCTCCGGCAGTCTTACCGCATTCTCATAAGACGTCTTGACCTGGAAATTAGTATTGATAAAGTAAGTAGCAGCAACACCAAAACCTGTTCTGCTAAGATCGGTTGTATTCGTCAATACATTATCCTCAAAATCGTTGGTAGAGATATCAGCATCAAAAAGATACTGTTTGGTAAACAGGCTGGCATTCCATTTTTGGTTATTCGACCTAAAATTATAACCAAGTCCAAGAATGTATTTGTTCAGGGCATTCGGAAATTCAATAGCCGTATTAAATTCATTAACCGGGTCATAACCTTCCCGGTTTACCGAATTTTGTGTGATAGAAGCGTCCAGGTTATGATTTTCAGTGAGGTCATATCCTGCCTGTAAATTGCTTCGGATGATTTCATCATCCAGGAAAATATGAGAGCGCCTGTTAAAAAGTTCTCCCCGCATATCCTGCGCTGAACGTAAGATTCGGTCGCCTTCCCAGTTATATCGATATTTTGAAGTGTCAATGGTTTGTTGCTCGATCTCGCCGTAGAGAGCATAGGCACTTAGCCTTAATTTATCCCATTCCTTCAGGTAACGAACATCTATGAGCTTATTTTCGGCCCGGGTATGAAAGTCGCCAAAAACACGAATAATATTATTCGAGGGATGTTGCTGGTTGTTCCGGTTCTTTGAGAATGTGGCCGAAATAGCGATCTCATCGGCCCAGGTTCTATCAAAAAGCCCAAATTGGAGTTTTCCCATTCCTGAAGTGTATTCACTATGGAACCGGTCTGTGCTTATTTCCCCAAAATAATTACCTAGTTCCAGGTCATAAAGCGGTACCGCTTTCATCTCGTAATCATTGTCTGAATGATTAAAAAAAGAAAGAAACCTAAGGTAATACCTGGCCTCTTCATTGGAATACTGTCCATTTAGTGCTACTCGATGAGTATTGAACGAGCCAGAAGTATAAGAGGCATCCAGGAAGGAGTTCTTCCTGGAGCTGGTAGTGATATTTACAGCTCCTCCCAGCGCATCGGCTCCCAGGTTGATAGGTACCACACCTTTATAAACCTGTATGTTCTCCACCAGGTTAATGGGAAAATTATTTAGGCTAAGTGAAGATCCAAAGTTTTCCATTGGGATCCCATCTATAAAGAATCTCACCTGATTCCCGGAAAGTCCGTTTAACGACAGGGAAAAATCGGAACCCAGGCCTCCGGTCTCACGAATATTAATACCGGGAGATGTTCTTAGAAGTGTATTGATGTCTCCAGATAGGTTCTTGTATTGAGTAGTTTCAATCACTGAAACTTCAAAAGCTGTCTCTCGAATATTCTCGGCTTCGGTTTTGGCAATGATCTGTATCTCTCCTAAGTTCTCTGAACTTTCCTGAAGAACGAAATCGATTTTAAAATTTTCATCCCCTTTAAATTCAAGATTTCTAACAAGACCTTTGAATCCCATGCCTTCAATCATTAGGCGGTAACGGCCATTTGGGATATTCCTGATTACATATTGGCCGGATTCATCTGAAATTGCTCCTTTTCCAATCTCAGGAAAAAAGACATTGATGCCCATTACGGGCTCGTTGTTTTCATCGAAGATAATACCAGAAAGCTCATTGCCTTGAGCGAACAAGCCCTTACTTAAAAAAGTAAGTAGTGAAAGAATTATAAATTTTCCCGATGACCCCATTTAGAATTAGTCTAAATAAAGGCACGAAGATAATAGGAAATGTTTTTTCATTCAAATTTATTTAGAATCATTTTTAATAAAAATTCAGAATTAATTTGGATCGTACAGCCAGAGTGAGGTAGCACTATAAAATTTCCAGTTTTAGACAGGTGAACTCTTTCCCTGTTAAAAGACTGTTTTTGTGCATTGTATTAGAAGGTTGAGCTTAGATGTTCGCCAGCCTGGATTGTTCTTATTGAATTCTAAAAACACTGGTTTCAATAAGCCCTTTGTGATCGGCTGAAGTCAGGCTGAGAAGGATTTCTTTTTCTTTAGCCTTAAAATTAAATGGAGATGCCGTAAGATCCAGTCCGCTTTGTTTTTTTAGCCGGGTTCCCTGCCCCGAAATGATATCTATATTCGGAATAAAATCTCCGCTGGGAATATGTTCTGTTAATATTAGATATTTATAATCATACAGTTTTTCAAGGATAGACCGTACTTCAGAATTGGATAAATGTTGAAGCACCTGTCTTAAAATAACAATATCGGCAGAAGGTAATGCATCCTTCGCGATATCCAAACATTGGAATTCCAGCTTTTCAAATCGAAAACTTGCTTTATTAAAGTTTATTAGCGGTTCTACGATATCCACGCCAATATATCTGTCGGAGTGTTTTACTAGTTCCCTGCCCACATTAAAATCACCACAGCCCAGGTCACATACTACCGGAGGCTCATCAAAGGAATCTAAAAAACTGGAAACCACCTTGACATAAGGGTTTATAAGGTATGGGTCATGAGAGCCGGAACCCGAATAAAATTCTGTTTCGTCACCTCCCCAGAGTTTGAGTTCATAAACCTGCTCCATTGCATCTTTAGTAGGCCAGGGTTTCTTGGTTCTTTTAGCGGGTTTATGTTTGTCGTTTTTCATCGCTAATCCTTCGATGGAAATGATTTTACGAATATCGGTAATTCAGGCTTAAATAGGAAAGTGGGTTTAAGGCTTCAGCATCATGAAAAGTTATTTCACCCTTAGGTATAAAAATACTATATTGTTTCAAATTTTCGAGTGTCTATTTTCCGAATCACTTTAATATAAAGCCTTTGAAGAGTCCCATATTAAGAATTTTTTGCTTAATTTTTATTTCTTCCTCAGTTTTCAGCCAGGAAAAAATTGATAAATTCTATACCGAGAAAGGCGAAGAATTGAGTAGGAATGAATTCTACGAGCCACCTGGGAATAATGAATACCTTGCAGTATATATCGAAAAGGATTCGATAACAGTTGGAATCAGGGTTCAAAAGGAGAAATATGGACGCCTGGAGGATTCAACTTTCAATGCTTTAAGGCTTTATCTTAATAGTATGAATGCGGAAAAAATTGGGGAGGATGACCTGATAGTAATCAATTTTTTAACCGGCGTTACCTTAGAAGAACAAAACAGGAATGCACGTTCTTCCTGGAATATCTTTGAAGGTAATTATATTAGAAAGCTGAAGAAGGTCGCTGATGTTTCACAATACTGGATCTCCACATTACCCAAAGAAAAACTGAAATACTTTCATTCGAATAAGATCGACTGGAAGCAGGATAAGCAAGGAATGATACCCGAAGTTTTTTCGCCCTACGGCCTGAAATATGGATATTATATCATCATCAGGCCTAACGGAGATTATTATTACGAGATAGTAAATTCAGAGTTTGGGAAAAAACCAAGGAGATAAATAATTTGACCCTGGTAAATCAGGAATGATCTACTAGTCAATTTTAAAAATAAAATGATCAAGTAATTAACAAACCTTACCGTTATAAAGAAATTTAGTTATCTTGACCAGCGGAATTGAGCCTTGGAGGCAGGCAAGAGTAATTATTCCTTGTGAATTCCAAAACATTAAATTAGAACTTAAACCATCCAATATGAAAAAAAGACTTTCCCTCTTAGTTTTCCTTTTAGTTACAATAAGCACTTTTTCCCAGGAACTTTTTGAGGCTGTTGATAATGAAGATTATGAAAAAGTAAAATCACTGCTGGAACAGGAAAATGACCCCCTGGAATATTCCAGCACCGGGCTTTTTCCGCTCTGGAGGGCAACAGCTGACAATAATTATGAAATTTCAAAATTATTGATTGCTCATGGAGCAGATGTGAACCAGGAAATTAATGTGCCTCCTTCAACTTCCACACCTATAGAAATTCCATGCCAGGAAGGTTATTTCGAGATCGTTAAGCTCCTGGTTGAAAATGGTGCAGATGTAAATCATGTAGGTTTCCGTGGTTTTACACCCATACGTATTGCCGCCATGAACGATAATTTAGAAATAGTGAAGTTCCTCGCTGCCAGTGGAGCCAACATTGATGCGAGGGCAATGGATGGCGCAACACCACTGGAACACGCCGCTTCTAAAGGTCACTTTGAGGTGGTGAAGTTTTTGGTGCAACAGGGCGCGAATGTGAATAATGTGGACGAAGAAGGAGATTTTCCTATAGGTGAGGCTGCAAAATATGGATACCTTGATATCATTGATCTCCTGATAGAGAATAATGCTGATCTAAACCTGAAAAACGCCGATAATAAAAATGCGTATACCCTGGCAAAGGAAAGAGGACAAAGAAAAGCCGCAAAACTGATCAAGGAATATATGTAAAGAAGGTTTGGGTTTCCAGGAAGTCAGCCTAAGATGCCCTGGAATTAAAAAAGAAAATTGCCATTAGGACTAACTCTAAACCACAACCAATTAAATTATAGAAAATGAATAGACACTTATTCCTGATTTTGATGTTCTTATCGACTTTTAGTTCATATGCACAGGACTATACGATCTCTATTGGCGAGGAGGTTCTCGATATTGAGCTGGAAAGGGAATACAGTATTAACATTAATGGGGAAGAGGTGAAATTTAATGTAAGGACTAAAGATACGCTTACTTTGGAAAGTGAGATTTTTAGTTTTTCATATCCCAAGGATTATAAAATTTCCAGGATCGATTTGGGCGATGGTGTTTTTCAATTTATGGTGATAAATGGAGAAGGATCTGGATATATGATCCAGGAGTATACCAATATGAGTCCCTCGATGTTAAATGAAATTATGCTTAATGAACTCACTAAAGAGAGTATTAATTATGGTTTTAAACTGGAACGCCAGGATTATGTAAAAAAGCTGAATGACGGGATGGAGGTCAATGTGGATAAGGCTGTGCTAACCTACAAGGATGAAACAAATATTTATGAAATCATGTCCATTGGTAAAAAAGACGAAGGTATAATGGTGATCACCATGTCCATGGATGCGAATTTAAGTGCAGAAGGCCAAAAACTAATCTCTATGATGTGGGATAGCCTAACTCTAAAATAGAATTTCTCAATCCTTGATAAGAATCGCGAATTTTGAGATAACAAAGCTGAATTAAAAAAGAGATATAACCCCTGAATTATTAATGCTGATAGTCCCAAGACTTCATTTTCAATATTAAAAGATGAGAAACCTTTTACTACTTCTAACCTTCATTTTTTTGCTTATCTCCTGCGGGACTAAAAAACAGGTTCCGGAAAAAACTGCTTCAAATGGGGTGACGTCAAAGAACGAACCTCAAATCTTGAAGGATTCAGAAACCTTTCGCTTAACCGATGTTTCTAGCGATAAAACCTATGGATTTAGCCCCGATAACCCGGTTGAAGTGGGAGGAGCGAAATATTCTGAAGGTCCGCTTAACGAAAGAAGATATCTGAATGCTCTTTCAGGACCCAACGGGGAGCAAATTGCCTATCACCGTGCCGGAAGCTGCTGTCCTGTGAACAGTAAAAATGGGATCATGGGAAAGGCTATTCTGGATATATACCTGGTATACTGGGAAAATTCCAGCGATACCATCTCGATCTATATAAATATGTACGATTCCGGGAAATTGAAGGCGCCCTATGGGTTTAAGATTAAGGAATAAATTAGTCCGCTGGTCCAATCCAAAATTTTAAAACCTACCTGGAAAATCTAAGGCTGAAGTGGCTGGTTTTTCTGTTCTTTTACCATTTATCTCCGATAACCTGGATGCTGTCCGCGCCGCATCGCCTGCAGTCTGCCGGTGATCTGGCCAATTTAGCTTTCCTACGACCTAATCAAGAAATCAGGATAATTTTATGTAATATTTGAGTAACTTTCCAATACTAGAAATACCAGGTACAATATTTTTAATCTCTCTAAAACCCATGTTCAGAATAATACCCGTTACCGGCACCAAAACTATCGAGCCGGTAGCTCGCCTCGCCAGGGAAATATGGACCGAGCATTATACTCCTATAATCGGAAAAGACCAGGTTGATTATATGCTTGATAAATTCCAGTCGGCAACTGCGATCAGGCAACAACTGGATCAGGCTGTAAAGTATTTTCTCCTGGAGCAGGACGAGGAGCCTGTAGGCTACCTTTCGTACAGACTTGAAAAGGATCACCTTTTCCTAAGCAAGATTTATGTATTGAAATCTCAAAGAGGCAAGGGGATTGGTAAAAAGGCTCTCGAGTTCCTAAAGGAACAGGCCGGCATTTCAGGTATTCAGAAAATAAAACTTACGGTTAACAAGTATAATTCGAATTCCATAAGGGCTTATGAAAAAATGGGATTTGTCCAGGTGGATGCCATAGTACAGGATATTGGTAATGGTTTTGTGATGGATGATTATGTGCTCGAAAAGACTTTCAGTATATCAAAATAAGGTGCAGGCACAGATCAAATATGAATTTTCAGCAACTTTATGGAAATATGAAGGCAAAGGCGGCTGGTTCTTTGTGTCCCTTCCGAAGGAAATTTCAGAAGAGATCAGGAATAACCTGAAATGGCAGGAAGAAGGCTGGGGTAGAATGAAGGTGACCGCCGGCCTGGACAGGTTTAGGTGGGAGACCGCGATCTGGTTCGATACGAAAATACAAACTTACCTGCTGCCCATTAAAGCCGATATCCGCTCACGCGCCGGATTGCAGGAAGGTGAGGTGCTTGATTTGAGCATTTGGATCTAGTTACTAAGGATCAAGGACTCTTCTGGCTTTGGTTCCCGGGACTATTCCCCTGTTATCTAATGTTTGATTTGTTTACCTTTTCATTAAATTTCAATTTCAAAAGCCTGTAGCCATGAAGTTAAATAAGATAAGGAGGCCTATCAATGACGAACCAAAAACAAAAATTGAGGCTGAATATTTTCAGCTTTCTCGCCTTATCGATGAACTGGAAGAACGTAAACTTCCTGGAAACCTGGTCTCACAGTTGAACAATCATATCGATCAATTGAATGATGCGAAATTTGAAACCAATAGAAAGGAGTTAAAATTCCTAAATAAACAAAAACATGCTATTTTGAAATTGCTGGAAAGGCAAGCCAAACTGGTGCCGGTGAACTATTACCGGAACATGTGGCTGGCACTAGGGATGTCGGTCTTTGGATTGCCTTTGGGTGTCGCTTTTTCTTCTTTCCTGGGTAATACTGCATTTATAGGAATTGGAATTCCAATTGGGATGGGCATTGGTATTGCAATTGGGACTGAAAAGGATAAAAAAGCCCGGCAGGAAGCCCGGCAGTTAAACCAGGAGATCAAAAGCTAAATTGGATTCTCTTTTTTAATAAAGCCTTAAAAGAATTTCTCACGGCATCTTACTAAATTGGAAAAAAGAACCATCATGCCGGAATTACCAGAAATATCCTATTATAAGAAATATGTAGATGGCACCGCTCTTCATAATAAGATCAGGTCTGTACACGTGCCAGTACCAAAATTGCTAGAGGTTTCGGCCAGCGAAGCAGAAAAACAACTTATAGGTACCGAAATTTCCCAGGCCATTCGGCACGGGAAATATCTTTTCCTGGAAATGAAAAATGGCAAATTCCTGGTTTTTCATTTCGGAATGACCGGGAAATTCGATTTTTCGCATGAAGATGATCCGCCAGAATACACGGCCTTTTACCTGATGTTCGAGGATGCTGCCAAGTTGTTCTTTATCTGTGCACGTAAACTAGGTAAGATATATCTAACCGATAGCATGGATGATTTTCTAGAAGAACATTCCATCGGGAAGGATGCACTAGCCTTCAGCAAAGCTGAATTCCGAAAACTTCTGGATAAAAAACGGGGAAGTATCAAGGGAGCGCTTACTAATCAAAGTCTTATAGCGGGTATTGGGAATATGTACGCCGATGAAATGCTGTTCCAGGCAGAGATACATCCAAAAACGAGTCCGTCCGATCTTTCAGAAGATGAAGTGGATAAACTCTATGCTAAAATGATCGAGGTTCTGGAAACGGTTAGCGATCGCAGGGCCTCAGGTGAAAGCCTGCCTGAGAATTACCTAACCGGTCATCGCGAACCTGGAGCCAATTGTCCAAAGGCTAACGGGAAGATCGAAATGATGAAGATATCTGGTAGAAGCACCTATTTTTGCCCGGCCTGCCAGAAGGAAAAATAGTTCCTTTATTTCTCTAATGGGGTGGATTGAAAGTTCCTTTTAAAAAGAGTATTTTTGCATCCTCAAATTTTGATCGAAGATGACAGAAAACCAATCCCAGGTATCAGAGCAAAGATCGGCACAGGAAAACCTGCCCAGGCTATATTCAAAAAGAGTTATCTATATCTTTTCGGTGATGTTTTCAACCATCTTCGGGACTGTGATCCTGATGAGCAACCTCAAGCAGCTGGGGGAGAAGAAGGCCAGGATAGAGGTGCTTGTTTTTGGAATCATCTTTACTATAGGGACCGCGATTACATTGAATACGGTAGAGCTTCAAACCAATTTAGGAATACCCTTAAATATCCTGGGAGGTGTAATTCTGAACGAATTTTTCTGGAACCGTTATATAGGCCGGGAAACCGAATTCGAAAAGAAAAGCTGGCATAAGCCCGCGCTCATTTCGGCCCTGATCACTTTGCCTTTCGCTGCCGCAATGATCTATAGTTTATAAATCGATCTAAATCTTCAAAATCCAACTCTTTAAGGTGAAAATTTATTGTTTTCCCTCCTGAGAGGGAATCCTCTATTTGCGTAATTTTAAGTGATTTTTAATTTGTTGAAAATCATTAGCGTAGGGGTAAATGATCTTCCAGAATCTCGATCCATGTAAGGCTTTACAGGAATACGTAAACCTGTACAGGATTCGTCATTTTGTCATTCCACCGGGAATGAAGCCCTTTCCAAAGCCTTATCCGCCACATCCCGAGCAATGTATCATTTTTTATCCCCGAGGCGCCGAGACAGTCAATTTTGCATATGATCCGCTAAAGGTCATAAGACCCAGATCGGTAATAGCGGGGCAATATACCAGGCGCATAGACCGGGTAAGTTTGAACAGCGAAATTATCATCATTCTGGTGGTTTTCAAACCGGGAGCTTTGCATCGTTTAACAGGAATCCCCTTTAGCCTGCTTATAGACCAGGTTGTAGACCTGGAGGCGGTTTATCCAAAAAAGGCACGAGAGGTAAATAACAGGCTTGGCAGTTGTGAAAACCTGCAGGAGATGATCGGTATTATAGAACTATTTTTAATAGAACTAACCGCAAGTCCTAAAATTCCTTTGAGAAGAACCGAAAGGATCTTCGATTATATGCTTCGAAATACCAGTAATTGCAACCTGGACTGGCTGGCGAGGGAAGCCTGCCTTTCTATTCGCCAGTTTGAACGACAATCCCGCGACTACGTAGGGGTAAGCCCTAAATATTTTGCCCGTATCGCTAGATTCAGCAAAACCTACTACCTGGGCATTGAAAACCTTAGGCCTAACTGGCTTGACGTGTCGATTAATTTTGGATATAACGATTATCAGCACCTGGTAAGGGATTATAAAGAATTTACGAATTCTACCCCAAAAGGTTTCCTCGTGGAAGAATCCCGGTCACTTGAAAGGGCGTTGGGATTGCGCTGATCAAAGCTTTAAATGATGTCGTTTTTTTACCACCGAGAGGTGATTTTAAATCTTCAAATTTACATTGGCAAGCCCTTCATTGTCAAAATTCTAACATCATTTAAATTTTTCAATTATGAAATCAATCATTAAAATATTAGGAGGATTCATGCTGTCCATTGGGCTGATATCCTGCGAAAAAGATGCTATCGAGCCGGAGAGTGCCGATGCTTTGTTTTCCGCCGACGCTAAAGGGCAGAATTTCAACAATGGAATGATCAATTCTTACAGCAATTCTGTAGTGTTGCAGTGGAATGAAGTTTTAGCTCAATCTATAGATAATAGCTTGCCCTTACCAGCCGAATCCAAGATCTACGCAATGGTGACTATTGCTGTGCATGATGCCCTAAATAACGTAGTGCCAAAATATGAGACCTATGCCCTGGACAATTCTGAGGTAGATGCTAGCGGGATCACCAAAAAGAACATTCATTCTATTGCAGACGCTGCCGTTTCCCAGGCAGCACGGGATATGATGGTGCAGCTTTATCCTCCATCTACGGGAGCTGCAAATGCTAAGCTGGCTTCTGTTTTAGAGGGGATCGAAGATTCCGAACTGAAATCCCGGGGAATTGAAATAGGTAAAAATGCGGCCGCTGCCATGCTCGGTCAACGAGCGACAGATTTCCCCTTAATTTTTTCAAGTTATTACGGAGGCTCAGAACCAGGAGAATTCAGGGTGGATTTTATGCCATTTTTACTGGCTAATCCCCCAATATGGCCAGAAAAGGCGGCTTATGCCCCTAATATGGGAGAATTGCCAGGCTTTGGGATCCTTTCTGGAGATCAGTTCAGGGATGAACCTCAGTATCCTCTAAATTCACAGGAATATATAGCCGATTACAATGAAACCAAAACCCTGGGCTGCGTGAACTGCCCGATGCGAACTGAAGAGCAAACCGAAATTGGTGCATTCTGGATCGAGAGCAATTCTAGTTCCATGAACAGGCTGGCCAGGACCCTGATTGAACAAAGAAAACTTGACGGCTGGGAAGCAGCCAGGCTGGTTGCTTTGGTTGAAATGGCCGTAGTAGATGCCTATATCGCTTCCTTTGAGGGCAAGGCCTATTATAAATTCTGGAGACCAGTGAGTGCAATTCGCCTTGGTGATTTTGACGGGGTAGATGAAACCGTTGGAGATGTTAACTGGACTTCCAGTTTCTTTACTCCTCCAACAGCCGAATATCCCTCCACTCACGCTTATGCGGGAGGGGCTGCTGCCGCAGTTTTTAAGTCGTTTTTCAACAGCGACCAGCTAAATCTTGATTTGATAAGCCCTTACTATTTACCAGGAGTTGAAAGGCATATCAAAACCTTTTCACAAATGTCTTATGAAACAGCCATATCCAGGATCTATATAGGATATCACTTCCGTCACGCTGTGCAAGTTGGGGAAAGACAGGGAAAAGAACTTGGGAATTATGTTTTCGAGAATAACCTAAGGGAAATAAAGAAAGTATTATAGACTTTGAATAATGTGGGTGCGAGGCATCCAAGCTTTATTTCAAGAAAGACCAGATACCTTAACCTGTTCTGGTCTTTCTTTTTTGTGTAACCATGTCGCTTTCTTACCACTTCTATTTGAAGTATTAATTCGAATTTTGCATAGACAAGCCCTTCATTGTCAATATTCTAACAATTAAATTTTTAATTATGAAAACAACCATTAAGATTTTTGGAGGACTTTTCATTTTCATTGGGATGATATCCTGTGAGAATGATTCCATTGAACCGGAAGGTTCTGATTTATTCTATGCTGCAGACGCTAAAGTGCAGAATTTCAACAACGGAATGATCAATTCCTATAGCAATGAGGTTGTGCTTCAATGGAACGAGTTGTTAAGTGAGTATCTGGATCAGCAGCTTCCTCAACCTATAGAAGTTAAGATCTATGCAATGGTTACAATCGCTATGCATGATGCTTTGAACAACGTGATCCCAAAGTATGAAACCTATGCATTGGATAATTCCAACGCGAATTTTGACGGGATAACCAAAAAGAACATTCATTCTATTGCAGATGCGGCTGTTTCCCAGGCTGCCAGGGATATGATCGCAACTCTCTATCCTGTCGCCACTACTGCTGCAAACGAACAGCTAAGCACTTTGCTTTCGTCTATTGAGGATTCGGAACTCAAATCACGCGGGATTCAAATTGGGAAGGATGCAGCACAGGCTATGCTGGCAAAAAGAGCAGGGGATGTTGTATTCAGTTTTACTTCTTACTCCGGTGGCTCGGAGCCTGGTGATTACCAGGCCAATTATCCTCCCTTCGCTTTCCCTACACCCATGTGGCCGGTGAATGCGGTTTTTGGAGCCAATATTGGCGAACTCACACCTTTCGGGATCCTTTCCAGCGACCAGTTTATGGATGAGGCTCCCTATGCAATTAATTCAGATGAATACCTGGCAGATTATAATGAAGTGAAGGAGCTGGGTTGTAACAATTGTCCATTGCGCACCCCGGAGCAAACCCAGATTAGTTTCTTCTGGAGAGAAACTTCGTCCAGCTCCATGAACAGGTTAACACGTAGCCTGGTGGAGGAAAGAAAACTTGATGGCTGGGAAGCGGCAAGGCTCATAGGCCTTATTCAAATGTCGGTTATCGACTCCTATATAGCTTCTTTCGAAGAGAAGTTTTATTACGCCTTCTGGCGACCAATAACTGCTATCAGGGCTGGAGACGTAGACGGGAATGATGCCACGATTGGCGATGTGAACTGGTCTCCTTCTTCACCTATTCCTACTCCTCCTAATCCAACATTTCCACCTTCGAATGCTTATTGTGGCGGAGCAGCGGCAGAAATATTCAGGGCCTTTTTTCATAGCGATATCGCTGACGTGGAGATCACCAGTCCGTATTATCTACCGGATGTTAGCAGGCATATAAAGACTTTTTCAGAAATGGCTTCTGAGAAAGGCATTTTCGGGGTCTATGCAGGTTATGATTTCCGGCAAGGTGTTGAAGTTGGTGAAAGACATGGCAGTGAACTCGGCAAGTTCCTGTTCGAAAATAACCTGAGGGAGATCAAGAAGATCCAGTAAACAATGAAATAAGCATGCAAATACGGTAATTTTCTGAAAACTGGTGAAGTATGCCCTGGCTTAGGAACCCGGGGCATTTCTTTTTGGCTTACCTCCCGAAAAAAGCGCTCACCGGGCTTTTTAAAACAAGCAAATTCAGCTATATTCCCCGCCGATTTAAAAAACAGGATATGGAAGCGCAAAAGGTGTATGCCTATTTAGAGGATGTATTGAAGAACATGCCGGAAGACTGGTTAAAATTAACCACTCACAGGCTGGATATTTACAATGAGAGCCTGGCTAAAACAGAATTTCTTGACAGGTTCGAAAACCTGTATAAAAAATCTGAGGCAGGAGGCAGCTCTCTGGCAGAACTACCCACGGCCTTTGATTACATTCGCCTAGGGCATCCATTATCCTCTGTGTTGGAATGGGGTATTGCCAAAACGAATCGTCTAAAACCAGAAAATGTAATCGCCTTTTCATCCAAAATGGCACCAGTGCTGGCTGTTTTAAGAAAGAACCTGTTCGATCAGCGCAAGACCCGTATCATTTATAGGGGTGAATTACCTGAATGTTTCGATTTCGCAACCATAAAGGAAGTTTATGGCTATGATTTTGAAGTGAATAAAATAGATGGGATAAAAGAGATTACAGACTTTGATGGTAGTAATGTCTTCATTTCCAGTGGAGATGACCTGAGAGATCTAAACCTGAATTCCAAAATCGATTTTTACATCAGTCTGCAGGATGAACTGGGAAGCATTATCGTGGTGAATGGAGACCGGAACGAAGCCTATATTTCCGAAATTCAGCATGTGAGAAGAAGGGAGACCATCGCCATGACCCCGGCCGATTGTCATATCGCTCTAAGGAAGTTTATAGGAAAACCCATTTCAGATAAAAGTTCCGATTTTGATGCAAATAAAAGAAGCGTAATAGATTCGGTTCATAAGATCACGGCCACGAATTCAAAAGTAATTTTGGGTTCCTGCGGGCTCTCGGTTCAATATGCGATCATGATGGGCCTAATTGATGAAGCACAGGAGAAACATCCAGGTAAGGCTATCAAAATAATCGTGCCCCCAAATTGCTACGGCGGGACTAACGACCAGGCAAGGCGGGTGGCTTCAAGTCTTGAAAATGTAGAGATTCTTGATCTGCCGGTTGATCGTGATAACGACATGGTGCAAAGCACAGCAAAAGTGCTGGAACAGGTGGCGCAGGAAGATGCCGTACCTTATATCATCGCAGAGATCCCAACCAACCCAAGAGTAGAGGTACCAAACCTGGATAAATTGCGAGAGGCTTTAAGCCAGCAACGAAAAACGCCGTCTGGAGAACCGGCGATTGAACCGGTATTCATACTTGATCAAACCTTTTGCCCAAATGTTCAGTTTTGTGGGGAAGATGGGATCTTATCTGGTGTAAAGGTTTTATCCTACGTTAGTGGTTCTAAATTTCCCAGCGGAGGAAAGTGTACAGCCGGTTACTGTGTCGCCAACAGCAAGGCGGCCTATTTGATGGATAAACTAGAAAAACATATCAGGCTTTGTGACAACGAGGCGACTGCCTTACAGGTTCAAATACTGGCTGAACAGCTGCCCTCTATGAATCAGAGAATCAGGGATGCCTATAAGAATACCAGGGAATTTGTAAATCATATAAAGAGTACTCTTCCGGAGGCCAGGATCAATTTTGTTTCTGAAGAACTGGCCGAAGAAGGCTTTACACCATCGGTATTTTCTCTGGATCTGCCTACTAAAGGCGAATCTGCTGAAGAACGGGAAACCTATAAAAGAGCTCTTAACCACCAGCTCATCGATATGATGATAAGCCGTATTCCCAACGAAAGCAAATATTGCGTGAGTTATGGTCAGTTAAAAGGTTGTTACTGGACCATCCCGGCGACTTCAACCCAGGGAACCACCAAAGAGGCCGATAAGGATTATATCGCGAGGGTTTCGGTATCTCCAGACCTTGATTTGGAAAAACATAAAGAGGTCTTTTCAGATTTTGTAGAGCAGATTTAGGATAGTTGTTGGAATACCTGCCAATCATCTTTATAGATAAGCGATAATAAAGTTGTGGGAGCTAAAAATTTGTTTTCCATGCCGTGGATGGTTAATTTTAAAAACCAACCAATATTTTTAGAATGAAATTACCCTATACCATTTGCTACACCAGTGTGGCAGAAGATCTCGACGACGATGTGGTCAACCAGATATTTGAAGTGACAGCCAGGCATAATAATGAATGTAAGATACAGGGATTGCTCCTTTATTCTAAAGAAACCGAACGATTTTTCCAGGTACTGGAAGGTGAAAAGGAAGAGGTGATCAGGCTGTATCACGAAAAGATACTTAAAGATCCAAGGCATACCGAAATAACCGATATTTTTCATAAGCCAACCTCCAAACCAATTTTTTTTAAATACACCTCTAAATTCAACCTTATAAAAAGCAGTGAGGACCTCCAGGAAATAAAAAGATATATTGAAGAGCATAAATATTCAAAAGCGAATTCAGAGGAGGTTTTGAGGTTGTTGCAACCCTTTCTTATTTTTTACTCTTAAAGCCACCTTTGATAAATTTCAGAGATCAGGTTAAAGGATTAAAATGTTTGAATTAATTTGAGTTTGGTTCAAAACTAGTCCTCCAAAGACTTATCCCTTTGATAATGATAATATACCTGCATTGGAGCGTAAAGAGAGTTTTCAAATATCCAGTCGTACTTCAATACTAATTCGGTTTTTGTTGCCTTTAGCAGATAAATATTATCGTAAACATAGATTTTAAACCTGTTGGTTTCGATCAATTCCCAGGTATCAATTTCTGAAAATAAGGTACATTCTCCAGCATTGCTGTAGTAACTATTTTCAAAAACAGTTCCGTCAATATTAAATTGTAAAAAGCTTTCTCCACAGTTTTTGTGATCAAAATCTTCATAGTTATAGTACATTATAGTACCGTCGTTATTGTTGTCTATTCCAAGTTTTGTGATCTTCCATCTACCAATAAATAATTGGTTATCAAATTCATCAACTGGCCTATCCAGGTATGTGTTGGAACTGCCATCCCCATCCAGAAATCCAAAAAAGTAGTTTATACTATTTTCTTCATTTCCAGTTGCTATATTTTCAGGTTGGTCGGATCCTGAATTGATAGGAGATAAGTCTGAAATTTGATTTTGAACTGGTGAGTCTGTTGAACAGGATACGGTCACTATTATACACGATAACAGTACCGAAAATTTGGCTGAATTTTTCATTTTAACCAGTGTTAAAGTACTGTAATAAAGATACTTAAAAAGAAAATTGGTTGGTTGAAAATATGGTGATTCTTTGGGTCTCTAAGTAAGATTTTTTTAAAAAAAACAGGTTTTCAGTCGGTTCAGATTTAGGTGATTATTTAGCTGAATTTCATAAATTGGTTTCTCATCGAGTTACTATGTCAATAAGCTGTTATCTTTATTTTCAATCTAAATTAAAATCGAAAATGCTAAGTCCAGGACGATCTGCAACCGGAATTTTATTGACCATATTTTTATTTTTGATATGCAGTTCCTGCAGGAAGGAAGTCCCTACTGAAGGTTTTGTGGAAGTAGAAGGAGGTAAGATCTGGTATAAGGTAGTGGGGAAAGGTGAAAAGACACCCTTACTCATATTGCACGGGGGCCCCGGTTCCAGGAGTTGCACCATGATGCCCGGTTATTCGCGTTTGGGAGATGAAAGAAAGGTGATCTTCTATGATCAGCTGGGCTCGGGAAGTTCAGACCGGCCACAGGATACCATGCTTTGGCGCAGGGAACGATTTGTCGATGAGATCGAGATCCTCAGAGAGGAATTAGACCTGGAAGAATTGCACATTCTTGGACAATCCTGGGGTGGCGCTCTTTTGAGCGAATATATGATCACACGGGAACCTAAGGGAGTCAGGTCCGTAATATTTTCCAGCCCTTTGCTAAGTACCAGGGATTGGATGGATGATGCCCGGTTGTTATTATCTCAAATGCCACAGCCTGTCCAGGATACCATAAGGAAATATGAAGCTTTAAAAGAGTATTCAAAACCGGTTTACCTTGCCGCTGTTGATTCATTTTATAGCCAACATTTGTCTCGACGGAGCTGGCCCAGAGAACCGGTTGCTGAATGTGAAGGCGTAGGCGGATTCAATTCTGAAGTCTATAATTATATGTGGGGACCAACAGAATTTACAGCCACCGGAACCTTACTTGATTTTGATCGAACCGATGATCTGGATGAAATTGAAGAACCCATTCTTTTTATTGCGGGGGAATATGACGAAGCCAGGCCGGAAACCATGTATGAATACCAAAAGCTCTCAAAAAACGCAAGGGTTGAGATCATAGAGGATGCCGCGCATTCCACGGTCGTTGATCAACCAGAAAAGGTTTCATTGGTGATAAGTGATTTTTTAAAAAGTGTAGAGAATAGTTCTGAATAGGCATGAAGGCCAAAAATCCTGTAATATGAAAACCACGCAAGAACATAACGAACGAATCGCAAAGTTGACATTTGGTTCGGTTTACCCGCATTATGTAACCAAGGTCACCAAAAAAGGCAGGACTGAAGCCGAATTGACCAGGGTTATAGAATGGCTTACTGGTTTTGATAAGTCGATGCAGCAAAAGTTGATCGATGAGAAAGTAAGCTTTGAAGAATTCTTTAAAAGAGCAAATCTCAATCCGAATGCTCACCTCATAAAAGGTATGATCTGCGGATACCGAATCGAGGAGATCGATAACGAGCTCACGCGACAGGTGAGATATCTGGATAAACTGGTAGACGAACTGGCAAAAGGGAAAAATATGGAAACAATACTTCGTAATCCATAATTGTTACAGTGCCCTGATAATTTTACAGGGACTATCCCGGAGAAATAAATGATTGATCTATAACAGCTTAGCGGTTAATTAACTGGTATAATTGATTGGTTGTTAGGTCTTTAATGCTTAAATTGAAAGATTATTTTATAAAAATCTTCTTATGGATAGGCGTAGATTTCTCAACCGTACCGGCCTGGCGATAGGAGCGGGTATAGGATTGCCGGCTCTTGGCGCATTTGACCCAAAAACCTCCCTGGAAAAGTATCAATCTGATTATAAACTGAAAAGCTGGTCTGATCTTCGGAATATGTTTGATCTGGAAACTGGGAAAACCCATATGGCTTTGATGTTACTGGCCTCACACCCCAAACCGATACAGGATGAGATCGAACGGCATCGGAATAATTTTGATCAAAACCCGGCTGAATACTGGGAAGAAAATTTCCAAACTGCAGAACCCAGGGTGATAGCTGCTGCTGCAAAATACCTGAATGCCGATCCTTCTGAAGTTGCGCTTACAGATAGCACCACCCAGGGACTTGGAATACTTTATACCGGGATGAAATTACGGCAGGGTGAGGAGATCCTTACCACCACCCATGATCATTATTCCACTGAAAAGGCGCTTGAATTCAGTGCCGAAAGGAGTGGAGCCAGTATCAAAAGGATTGATCTTTATGAAGATCCTTCTAAAGTTTCCAGCGATGAGGTTTTAAGCCGTATTGCTAATAACATCGGTTCCAGGACGAGGTTGCTGGCCGTTACCTGGGTGCATTCCTGTACTGGCGTTAAACTCCCCATATCGGAGATCAGCGAATTGGTAAGAGAAAAAAATCAGTCACGGGACGAGAATAACAGAATATTTTTCGCGGTGGACGGTGTTCATGCCTTTGGACTGGATGATATTGATGTAAGGGAACTGGGATGCGACTTCCTGGTAGCTGGTTGTCATAAATGGTTATTTGGTCCAAGAGGAACCGGTATTCTTTGGGCAAAAAGGGAGGCGCAGGAGATGGTAGTGCCGGTGATCCCTGCCTTCTCTATGGCTTATGGGGAATGGCTTGGTTTTGTGCCAAAAGATCAGATCACCTTCAGTGATTTGAACAGTCCGGGTGGCTTCCATGCATTCGAACATAGGTGGTCCCTGCATAAGGCTTTTGAAATGCATTCAGAATTGGGAAAGAAAAATATAGTTTCGAGAAGCAAAGAGCTTAACAGTCTTTTGAAAGAGGGAATTGCTGAAATTCCTCATGCGAAACTGCTAACACCGATGTCTGATAAATATTCCGAAGCCATCAATTGTTTTGAGGTAGATGGCCTTGGCCCGGATGAGATCGTATCAAAACTGCATGAAAGGAATATCATTGCGAGCTCTTCTCCCTACAGGAAAAGTTATGCAAGGCTAACACCTTCGGTGATCAATACCGAAGAGGAGGTTGAGAAATGCCTGGTCACATTAAGAGCGATGACATAACAGCATTATTATATTTTAAACGGCGCGATTCCCTTTATATCATTGGTTTTTGTATGTTTAAGAGCTAAAAAATCAATCCAATGACTTCAAGGTTTTGTCTCCCAGTTATATGTTTTTTATTCACTTTTGGTTTAAATCAACAGCTATTCTCACAGTTATCTAAATCTGAAAAAAAGATCGTAAAGGCTGTAGATAAGCATACAGATGCTTCGCTGAAACTGCTAGAAAAAGCGGTTAATATCAATAGTGGTACAATGAATTTCGAAGGAGTTCGTGAAGTGGGTAAACTATTTCAGAAGGAACTTGACAAACTGGGTTTTCAAACTCAACTTACATCCGGTGATTCCTATGGCCGGGCAGGGCACTTGATCGCTACGCATGAAGGAAAACCGGGGTTAAGACTATTGTTGATCGGCCACCTGGACACCGTTTTTGAGCTGGACAGCCCTTTTCAAAGTTCCAGCATGCTAAACGATTCTATCATGAAGGCTCCCGGTGTCGCCGATATGAAAGGTGGAGATGTGGTTATAATTTTGGCTATGCAGGCCCTCAAAGATGCCGGGGTTCTGGACGAAATGTCGGTTGAGATCGTGATGACCGGTGACGAGGAAAAAAGCGGGTCTCCAATTGAACTTTCCAAGGAAGACCTGGTAGATGCCGCTAAACGTGCAGATGTGGCCCTTGGTTTTGAGAATGGTGATGGAAATCCGGAAACCATTGTAATATCTAGAAGAGGTTCTTCCAGCTGGAAACTCGAGGTTGGTGGCAACGCGGCCCATTCTTCCCAGGTTTTTACCGAGAAGGTAGGTGCGGGAGCTATTTATGAGGCTTCCAGGATCCTGAATGAATTTTTTAAGCAGCTTTCTTCTGAAGAGAACCTGACTTTTAACCCGGGCTTTATACTTGGAGGTACTTCTGTTGACGTCCAGGAAGACGGGACTGGAGGAACCGCATTTGGGAAGACCAATGTTGTGGCACAAAAAGCCGTAATCCGCGGGGATATCAGGGCTGTTTCCCTTGACCAGTTAGATAGAGCCAAAAAGATAATGAACGAAATCGTTTCAAAGAATTATCCAGAAACCCAGGCCATTCTTAGTTTTGATGATGGGGGTTATCCACCACTGGCTAGAGCCGCGGGGAACGAGAAATTACTGGAATATTATGATGAAATTAGCCAGGAACTCGGTTTTGGAAAGGTATATGCCGTGAATCCCCGGAATGCCGGCGCAGCTGATATTTCCTTTACTGCCGGGCATGTAGAGATGGCTGCAGATGGGCTGGGGCTCAGCGGTGACGACGACCATACCATCAATGAGACCGGGAATCTTAACATGGTATCAAAACAGGCAAAAAGAGCTGCCATCCTGATGTATCGCCTGTCGCAATTACCAGAATTCAGGAAATAAGAATTGAAATCCAGGATATAACCTCTTCTGTTTCAGAAAAAATTTTTTCTATAAACCTAGGGAGGCCATTCTACTGCAGCGATTTTATGACATGCAGTACCAGGCCGGTCTAGAACTTTAAGCTGCCAGGTAGCTAGAGCTATGACCTTAAGATTTCATCTTACAATTCGATTCCCATTTGCTCAAACATAAAATAGTATTCAAACAGGAATTTCTCTACTGCATCTTCTGGTGATAAGGCTCCTCCGTGGCCCGAGCCAGGAGTGATATATAACTGGTAAAGGCCAGAAGGATCTCCTTTTTCCTGCAGACTAGCTAAAAATTTATAGGAATGCAGAGGCGGTACACGATCATCGGTGTCGCCGGTGATCAAAAGAGTATTGGGATATTTACGACCTTTTTTGAGCTGGTGTAATGGAGAATAGGATCTAATGTATTTAAAGCCTTCTTCATTGTCTGGGCTGCTGAATTCCTTTAAATTAATGATGCTGCTTCCAATTGTAAATCTATTAAAGCGCAGCATATCATAAGGACCGGCTTCGGCTATCACAGCCTTGAATAATTCTGGTCGCTGGGTAGCGGCGGCTTCTACCAGTAATGCACCGTGGGATCCTCCAGAAATCACCAGTTTCTCCGGGCTCGTATATTTTTGATTTATCAAATATTCGCCTGCGGCGATAAAATCATCGATGGTATTTTGCTTCTTTAAACCTCTTCCGGCAAGAGCCCAATCGCTGCCATTGGCACCGCCACCGCGTACATTGGGAACAGCGAGTATTCCTCCATGGGCCAGTAATAACCCAGTTAATTCATTAAAATCAGGCTCCACTCTTATACCATAACCTCCATATCCATACATGAGAACCGGATTATTTCCATCAAGAGTGGTTTCTTTATAACAGGTGATATACATGGGAATTTCGGTACCGTCTTTTGATTTAAAAGTTACATGCCTGGTTTCCAGATTTTCTATATTGAAGGGAACTGAGAGTGCTTCAACAGGTGTGAATTCCAGAGTATTCAGGTCTATTTGGTAGCGTGAATTGGGATGGAAGAACGAGCTTATACTGAAGTTGGTAAACTCAGCGTCATCTGAATTTTCGTAGAAATAATTTAATTTTTTTCCTGTCGGGAAATCTATTTTTTTCAATAATTCACCCTTGAAATTAAAAATCAGGGCAATATCCTGGCCATCTTTATTGTAAACGCATGCCAGTTTATCCTTTCCCAGTTTGTTGGCATAACGTAGATTGATATCATATTCAGGTACGAACTCGCTAAGCTGGTTTGGATTGTTGACGTTTGCCAGTAAAATCTTGCCATTAGGTGCTCCGATATTCGTTCTAAGAAATACCGAATCATTTGATGTGTGTACAATCCTAAGGCTTGCCCCGTCTTCAGGAGGAAATACAAGAAATCTCCGTGGCTGGAAATTCACTTTTTTTAGGTCGGCGATAGAAATTGCTTCATACCAGGTTCCCCTTGATTTAAGGTAGTGATACAGGCTAAGCTTTTCCTCCTGTATATTATAACTAAACTTATACTTTCCAGTAGTATCTGGATTTTTATAGCACAGCTCTGGTCTGGAATCCCTATTTGAAATTGAAATTCGATACAGGGTTTGCCCCTTTGAGATATCAAGTAATTCCCGCCCTTTTTCGGGCTTATCGAAAGAAGTGTAGTATAAATCCCTGCCGTTCCACTCAAAATTTGAACCGGTTCTAAGGTTCTCAATAACATACGGGAACTGGGTTCCGGTGGTAAGATCGAATACGTAACCGGTAGCCCAGTCGCTCCCGTTTATGGAAACACTTATCGCGATAAGGTTCTCATCAGAGTTAACCACCCTTTCATTAATGGCGATATGATCACCTCTATTCTCCAGGAGATCTTTGCCCCGAAACAGTCTTTTCCAGTTCTTTTCTGTTCTTAGCTTATATAAAAAGTCCATGGAGCCGGTGTATGAATTCCAGTCGGATTTAAAGCTGAATTTTGATCGGAACTTTTCATCAAGTCTCCTGTAATCCTCTGTTTTTTCTCTTCTTATATTGAACATGGCAGCGATCTGCGCTCTTAAATTCCAGTAATTGGTTTGTTTGCTGGATTGCTTTCTGATTATCTTTCGTTGTTCCTTTAACCACTCTTCCAGTCTGGGATCATCCGGATTCTCCATCCACTGGTATGGATCTTCAACAGATTCGCCAAAATAGGTGTCGGCGATAGGATCTTTGGGTGCTTCAGGATAATCGTATGTCTTTTGTGCGTAAATATTCATTCCCAGGACAAGGAATAAGAGGGAGGTAAAAGGTTTCATCAATTTTTTAAATTGGTTAAAATGTAGAAATAACAGGGGCTAACACCTGGTTGCCGTTTTGAACGGCCAAAAATAAAAAAATGTATGATTTATAGTGATGTAAAGTTAAAAAACTAACTGTTTGGAGTGTAATTTAAGGTCCTTAACCTGGCAAGTTATGAGTTCGGGATTCTGCGAAGGAGCTATTATAAAACCATTACAGGGATTAATACCCTTCAGTCTATTTTCACAAAGGGAAGCATAACAACCCAGGCCATTTCGATTCTCTTATTACTAGGCATCTTATAAAATATCAACAGGAGATTCTTATTTTTTTTCTTACGAAGATGAGAAAGTTAAAATTCCTACAAGACCAGTATTTGTCATGGCCAATTTTGAAGTAAAATCTTTTACTTTAAACTAAGTTTCAGGGTTTTTAAAGTGTTGAAAATTAGCTAATTAAATTTTTTAGTTTAATATCAGATCACGTCGATTCTAGAATTGGATAAAGTGTTAAGAAATTGATAATCAATCGAATTGAGTGAATTTTCTTTCAATATTATTCTTTAGCAGGCAATTATTTTATAATTTTACATTCCAAATCTAAGTCTTAGCACCCTAACCGGCGTCCCTACTCCGCAGCTTGCTAGAGCTGAGACCAAAAACTAAGAAATATGAACAAGGTTCGTATTATTGGCACAGGAGTTATAATTTCTGGTTTTCTAATTGGTTATTCATTCGACCAGGCACATTTTTCAATTCTTGCGGGAATGCTTATTGGTATAGGTACAGGATGGACGATAACCGGCAGACTTCGTGCTAAAACAGAAAAAGCTAGGTGAGTTCTAGTTATGGCATCTTTTTCAGACCGCATAAAGGGTTTTTAAATTGCCTTTTTAGATAAGAATCCCTGGATAGGTTAGTGTCATTTAAATTTTCCAAGTGTGAAAAAGCAGTCAGGTGCCAGAAATATCTTTGATAAATATGCCGCTGAATATGAGGCCAAATACATGGATGTGGGCCTTTATCATGAGGGATTAGATCAGTTTTTGAACCAGCTGAAAACAAAGCACGCAAGTCTTCTCGAAATTGGCTGCGGCCCCGGAAACCTCACCAGGTATTTACTTTCTCGAAATCAAAACCTTAAAATTCTGGGAATCGATTTTGCTGAAAATATGATTCCCCTGGCCATTAAAAATAATCCTCAGGCCGAATTCAGGTTGATGGATTCCAGAGATATCCTAAGTTTGCAACAGCAATTTGACGGGATAGTTTGCGGCTTCTGTATTCCATATTTGAAAAAGGAGGAAGTAGTAAAATTGATACGTGATATTTCATCATTGCTTAAACCTGAAGGAGTACTTTATTTAAGCACCATGGAAGCTTTTGAAGATCGCTCGGGCATTGCATATTCAGATTCTGCAGAAGAATCTATGGAGATCAATTATTACCAGTTTGAGTTTCTGGAAGCTTTACTCAAAAAGCAAAGTTTAAAGATTCTATTTAAAACAAGGCTTGATAATCCTTCCAACCCCGAAGACGTAAAGGACCTGGTTCTCCTTGCTGCAAGGTGATCGCTTGTTAGCCTTATTTTAATATCTTTCCGAATCATTCATTCCATATTATTTTGAAGAAACATATATTAACCAGCATGATCCTGCTTTTGGTGATTCCTATCCAGATGAATTGCCAGTCTAACAAACAACCTTTAAAACTGGCTATTATTGGCCTTACCCATACCCATGTTCACTGGATACTGGGCCGGGAAAATACGGGCGATGTTGAAATAGTGGGAATTGTAGAACCAAACCGGGAGCTCGCCGAACGGTATTCGAAGCAGCATGGATTTTCTATGGACCTTGTTTATGAAAGTATGGAAGAGCTCGTCAATAATAGCGAACCAGAAGCGGTCGCGGCATTCGGGACGATCTATGAGCACCTGGAGGTCGTGGAGTTCTTTGCGCCAAAAGGCATTCATGTCATGGTTGAAAAGCCACTCGCAGTAAGTCTTGAACATGCCAGGGCAATGGAAGAACTGGCGAAAAAGCACGATATTCATTTACTCACCAATTACGAAACCACCTGGTATCCTTCCAATCATAAAGCCAGAGAAATGCTGGAAGAAGGAAGAATTGGTGAGATGCGAAAAGTGATCGTTAGAGATGGGCATAAAGGACCACGAAAACTGGGAATCGATGAAGAATTTCTCGATTGGTTGCTCGATCCTGAACAAAACGGGGCAGGAGCCCTGATGGATTTTGGATGTTATGGGGCTAACCTGATGACCTGGTTGCAAAATGGCAAAAGACCCCTGAGTGTTACAGCGGTAACCCAGCAACTTCAAAAAGACAATAACCCGATGGTAGATGATGAGGCTATTATCATTTTAACCTATGAAAATTCCAATTGTGTGATCCAGGCATCCTGGAACTGGCCCATAGGAAGAAAGGATATGGAGATCTACGGTCTTGAAGCTGCGATCTATGCCGATAATAGAAATGATCTTCGACTTAGAATTGCAGAAGGTTACGACGGCTTTGAACAGGAAGAATTCAATCTGGAAGAAAGACCTTATCCCTATAATGATCCATTCTCCTACTTCGCTGCCTTAGTGCACAAGGAGATTGAGGTGCTGCCTTTTTCGCTCAGTTCACTGGAAAATAATATGATCGTGATGGAAATCCTTCAGGCGGCTATGCAAAGTGCACGTAGCGGTAAAACTATTCCATTAAAATAATTTGGTAGAAGTGTAACAAAATTTCGTGTGCTGAGTCTATTCGAAAAATAACCATCATGAAATACAAATTTCTTCTTTTGATGCTTTTGGCCGTTAGTCTTGCTCATGGCCAAATGCCAGCTCAACTTACCAATGCGGAAAAAGTGTATGGGCTTTCTAAATTCTGGCAGGAAGTCAATTACAATTTCGTTTACCTGGATAAGGTGGATAGAGAGGCCTGGGACGCTTACTATATTCAGTTGATCGATGAGGTTCAGCAAACTTCTAATGATTATGAATACTATCGTTTGCTGGAAAAATTCTGTGCACAACTGAAAGACGGGCATACAGATATTTATATGCCGGAGTCCATTAGAAAACAATTGACAGATACCGATTTTGGAAAATATAAGATCAAATTATCCAATATCGATGGGAAGGCGATTGTAACGGCTGTAAATAAGACCGGGAGCAGGGAAATTCCGGTTGGAAGCGAGATCTTGAAAGTAAATGGAATGGAGGTCCAGGAACATATCAAGGCTCATGTTAAGCCCTATATTTCTACCTCTGCGAATCATATCCTCGAAGACTGGGGCGTTTCCAAGATGCTTCATGGAGTGTTGGGCACCAGCCTGACCATCGAATATCGTATCCCGGGCAATGAGATTAGAAAACTTTCGCTAAAAAGAGAAAAGGCAATGGAAGAAGAAATGCTACCTAACTTGCCAAAACAGGAATTGCTTGAGTTTAAGTGGCTTGACAAGAATACGGCCTATCTTGCGCTGAATTCCTTTGGTTATGATAGCATTATCCCTATGTTCGAATCCAAACTTCCTGAACTAGCCAAAGCAAAAAGCCTGGTCATAGATCTTAGGAACAACACGGGCGGGAATACCAATATTGGCTTTGATATTCTAAAGCATTTTGTGAAAGATTCGGTTTTATATGGTTCCCAGTCTTACACCCGTAAGCATCTTGCCGCTTATAAGGCATGGGGCAGGTGGACGCAGGAATCTGATACCATCGGGAATCCGGGTGCGACTGAAACTTACCTTGCAGGGAAGGATCTTTTGATGCACGATTTTGAAAACCAGCCCTGGAAAATAGAGGAGCCTGGACAGGGTATTTTGATTCCCATCGTTGTTCTTCTTGGGCACAATACGGCATCAGCGGCAGAAGATTTTCTGATCTTTACCGAGAACCAGGATCATATCATCAAAATAGGAGAACCCAGTTTTGGTAGTACCGGCCAGCCATTCGTCTTTGAATTACCAAAAGGAGCAGCGGCCAGGATCTGTACAAAGAAGGATACTTATCCTGATGGCCGGGAATTTGTTGGATATGGAATCCAGCCAGATATATTGGTTAAAAAAACGGTAGATGATTTCATCAATAACCAGGATCCGGTACTGGAAGCATCCATCGATTATTTAAAAGAATTGAAACTCCAATGATCGATCAGATTTGGAAGATATATAATAGGAGGCCACATTAATTGTGGTCTCTTTTTTATTTAGATAATAGGATTAGAGTTCGTTTTCTGAAGTTAGGGTCTCCAAAGTGCTTTGGGAATAGGACTGGCGCGCCTGGTTCACATAGTACATTTTAAGGATCCTGTGGTTCTTTACTTCTACTTCCCCGCGATATTCACATTGGAACTGCTCTTTGATGAGTTCATATGTATTTTCTGAAACATTCACCTTTCCAATTTCAGAATGTGACTCCATCCTGGCTGCTATATTCACCGCGTCTCCCCAAATATCATAGGCGAACTTTTTAGTGCCTACGACACCTGCCACAACGGGCCCGGAGTTGATGCCGATCCTCACTTCAAAATCAGCATTCTTGAATAGCTTCTTCTCCTTGGTCTCATTTACGAAATCGAGCATCTCAAAAGCTGCCAGTATCATTCTGTGCGCATGATCTTCATGTGGGAAAGGCAGGCCGCTGGCTGCCATATAACTGTCGCCAATGGTTTTGATCTTTTCAATACCATATTTTTCCATGATCCCGTCGAAGTGAGAGAAATAATAATCTAAAGTCTTGATCAGTTTCTCCGGGGCCAAGTTCTCAGCTTTAAAGGTGAAGCGCTCAAAATCTGCAAAAAGTATGCTTACCGAATCGAATTTCTTCGCTTTTACCTTTCCATTGCGGGTTAGTTCACTGGCCGTATCCTCCGGCAAAATATTCAGGAGTAATCGTTCTGCTCGCTCCTTCTCTTTTTGAATGATGGAGCTGGTTCTTTTAATGAATTTATTCCTTCGGTAAAAACCAAAAAGGAACAGTCCCAGCATGACCGATATCGCGGCGATAAGTATGCTGATAAGTCTTTGGTTCTTACGCTGTTCTGAAAGCAGATCTACTTCTGCCTGCTTCTGCGAAATTTCATAATCGGCACGTAAACCTGAAATTTCCTGGGCCTTGGCCACATTTTTCACACTATCCCTGTATAGGATATGTTCCTTGTAGTGGTTATAGGATTCTGGAATTCGATTCTGTTTTTCGTAGATCGCAGCCAGTTTGTAATTGGCTTCACTTATCTCATCCTTGAAATCATATGTTTTGGCGATATCCAGGCTCATCAGTGCGAATTCCAGGGCCAGGGAATCCCGGCCGGCCTCCAGGTTCATATTAGAAAGGGTGTTCAGGTAAATAGGTAAATAATGGAATTGCTCATATTTCTCAGCCATCTGTATGGCTTCCCTAAGCTTATCTTCTGCCTCATCGTTCCGGCCTTCCAGGGCGTCCAACATCCCAAGGTTACCGGTAACGATCGCTATAAAGAATTCCTGATCCAGCTCCCGGAAGATCTTTTCAGATTCTTCGAAATAAGTATAGGCCTTTTCCAGCTTTCCGGAGTTCATATATTCATCTCCGGCGTTCGTCAAAGCAAATGCAAGATTCAGGCTGTCATCATCTTCCCGAAAGAAATCAATGGCATCCTCGTAATATTCTACAGCTCGTGAATGATAATCGGTATAGGAAAATACATCCCCAATGGTGATCTTAAGCATACCCTGGTTGGTTTTTGATTTTGCGTAGTCACCGGCCTGGAAATAATATTCCAGCGCTCTGCTGTAATCTCCCGGATCCAGGTAGGAATTGCCCTTCTGAAATAATCCATAAAAGATATAACTCGTGCAATCCTTAAGTTTAGCCGTTTCGATCAGTTCATCTGAATATTTTCTCAATTCATTGATCTCATTGGTATTGCTTAGGATCTCATTTAACACCTTCAGTTTTTCCAAATAGCTCAATTTCCTGTTCTCATAGATATTGATGAGGCTATCCGCCGCCCCTGGATCCTGTGCCATTAGACCCAGGCCAAAGGCCAGGAAAACAGGAATAATAATGATATCCCTGAACCGTGATAGAATAGGTATGCTATTCAGAAAAAACATATTTATAAATGAATGCTGTTACTTGATCCTGATCTTCGGATCTATATGATAAGTACCACCGCGTCTTTCGCCGTTGTGCATCACCTTAAAGGAGATCTTGTATTTCTCTTCTTCACCTTCCCTGCCTTCTGAAACGACACCTATCACCACACCGGGATTATCCTGGGTGTCCCTTAATGTATTCCTGCTGAATACACGGGCTCCACCTTCGTGGTTAATGGCTTCTACCATAACCAGGTCTTCTTCAGAATAGGTGGAATTGCCCCTCCAAACCACGGTATCTCCCAGGCTGGCGTAGATAGTGTAATCAATATTGCTGATCTCCGCTGGTTGCCCGAAATTGCTCACTTCGTTTACATTGTCGTTGTTGATCTCGCTGGTGTCCACATTCAGTGTTATGACATGTGTTTCCTGTGAATGGGTTTCAGTAGCTGGAAAAAATAGAGTTAAAAATAAGAATACTGGGAAAAGAGACATTGTTCTCATAATTGAATTTTTGGTTTATAATTAGCAAAGATGGAAAGCTTACCTGTTTCGCCAGAGATAAGAGATGGGGGCATTTTGGACCATTTTAGCGGAAAGCACTACTAATGGACCGTTCTAAGATAGTGAATTAATTTAAACACCTGATAATTAGTTCGTTATTTATATACAGAGAATAAAGAGGAGACAGCGCAAAGTTTAATTTGGTTTGTGACTTTCTTGGATGGATTTTTACTTTTGCACTTTTAATGTATCTCATTTATTGAGCAACCTTCTAAAATTAATTTTTGACCGGACTAATTAAATTTTTCAAATCGAACCGAAAAGAAGTAGGTTTTGGCTGGATGTTAACTTTCCTTTCCAGTTTTGGGCAAACATTCCTGATATCGATCTATGTCCCAGAGATCCTGAACGCCTTTTCGATTTCGAACGGTCTTTTTGGAAGTATCTATGCCATCGCCACGGTTACTTCTTCGATCATCATGCTTACCGTTGGACACCTCGTAGATCATAAAGCTGTAAAAAAGATAACTGCATTAACGGTCGCCGGGCTGGCGCTTTCGTCCTTTCTACTGGGTATTTCACATTTGAGCATAGCCATCCTTATAGTCGCTTTAATAGGTCTAAGGTTAACCGGGCAGGGATTGATGAGCCATATTAGCCTTACGGTCATGTCCCGGCATTATGAGCTGGACCGTGGAAAGGCCCTTAGCATCGCTTCACTGGGTTATGCCATTGGGGAAGCCGTTTTTCCTATTTGTATATCATCACTGATCCTCTGGTATGATTACGAAGTGGCTGCACTGGCCAGTGCTGCATTCCTGGTGGTTTACCTGGTAAGATTGTATTTTTCAGACCTGTCGCATTTTGATGCCGATTTGGAACAGGTGGATAAACCATCAGCCTTATCCTTGTTGAAGGACTACCGGGAATTACTGAAGACCAAAGCCTTCTTTATCCTGATGCCGGTTAGTTTTGCACTGAGTTTTACCATAACTGCGGTCTTCTTTTATCAATATGTGGTTGTGGAAGATAAAGGCTGGTCAGTTTCCTTATATGCCAGCTTCTTTACAGTTTATGCCATAGTCAGGGTGATCTTCTCGATCTATGGAGGGGTGCTGGTTGATAAATATTCGGGGAAACAGATTTTCAGGTTATACCTGGTACCCTTTACCATAGGTCTGCTTCCGTTTGCATATTTTGACAGCATCTTTGGCGCGCTTGCTTTTTTGATCCTTGCCGGAATGAGCACAGGAATGGCGGGCACCGTAAAATCTGCAGTCCTGGCTGAAGTCTTTGGAACAGCAAAACTGGGAACCATCAGAAGTGTTTTTACTATGTTTATGGTATTGAGTACCGCTCTTGGCCCACTTCTTTTCGGAACTTTAATGGATGCCGGAATAAGTTTTCAGTACATTCTTTTCGGCAATGCGATAGTACTATTACTTGTGATCTTAAATGCGCAAAGAATTAAAGGGTTAGGAGTTATTTCTTAATTTGATTTACAATGATATTCTCTCCATAGCTTCAAACTTTAGCCCGGTCAAATGCTAAAGCTTTGTTAAGCTAGTAATTAAGCGGCTTTCTGTACGTCTAAACTTTTGTAAAAAATATTAAACAATTGATTATGAGTAAAGAAACGTACAAGATTGGATTAGAACCAGTGGAACTTGAAAATGCTAACGATGAGCAGCGGGAAATTCTGGAGCAGGCTAAAAAAGCTAACGGGATGATTCCCAATATGTATAAGAATATGGTGAATCTTCCTGGCCTTCAGAAAACCTACGACACAGGTTATCATTCTTTCAGGAAGGAGAGTGGTTTTACTCCCCCAGAGCAGGAAGTCGTATTTCTAACTTTAAGTATAGATAATTCCTGTGGTTATTGTACGGCTGCACATAGTTTCATCGCAGATGAAATGTCTAAAACTCCAGAAGAGGTTACTAATGCCATAAGAGAAGGGAAAAGCATTCCCGATGAAAAAATGGCGGCTCTTTCAGAATTTACAAAAGTAATGAACCAGAAGAGAGGTAATCCTAATCACGAGGATGTACAGAAGTTCCTTGATGCAGGATATTCAGAAAAGCATATTCTGGGAATCATTCTTGCCCAGGCGGTGAAGACGATTAGTAATTACTCCAATCATGTTTTTCATACCGAGGTAGACGAAGCTTTTAGCCACCGTAAACTCGAGCATGTCTAAATCATATATAAATCAGGGTTTCTACCTGATTTCTACCTAAAATTATTATTCAAACCAATTGATTTCTCAGGCTAATGGGTGTGGTCTACATTTGATTATGTTCCATTAAAAAGAGGAAATAATTTAATTCATAAATATAAAATGATACTATTAAGCGATTATAGTCTGAATGATCTCCATTTGGATAACAGGATGGTGTTGGCTCCACTTACCAGGGCCAGAGCCTACGATAATATTCCTAACGACCTGATGGTCGAATATTACACCCAAAGAAGCGGTGCTGGTCTTATTATAAGTGAAGGAACTGCTCCTTCTCCGAATGGTTTAGGTTATGCCAGGATCCCAGGTATTTATTCAGAAAAACAAATCGAAGGCTGGAAAAAAATCACCAGGGCAGTACATGAAAAAGGTTCAAAGATTTTTCTGCAAATCATGCATACCGGAAGGGTTTCTCATGCTTTGAATATGGAAAAAGGAACAAGAATCCTGGCACCTTCTGCAGTTGCCCTTGATGGTGAAATGTATACCGACCAGGAAGGACCGAAACCCTATCCTGTTCCGGAAGTGATGGATGTGGAGGATATTAAGCAGGCTCAGGAGGAATTTCTACAGGCAGCCAGGAATGCGATAAAAGCAGGCTTTGATGGAGTGGAAATTCACTCGGCTAATGGCTACCTGGCAGATCAATTCCTAAATACTGCTACCAATAAACGAACCAACGAATATGGTGGCACTATTGAAAAAAGATCAAGATTCACTCTGGAGCTTGCAGAAATGATCTCAAAAGAGATTGGCAAAGAACGTACGGGAATTCGTCTTTCACCCTATAGTACCTTTAACGGAACCGAGGTATTTGATGAAATGGAAGACCAGTTTCTATATCTTACAAGGAAGCTAGATAATTTAGGCCTGTCATATATTCACCTGGTTAATAATACAAGTTTGGGATCCCCGGCATTTGAGTCTGATTTGCCAGAAAAGATCAGGGAGGCTTTTAACGGCACTTTGATTCTTAATGGAGGATACGATAAGGAAAAAGCAGAAGCAGATTTGAACGAGAATAAAGCAAATCTCATTTCGTTTGGTCGTACTTTTATAGCTAATCCAGATCTTCCATACCGATTTGAGAATGATCTAGGACTTAATGATCCAGATTATGATACCTTTTATACGCCGGGAGAAAAGGGCTATATAGATTATCCTTTCGCCAGAAAGGAAGAAGTTTTAAACTAAGTTGATCATAAACTTTAAATAAAAAGCCGACTCATCACAGTCGGCTTTTTTATTTGTATCTACTGGACGCGATAAGCCTTTGTTGTCCTTGGTTCTACCGTATCGTTATTGTGATCGTTGTATTTAAGGAACTTAGCCTTTAACCGCTGAATGGTTTCCTTAAACTCGGGTTGTTTGATCAAATTCCTTTCCTGCCCCAGGTCTTTAGAAAGATCATAAAGTTCTGTCGCTTCATTATTCCTATCTACCATTAGTACCAGATCACCTTCTCTAATCGCCCCGTCCCTGGCAAAACCAGCCTGGTACAACACGAATTCATGCAGCGGTTCATCTTCAGGCTGCTTTCCGGTAAGTATCGGCATCAGGGAAGAACTATCTTTGGCCTGGTCTTCCTGCATGTTTTGCCTGGTCAATTTGTACATGGTGGCCACCCAGTCGTGTCCCATGATGGTTTGATCTGAAATAGTCCCTGGTTTAATGATCGATCCTTCTTTGGTTCCATCTCCCCATCTTGCGATGAAGGGAACACGATGACCTCCTTCATAGATCGAAGCCTTGTAATCTCTAAACGGGCCATTGTTATCATGTCCTGGATCACCATAGTGAGTTATCCTTGGCCATAAAGCACCATTGTCGCTGGTAAAGATGATAAGGGTATTTTCAAGTATTCCCTCTTCCTTTAGCTTATCCATGATCTTACCAACCTGAAGGTCTAATTCATATAAAACGTCTGAGGTCATCGCTCCGGTTTTTCCATAGACCTGTTCGTCTATGGTTTCAGGATCCCCGTCAAAATCAAATGGAGGAGAATGCGGAACATGTATTGCCTGTGATGAATAATACAATAAAAATGGCTTTTCTTTTTCATTTTCGGCTACATGCTTATCGATAAAATTTACCGCTGCTGTTGATAATATGATCCCGGCCTGGCTGGAATCATAATCCTCATCGCCTCTTGCCGGAACTCTATCTGCTTCCACGATCTCTGAAAGGCCGTTGCCGCTTACCTTATAAAAGCCGTTTGTCAGCAGCCTGGTACTTTCGTTAGTTGCCGGGTTTTTAGGATCTACTGGTTTGTATTTCCCATTTTCGAAATAAGCGTAGGGTTCGTGCTGAATTCCGCTAAGCAAACCCAGCCAGTAATCAAAACCATGCTCGTTCAGGGCATCTTCCACACCGCGGCTATAATCCATGGCATTGATCTTATTTTTCTGCGTGATCACATTTCCGAGGGTGTCATAGACAGTTCCTCCCAGGTGCATCTTCCCAAAAAAAGCTGTTTTATATCCAGCATTTTGCATGATCTCTCCCACGGTGATATGTCTTCCTGCTTTGGTTCGGTTTCCGTTGGCACTAAATCCTGAACTGTTGTTTATATCCCAGGAGCCTCCGGGTCGTCCATTCCTATAAGGATAACTTCCTGTTAGCAAGCTGAAGCGGGAAGGAGCACAAAGAGCTGCAGGGGAATGAGCATCGGTAAACCTCATACCCGACCTTGCCAGGCTGTCAATATTGGGAGTAGGCACTTTTCCGCCATAAACACCCAGGTCGGCATAACCTACATCATCAGCCAGGATAAAGACCACATTCGGCAATTTTCGATCCTGTGCGAAAAAAGTGGAGCCGGTCAAAAGAAGAATAAGTAAAGTGATACAGCTGTAATTCCTGCAAAACAACGAAGTGTTCATGATCTAACATTTAGATCATTAAAATTATCATTTTTAATACTACATGCCGGGCTATTAAAGAAAAATCCAGTCAGTTGTACCGGATTTTTCAAATTACGGGGATCAGTTGCTATGAACCTGGTCTTACCTCAAAAGTAATAGGAAGGTTATAGGTTACCTTGACCGGTTTATTACGCTGATATCCTGGGATCATATCGGAGATCAACTGAATCACTCTCATAGCTTCTTTTTCAAGGTCTTCATGTGGGCCTCTGGTCCTTATATTAGTTACTTTTCCCATATGATCTATAGTAAACACCACGAACACCCGGTTGATTCCCTTCAAGCCAAGATCTGCTCCCAGGTTAGTGTTGAAATTATCCTTGACGATCTCCTGGATTTTGTTTGACAAGCATTGTTTTCTGGACGCATTGTCTTCATAGACTTCACAACCCGGATAAACTGGTACATTAGCGATCAAAACGAATGGGACCTCTTCAATGCTTTCTTCCATTTTTTCTTCCTTGATGGCTTCAACCTTTATGACCTTGGTCATGGCTTCATCGAGACTTGTTTCAGTAGATTCCATGATGGTTTCTTCTACTTCCAGTTCATCTTCGATCACCTCGATGATCTCAGGAACAACCGGGGGAGGAGGGGGAGGTAATTCCTGCATTTTCATCTCGGTGACAGGAGGTGTTTCGGTATCGATCATATTGATGTTCAACTCCTGTTCTCCAAGAACTGCTGAACTGTCTGACGACCATTGGATGCCGATATAGGTGATCCCTAAACTGATGATCAAACCTACCTGGAAAAATATCATTCGATAATTGTTAAGATCGGCTTTTGGATACTTCTTGGCTTTCATGATCCTGAAATTTATGAGCATATGCCCTACTACACTAATAAAGTTACGTGCTTTACATAGATCGTAATATGACGGAAGTCATGGATGAAAGGGATTGGTCAGGAAGTTTGTAAAACAAAAAAACCGACTGATAAGAGTCGGTTTGCAAATCGTGTTTAGTATTCTTTTTAATCCTGGCAATTAAAGAAAATGTGTTCATATTCAATATTATCCCCAGATAATTTTTCATTGATATCTGCGCGACTTAGACTTCCGTTAAACACCATTTCTTCATCCACCTCGTAGACTCCTTCCCATTCGAGCAGCCTAAGAGTATAGTCGATGTATTTTTCATCCTCTTCATAATCCAGGATGATAGGCAGATCCACGCAAACAGGATCGGCATAATATTCTCCGTTCTCCTCACCGTTAGTGCTAATGATATCGCGATATACTGAAACGCCTTCCACCGAAATATCCAGTTCATACCTGGCCGGATAATGCCGTCCACTATCGGAACAATAATTGGCAAAAAAGCAAAAATTCCGAATTAAAGTTGGTTGGATATCAAAGAACTGGTAACCGAATTCATTCACATCCCTGTCATCGAAACACAAGACGGGTACATCGGGAAATGGCTTACTACCTGCGACAAGATTGATGCTCATAGGCATCGGTGCAGCAGACATTCTACCCATAGGACTGTCGAACCTTGGAGCAAGGCACATCAAAGTGCCGTCTTCAGTGAAGACTGCGCAATGATCGAGGTAATAATCCCCTGCCGGAAGTGCCATTTCTGGAACATACCTGGTGAACATCTGGTTAGGTGCAAGATCTATCCGAAATGGAGCATCAGAGGTTCCAACCACCTCCCTGCCAGCCTGCATCATAATAATCTCAATATAATAGGGTGTTGCGGGAATACAGATCGGAAAGTCTTCAATTTGTTGCCTACTGGAATTATTTTCTGATAGTCCCAGGATATCGATATTGAGAGAAAGATTGACTAGTTCTTCATCTTCGGCGAAAAGTATAGTTTCCTTTTCATCGCTGCAGCTAAAACACAGTAATCCGAAAATGAAAACCACAACTGATAGTTGAAAATTTTTCATTGCGTTAGTTATAAAAAAAGATTGGTTATTTCTGAAAAACTAGTAGATGCCGGGGGAACTAAAAAGCCTAAGAGTTTAGCCTAAAAGTAGCATTAAATTAGTGGAAAGAATTTAAGGGAAAACCCTAGTTTTTGAATCAGGATGATATGAAAAACAAAAAAGCCGACTCGTAAAAGTCGGCTTTCTCTTGCTGTGCGGGCGAAAGGAGTGAAACCCTCTAATTTACTATAAAAATTTTATCCTTGATTTTATTGATGAAAAATGCTTAATCCGTCTTTACCATACCGTAATGATTAATAAAATAGAGTTTTAAAATATATCGGTGAGATTCGATAAGGTTTTATAAAATTCGACTTTGGTTGTCTAAATGTTGTCTAATTGTTTATATTTGAATGTTCAAATATTTTTTTATGGCAACTATTAAATTTCTACTTCAAGGGAATACCGATCCCAGGCAGATCTATCTAAGATTATCCCTATCCAGAGGTAATACCCCTAAACGAAAAACGGGCCTCTCCATTTCTTCTGATAATTGGAGCAAGAAAACAGGGTTGCCGAAGACGAACACGGCCGGTAATAAGAAACTAAAAAAGGATTTAAATAAATTAAAAGAGTTTGTTTTAGAACAATATGACAAAGATTATCCGGACGGGGTTATTATTGATTCTAAATGGTTAAAAAAAAAGATAAACGAAAAGTTTAAACAGTCGGATGAAGAAGAGAAAAATTTAAACATTGTGACGGCCTATATTGATGAATTTTTAACCATTGCAAAATTCAAGACGAATTCTAAAGGAGGGGTAGGATTAAGTAAAAGCCGGATCAATGATTATAAATCCTTAAAAAGAATAATAACTGAATACGAGATTTATACAGGTGAAAACTTACTGATAAAAAACATCAATATTCCATTTAAAAATAAATTTATGAAATGGATGATAGAAATCAGAGGTTATTCTAAAGGTTACACTGGCCGAATGCTCGGGAATTTAAAAACAATTTGTAGGGATGCTGAAATAAATGATGTTGAGGTTCATAAACAGTTAATTAAGGTTTCTGGTTTTAAAGTTAAGAATGAGTACGTTATTTATTTAACTCCCCAGGAACTGAAAAAGATAAAGAATAAAACATTCAATCACTCCTATCTTGAGAATGCAAAAAAATGGTTGCTGTTAGGTTGTGGTATTGGTCAAAGAGGCAATGATATTTTAAATATCACTGATAAAAATTTTGTTGTAAGAAATGGTTTAAAGGTAATTGAACTTGAACAACAGAAAACAGGCAAAAACGTTACTATTCCCGTTTTACCGGAAGTTGAAGATATTATAAAAGATGGCTTACCTCACAAAATTTCACTTCAAAGGTTCAATGATTATATTAAAGAGGTATGTAAAATTGCTGAAATAAATGAGGTTGTAACAGGACAAAAAATAGATCCTGACACTAAAAGGAAAAAAGTCGATGAATATAAAAAGTGGGAGTTAGTTACAAGTCATATCTGTAGAAGAAGTTTTGCAACTAATCAATATGGAATTTTACCTACTCCACTAATTATGCAAATAACAGCTCATTCTACTGAAAAACAATTCTATGGCTACATTGGTAAAAATTCCTTCGATTATGCTCAGCAAATAGCTGATTTCTATGCCAAACAGCAACATTTAAAAGATCCTAAAATGAATGTTGTACATAACGAAAAAAAGGCTGCTAATTCTTAATCTTACTCGAATGAAAGAAAGTAATATTCAATTATATCATGAATGCATTGAACCTAGATTTGAATTAATAGTTGAAGAAAAGGACAAGAATGGATTGCCTAATTCAATATACTGGAAAGAGAATTTGAAAAATTTCAAAAAGTATTTCAAATATGATACGGATTCGTATTTCGAAAATTTGGATTATAGTCCGCATGATTTCTTTTGGACTGTAAATAATATTGCAGCAAAGATTTTCAAATTACATTATTACGTCTTTGTTTTTCAGAGAAATAAGGAAGAATACTTAATTACGCCTATTGGTAATAAGCATCAGGAGGTTATCGATAAGTTAGATTCTTTATCAAGGTTACACATGGATATAAGGAATATTGAAGATCTAAATCTGGCAAATAAAATTAAAGTATTCTTCATTAAATGGATTCATGAGCTGCAGGAATTTATTAAGGCCGAATTATTTATTCAAATTGATAAAGGACCTTTATTCTCAAAATTTCAGGATATAATACAGAAGTTCAAAAATGCAATAGACATACATGATATTTCTATAAAGGCGGAGTTAGGTAGATTAAATAAAAACAATATTTTAGAAGAAAAGCCAATTGATTTAAGTGATAGTTCGAGGAATGAGAAAATAATTTGTTTGCATGAATTAGGGTTAATTGATGCAATAAGGAATAAATCTCCTTTTGGTATATCAACAAATCAATTAGCAAGTATCATAAGTCTTATAACCGGGGTTAAAAGTGGAACCATTCAATCATATATTAATCCTATTGTAAATCCATCTGTTATTCAGAAAAACAATCCATTAAAAAATGAAAATGAGGTTAAGAAATTACGAATGAAATTAAATAAATTAGGGATTGAAACGAATTCAACTGAATAAAGAAGATACTTTTTAGGGAAAACCTAGAAAAAACCTAATATTCTTTTGAGGCATAACTAAAAATGATGTTATGCCGGAACAAAACACTTCAAAAGGGCAAACTGAGGAATATCTGACTAGAAAGGAAGTTTGCCAGATGCTTAAAATTGCATATAGTACTCTTTACGAATACACCAAAGCAGGTAAATTAAAGAAATTTGGCCTTGGCCGAAGAGTTTACTATAAAAGATCTCAAATAGAAGAGGCTCTAATCGAAATTTAGAATGATGTGCCTGCCTCTCCCATCCAGACATATTTACGAGGCCATAAACCCCGGAAAGTTTGATAATGTTAGGCATTATGAGCTTCAAGGAGTTTTTGGAGGTGAAAATATGCTCTATGAGATGATCAATATCTCCAGGGACCGGAAATTTTCAAATGCAAAGAATGTTCAATACTGGCTAAAAGGTAAAAGTAGATTAGATCATTTCTGGAGCCATTGTATTACCGGCCTGAAAACTACAAAAACACCTTTTGTCTTTTTTGGAGATATACCTCAGCATGAAAATGGCAGAATCAAACCAAAGGATCTATTAATATTTCGGTTTTCTAATAAAGCGGAAAAGGTCTATATAGATGCCTATTCTGATTATTACACCGATAAGAAGGAGATTCTAGGAAAACTAATATCAAGACTATTCTAAACGAAAAAGAGCCGAATAAACGGCTCTAAATCTGTTCAAATATTCAGTTGAATGACAACTATCCCAAAGATACTAAAATTTAACCAGTGATTGACTTCATAAAGGGCATAACAAATAATCCTGAAATCATTGATAATTTATACAATGATGATAAGTTGATCTGGTATAGTAAGAAAGAATCTTTATCTCATTTTGATCAGGAAACAATTCTAATTAAAGAATCAAAAACGTATAAAGGTATTTTATTCTGCTTCTATTCCGGTAGGCTGGAAATACTATTTAGGCCTCACTATTATTTCAATAATAATATTCACAATGCAAATGATTTTCCGGTACAGAAATGTATTGAGGTATTTAATGAACTTCAGGAAATTATTAATCGAAGATACTTCACAGCTATAGACATTGTTAATATTGAATTTGGAATAAATGTAGAATCCCCTATTTCAATTGAAAATCTAATTAACTGGATATCCTATCACTACAAGAACGAATTCAAATCAGATAATCCTGGTTTAGCCCATAGCAAGAAGAGTTTTACGGCCAAGAAGAACGGTAGAATAAATACGTACCAAATTATAAAGGCTTACGCAAAAGGAATTCAATTTCCAGAATACACGGCCCGCGATACCTTCAGATTTGAAATAAAAAGCAGGAAAACCCAATACATCAAGAAACTAGGGATTGAGAAACTGGAAGACCTTATAAAAACTGAAACATATTTCACACTCTCTAAGGAAATAAAAAAGCAATTTCAGGAAGTTTTAATTCTGGATCATACAGCCGAAACCAGAACTCGAAAAATTAGCGAATTAAAACAAAGGAAATTACTCAAATATCTAAATACTCATCATTGGTATAACCTTATTCATGATCGAAACAGAAACAAATTTTCTTACCACAAAAAACAATATCTCAAAATTCTGGATAGCACCGGATATAATATTCATTCCGATCTAAATAATATCATCCAAAAAAAATTAACCGAACTCCTTCTGTTAGAAAATGTGGCAATTTTGCCGAGTGCTCAAAGGGTAAAAAATGAGGCGATTTTGCCGGGAGGTGATCAAAAGGAAAATGAAGCAATATTGCCTAATAATATAGTATCAAATTGCACTAATCCACCTAAAAGAATATGCCCTGTAACCGGTCTAGATATTTCTATGCAAAAAGACACCGATAAATGGTTAACTGCGAAAGGGATAAAATTCTACAGGAAAAAAGATCCACAGCTATTTGAATCACTAAAACAAAAACTGTTAACCGGCAGACCAAACAAATTTGAAAAAACGGATCATTCTAAAATGGCAAAACAGATCCGAAACAGAATTACAAATAATCCTGGCTTATATGCTCCAGAGCAAAGTAGCCTATTTAATTAATCTAAAATCAAAACCATGAAAAATTTAAAAGACGAAATCCAGAACCTCAAGAATGAAATTGAGAATGAAGAGAAACAGCTTCAGGGTAAAAAATCAAAACTCCAGGATCTAGAAAAAAAACTAGAAACAGAGGAAAAGGAAATTACCGATTCAGACCTAGATCAAGTTGTAAATAACATGGGCATATACTAATCAAATCTAAATAAGCATGAAACGAGAATTAATATTTGAAGACCGCGACAAATTAAGATCAATCACCCAGGACATTAAAGATTATAACCCTTACCTGGATAAAGTGAAATCGACTTATGAAAACCTAGAAATGGGCGAATTTTCCGATGAGGTATTTAACGAATTGAAACGAAGTACCAGCTCTATCAGGAAAAGATTTGAGGAAAAGTTAGATACGGAAATAAAGAAGGCCGGGATAACTATGACCTCAGTCTCTGAGAAAATGAAAGAAAGTCCTAGAAAGGATTTTGAAGCGTTCGAAGAGGCGGTTAACGACCTAAGCAGTTTCAGCCCTAATAATTCAGGGAAAACATTCCCTAGACCGGATCTTAGCCTAGAGGATATAACCTACATGCAGGGGAAATTCATGATATCCAAAACAGATCAGGAAAACATCCTTGAAAAGCATTGCCGTATTTACCTGGAGACCGAAGAGGAAAAAAGGCTATATGATAAACTTCAAAACTTCATATCAGTTTACAATGATCTTCAGGAAGAAATCGATAGCCATAACTTCAAATACAACTTTGGAATAAACGGAGTTCATGGCGTTCACTATCATTTTCTTCAATATGATAAAAACGGAAAACCCGAAATAAAACCGGGGATGATTAAACATGCTATGGAGTGGCCAAAAACACTAAAAAAGATTAATGAGAGGCCTAGAATCCGTTAAAAACAGCCAAGGTTTAGTCAAGGTCTGAATTAATATACATAATCAGTGAAATGAAGATTTTTTACAGGTCACAACGCGCACACGAAGATTTTCTAACGGTCATATAGCTATGAAAAATAGAGAGTTGCAAATTCGCAACTCGTTAGGGAAATCTACTATTAGAAATCAGCTATCCTGATATTGGATAAGTGAAAATTTAAAATTGAATTTGCGCTATGCGATATCGTAGAGCGCCAGTTATACTAACATTATTCTAACATTATGCCATTTAATAAAGAAACTGCCAGCGAAGCCGGGAAAAAATCATCTCGGCTAGGCACAAGGAACAAGTCTACTAAGGAAATAAAAGAAGCCTTTCAACTTCTTATTGAGAATAATCTGGAAAAAATGGAAGGATGGCTAGATAAAATAGCCAAAAAAAATCCTGAAAAAGCATTTGATATGGTTATTAAACTGAGTGATTTCATAGTGCCTAAACTTTCAAAACAGGAAATTAAGCATGAAGAGAAAGAATTATCTCCAACGGAAAGAAGAGCGCGAATAGCATACTTATCTGAGAAGTTGAACAATTTTAAAGATCGTCCGAACCAGGAACAGAACTCTCGTCCAAATGTGGAACAGAACCCTCGTCCAAACGGAAAAATTGTAGGATAATTCTGGGTTCGATACGTAACTACTCCAAAATAGTATTTGCAATCATCAGTAAATACAGGGGTTGTTTAAAATAGGTGACAAAATAGGTGATTTTTGGGCCTGTTTACATCAAAAAAACATCAATCAAATGAACGATAACCGAAATCAATATATTTTGGAATTTCCGGATTCTCCAGAGCCTTGGTATTTAGATCAAGACCCGATGAATTCGAATGATACCGAAATTGAAATAGGCCGGGCAAAACTAACTTTTGGAATGTTCGGGACCATAGCGAACAATTTAAAATTTCCCGGGCCTATAATGGATAAACTGGAGGCCGTATATCAATCATACGGACCAGAAGCCAAAATAAAACTTACAAAATTGTCAAAGCACACTATAACGGATGATTGGCAATTGATCTATACCGGATATTTGGATTTGCTGGATAGACGAATAGAGAATAATATCTTTTCTTGTAGTTATGTTGAAGGCGGATTCCGGGAAGTACTTTCTAATCAACAAAAGGAGAAATTTGAGATAGATCGAAAAACGGATATTTACAACCGGCCAATTTCCCAATTGCACCCCGATATACTCGATTTAAAACAGGGTAGAAGACTTTTCCTTTTAAGTAAACTATCTACTACCGATAATTTCACGGCTCACAGTGGAATATGGCGGCCAAATGATTATGAGTTTAGAGAAAGTTTCAGGCCATTTCCGGTAACAGTCATTACCAATAATGACCCTTTAAATATTCAAATTGCTCACGAAACTTTAGGTTTTGATCAGCGGTGGGAAAAAAGCACTCAAAATATGTTTTTCGCTACGGCAGACCGCGACCGGGGCCGTATCAAAATGACAGCGAGTATAGATTTTAAATTAACTGAATTCGTGCCATACCGGACGCGAAATGAGTACATTAAAATTGTTCTGGACCGTTATGATGAAAACCTCAACAGGATTGAAAGGGATGAATTAGGAACTTATAACAACCTTTTTGATTTAGTAGGCCAGTCTATCCAAATAGAAAACTTTGAGAAGATTTTCAGCGTTGAAAATGGAACTGAGATTAAGGAGGGCGAAAGTTTGGCTTTTGGCATCTATATGGCCGGGGATTTTAGGGGAGGTTTAAACATTAGCAATGATTCTTATTATACCCTGGCATTTTCCGATGTAGATGTAAAAATAGACTGGGCCGAAGATTCTTATTTCAGACCAACCACAACTAAAGTTGTCACGGCTAAAAATACAGGAGAAAGATTATCAGAAATTCTTACCGGGAAACCAGCATTTAAAAGCAAAACCTTATCAGAGGACAAATGGAAAGATCTTCTCTTTACCGTAGGATTCTGGCTTAGAAATATGGATGAAGTCAGTAGCGAAGATAGAGAAAATGAAGAGCGCACTTTAACCCTCAGTTGGGAAGATTTCCACAATTCAATTAATGCGCTTCAGCCTATGGCCTATGGGATCGTTACCCAGGGAGCCAAGCAATTCTTAGTATATGAAAGAAGAGAGTATTTCTTTCAGCCGTATGTTACTGTAGAACTAAACCAGCCCTCAAATATTAAACGGTTTACTGCTAGAGAATTTATTTTTTCGCATGTTCAAACTGGATATCAAAAGGGCGGAAATTACGAGCGGCCATTAGGACTGGATGAGCCGAATATAAAAACGAATTATGTACTGCCTCTTTCAGTTTCAGAAAATAAATACGATGTAACGAGCCCTTCAAGATCAGATGGTTACGCAATAGAAGACTGTAGAAGGAAACAAGCCGTTGACTTCCCGGAAGAGGATACCAGCTACGATAAGGACGTGTTTATGATCCACGGAAAAAAAACCGGGGAAGTCCGAGGTAGATATGACCTGTACGATCTTCGCCACTGGCAGGATAATTTCGAGCAGGCCCCAACGGGCATTTATGATCCGGATTCTGCTTTTAACCTAACCATGAGCCCGGCCAATAATCGAAATGAACATGCGATCTGGTTTAATTCGGCCACGGTAAAATATCCAGACCGGTACATGGTTTACGCCAATACCGAAGGGAATGTTCAGCTTACTACCAAATATCCAGACAAAGACCCGGTTTATGAACGCGGCGATGTGCAGATCAAAGACCTGAAAAAACCAATTCATGCTTACGACTGGATTGAATTCGATTATCCATTCTCCCAGGAACTTTTAAACAAGATCCAGGGCAATACCATGATAGACGGTGAAGAGGTACCTAAATGGTACGGACAATTCCAGTTTGTAAATGAGCGAGGGAAAAGAGAGAGAGGTTATCTATTCTCAGTGAAGATCAAACAAAACAATATGAAATTTAAACTTTTAAAATCCGCATAAGATGAGCCAGACAATTGATACTATAATTGATAAGAAAGCCTATGAGCAGGTTAAACAGCTACGCGATGATGTAGTAGATTTACAAATGAACGTCCTTAAATTAATCGAAACTGGTCAAGCCGGTTTTAAGTTGAACTATAAGGATATAAAGTTACCATCTGATGTAAATAATTTCTATGAAGAAAGAAATAAGTATTTGCAGAAACAAAGTGAATTGATTGGTAAAATTGAAACTGCCGAAAAAAAATATACTTCTCAAAAAAAATCATACCTAAAAACGTTAGAATGGGAAGAAAAGGCCGAAAGGAAACTGCAATTAGCCAAAGACCGGGTTAAGGAATCCGAATCTGAACTCGGAAAGGAAATACAGCGAACCCGAGATCAGGCCAACGCCAATAACCGGGTAAACCGGCAAACCGCTACTTTATATGGCCGGGTTTCACTTAAGTTGAAGGAAACCGCTAATGAATACTACGAACTCGCCCTTAAAAAGCAATTAACCGGCAAGGCCAGTGAAGAAGAGATCCGCAGAATGACCGTTTTGGAATCCAGAATGGATAAATACGGGGATGCTTTAATGACCGTTGAAAAACGTTCCGGGAATTACCATAGGCAGGTAGGAAACTACAAAAAAGGCTTTGACGGATTGGCAATGAGTATGGCCCAAATTACTAGGGAGGGTCCGGCCTTTGCCTATTCCATGCAAACAGGATTTTTAGCGATATCGAACAACTTGCCAATTCTATTCGATGAAATAGGCAAGGTAAAGGCCGCCAATAAGGCCCTTGCTGAGGAAGGAAAAGCAACAAAATCTGTTTTAAGCCAAGTAGGAGCAGCGATTTTAAGTTGGCAAACGGCCATGTCATTTGGTATTACCCTACTTACCATTTATGGAGAAGATATTATCGATTGGGCAACTTCTATGGGAAAGGCAACGGATGTAAATAGAGACTTCAATAGGGCCTTAGCGGAAACCAGATCTTCCATGCAGTTAGAAATTGTAAAGTTAAATGCCTTAATAGATATTGCCGGGGATGAAACTGTAGAAAGAGAAAAAAGAAATGATGCGGTTAAACTACTTCAAAAGGAATATCCAGAATATCTTAAAAATCTTACCACCGAGAATTCAAAAAGTAATGAAATAGCAGATTCAATTAACCGGATCACTACAGCCCTTGAAAATAAAGCAAAGATTCAGGCAGCGGAGCAGTTAATTACTAAGGAGGCTCAAAAACTTTTTGAAGATCAGGTTAAAATAGAAGAGGAATTTGCCACTAGATTAGAGAAAGCGCGGCAAACTGAAGAGAAGGGAATCAATCCTAATAATTATTATGACCAACAATTGCCCAAGCAAGAAGCGAATTTGGTTGAAACATTAACCCGTCAGAAAAAGGCGGCTCTATTAGAATCTGAAGAGGACTATAAAGCCTATGTGAAAAACCTAAATAACATTCTGAGAAACGTGCCAAATCTTTTTGATGCAATGGGAGGCGAAGACGGTTCAGGAGGATCTAAAAAACCAAATGCAAAGGATTATTCGGCCGAAGACTTCTATAACCTTCAAAAATCCAGATTGGAAAGGGCAATTGAAGTAAACAAGGCCATAACCGAGAATGAGAAAGAAGAATTGTCTAAAAGACTGGAGGCTAATAACACAGTTTATGAAAATCAGCAAAAACTAGCGATCCTTGAAAGAGATTGGGCTATTGCTAATGCGAAAGATCGAAATAATAAAATACTGGAGGCTAAAGAAGAATTTACTGCAAATTCAGAAGATCTAATTAAAGAGTATAGCGAGACTGAAAAGAAGATCCTTGAAACAAACTTCAAATACCAGCTGGATCAGTTTAAAAAGGTTCAGCAGGCTAATGAATTAGCTCTTCAACATGAAATAAATGCAGTTACCTCAGCCATGATTGCTAAGGGAGCCACCAGGGAGCAAATAGATTCTGAAATAGAACGAATTCGCAAAGAATCATTACGCCGGCAACTATCCGCACAGATTGACCAGGCCGAAAAAGAACTGCTTGTTGTCGCTCAAACCGAAGAGGAAAAGGCTGAGGTGTATCGAAAAATTGCAGAATTAAGAGAGGAACTTAACAATGTTAATTTACCCGGAAAAACCGGAAAAGAGGGCGGTCTATTTTCTGAAGAGGAAATTGAGCAATTAAGAACGGTACAAGATTTACTTGGAGGGATTTCAGATTTATTTGCGGCATTTTCTGCTAGACGAATTGAACAAATTCAAGCCGAAATGGACGCCAATAATGAAATGTATAATTCCATAATCAATAATGAAGAATCTACCGCACAACAAAAAGAAGAGGCCCGAAAAGAACAGAAGGAAAAGGAGGATGAATTAAGAAAAAAACTCGCCAAAGAAAAGGAAAAACAGGCTCGTATCGATAAGGCGGCAGCAGTAGCGGAAATTGCCATTAATACTGCGGTTGCAATTTCCAAAACATTAGCCCAAGGAGGTGTTATTTTCGGAATTCCATTGGTACCTATTATAGCCGCTTTAGGAGCCCTGCAAATAGCGACTGTATTAGCACAGCCGATACCACAGTTCAAAGAAGGTCACTTATCAGGTACCTATGAGGGTTGGGCCATGATAAACGATTTTCCAAGCCACAATTACCGAGAAGTGCTAGAACAGCCGGACGGAAGCCTATATTCTCCAGAAGAAAGAAACCAGAAAGTTTATATGAAACGAGGTGCCAAGGTTCATAAGAACTTCGATGCTTTCCTGGATAACAAAGGCTATAAAGATGTGATGGATGCAACTATTATGGCTTCCCTTATGAATCATAATCTTATGGCAACCGAGGAAGAAATCAATAAAGAATTCAATAGGGCTTTACTTTCCACTATCGATAATGGTATTAAAAAAGGGTTTGACGGGGTGAAATCTGTAGAAGGAAGCCGGCCAAGTAGTTCAGATTTCAATTACCAGGAATTCATAAATGCAGTAAAAAAGGAAATGTACTTCAATCTTTAAAATTAAACCATGGAACAAAAAAAAGTAATTAGCGCGTATAATGAATTAGCGAATGATTTTGATCAACTTCATTCTGATTTACTGGAGCATATTAGAATTCAATTGCCGGAAATAAAAGCAATTGAGAGCCTGGGAGATCTTAGCAATAGATTAAAATATGCTGAAATGGATGAAACTCTCAAAAGTGATATTATAAGTTGTTTCATCAACTTAATGACTGAAGATTCAAGAAGATCTAGGAATTTAAAAAAGATCGTACTTAGTTTTAATGAAAAACGAGAAAAGGAGCAAAAAAGGATCGGTGAAATTTTGAATTAGAAGTTAAGGCAGGTTATTTCAACCTTTGAAAGCAATAAACCCTGTCTTCAATTCGATATTGAAATTCACTTTCTAACTTAAATTTATTCATGAACCAGCGGCACGAATGCGCCTCTGGTTCTATATTTTTAAATTGCTTACAAAAACCGTTGAAATTAGTATCTATTACTTGAACCCGGTTATTAAGAGTGCAGCTATATAATTTATTAATCCGTTCATTCATACTGTAAACTTACAAAATAAGTACTTATAATGTAAAAATATATTGTTTTATACAGAATAAGTGCTTATATTAGATATGAATTTTTAACTCAACTAAAATTTAGATTATGGAAGTAAGTACATTCATCATGGACAAACTGAATAACTTGAAAAAGAGAAAAGACCAATATTCACCAGAAGAATATGAGAATAAGTTATTTGAATTAAAATCGGAACTAATCCAGCTAAGCAGGTCCAGAAATAAACAAAAAGAGGGGATCCATATTTCAGGTTATCAACAGATTATAAACAGCAACGAAATTGTACCAATCCCAAATTTTAGATTCCGACCGGAGCAATGGAATTAAGGCAAAATTGAATTAAAGTAGCGAAAGGGGATTTTTCCCCTTTTTTTATTTCGGGACGTTAGGCGATTAAAAAGTTTCGTAACTTATTTACTGTTCAAATTTTCAATATGAAAACAATGAAATATATTCTTTCTCTATCACTAATTATATTTCTCTTTTGGTCCTGCTCAACAGAAGATAGCCCAGAAATAGATCCGGAAGAACCTATAATAGGTACCTGGAGACCGGTAACCTTCGCGCAATTTCCGGTAAATGGAGATCCAATAATGGAAACTATTGGAGAATGTGCCGGTAAAACCAGAATAACTATAAAAGCAAATGGGGAGTTAACTACAGAAGAATATTATAATGATCAAGGCCAATGTAAATATGAATTTATTTTTCAGTCCTGGGAAAAAGTATCATCCGGGACTTATATTTTTATTGAAACATTCACAGACCAAAATGGAGAAACTACCACTTATACGACCTCTCCAGATGAAATATCCTTTCCGGATTCAAATACCATGAGAATAATTTATAATAGCGATTATGACCAAGAAACGGAGTTAAATTATTGGTACAACGAATTTAAAAAGAATTAAAAGCCTAAATCAAATCTTTTCTGTGTAGGGAGAAAACATAGAAATTGAATATTTAGTATTGTGTTAATTCATAAAACAAGAAATTTCGAAAAATGAGGAAAATAATAATTTTGGTTTTCGCATGTTTTTTAATTGCATGCAGTGAAGATGATTGCGCTGAACAGCTGGAAGCGAATAGAAGGAACTACGAACAGGTTTTGAACAGTCCGGATGCTACTGAACAGCAAAAGAAAGAAGCGAGGGAATTTTACGAAAGGCGCAATGCGGAAGCATGTGATTAGAATAACTAATTCTATCTAATCAATAGCAAAAAAAATACTTTTCAATTACTAGTTGTCTAAATGTTGTCTTTTATACTAATTAAAAAAGCCTAACAGACTTATTACGTGTCTATTAGGCTTCTTTTACTGTGCGGGCGAAAGGACTCGAACCTTCACACCTCGCGGCACTAGATCCTAAGTCTAGCGTGTCTACCAATTCCACCACGCCCGCATTTTAAAGTTTCACAACACTTAGGACTCGTTGTGATCCCCTGCTTAATTAACTAAGCGGGTGCAAATATAATTATAAGTTTTAAATATCAAATAGCCTTCAGAAAAAATATTGGAAAAAATCGGACTTTTTTTTTGAGCTGAATTTTAAATGTCGGTGCATCAGAAAATTAGGGTGAAAAACTTTTTTCAGAAAAAATTCCAGATTTCTTTTATGGCTCTTTGGCCCGATCATTCAGGAAAAACAATTCTACTTCTTAACTTTACGGAAATTCGAAAAACAGCCGTATGCAAAGTATAGAGAAATATATTGAAGAAAATAAGGATAGGTTCCTGGACGAGTTAAAGGACCTGCTGAAACTTCCTTCCATCAGTGCCGATCCAGTCTATAAAGATGATATGGTTAAAACGGCAAATGCGGTAAAAGACCGGTTGCTGGATGCGGGTTGCGATACCGCAGAAGTGATCGAGACGCCCGGTCATCCAGTGGTTTTTGCTGAAAAGATCATCGGAAAAGACCTGCCAACCGTGCTGGTTTACGGGCATTACGATGTACAGCCGCCAGATCCACTGGACCTTTGGGATTCTCCGCCCTTTGAACCGGTGATCAAAGAAACCAAAATTCATCCCGAAGGCGCCATTTTCGCCCGCGGTGCCTGTGATGATAAAGGCCAGATGTATATGCATGTGAAGGCGCTGGAATACATGACCAGAAATAATGAGCTTCCCTGCAATGTCAAGTTCATGATCGAAGGAGAGGAAGAAGTTGGAAGCGAACACCTGGAATGGTTCATTAAGGAATATAAAGACCGACTCCATAATGACGTGATCCTTATCTCTGATACCGGGATGATCGCCAAGGATGTGCCCTCGATCACTACCGGACTTCGAGGATTGTCTTATATCGAAGTTGAGGTTATCGGGGCCAATCGTGACCTTCATTCAGGCCTGTATGGCGGAGCTGTAGCCAATCCACTGAACGTGCTAAGCAAGATGATCGCTTCTCTTACCGATGAAAATAATCATATCACCATTCCCGGTTTTTATGATAAAGTTGAAAACCTTTCCGACGAAGAAAGAAAGAAAATGGCCGAAGCGCCTTTCGACCTGGAAGAATATAAGGAGAAGCTGGATATCGATGATGTGTATGGAGAAAAAGGATACTCCACGCTAGAACGTGGCTCCATCAGGCCAACCCTGGATGTGAACGGAATGTGGGGTGGTTATATAGGCGAAGGCGCGAAAACAGTATTGCCTTCAAAGGCCTATGCGAAGATCTCGATGAGGCTGGTGCCAGACCAGGACTGGAAAGAGATCACCGAGCTGTTTAAAAAGCATTTTGAAAGCATTGCACCAAAAGCGGTGCGGGTTAAGGTAAAACCGCATCATGGTGGATTCCCATATGTAACTCCAATCGATACAATTGGTTACCAGGCGGCCAGTAAGGCATATGAAGAAACCTTCGGAAAAACACCAATTCCTCAAAGAAGCGGGGGCAGTATCCCGATCGTTTCTCTTTTTGAAAAAGAACTGGACAGCAAGATCATTTTGATGGGCTTCGGACTCGATACCGATGCGATACATTCCCCGAACGAAAATTTCGGAGTTTGGAATTACCTGAAAGGCATCGAAACCATTCCTTGGTTCTACAAGTATTTTACCGAGATGAGTAAATAGATTCGTCTTCATTAAATGTCACCTCGAGCCCTTCGACTACGCTCAGCACAGGCTCAGTCGAGAGGTTAGTGAGTATAAGTGAGAAGCTGAAACAAGTTCAGCTTGACGGAATATAACAGTTTAAGTTGATGTCGTCTCGAGTGCTTCGACTTCGCTCAGTACAGGTTAAGTCGAAAGCTAAGAGGCAAACCTTTAGATTTCTCGGTCGCTTCGCTTCATCAAATGACTCAGAAATTACATAATCCACAGGGAATCAATTTTATTCAGAAATGATTCCCTGTTTTCTTATTTTTGGCTTCAAATTTTTAACATACATGAAGAAAATATTTAGTGGTGTCTTACTGGCATCTGCAATGACCTTCTTTTCCTGCAACGACAACGCGGAAAACAAGGAAGTTGCCCAGGCTGATTCTTCAGCCCAGGAATTCGAGTACAAAGTTGACGAGTTTGCAGATCTTAAGATCCTTCGTTACCAGATCCCGGGATGGGAAAACCTGAGCCTGAAGGAGCAAAAACTGGTTTATTATCTTACCCAGGCAGGCCTTGCCGGAAGAGATATCATCTGGGATCAGAATTACAAGCATAACCTGGAGATCCGTGAGGCGCTTCAGAATATTTATGCCAATTATGAAGGCGATAAGTCTTCAGATGACTGGAAGGCTTTTGAAACATATCTTAAAAGAGTTTGGTTCTCGAACGGCATTCATCATCATTATTCAAATGATAAGCTGAAGCCAGGTTTCAATAAGGAATACCTGAACAGTCTTCTGGATGCTACCGGAACTGAATTATCCGGTGAGCCTTTTGAAGTGATCTTCAACGATAAGGATATGAAAAAAGTGAACCTGGACGAGTCTAAAGGTCTGGTTGAAGGTTCAGCTGTTAACTTTTATGGAGAGGGGATCACTGCAGATGAGGTGACTAAATTTTATGCCGCTAAAAAATCTCCGAATCCAAATAAACCTCTTGCTTTCGGGATCAACACCAAACTGGTAAAGGAAAATGGCCAGCTGGTTGAAAAGATTTACAAAAGCGGCGGACTTTATGGTGAAGCTATTGACGAGATCATTAGCTGGCTGGAAAAGGCGAAAGCTGTTGCTGAAAATGAGAAGCAGGCAAATGCTTTGGGGCTTCTTATCGAATATTATAAAACCGGTGATCTGCAAACCTGGGATGATTATAACGTGGCATGGGTAGAAGCTACCGAAGGAAATATCGATTACATCAACTCTTTTATCGAAGTGTATAACGATCCTATGGGCTATACCGGCTCTTACGAAACCATCGTTCAGATCAAGGATTTCGATATGTCTGAAAAAATGAGCGTTCTGGAAAAAGACGTTCAGTGGTTCGAGGATAATTCGCCTATTATGGATGAGCATAAGAAAGATTCGGTTGTGGGAGTTACTTACAAGACTGTGATCGTAGCCGGTGAGGCTGGAGATGCTTCTCCAAGTACACCAATCGGGGTAAATCTTCCGAATTCGAGCTGGATCAGAAAGGCTCACGGAAGTAAATCGGTTTCCCTGGGGAATATTATCAATGCCTATGACAATGCAGGTGGTTCAGATAAACTGAAAGAATTTGCTCATGACGAGGAAGAGATCGCTCTTTCTGAAGAATATGGTAAGGAAGCCGATAAATTGCATACCGCGCTTCACGAGGTTGTTGGGCACGCATCCGGACAGTTGAATGAAGGTGTTGGAACAACCAAGGAAACCCTGAAAAGTTACGCTTCTACTTTGGAAGAAGGTCGTGCAGACCTGGTTGGTCTTTATTACCTGATGGATCCAAAACTGGAAGAACTGGGCCTTACTGATGATGCCGAAAAACTTGGTAAAGCTGCTTATAATGATTATATCCGTAACGGGTTGATGACGCAGTTGGTGCGAATCGAGCAGGGAGCAGATATCGAAGAGGCGCATATGAGAAACCGCCAGTGGGTGAGCGCATGGGTATTCGAAAAAGGTAAGGAAGAAGGAGTGATCGAAAAGGTTCAGAAAGATGGAAAGACTTACTACGATATCAAAGATTACCAGAAGTTGAGAGAGCTTTTTGGTGAATTACTGAAGGAAACTCAAAGGATCAAGTCTGAAGGTGATTACGAAGCAGCTAAGAATCTTGTAGAGAATTACGGGGTAAAGGTAGACCAGGAATTGCATAAGGAAGTACTTGAGAGAAATGAGAAGTTCAAATCGGCTCCTTACAGCGGATTCGTAAATCCTGTGCTGGTTCCTGAAATGGATGAGAACGGTGAGATCATTTCGATCAAAGTGACCCAGCCGGAGTCTTTCGAAGGCCAGATGATGGACTATGGAAAGAATTATAGTTTTTTAACTGAGAAGAAAGCAGCGGCTGAAGCAGCTGCTGAAATGTAATTTCTTCTAAATTGAATTATCAAAGCCTCTGCATCTGCAGGGGCTTTTTTTATTCCTGAACGAGATTTAGCTTGGTCATTTCGACCAAAGGGAGAAATCTGTTTAGATGAGATTTCTCAGTCGCTTCGCTTCTTCGAAATGACTGGGTTTTGTTCAAGATTACCATTTTCCGAGACCTGGTACTGTTCAGGTGTTTAACTGGAGAAGCCAAAACAAATCCGAAAATCCGTCCCAACCTCTCATAAAATTGAATTTTGTGATTTTGAAGAAAAGCTAATAATCCTCTATTTCCTAATATTGGTCATTTCGAACGAAGAGAGAAATCTTTTTTAAAACAGATTTCTCAGTCATCCCGATCCCCTCGGGATTCCTTTGAAATGACCACATGACTTAGAAAGTCATTCCGAGGCATCGCCGAAGGAATCTCTATAAAATTCACGGTTTTTTGTTTATGAGACTGCTTCGGTTATTCTTCCCTCGCAGTGACCTTTTTAAATTGATCGAGCAATTATTTAAAATCAGTTTTGAGATATAGTCTTTCCACCTTTTCCCTGGCCCAGGGAGTTCTTCTTAAGAATTTAAGGCTGGATTTTACCGATGGATCATTTTTAAAACAATTGATGTCTATCCTGTCGGCGAGACCATCCCATCCATAATGAGCATGCAGCTGCTCTACGATTTGGCCAAGTTTTATTCCGTGTAGGGGATTGTTCGGTTGAGATTCCATAATTCTTATAGATTGGAAGAGATTTCTCAGTCATTTCATTCCTTCGAAATGACTATTAATACACTAAACGTCACTCTAAAAATATCAGGATTTTAAGATGAAGAAGCTGAAACTAGCCCGACAATTCGAGGCAGCTTGCCGAAATTCTGCATCAAAGTCAATTTAGGTGTCATTCCCAGGAGAAGCTTAAGAAATCTCATTATCAATTGTCAATTATCCATTGTCAATTGATACTATGCTTTTTTTACAAATTTGGTCAGGATCACGATCTGCTGACCTTCCACCTTTCCTTCTATCTGTTCCGGATTATCGTGTACCAGTGAAACTCGACGCACTGCCGTTCCTCGCTTGGCTGTTAGACTGGAACCCTTGACATTAAGGTCCTTTATAAGAACCACGGTATCGCCGGCTTCAATCACTGCCCCGTTACTGTCTTTATGAACAATCGAATTTTCTGTTTTTTTCTGGATGCCTGCTTTAGCCCATTGCTTTACCTCGTCATCCATATACATCATATCCAGAAGATCGTTTGGCCAGCCTTCGGCTTTTAATCGATTCAGCATTCTCCAGGACATGACCTGCACTGCGGGGATGCTGCTCCACATACTGTCGTTCAGACAACGCCAGTGATTGGGATCCACCTTTTCAGGGTCTTCGATCTGTTCCTTGCAGGTATCGCAAATAAGGATATGGCTTTCGAGTCCCGATTCCGGAGAATCCGGAATTTCGAAAACGTTCAGATCATCAGTCTTACTGCACAATTCGCAGGTGGAGTCACTTCGGCTCCTTAGGCTTTCTTCTATAGTCATCTTGCCAAATTTTATGCAAAGGTAATCTAAAGAATAGCGAATGGAGGCTGATTTCTGAAATAACTAGCTGGGGTTAGTAATATAGTCCATCACTCTTTTCTCCAGGATCGGCAGGGTAACTACCCCTTCTTCCAGGATAACCTCATGGAATTTCCTGATATCGAAATCGGCACCCAAAGCTTCTTCGGCCTTTTTTCGAAGTTCCCTGATCTTTAGTTCACCTATCTTATACGAAACAGCCTGTCCCGGCCAGGAAATGTAGCGATCTACTTCTGTATTGATCTCGTGAATGGATAATGCGGTATTGTTTTTCATAAAATCAACGGCCTGATCGCGGGTCCAGCCTTTGGCGTGAATTCCCGTGTCAACCACGAGTCGGCATGCACGCCACTGCTCGTAGGTGAGTTTTCCGAAGACCTCATAAGGGGTGCGGTAAATGCCCATTTCATCTGCCAGGAATTCGGAATAAAGTCCCCAGCCTTCTCCAAATGCCGAGATATAATAATTCCTGCGGAAGCGTGGAATGCTGTCGCCTAATTCCCTGTTCAGGGAGCCCTGCAAATGATGTCCAGGCACCGCTTCGTGGGCGGTAAGCGAAGGCAAAACATAGGTGGGCCTGCTGGGAAGGTCATACGTATTTACCCAGTAATATCCGGGATCGGTTTCGTTGGACGGACCTACGTAGCGGCCGGTGGTATATTTGGGTGCAATGGCAGCCGGAACTTCGGCAACTCCATACGGTCTTCTGGGAAGTTTAGTGAAATAGGCCGGAAGTTTGGCGTCAATACGTTTGGCGATATCCCGGGCGATCATCAGTAATTCTTCAGGAGTTTTAGCATAGAATTGCTCATCGGTTCTCAGGAATTCGAAGAATTCAGAAAAGCTACCTTCGAATCCGGTTTCGGCCATCACCTTTTTCATTTCGGAATTGATTCGCTCCACTTCAGAAAGTCCAAGCTGGTGAACTTCCTCGGCACTCATGTCCATAGTCGTGTAATATTCCAGCAGGTAATCGTAATATTCGTTGCCATTTGGAAGGTCGGAAGCTCCAAGAGCTTTCCTGGTTCCAGGAAAATATTCGGTTTCGAAAAATGTTTTGATTCGCTTGAACTGGGGAATCACATTATTCTCAATTGCCAGTTGAGCTGCTTTTTGAACGGAATCTTTTTGCTTTTCGGAGAGGGAAGACGGCAGATTTTCGAACGGAGCATAAAAATAACTATCCTGGTAATTATCCACGATCTGACTGTCATAGGTATTCTCGTAACCTTCGAAGATCACCAGAGGCTGAGTGATCCCTGTTTCTAAGCCTTCCCTCAACAAAACGAAATGCTGGTCTACATAAGCGGGAATAGCATTCAGTTTGTTCAGGTAATTTTTGACCTGTGAATAGGTGTTGAGATCCCGAATATGGTAATTCAAGCTCAGGTGAAAGCCGGCATCAGAAAGCAAGGGATTCAAATAACTCTTGAATTCATAGGATTTCACGGTATGCCGAAGATCGTATTCCAGGAGGGCGGCAGATATTTTTTCAGATTCTGAAAGTTCAGAAGTTTTTATTCCGTCGAGTTCGGCGAGAAGTTCTTCTGAAAATTCAGCAGACTTTTTGTAAACCTCTTTTTTATAAAGACCCAGCGGATGCTCCGACCGATCGTAAGCACGGTAGTCTTCGTATTTTTTAATGATGCTGTCCAGTTGTGCAGACGCATTTTGAGAAAATCCGGTATAGCCCAGTAACAGGAAAAAGATTGGATAAAGTATAGAACGCATGGCCTTATTTTAGGGTTTTAATTGCCTAAAATACGCTGCCAGAGCTTGGGAAGCAAATTACCGGCGTCTTCCAGCTCTTTTTCGGTTTCAGTGGCGACCAGTTCGCCATGCTCTTCGCTAAGGATATAGCTGAAAACAAAAGGAGCGTCGGCATTGGTGACATCCATTTTTCCGAAGCGAAGATCGTTATAGATAAGCTGCCCATCTTCCGTAGACAGGGTGTACCAGCCGTTGGAAATATCGATCAGTCGTTCCAGGTTCTCATTATTTCTCCAATCGCCGGCCAGTTCATGATTCTTTGGAATGGATTGAAAACTGATAGGCAGGGTATCGAAAAGGGAATAATCGGCCAGCAGGAAATCTTCCTCACGCTCAATATTAGCCGACCAAAGGATCGAATTTAAGGGAGCCGGACGGGTGTCCATTCTGTAATATTCGATATCCTGGGATTCCAGTGCATCTTCAAACTTCTGAAAAGTATAAAATTTTAGGGCTGGGGTGATAATTAACAAATAAATGCTGCTAATTATGAGGCCAAGCCGATTGTATTTCTTTCGTTTTGGATCCAACCTGTTTCGTCTCATGGCAAGGATAAGGAAGACCAGGAATGGAAGGGTATATAAAGGATCGATCACAAAAATGTTCTTATAGGCCAGTCTCAGGTCAAAAGGCCAGAAAAGCTGAGTTCCCCAGGTGGTATGTGCATCCAGCAGCGGATGGGTGAACAGTCCCCAGAACATGAGCCAGGACCAGTTCTTCCAGCTTATATCAGGATTGCTTTCGATCTTTGATATGATCCAACCGAATATCGGTGCAAAAATGACGGAGAAAACAATGGAATGTGAGAAGCCCCTGTGGATCTCGATGGCGGTAATGGTATCGAAGAAATTGCCAACGAAAGTATCCAGGTCTGGAATTGTGCCGGCGATAGCACCGTATAGCATAGCCTTGTTTCCCGCTTTTTTACCAAGCACGGCTTCGCCAACGGCTGCTCCAAGAACGATCTGGGTCAATGAATCCATAGTGGCAAATATAAGGTCTTGAGGTCATGCTGAGGGCAGTAGAAGCATGAAATGTTAGTGCCAGGTAGAGGGAAATTGATACACAGATTTAACCTATTCGACTAATTCCGATGTCAGGTCGAGCAGCTTGTCCTGAGCGTAGTCGAAGGAGAGTCGAGACCTACCTCAGAAATTGTAACCTCTTGACTAAGCCTGTTCTCTTTGGAGGCGTAGCACCGAAATGTTAGTGTCAGGTCGAGCAGCTTGTCCTGAGCGTAGTCGAAGGAGAGTCGAGACCTATTTTATTCACTTTTTCAGCCTCAATTAATGTCACAGAATTATTTTTTTAGTGGATTAAATTCAGACCTAACTATGGTTTATTTTCCCTGACTAAAAACTTTTACCTCTCGACTCCGCTCGAGGTGACAGTCCGTGATTATTTTTTTTTAAAGAATAAACTCATGGCCCCAAAGGATTTCCATCATTTAGACGAATTTATTATTCCTCTACAATCTTCATCTTCCTCAAAAGAAAGGATGCATTCATATTCTGGCAAACACCGGTTTTGAGGTGATAATCAAAATGAAGTTCGTCGTTCACGATCTCTGCATCAAAATAGTAATTCTTCACCTGTTCCAGTTCCTGGCTAATCTCGCACAGGCTCAGGTCATGAGTGGCGATGATCCCGGTAGAACTGCTGCCAACCAGGCGCTGCACGAATTTTCGGGAGCCAATGGCTTTATCGGTGCTGTTGGTCCCTTTGAGGATCTCGTCTAGAATAATGAAATATTTTTCGTCCTGGATCCGGTCTACGATATACTTCAGCCTTTTAAGTTCTGAAAAGAAATACGATTCATCATCACCCAGGGAATCGCTAGTTCGCATACTGGTGATCAACTTAATAGGTGAATAGCTGCAGCTTTCCGCGCAAACAGGTAAGCCGATATTGGACATCACGATTTGAAGAGCAACAGTTCGCAGGAATGTACTTTTTCCGGCCATATTAGCCCCGGTAATGATAAAAAACTGATCGGCCGTGATCTCAAAATCATTGTCCACTCGTTTCTTCGCATCCAGTAAAGGATGTCCCAGGTTCGTGGCTTTGATACCTTTCTTTTCGGAAAGTATCTTCGGAAAGACATAAGAACGATGATTGAATGCAAAATTTCCGAGGCTGTTATAAGCATCGGTTCGTTCTACCGCTTCAAACCAGTGTTCCACTGCCTCATGATGATTAGCGATCCATTTTTCGAGCCGGTAAGATTGCCGAAGGTCCCAAAGGAAAAATCCATTGGCGACTATTCCGAAAAGTATATTGTTACGCTGGTCCAGGGCATCGATTGCTTTGGAAAATTCCTGAAGGATGACCGAGGCTTTTTTGGATTCAGATTCTATGGATCTCTTCAGCTTTTTCATGAGTTCCGAATCGAAATGCTCGTTCTCAATAAATGCCAGCAGCTGGTAATATTGCTGAAAAGTGTCCTGGGCCTTGCTTACATTCGAGGATAACTCATTTATTTTCTTCAGATAAAATCCGCTGATCATCATCCCTACCAGGTACCAAAGCAGTAATTGCCAGAAACCGATGAAATCGAAGTAATAGGCTACGAATACCCCAATTGATAATACGGAAAATACGGCTGGAAACCATTTCATGAAACCAGGTACAAAAGCTTTATAATTTTGCAACCATTTAAGGATTGTTTGGGAATCGGTTTCGGTCTTCACCAGGGTTGCCGTAGCGGTATAATTCTGTCGCCAGTCGGCTTTTGAAGCCAGTTCCTTAACCGCTTCCTGTTTACGCTCGATCCTGTCAGTTTTATTCGCCAACAGAATTCTGGCCAATCGGGCCTTTCCTTCCTGAAGGGCGGTCCTGTTGAGGTATTGAAAAAAGGATTTTCTTCCAAAAAGATCGATATCACGGCTAAATTCATGGCCTTCGATATCGAATTCCAATCCTTCGGGCAAATCGGAAAAATCGCCAGTTTCTATGATCTTCAGTTCCTGTTCGTTCAGCTTGATAAGCGCCCTGATCTTTTCCCGTTCTTTTTTAAGATCGGAATGCCTCGACACCAGGAATATGAAAATCGCTAGCAGCGCAATGACCGCTGGGATCAGTACGCTCGCATTTCCGAAAAAGAAATAGATGATTCCAAAAATCGCCAGAAATACAATTAAGCGTAAAGTGCTTGAAAAGATCAGTTTTTTGGTAAGTTGCTTTTCAATGCCGGTATATTTTGAACTTTGGCTTTTATAGAATTCAGTAGGTTTAGTCATTATAAGTCTTCAAGTTCTTTTTTCAGTTTTTGTGTGAGGCTATCCACGACCAGGTCGTAAGAATGATCGATCAGTTCGAATACCAATTTTGGATCTAGCCGATGGTCAAGAATCAGCGTATTCCAGTGTTGTTTGTTCATATGATAGCCGGGAAGAATAGAGCCGTCGTATTCTTCTCGCAGTTCAATCGCGCGATCGGGATCACATTTCAGATTTGTTCTCAACGGTACTTCATCCAGGGAAACAATGGAGAACATCTTGCCCATTACCTTAAAGACCAGGTTGTCTGGGCCAAAAGGAAGACCTTCGGTCACTCCTTTTTTGCTGAGGCAATAATCTCTGAAAGTATCGATGTTCATTTTTTAATTATTTTCCATGGCCATGGTTATATCGTCATGCTGCCCCGAATTGTCGGGGTTGTTTCAGCATCTCAAAATTATAGGTCCTGGAATAAATCTTTCATTTCTGGATTTGTAGATTGTATTAAACGCAGCTTCCACTTTCTGCGCCAGTTTTTCAGTTGTTTCTCACTTTCTATCGCCTGATTTATATCTGAGAATTCTTCAAAATACATCAAATCCTGAATTTTAAGTCAGAAGTTACTCCTATATAAAGTACAGTCCTTGTTTTGTTTGCTAAAATATAGGTGCAACTACTGTTCATTTTTTAAAAAAGACCCTGAATCTCCCGAAGCTTCGGGACAGGGTGACGTAATTCAATCTTTTATGCTGCTACAGATATCGAGTTATTTTCAGCATCTAATTCTTATTTCCTTCCTCCAACTTCTCCGGCTCCCCACCTTCTATGGTCAAAGCCGTATAATCCAGTTTCCAACCAATGGTTTCCACGATCTTTTCCATTAAAAGAATGGTTTCCAATGCTTCAGATTTTGCCTTGTCAAGCAATCCGCTCTGAGGGATCTTATCTACGATTGCCTTTTTCGCGTCACGATTAATATCTGTGAGATCTGAAGTGGTAAACGGATTCGCCCAACCTTCCCGTTTATCGTAATATTTAAAATCCGTCTCGATGGTTAATAATTCCGGTTGCGGAAAGTTGGTGAGAATGATCCTTTTATTTTCATTGTCGCTTTCCATCCTGATCTTGCTCAGGTCAAATCCAACATGAGCTTTTGCTGTTACCAATACAATAGCCTTTTTCTTACCGAGTATCAGGCTCAGGTATTTCTCTTTGAGGTTTTCATAATGATAGATCTCTGAAAAATCGCCCTCGACCGTGATAAACTTGCAAACGCTTTTTATCTTATCCATGAGAACAACCGACTGCTCACTGGTTTTCAGTTCTGAACGCTCCTTATTAAATCGAGCGAAGATAAAATAGGCCAGTATCGCCCCGGCAGCAAGTCCGATAAACAGTAATTCCATATTATTTTCCTATTTCCCCAAGATGGGTAAATTTAAAACCTTTTTCGTATTTGAGTCCGTAGCCCAGCATCCTGTCAAAACTTGAATGGCTGAAAAGGATGATTCCCGCCAGCTGCAATTCAGGACTCTGACTAAAAATTCCAATCAGGCCAATACCAATTGCGATGGCTTTGTGATGAAAAATATTATAGCTAATCGCACCGATTTTATTGTTCACCAGGTATCCCAACATCCCAATATCGGGAAGAAAGAACAAACCGGCAAACCACCACCAGCTATAATTTAACAGGCTGAAACCCCAGATGCCCAGAACGAGCATGGCCAGTTCTTCTATTTTTAAGGATGTTGTCATTGATCAAGTATTTTATACAACACGGGTTTACAGGGTGCGGCATCGTTCTCGAAAGAGGCCGGTTGCAGGTTCAGAAAGTAATCACCATCCTGGAATTTGTTCGGAACATAGATCAGTTCTGTGATGGTAGCATCAAACCGTGTGTTTTTCGGGTAATTCCAAAAAGCCTTGTGGGCCAGTAATTTCCCGTCATCTTTTTCTTTTTCTACAGAGGGTTGGTCAATAAGCAAATGTTTGATCCCTTTTTCTCTAAGGAATATGGCCGCCGCTTCTTCCAGATACGGCCAGTTGGTGTGGGAATGCTGTCTGGAGATCTTGCCGATGTAGTTGGGAAGAGTCCTGATGACCAAAGCATCGCAATCCAGGTTTCCCGATTTCTTTTCCAGTAACTGCCGGGTAATGACCTGGTCCTGACCTTTTTTCTCGGGTTCAATCGAAATGAGTTTCGCCTTGAAAAAGAAGCTTTTTAAATGTTGCTGAATACTGTGAAACTCCTCACTGATATGCCCTACACATTCGGTATGAGTAGCGTGGGCATGCGGATTGAACCAGATATTATTGAAATTCACCGAAGCCCCTTCGCTAACCTTACCTATAAAATCACCATCCTTTACCGGTTTTATCTCCGGGTGTTTCAAATACCAGGCGACCGGGTTTTTATGATCTCCTCGCAGGCTAATGGAAATATCCATTGGCTTTGAGAAATCTATTTGATAAGACTGGCCGTTATGGCTTATCGTGGCAAGCATGTTCAATTGATTGGTCACTCACAAATTTAGGATTGTTAATCGATATATAGCAAGGCAATTCTAAGATTTAGATTTTTCAGCGGATTTCAGTTCCAGAAAAGATTTTTTGCTGTTTCAGAGATTCCTTCGCTTCGCTCGGAATGACTGCTGAGGTTGAATGAAATAATGAGCAGGTTATTGTTAGGTCTTGCTTTAGAAGGGATGTTTAGTCAATGAAAAACAATTCCGAAGCAATACCGTCGCTCAGGAATTTTCCTTTTTGGGTGATATGGAAAGTACCATTTTGTTCTTCAAGCAAATCATCTTTTATAAATTCCTGGGCATTCTCTAAAAAATGTCGTGAATATTCATGGCCAAACTTTTCTTCAAGGTCACTTAGTTTTACGCCATATTTGGTCCGTAACCTTGTCATCACGAATTCGTTGTATTGATCGGTAAGACTCAATTCCTCCGTTTCCTGGGGTATTTGATCTTTTTCCAGCGATTTTATATATAAGGTGTTGTTACTCACAATCCATTTTCGGGATTTGCCGTCGAAAGAATGTGCGGAAGGTCCTATTCCAAGGTAAGGCTTGCCCATCCAGTAAGCCATATTGTTCCGTGAATGATAGCCTGCCTTTCCAAAGTTGGAAAATTCGTAATGTTCAAACCCATTAGATTTCAGCGTTTCCAGAAGTATATCGAATTGTTCCCGGTATTGTTCATCATCCACCGGCTTTACTTTCCCTTTTTCGATGAACTTTTCGAGCGCTGTTCTTGGCTCTACAGTAAGTGCATAACTGGAAATATGGGGAATATTGAGTTCGAGCGCCTTGGCAAGGTTTTGCTTCCATTCCTCATTGCTTTGTCCCGGAATCCCGTAAATAAGGTCAATGGAAATATTGTCGAAATATTGCTTCGCCATTTTCAGGGAATTCCATGCTTCCTGCGCATTGTGCGCCCGGTTCATCAGTTTGAGATCTTTCTCGAAAAAAGACTGTACCCCAATGCTTAGTCTGTTTACCGGTGAATCGGCAAGCATCTTTAAAGATTTATCGGAAAGGTCATCGGGGTTTGCTTCCAGGGTAATCTCGGCATCCGGAGAAACTTCAAAATTATTCTCAATGGTTTCAAATATTTCAGCAAGTTCCTGGGCGCTTAGCAGGGAAGGAGTGCCTCCTCCAAAATAGATGGTTTCCAGCCTTGCTGAACTTAGTTCATCCTTACGTAAAACCAGTTCCCTGCAGAGCATGTTTACCAGTTCGCCTTTCTTCTTTATGGAAGTCGAAAAATGGAAATCACAGTAATGACAGGCCTGCTTGCAAAACGGGATATGGATGTAAATGCCGCTCATAATTTGAAGATTTGAAAATCATTCAATTTGAAAATCTCGTTCTCAAATTTTCAAATTTTCTCATTGCCTAATTATTTGACTCGTTTCGGATTTTGCTTGATAAAGGCATCCCATCCGGTGTAGCTTTTTCCAATTTCAGTTTTCCCGGAATTGTAGAAATGACAAACCGCAGCAGCGAGTCCGTCGGTCGCATCGAGGTTTTTTGGTAGCTTACCGATCTTTAACTGACTCTGCAGCATCTTTGCGACCTGTTCCTTGCTAGCACTTCCGTTCCCGGTAATTGCCATTTTGATCTTCTTCGGAAGGTATTCGGTAATAGGGATCTGCCGTGATAATCCTGCGGCCATTGCCACGCCCTGCGCCCGTCCCAGTTTAAGCATGGACTGTACATTCTTTCCGAAGAAAGGTGCTTCAATCGCGATCTCATCTGGGTGATAATTATCGATCAATTCTATGGTTCGTTCGAAAATATGCCTGAGCTTAACATAATGGTCTTTGTACTTGCTCAGCTGAAGTTCATTCATCTGGATAAAGCTCATCTTTTTGTTCTCCACTTTGATGAGTCCGAAACCCATGATCGTGGTGCCGGGGTCTATCCCCAGGATTATCCTTTCGCCTTTTAAAACCGTTTTTTCCGAAGTTTTGCTCACTAAATTTTCCTAATTTGGGACTTCACAAAGCTACGTAATTCTGCTCAGGCAGCATTAAATCAAACCAACCATGATTTTAGTTATTCTGCTGGTACTTGTTACTGCCTGCTATACGGGCCTGCTGGCGGCATTTATTTATGGCTGGAAAAAATTGCCTGATTTCGAGCTGAAAAAGGAAATTCCGAAAACCAGTTTTAGCATCATCATCCCTTACAGAAACGAGGCTGAAAATCTTCCCGAATTGTTCAAATCGCTTTCAGGATTAAGATATCCTAGTGAACTTTACGAGATCATCCTGGTCAATGATGAATCTGAAGATGATTCCCTGAAATTATGCGAGGAATTTCAGGAATCATTTCCAGGACTAAAAATAAAACTGATCGAAAATAAACGAAGAACCACCTCCCCTAAAAAAGATGCTGTGCTTACCGGTATCGATCAAGCAAGGTTCGAATATATAGTCACCACCGATGCCGATTGTATTGTGCCTGTGAAATGGCTTGCCGGATTCGACCAGCAGATCCAGGAAAATGATACTAAGTTGATTGCCGGCCCCGTTGGATTTATTGGGAGTGCCGATGTAAGAGCAAAATTGTTCACCAGGTTCGAAGAACTGGACTTTCTTAGTTTGCAGGCCACGACGATTGGTAGTTTCGGAATTGAAAAAGGCTTTATGTGCAATGCGGCAAATTTAGGTTATTCAAAATCTGTATTCGAAAAATACAATGGGTATGAAGGAAATGAGGAGATCGCCAGCGGTGACGATGTTTTCCTGCTTCAAAAGCTCAATAAGGCAGGGGAGAAGGTAGCCTTTTTAAAGTCACCTGAACTGATCGTTCAAACCCGATTTCAGAAAAGCCTTCGAGCCCTGATCCACCAAAGACTGAGATGGGCTTCCAAGACCTCGAGCTTTATCAGCAAGCTGGCAAAATTTACCGGCATTATCGTTTTCCTGATGAACTTTATGCTGATCTTCGGTGCGGTAATGGCATTTTTGGGCTATACAGATTACCAATATGTGTTGATGGCATTCCTGGTGAAATTCAATATCGATTTTATCATACTGTATCGCGCAGCTAAATTCTTCAAAAGGGAGGAGATCCTTAGGAGCTATTTATGGGGTAGTATTGTTTATCCCTTTTATACCATATATATAAGCATTCTTGCCATGCTTACCGATTATGAATGGAAAGGAAGACGATTCAATATGTAATTGAAAATTGAGAATGGATAATTGACAATTAAAGCTTTAGCAATAACAAAAAACTATACGATTTTATTATGAATTATATACTGTTTTATGATTTAGCCGATAATTATCTGGAAGAAAGAGGTCAGTATCGTGCGGAGCATTTAGGATTGGCCAGGGAGGCGGCCGAAAAAGGCGAGCTGATTTTGGGAGGTGCCCTTGACGAACCTGCAGACCAGGCGCTGCTGATCTTTCAAACCGAAGCACAGGCTACAGCATTTGCCAATAATGATCCCTATGTCAAAAACGGACTCATCAAGGACTGGAAAGTAAGGAAATGGAATGCGGTGATAGGAAGTAAGCTGGATTAAATTTTAGAGCTTCTATCCTGGTCATTTCGAACCCGAATTTTCGGGTGAGAAATCTCAGGCATTTGGGGTTTAAAAAGTTGTTCAAAGGCAAGTAATAGATTTCTCAGTCGTCCCAAAAACTGGGACTCCTTCGAAACGACTTTAACTTTCAAGTTCCTCTCTCGACTGAGCCTGTGCTGAGCGAAGACGAAGCACTCGAGGTGACAAATTACTTCAAACCTCGTTCATCTAAGTTTACCTCTCGACTTCGCTCGAGGTGACAAAATACTTTCAAGTTCGTACTTCCAACTTCGTCCCCCTAACTTCGTACCTCGTACTTCAAATCATTCTGCTTTTACCACTATAGGCATTTTGAAAACGGTAGAAACAGGTATACCTCGTTTACTAGCCGGATAGATCCTTGGCAGGGAGTCCATACTTGCGTGCAGCCATTCTTCGATCTTTGGCAACTGATTGGTCACGGTGGTGTCTACCTTTACTGAATCTATCTGGGGTTTTCCGCTTTTTGTGATCTCCAGGTAAATGAACAGGGTGTCATTAATGCTTTCGGTTACTACGGGCCGCTGACTTGCCAGGTAAGAGTAGATGGTGCTGGCGATCTTTCGTTCAAAACAGTTTTTTGCGGCTGCGAGTTCGGTTTGAGATTTGCATTCCTCGAATGCCGGATACTCATCCACTTCCTTCCAGTTGAGGGAACGGGTTTCCTGTTCCAGAACATCTTCTGATGAGATCTTCTTGGTCTCAAAATTACAGGAAGCGATGATAAGAATTAGTACAGGCAGTAAAGATTTTCTCATTGACAATCCGCTTACGGAATTTCAAAAATAGTGAAATATAGCCGCTTAGGAAAGAAATCTGTTATTTAGCCATATGTATCTCTTTTTTGAGCTGACTAATTCGATATTCGGCTATGGAAAGCATGTCATTTCTCCCGGTTTCAGCATATTTATCTACAAAATCCTGGTAATATTTTAATACTTTCTCCTTGTCCTCATAGATGGCATCTGCCGCAATTGCCAGTTCTATAAGGGCTCGCTGGTTTTCCGGGTTTTCTCCGAGTGCCATTTTAAAATTCCTGTAAGCCTCCTGAAAATTTTCCTGTCTTTTGAAACTGAGGCCGATGTTCACATATTCATTATCCACCGGCTGCTTTTTAATAAGTAAGGCCATGGTGAAATGTTGCTGTGCTTTGTCCGGTTTATTTTGATTTAGATAAAGGACTCCAAGGTTGGAATGTACGCTGGCATTAGCGTCATTAATTTCCAGCATTTTCGTATAGGTTTCTATAGCTTTTTCGTCCTGTCCCGTTACCCGATAGGACTTTGCGAGTTTTTCCAATATGAATTCTGAACCTTCTCCTAATGAAATAAGTTTTTCATAGGGTTCGATGGCTTTTTCAAATTGAAGGGTTTTTGAATAAGACTGTCCCAGGATTGATAATAAGGAGACATTATTTGGACGGGCTCTTAGCCCGGTATTGCATAACATAATGGCATTATAGGATTTGCCGTTTTTCAGAAAATATTTTGCAGTTTTATAAATTGCACCCTGATGAGTAGAATCCCAGCTATGGGTTTTAAAGAAATAGCGCATGGCGGTAGAATCTTTTTTCATCTCCTTTGCCAATCCAATTCGATACATAAAAGCGGCGTTTTCAGGATACTTTTTACTTAGTTCTGTAAATAAGCTATCGGCCATATCTGCTTTTCCGGTTTCCAGAAGCAATTCTCCGTAATCAACAGCGGTTAGAATCTTTCCAGGACTTTGATCTAACACGGTTTTATAATTTTGAAGAGCCTCTTCATTCTGCCTGCTTGCCTGCTGGATCTTCGCTAATTTTAGGTAAACGGATTCGGTTTTTGGTTCAATGCTTTTTAAAAGCTCAACCGCTTTTGTTGTCTCGCCTACGGCTGAAAGGCTGTCGGCAGTTTTCAGAATTTCGGTCTGACTGAAGCACAAACTGGCCTGTGCCAGGAGTCCGATGATGAATAGATGTCGCTTAATATTTGACATTGTGTAGTTGTTTCAGCGCGGATTAAATATTCTGGTTCATTTGTCTCGTTTTTCCGCATTGTGCAAACTGTTTGTCTCTCTTGAGGCCAATACTGTAGGTCTCGGCGAATTCCGAAACCAGGTTTGAATAGGTTTGTCTTTGCTGCTCGTCTATATCCTCATTTAACAGGTTGAAAACATAAGTATGAATATTTCCATCTGCATCAAAATAAAACTTGTGAACGATCAGGATCTGCTCATCTTCGGTTTCCCATTCAAAATCCTTCGCCTTCAGAAAACTGGCCATTTCCTGGTGTAATTTGGTCCAGGACTCCATTACCGTTTCATATTCGGTTTTTGAGATCTGTGGATTCAGCAAATTGGGATGCGCATTATCAAGCTGGGGAGCCTTTGATTTTAGTATCTCCGGTTCCGAATCGAAATCATAAACCTTGATGGCATCCTTATTTTGTGAATTTGCGGAAATACTTAAAAGGCTGATTAAAAGTATTGTAACTAGATTTTGCATTGCTAGGATTTTATGTTGAATATTTAAACAAAGGCCGGGAGAGAATTCCCCGACCTTTAAACTCAAACAAATTAAAATTTAATTATTCAGAAACTTTAAAAGCGATTGGCAGGGAGTACATCACGCTAATCGGTTGTCCGTTTTGTTCTCCCGGCTGCATTTGAGGAAGACTGGAAATCACCCTTTTGGCTTCTTCTTCTAATTCAGGATGCGGAGCTCTTGCTCTTACATCCTGAATCTTACCGGTTTCATCTATTCTGAACTGAACAATTACTCGGTTTACTCCGGTAAGGCCTAATTTCTTACCTAAAGAAGTGTCGAAATTCTTATTAACGAAGTTGGAGATCGCTGTAGAAGTGCAATTTTTCCTAACATCATCAAGATATTGTTCACATCCGGTAAAAGCTGGAACCTTTTCTATAACTGCGAATGGGATTTTATCTGCATCATTCCATTTATTGTCGGGGGCTGCTGGAGGTGGAGGAGGTGGAGTTCCATCTTTACCGTACCTTTCATTACGTAATAATTCTTCTTTTCTTTTAATTAATTGTTGAAACTCTTCTTTCTCTTCCTTTGAAAGACTGTCCTTATTATCAAGATAGGTTTTTAATTCAGCGATTTTATCAGCCACCGAGGCTTCATTATCTATGGGTGATAGATCTTCAGATTTATCTTCGCTACAGGCGACATAGGTCAGCATTGCCAACATTAACGGAATGACCAGTAAAAATTTGAATTTTGAAAGTTTCGATGATTTGTTTTTTTGTAACATAAGTATTCGTTTTTTGATTAATGATTGAGTGAAAAATTGATTTGTAAATGAAATGTCTTTTGTATTAAAGGCAGTGTTCAGCAACTGCTCGAAATAGGTCTTTTTGGCCACTGTCTTTACAACCTCATTGTCGGCAATGAATTCGTGAACCCCGGCTATCCTGGACTGGTAGACATATACCAGCGGATTGAACCAGAAAAGAATCTTCAGGACCTCAAAAAAGATAAGGTCGTAGGTATGTTTTTGCTTTACATGAATCAATTCATGTGAAAGGATCTGTTTTTTCTCATTTTCTGAAAGATCTTCTCCCAGGTATACCGAATTAAAGAAGGTATAGGCGATTCTAGAATCGGGTACGTTTATGATCCGGAATTCGTTTTCGTAGGTATGGCTTCCAGCTTCTGAAAGTTTCTTCAGATGAAGGTATTTGTAAATAAAAAGCCCTAAAGAAAACACAGTACCGCCCAGATAAGTGATAAGCCACCAGTTGGGCGTCCATCCACCTTCAGCATTAATAACCACCAGGGGCAGGTTCTGTACATATATATTAGGGTCATTATTCAGGGCTTGGGGGATCACCAGTTTGGCGCTTTCCGGAACCGCGTTCACCAGGAATTCCAGTCGCAGCCAGGGAATGGCAAAAGCCAGGATGGGTGTGACCAGTAGATACAGCCGGTTGTAATTGAAAAATGTCTCTTTTTTGAGGAACAGATCGTAGACCAGCAGGAATAACAGCTGGAAGAAAAGTACCTGTAATATATAATGTATCATGATTCTTCTTTTTTGTTGATCTCCTTCATAATGCTTTCCAGTTCTTCGGTGCTCATATCGTTCTTTTTCATGAAAAATGAAACCATGCTTTTGAAAGACCCATTAAAATAGTTGTTCATCAACTGGGTGATGCTTTGATTGCTATAGGTTTCTTTCTCCAGGATAGGGAAGTAGATATAGCCTTTGCCTTTTTTACGGTGATCTACAAATCCCTTGTTTTCCAGGATGCGAACGATTGTTGAAACAGTATTGTATGCCGGTTTTGGTTCAGGCATTTCCTGAATAATATCGGCCACATTAGCTTCTTTTAGTTGCCACAGGATCTGCATGATCTCTTCCTCGGCTTTGGTTAATTGTTTCATAGGTTTGAATTTGTTTCTGCTAATATAAACTAAATATTTAGGTAGAACTAATAAATTAGTTGAAATTTGATTGTAAGTTGATTATATTCGCTTTTCTAAAACATCAAAAAATGGAAGTGATTCTTTTTATAGTAGCGGGTTTGTTCATGGTGCTGGGTGTCCTGGGAAGTTTCCTGCCGGTGCTGCCGGGAGTGCCGTTAAGCTGGATAGGTTTGCTTATTTTCTACCTGATCCCTGGCATTGGGATTAATTACCTGATTCTTGGAATTACGCTTGCCGTAACTATTCTTATTTACATCCTCGACCTCGTTATTCCCGCTTTGGGAACCAGGAAATTCGGTGGTAGCCGTAAGGGGATGATTGGAGCTACCATAGGACTCATTGTTGGTATCTTCGTACCCTTCCCGTTTGCTATCCTGATCTGTCCATTCGTGGGTGCGTTTATTGGCGAGATCATCAATAAAAGCGATTCCCGTACCGCCGGGAAAGCAGCTTTTGGTTCGTACGTTGGGCTGCTGGCTTCCAGTTTCATGGAATTTATCGTGACCTTCGCGTTCTTGATGCTTTTCCTCTACCAGTTCTGGAATTATAAGGAACTGATCTTCTAAAGATCCAATCATCCTGTGATCCAGCCGATTGATCTTCCGGAAATTAGTCTTACTGAGATTAAATCTTATTTTTGCAAAAAGTTTTGGAATGAAGGATTTTATTGTTGTGGGAGCTGCCCAGGCCGGATTGGCAATGGCCTATTATCTTGACCAGATGGATGCAGATTATCTGGTGGTAGACAAGGAAACCGAAATTGGAGCTTCCTGGTTAAACCGCTGGGACTCCCTAAAACTCTTTACTCCTTCTGAATTCAATAATATGCCGGGAATGGATTTTCCTGCAGAAAAAGGTCATTACCCATCCCGAACCGAGGTAGCCGATTATTTTAAGGCCTACGCTGAAAAATTCAATATTCCTGTTCAACTTGAAACCCTGATCGAGCATATTTCAAATCATGAAGATCATTTTGTGCTGAAAAGTCCTCAGGGAGAAATGCGAACCAGGAATGTGGTCATCGCCACTGGTCCGTTTCATATTCCGTATACTCCTCCATTTTCAAAAAAGATAGCGCCAGAAATATTCCAGATCCATAGTAATTATTATAAGAATCCTGGTCAGCTGAAAGATGGCAAGACCATGGTTGTTGGAGCAGGGGATAGTGGATTCCAGATCCTGGATGAGGTTTCTGAAGAAACCAGCGAACCGGTCTATTTTTCGGGAACTACCGATGTGAGGGTGCTTCCGCAGGAAATATTAGGAAAAACGCTTTGGTGGTGGTTCACCAAAACCGGATTTTTAAGTTTTAGCCGCAATACCTGGCTGGGTCGAAGACTGAGCAAAACAAGGCAGCCAGTGATCGGTACCGATGTGAAGGGAATTTTGGGGAGAGCTAATGTTAAGCCGGTTGGAAAGACCAAGAACGCCCAGGATCATAAAGTGGTGACCGAGAAAATGAATCTTACCGATCTTCAGAATATAATCTGGGCAACCGGGTATCGACCAAATTTTAACTGGATAGAAGGCCTGGAGCTCACCAAAGACGGTTATCCAAAACATCATCGTGGTGTAAGTAATATCGAAGGACTTTATTTTATTGGTCTGCCATGGTTGCACACCCGTGGTTCGGCTACCCTGGGCGGCATCAGGAAGGATGCCGCATATCTTGCTCAATATATTAAAGAGCATACACCAATAATCAGCACCCGTTAGAATACTTTGTTTTAAGGCTTGCCCAATCTTTTTATTTTTGCAGTTATGATCATAACAGATACCCATACACATTTATATAGCGAATCATTTGATGAAGACAGGGATGAGGTGATCCGGGAAGCCCTGGATGAGAACATTAAAAGATTCTTTATTCCGGCCATAGATTCTGAATACACTCAAAGGATGTACGACCTGGAAAGGAAATACCCTGAAAATGTTTTCCTGATGATGGGATTGCATCCTACTCATGTCAAAGAAAATTTCGAAAAGGAACTGGAGCATGTAGAAAAGGAATTCGAAAAAAGAGATTTCTACGCGGTAGGGGAGATCGGGATCGACCTGTATTGGGATAAATCTACGCTGGATATTCAAAAGGAAGCATTCAGGAGACAGATCCAGCTGGCCAAAAGAAAGGAGCTACCAATTGTGATCCATTGCCGTGATGCCTTCGATGAGATCTTTGAAGTCCTGGAATCTGAGAAAGACGAAAAGCTGTTCGGGATCTTCCATTGTTTTACAGGCGACCTTGAACAGGCAAAAAGAGCCTTGTCTTATAATATGAAATTAGGTATTGGAGGTGTGGTCACTTTTAAGAATGGCGGGCTGGATAAATTCATCAGCCAGATTCCGTTAGAGCATATCGTTCTGGAGACCGATGCGCCTTACCTTGCTCCTAAGCCATACCGCGGAAAAAGGAACAACCCGGTGTATCTTTTAAAGGTAGCAGAGAAACTGGCCGAGCTTTATGAAATTTCTGTAGAAGAAGTTGCCAGAATTACCACGAAGAATTCAGAGGAAGTTTTCGGAATATAAAACTGTTTAAAGGAAATTTTGTTCATTTGTTGAAATTATAGATTTAGGTGCAAAATTTTGATGATATACGTTTTTACAATAAGGAAGAGGTAAGACCTGCGCTTCTGGAATATTCCAGGCATCCTATGGTAAAAGCCCTGCTTCAGTTCACGTTTCCAGACAAGGAATTTGAAGAGATCGAAGAGATCTTGAAGGAGTGCAATTCGATAGCCGATTTCCAGAGTAAGGTGATCTACCTAACCGTAGAAAGGGTTTTGGAAAAGACCAGCGAAGGGCTTGATGATAACGGGTTTGATGATCTGGATCCCGAAGAGTCTTATTTTTATATTTCCAACCACCGCGATATCATACTCGATACCTCGCTGATCAATTATACCTTATTAAATCACGATTTGGTGATGACCGGTTCGGCCATTGGAGATAACCTGGTTCAAAAGCCATTCTTGATGGCACTATCCAAGTTAAACAGGAATTTTCTGGTTTTGAGAGGCCAGTCTCCCAGGGAGATGCTTCGAAGTTCCATGAAGCTTTCGGCTTATATCAGGCACCTTTTAAAAGATAAGAATCGTTCTGTTTGGATGGCACAGCGCGAAGGCCGTACCAAGGATGGGAATGATCATACGCAGCAGGGAGTGTTGAAAATGCTGGGAATGGCGAAAGGAGATATGGATATCCTTGATTATTTCGTGAATTTAAAAATCGTACCTGTAGCCATTTCGTATGAACTGGATCCCACAGATATGCTCAAGATGCCAGAGGTGCTGGCTAAGCGAATGCAGGAGGAGTATAAGAAATCTACCAATGAAGATTTCAATAGTATCATGCAGGGAGCAATGGGCCAGAAAGGACGTATTCAGCTTAATGCGGGAAAAGTATTAACCGCTGATGATTTTGCCTATATCAGGGAACAGGACCTTTCTATCAATGACCAGTTAAAGGAGGTCGCCCAATTGATAGACCGAAGCATATACCGAAGTTATAAGCTTTGGCCAGCCAATTATATTGCCTATGATCTTCTGAAAAATGAAGACAGGTTTAGAGATCAATATACCGATAAGGAGAAAAGGCAGTTCGATCGCAGGGTAAGCCGAAGGGTTGATGTAAAGAATCCGCTTGCTTTGAACAGTTATTTATTGATGTATGCCAATCCTGTGATCAATAAAATGTCTTTGAATGAAGAATAGGGCCAGAATACTGCTTGTTTATACCGGTGGTACCATTGGTATGATCAAAGATTACGAGACTGGTGCACTTAAAGCCTTCAATTTTGATGAACTGCTTCAAAATATTCCGGAATTAAATATCCTGGAACACGAAATTGAAACCCTGAGCTTTGAAGAGCCTATAGATTCATCTAATATGAATCTGAGCTACTGGCTTAAGATTGCCAGGACCATAGACGAACATTATGAAGACTATGATGGGTTTGTGGTGCTTCATGGGAGCGATACCATGTCTTACACGGCTTCGGCACTTAGCTTTATGTTCGAAAACCTAACCAAGCCTATCATTTTTACCGGATCTCAATTGCCTATTGGTGACCTTAGGACCGATGCCAAGGAGAACCTGATCACCAGTATTCAGATCGCCGGGTTGCAAAAGAACGGGAAACCTGTGATTTCTGAAGTTGGATTGTATTTTGAGTATAAACTCTACCGGGCTAACAGGACGACCAAGATCAATGCAGAGCATTTTCAGGCATTTGCTTCGATGAATCATCCGCCATTAGCTGAATCTGGGGTGTATCTTTCGGTGAACCATAAGGCCCTCTGGAAACCCAGCCGAAAACAAAAAAGAAAACTTCATACCGGATTCAATGATGAAATTCTGGTTTTAAAAATGTTTCCTGGTATCAATGAAAGTACGGTTCGGCATATTCTATCCAAGGAAAATTTAAAAGGAGTCATCCTGGAAACCTATGGTAGCGGAAACGCTCCTAATGATCCCTGGTTCCTGGATATTTTAAGAGAAAAGATCAAAAATGGGCTGAGTATCGTGAACGTAACTCAGTGTGTAGCAGGAAGTGTGGCGATGGGGCAGTATGAAACCAGTGTTGGTCTTCGAAAAATAGGAGTGGTGTCTGGAAAGGACATTACAACAGAGGCTGCAATCTCAAAATTGATGTACCTGTTGGGAAAGGAGCTGTCGCCAAAAGTATTTAAAACTATCTTTGAAACTTCACTTAGGGGAGAAATGTCTTGAAAATTAACGTCGGCATACTTGACGGAAAAGTTTTTTTTTTGTTATTTGCCGGCCCTAATGAATTAAAAGCCTAATAGAGAGGTGGCCGAGTGGTCGAAGGCGCACGCCTGGAAAGTGTGTATACGTCACAAGCGTATCGAGGGTTCGAATCCCTTCCTCTCTGCTAAGTGTTTTTTATTAAAAATAATTTATATCTTTAAACCTTTAACTAATTAAATTAAGACAAACAGTAATGAAAAGATTATTTTCTATTTTGGTAATCGCCGCGATTACGGTTCTTGGGGCCTACAATCTAAAGGCGGCTAATAGCGCGAATACTTTGCCAGGAACGATTGTGACCTTCGTACAGGACGAAGAAGCAGCCGGTGATGAACTTGTGGAAGAAGAACTTGGTTTTCATCAGGAGCTTAAAAAACGATTCATCGAAGGTGGTCCAGTATTCATGGGAATCGTTCTCCTTTGTTTAATTCTTGGTTTGGCTATTGCCATTGAGAGAATTATCTTTTTAAACCTTTCAACCACCAACACCAAGAAACTTGCTCAAAACGTTGAAGACGCTCTTAACAGTGGAGGAATCGAGGCTGCTAAGGAAGTTTGTAGAAATACAAAAGGTCCTGTTGCTTCTATTTACTACCAGGGTCTAGACAGGGCAGACGAAAGCATCGAAGCTGCAGAGAAAGCAGTTGTGGCTTACGGAGGTGTTCAAATGGGACAGCTTGAGAAGAACGTATCTTGGGTTTCCTTGTTTATCGCATTGGCTCCTATGCTTGGGTTCATGGGTACTGTAATCGGGATGATTCAGGCTTTTGACCGTATCGAGGCAGCTGGAGATATGCAGCCATCACTAGTTGCGGGAGGTATTAAAGTAGCACTTCTTACAACTGTATTCGGTTTGATCGTTGCGATTATTCTTCAGATTTTCTATAACTACATCATCGCTAAGATAGACAGTATCGTAAACGATATGGAAGATGCTTCTATCCTTCTAATCGATATGTTAGTAGCTTACAAGAACAAAAAGAGAGTCTAAGACAAAGCAAAAAAATCATGACCTTACATAAAATATTAAAATATCTGGCACTCGTTATTGGTGTGATAGGTTTGATCCTTCTGGGAAGGATCATCGCCACCGGTGACGACGCTATTAAAGCCTCAGCAGACCTTCAGGGTAGTCATCTTGATCCGTATATGTGGATCGCTTACCTGGTTTTATTCGCGGTAATTGTCATCGTGGCATTATTTGTGATCGTAGGTTTGTTCAGAGGGAATATTAAGAACACGTTAATTGCTGTAGGATCATTTTTGGTGATCGTTGTAATCGCTTATATGTTGAGCGAGGGAACAGCAAGGGAGTTAAAAGACGGTACCATGCTTTCAGCATCTGGTGATCACTGGGTTGGAGCAGGTTTAATTACCTTCTATATCCTGGCCGGAATTGCCGTTGCATCAATGGTATTCTCTGGAATTAAAAAATTAGCTAAGTAATATGGCAAAGAGATCAGCACCGGAAGTGAACGCTGGTTCTATGGCAGACATCGCCTTCCTGCTACTTATCTTTTTCCTGGTAACCACTACCATCGAAACAGATAGCGGGATAAGCCGAAAGTTACCGCCATGGCAACCTGAAGACGTAGAGCCTCCGATCATTAAACAACGTAACATCTTTACCGTGCAGGTTAACAGTAACAATGAGCTGCTGGTCGAAGATGAAGAGATGGAGCTTTCCGAATTAAGGGAAGCTGCTGTTGAGTTCCTTGATAATGGAGCGGGTACAGGTGATGAAGCCTGTAGCTTCTGCCAGGGACCTAAGGATCCTAACTCATCAGTGAATCCTCAAAAGGCGATTATCTCACTTCAGAATAACCGCGGAACTGAGTATGGAACTTACATCGCTGTTCAGAACGAACTCGTGGCTGCATATAATCAGCTTAGAGACCGTGAAGCTCAGAGAATGTATGGGATGACCTTTACGCAGATGGAGAAGAATTTCAATGATCCTCAATTTACTGGAGATAAAGATGCTCTTAAAGAGAAGATCAATGTGATTCAGGATATGATTCCTCAAAAACTGTCTGAGGCCGAACCTAAGAGTTAGAACATTAACAAACGAAAACGACTTTAATTATGTCTAAATTTAAAAAGAAGAAGTCTGGAGAATTGCCGGCAATTAGTACGGCATCGCTACCTGATATCGTTTTCATGCTCTTGTTTTTCTTTATGGTGGCCACTGTAATGCGAGATACTACACTTATGGTAGAAAATACCTTACCATTCGCTGACCAGGTTGAGAAACTAGATAAGAAAGATTTGATCATGTATATCTACGCCGGGAAACCGAGCCAGAGATATCAGGCCAAATACGGAACTGAAGCTCGTATCCAGTTAAATGATAAATTTGCCAGTGTTGAAGAAGTACAGCAGTTTATCTACGCAGAGCGCGAGTCAAAACGAGAGGAATTGGTACCATATTTAACTACCGCATTAAAGGTAGATGAAGAAACAAATATGGGATTGGTTTCTGATATTAAACAAGAATTGAGAAAAGCAGAAGCTCTCAAGATCAACTATACTACGGTTGTTGGAGATGCTACGCGAAACGTTGAATAATCTTTTCGATTTAATTATACTAAACATCCTGTTTGATCTAAATTCGAACAGGATGTTTTTTTATATTTAAACTTCACATTAATTTCCGGATGAATCCTAAGCTTCACCTGTTATTCCTAAGCCTTTTATTACCGGTTTTCCTATCTGCCCAGGAGGAAGAAGACAGGTATAAGATTCCGGATTCTATCCCATTTAGCATTGATAGTTCATACAGGGAAGATCAGTTTTACGTTGGTTTCAGTTTTAATCTTATCACTGAGCGACCATCTACAATTTCACAGGAAAGCTTTTCAGGTGGGATGCATCTTGGCTTTATAAGGGACTTTCCGTTAAATGAAAGAAGAAATGTAGCTATTGGTCTTGGCCTTGGATGGTCTATAGCCAGTTATGGGCAAAACCTTTTTATAGGTGAATCTAACGACGGTACTATTTTCAGAAGCCTGGACGATGACCTTGATTACAGTACCAATCGCTTTACCACTCAGTTGGTAGAACTGCCCCTGGAATTCAGGTGGCGTACCTCTACGCCGCAAACCTATAAGTTCTGGAGGATCTACTCAGGTCTAAAATTGGGTTATATGTATAACTTTCGAAGCAATTACAAAGATTCAGACACGCGGGTTATCATTAATGATATTCCCGAACTTAACCGTTTGAGATTGGGTGCAACTTTTACCTTTGGTTATAATACCTTCAATTTTCAGTTTTATTATGCATTAACGCCATTTTTTCAGGATGCGATGGTGGATGAAGAAGAGCTTGGTCTTTCTACTCTTAAAATAGGTCTAACGTTCTATATTCTGTAAACCAGAATTTGAGGACGAATAACTGTGGTAAAAAACCAATAACTACCCCCAGGACCAGTTCCCATCCGGTATGAGCTTTGTAATATAATCTGGAAGAGGCGGTAAGGCCTGCAGCGATGATGAGGAAACTTAGGGTGTAAATAAGGTAAAGGTGAAAGTAGAGGCAAAATGCCACGAAAAACATGATAAGGCCTGAAATACCAATCATGTGCAGACTGATCTTCATATTGAACCAGGTGAGGATATAAGCCAGGCATGTGGAAATAAGAATGCCTACGAAATAAAAATATAGCCCCGGGTAATTATATACATTAAGGATCTGGTTTAGGACCATAAAAACCAGCAGGATAAAGAAAAAGAGCGGCCATTTGCGCTCCTTTACATCTTGTAAGAACTGGCTTTGAACTTTGCCCAGGTTCTTTAGAAGAAAATAAAAGACTATTGGTATAAAAATAGTGATTATGGCAATGGCCAGTAATTTCGCCTTGACGATCTCTCCCGGGAAATACCTGGGAATTAGCATGAAATATAGAAAGCTTCCGGTGAAAGGCATCCACAGCGGATGAAAAAGATAAGAGGCAAGCTTAAGAATTGGTTTCATTAAATTTCTTTACGTAAACGCGCTACTGGTATGTCAAGTTGTTCCCGGTATTTTGCCACTGTTCTCCTGGCAATTGGATAGCCTTTATCCTTTAGAACCTTGGCCAGTTTCTCATCGGTTAATGGTTTTCGTTTATTCTCTTCCTCTATTGAAATTTCCAGGATCTTTTTGATCTCCCTGGTAGAAACATCCTCTCCCTGGTCGTTCTTCATGGATTCTGAGAAAAATTCCTTGATTAGCTTGGTTCCATAAGGTGTGTCAACATATTTCGAATTAGCCACCCTTGAAACGGTTGAGACATCCATTTCGATCTCATCTGCGATATCCTTAAGGATCATTGGCCTTAGGTTACGCTCATCACCGGTAAGAAAATATTCCTTCTGGTAATTCATGATGGAACTCATCGTAACCATAAGGGTTTGCTGGCGCTGTTTAATGGCTTCGATAAACCATTTTGCAGCATCCAGTTTTTGTTTGATGAACATGACGGCATCCTTTTGTGCCTTGGTTTTTTCTTTAGATTCCTTGTAACCCTTAAGCATATTGCTATAGTCCCTTGAAATATGCATTTCAGGGGCATTACGTCCATTCAAACTAAGTTGTAGTTCACCATCTTCGATCTTAATGGTGAAATCGGGGATCACGTGTTCTACGATACGTGTATTGCCAGAGTATGCGCCACCGGGTTTTGGGTTAAGATGTTCGATCACTTCAATAGCATCGCGTAATTCATCTTCAGAAATATCATGCCTGGAAAGCAATTTTTTGTAATGCTTCTTGCTGAAATGGTCAAAAGATCGCTTCAGGATCTCGGTTGCCAGGGTTACCTGTTTGGTAGGCTCCTTGCGATTTAATTGAATGAGCAGGCATTCCTCAAGGCTTCTGGCTCCAACCCCGGCCGGATCCAGTTGCTGTACTTTCTGAAGTACCTTTTCTACCTGTTCCTCATTGGTATAGATATTCTGGGTAAAGGCCAGGTCATCCACGATATCCTGGACACTTCGGCGAATATAACCGCTCTCATCCACGCTACCTACCAGGAATTCTGCAATTTCGTGCTCTGTTTCATCAAAACGGAAGGTGCTTAACTGGGATTTGAGATGTTGGGTAAATGAAGTTCCAGCTGCATATGGTACCTGTTTGTCATCATCATCGGGGCTGTAATTATTAGCCTGAAGCCTGTAGCTTGGGATCTCATCATCACTCAGGTATTCATCTACATCGATTTCGGTTTCGATGGTTTCATTATCGTAATCATCCTCTGAAGATTCATTGCTCAAATCATCATATTCATCTATTCGTTCCTCTTTACCGTCCTCGAGAGCCGGATTTTCCTCCAGCTCCTGTTTGATGCGCTGTTCAAATGCCTGGGTGGGCAATTGAATTAGCTTCATCAACTGGATCTGCTGTGGAGACAGCTTTTGAGACAGTTTAAGGTTTAATTGTTGCTTTAGCATATATGATTACTTCTCTAACAAAAATAATGAAAATCCGGGCCATACTATCTTTGGCATACCCTATGATTCTGGTAAAATTTTGTTAACAGAATCTTTAGAACAGTCTTCGGAATCGCTTGGGTAGCCTCAGGGAGAAAAGCATTTTCTCCCCACTTACCGGGTGCTGGAATTCGATCTCACTGGCGAACAGGAATAAGCTTTTTTCCTCGAAGTATACATGTTGTTTTATAGTATATAACTTATCACCTATAATCGGGTAGCCCTGTTCTGAAAGATGAACTCGAATTTGATGCGTTCTTCCGGTAAGCGGATATACCTTTAACAACGTAAATGGCTCATCATTTATTTTGAAAAACTTTTCAATTTCTACATGGGTCTTTGCCGATTTTCCCTGGACAGGAGAACTTATAGTAAGCGGTGCTTTGATTTGTCCATGTACCAGGCAATGATAGACCTTGGTAACCTCTTTTTTTTCGAATAATCTCTGAAGACTTAAAAGTGCTTGTTGCGTTTTGGCGCAAAGCAGGATGCCCGAAGTTGGACTGTCTAAACGATGTGCTGGAAGGGGCCACTGCAGTGCATCTGTTGCCTTTGAAGGTTGCAGGTTAAAAGGGAGGCAATTCTCTATGGTCCTGAAAAAATTGCCACTTGTTGGGTAGCCTGCGGGTTTATGAACCACTGCCAGATTATCATCTTCGAAGATGACATTAATCTTCAGTTTAAAGACAGGTTTAGAAGGTTTTTCAGGTTGAAGCAGATCTATCTTTTGTCCTTCCTTTATCCAGTGAGCAGTAGTAGCGGGTTCACTGTCGATTTGAATAAGCCCTTTTTTTATAGCTTTTTTGAGTCCGCTTTTTGTGGATATGGAATTGAAAATAGTGATCGCATATTCCTGCAACCTTATCTTTTGAGGAGTTGCAGGAACTATATGCGATTCTATGATCTTCAATTATCTAAAATTCTGCGTTCTGAGGGGTTCTTGGGAAAGGAATTACATCACGAATATTGCCCATTCCGGTGGCGAATTGTACCAGACGCTCGAAACCAAGTCCAAATCCACTATGCACACAGGTTCCAAATTTACGGGTATCCAGGTACCACCATAGTTCTTCTTCAGGGATATCCAGTTCCTTCATTTTAGCCTTAAGAACATCCAGGCGTTCTTCCCTCTGGCTTCCGCCAACGATCTCTCCAATTCCGGGGAACAGTATATCCATCGCCCGTACGGTCTTCTCATCCTCGTTAAGCCTCATATAGAAAGCCTTGATCTTAGCCGGATAGTCAAAGATGATCACGGGACATTTAAAATGCTTCTCTACCAGGAAGCGTTCGTGCTCACTCTGGAGGTCGGCACCCCATTCTTCAATGATATAATTGAATTTCTTCTTCTTGTTAGGTTTGGAATTCTTCAGGATCTCAATCGCTTCGGTATAACTCACTCTTTTGAAGTTATTGTCCAAAACAAAGTTGATCTTTTCCAAAAGTCCCATTTCACTTCTTTCAGCTTTTGGTTTCAGCTTGTCTTCGCTGGCATGTCTTTCTGCAAGGAATTCCAGATCGTCTTTGCAGTTTTCCACTATATAGCGAAGTACATATTTTATAAAATCCTCGGCAAGATCCATGTTACCATCCAGGTCACAAAACGCAACTTCGGGTTCTATCATCCAGAACTCGGCCAGGTGCCGGGAGGTATTTGAATTTTCAGCCCTGAAAGTAGGGCCAAAGGTGTAAACCTGTCCAAGTCCCAGCGCGAAAGCTTCAGCCTCCAATTGGCCAGATACCGTTAAATTGGTTTCTTTTCCGAAGAAATCTTCCCTGAAATCGATACTTCCGTCTTCATTTTTTGGCGGATTTTTCATATCCAGGGTAGTCACCCTGAACATCTCTCCCGCGCCTTCGGCATCACTTCCCGTAATAATAGGGGTGTTCACATAATGGAAATTCTTTTCCTGGAAATATTTATGAACGGCAAAGGAAAGTTTGCTTCTAAGCCTCATCACGGCACCAAATGTATTGGTTCTCACCCTTAAATGTGCCTGTTCTCTAAGCTTTTCCAGGCTGTGTTTCTTAGGGGAAAGTATGGTGTATTTTACCTCTTCAGGATTGGCATCTCCAAGTATCTTGATCTCATTCACCTCGATTTCCACTCGCTGCTGGCTACCCTGGCTTTCCTTAAGGGTTCCCTTAACCGAAATAGCTGCGCCGGTATTGATTCTCCGTAGAGTTTCCTCTGAAGTATTTTCAAAATCGATAACACACTGAAGGTTTTTTAAGGTGGAACCGTCGTTAAGGGCGATAAACCGGTTACTTCGAAAGGAGCGAACCCAACCTTTAACCATGAATTCCTGTAAAAACTGATCACTTTCCAGTATTTCAGCGATTTTTGCTTGTATCATTTACTCAAAATTTAGAAAAAACAAAGATAGTTTTTCGCCTGAAGCTTAGCAAGCAGGCTATTTTATTAATAGTTTCAATTCTTCTTGTCTAGATAATCTTCAACATCCCCGTTCTCTTCTTCGATGATGTTCATCGCCGGTTCCTTAAGGACTTTTTTGTTGGCGATACTTCGTTCAAGAGATAATAAAAGGGATGGCAGTAGTAAAAGGTTAGCCAGCATTGCGAAAAGCAAGGTGGCCGAAACCAGACCTCCAAGGGCTACGGTTCCTCCAAAGCTACTTATCATAAATACAGAAAAGCCAAAGAAAAGAACGATCGAGGTATAGAACATGCTAACCCCGGTTTCTCTCAGGGCTGCATAAACCGATTTCTTGATCTTCCAGTTATTGGCCTTAAGTTCCTGCCGGTATTTCGCCAGGAAATGTATGGTGTCATCTACCGAAATCCCGAAGGCTATACTAAATACCAGGATGGTTGATGGTTTAATTGGCACACCCAGGAAGCCCATCATTCCTGCAGTTACCAGTAATGGTAACAGGTTTGGAACCAATGAAATAAGGATCATTCGCGCGCTGCGGAACATCCACGCCATAAGTCCGGCGATTAAAAGTATGGCCAGTCCAAGAGAAATGACCAGGTTCTTTACGAGGTAGGTCGTTCCTTTCTGGAATAAAAGAGCCTTTCCGGTTAAGGAAACATCATATCTGTCTTCAGGGAAAATCTTATTGATCTTTGGGATTAGATCCTGCTCTATTTCTTCCATTTTTTCGGTACCCACATCCTGCATAAAGGTAGTAACCCTCGCATACTGGCCGGAGGAATCTACATATGCCTCCATAATGCCATCTTCTGAAGAAAGATTTTTAGCATACGGCATGATGAAATTCCGTTCCTGGGAAGTTGGCAGCTGGTAGTATTTGGGATTACCGTTATAATAAGCCTGCTTGGCGTATTTTACTATCCTGTTTACCGAAAGTGGTTTGGATAGTTCAGGGATATCCTGGATGAACTGCTCCAGTTCTTCCATTCTTTTCAGGTTCGAAAGCTTCATAACCCCATTGGGCCTTTCAGTATCTATGATGATCTCCAAAGGCATTACACCGTCGAACTCTCTTTCAAAAAATTTTACATCCTGAAAGAACTGAGTTTCCTTAGGCATATCCTCCAGGATGCTTCCTGAAATACGAATGGTATAGATCCCAATGATACTTAAAGCAAGCAGCGCTACCGAAGAAATATAGATGGCTATACGATTGTTGCGAACCATGTTTTCCATCCAGTCCACGAATCCACCAATCCATCTTTTGTTCAGGTGCTTCAAATGCCTGTATTTAGGAGGCTTTAGATAGCTGTAAATGATTGGTATGATAAGTAAACTTAGAATGAAAATGGCCAGTATATTGATCGATGCCACTACACCAAATTCCTGTAAGAGCTTGGAATCTGTTAGTATGAACGTAGCGAACCCGGAAGCGGTCGTTACGTTGGTCATCAAGGTAGCATTCCCAACTTTGGTGATCACCCGTTGCAGGGATTTGGCCTGATTTCCGTGTTTCTGTATCTCCTGCTGGTATTTATTGATCAGGAAGATACAGTTTGGTATTCCAATTACGATGATCAATGGTGGGATCAAAGCCGTTAGAATGGTGATCTCGTAATGCAGCAAACCTATGACACCAAAAGCCCACATTACCCCAACACAAACCGTGACCATTGAAATGAGTGTAGCTCTTGCCGAACGAAAAAAGAAAAAGAAGATAAGCGAGGTAACGATAAGGGCGGCAAGTATGAACAGGCCTATCTCGTCCACGATATTCTGGGCATTAAGTGTACGAATATATGGCATTCCCGATACCCTAACGTCAATATTGTGTGTTTCCTCGAAAGCCTCGATAAGCGGATCCAGTTCTTCCAGGACGAATTCCTTTCTTGCCTTTGTATTGACAAGCTCTTTATTCAGGTAAAGGGCTGTTTGTATGGTGTTGGAATGAGAGCTATAGACCAGGTTCTCATAAAAAGGGAGTTCGGTGAACAGCTGTTTTTCAAAATTCTGTAACTCAAGACTGTCTGGGTTTTCTGAAAGCAGAGGAACCATTTCGAACCTTTTTGGATCCTCGAATTTTTTTAATTCCTTCAGGCTGGAAGGGGAGATGATATGATCTACTTCCGGGTAGGAGGTAAGTTTATCAGTTAGCTGGTTCCAAGCCCTGAACTTTTCCGGGGTGAAAATTGCAGAGTCCTGAACTCCAAGCAGTATGAGATTGCCCTCCTCTCCGAATTTATCAAGGAAATCGGTATAGACCTGGTTTACCGGGTGATCGTCCGGCATCAGGTTGGCTTCTGTATACGAAAACCGCATATTCTTCCATTGGGTGGAAAGGAGAAAAGTCATTACTCCAATCAGGATTAGAATAATGATCCGGTTTCTCAAAATAAGGCGGGCGATGGAATTCCAGAATCCAAAGCTAAAAATCTTCTGCATGGCTTTATTTTAGCGGCGCAAAGGTAAAAAAAAGCTACTTTAATTAGTTAATGGTTAGCCTATTAATATTCGATTATTTACAACTGAAGGAGGAAAGTAAACTTCAGCGAAAAATTCTGATCGAAGGTGGGTAGGTGATAAGCCCCGTATCTATAGGCAAAACTCAAACCTAATCCGCTAATGATTTTATTGATCTCGAAGCCGGCTTCCGAATAACCGTGCTCCAGGGTGTTGAAGGGAATGTTCAGGTGGTTGGCCTGGTTGCTGAAGTCTCCTATAGCAAACCTGGAAATAAGCACAAGTTCGGGCCTGTAATTATAAGCAATGCGCAAAGGTCTAACCTGGTGCCGTATGTGCAGCATGGCCTGCCTGTCGCTATAGAATTCGTTGAAATACATGGTTTCAAAACTGGTTCGACCGGCTACCGAGAACCGCCTTAAGATCGCCGGCCTGTTAGGGTTGTTGGGGTAGGCATGAAAAACGTGGGTTAGAGGTAGTTCTCCAAAACCATAATTTCCTTCCAGGATGAATTCGGTCCTGGAAAGGTCCAGCCTTTTAATTTCGTGTTCTAGTTTTAGGCCTACCCGGGTAAAATCGAATTCACCATCGAATGCCTCGAAGGATTGTTGTATCTGTCCTGTTACCTGCGGAAATTTGCGTTCCAGGATTCTATTTCCTTCGGGGGTGCTTAAGAACCTTGAAAAAGGTCTCCAGAGAAAGGAAAGCGTCGCGGTGGAGAGATCGTATTCTCCTACCTGCCGGCCATCTACGCTAAAATTATAGTCCCTTATCTGCCAGATCTCCTCTCTTCCCAGCCGGAACTCCGTTTCCAGATTTGGAGTGATATTGTGCTGAATACCTGCCCAGTAAGTTCGGTAATTATAGAAGAAATTAATATTAACGAAACGAGGTTCGATAATGGAAAAGGTGTTTCTGCCTTTCAAATAATTAAAAGAAGCGGTTTCCTGTATGTCTCTTGAAACATAAAAGTTCAGGTTGGTGCCGGTTCTTTTGTTCAGGAAAATACGGCTGCCTATACCGTATTTCATTACCTCATCCTTAAAACCGTAGGTGGTATAACCGTTGATATTGAATTTTTCTGAAATTAGGTCGTTGGTCTTTCCGCCAAAGCCTAATCGAATACCTTCATAATTATTGAATTTGAAGATCTTGCTTAGATCTACATCCCAGTACTTTAGTGGATAATAGCCTGTGCTGATCGCATTTTTTACCTGTATCTTTCTGGCTACCTTATTTTCTTTTAGCAGGACATCAAGATTTTCACTGGTTACGCGATCCCTGAGTGTATATTCACTTTGCCTGTATTCGTTCCAGAAGTCCGGATCTTTGTTTGGAGCTTCATCAGTCACTTCGATTGTAGCGCCGGGAGTTGGGATGATTCCGTCAAAATTCAGGTCGATGTCAAAATTCCTGGTCGTTGAAGAGAGGAACAGGTTTTTATCCACGTTCGCGCTTCCAAAGATCAGGTTCAGCACACTTTTTTTCGGCTGAATGGTTCCTACACCAATACTGCTGTCAAAAACTGCTACTTCCTTCCCGCCACTACCCGGCCTGATAATCGTGGATTGTTCTGAAGGAAACCAGAGATCTTTGCCAGGAAAATATTCATAATTATGATCAATTTCCAGCCTGATCTCTCCCAGTAATTGCGCACGAACCTTCTGCACTGCGAGGCTGGTCGTGTCCAGGTAAATTATGCCCTCAAGCCCCGCAACTATTTTTTCTCGTTTTGGCTTGAAATGAACGATATATGCAGGCCTGTCACTTTTTGTAGTATCAAGCACCTGATATTCATAATTTCGAAGCGCGCCCTTCCCAAGAGGTCCGGCATATTCGGTTTTATAAAGACGGTAATCATCCTTATAGATAGAGAAGGGGTTGATCTCCATTGCCAGGACGTTATAAACCGGTCTGTCAAAGCCTGCGGTTTGTATCCCGGTAACCAGTTCTTTGGTTCCGGTACGAGATCGAAAGAAATTCTCTGAAACTTTTTCTGAAAGGAATGCTCTTCCATTGGCCGTGTCGGCCATGATCTCTATGGGTGAACCAGCATTGCTTTTGGTGTCGATGATGAATTTGGAATAGGTCCTGAATTTGAAGCCTTCCAGCGCACGTTCCGGATCGTTTTGATGATTTCGATTGATGGCTTCACCAATTAAGTCTTCTGAATGATCCTTAACCGATCTTCCTGATCTATCAAGACCAATTTGCAAATAGCGGGTAGACCGGTCGACGTTGACTTCGATTGCCTGATAGCCAGGATACGATATAGTAAGGCTTTGCGGCAATTGTTCCAGGTCCAGCTGAAAACTTCCGTCGATATTGGTGAGTACCCGGGGATGATTCTCTGGCTGAATGCTTGCAAAGGCAAGCGGTTCCCTGGTTTCCCTGTTAATGACCCGCCCCGGGATAGTTTGAGCCAGCATATCTGGGCATACAAATAACAATAAGAAGACGAGGAGGATTTTCATTAAAAGGAGCCTGAATTTTTTATTAAACTAAATTGCCGGATTAAATCTAAATCTTTTAGACTCAATCCGGCAACAGTTTCACATTTTATGTGGAAATTAAACGGTCATGATCTCCTTTTCCTTGGTAGCAAGGATCTTTTCAATTCGATCAATATAAGTATCGGTCAATTCCTGGATCTCATCCTCAACACTTTTCTTATAGTCTTCAGAAATATCGAGTTTCTTGATCTCCTGGTTGGCTTGTTTTCTATCATTACGCACTCCAACCTTCGCGTCTTCAGCTTCGGCTTTTGCCTGTTTTGATAGTTGAACCCTTCTTTCTTCGGTTAATGGCGGAACGTTAATGATCACGCTTTCCCCGTTGTTCATTGGATTGAAGCCAAGATTTGCCTGCATGATCCCTTTTTCGATCTCCTGGATGAGGCTTTTTTCAAAAGGCTGGATAGATAGCGTCCTGGCATCTGGTGTGTTCACATTGGCCACCTGTTGCAACGGAGTTTGAGCTCCGTAATATTCTACCATTACACTTCCCAGCATGCTAGGGTTTGCCTTTCCGGCACGTATATTAGAAAGTTGCTTTTTAAGATGCGAAATGGCTTTTTCCATCCCCTCTTTTGCTTCTTCTAAGATCAATTCAACTTCTTCATCCATTTTAATACAATTTACTAATTCAGATTTATAGGTTCACTTTGGTTCCGACAGGTTCCCCGGTAACTACCTTTAAAAGGTTGCCCGGTTTATTCATATCGAAAACGATAATTGGTAATTCATTTTCCTGGCTAAGGGTAAAGGCTGTGGTGTCCATCACCTTTAATCCTTTTTTGATTACATCTTCAAATGTAATAAAATCGAATTTGGTAGCGGCTTTATCTTTTTCAGGATCTGAAGTGTATATCCCATCTACCCTTGTGCCCTTCAGGATTACATCGGCTTTGATTTCGATCGCTCTCAAAACTGCGGCAGAATCGGTGGTGAAATACGGATTCCCGGTTCCGCCTCCAAAAATTACCACACGGCCTTTTTCAAGATGCCTTATTGCTTTTCTCCTGATAAAAGGTTCCGCAACTTCATTGATCTTTATGGCAGACTGCAATCTGGTCTGGATATCGGCATCTTCGAGAGCGCTCTGTAAAGCAAGCCCGTTGATCACAGTTGCCAGCATTCCCATATGGTCGCCCTGTACACGATCCATTCCGCGGCTGGCACCGGCTACTCCTCTAAAAATGTTCCCGCCTCCAATAACAATAGCCAGCTCAATACCTTTATCCACTACTGTTTTTATTTCCTCAGCGTATTCTGCCAGGCGTTTTGGGTCGATGCCATATTGACGGTCGCCCATTAAAGCTTCTCCAGATAGTTTTAAAAGTATTCTTTTGTATTGCATAGCTATTCTTTAATTATCGTTGCAAATATAGCTAATATCTGAATTTGGAAAATAGAAACCGGTGAAAATGAAAATGAATCCTGAGATCGATGGTCATTAGGGCAACTGACAACAGTGTCATGGTTATTATATTAATTAAAGCTATGGCCAGATTTTTGATATCTTTGAAACACAAAAAAGAATAAAATTTTAAACCTATGATGGGATATTATATAATTGCCGGACTCATATTTATCGTAAGTATGATCGTGAGCAATACGCTTAAGAGCAAGTTCAGGAAATATTCGAAGATGCGTCTTCAAAACGGGATGAGCGGTAAGGAGATCGCAGAAAAGATGTTATACGATAATGGCATTACAGATGTCAAGGTGATCTCTACACCAGGGATGCTGTCTGACCATTATAATCCTGCAAAAAAAACCGTGAATCTTAGTGAAGGTGTTTATTCACAAAGAAATGCAGCGGCAGCGGCGGTGGCGGCCCACGAATGTGGTCACGCCATTCAGCATGCTCAGGCTTATAGCTGGCTGCAAATGAGAAGTAAACTGGTGCCGGTGGTTAGCGTAGCATCTAAATTGTCGCAATGGGCGATCTTTGGAGGGCTTATTTTGATGACCATGGTTGGAGTAGGAGTTGGTCAAACGGTTCTACTTATAGGTATCATAATGTATGCTATGGGAACACTATTCAGTTTTATTACGCTTCCCGTTGAATATGATGCCAGTAAACGGGCATTGGTATGGCTTGAAAATGAGAACATGCTCACCAGTTCTGAACACGACGCGGCAGAGGATTCCCTAAAATGGGCTGCCAGAACTTATGTAGTGGCTGCCATTGGTTCCCTTGCGACTCTCATGTACTTTTTAAGTCTTTATTTGGGAAGAGATTAAATGCAAATCCATATAAATTAATAAAAAAGCTGCCTTTTCGGGCAGCTTTTTTTATATCCTGATCTGGCGGTTTATTTGCTGATTAAGGGAAATAAAGGTTTCGGTTCTGGAGACTCCATCAATGGCCTGTATGTCTTTATTAAGAACCTGCATTAAATGTTCATTATCCTTGCACAGGATCTTCAGGAAGATAGACCAGTTCCCGGTAGTATAATGACACTCGATCACCTCTGGAATTTCGCTAAGCTTTTTAACTGCCTGGGGATTGCTTACGGCCTTGTCCAGGTAAACCCCAACAAATGCCATGGTTTTATAGCCCAGAAGCCTGGCATCCAGCATCATCCTGGAACCTTCGATCAAGCCCGATTTTTCAAGTTTCCTCAATCTTTGATGAACGGCGGCCCCTGTGATCCCAATTTTCTTAGCAATTTCTAGGATCGGTTTTTTCGCATCTTTCATCAAAAAGTTCAGGATAGTCTTATCGATACCGTCGAGCTTAACATTTTCGTTTACTATCTTCATCCTGATATTTTTGGTTTTAAAGCTAAAATATAAAAAAAGCTTTCAAAATTTAATTACCTACCTCTCCAAATGGATTATATCCCAGGTATTCGGTTTCTTTTTCTTTAAAAGTGATATCGTGCTTTTCTAATTGGGAAAGGATGGGTTCGTATACTTCTCTCCTTATAGGTAATTGTACTCCGGGTGTTTCGATCTGGCCGTTCAGGATCATGATGGTCGCCATAGCTACCGGTAAACCTACGGTTTTGGCCATAGCTGTTCTGGATTGGTCTTCTCCTATATGTACCATGGTAGAATCGATCTGTTTTTTTTCGCCATTCAGTTCATAGCCAAATTTGTGGTACATCACGATCATATCCTTGTCTTCCTGGGACAGCGACCATTTATCCATCAGGATCTTCTGTAAAGCCTCGGCCGGAGTGGCGTTTTTAATGCCCAGCTTTTTATTCGGATTAAAGATATCCAGTTCGAGCAGTTTTTCCCACATGATATCATCCTGATCGATCTTAAGGTTATGCCTGGTCTTAAGTTCAACAGAATCGCTTGGGGAATAAGGCAGGAACGAGTTGATAAAATCGCGGTAACTCATGTTTTCAGAATCCTTCATGCTGAAGCTGTCATCTGTCATGCCTAGTTGTACGAACATGTTCCAGGCCCTGCTGAAGCCAACCTTTCGTATGGTGCCCCGGTATAAGGTTAGAGCGTCTTCCAGGCTATAAACGCTTTGGTATTTCAGCGAATTTCTGTTGGCGTAGACTTCAAATTTTCCATGACCTTCAATTTCAATGAATTCAGTTCTTCTGAATAGCCGGTTGTAGGGAATATATTTGTATTTGCCTTCCTGGATAAATTCGGCAACACCGCCCTGGCCGGCTACGACCACGTTTCGGGGATTCCAGGTGAATTTATAATTCCAGAGATTGTTATCGCTTTCTGGAGCGACCAGTCCGCCGGTAAAGGATTCGAATAATAACATTTTCCCACCTTTATCACGGATCCTGTCTATGACCTGCATAGCGCTCATATGGTCAATGCCAGGGTCTACGCCAATTTCGTTCATAAATACAAGTCCCTTCTCTTTCACCTGTTCATCCAGGGCCTTCATTTCCTCACTAATGTAGGAGGCCGTCACCATATTTTTTCCAAATTTCAGGCAATCCCTGGCGACTTCTATATGGAATCTTGCCGGGAGCATAGAGATGATGATATCTGCCTGCTGGATGGCTGCTTCGCGGCTTTCAGAATTAAAGATATCGAGTTTAAAGGCGTCACACCGGGGATGTTCCCTGCAGGCTTTTTTCGCATTTTCCAGGTCCAGGTCTCCTATTCTAAGATGAAGCTCCTCTTTTTCTGCCTGGTCAAGCAGGTAACTGATTAAAACAGACGTGGATTTTCCTGCTCCAACGATTAAAATTTTACGCATAAATTAAGTTAGTTTTGTGTAGTGGTAAACGAATGTATTAAAACTTTGAATGAAATAAAATGAAGTATGAATAGAAGATTTATCGTTGCCGGCGCATTTTTTGGTCTTACCGCGGTGCTCCTGGGTGCTTTTGGCGCACATGGATTAAAGGAAAGTCTTTCAGAAAGTTCCCTGGCCTCTTTTGAAACAGGAATTCGGTTCCAGATGTATCACTCCTTTTTGTTATTGATACTGGGTGTTTTAAAGTTAAATTCTTCTAAAACCCATAACTGGCTGTTTTATCTAATTTGCCTGGGCGTGGTCCTGTTCTCAGGTTCTATTTACCTGCTTTCCACTGCCGATATAACTGGCATTGAATTGGGGAAATTCGCATTGGTGACCCCTGTAGGTGGAAGCCTTTTGATAATTGCATGGAGCATTTTGCTGTTGAGTTTCATAAAGTTAAAAAAGAAATAATTTGAGGCTTATTGGTGATATATCTATTTTAGATTTTTAATTTTGTAGGCCTAAACAAACTACACATTTGATTTTTTATGGTCGAAAACACCCATATTACGAAAACGATTTCGTTAGAGGATTACGGGATCACCAAAGCTAAAGTACACTATCAACTATCTCCGGAAGAACTTCAGGAAGAAACTATAAGGCTCGGGCAGGGCGTCGAAAGCTCCTTTGGAGCTTTAGCCGTTAATACGGGTGAGTTTACAGGAAGGTCTCCTAAAGACAGGTTCATCGTAAAAGATGAGATCACTGAAGATAAAGTATGGTGGGGGGACATAAACATTCCTTTTGATCCCGAGAAGTTCGATAAACTTTACAAAAAGGTTGCCGATTATCTAGGCGGCAGGGAGGTTTACGTAAGAGATGCCTATGCCTGTGCTGATAATAAATACCGGCTTAATATCAGGGTCGTGAACGAGTATCCATGGTCTAATATGTTTGCCTATAACATGTTTCTTCGACCTGAGGAGGAAGAGCTCGATAGTTTTAAGGAAGACTGGCTGATTCTGAACGCTCCTGGGTTTAAAGCTAATCCAGAAGTGGATGGGACCAGACAGGAGAATTTTGCGATCCTTAATTTTAAAAAGAAGATTGCGATTATAGGAGGAACTGGTTATACCGGGGAGATCAAGAAAGGAATTTTCTCTGCCCTGAATTTTGTACTTCCGGTCTATAAGAACACTTTGCCAATGCACTGTTCTGCGAATGTTGGAGAAGATGGAGATACCGCGATTTTCTTCGGATTATCGGGAACCGGAAAGACCACTCTTTCTGCAGATCCTGAAAGAAGATTAATTGGAGATGACGAACATGGCTGGACCGCCGAAAATACTATTTTCAATTTTGAAGGTGGATGCTATGCGAAGGTGATCAATCTTTCTGAAGAGAACGAACCGGATATTTACCATGCCATTAAGCCTGGTGCTATCCTGGAAAACGTGGTGCTGAATGAAAAAGGAGAGGTAGATTTTGCCAATACCAGTATCACCCAAAATACCAGGGTAAGTTATCCTATTAGTCATATCAACAATATACAGCAGCCTTCAAGAGGCGAAAACCCGAAGAACGTATTTTTCCTGACAGCCGACGCATTTGGAGTGCTTCCTCCTATCAGTAAATTGACGCCAGGACAGGCCGCTTACCATTTTATTAGTGGTTATACGGCTAAGGTGGCGGGAACCGAAGCAGGGGTGGATGAGCCAATCCCGAGCTTTTCGGCATGTTTTGGTGCGCCGTTTATGCCGTTGCATCCCACAAAATATGCTGAAATGTTAAGCGCCAAAATGAAAGATGCAGGTGTAAATGTCTGGTTGGTGAATACCGGATGGACTGGTGGACCGTATGGGGTTGGAAGCAGGATGAAATTAAAGTATACCCGTGAAATGATTAGCTCTGCCTTGGAAGGAAAACTGGAAGACGTAGAATATGAAACTCACGAGATATTTGGTTTACAAATGCCGAAAACCTGTGAAGGGGTTCCGTCAGAGATCCTGAACCCAAAGAATACCTGGAAAGATAAAGAGGCTTACGATAAGAAAGCCCGGGAACTCGCAGGTTTCTTCAAAAAGAACTTTAGTAAATTCGAGGAGTATGCCAATGACGAGATCATGAATGGCGCTCCCATCGGATAGTTTTAAATTGTTAGATTAAAGGTTGAAATGAAAAATCCGGTCGAAAGACCGGATTTTTCTATTTTGAAAAAGTAAATAAAGCTTAAGCTTTCTTATTTACTTCACTAATGTATTTGCTAATTGCCATCGTCATACTTGGCGTTTCCGGAGTCGGAGCCTTTATGTTCACCACAAGACCGTGATCTTTTGCAGCTTTGATGGTAGTGTTGCCGAAAACCGCGATACGGGTATTGTTTTGTTTAAAATCTGGAAAATTTTCAAAAAGTGATTTGATTCCACTTGGGCTGAAGAAAACCAGGATGTCATAGGTAACGTCTTTCAAATGAGAGAGGTCGCTTACTACGGTACGGTAAAAAACTGCCTTTTTCCAGTCTACTCCTAATTTATTCAGTGTTTTTGGAACATCCGGTTTCAGCATATCCGAAGACGGAAGTAGAAACTTTTCGTTCTTATATTTCTTGATCAAAGGAGCAAGTTCTGCGAAGGTTCTTTTCCCAACATAGATCTTTCTTTTCCTGTAGACCACATATTTCTGAAGATAATAAGCTACAGCCTCACTCTGGCAAAAATATTTCAGGGTATCCGGCACTTTAAACCTCATTTCTTCAGCAATTCTGAAAAAATGGTCAACAGCATTCCTGCTGGTAAGAATGATAGCAGTAAATTTGGAGAGATCGACTTTTTGCTGTCTTACTTCCTTAGAAGGCACACCTTCCACATGGATAAAAGGGATGAAATCAATTTTAACTTTTTGTTTTTCCTCCAGCTCAAAATAAGGAGAATTTTCAACCTTAGGTTCTGGCTGTGAAACCAAAATTGTTTTCACTTTCATATAGTAAACTTTAAAAATCCTTTTTAGTTTATAATCAGCTTATATAAAATAATATAAGGGGCGATTTCAAGAGCGCAAAGGTACAAAATAAAATAGAACCAATTGGCGCTAAGTATATTTTGATTTCGTCTGAATATAATAAACATTCCTATGGCATTGGCAAGCAAGGCCGCTCCGCCAATAATCGACAAAATAAGTGTCGTTGGTGAGACAGTATAGATCAGGAATAAAGATGCCCCCAGAAGAAATAGGGCTATGAAATTTCGATAGCTTAGCTTCTGGAAGATATAATAATCCATTTGCTCATCGATTTCGAAAATATTGCCAATGATCTTTTCTAAAAGTGCTTTGAACAGAAGCAGGCAGGTGAAGGCTGTAAAAATTCGGATAAAAATGATCCAGGCCTCATCTTTCAGTTCATAGGAATAGGCATAAGCGATGTAAAGAAAAATGGAGACCGCCAGCAATTGTATGAATAACAACAAAATGTTAAAAGGATGAAAAGCTTTATTCTCCTTTCCTTTAAAGGCTATAAATTTACCCGAGTTCAAAAGATTAGCGAACTCTTCAAATCGTTGAGTGAAAAGAATTTTTGCGAGAACAAGCAGAATAAAGCATAATAGGAAGATCAAGGTAATCCAGTCCTGATGTTGGTAAATTCTGTCTATGGCCTGCATGTACAATTTTTTACAAATGTAAAATTTTGACCAGTAATCCGGTGTTGGATTATCGAGTTTTGAAGATTTAATTTATATACATTTGTGCAAAATTATCGGGAATGGTAAAGGGGATAATCATTATACCCACTTATAACGAAATAGAGAACATCGAGCGCATAATAAGGAATATTTTTTCTCAGCGGCGAAAGTTTGATATTCTGGTGGTAGATGATAATTCTCCTGATGGTACTGCTACAAGGGTGAGAACCCTGAAAGCCGAATTTCCCGGGAGATTACATGTCGAAGAGCGAAAGGGAAAACTGGGGCTTGGAACCGCTTATATTCATGGATTTAGGTGGGCATTGGAACGGGATTATGAATACATCTTTGAGATGGATGCCGATTTTTCCCATAATCCCAACGATCTTATTCGGTTATATAATACCTGTAAAAGAGATAATGCCGATGTGGCAATTGGATCCAGGTATATCACGGGTGTAAATGTGATCAACTGGCCAATGAACCGGGTTTTGATGTCCTGGCTTGCTTCTCGATATGTGCGATTTGTTACCGGGATGGATATTCAGGATACCACGGCCGGTTATGTTTGTTATAAAAGAAAAGTCCTTGAGGCAATAGATCTTGATAAGATTCAGTTTGTAGGTTATGCTTTCCAGATCGAAATGAAATTCAAGGCTCATCTTTTAGGATTTAAAATAGTAGAAGTTCCGGTTATTTTTACCGATAGAACAAGAGGTACCTCCAAAATGAGTGGATCGATAATTTCGGAAGCTGTTTTTGGAGTTATAAAAATGAAATTGAAAAGTCTGTTTAACCAGATAAAAGTTTGATGAAAAAGGTTTTAATAAAGAACGCAAAGATTGTTAATGAAGGTAAGATCCAGGAAGGAGACGTCTTTATTGAAGATGGGATCATTACCGAAATTTCTGATAGTATCAGTGCCAAATCGCCAGATGTAAATATCTTCGATGCAGAAGGTACTTATTTGCTGCCTGGACTAATAGATGATCAGGTTCACTTCAGAGAACCTGGACTTACCCATAAGGAAAATATCGAAACGGGTTCACGGGCTGCGGTAGCCGGAGGAATTACTTCATTTATCGAGATGCCTAACACGCTTCCTCAAACCACCACCATGGAAATGTTCGAGGAGAAATTGCGTATCGCATCTGAAACTTCCTATGCGAACTATTCGTTCATGTTCGGCGGAACTAATGACAATCTTTCTGATATTGAGAATATCGATCCTAAAATAGTGCCTGCCTTAAAACTATTTCTTGGTTCTTCTACCGGGAATATGCTGGTAGATGATGAAAAGGTGCTGGAGCAAATCTTTAAGAAGTCTCCGGTGCTTATCGCTGCACATTGCGAGGATGAGGATACGATTAAGAAGAACCTTCAGGAATGCATAGATCGATATGGCGATGATATTCCAATCGAGCTGCACCCGAAGATTCGCAGTGAGGAAGCCTGTTATAAGTCTTCTTCTAAAGCAGTTGCACTTGCGAAGAAAACCGGTGCAAGATTACATGTATTTCATGTGTCTACTGCGAAGGAATTAAGCCTTTTTACCAATAAAAAGCCATTAAAAGAAAAGAAGATCACTGCCGAGGTGTGTATTCATCACCTCTGGTTCAATGATTCAGATTATGCCAAAAAAGGAACCTATATTAAATGGAATCCTGCGGTAAAGACTAAAAAAGACCAGGAAGGCCTACTTCAGGGTTTGCTTGATGATCACCTGGATGTTTTGGCTACAGATCATGCTCCTCATACCAAGGAAGAAAAGAAGAATGTTTACACCAAGGCCCCAAGTGGTGGGCCACTGGTTCAGCATGCGCTGCCGGCATTATTGCAAATGTATCATCAGGGAAAGATTTCCCTCGAAAAGATCGTTGAGAAGGCCTGTCACAATCCGGCCATCTTGTTCGATATCGAAAAAAGAGGTTTTATAAAAGAAGGATATAAGGCAGATCTTGTTCTGGTAGATCTAAATTCACCCTGGGCAGTTCAAACCGATAATATCTTTTCAAAATGTAAATGGTCTCCGTTTGAAGGAACCACTTTTAAATCCAGGGTGACCCATACCTTCGTGAATGGAAAGCTGGTTTATAAGAATTTTAAACATCAGCCATTTTCCAAAAATGCTGAACAACTTACTTTTGATCGTTAAAACTGTACATAAAATATTTTTTCTGGTTTTTCTAAGCTTCCTTATATCCTGCCAGGATGTGAAAAAGGTAGAGAAACCAGAAGATCTTATTCCTGAAGATAAGATGATAGATGTTCTTACCGAACTATCCCTGGTTCATGCAGCCAGAAATTATGATAAGTCCCGGTTGGAACAAACAGGAATCGACCCTGAGGTCTATATCTATGAAAAATTCGGGATAGACAGTCTTCAATTCAAAAGGAGTAATGCTTATTACGCCGATCAATACCAGCAATATGAGCGCATGTATGATAGTGTGAAGATCAGGTTGCAGGTCATGAAATCCAAACTGGACTCGATTCGTGATATAGAGATCAGGATCGAAGACAGTATTAAACTTGCCAAAAAAGATTCACTGAATAAAATTGGAGATAGCCTCGATGTAGATCAGGACAGTCTTAAATCACCACTTAAGCGATCAGGAGATAGTTTAATGCCTCCTCCGCCGGAATTTAAAAGACTGGACTCTATAGAGGATTAGACTCTTGCTTCTCCTTTTTATAAATGGAAGCCGTCTTTTCCAGTACCCGGTCTATCGGGGTAAAATCAAACTGAAGCCTTTCCCTGATTTTAGAATTGTCGTATCGGGTCTCTCCAAACAGCGAGCTAATGGATTCCCGGGTGATCTGTCTGGGCATTCCAAACCAGCTGCCTATTTTTTGAAAGATCCAGCCCAGGCTTACCATCCATTTGGTCAATCTTTTTGAAGGTTCCGGCTTGTCCAGCAGCCTGGCGGTATCTTTCAGTACCTTCTCAAAGCTAAGATTCTCTGCGACCAGAATAAATTGCTCATTTTTGATGTTCGAATGCATCAATTTCAGCATGGCATCAACCACATCGCCTACACCTACGAAGCCGCTAACTTTTGGAAAATGATATTTTAAGCCTTTATCAATTCTGCTGAAGATCTTTCCGCTGCCGCTATCCCAGTAACCTGGCCCAATTATGATACCCGGATTGACAATTACCGTTGGCACACCTTCCTGGGTGCCTCGCCAAACTTCGATCTCTGCTCCATACTTGGAAATGGCATAATCATTATGATGGGCTTCCGGATTCCATTTCGAAGATTCGTTTACAGGTTCATCGTTCAGGTTGGCGCCTATTGCAGCAACACTGCTTACATAGCATAGTTTTTTTACATTTTTGGCGATACAGAGGTTTACGATATTGGCCGTTCCCTCGATATTGATCTTCCGTAATTTTCTTTCATCTGATGGATCAAAGGAGATAAGGGCTGCACAGTGATATACATATTCCACGCGTTCAAACGCATCGGTGAGCGAAGGTATGTTGGTTAGACTGGCGGTGACCCACTTGATCTTCTCAAAAAGCCTGTCGGCTTTTTCTGGATCGGAATAATATCCAAAAACTTTTCTTACCGATTGGATATTACTGGAATGCCTCTTAGTGGCCAGGATACGATCCTGATCCTGCGCTAGCTCATATAGAAGATGCGCACCAACTAAACCCGTACCGCCGGTTACAAGAATCATGCGGTAAATATAGCTAAAGCACTTAGGAAAAATAAAGCTTTATGGTATCTTTACGGCTGTTTTTATCTGAAATTTTAAATATGGAAAAGAACTTTGTTGAGGAAATTACCTGGAGAGGAATGCTGCATGATGCCATGCCCGGAACCGAAGAACACTTAATGGAAAATATGCGTTCTGCCTATGTAGGGATAGATCCAACGGCAGATTCCCTTCATATTGGTCACCTGGTAAGCGTGATGATGCTAAGGCATTTTCAGCTATGCGGGCATAAACCTTATGCGCTGGTGGGTGGCGCTACCGGGATGATTGGAGATCCTTCTGGTAAATCTGCAGAGCGTAATCTCCTTGATGAAAAAACCCTGAGACATAATCAGAATGCTATTAAGGAACAACTTTCCCGTTTCCTGGATTTTGATTCAGACAACGAAAATGCTGCAGTTCTCGTCAACAATTACGACTGGATGAAGGATTTTTCATTCCTGGGCTTTATCAGGGATGTAGGTAAACATATCACTGTGAATTATATGATGGCTAAGGATTCGGTGAAAAAAAGGCTCTCATCTGAAGCTGCTGAAGGTATGTCTTTTACTGAATTCACCTATCAGCTGGTACAGGGATATGATTTTCTTCATCTTTTCAGGGAAAAGAACTGTACGCTTCAAATGGGTGGGAGCGACCAGTGGGGGAATATCACCACCGGAACAGAACTTATTAGAAGAATAGGCGACGGAAAGGGTTATGCACTTACCTGCCCGCTAATCACCAAGGCAGACGGTACTAAATTTGGAAAAACCGAAGGCGGAAATGTCTGGCTGGATGCGAACAGGACATCGCCTTATAAGTTCTATCAGTACTGGTTGAATACCAGTGATGAAGATGCCGAAAAATACATCAAGGTATTTACCTTTTTAAGCAGGGAAGAGATCGAGGAGATCGTTAGTAAACATAAGGAAGCTCCGCATCAAAGAGAACTTCAGAAGGTGTTAGCGAAAGAGGTGACGACCATGGTACATTCAGAAGCTGAATATGAGAATGCGCTAACCGCTTCACAGGTGTTGTTTGGAAAAAGTACGGCAGAAGATTTCAGGAAACTGGACGAGGCTACTTTTCTGGATGTTTTTGAAGGCGTACCGCAGGCCGAGGTTTCCAAAGAGGAGGTCGAAAACGGGCTGGACATGATTGGTGCTCTTTCGGCCAAAACCGGATTTCTGAATTCTAACGGAGAAGCCAGAAGAGCTTTAAAGGAGAATTCGGTTTCGGTTAATAAAGAAAAGGTGAAGGAGGATTATACGATTACTTCAGAAGACCTGATAAATGGAAAGTTCGTGATCCTGAATAAAGGGAAGAAGAATACCTATATCATCAGGGCAGTATAAATTACAAAACCCCTTAAGCGGGCGCCTAAGGGGTTTGCAACTAACTAACCAATCTAATATGAAAAATTTCACTTAGCCTGCAAAATATAATGAATTGAGTGTCATCATATTTGCTATATAATAGGTCGTGAAACTTTCTGAATCTTTACAAGAAATTTTAATTTTTTTCTGCTTTAAAGAACAAGGAGGTTGCAGCCTCGAATGTCGCTGTTATCAAACCTTCCCAGGATCTCGATTTGAGTTCCTGAAATTCTTCCAAGGTCCTGCGTGGCGATAAAGGAGCAGGAATTGATATTTGCCAGGTCAATTACATTGATCCCACCTGTTTTTCCTTTTGCCTGAAGACTTAAGGCGTCTTCGGGATCCCGAATAAGTATCTTCATCCATGAAGGGCATTCAAAAATGCCGTTTCCGGTAGAATAAGCCTGGGACAACAATTCGGTCATTCCATACTCGCTGTGAATGCTTTCCACCCCAAAACCTTTTTTTAAGTTTTCGTGAAGTTCCTGCCTGATCATTTCCTTTCTGCGACCTTTCATGCCACCGGTTTCCATAACGATGGTATTCTTCAAATTGAAGGAAGTCTTCTCTACCAGGTCGAGCAGGGCAAATGAAACACCTATGAGAATTACCTTTTTTCCTTGGGAGTCCAGCTCCTTCAGTTTTTGGGTAAGCGAATCCAGGTCGTCAAGGTAAAAGCCACTGTTGGGATCACCAGATTTCCTGATAAGCTTATCAACCATATAGATAAGCGACGAACCCTGTCTTTCCAGGTAGGAGGGAAGCAGGGCCAGGAAAATATAATCTGAAGCCGGCCCGTAAAATTTTTCGAAGCCTGCCAGAAAGCTTTTTTCGTAGATATTTAAGTCGGTTACCAGGTGTTCACTGGTCTGGTTTCCGGTGGTACCGCTACTGGTAAAAATGATCTCAGGATCTTTATCTTCTGAAAGGATCCTTTTGGTTTTAAAGAATTCTATGGGTAAAAAGGGAATCTTCTTAATGGAGCGTACATTTTCAGGATTCTTGCCTAACAGCCTGCAAAATTGACCGTAAACCGGGTTATTTTCAAACTGGAACTTAAAAACCTCCATACAAACCGAATTAAATTCCTGTTCACTGGAGATCTGGAAGATTCTTTCTGTAAGCATGAAAATCTGAAAGTTTGGTTCAAATTTACGCAATAAAAAAGCCTCTGGAACAGAAGCTTTAAAATATTCAATCTCGAAAGGTATTACTTGACCACCAGTTTTCGGGTAGACTTAGCAGTTCCTTCCTGTATCTTTAGAATGTAAATTCCAGGGGTTAGGTTGGAAACATCCATTTCTTTTCCCCTGATGCGTGTCTTATGCACGGCCTTGCCTAATACATTGTAAACTTCGATGATCTTATCCTGGTTTTTGGTAGACGAGATATAAACCTTTCCACCGGTAACCGGGTTTGGATAAATAGAAAGTCCCTCAATAGGAGTTTCTGTACGTTGTTGTTGAGCACGAGCAGATTCCTGAGCTGTTGCCGGTGAGGCAATCATCAGGAAACCAATAAGTAAGAAGAATAGTAAGTACTTGTGCTTCATCCTGTTAATTAGACATTTAGACAAACATACAAATAAAATTTCAAAAATCCTGCCAATGAAATAATATAAAATTTTAAAATACGTTCCAATAAAAAAGACCTGCTTTTGCAGGCCTTTTTCGTAACGGCTAACTGTTGTTAATCAACAATTTAAAATTCAAATCCAATTAGTTCACCCAGTCGAACATCTCAACGTCTACGGTAGCTTCAGCTTCATAGCTCATATCAAGAGAAGCGTTAGCTCCTTCGATCTGGATTCCAGATAGGTCTGTTCTTCCAACTTCAGGAATATCAATAGCAGTGGCGTATCCACTCAATGAAAGCCCCGTGATGTTAGCTCCAGATTGTTTTTTGAACTGAAGGGCGATTCCTCCTGTTTCAGAAACAGCTGTAAAGTTTTCGATCTCTGGCATATTGTTCACCCCGTCGGCCTCTATAGCCGTAGAGAAATTTTCGATGGTATGTAGTACGTAGGTATTGGTGATCTTTCCATTCCATCCTTCGGTCCAGTCAACGGCGTCATCTTCGTTGTTTTCAAGATAAAGGTTGGTTACAGAAACCGATCCTCCAAAGAACTCAACACCATCATCGGCACCGTTCAGAATAGCCACATTTTCAATGCTGGTTCCTGAACCCACTGCGTAAAGTGAAAGTCCGTTATATTGAGATTCGGCGTTGATCTGAGCCCCGGCGTCTGAAATGATCAGGTAGCTGATAGATCCCGAATTGTCTTCAACATCATCACCACCGTAAATGATCCCGCCAACTTCGGCAGTAGCATTGATACCTTCGGTTGTCACGCCGTTACCGGCGATCACAAGTCCACCCCAGCTTCCGGAAACACCAGAAGTGGCCGACATTACAACAGGATTGGATTCAGTTCCCTGGATGTCGATCATTCCGCCTTTTTGAACAACCATGTAGATGTTGGTCCCATCCTCATCATTGTCGGTTCTGGCAGTGATCCTGGTTCCTGCAGGAATGGTAAGGGTTGCACCAGATTCTACTGAAACCACCCCGGTGATCACATATTCTGTATTAGCGTCAAGACTGAAGTTATTGTCGATGGTTCCTGGTAGAACAGAAACCTGGCCTCTGTTGGTGATCCAGTCAAAATCTGATGCATCAACAGTAGGAGTTACATTATAGTCATTATCCGGGTCAGCTGTTTCACCATTGAGTACGATATTTGAAAGATCGGTTCTTCCAACTTCAGGAATATCGATAGTAGTATCGTACCCAGAAAGAGAAAGTCCGCTAATATTAGCTCCCGACTGTTTTTTGAACTGAAGGGCGATTCCGCCTACTGTAGAAACAGCGGTGAAATTATTGAATTTCGGGTTGTTATCCACTCCATCTGCCTCGATTGCGGTAGAGAAGTTAGCATTGGTATGAAGAACATAGGTGTTGTTCACGGTACCGTTCCAGCCTTCTGTCCAGTCAACCGCATCGTCTTCGTTGTTTTCAAGATACAGGTTGGTAACAGAAACCGAACCTCCGAAGAATTCAACTCCATCATCGGCTCCGTTCAGGATCGCAACATTCTGAATGCTGGTTCCGGATCCCACTGCATAAAGTGAAAGTCCGTTATACTGAGATTCAGCATTGATCTGAGCTCCGGCATCAGAAAGTACCAGGTAGTTGATAGATCCAGAATCGTCGCTGGTGTCGTTTCCTCCATAGATGATCCCACCAACTTCGGCAACTGCACCAACACCTTCTGTGGTTACACCGTTACCGGCGATCACCAATCCACCCCAGCTTCCTGATTGTCCGCTGGCGGCCGACATTACAACCGGTGAAGCAGCAGTACCGTTGATCTCGATATCTGCTCCCTGCTGTACCACGATATATACGTCGGTAGCATCTGTATCATTATCGGCTACGATCCTGGTTCCGGCAGGAATAGTTAAAGTTACACCAGCTTCTACTGAAAGTACCCCGGTAAGGCTGTAGGTTTCAGAAGGATCAAGGGTTCTGTCTTCGTTTACGGAACCGTTCAGTTCAGTGTTCTCTTGCGGTGGAAGTTCTCCACCTTCATCGATCGGGTCGATCACAGGGTCATCACTACAGGCTGTGGTTAACAGGCCGAAGCTCACGGCAAGTCCTAAAAGGAATTTTCTTGATAGATTTTTCATTGTTTTAAATTTAAGTTTCGAGTTCTTAATTGATTATTGATAAATTGAATTTGCATTTATTAGAATGAGTAATTAACTCCTAAACTCAGGATGGCGCCCCTGGTATAAGATCGTACGGTTTCGGTAGATTCGATGCCTGTAGAACTTGGCCTGATCGCCTGGTATCTTTCGATCTCAGGATTCAGAAGGTTCTGCCCCTTGAATTCCAGTTCCCACTTATCGTTGAATTGCTTCGAAATGATCGCGTCCAGAGTAACAAATCCTTTTTCCACGATCTCATCGTTATAGAATACATCGGTTTGAGTCTGTACCTCTGGTGCTCCAAGAGCGAAGATCTTGTCTGAAGCATAATTCGCAACCAGTGATGCCCTGAAAGGATTATCGGTTTCAGTAGCAAAATTCAGTGACCCGTTAAAGATCCAGTCTGATGCTCCCTGAAGTCCTATCTCTGTCTTCCCGTTGTATCGGAAAGTTCTTATAAAAGTTCCTTCTTCGTTATATACTTCTCTAAGGTCCTGCTTATGCCACATCCTGGAGGCGTTAAAGCCTATGGCCAGGTCCAGTCCTTCTTCAGACTCACTTTCGATAACATCCAGCCTGGTCTCCAGTTCTATTCCGAAGATATTGGCTTCCTCACCCGCGTTGAAGAATGAGAATACCCCTGCTGAACCTCTGTCCTGAACCCTGTTGATAGGATCGGTGATACGCTTGTAGAAACCGGTAAGCGAGATCAATTCACCTGAATCTGGGAACAGTTCGTATTTAAGGTCAAAATTGGTATTAGTAGAAGCATTTAGATTTGGATTACCACGAGTGATCTGCCCGGTTTGAGAAACATACTCAAAAGGAGCAATTTCCTTAAACTCTGGTAAGGTGATGGTCCTGCTGGCAGCAAACCTGATGTTTGAATTCTCGTTTGGAGAGAACTTGATATTCAGGTTTGGATAAATATTCTCATAATTGTTAAATGAAAATTCAGGAGCATTAACCGGATAGTTATTTACGTCAAATACGATATCCAGGTTGTCATACTGGTATCTTGCTCCCAGGTTGATGTTCCATTTGCCTTTGCCGTAGTTGAAATTGGCGAAACCGGCATATGAATCCAGGATGGCATTATAGCGGTCTGGAGTTAGCCTGTTGAAGTCAAGAATTCCGTTCTCGAAGTTTTCAGTAGTGAAAACCGAAGAGAGATCGTCTATAGATGTTGGGTTCACGCTGTTAAGCACAACTTCATCTGCTCCAAAGAAGCGAGAGATGAAATCACGTTCCTTATTTCGGTAATTTCCTCCAGCTTGGACAAATATGTTCTTACCGGCTTCCTCATCTACATCGATATTGAACTTATCCTGCAGGTAGGCGTTCAATTCAACATCGTCGATGATCTGGGATGATTTACGCTGCTGATAACCTCCCATACGTCCTAGCTGTACAAAATCGTCCCCATCAAAGTTTACCTCGTTACGTATCCTGTTTGGCTCATCGGCGTCCACAAGATTATAGCCAAGTGCCCAGTCCAGTTCGTTCTTTCCGTCCCACATTTGGTGATAACCATGAAGTTGATTCACCCAAAGCCTGGTTTGTTTGATGTTCTGGTCGCGAATGAACTGGTTCAGGTTTTCGGCAGGCCCGGTTTCTTCAAAAACCACACCTTCCCCATTTCTACCTGCTTCGAAAACCTCGTCTGTAAGTTTGTTGATGAACAAACTGGTTGCCTTGATCTCGTTATTATCGTTCCATTCGTATTTGATATCCAGTAAACCGGTTGTATTGTCGGTTTTTGAATAGTTCTCTACGTCTGAGAAAAAGTCATACAGGTTGTTACTTCGGTATTCACGAAAGATCCCTTTGTTGTATTCGAATCTTGCCGATTGAGAAAGGCTTACAAGAACCTTAAGGTCTTCGCCGAATTTCTTTCCGCCGGTAATATTATACCGTCTGTTCATAGGGAATGGATCGGTTTGAGTGTTCCAGGTCTGGTTGTTCAAACTATGCTCGATTGGCACTGCCTGGTCATAAAAACCGAAAAAGACATCATCCTGGTTAGGAGATACCTTAAAGTTGCTGAATTCTCCAGCCGCATTGGTATTGATACCCGCCTGTAATCCAATATCAAGAAGCTCGGTTCCTACCAGTTCACGGGAATTGATATTAACCGTTCCTGAAGCCTGGTCTGCTGAATATTCGCTGGAATAGGTCTTGCTGATGCCCACGCTCTGTACCACTCGGGTAGGGAACAGGCCAAGATCGATATTTTTACGTTCCACATCGTCTGATGGAATTGGGAGTCCGTTAAGGGTTGTATATAAATAGCGATCGCCCAGACCTCTTACAAAAAGGTCTCCGGAAGCTTCACTGGCCGTTACTCCCGAAATTTTGGTGGTGGCGGTAGCAGCATCAGACACTCCAAGTTTAGCCAGCTCTACAGAACCGATGCTTTCAACGACCGCTACAGAGTTCTTTTGTTCGTATAACAAGGCTACTTCAGAATCTCTTCTGGAAACAGTGGTGATCAATACTTCATCAAGAGAAGCGGCGCTGGAGCCTAATTCGGTATTTACTTCGGTAACCTTTCCGGCCTCCACAACCACATCGGGCACTTCAAGGGTTTCGTAACCTACAAAACTAAAAACCAGGGTATAGGTTCCTGGTTCGATATTTTTCAGCATGTACAGCCCGTCATAGTCTGATGTGGTACCTTTAGAGGTTCCTTTAATTAACACATTAGCAAATGGCAGTGGTTCACCTTCCATTTCGCGGTCTGATAACAGGCCGGCTATAGATCCGGTGGTTTCCTGTGCCAAGAGGATACTGGTAAAGAATAATAAAAATGTTAGACTTAGGAATTTTTTCATTTTTGTTTGCAATTATATCTCGCTGCAAATTAAGTGCGGGAATTTCTGGAACATGTTACCTTAGAATTAACCATTCATCATTAAAGAGTTAGTTTAATGTTACTAATGCGTTAAGCCCTTTATAATTCAAATTATTGGTTAATTTTACGTACGCTTAACCACAGTATTACCTATTATGAAGAAAAAAGAAATTCAAATCCTTTTGGTTGACGATGAACCGGATATCCTTGAAATAGTGGGGTATAACCTGTCTTCTGAAGGTTACAATGTTATTACTGCCGACAATGGTGCCGATGGCGTTAAAATGGCAAAAAAGCATAAGCCCCATTTAATTATTCTGGACGTGATGATGCCCGAAATGGATGGGATAGAGGCCTGTGAGCAAATCAGGAAGATACCCGATATGGAGAATTGTATCATTGCCTTCCTTACCGCCCGTGGTGAAGATTATTCTCAAATGGCAGGATTTGATGCCGGGGCAGACGATTATATCACCAAACCAATTAAACCAAAGGTGTTAGTGAGTAAGGTAAAGGCCCTGCTTAGGCGATATCGAGAGGAAAACACAACAGAGAATATTGTAAAGTTAGGTGGTATCACCATTAACAGGGAAGAATACAAGATCATCCAGAATGGAGAGGAGATGGCCCTTCCCAGGAAGGAGTTTGAACTGCTCTCTCTATTGACCTCCAAACCTGGGAAAGTTTTTAAACGAGAGGATATACTGGATAAAGTATGGGGTAATGAGATCGTGGTTGGTGGCCGAACCATAGATGTTCATATCAGGAAATTGCGTGAGAAGATTGGAGATGATATGATAAAAACAATTAAGGGAGTAGGCTATAAGTTTGTGGTTTAATGGCGCAAAAATTTAAACGCTCATATAGGTTTGCTGTAAGAACATCGCTGTACATAAGCTTTTTTCTTGCCGTAATGATGATGCTGTTTATGTACTTTGAAATCGATTTTTCGATTCCGTGGTTGATCCTGTTCGTTTTTCTTAGTTACCTTTTTACGTTCATGATAATCCAGTTTAGGGTGGAACGATTTATTTATCGCCGAATCAAGAAAGTGTACGACAATGTTTCCCTGCTGGATTCAACTACCCTTAGTCCAACTCAGGTAACTACCGATATGTCCACACTTACCCAGGAGGTAAAAAAGTTTGCCGAAGATAAAAAGCTGGAGATCGAAACCTTAAAAGTACGGGAAGCCTACCGAAAGGAATTTATGGGAAATGTATCTCATGAATTGAAAACCCCTCTTTTTACCGTCCAGGGATATATTCTTACGCTTTTAGATGGTGCTCATAAGGATAAAGCTGTGCGGAAGAAATACCTGGCCCGGGCCAGTAAGGGTGTGGAACGGCTTATTTATATAGTCAGGGACCTGGATATGATCACCAAGCTTGAAACCGGTGACCTTCACCTGAGGTATGAAACTTTTGATATCGTGAAATTGATCGAAGCCTCTTTCGATCTTTTGGAAATGAAAGCCGCCAAAAAGAATATTACCCTCACTTTTGATACCGACTATGAAGAGCCTATCCTGGTTCGGGCCGATAAGGAGCGTATACAGCAGGTGCTTACCAATCTCATAGTTAATTCCATCAAATACGGAAAGAAAGGCGGAACCACCGAGATAAGTATCGAAAATCTCATTAAGAATAAGGTGATCGTTCGGGTTACCGATAACGGGGAAGGTATCGAGAAAGAGAATATTCCGCGATTATTTGAACGTTTCTACCGGGTAGACAAAAGCGGCTCCCGTAAGGAAGGAGGTTCGGGTCTTGGGCTTTCTATCGTGAAACATATACTCGAGGCCCATGGAGAGAAGATCTACGTGGAAAGCGTTTTTGGTGTGGGTAGCGAATTCTCATTCACTCTCGAAAAAAGCGAAGAGATCCTGGAAACTCACGCTATTCCCGAGATCACTTAAGCCCTGGTAAGCTTCAATTTCTTCGATCTTTTTCCATCGAAATTCATCCTGCTTACAAAAAGGCGCTATGTTTTTCTGGTAAAGCCTTCTGCCAAGATATTCCTGTTCCGGCTGCCCGGGTGTGGGAATGAAAAATGCTTTTTTTTCCAATTTCGATAAATCCATTAGTGTAGTATATCCGGGCCTGGAGATCACAAAATTAGTTGAATTTAGTGCGTCTTCCAGTGATTTTCCATAAAGGTAATTCTGAATGTGTATGTTTCGATTCCGGGAATTGATTTCTTTCTTTTCGGTTATTTTACCACGAACAAACAGAACCCTTGACCTAATTGTTTCTAATTCTCGTAAAAGTATATGCTCCAGTTTTGTGCGTTGAGGTTCGGGCCCACTTAACAAAACCACGAAATCATAGGTCACCGGCAACTCTCTTTTCTTAAGCCGACTAAGAACTCCCATATATTTTACCGGAAGTGGATCACTGGTGGGATGTCCCATGATGCCACTTAGGTTTTCAGTTCCTTCAAAATCCGGAACCCAGCACTGATCAAACCTTTTGATATACTGCCGGTGAATAAAGCTGCTCAGGAAGGTAGTGGAGCCGCTAAGCACGTTGAGTTGATGGGTCATGAAAACGTTGGTTTTAAGCCTTTTCGAACGTACACCCCATCGATTGTCTGATATAATTCCTTCTAGTTCGAGTTTGCTCGCAAGGTCTTCGGTTATTTTGCGTTCCTGGTTTATGGTCTTAAGGATCCGGGGAGTCTCCAGCATTAATTTGCGCTTCATATTTTCGCCTTTGTTCGGATAACGGATATTATAGGAAGGCAATTCGATATGGGTTAAATCGGGAAATTCTAGCTTCAGCAATTCAAGAGCATCGCCGTCTGAGGCTATAATCGGTTCAAAGCCAATGTCCTGAAGGCTGGTGATTACCGGGACACACCTGCTGGCGTGGCCAAGTCCCCAGTTGAGAGGGGCCACCAAAATCCTCTTTTTTCGCATTTGCATTTGTTATCTTACAGGAAGGTGCCGTATTTTCTTTAATTTTACCAAAATATTAAAATTTTCGTGGGAAGTAAGAATAAATTGAAGCGGTTTAAGGAAAATGAACAGTTCCAGAACGTGATCCAGCCATCCAGGGAGGAGCTGGTAGAAAATGAATTTAAACTTAAAGGAAACTGGAGCAGGGATTTTTTCAAAAATGACCATCCAATAGTACTGGAATTGGGTTGCGGAAAAGGCGAATATACAGTCGAACTTGCTCGCAACAATCCTGAAAAGAATTTTATCGGGATCGATATCAAGGGTGCCAGGTTCTGGCGTGGTGCGAAAACCGCAATTGAAGAAGGCCTGGACAATGTCGCATTTGTGCGAACCCAGATCGAGTTGATCGAACATGTTTTTGCAGCCGGCGAAGTGAGTGAGATCTGGATCACTTTTCCAGATCCTCAGATCAAGTATAAAAGAACCAAGCACAGGCTTACCAATTCCGAATTTTTGCAACGTTATAAAACCATTCTGAAAGAAGAAGGTGTGATGCATCTTAAAACCGATTCAGAATTTATGCACGGGTACACCCTGGGATTGCTTCATGGGCAGGGCCATGAAGTGCTATACGCCCACCACGATATTTATAAAAATGATTATTCTCCAAAGGAGGTGACGGGGATACAGACTTTCTACGAAAAACAGTATCTTGAAAAGGGGAAACCGATTACGTATATTCGGTTCAAGATTAAATAAAGGATATTGGAAGAAACAAAACTGTTCCTCATTGTATATTTTGCGGCATTTTTAGGAGTTATTCCACCAGGCCTCGTAAATATGACCGTTGCCAAGACCTGTGTAGAAAGAGGTAAGAAAAACGGAATGTATGTGGCGATAGGCGCCTCGGTGATCGTGCTTATCCAGGCTTTGATAGCCGTGCTATTGGCCAAATATATCTTTGAGCACCCGGTGGTAAGGCGAATGCTGCTGAGGGCAGGACTGGTTATCTTCTCCATTCTTTTTATCTATTTTTTACTGAAAGCACGCAATAGGAAAAAAGTAAAGCATTCTACAAAAAAGGCCAATGCAAACAGTCTTTTTAAAGGAATGCTGGTTGCAGGTCTAAACCTGTTCCCAATTCCCTATTTTGTGGCCCTGGCTGGTGCGATGGATCTGAAAAATACAGTTTCTTATGACTGGTCTATGAGCATTGCTTTTGCTCTGGCAGCGTCTCTGGGGAGCTTTACCACCCTTTATCTCTATGTGCTTTCTTTTGCAAGAATCGAAGAACGTATCGAGTCTTTTACCAAATATTCGAACTACTTCATGGCAACACTGATGCTTGTGCTCATCATCATTACGCTAGTGAGAATGTACAATACATGACATGGACACTACAACCGGTTTTTTTCAACGAGTTTATGAGGTGTGCCGGCAAATTCCTGAAGGCAGGGTGACCTCTTATGGTGCCATCGCAAAATACCTGGGTGCAGCTAAAAGTGCCAGAATGGTTGGCTGGGCCATGAATTCGTCACATTCCCTGGAAGATGTTCCGGCACATAGAGTAGTAAATCGCAACGGAGTCCTAACCGGGAAACATCATTTTGGAGGAAGCGATGCCATGCAACAACTTCTGGAAGCAGAGGGTGTGGAGGTAGATGATCTTAAAGTTCTGAATTTTAAAGAATTGTTCTGGGATCCTATGAAAGAGCTTTAGGGCTTAAAATACTGCTGCTTTCTGTGATAATCTTAAGTTATTTAACCATAAATCTAATATTGGTAAATTCTTCGTATTCTTAGCTTTTCCACCTATATTTGCATTTAGAATCAGTCTATATAAGCTATGGACCCCGATTAAAATTGATCTATGAAATTGAATAGGAAGGATATTCTAAAAGCCCTGGAAACCATATCTGTAGCAGGAGAAGGAAAAAATATGGTAGACAGCGGCGCAGTACAAAACGTAATGACCTTTGGCGATGAAGTAGTGGTAGACCTCGTTCTTCAAACTCCCGCTCTTCATATCAAGAAACGAGCTGAGGTGGATGTGATGAAAGCCATTCACGAAAAGGTTTATGAAAAGGCCAAGGTTAAAGTCAATATTAAAGTTCAGGCACCTGAAAAGAAAAAGCCAGAAATCAAGGGAAAACCTATTCCTGGAATAAAAAATATCATTGCAGTGGCTTCTGGTAAAGGAGGTGTTGGAAAATCTACCGTAACAGCGAACCTGGCAGTGACCCTGTCTAAAATGGGATTCAATGTTGGGATCCTGGATGCCGATATTTATGGACCTTCAGCGCCTATTATGTTTGACGTGGAAGCCGAAAGACCTCTTTCGGTCAATGTAGACGGAAAGTCCAAAATGAAGCCGGTCGAAAATTACGGCGTAAAAATTCTATCTATTGGATTCTTCACCAAGCCAGGACAGGCTGTGGTATGGAGAGGACCAATGGCCGCTAAGGCTTTGAACCAGATGATCTTTGATGCAGACTGGGGTGAACTGGATTTTATGCTGGTAGACCTTCCGCCGGGAACAGGAGATATTCATTTATCTATCATGCAGTCATTGCCAATTACCGGATCTGTGATCGTGAGTACCCCGCAAAATGTGGCACTGGCCGATGCGAAAAAAGGAGTAGCGATGTTCCAGCAGGAAAGTATCAATGTACCTGTCTTGGGAATTATAGAGAACATGGCTTATTTCACACCAGAAGAATTGCCTGATAACAAATATTATATCTTCGGAAAGGAAGGTGCCAGGAATTTGGCGGAAGACCTTAAAGTTCCGTTTCTCGGGGAAATCCCGTTGGTGCAAAGTCTTAGGGAATCTGGAGATATAGGAAGGCCTGCTGCTTTGCAAACGGCCACTCCGCTGGAAACTTCTTTTGAAGAGATCACCAGGAATATGGTACAGGAAACCGTCAACCGAAATAAAAATCTGCCTCCAACCGAAGCCATTAAAATTACCACTATGGCTGGATGTAGTGCGGTTAATAAGAAATAAATGACAAGCGAAGAAGTAAAAATTAATGTTGAAAAGGCACTGGCAGAGATACGTCCGTTCCTGGAAAGTGATGGGGGAAATATCTCTCTGGTCTCCATTGAAGACGATAGGTTAGTAAAAGTACAGCTGGAAGGCGCCTGCGTTGGCTGTTCTGTAAATCAAATGACCTTAAAGAGCGGAGTGGAAATGACCATAAAAAAATATGTGCCGCAAATTGAAGAGGTAGTGAACATTCAGAGATAATGTCTACCAGTCTAATTGAAATCTAACATGATTAAAACCGATATACTTATAATTGGTGCAGGGCCTACCGGCCTTTTTGCAGTTTTTGAAGCAGGATTATTGAAGCTGAAGTGTCATCTAATAGATGCTTTACCCCAACCCGGTGGGCAGTGTTCTGAGATCTATCCTAAAAAACCCATTTACGATATTCCAGGATTCCCTGAAGTTCTTGCCGGTGATCTTGTGGATAATCTAATGGAACAGATCAAACCTTTTGAACCCGGATTTACCCTTGGAGAAAGAGCTGAAACCATCGATAAGCAGGATGACGGGAGTTTTATCGTAACTACAAGTAAGGGAACCAAACATCACGCCCCGGTGGTGGTGATCGCTGGCGGGCTTGGCAGTTTTGAGCCAAGGAAGCCGCCAATTCCTTCCATTAAAAAATATGAGGATAATGGGGTTGCCTATATTATCAGGGATCCGGAAGTTTACCGTGATAAGAAAGTAGTAATTGCCGGAGGAGGTGATTCTGCTCTTGACTGGAGTATATTCCTGGCCGACGTTGCTTCGGAAGTTTCCCTAATACATAGAAGAAAGGATTTTCGTGGAGCTCTGGATTCAGTAGAAAAAGTTGAAGAGCTTTCCAAAATTGGAAAGATCAATCTAATTACCGATGCCGAGGTCGTTGATCTAAAAGGAGAAGATCAGCTGGAATCTGTTGTGATACGTCACAAGGATAAGGCCATGGAAGAAGAGATCAGGGAAACCGATCATTTTATTCCGCTTTTCGGTTTATCTCCAAAACTGGGGCCTATCGCGAACTGGGGACTGGAGATCGAGAAGAACGCCATCAAGGTTGATAATTCGTATGATTATCAAACCAATATTCCCGGTATTTACGCCATAGGAGATGTGAATACCTATAAAGGAAAGCTGAAACTCATTCTTTGTGGATTCCACGAGGCCGCGATTATGTGTCAGAGCGCCTACCAGCGAATCAATCCGGATAAGAAGTATGTTATGAAATATACTACTGTTAGCGGGGTTAACGGCTTTGATGGCAGTAAGAAGGAAGCGAAAAGAGAAGTGGTAAAAAGTATAAATTAGTACAAATATCAAATTGTCACCTTGAGCGATTTAAAAATTCTGAAATAAATTCAGAATGCCGATATTTGAATAATTGAATAAGAATAAATGTCAGACGTTAAGATTACTATTATTGATCGGGAAGGAGAGGCTCACACCATTGATGCACCAACCGATATGAATATGAACCTGATGGAGGTGATCCGGTCTTACGAACTGGCACCTGAAGGAACGATCGGGATTTGTGGAGGAATGGCCATGTGCGCATCCTGTCAATGTTATATTCTCAATTTTGAGCACATGCTTCCCGAGAAGAGTTATGAAGAAGAAGATATGCTGGACCAGGCATTTTTTGTAGAGGATAATAGCCGTTTAAGCTGCCAGATCCCTATTACCAAAGAACTGGATGGTTTGGAGGTGAAGATCGCTCCAGCTTCAGAATAATTGATCCAGGATTCAAGGTTTAAAATTCAAAATCTTGAACCTTGAATCCTGAATTTGAAATTTTAAATAGTAGGAACTTCGGTTTCGGCCTGGATTTCAGCCTGGATACCGTTCCATAGTTCCAGTCTGCTTTTTAGAGCTTTTTCCGCAGTTTCCTTTACTTCCTGCCATTTTCTTTCATCCTTTCCGCAAAGGTCGGCCACCATCTTAAAGGCCATTGGACCATGCTTATCCCCATCTAATTCTATATGGCGATCAAAGTAATATTTGAAAAGGCTTAGATCTTCCTCAGGAAAATTTTTCTGAACACTTCCTATTATGGACGAGAACATGTCTGGGATCAAACCTTCCCGGCCAAAAGTAAATGCCGAAGCGATCTTATGTGGTTCGTTGCTGTACACCACTTCAAATGTGGTCTTCAGAAACTGCTTGATGCTAATGGGTAATTTGCTGGCGGCAATGATCAGGAAAATATCTGTCCCATGGTTTACCTGCATCAAGAAATCCTCGACCTTTGTTTTATCTGCCCGGGCAGCATCCATCGCATCGAGATATATTTCAAAATGGCTCTGGCGTTTTCCGTGGATGTTGATATCGGTTTCTTCAGCCAGGACGATCTCATTGATAAGGTAGCGTACTTCCGGATCTCCAACCGGTAACCATGGATTGGACACCGTTGTTAATCTTTGCTGTAATGCCGTTAGTAAAGACATAAAGTCCCATACAGCGTACACATGATGTTCCATGAATATTTGAAGGTGTTTCGGGGTCTTTATTTCTTTATAAAGAGGGTGGTCTATAAGCTTATTGGTAAGAGGTTTTAAACTTTCGTTTATCTCCTGGATATTCATATGCAATAAAATTTTTGGCAAAGGTAAAGTCCGTAGAAGGAATTATAAAATCCTCGCGAATTTTTAATGCTTGTTTAACTCAGATTTCCAGGCTATTAAATTATTTTAATGATATGTGTTTAGAAATGCGATCGATATTTGTGATCATATTCTATTCTGAAAAGTCAATAGACTATTTAAGGGTGGAAGGGGTCTATGCAAAAAAACCGAAGCCCTTAAAGAAGAAATGCTGTGAAAAATATAAAAAGGGCAAACGTTGCAAACGATGCCCCTGTTTTGATCTTTTATAATGTTCTAGCAATTTTTTTCGCAGATCTCTTTCAATTTCTGCAGCGCTCTTGGCCAGGTTTTCTCAAAATACTCCAGCCATTCATCTTCCGTGTCCATTTCTACTTTTAAGCTGGTAGCATCGTTCTTTTCTTCCAGGTAATAATTCTCGTAAATATCATTTTCAAACGGCACCTCTTTGCCTTTTTCCAGCATGCCCAGGTGTTTGATGCTTATAAATGTATCAGGTTCATGCTTTTCGATCATGCCGTACATCCCTGCTTTTTCTCCATCTTCAGTTTCAGCCAAAAATAGAATTTTACTGCCTTCTTCCCAGGAGCCCTTGTAATGGGAGGTTGGATTGAATTCTGCGGTCCATTCCCGGTATAGCTTTTTGTCCAGCATGATTGGAAAAATGCGTTCATTAGAACAATCGATCTCTATTTGAAAATAAACTTTTTTCATAAAATTGGAATTAAAAAGCCGCATGGCCAGTGATATCCAGGCCGGTTATCAGTAAATGTATGTCGTGGGTTCCTTCATAAGTGATCACACTTTCCAGGTTCATCATGTGTCGCATGATACTGTATTCACCGGTAATTCCCATCCCTCCAAGTATCTGTCTCGCTTCCCGGGCGATGTTAATAGCCATTTCCACATTATTTCTTTTGGCCATAGAGATCTGCGCTGAGGTTGCTTTCCCTTCATTTCTAAGGGTTCCGAGTCTCCAGGCCATTAGCTGGGCTTTGGTGATCTCTGTGATCATCTCAGCCAGTTTCTTTTGCTGAAGCTGTTTGGAGGCGATTGGTACCCCAAACTGTTCTCTTTCCTTGGAATATCGTAAGGCTGTGTCGTAACAATCCATGGCCGCGCCAATGGCTCCCCAGGCAATTCCATACCTGGCAGAATCCAGGCATCCCAGAGGAGCTCCCAATCCGGATTTACCTGGCATCAGGTTTGCCTTAGGTACTTTTACGTTATCGAAGATCAATTCCCCGGTAGCGCTTGCACGAAGCGACCATTTGTTGTGAGTTTCTGGTGTGGAGAAACCTTCCATTCCTCTTTCCACGATCAGGCCGTGAATTCTTCCTTCTTCATTTTTTGCCCAGACTATTGCGATATCAGCAAAGGGAGAATTGGAGATCCACATTTTGGCTCCATTCAGCAAATAATGATCTCCCTTGTCTTTAAAGTTGGTGGTCATTCCGCCGGGATTGGATCCGTGATCGGGTTCAGTTAGACCGAAGCATCCAATCATTTCCCCTGAAGCCAGTTTCGGCAGAAATTTCTCTTTTTGTTCTTCGGTTCCGTATTTGAAAATAGGGTACATAACGAGGGACGATTGTACCGATGCGGTAGATCGAATTCCACTATCACCTCGTTCGATCTCCTGCATGATCAATCCGTAGGAGATTTGATCTAAACCAGCGCCACCATATTCTTCGGGAATATAAGGTCCAAAAGCGCCAATTTCGGCAAGCCCATTAATAAGTTGTTTTGGAAATTTGGCATCCTGGGCGGCCTGCTCTATGATAGGGGAAACTTCGCGCTTTACGAATTCTCTTGTGGCATCGCGCACCATTTTATGTTCGTCGGTCAGGAGCTCATCAAGATTGTAATAATCTGGAGCCTGGAAAAGATCTGGTTTCATTGTGTCGTGTTTCTAACAAATGTAACCAAGTCTTTTATGAGAAGCAATCTTATTTTTAAACCTGTGAGGTTTTCAAAACCTCACAGGTTTTATGGAATTGTTCATGCCGAATTTATTTGAGCATCTCTGCTAATTATCGTTTAGACCTTGGAACTCCCGAACCTTTGGGACAGGGTGACGAAACTTGACCAATTAATTATAATTTCAGGTAGAAATCCTTAATCAGTTTCCTGAATTCAGGTGTATATTCATGTCGGGAGATTTCCAAAACGAGTTCATCTATCATTGGCTCTTTGCGTTCAAAGCTAAAACTGATGAGGCTTCTTTTCAGGGGAGAGTTAATAGTGCCTCTAACCCGGGTAATTCTATTCGGGAATAATCTATGATTTTGGGCGATTTCAACGGCTTTGTTTTCTTCAGAATAAGGAATGATGATATCGAAATGTCCATTTTCAGATAATAGGAGGGAAGCGCCTTCGATGAGTTCTTCCAGCGGAAGGGCGTCTGCGAATCGGGCCTGGTCACGATGTTCATTTCCGCTTTTATAGTCTTCAGAATAAAATGGCGGATTGGAGATCAATAAATCGTATTTGTCCTCGTCCTGCATCTCGTCCACAAACTCATCAAAACCTGCATGATAACAGAAAAGCCGATCACCCCAGTCGCTATTCTCAAAATTTTCTACAGCCTGTTCGTAGGCATTGTCTTCGATCTCAATTGCATCGATCTGAAAGGCTTCAGACCTTTGTGCCAGCATCAGGGCAATTAAACCTGTCCCGGTGCCGATGTCAAGAATACTCTCCGGGTTGTGTTCCAGGGAAGTCCATGCGCCCAGTAATACACCGTCGGTACCGATCTTCATCGCGCAACGATCCTGTTCGATGCTGAATTGTTTGAATTTGAAGGGTTCTTTAGACATGGTATTTTCAATGAATCAATGAATCAATGAATCAATGTAGTAATGAGGGTTTCCGTGTTAATCATTTCGATCCGGATTGATCGGGAGAAATCTCTTTGAGCTTTAATTCTTTATTAAAAAGTAGATTTCTCAGTCGTCCCGATTCGTCGGGACTCCTTCGAAATGACATTCTATATCTTAGGGTCATTGCGATCCGCCAGAGGCGGAGAAGCAATCTCTAGTGACTTCTTCGTTTCATTCGCAATGAAGAGATGTGTCAAGCTGTCTCGATACTTCAGGAGTTTCAGCTTCTGTTGAGATCCTGAAACAAGTTCAGGATGACGTTTTAATTTAATACTTACAGAATAAAAAAAGAGGTCCTAAAATAAGACCTCTTTTTCAGAATATTATAAAAATTAGCTTATCCTAAAGCTACTCTTTCAAATCCTACAACTTCAAGGTCACTGTCTACAGACTTAACGTATTCTGCAACGCTCTGCTTGTTGTCTTTAATATAAGCCTGGTGAACAAGCGTGTTATCCTTAAAGAAACGTTGAAGTTTACCCTGAGCGATCTTATCAAGCATATTTTCTGGCTTACCTTCTTCTCTAAGGGTGTCTTTAGCGATCTCGATCTCTTTATCGATAGTAGCCTGATCAACACCTTCTTCGTTAAGGGCAACCGGGTTCATAGCTGCAGCCTGCATAGAAACGTTTTTCGCAGCTTCTTCAGCTCCTTCTACGTTCTTGGAAAGACCTGTAAGAACGGCGATCTTGTTACCAGCGTGGATATAAGATCCTACGAATGGAGCCTCAAGAGTTTTGAATGCACCAATCTCGATCTTTTCTCCAATAACTCCTGTTTGCTCAGTAAGTTTTTCCTCAACAGTGATCCCTTTGTAATCTGCCTTAAGAAGCTCTTCTTTTGAAGAATAGTTAAGCGCCATATCAGCGAAATCATTAGCCAACTTGATGAAGTCGTCATTCTTTGCAACGAAATCGGTCTCACAGTTTAGAGAGATGATCACACCTTTAGTGTTATCTCCATTTACCTGTGCGATAGCAGCTCCTTCAGAAGAATCTCTGTCGGCTCTCTTGGCAGCAACTTTCTGACCCTTCTTACGAAGTAGTTCGATTGCAGCGTCAAAATCACCTTCAGCTTCAACTAATGCTTTCTTGCAGTCCATCATTCCTGCACCAGTAGCTTTTCTTAATTTATTTACTTCAGCGGCGGTTATCTTAGCCATAATAGTGTTTTTTTATTTAAAAAAGTCGTTTAGAAACTCACTGTAAAGAAAGAAACTAAACGACTTTTAGATTTTATGAAAACGTTATTTTATTCTTCTTCGTTTGATGATTTTGCTTTATCAAGAGTTTCACTCTTAGACTCAAGCTTTACATCTTTCTTAGCTTCTTTCATTGCCTTTTTATCTTCGGCATCGGTTGAAGGAACTTCAGCTTTTTTCTCCTTTTTAGCTTTAGGAGCCTTGTCTTCTTTTCCTTCTTTTGAAGCTTTTTCTTCTTTCTTCTTGGCAGCCTTTTCAGACTTTCTTTCAGAAAGACCTTCAACGATAGAATCTGAAACATAAGAAACAACTTTGCTAATAGATTTAGAAGCATCGTCGTTAGATGGGATTACGTACTCAACCTCACGTGGGTCTGAATTCGTATCTACCATCGCAAAAATTGGAATGTTTAGTTTTTGTGCTTCCTTAACAGCAATGTGCTCACGAGTGATATCCACTACGAACAATGCGCCTGGAAGTCTGGACATATCGGCGATAGAACCAAGGTTCTTTTCAAGCTTCGCTCTTAGACGATCTACCTGAAGACGCTCTTTTTTAGAAAGAGAGTTAAAGGTACCGTCTTTCTTCATTCTATCGATAGAAGCCATTTTCTTAACAGCTTTACGAATAGTTACGAAGTTGGTAAGCATACCACCAGGCCAACGCTCAGTGATATAAGGCATGTTTGCCTTTTCTGCCTGCTCAGCTACGATCTCCTTTGCCTGTTTTTTAGTAGCTACGAAAAGGATCTTTCGGCCACTGGCTGCGATCTTTGCAAGTGCCTCACCGGCCTCCTGCATTTTGGCAGCACTCTTATATAAATTGATGATGTGGATACCATTGCGCTCCATATAGATATATGGGGCCATGTTTGGGTTCCATCTTCTTGTTAAGTGTCCAAAATGAACACCAGCATCAAGTAATTCTTTTACTTCTACTTTGTTTGCCATTTTTGTAATAGTTTACGTTCTGTTGAGATAGCAACATCCAGGTGGCTACTTGATTAAAGTACGGCCCTGGCTGTTTAGATGCTAAACTAACTTCTGCCCGGCATGAACAGAATAACAACAAAAAATTAATTTTTTAATGAACTCTCCGGAAACCAATCCGGTAATAAGATTAACGTTTAGAGAACTGGAATTTCTTACGGGCTTTCTTCTGACCGTATTTCTTACGTTCTACCATACGTGGATCTCTGGTAAGAAGACCTTCTGGCTTAAGAGCACCATGGTTTTCTTCGTCTAGTGAAACCATAGCTCTGGAAAGTGCTAGACGGATCGCTTCAGCCTGTCCAGTGATACCTCCACCGTATACGTTAATTTTAACGTCGAAGTTTCCTTCGTTCTCGGTAAGCATCAATGGCTGGTTTACTTTATAAAGTAGGGTACCAGTAGTGAAGTAATCTTTAAGGTCTTTCTTGTTTACGGTAATGTTTCCTTTTCCTTCTGAAACATATACACGGGCCACAGCAGTCTTTCTACGGCCAATTTTGTGAATTACCTCCATTACTTAACGTCGTTTAAGTTAATAGTTTTAGGTTTTTGCGCTTCGTGATCATGCTCAGATCCTGCATAAACCTTTAGATTTCTGAATAAATCTGCTCCAAGTTTGTTCTTTGGAAGCATGCCTTTTACGGCTTTTTCAACAAGTCTTTCAGGAGATTTGCTGAATAATTCTGAAGCTGTTAGACTTCTTTGTCCACCCGGGTGACCTGTGTGACGAATGTATTCTTTCGAATCCCATTTCTTTCCGGTCAAGTTGACTCCTTGTGCGTTTAGAACAATTACATTGTCTCCGCAGTCAACATGTGGGGTGAAGTTAGGCTTGTGCTTTCCTCTAAGCAAAAATGCTACTCTGGAGGCAAGACGACCCAATGATTGTCCTTCAGCATCTACCACAACCCATTCCTTGGTTCTGGTGGCTTTGTTAGCCGATACTGTTTTGTAACTTAATGTGTCCACACCAATTGATTTTACTAATTATTAAACATTCCAATCCCGTTTGCCCGCATCTCAATCGGGAAAACAGGGGTGCAAATGTACAATTATAAATTCTAATAGCAAATAGGCGATTCATTATTTTATATGCTTCGAAGCTGCTGATTTACAGTTGGATCTACATTAAGCTTAATTTTGACTGCTGTGCAGATTTGTCCAAAACGAATTCTTCTATAAAACAGGGTATTTCTAAGCCTAAAAGTTAAAAGCTGAAATAAGTTCAATATTTAACATTTGGCGGGCAAGATTTGAGCTTTAAAAACGTTTATAGGTGACAGGTTAAATTATTAAGCCATCAATCCTGCCAAATTCAGATTCTATGCTGAAACAATTTGGAGGTAATAAGATTTTTAGAGCTGGATATAAGCCCAGCCTAATTGTAGTTTTTAGTGTTAGTTGGGAAACCTCATAGTTAAAAATCTATGAGGTTTTTCCATTAATGCCAACCCATGAGTTTTGAGACGGGTGTTCTTAAGAAGGCCTTTCTTACATTAAGAATGTGAAGTCATGTATTTCAGGATGAAAACAGGTTTCTTATAGAAAAACATGCAGTAGACTGATAATCAACATGCTGTATGTTTATTTTTGGTGTGATAACATGCTGAAGATGAGACCTGTATTTGCAATTTCCTTAATTATTATTTTCCTTCTTTCTTGCGATGAAATGGCGCCTCCCTTAGGAGAAGATGAATTGTTGATGTCTCAGAATGCTAATATTCAACCAAGACTCTTATACGGTAGCTGGCAAATTTCTGCCATGCAGGCTAATATTCCTGTAGATCTCGATGGTGATGGAAGCAGCAATACAAATTTGTTACTGGAAACCGATTGTTACGATGATATGAGAATTGATTTTTTTGAAAATAATGGATTCTTTTCGATTAATGCCCAAATGGACTTTGCTGCGGGACCGGGAGATGATGAATTCGCCTGTTTAAATAACCGGGAAGATTCTGGGACCTGGGAAATTAACCGGGATGAACTTTTCTTATATATTGTTATTGGCAATATTCTATATACAGATTCAAAAACGATAAAACTATCTGGTAATCGCTTTTCCTTTGAAGTTACCAAGGAGGAGTCTGAGATTTATGTGAACGACCCGGGAAATACGCTGGTGTCTGATATTCAAATCGTTGAACTGGAATACAGCAGAGTTGAATGAAACCTTTGCATGGGTATTCTACCGAGATTCAAATTTTTTATTTCACTAACCTCTAACCTCTAACCTCTAACCTCTAACCTCTAACCTCTAACCTCAAACTGCCAACTGAAAACTGCTCACTGCCCACTGATTAGTGCGCTTCCAGCCAGTTTTCGCCGATCCCAAGTTCTACATCTAAGGGTACTTCCAGTTTGTAGGCGTTCTCCATTTCAGATTTGATCATTTTCTTGACCTCTTCCAGTTCGCTTTTGTGAGCATCGAACACCAGTTCATCATGAACCTGCAGCAACATCCTGGTCTTGTAATTTCCTTCTTCAAGTTTACGGTGAATGTTGATCATCGCCAGTTTGATGATATCTGCGGCACTTCCCTGTATAGGTGCGTTAACCGCGTTTCGCTCGGCGGCACCTCGTACTACCTGGTTTCTTGAATTGATGTCTTTTAAATATCTTCTTCTACCCAGAACCGTAGAAACATAGCCATGTTCCCTGGCATATTCCACCTGGTCTGCGATATAGCCGCTCAATTTTGGATAGGTCTTATAATAGGTATCGATCAGTTCCTTGGCTTCGCTCCTCGAAAGCGAGGTTTGATTGCTGAGTCCGAAGGCTGAAACTCCATAAATGATCCCAAAATTCACTGTTTTCGCATTGCTTCGTTGCTCCCTGGTCACTTCCTCGATGGGGACTCCAAAAACTTTCGCTGCGGTTGATGCGTGAATATCTTCCCCATCCTGGAAGGCTTTGATCATGTTCTCTTCCTTGCTGAGTGCTGCAATGATCCTTAGTTCAATCTGGGAATAATCGGCAGCAAGTAGCACGTAATTTTCATCTCGTGGTACAAAAGCCTTTCTTACCTGTCGTCCTCTTTCGGTCCTGATCGGGATATTCTGAAGGTTGGGATTATTGGAGCTTAATCTTCCAGTGGCTGCAGTGGTCTGCACATAATCTGTATGAACCCTGCCTGTGGTTTTTTCAACCTGGTTTGGTAGCGCATCCACATAGGTGTTCTGAAGTTTTACCAATCCCCTGTAATCCAGAACGTGTTTGATGATGGCATGTTCTTCTGCAAGGCCAGAAAGTACATCTTCACTGGTGGAATACTGCCCGGTTTTGGTCTTTTTCGGTTTTTTGACGAGGGCCATTTTTTCGAATAAAATGATCCCTAATTGTTTTGGTGAACTGATGAGAAATTCCTCTCCTGCAGCTTCGTAGATTTTAACTTCAAGTTCCTTGATATCGGCAGCAAGTGCTTCAGAAAGCGATCTTAAATAAACTTCATCCAGTTTGATCCCTTCCAGTTCCATATCGGCCAGTACCTTCACCAGTGGAATTTCGATCTCGTTGAAAAGCTTCCTGGTTTCGGCTTCATCCAGCTCTTTTTCAAAAAAGTTTTTCAGCTGAAAAGTGATATCGGCATCTTCGGCGGCATATTCGGTTTGTTTATCAAGCGGAACATCACGCATGCTTCCCTGATTCTTACCCTTTTTCCCGATAAGTTCGGTAATTGGCTGTGGAGAATAGTTGAGGTAAGTTTCGGCCAGTACATCCATATTATGGCGCATATCCGGATTGATGAGGTAATGTGCGATCATGGTGTCGAAAAGCGGGCCTTTTACCTCCAGGTTATATTTGTCCAGAACCTCGATATCATACTTAAGATTCTGGCCTACTTTTTCAATTTTTTCATCTTCAAAGAATTCTCGTAGCTCCTCGATGATCTTCTGAGCCTCCTGCTGGTCTTCCGGAAAGGGAATATAAAAGCCTTTCCCGGTCTCCCAGGAAAATGCGATTCCAACCAGCTGTGCTTCCAACGGATTCAAACTGGTGGTTTCAGTATCAAAACAAACGCTCTTTTGTTTCAAAAGCCTTTCCATAAAAAGCTTTCTGGCCATTTCAGTATTTATTGCCTGGTAGAAATGAGGCGTATCGCCCAGGTTGGTCCTTGAAGAGGTGCGCTCGATCTCCTCGCCGTCTCCTCCAAATAATGAGAATTGACCGGCGCCCGCAGTGGCTTCAGCGTTTTTCTTAGCTGAAGGAGAATTGGTCACCTGGGTTTGAGCAGTATCTTCTTCCCCTGAAAATAATTTGATGAACTGGTCTTTTAGTCTTCGGAATTCGAGTTCATCAAATATTTCCTGTACTTTTTGTCCATCGGGCATTGAAAGTTCATAATCTTTCGCATGGAATTTCACATCACAATTGGTAAAGATGGTCGCCAGTTTTTTGGAAAGGATTCCCAGTTCGGCATTTTCGATCACCTTTTCCTTCATCTTTCCTTTAAGGTCATCGGTGTTCGCCAGCAGGCCTTCCATGCTGCCGTATTTTTTTAAGAACTTCTTAGCGGTCTTTTCACCCACACCAGGAAGTCCGGGAATATTATCAACCGAGTCTCCCATCATCCCCAGGAAATCGATCACCTGTTCAGGTCTTTCTACTTCAAATTTCTTCTGGACTTCCGGAATTCCCCAGATCTCGATCCCGTTACCCATCCGGGCCGGGCGGTACATAAAGATATTTTCAGTGACGAGCTGGGCAAAATCCTTATCGGGAGTTACCATATAGACCTTGTAATTCTCTTTTTCGGCCTGTTTTGCCAGGGTTCCAATAATGTCATCAGCTTCCATTCCGGCGCATTCAACTACCGGAATGTGCATGGCCTTTAGAATATCCTGTATTATCGGGATGGCCTCGCGGATGGGTTCTGGAGTTTCGTCCCGGTTTGCCTTATATTCCGAGAACATCTCGGTTCGCTCCTTGCTGCCGTCTTTATCAAAACAAACCGCCAGGTGATCTGGCTTTTCCCTTCTAATCACATCAAACAGGGAGTTGGTGAATCCCATAATGGCAGAAGTATTGAAACCCTTGGAATTGATCCTGGGATTCTTGATAAAAGCGTAATATCCGCGGAAAATTAAAGCGTATGCATCGAGTAAAAAGAGGCGTTTTTGTTCGGCCATTGGTATTGTTTAAATTGAATTCTGAGAATATTTCAAAACTACGAAGATAAAATTAGTCTTACCTAAGATTGATTTCAATTTAGAGATTTTATCGTCACCTTATGCACAGTTTAAAGGTTAGCTTGTTCTGGTTGTTTTAGCTTTAGGCTTCGACTCCGCTCAGCCTGACAGTTTGGGTTCATTATAGATAGATCCACGGCTTCGACTCTGCTCAGCCTGACAGCGTGGGATGGAGAACCAGCATATCCAGGTTAAAATTTAGTTTATAAAGTCATTTCGAAGGAGTTCCGATGCTTCGGAACGACTGAAAAATCTGTTGTCAATTCATTTGTAATTGGTAAGGATCAATCCTTCAAATACGAATCGCTTGGATTATTCGTGCTCTCACCATTATGAAATTTCGCGTAGCTGAAGCCTTTATGAATACAATAGGATCCAATTTCTCCTTTTTTGTTCATGGCAACATAGGCAACCTGGAAATCCCTGAAATTTGCATTTTGTTTTATGGTTCTCAGTACCGCTTCCTTACAGGCTTCCTGCGGATTTTTTCCCTGCCGCATCAATTCAACTATTAGAAAACTACCTACGCTTTTCATGATCGCTTCGCCCATTCCTGTACCCACGGCTCCACCAATTTCGTTGTCCAGGAACAATCCGGCACCAATGATGGGTGAATCACCTACTCGGCCGTTCATCTTATACGAAAGTCCGCTTGTGGTGCAGGCACCCGCAATATCTCCGTTTTCGTCCATGCAAAGCATCCCGATGGTATCGTGATTTTCGATATTGATAATGGGTTTATATTGTTTGTGTTCCAGCCATTCTTTCCAGGCTTTTTCAGATTCCTCGGTAAGCAGGTTCTTCCTTTTAAATCCCTGCTGGATAGCGAACTGAAGAGCTCCTTCACCAGCCAGCATTACATGCGGAGTTTCTTCCATGACTTTCCTGGCTACCGAAACCGGGTGAGCGATCTCCTTCAGGTAAACCACCGAGCCGGCATTACCATCGGGCGACATGATGCAGGCGTCCAGGGTCACATTTCCGTCACGGTCTGGTGCGCCGCCATCACCAACCGTGGTGTTTTTCAAATTGGATTCCTCTACCATCACGCCTTTTTCCACGGCATCTAAAGCCGAGGCTCCGTCTTCTAGCATGGCTCCGGCTAATTTCGTGGCATTCTGAAAGTTCCAGGTAGCAACGGCTACAGGTTTTGTAGAGGTGTTTTTTGTCATGGCAAACAGGTTTGTTGAGATGAGGCCCGATCCTAAAGAAATACCTGCTAAAGAAATGGCAGATCTTTCTATGAATTTACGTCTTTGCATAAGTAATTAAATTGGATAAGAAAACAGGAGGAATTTCTTACTTTGTGATCTTTCCGCTGAATTTTAAAAAAATTAAATATACTAAAATGCTCATAGAAGTTTGTGCCAATTCTTTGGAGTCTGCCTTGAATGCCGAGAAAGGAGGGGCCGATCGTATAGAGTTGTGTTCTGAACTGGGTGTGGGAGGAATTACTCCTTCCTTCGGATTGATACGATCTGTTTTAGAAAGAATTTCAATCCCGGTTCATGTTTTGATCAGGCCCAGGAGCGGCAATTTCACCTATTCTGAAATGGAATTTGAGGTGATGCTGTCCGATATTGAAATTTGTAAAGAAATGGGTGTTTCCGGGATCGTTTCCGGCGCTTTGAATGATAAGCGCGAGATCGACCTGGAGAAAACTTCAAAATTAGTCCAGGCTTCAGAAGGTATTCACTTCACTTTTCACCGGGCTTTCGATTGGTTAAAAGATCCTGTACGGTCTTTGGGACAATTAGAAGATTTAGGTGTTCAAAGCATTTTAACTTCAGGAGGCAAAAGCAATGTTGATGAAGGTTTTGAAAATCTTATCAAATTGAAGGAGGCGGCCAAGAGATGTACTATCATGCCGGGAAGTGGCGTAAACCTGGAAAATATTGCCCAATTCAAAAATTCCGGTTTTCAGGCCGTGCATTTTTCAGCCTCAAAAATTATAGATGAGGTAGCTTATGAGATCCCGGTTCCAATGAATTCAGAAAAATTTCTTCAGGAACATATAAAGACAATCAGCGATGACAAGCTCATCAAGGAAATGATCAAAAAGATCAGGTAGAATTGAAGGTTTTCGTCTAAAACATCCTCGCAATTAGATATAATTATTTTAAGGTCGCACTTTATCGATGTGCCTGGTAAAAGGGGCTTATGCCGAATTTTTTAAAATAGGTCATTAAGTCGCAATTCTAATTAAAGGAATCGATCTATATTCGTATCGGCGGATTCTTAAATTAAGCCAGCAATTAGTTTTATATGTTCGCCTCAGAAACCTGGTCTCTTTACGTTACGATTCTCTTAGTAGTTTATGCACTGGTGATCCTCTTTTTCGTGATTAGGGGGAACCTGAAAACCAAAGACATTAATGATTACGCGATTGGAAGCGGGTTCCCGGCCTGGGCGGTTGGGTTAAGCCTGGCGGCTTCCATGACCAGCGCTGCTACATTTATTATTAATCCGGGCTTTATCGCTCTGTACGGATTCTCAGGCATCATCTCCTTCGGAATAGTGATGCCAATAGCGATTTTTGCCTCCCTTATATTCTTTACCAAGGCATTCCAGCGCTATGGTTCTACGGTGAAAGCCTTGACCATGGCTCAATGGATAGGGAAGCGCTATGATTCAAAAGGACTGACGCTGTTTTTTGCCATTCTTTCCCTGTTGCTGATCACCTTTATCGTATTGATATGTGTTGGTTTAACCCAGATCATCTCCAAATCATTGAACCTCGAGCCATTTTACGTGCTGATGGGGCTGATCACTTTAGTTTTTGGCTATACCATGTTTGGAGGAGCTAATTCCATGGTTTATACCAATACGGTGCAGGCAATCATTATGTTCATAGTAGCGATCATCTTGCTCGCTTCTGGTTCAGAATATTTCTCCAACGGAATTGACGGTTTTGTTTCCTTGCTTAACGAGATCGATCCGAATCTTACCAAGGCAACCAACGAGGCCAGTTTCCTGTTCAGGGATTATTTCGAGATCATCGTGTGCCAGATCATAATCGGGATCGCGATCGTATGTCAGCCGCATATCATTACGAAAACTCTTTTTCTGAAAAGTGAGAAATCGGTGAACCAATACCTCACCGTTGCCATCGTTTGCATGATTTTCTTCTTTCTGGTTGTGATCGTTGGTTTATATGCCCGTATCACTTTTCCTGACCTGAGTTATGAAGGAACTCCTTTGAAAATGGATGAACTGGTTTCAGCTTATGTGGTGAAAACCTTTACTGCCGGAGTGGGTGTGATCATCGTGGCCGGGCTTATTTCAGCAGGGCTTTCTACCCTGGAGGCACTGATCCAGTCTTTATCTACAACCATTACTACCGATCTTATTTCCGGTTTAATGCCTGAAAAGAATTTTAATATGGTCGCGCTAAATAAAGTGGTGATCATTGTGCTTGCCATCATAAGCTTTTTCCTGAGCTACGACCAGATCGTCGATCCAAATGTGAGTGTGGGTATCTTCGCCCAGAATGGGGTCTATGCCTATTTTGCGGCAGCCTTTGTACCTGTATTATTCGGAATCTATTTTAAGAAAGTAAGCAAGAATGCGGTCTTTATCGCCAGTTTTTCCGCGGTGGCCATTCATTTTATCGTCTATTATGGAAGGATAACGCCCTATATGCAGGAACCGGTGAACAATCCCGGGGTTTCTGCAGCAATCGCCGTGGTCGCCTCTTTTATAATAGGTAATTCTCTATATTTAGTCAGCAGAAAAAGAGCATGAATTATTTCGACTGGATAGGAAAATGGTCGGTTTATACGCCCGATAAAGTTGCAGTGCGTTGCGCTGATAGCGATGGTTGCTATACCTACAAGGAGTTGCACCAGGAGGCCTTAAGGCTGGAAGCTTATCTTCAAAATGAATTAAATATAACCCAGGGTGATCGCATCGCGGTGCTCGGTCAGCATTCCATTGAATATTTGATCCTGTTCATCGCTGCTCAACGCATGGGAGCTATTTTAGTGCCTTTGAATTATAGATCTTCGGTTCCTGAATTCGTTTATTGCCTGAAGGATACAGAGCCTGCACTATTGGTTTTCGATCTGGGTACTTTCGGTGACTTAAATGACAAAATTCAGGAGCAAATAAGTGTGAAGGGCCTGTCTTTCCAGGAAATGTTTCAGGCTGCCTCTGGTTTTGAAGCTGTGGAGACAAAAAAGGAGATCCTTCCAGAGCAACCTGTTTTTATTTTCTATACCTCGGGTACTACCGGGAAACCAAAAGGAGTGGTGTATACCAACAAAATGTTGTTCTGGAACAGCCTGAATACCTCGGTGCAATTGGAGATCACTTCTAAAGATTCAACTTTGAACGTGCTGCCTCCCTATCATACTTCTGGATGGAATGTACTGGTACTGCCAATGCTGCATCGTGGAGCAAGAGTAGATTTTATGCGGGCCTTCAAGGCAAAACGGGTTTTAGACTATTTACAAAAGGAAAAGATAAGCCTGTTTCTGGCCATTCCAACCATGCTGAAAATGATGGCCGGAAAATCCTGTTTCAGCGATTTTAAGGCACCACATTTAAAATATATGGTTGTGGGTGGTGAAAGTCTAAGCGTTTCGCTAATCGATACCTGGGCACAAAAAGGAGTCCTGTTACGACAGGGTTACGGTTTAACCGAAGCCGGTCCCTGTATCACCTCGTTGCATCACCATGACGCGCTTTGGAAAAAAGGCTCTATAGGGAAGCTTAATTTTTATGTAGACCACAGGATCCTCGATGAAGAGGGCAGGGAAGTGGCCACAGGAACACCGGGTGAACTGTGTCTTAGCGGAAATATCGTAACGCCGGGTTACTGGAATAATTCTGCCTACACGCTTGAAAAGATTAAGGATGGCTGGTTTTATACCGGCGATATTGTGAGTATGGACGATGCCGGTTTTATGTATATCCACGGAAGAAAGAACCAGATGTTCATTTCTGGAGGCGAGAATATTTACCCATCAGAGATCGAAAATGTGCTTATTAAATCTGAATTTGTCAGGGAGGTCGCGGTTTTGGGAGTTCCAGATGAAAATTGGGGGGAAACCGGAGTTGCTTTTGTGGTGCCTGTGAACAGAGATGTTTCTGAAGAACAGCTTTTCCATCTTATGAAACAGCATCTGGCGTCTTATAAGATCCCCAAGGCCATCGTTTTTCTCGAATCCCTTCCGAAGATAGGAATCGGAAAGATAGACCGGCAAAGCTTAAAAAAGAAATACAAGTCTATAACCCATGAAAAAAAGAATATTAGTTAGTATTTTATGTTTAATGCTCACAGGTTTAAAAGCCCAAAAGAACATAAGTGAAATTTTAAGTTATCCTTCCACCGTGCAAAAAATAAAATTAGATTCTGAAGAGATCGTATACCTGGAAACCGGGAAGGGGGCAACCAGTATTCTTTTTGTGCATGGTCTTTCCAGCACCCTGCAGTCCTGGGAAAACAACCTGGAGGGCCTGGGTGATGATTTTCGATGTATTGCGATCGACCTTCCGGGTTATGGTAAATCTTCCCGAAACCGCACCGATTACAGCCTAAGCGAGTATGCTGATATGATAAGGGAATTTATTCAGAAAAAGGAACTTGAAAATGTGATCCTTGCCGGGCATTCGATGGGCGGGCAGATCGCCATGCATACAGTGCTGGAATATCCTGAGGTTTTTGAAAAACTGGTACTGGTTGCACCGGCCGGGATCGAAACCTTTACCCCGCAGGAAGCAACACTTATGAAATCTTCCTATACCCCGGCCATGCTAATGGCTTCCAGCGACGAACAGATCCTCGCTAATTACAAGCTCAATTTTTATGAATTTCCGGAGTCGGCAAGTAAGATGGTGGAGCAGCGCATCGCGATGAAGGAGGCTGGAGATTTTCCTCAATACGCTGAAACCGTGGTGAACAATATTCATGCAATGCTGGACGAGCCGGTCATAGAAAGGATTTCTGAAATTTCCATTCCGGTGCTTATGATCTTCGGAAAGAATGATATGCTTATTCCAAACCGCTATTTTCATCCCGATGAAAGTATTGAAAGCCTGGTGGAGACTTCAGAAGAAAAATTTAAGGATCTGGAGGTGGAAGTGATCGATGAGGCCGGGCATTTTGTCAATTTTGAAAAAGCGACAGAAGTGAACCAACTAATAAGAGATTTTGCAGGAGAATGAAATCGAAACTTAAGATATTCCTGGAATTTTCAGAAAGTGTACTGCCTCATGAGGCGGCTTTTCTGTTAAGAGAGAACCGCATCAGGGATGATGAAAAGGAGGAGATCTTAAGAAAGGTTTGTAGAAATGCCGAGCAGTTCGAGGCCACCGAAGAATTCGATGAGGATATTGACAAACGCAAATATGCCTATATCAAGAAATGGATAGCCCGTAAGCTGGAGCGCGTAGATGTGGATTCGAACCTGGAATATCTAACCTATATCGAAAAGCAGGTGCTTACAGATACTATCACTTCAGAAGAAGAGAAATTGCTGCAGGAAGAGATTAGCAAATATGACCAGACCTCTTTTTATTTTCAGAAATTCTATGAACTGGTAAGGGAATACCAGGATTTCCTGCTGGTTAGATTTAGGTACAAAGACTGTGAACTAACCGGGGATTTCCTGGAAAGGAACCGGGGATTTTACGAGAAAGCATTGAAGGTCAAGGAAGAGATCTTTCACGCCACGCGCGATCTAACCTACCAGTATACCACCCGAAGCACCAATACCAAGCACTGGGAATCTGTTTTACAGGCTCATCTTCATGATGCCGAGCTGGACGGAAGAAATAAATACCATGCTTTTGTAAGGCTGGTTTTCCTTTATTTCAATTATAAGGAATATGAAAAGGCACGGGAGATTTTTGATTATGTAGATGGTCTCTTTAAAAAAGGTTTGATGTATTCAAGGCGGGTGCTGTTCAACTACTATGCGAACCGGGTGATCCTGCACTCCAATCTAAAAGACCTGGAAAAAGCCGAATATTACGCGCAGCTTTCGGTAAAACAGGACAACAGCGATAAATTGTTCTATCTGAACAACCTGGTGGCAATTTTGCTAAAAAAAGATAAGAACAAAGAGGCTTTAGAGGTACTCACCGCTAATTACGCCTTATTCAAGAATTCATTCAATCATCATCAAAAGCTGGGCTTTGCAACCCACTACATAAGGACCCTGGTGCGCAATAAACGGATTGCGATCGCAGAAACCTTCGCCAAAAATTTCATCTTTGAGAATAAGAAACATCTTTTTGATCACCGGTGGAGCCGGTTCTTTTCCAATTACCTGATGCTGCTTACTACAGCCGAAAAACCGGCCGAAGTGATCAAGATCTCCAAAAAATATAATCTCCTGGAGCGGGAAATTGAAACATCCGGCAACTATAATTTCATTCCGAAGATCCACTGGTATTATTACCTGGCGACCTATTTAAACGGGAATATTTCTGAAGACAGTCTTTTTAGAAGAATATCAGAGATTACAGCTACTTCACATTTTGATAATGAGGGGCTGGAAGCCCTGAACGAATTTATTGACAGGCTTTCATTTGCGCAACCTTCATTCTTTTCTGGATTAAAGTCGCACTTTTCATCAAACCTGCTTATTTCCTGATCTTAGAGGTGTTTTTGACATTCAGAAACCAGGCTGAATTTGCGGGTCACACTTCATAAAATCTGGTATAGGCCCTCTTTGGTCTATTGCGTTGTTAAATTCGTCTTAAAACAATTAAAAACTAACTTTTATGAAGGTCAAAATTTTCACCATGCTGAGTATGCTTTTAAGCGTATTTGCGTTTGCTCAGACTGGGACTTTGAGCGGTACCGTAATCGATGCTGCTACTGGTGAGCCGCTTCTTGGCACCAATATCATAGTTCGGGGAACCAATACCGGAGCTACTACAAATGAGAACGGATATTACGAACTGGACCTGGAAGCAGGTGATTATACCATTGATATTTATTTTATAGGTTACGAAACCCTAACAAGAAATATTACCATGGAGGCGGGACAGGATATGACGCTGGACGCCAGTCTGCAGCCTTCGGCATCTGTAATGGATGAGGTGGTTGTTTCTGCTAACCGTAGACCACAGAAGATCACCAGGGCTCCTGCTACGGTGAACGTGATCTCTTCAGAACAGATCGAGGCATTTGCCGGACCAAACCCGGGAGAGCTTGCTGCCCGCCAGAAAGGTGTGGATTTTGTTCGTTCGGGGGTTCAGGGAACCGGGATCAATATTCGCGGATTCAACTCTGCTTTTAATTCCAAGAACCTGCAGGTTGAGGATGGCCGTATTTCAAGTTTGATCGCTACCGGCCTTCCGCTGGGGTCTTTCACGACCATTACCAAAGAAGATATTGAAAGAGTGGAGATCATTCTTGGGCCTAATGCTGCACTTTACGGACCAAACGCCCACAACGGATTGGTGAACACGCTAACCAAAGATCCAAGAACATCAGAAGGTCTGGACCTTGTGGTAGGGGCCGGTAATCAGAGCCAGTTAACGGCAAGAGGAAGATATGCTCAAAAAGTAAACGATAATTTCGCGTTCAAGGTTTGGGGTGAAAGAACCCAGGGAGAAGAATTCGAATATGTAGATTCAGTATATGTGGGAACGCAGGCCTATGATGAGCTGGACCTGGACAGGGATTTCTCAACTACCAAATTTGGAGCCGCAACCTATTTTACCTTTAATGAGACCAGCGACCTTATCGCTTCTTATGGCCACAGTAACAACTCGAACCTTGGGGTGACCAACGCGGGTAGAAACCAGATCAAGGACTGGTCTATCGATTACCTGCAGTTAAAATATGTATCTCCTCATTTCTACGGAAACCTGTATCATACCTGGAGTAAGACCGAAGATACTTATGCGATCAACCAGCGTACCCAGAACTATGTGTCTTTCATCAATAACGGTTTCTCTGAAGAAGAGGCGAGGGAGCGTTCCTTTACCGAACAGTGGTTCCCAATAGACGGTTTCCCTAATGGCGGGGTTTCACTTCCAAGAGGTTCTGTATTTGAAGATGCTTCAACAAGGTTGAATGCCGAAGGACAGTATAATAATAACATTGGAAATCTTACTTACGTGGTAGGAGCGCAGTACCAGCAGGATAATGCCGATTCTAATGGGACTTATCTTCTGGATCAGGATGGAGGAATTACCATCGACCAGGTTGGGGTTTACGGACAACTGGAATATACTTTCGAAAAGGCCGATCTTGACCTGCTTTTCGTAGCGCGCTACGACAACCATGAATTATATGGTGGCAATTTCATTCCGAAAGCAGCACTCGTTAAAAACTTCGATTTTGGAAGCTTCAGGCTTACTTATGGCCAGGGTATCGCTGCTCCATCAATTCTGAACCTTAGCGGAAATCTTTTTGGAGGACTTGTACTTGGTAACGGGGAAGGATTTACCCTGGAAGATGGAACCGAAATTCCCGAATTGCAGGTGGAGACCATCAAATCCTGGGAAGTTGGATATAAAGGAAAACTTTTAGGCGATAAAATATATATGGAAGCAAACGCCTACTACAACAGGTCTGAGAACTTCCTGAGTCCGTTAATTAATATCTCTGCAACTTCACCGGTTGCCACCAGGGGAGGAACTCCAATTGGAGAACTCATTCCTGGTTCAGATGGATCATTCGTACTCACCTACCTCAATTTTGGGGAAGTGGATACCTATGGAGCAGACCTTGGGATCAATTACTTCATCAACGATAAGAACAGGTTATCTTTTAACTATTCTTATTTCGATTATAGCCTGGACGAAAATGATCCTGCCAACGATGCGAACCGTGATGGGCAGGTATTGGAGACCGATCTGCCGATCAACACACCTCAGAACAAATTTGGACTAGGTTACTATTACAATGGTTCCAAATTCTTCGGGTCACTTTACGGTAGATATGTACAGGAATACGATTTCTTCTCAGGGATCAATATCGCTGCGGAAACCCAGGATCTTGACGGGGATGGTGTCAACGAGATAGTTGAAAATGCCAGAGTAGGAAGAACCTGGAACTATGGACCGCTAGGAGGATTCTTTAACGTAGACCTCACAGCTGGTTACAGGTTCAGTGAAAAATGGACACTTGGAGCATCGATAACCAACCTTTTCGATTCTGAAGTAAGACAGTTCGTTGCTTCGCCGGCGATAGGAAGATTGTACATGGTAGAGCTTAAGTTTCACCTTCCGGTAGGAGGTAATAAATAAAAAAATCTGTTACAGCATGATCTGTAGAACAGAATTGAAGAATGGGATTAGCCTGGAATACCTTGATCAGGGAGAAGGGGAGGTAGTTCTCCTTCTCCACGGGTTAGGATCCACTAAGGCCGATTGGGATATGCAACTGGATGCGCTTTCGAAGCACTTTCGCCTGATCGCTCCCGATATGCGTGGGCATGGAAACTCCAGTATCCCTGAACATTCAGAAGAATACGGTGTGGAACAGTCGGCGCATGACATGAAATTGCTAATGGACGAGCTTAAGATCGAGAAATGCCATCTAATAGGATTCTCAATGGGAGGTGCCCTGGCTTTTGAATTAGCGGTAAAGCATCCCGGTTTGGTCGATAAACTGGTCATCGTCAACACCGCACCAAATTTTAATAATCTCGGTGAATTCGGTGAGCAGATGATCGCCGAGAGAACGAGTTCGTTAAAGACTTACGGTATGAAACCACTGGCAGAACAGGTGGCTGGCAATATGTTCCCCGAAGAATCACAGAAACATTTAAAAGAGGCCTTTTTTGAAAGGGCCAGTAAGAATCCCGTTGATGCCTATTATAATTCATTCGTGACCCTGATGCAATGGGGGATTGGTGACAGGATCTCGGAAATTGATAAACCTGCACTTGTTATAGCTTCAGACATGGATTATACACCGGTTGAATTGAAACAAGCCTATGTAGATAAAATGCCGAACGCCAGGCTGGAAGTCATAAAAGACTCCAGGCATGGAGTGACCATGGACCAGCCGGAGCAGTTCAATTCAGCGATCTTAAAATTTTTAAAAGGATGAATAGAGTAGCGCTTATAACGGGGAGTACGAGCGGAATTGGAAAATCCATCGCTATCGCTTTTGCTCAGGCTGGTTACGACATCATGTTCCATGGTCTTGAAGCTAACGGGCAGCAAATCGCCGATGAGATTGGTGAAAAATATAAGGTAAAAACTGGCTTTTCGAATGCCAATCTTATGGACCAGCAGGCAATTGGTGATCTCATTGATTTTGCTGAAAAGACCTTCGGCAAAATTGATGTGTTGATCAATAATGCGGGAATCCAATATGTTTCAAAAGTAGAAGAATTTCCGCTTGAGAAATGGAACAATATCATCGCTGTGAACCTGAATTCGGTATTTGTAGCCTCCAGGGCTGCATGGCCTGGGATGAAAAAGAATGGTTTTGGCCGCATCATCAACGTGTCTTCTGTACATGGGATACGCGCTTCAGAATATAAAAGCGCCTATGTTTCAGCAAAACATGGCGTGATTGGCCTCACCAAGGTCCTTGGACTTGAAGGTGCTGGTGACAATATTACCTGTAACGCCATATGCCCGGGTTATGTAAAAACACCTCTGGTTGAAGGACAGATAAAAGACCAGGCAAAGGCTCATGGACTTTCAGAAGAAGAAGTCGTAAAAAAGGTCATGTTGAAAAAACAGGCCGTGAAGGAATTCATTCCGGAGAAAAAGATTGCAGAGCTGGCCTTATTTCTGGCGGCAGAAGATGCCTCGGCCATAACCGGCTCGGCATATGTGCTGGACGGGGGCTGGAGTGCTCAATGATTTATAGTTTGTTTAGGTTGAAATAGGCAGGGCGTAAATTATTTGTCCTGCCTATTTTGTTATCAGTTAAAATGAACAGAAATTCTCTGTCACAATCAGGAATCACGGTATATTCGCATAAAAATTTGCCATGCGCTGGATCATCCTGTTGGTCATTTATTTGATAGTTGACATTTATGCTTACCAGGCTGTAAGAAGCCTTTCCAAAAATACCTGGATCGCCATTGCCTATTTTGTGCTTTCTCTCCTGGTGATCGCGAATCTTTTTTACCAGTTCAACCAGTCTTCTGGAGGAGGAACCTTTGCCGGCGCAAGAGGCTATGCGATAGGCCTTTTTCTGGCCTTCTTTGCATCTAAGATTGTCTTAAGCGTATTTATGCTTGGGGAGGATATCGTCCGAATTCCGCTTGCCACTTATCAGAAATTATTTGGGTCCAGTGAAAGTTTTTCCATTCCGTCCAGGAGGAAATTTCTAAGCACCGTGGCTCTTGGTCTTGCAGCAATTCCGTTTGCTTCTTTGTTATACGGAATGTATAAAGGACGGTATGACTTCAGGGTGTTACGATATACCCTGTATTTTGATGACCTTCCTGAATCTTTTGACGGGTATCGCATAAGCCAGATCAGTGATATCCATAGCGGGAGTTTTGATAACAAGGAGAAGATACAGTATGGTATCGACCTGCTGAAGGAACAGGATTCAGATCTGGTGGTATTCACCGGGGACCTGGTCAACAACCTGGCTTCTGAAATGGATGACTGGAAAGACCTGTTTTCGAAAGTAAATGCAAAAGATGGAGTTTACTCTATATTGGGAAATCATGACTACGGAGATTATCATAACTGGGAGTCGGGAGACGCGAAAAGGGAAAACCTGGATCGCCTGAAGAAGACACATGCCGAAATGGGTTGGGATCTTATGCTTAACGAAAACCGTTTCATTGAAAAGAACGGGGAACGCATCGCCCTGGTAGGCGTAGAGAACTGGGGAATTGGTGGTTTCAAAAAAGCCGGTGACCTGGAGAAAGCCGGTGAAGGAGTTTCAAATGATGATTTTAAAGTGCTATTGAGTCACGACCCTTCACACTGGGAAGAAGAGGTTAAAAAGCACGATAAGCATTACCACCTTACCCTTAGCGGACATACTCATGGAATGCAGTTCGGCATCGAGATCCCGGGTTGGTTCAGGTGGAGCCCGGTTCAGTACCGATACAAGCACTGGGCTGGAATTTACGAAGAATCAGGCAGGTATATCAATGTGAACCGCGGCTTCGGTTTCCTTGCTTATCCTGGCCGTGTGGGAATCTGGCCGGAGATTAGCGTGATAGAATTGAAAAAGGGTCCTAAACCCGCTTAATTCGAAGAATTTGCTATATTTGATAGTAACTGGCAGGGGCTGTTCTCAAAAGGCCCCGGTTTAAATACTGAATTATGTCAAAATTTGGTGAATTAGTAGATCTTAAGATCCCGGTATTGCTCGATTTTTATACAGAGTGGAATGAATCTTCAGTGGCCATGCATCCGGTTTTACGAGACGTTGCGGCTGCTATGGGAGACAAGGCCAAGGTGATCAAGATAGATGTAGATAAGAATTCACAACTGGCCGAAGCACTTAGGGTTAAAGGTTTGCCCACTTTGATGATATATAAGTCTGGGGAGATGAAATGGCGGCATAGCGGTGAACAGGATGCCAATACTTTAATTGGTTTGCTTAAAGAATATCTTTAAGACTTCGGAATTTGAATCCCTTCTTAGCATAATATACAAGCACTTTCGGAAGAACTTCACGAAGGTTTTTTTCAGCTTTCAGGCTGTCATGAAAAACAATGGTACTTCCTGCAGTTGCGTTTTTAATCACATTCCTATAACAGTTTTCAGCTGAAATCTCCTGGTCATAATCACCGCTGAGCACATCCCACATCAGGATTTTGTATCCTAGCAGGTTCAATTTGCCAGCCTGTGAATTTTTGATGCGGCCATATGGAGGGCGAAAGAGTGGGTAGTTGGGAGTTGTATGTTCGATGGAATTTTTACCGGAATTGTTTTTTGATTCTTGCCTGAAACTTTCAATGTCGCTCATGGCTTCTTCAGCCTTCAGCGTATTTTTAATAAATGCATCCAAAGAGGTTTTCCAGCCGTTTAAATGATTAAACGTATGGTTTCCCACAGCATGACCTTCCTTCAGCAGAAGCTTAAAGATTTCCGGATGTTTTTTCACATTATCGCCAATACAGAAGAAAGTGGCTTTGGCATCATATTTCTTTAGTTCTTCCATAACCCAGGGCGAGACTTCGGGAACCGGGCCATCGTCAAAAGTTAGATAAATAGCCTCTTTTTCCGGCAATCGAGTAATCCTGCCAGGGTAGAGTCTTTTCAGCAATCCCGGATACTTTGCCAGAAATAATTTCATACATGGAAGGTAAAAAAAGAGCCTGAATCATTTCAGGCTCTTTAAAGTCTTATTCTTCTAGAGAGTCGATCGCCAGGGAATCTAATTCTGAAGGAGGGGTGCTACCGTCAAGTCCCTGTTGTAACATTTCTTCGTTGAGCTGGTCTTCGAAAGAAGAGGTCTCTATTTGTTCTTCATCCCGGTAGAAATGCCTGAACAGCTTAAGATAACTGTTAAATTCTTCGGCCTTTTCCCTTACCGTGGCGGCATCTTCATAAACTGAAAGAAGGTTGATGAGCCCGCGATAGCGTTCCATTTCGGTTATGATCTCATCGGCATATAAATACTGCCTGTCTACATCCCAGTTGCTGAAGAATCGAAGATTTTCCTGGTGTTTGGTCACCACCTTTTCCCATATCTCACGTCCCTTTTGAGGTTCGTTCACCTCGTAATAACCGCTGATAAAGGGTTCAAGCAGGGTGTAATAATCATAATATTCAACCGGCATGTTCTCCATTCCAAGATCAAGGATCTCTTCGGCATGGATGGTATCACCTTCGGTAAGTAGGTTTTCTACCAGCCTGGCAAGGTTGCTTCGGTAGGTGATGGAATTCTTACGGGTTTCGGGATCATGGTAAATATCAGGTGATCCCATATTTCCCCAATCCCAGTTCTTTACGATATTGTACATCTTTTCGGTATTCACCCTTCCCATATCGAACGGGTTTCTAGGATCTACCGGTGTTCTTATTGGTACCAGTTTATAAGTAACACCTTCCAGTTGGAGGTAATCTTTCATCCAAAGATAATCTTCGTCTCCAAAGCTTCCGCCAGTGAAATAGATGGGCCTTTTCCAATCATTATTGGCCAGGATGTCAAGCATAAGCAGTCTGTTCTTGTAAAGTACCTGTGTGCCGATCTCGATATCAATATGATCCACGATCTCATCGGCTTCCGATTCATCAACAATATTGTTTTCAAGAACCGTTTGCTTATCAACCGGGATGCGAACGTAACGAGTTGGGAATGTATTGATCATGGTTCCGCTCTGAAGTTCGGCCTGGGTTCGGGGATCGCTATTTTCAATATAGTTCATCCAGGTGCTTATCAGGATGGTATCCTGGGTTACCTCTCGTAAGAAAATGGCATCGTTCTTACCATTGTAAAAGTCGTTGTCCAGTTGTGATGGTACCGGGTCGCTTTCAAAGGCCTTCCGCTTCATCTGGTCTATATACCAGTCGGTAGCCAGCAGGCTGGTGTTAACGATTCGCACATCGGTTCGGTATTTCTCGATTTGCTGAACATACCACAGGGCAAAGGTGTCGTTATCACCTATGGTGAACAGGATCCCGTTCTCGTCTACAGAATCGAGGTACATTTTCGCCATGATAAAGGCAGTATCCCTTCCCGAGCGGTCATGGTCGTCCCAGTTTTCTGAAGCCATCAATACCGGAACACAAAGCAAACTACCTGCTATTACTACGGGTGCGACTATTTTCGGACTAATTGAGGCCTTCAGCTTGTCGTAAAGAGCATATACCCCGAACCCGATCCACATGGCAAAGACATAGAACGATCCAACCAGGGCATAATCCCTTTCTCGAGGTTCAAATGGCCTTTCGTTCAGGTAGATCTTCAGGGCGATTCCCGTAAACAGGAAAAACACCATCAGCACCCAGAAATTCTTTTTATCTCTTTTCAGATGAAAAATGAGACCTATAAGTCCAAGAATTAGGGGAAGGAAATAATAGGTATTACGCGCCTTGTTATTCTTTGCGTCACTGGGCAGGTCTTCCTGCGAACCAAGGTGCATCTCATCAATAAAATTGATGCCGCTAAGCCAGTTTCCATGCAGGTCGCTGTATTTTCCCTGTACATCATCCTGTCTTCCCACGAAGTTCCACATGAAATATCTCCAGTACATATAGCCTATCTGGTATTCAAAAAGATAGCCCATGTTCTTGGCAAAACTCGGTTTTTGAACATCCAGGTAATCACTGAATTGCCTCAGGAATTCATGATAATCTTCCAGGCTGCGTTCCCCTCGCGAATACTGGTTTTTGAATTCATTCACAGCCGAGATCAGTCGGTCTTCGCTTTGATATTCAGGTTTTACGGTGAAGTCCAGCGGACCGGTAAATTCCATATAATTCACTGCATGCTCTGTACTCCACATCCTGGGAAGAATTGCTTTATGGTCGTCGTCCAGGTTTTGCTTGGCGTTCTTATAATCATTAACGATCACATATTTTCCAAGTTCTTCGTCCTTTTCATATTTTGGTTTGGCATCGTCGTATGGATTGTCCGGGTCCAGGCCGGCATACATTTCAGTCCATTGCGGACCGTAGAAAAGGTGGGTCTCCCCGTACTGCTCACGGTTGTAATAGGCGAGCAGCTCTCGTGCGTTATCTGGGCTGTTCTCGTTGATCACTGTAGGCGCGTTACTTCGAATAGGTAGCATCACCCAGCTTGAAAAACCTATCAGTACGAAAAGTATACATAATAAAAGCGTGTTGTATTTATATAGTTCCTTTTTGCGGGTGTAATTGATCAGGAAATAAAAGGCAGCAACGATCACCAATAGCGCAATAATGGTTCCCGTGTTAAATGGCATCCCCAGGCTGTTGGTAAAGAACAGTTCAGAAGCCGAGAAGAACGTGAGGGTATAAGGTAGAAGCAGTTTGAAAATGAACATCAAAACGGCTACCACTACTATATTGGCAATGATAAAATTCTTAACGGTAACTTTTTTATAGTTCTTAAAGAAATACAGAAATCCGATGGCCGGCAAAGTAAGAAGGCCCATAAAGTGAACTCCAAATGACAGGCCAATAACCAGGGAGATCAGGATGATCCATCGATTGCCTCGTGGTTTAAACATATCGCGTTCCCATAAAAGTCCCAGGTAGAACATGACGGACATAAAGCAGGCGGCCATGGCGTATACCTCGGCTTCCACGGCATTGAACCAGAAGCTGTCGCTGAAGGTGAAGGCAAGAGAGCCCACCATGGAGCTGCCCAAAATGGCTATTTTTCGTGTAGAACTTAACTTTTCAACAGGCCCTGCAATTTTCAATATCAGGATAGTGATAGACCAGAACATGAACATGATGGCCACAGCACTGGCAAAGCCAGACATGAAATTGATCATCAGCGCTACCGAACCATTATCGGGGGCAAAAGTTGCGAAGAATGCACCCATCATCTGGTAAAAAGGAGCGCCCGGTGGGTGGCCTACTTCAAGATTCGCAGAAGTTGCTATATATTCACCGGCATCCCAGAAACTTGCCGTTGGCTCAAGAGTAAGCGTATAGGTAGTCAAAGCGATCACAAAAACCAGCCATCCCAGGATTTTGTTCCACTTGCTAAAGTTAAAATCTGTCATAAATACTCGTGTAGTTCTACTAAAGTGGCGAATTTAATAATAAAATGCCGAATGCTTTCAAAACGATGTATAAAAGCGATTATTTTAGGAAAGCTCTGAAAATGAATAGGGCAGTATTTTTAGGCTGAATTTTTTGAATTTTTTCAGGAAAATCTTCAGAAAAAGTTTGTGTAAATTAAAGTTTGTTTTAAATTTGCATCCGCATTTAAGCATTGGCCTATGGTGTAACTGGCAACACGTCTGGTTTTGGTCCAGAAGAGTCTAGGTTCGAGCCCTAGTAGGCCAACAAAGTGCAAAACCCGATCTGAAAAGGTCGGGTTTTTTTATGTCGAATTCTGAAGGGCGGGAAGTTAATCCTGGGCATTTCGTCTTCCCTCAATATAAACTTCGTCTAAGGGAGCCCTGGTAGGCCAACAAAAAGCCCAAACTGAAAAGTTTGGGCTTTTTTAGTTTTCAGTATTCAGTAGTCAGTATTCAGTGTTCAATAATCAGAATTGAGTAAAGTGAGTGTCAGGCTGAGCGGAGTCGAAGCCTTTAAATTAGTCATACATCCTTTCTTTCCATTCTTCGATTTCATGGTTTTGACACCTCTCGCTTTCTTCTCGAAGGAGCCTGTACTGAGCGTAGCCGAAGTGCTCGAAGTGACAGCTTGAGGAGAAAATATTAGTGCATTCGTGGCTTTAAATCTCTCGAACGGAGCCTTAACTGAGCGGAGTCGAAGCCTAACTGATGAAAATTTATCTGTAAAACTTTCGATAGGCCGTTTTTTTAGTTGACAGTCAATCAACTAGGGAATATCAACTTATCCGTGCATCCGTGGCCATAGGAGCCATTAAAAATTTTCATAATTCGTACTTCTAAAATCTCACATCTAAAATCTCACATCTCAATACTAACTACTCCATACTAAAAAAACGATCGCCCTTTCCGAATCACTCCAATGAAATTCAGAAAAGGCGACCTGAAAAAGGCTTATTCAAATTTTTTTTTAAATGAGGTTCACTACTATGAAGATCGTACTTACAAGAAGGCTGAATATTAAGCTATTGAATACGAATTTTGTCTTTAATTGAGCCAGTACGGCAGCATTAAAGGTCATACAAACTATTACCACCGCCATTAACTGCAGCATATTTGCCACACCGTGACCATTCATCAATATCAACATCGCAGCGATCGATCCAAGGCAGCTTGATGCGATAATGGCCAGTCCGGCGTATCCAAGGTACATTTCGTTGAAATCTTCATATAATTTTGTATATAACTTCATGGCTTCGTTTTTTAATTACCATGTAAAAATACCTTGCAGAGTCTTCCTAAAAAATGACGATCCTCAGCTTTTCGATGCTTTGTAAAGATCAGGTGTTCAGTCTTTCAAAAGCCTGTGTCGACAATTCTTCCCGGTGATCTGGATGGGCAATCGAGATAAGGGCTTCAGCACGCTGTTTCAGGTTCCTCCCAAAAAGATCTACCACCCCGTATTCGGTTGCGATATAATGTACGTGCGCCCGGGTGGTCGTTACCCCGGCACCTTCCCTGAGGTAGGGAACAATTTTCGAAATCCCCTTGCTGGTGGTAGAGGGCATGGCAATGATCGCCTTGCCTCCTTCAGAAAGGGCGGCACCTCTTATAAAATCCATCTGTCCTCCAACGCCGGAATACTGAATTTTCCCAATGGTATCGGCACATACCTGTCCGGTAAGGTCGATCTCGATCGCCGAGTTGATGGCCGTGACCTTAGGATTCTGCCTGATGATGGCCGTGTCATTGGTGTAGGCTGCTTCCTTAAAGTGAACGATTGGGTTGTCGTCTATGAAGTCATATAGTTTCTGAGATCCAACCGCAAAGCAGGTAACCAGTTTCCCGGTTTTGATCTCCTTTTCTTCCCCGGTAATTACTCCCTTTTCGATAAGAGGAAGGACTCCGTCTGAAAACATTTCGGTATGAATACCAAGCCTTTTGTGATTGGTGAGATTGTTTAAAACCACGTTGGGTATCCCGCCAATTCCCATTTGTAGGGTAGCTCCATCCTCTATTAAGCCGGCTACATGGGCACCTATCATTTTTTCTATTTCAGTGGGTTGGGTAAACATATGAGCAAAGATGGGCTGATCTACCTCCACTGCGGCGTCCAGCCTGTCTATATGTATGATGCCATCACCGTGGGTCCTAGGGACATTGGGATTGATCTGCGCGATGACAGTTTTTGCATGCTGAATGGCAGGCAGGGTGATGTCTACAGAAACGCCCAAAGAACAAAATCCGTGTTTGTCTGGTGGAGAAACCTGGATAAAGGCACAGTCTAAAGGAAGAATATTCTTTCTGAAAAGGACGTGGATCTCGCTTAGAAAAATAGGAATATACGCTCCAAAATTCGAATTCACGGCTTTTCTAACGTTACCACCCACAAAACAGGTATTGGTCCTAAAAGATTCGTTGTAGGGGGCTTCGGTATACTTCGCATGTCCTTCTGTATGTATTTGGATGATCTCAACATTTCTTAGTTCGGCAAACCTGTCACAAAGAGCATCTATCAGAACGGTTGGGGTCATTGCGGCTCCCTGGAAGAAAATACGCTGGTTGGATTTTATTTTTGCAACGGCTTCCTGAGCTGAAACTATAGGTAGCTTTTTCATGATTGTTTTATGGTTTAGCTTCTGAAATAATTAAAAAGAAAAGGATCTTATTGGTGGTCCAGGTTTAGATTGAATTGAACTTCTATCATCTCATCAACTTCTACCAGACCCAATGCCTTTTTAGGAGGCTCCAGCCCGAAATGACGAATGTTGATCTTAAATTTTCCAATGAAGTGTTCCTTGCTCACAAGTACCGGGAGTTCATAATCTTTCGACTTTCCGGCGAGTTCAACACTTACATACGCCTTATTGTATTCTCCCGGGAATAATTCGATTTTATTTATTTTGATCCTGATCTCTGGATATTTATCACACATTAAAAGATCCTGGAAATCAGAGTTCATTCTTTTATTTCCACAATCAAAACCGTCGGTCCTTAAGGGAAGGTATAGTTCATGAAACCTAAGGAATCTTTCTTCCCGGCTGATCCTGATCTTTTTCCAGCCACTAATCAGCGATATATCGAATACGCAATTAAACTTGTTGACATTGGTACTTCCCGCAATGATCAATTCGCTATCAGGCAGTATCATGATGTTCTCAGTATCGAAATCCTTCTGTGCCTGAAGCATTAGACTAGGCAGTATTATTCCGAGAAATAGAAATAACTTTTTCATGATTCAGAATTTTGAGATTTCCTGAAATAATTTCGGGCAGCGATCCTTAAACCTCAATTTAAGAAAGCTACCCGAAACTTTTTTTGAATCTTAGAAGCTTATTACGGCCTCAAGCATTACTCCATTGAACTGCGCATCTTCAAAAAGGTTGCCAGTTGGATAATCATTATATTCCTGGTTCACGTATTCACCTTTTAAAAGAATGTTCTTTGTTAAGAACCATCCAGCGCCAAGGTTGAAACGGTTTACAGAAACATCATCATCGTTGGCAGTATTATAACGTGCTCCCACAAAGATGTCGTCATCTGTTCCGAAGCGGTAAATAAGCTCTGCAGCATAGTGGTTCCAGGTGATATCTTCTTTTTCTGGAATTGCATCCACGCTTCCACCTGTCGCTACTTCAATTATTCCAAAGAACTCCAGACCACCATATTTTATGAACGGGTTGAACATGAAAGAAGTAAGTTCTTCACCAAAATCAGGGTTAATTCTTCCCGCTCTAAAAGAGCCTTCCATTACGTTGTAATATCTGGTTCCTGCACGGTCACCGGCATAAAGGTACTGAGTACTTCCACGGGAACCATATTGTCTTTGTGGAGAGGCGAAAACAGATCCGGTAAGCCTCAACCTGAAATTATCAGTGATCTGGTTGTCATAACCAAACTTGGCTAACCAGGATAGTTCGGTATCAACTTCGATGGTAGACTGGTTTAATTTACCATTTGTAAAACCTACCATGGCTAACCAGGGGCCACCAAAATAATACACCTCTGCACCAACTTCAGTGGTAAAGCTATCCATCAGGTAGTTACCAATAAAAGGATTATAAAGGGCCATGGCGTTATCGGTTCTTCTGAAGTGAGCATCACCATAGTTATTTTCCATGTGACCAATTTTAACTCTCATGTGGTCCATAAGCCCTTCAGCAAAACCTTTCCTAATAAAGTCAAGTTTGTCTATTTGAATATAACCACCCTTAACATAAGCCTCATTATGGTGCTGAGAAGACAGGTAAGTTCTAAGGTGCATCCTTACCCCGTCGTATAGTGCCACATCAAGGTCAAGGTTGGCAGTTGCCAGGTTAAAGTTTCCTTCAAGGTCATTTAATTCCACCGCACCTGAATTTTCCTGATCCAGATCCTGGAACTGGATGGTGGAAGCACCACCTATTCGTACATGAAGTCCGTCAAAGGTAGAAACGGTATCTTTAGGAGCTTCAAACTGGTTAATTCCTCTTTGATCGCGATAACGGAAGTTGTCAAGGTCACGCTGATTTTGTGCTACAGTTGGCAGCGTGAGCATAGCAATAATAGCTAGAGCGAAATATTTGATTGTAGTTTTCATTGTATTTGATTTTTAGGTTGAGGTTCTTAAATTGAAAATTGTGTTTTGAATTTGATCTTAACTGTATCGCCGGTTGTAATGGTACCGAACATTGCTGTTGGAGGTTCTACACCATAATCGGTCATTTTTAGATTATGTTCACCGCTAAGGCTGATGGTGTTGGAATTGGTTTTTAAATTGAAATCCAGCCTGATGTTCTTTTTTGTACCTGCGATCTCCATAATTCCGGTGGTGGATACCTTGTAGCTGTTATCGCTTAACTTCTCGATATTATTCACTTCTTTTAGCTGGTAGGTTATTAGTTTATGATCGTCTGTATTAAGAGCTTTATAAGTGTTTTTGTCCATTCCGCCTTTTCCACTTTTCAAACTTTCGGCTTCCACCGTGAACTCCAGTTTTGAGATGCCGTTTAAATCCTTTCCATTTTGATTAAGACTAATCGTTCCTGAAGCACTTTCAGCTTCTATGGTCCAGTCATGGATGTTGGAGGTCCCGTCAACCAGGACTTCTGAAGCCTTGTTATTAAGACGGTAGGTTTGTGCATTGAGCGTGTTAAAACCGAAACTAATCAGGATTGCTACGATTATGAGGTTGAAACTTTTCATTGTGATTGATTTTAATTAACAGTACAAATTTGCGTTAGCAGTGGGCTTTAAAATATGACAGGGGTCAGGTTTTGGAATTTTTGAGGCTTTATAGGCTAAAACCTGATTTTCGTCAGGTTTTGAAGGTCAAAACAAGACGTGAAGTAGATCGTCGATCCAGGAATATGCTATTTTTTAGATAAGTAAAGGATAAAATAAACTAATGGAACTTCATAAAAGTTATATATTTAACTGGTTATCAGTTCAATAAGAATATATTAGACGGATTAAAAATAGAGCCGAAAATGAAGATCCTTTTTATTTCTCATAGGTTTTATCCTGAAGTAGGCGGAATAGAGGTCAATTCTGAAATTCTGGCTACCTATTTTTCAAAATTCGGGGCAGAGGTTCATCTGCTTACCTGGACCAGGGAAACAGGAGAAAAGACTTTCCCTTTTTTGGTGATCAGGGATCCTTCATTGCAACAAATAATAAAAGAACATAAATGGGCAGAAATAGTCTATGAGAACAATCCATGTTTAAAGTTATCCTGGCCGTCTGTAGTTTATAATAAACTTAATGTTATCGCTATCAGGACCTGGGTCGCACGGCAGAATGGTAAGAAAGGCTGGCAGGATCATCTTAAAACCTTAAAACTTGGCAAGGCCAACAGACTCATTGCAGTAAGTAAGCCAATTGCTGATAGTCTAAATTCAGATGCTGTTATTATCGGGAACCCTTATCGGGATGAGTTATTCAGGATTAAGGCTGAAATAGCCAGGAATAATGATTTTGTTTTCCTGGGAAGGCTGGTTTCTGATAAAGGCGTGGATATGGCAGTTCAACTCCTTTACCTAATTAAGAACAGGAATGATAAATATTTCAGCCTTACCGTTATAGGAGAGGGGCCAGAAAAAAAAACGTTGGAAGACCTGGTTAAAAAACTCGAATTGAATAATCAGGTTAAATTTAAAGGAGTCCTTAAAGGCGAAGATCTGGTTGATGAATTGAATAGGCATCAATATATACTGGTGCCTTCCAGGTGGCGTGAGCCATTTGGAAATATAGCCCTTGAAGGGATGGCCTGTGGTTGTATCCCAATCGTGTCTGGTGATGGAGGTCTTGTTGATGCTGTGGGGGAAGCCGGTGTTATATTTACGCGAAATAATATGGAATCGTTTTATTCAGAAACCTGGAAGCTTATAGAAGATAGTCAATTACAGGAAGAATTGAAAAGCAAGGCCAGGCCGCATCTGGATGATCATTCTTCAGAAAAAGTTGCTGAAAAGTATTTTGAGGTCTTAAAGAATGTGTTCAAAAATCATCAGGCTGAATGTCTAAAATAAGCTTATCCCATCCAACTGGTAATGCAAATGTAAGGGCCCTGTTAGTGGGGCTTTTAAGGAAGGGTTCCTTACATCGCTTTTATACTTCCATTGCGATCGGGGAAGGTGGACTTTTATACCAGGTAGTGAAGAACTCACCATTTAAAGCTCTTTTAAGAAGGTCTTATTCTGCTGAAGTAATGCGAAAGACCAGAACCCAACCATTAAAGGAACTTGGCAGACATTTCTCGATAAGGTTCAAGATCGCGTTTTTGATGGCCCATGAAAAAGGGATCTTTTCGGTAGATAAAATATATACGCACCTGGATAGAAAAGTAAGCATGAATTTAGGCGAATCTGAAGCCATATATGCTTATGAAGACGGAGCGTTTAAAACTTTTCAAAAGGCAAAGGAGGGCAATATCATTTGTTTTTACGATCTGCCCATTGGTTACTGGCGGGCCATGCGTGAATTATTGAACGGTGAAAAGGAAAACAGGCCCGACTGGGCAGTCACCTTAACCGGATTTAAGGATTCGCGCGAGAAATTGTATAGAAAAGACATGGAGCTCGCTTTGGCCGATCATATTTTCGTAGCAAGCAGTTTTACCAAAGAAACGCTGGGATGGTATCCGGGGAAATTGGCTGCCGTGCATGTAGTGCCGTATGGCTTTCCGGAACCTTTACCAAACAGAAGCTATGTGCCCCCAACCGATCGAAAGCTGAAATTATTATTTGTAGGCGGATTATCACAACGAAAAGGCCTTGCTAATATTTTTGAAGCAATGGATTTGCTGGGAGAAAGTATAGAGCTTACGATCATTGGTCGCAAAGTTGTAGAAGATTGCATCCCCTTGAATAAGGGATTGAAACAGCACCGTTGGATCAACTCTTTGCCACATGAAGAGATCCTGGAACAAATGAGGAATCACGATATTTTGATTTTCCCATCCTTGTTTGAAGGCTACGGTCTTGTAGTGACCGAAGCCATGTCCCAGGGCACCCCGGTAATCACGACTAGACGAACCTGTGGAGCCGATTTTATAGAAGATGGTCGCAACGGCTGGCTGGTAGAACCCGGAAATACGAAGCAGCTCGTTAGTAAACTGAAGGAAATTTTGAATGAACCTGAGAAAATTGAAGCAATTGGAAGGGAAGCCATGCGTACTGCCGCAAAATATCCCATTAGTGAATACGGTGATATCATGGCAGGGAAGATCGACGAAATTCTGAATTCCAGGTGATTGGAAGGTTTATAAAACCGGAGTCTATACACCATTCATTTAATAAATGGGATCCGCATTAATTCGGTGATTTTTAAAATGGATTTATTTAATATTTCAGGTAAAACCGCTGCTTTTCCTTCCGCTGTAAAAAACATAATTATGTATATTAGTCTACAAGGTTTTAATAACCGCCCTGGCCTGAGAGAGAAAATTTTCGTGTTTTCAGGTCTACCAGCTTCAAATTTTAGTTCTAAATAAAGCAGATGAGTAAAATAGCATTGATAACCGGGGTTACCGGGCAGGATGGGGCTTACCTAAGTGAATTCCTTTTAAAGAAAGGTTATGTGGTTCATGGAATAAAAAGAAGGTCTTCACTTTTTAATACAGACAGGGTTGACCATTTATACCAGGACCCCCATGAAAAGAACAGGAATTTTATCCTTCATTATGGAGATCTAACCGATTCGACGAACCTGATTAGACTTATCCAGGAAATTCAACCCGATGAGATCTATAACCTGGCAGCGATGAGCCATGTGGGAGTGTCTTTCGAGATCCCGGAGTATACCGGGAATGCCGACGGCCTGGGTACCCTGCGAATACTTGATGCGGTTCGATTGCTGGGGCTGGAAAAGAAAACCCGTATCTACCAGGCATCAACTTCCGAATTATATGGAAAGGTGCAGGAAGTACCCCAAACCGAAACCACGCCGTTTTATCCGCGTTCCCCATATGGGGTGGCGAAATTATACGCCTACTGGATCACCGTGAACTACCGGGAGGCTTATGGAATGTTTGCCTGTAACGGCATCCTGTTCAATCACGAGTCTCCACTAAGAGGGGAAACCTTTGTAACCCGAAAGATCACCCGGGCTGCCACCAGGATCGCTCTTGGTTTACAGGATAAACTTTACCTTGGAAATCTGGATGCACAGAGAGACTGGGGACACGCCAAGGATTATGTACGAATGATGTGGATGATACTGCAGGCCGAAGAACCCGAAGACTGGGTCATCGCTACGGGAAAAACCACCACGGTACGAGATTTTGTAAAAATGGCATTTGGGGAATTGGGAATAACACTTAGGTTTGAAGGCGAGGGCGCAAATGAAAAAGCTTTCATAGAAAGTTGCTCTGATTCCAGGTTTCAGTTAGAGACCGGCAGGGAAGTATTGAACATAGATCCAAATTATTTCAGACCTACCGAAGTAGATATGCTGATAGGTGACGCCAGCAAAGCCCACAAAAAATTAGGCTGGAAACCGGAATATGAACTTCAGGATCTTGTGAAAGACATGATGCAGAGTGATATCAAGCTAATGCAAAGAGAGCAATATTTGAAAGGAGGAGGGTTTAAGGTTATGAATTATTTTGAGTAAATAATTACACGGATTAAAATGGATTACACGGATTATGTCACCACTGTTATTTGAAGAAGAGACTTATAAAATCATAGGTGCGTATATGATGGTCCATAAGAATTTGGGGAGTGGATTTCTGGAATCGGTGTATCAGGAAGTACTAACAAAGGAGTTTAGGAAACAAGAAATACCCTTTCAAGAACAGAAGAAATTAGAATTATACTACGAAGGCCAGAAGCTAAATAAATATTTCAAAACTGATTTTCTATGTTATGACTCAATTATAATTGAGTTGAAATCTGTCTCGTTTCTTAATAAGAATATGGAAAACCAGATCATCAATTACTTAAAGGCAACAAATAAGGAAGTTGGTCTACTCGTCAACTTTGGTGAAAAGAGTTTGAAGTGGAAACGTTTTATAAACACTCTTAACTAAAAGGAATCCGCGGAATCCGTTATAATCTATGTAATCGATACAAATCAGGATTAGAGTAGGGGTCTTTCAAAAAATCAGAATATAAAGGATGAAAAAGAATACAAAGATATACATAGCGGGCCATAAAGGAATGGTAGGTTCAGCAATCTGGAGAAGGCTGGAGTCCCAGGGTTATACGAATCTTATTGGAAAGACCTCGAAAGAACTGGACCTGCGGGATCAGAAAGCTGTACAGGATTTTTTCAAAAGGGAGAGACCTGAAGCGGTAATTGATGCTGCAGCCAGGGTAGGAGGAATCCTAGCCAATAGGGATCATCCTTATCAGTTTTTGATGGAAAATCTGCAGATACAGAATAACCTGATCGACTGTGCCCACAAGAATGGGATAGAAAAATTCATCTTTTTAGGCAGTTCCTGTATCTATCCAAAGCATGCTCCTCAACCTTTAAAAGAGGAATATTTGTTAACGGGTAGCCTTGAGCCCACCAACGAGGCTTACGCTATTGCGAAGATCGCAGGGGTGAAAGCCTGTGAAGCTATCAGGATGCAGTTTGGAAAGGATTATGTAAGCCTGATGCCAACGAATTTATACGGGATCAATGATAATTTTGATCTGAAAACCTCGCATGTATTGCCATCGATGATCCGAAAATTTCATGAGGCTAAGCTGAAAATGGAGAAGGCCGGGCAGAGTGAGCCTGTCGAAAACCGCAGTGAGCTTGTCGATAATGAGTTTGTCGAACTGTGGGGTTCCGGTAGTCCTATGCGGGAATTTCTGTTTGTAGATGATATGGCCGAAGCAGTACAATTTACCCTTGAGAATCAATTGCCAGAGTATTTATACAATATTGGAACAGGGCAGGACCTGAGTATAAAAGAACTGGCAAACCTTATTCAAAAGATCGTGGGATATAAGGGAAAGGTGAAATGGGATTCCTCGAAACCAGATGGCACTCCACGAAAATTGATGCATGTTGAAAAAATGACAAAGGCTGGCTGGGTAGCTTCTACTTCACTTGAAGAAGGAATCCGCAAGACTTATAACTGGTTTTTAGAAAATGAAGATAATTTTAAGGAGGTGAAGATGTAAAGTTGTCTGTGGGGGTTGTCTGTTGTCTATTGTGGGTTATCTGTTGTGGGTGGTCTGTTTACGTATAAATTTTGATTTTTATCACCACAAATCTTGAATCTTAAATTTTGAATGATAGATCCGCATCACAGCCTCACTGAATCACTGAATCACTGAAACACTTTACCACTGCTTCACACTCTCCACTTTCCTCTCTCCACTATTTTTTATTTTCAATACTCAATACTCCCAACCTTAAATCTTAAATCTTGAATCTCTAGCACCGCATCACCGCATCACCGCCTCACCGCCTCACCGTCTTACCGTCTCACCGCATCACCGTATCACTGTCTCACTCTCAACTATCCACTTTCAACCCCAGCTAAACCCCAAACAACCAACAACGGACAACCCATAACAGACTACAAACAGACAACCAAAAAATAAACTTCCCAATCACAGCGATTTACCTATATTTGAAATCTTAATTTCCAACCGGCCCTAACTCGAGTTGATGACTACACGATCTTCCAATCCTTCAGGTATTGCCAATAGGAAGCCTCTATTCTTTGGGCTGCTGGCCGGATTGTTCCTGCTGGTCGCCGGATTATTTATGTTATGGCAGCGCTACCAGATCCTTCTCGAGAACAGGCAGGGAGAAATGTCCGGCATTGTAGAGGTGGTAGGTCAGAACATTGAGCAGTCTCTTAAGTATAGCTATTCCGCAGCCACTTCACTGGCTTTGCAGGTAGATGAGAATGGTGAGATCAGGAATTTTGATAAGGTCGCTCCCCAGCTGGTGGACAACAACCCGAATATCGATGGCATACAGATCGTTCCAAAAGGGATCATTACCAGGGTCTATCCATATGAGCCTAATAAGGAAGCGATCAATTACAATATTTTAAAGGATTCTACCCGTAACCAGGAAGCTTTAAAGGCGATCGACGAGAGGCGGATGTTCTTTGCCGGACCGCTGGAACTCAGGCAGGGCGGAATGGCAGTGATAGGTAGGTTGCCCGTATTTATAGATAATGAATTCTGGGGATTTGTTGCCGTTCTTATCGATTTTGATAACCTCGTCGATCAATCCGGTATCCATAATCTCGCGGGGGATGAATACCGGTTCCAGTTCTCCAAAACCGATCCCGTAACCGGGGGAGAAAAGTTCTTCCTTTCTGAAGCTGAGATTTCAGATTTTTCTTATTCCGAAGGGATCAGCCTGCCCGATGGGGACTGGAAGATCCATATCATTCCGGTGAGTCCGTCAAGACCCTTGTATATCCTGATCCCTGTTGGCCTGTTGATTCTGGTGCTTTCGGGTTCCTTTGGCTGGATCATTTATAATGCCTTAAAGCAGCCTGCCTTGCTGGCTGAAAAACTGCAGCAGCAGGCTGGCGAACTCGCCGAGACCGAGATGCGCTTTCGTACAATTTTCAACCAGGCTGCGATAGGGATGGCACGGGTGAACACCCAGACCGGGGAGATCCTGGAAACCAATAAAAAGTTCCGGGAATTGCTGGGCTATTCGAAAAAGGAATTACACCAGATGGTGCATACCCAGATCTCTCATCCCGAAGATATTGCAGAGAACCTGGAACTCATGCATGACCTGGAACAGAACAGGATCAGGGAATACAGTCTCAGGAAGCGGCTTATCCGAAAGGATGGCGAGGTCATCTGGATCAACCTTAACGTTTCGGCGCTTTGGCCAAAAGGTGAAGAAGCCAGCACGCATATTGCCCTGGTGGAGGATGTTTCGGCAAGGGTACATGCCAAGAAGCGTTTAAAATACAATGAAAAACGCTTCCGGTCACTGGTGGAGAATTCAGATGAGATCATCCTGATCATAAATGCCGAAAATGAGGTGCTTTATTATTCTCCTGCGCTCACCAAAGTTTCAGGTTATGAAAATATTGATTTTGTAGGGAACGGGGTATTACATTATATACATCCAGATGATCAGGATTTGCTGCGTGAAAAGGTAGAAACTTCCTATGCCAGGCCAGCTGAACCCATTACTGATATCATCCTGAGGGTGAAAGATTCCAATGATAACTGGTTCTGGGTGAACGCCACTCTTACAAATATGCTGGAAACCGAACATGTGAATGGCTTCGTGGTCAACCTTAGGGACATCACCGAAAAGAGGGAAGCAGAACTAAACCTTGTCAAATCCTACGAGCTGGTTATGGAGCAGAACAAGCGGCTGCTTAATTTTGCCTATATCGTATCACATAACCTGAGATCTCATTCCAGTAATATGCAATCTATCCTGGAGTTGCTAGACGGCGAGCAGGACGAGCGGGAACGGGAAAATTATCTAAAACTACTGGAAAAGGTTTCGGCTAACCTGGATCAGTCACTGAGCGATCTTAACGAGGTGGTTTCCATAAATACCAATTTAGATATCGAGGTAGAATCGATCCGGGTTCTGGAGGTTGTCAACCAGACCCTTGAAATGTTAAGGCACCAGATTTGCCAGGCCGGTGCCAGTATAGATATTGATATTCCGGAGCAGATGCGGGTAAATTTTAACCCGGCCTATATGGAAAGTGTGATCCTGAACTTCCTAACCAATGCCTTGCGCTATTCTGATGAATCGAGAAAACTGAAGATCCAGCTGAAAGCCTATCCTGAAAACGGGAAATGGCAACTCGAATTCAGTGATAACGGGATCGGGATCGATCTAGAAAAACACGGGGACAAATTATTCGGCTTGTATAAGACCTTTTCGGGCAGAAAGGATGCCAGGGGAGTGGGATTGTTCATCACTAAGAACCAGATCAATGCGATGGGCGGCGGTATAGAGGTAAAAAGTCAGCCCGGAGTAGGTACCACATTTAAAGTAAGCTTCCAATGAAAAGTGATATAGCGGTCATTGATGATGACGAGGTTTACAAAACGATCATTAAGAAGTTCATCGAGCGGTCACAGGCATTTGGTGAGGCGTATTTTTATACGCGGCCACAGGATGCGCTGGATAATTTTGTTTCAAAGGCTGTGCTGCCTAGGGTGATCCTGCTGGATATCAATATGCCCTTAATGGACGGATGGCAGTTTTTGAGGTCACTGCAGGAAGAGTTTCCAGACCTGTATACTCAAAGCAAGGTGTATATAGTGACATCGTCCATCGCTTATTCTGATAAGGAAAAGATAAATGAATTTCCCGGAATCCGTGGGTTTCTTTCCAAGCCTCTTAAGGTTGCAACGCTGAAGGAGATCGCGGCAGACTAAAAATAAAAAAGTCCGGCGTAGGGACCGAACTCTTCTGTTGATATTTTATCTAGATCGCTTTTTAAGCTGCTGAAGTCACATTATAATTGGAAAGCAAGCTCTGGTAATAAAAAAGGCTCTTTTCGTCCTTTTTAAGGCATGATTTTAGGAATCGCTCAATATCCTGACATTCAAAAGTGATGCTTGTATATTTTCTATGACCCACCGGTAGTTGCATATCGATGGTTTGGTTATCATAATTTATAACGACCTGCTTGGCTTCAAAATACTTCTTCACAATGGAACGATGTAGCGTCTGGAAGCCGTTATTTTCCACATTTCTTTCCTGAATGCTGAACGAAATTAAGTTCTTGATTTCGTCAATTATTTCTGGAGTAGTCATTCTATTCATAGTCTTTTTTGCGTCTCGTTAGTCAGGGCTAAAATACTACTAGACAGTGCAAAAGCTGTTAAAAAAAAACTAATACTTCCATAGTTAATAAATTTTTAACTTCGGTTGATAAGGCAGTAATGGCTAAAAGTAAGACTTACAGTTCTATAACGGCAGGTTCGTTCATTATCCTGAAGCGCTCGTCCAGAACAGAAAGGTTAAAAAATTTAGTATTTGAAAAGGTCTTGCTGCCGGCAGCGTGGTGTATGTGGCCGAACAGGTGATAATCAGGTTTTAACGACTCCAGCTTTCCAGCCAGCTCTTCACATCCCAGTTTTAGTCCGCGTGCGGTATCATCCATAATGCCGTACGGCGGTGTATGGGTTATAAGGATTTGAGTGTCCTGCGGAATCTGTTCCCAGTGTGACCTGAGTTCGGCACCCCGTTCCCGTTGAAATGCCCAGTTGGCCATTCCGGGAGTATAGGGAGAGCCCCAGAATTTAATACCCTTGATCTCCAACGACTGGCCTATGAGTACATGCAGGTTTTCTGGAATTTGATCTTTATGATGTTCTTTTTCAAAAAAGAAATCGTGATTCCCGGGTACCAGGATCTTATGTTTATGAGGTTGCTCACTAAACCAGTCTAAAAAATCGAGACTTTCCCGTGCTGATCCACCATCGGTACAGTCTCCTGCATGAATGAGAATATCTCCTTCGGGTAAATCGAGATCGCGGTGTTGATTATGGGTGTCGGCCAGACAGATAAGCCTCATATTGGTGTGATATCGTTCAGCAAGATAAATAAAAAAATCCGCCGGGAAGACCGACGGACTATTCGTAATTGTATTTATTCCTTAAATATTGTCTTCGTCAGTTTCGGTAGAATAATAATCTTTATCCACAGGAAGAATTTTGCCAATGGTTTTAAGCATGGCAAAAGCGATAATACCAGCGGTAACCGTAAAAAATGCAAACTTCAGCAATAAACTATCGCTGATCACAAGACTGTAGAAGCCTAAAAAGATCTCTACCGCTATAAATAATACCTTTATTCCTACTTTAAAAAACATAGTTGATTTTTGACCTGTTCAAATATAGTTACCAATTTCCATACCGGGAATGTTAGCGATCAAGTTTGACGAAAATTTAACTTGGGTAACTTCTGGCTCACAAACTTTTAAGTTAAAAATTCTTAAACCATGGTGTACCAAGCCTCTGAATTGTAAATTGGATTTTAAATTCTCAATAATTTGAAAAGATCCTCCAAAATTGCCGTGTCCCTTCTTGTATTTATCGGAATACTGGCTGTAGCCTTACTAATTCTGAACAATTTTTTAGAAGGAAAGATCAAAAAAAGTCTTGAAGAGAAATTAACCCGCGCCAATACTAGCTTTGAAAAGGTAGACGTCAAGTTATTAGATCGCAGCGCCGAAGTGATCGATGCTCATGTTGAGCTCAGGAATAAGAATTTTAAGGTTGATACCATAGTATTGAATGATATTGGTATCTGGAAATACCTAACCACTAAGAATATAGTGGTAGGGGAATTACAGATCTCCAATCCAGTGGTAAAGATCACTCAAAATAAATCTGAATCTAAAGATCCTGGTAAAGACAAATCTTCTGGTGGACTTCAGGAACAAATTCTAATCAAAAAAGTAAGGGTGAATGGAGGCAGTTTCCAGATGTTCGAAAATGATACGGCCAGCGCGATGCTTTTCGCGAGTTTGCAAAAACTTCAATTGAATGAAGTTCGAATCGATTCGGCCAGCTTAAAGGAGAAAGTGCCTTTTGAGTACCAGTTAAAACATCTGGAAGTGGATAGCCTGTATTTCGATCTCAGTGAGCAACAGGAACTGGTCCTGGAGCAACTCCTTGTTCGGGATCTGGATTTGCAGATAAACGGGTTCAAGGTCCTGCCGAAATATTCCAAAGCTGGACATCAGCAAACCATCGAGGTAGAAAAAGACTGGTATGACCTGGTTATCGATTCCATTAGCATGCAAGATTTTGGATGGTCAGTTCAAAACGATTCCCTGAAATTTGAAAATTCTCTTACTCATATTAATGGAGTGAATTTTGAGGTGTACCGCAATAAACTGAAACCTGATGATACCACGTTCAAACCATTGTACAGCCGGGCTATCAGGAAGCTGCCTTTTTTGATCAATATCGATAGTATTGAGATATCGGATGCTTATATAAAATATGAAGAACGCATACAAGCCGATAGGCCTCCGGGAATGGTGGAGTTTGCCAACCTGAACGTTAGCGTTCAGAATATAACCAATATGGGCCTTGGCCGGGATGATTTTCCGAAGACCAGGGTCACGGCGAATACCGATTTTATGAAAGGCGCGCCCTTGAGCATCGACTGGCAATTCGATATTAGTGATCGCAATGATGCTTTTCAGCTAAGCGGACAAATGGGAAGGTTGCAGGCCAGCCAGATGAACAAATTCACCGAAGCGGGGTTGAACCTTCATATCTCTGGCGATATCCTGGAAATGTATTTTAATTTTTATGGTGATAACACCAGTGCTAAGGGCGACATGAAACTAGAATATAACGACTTTAAGGTGGAGGTGCTGCAAAAAGACGGTGAAAATAAAAATAAGGTCATTTCGGCTCTTGCCAACCTGATCGTACGCAACAAGGCCGTGAAAGGAGAGCAAAGTTATAAGGAAATAAAGGCACAAAGGGACCAGACGAAGTCTTTCTGGAATTACTTCTGGCTGATGATCAAAAATGGCGCATTTAAGTCGTTCATCTAGATCTTAAAGGTTACCACCGGCCTCGAAGAATGGTTCACCAGGTCTTCACTGATGCTTCCGTTAAAGAAATGAGCCAGGCCTTTTCTGCCGTGGGTGCTTATTCCAATAAGACCAGAGTTGAGCTTGTTGGCAAAATTCAGGATCCCTTTTTCAACACTAATGTCATTATATATATGAACCTCAAAGGAGGCCGGATCAAAATCGCTGGTGAAATCCTTCATTTTTTCGTAAGCCTCTGCACTGGTAAGAAAATTATTAGGCGTATTTACAAATAAAAGATGAAGCTTTGCCTGGATTGTTTCAGCGAATTTCATCGCCTTTCGTAAGGTATGTTTGTGTTCCGGGTTCCCGTCTGTAGCAAAAAGGAAGTTCTCGATCTCAAAATCGGTGATGTCGTTCTTGATCACCAGGACGGGGATATCTGAATGTCTTACCACTTTTTCGGTATTGGAACCTATGAACATTTCCTGGAAACCGCTTACGCCGTGTGAACCCATAACGATGAGGTCGCAGTTCTTCTCTTTTCCAATTTCCATAATGCCATCAAAAGCCCGGTGAAATTCAACAGTTTCGTAGACTTTAATGCCTTCCAGATAAGGTTGCTTCATAAGATGAGCGAAACGCTGATGGGCCAGTTTCATGAAAAACAGCGCTTCAGGCAGGTTCTGACTGCCGCCTCCAACAGGATCGATGAGTTGCAGGGGTAGTTCCAGCATATGCAATAGATAAATGTCTCCGTCAAATTTTCTGGCAAGCTGGGCTGCAACCTTTAAAGCCTTTTCAGCCTGGTCGCTAAAGTCTGTGGGAACAAGAATATTTTTCATGATTGGAAGGTAATGGCTTAGTACTAAATGCTCTATTAAAATTACAAAGAATAATTCATTTATTTTCACGTTTTTAAACTTGGAAAATATTGCTATATTTGCAGCGTTGAAACTAAAAAAGTACAGCGAGGGGACATGAGTCCCCTCTTTTTATAAACATGCTGAAGGAGAAGGTAGAAAAGTTAGCAGACAAGGTCTTTGAAGAAAATAAATCCTTATTTTTAATAAGCCTGGAAGTGAACTCAGGTAATCATATTAAAGTGGTTCTGGATGGGGATCAGGGAGTTTCGGTAAACGATTGTATCCTGGTTAGCCGCGCGATAGAACACAACCTGGACAGGGAGGAAGAAGATTTCTCTCTGGAAGTTACTTCAGCTGGAGTCTCTGAGCCTTTGATAATGCCGAGACAATACAAAAAGAATATCGGTCGCAGATTGAAAGTGAAAACCGAGAACGATAAGTTTGAGGGTGATCTGGATTCTGCTGATGATAATGAGATAAAATTATCCTGGAAGGCAAGGGAGCCAAAACCGGTTGGAAAGGGTAAGCATACGGTACAGAAAGAGGTGGTGTTGCCTTATTCTGATATTGTGGAAGCGAAAGTTAAAATAACATTTTAATCACAAATTGATATGGAGAATATCGCGTTGATTGAGTCATTCTCAGAGTTTAAAGATGATAAACTCATAGACAGGGTTACCCTTATGGCGATCCTGGAGGATGTTTTTAGAAATGCTTTGAAGAAAAAGTATGGAGAAGACGATAATTTTGATATTATTGTAAACCCTGATAAAGGGGATCTTGAAATATGGAGAAACCGGGTTGTGGTTGCCGATGGTGAGGTAGAAGATCCTAACAGGGAGATCTCTTTGACTCAGGCAAGAAAGATCGAGCCCGATTTTGAAGTAGGGGAAGATGTTTCTGAAGAAGTTAAGCTGGTTGATCTTGGAAGGAGGGCTATCCTGGCCTTGCGTCAAAACCTGATCTCGAAGATCCACGAGCATGACAACACCAATATTTATAAGCAGTTCAAAGATCTTGAAGGTGAGATCTATACTGCAGAAGTTCATCATATAAGGCACAGAGCCATTATTCTACTAGATGATGAAGGCAACGAGATCGTGCTTCCAAAAGACCGCCAGATCCCTTCAGATTTCTTCCGAAAAGGAGAAAATGTAAGGGGTATCATAGAAAGCGTCGAATTAAAAGGAAATAAACCTACCATCATCATGTCCAGAACCGCTCCAGGTTTCCTTGAGAAACTTTTTGAGCAGGAAATTCCTGAAGTTTTCGACGGATTGATCACTATCAAAAAAGTGGTTCGTGTTCCTGGTGAGAAAGCCAAGGTAGCAGTAGATTCTTATGATGACAGGATTGACCCTGTTGGTGCCTGTGTAGGTATGAAAGGTTCCAGGATTCACAGTATCGTACGTGAATTGGGGAATGAAAATATAGATGTGATCAACTATACCAATAACGAGCAATTGTTCATAACCCGTGCGTTAAGCCCGGCGAAGATTACTTCCATTAAAATGGATGAAGAGAACAAAACTGCTGAGGTTATGCTGAAGCCTGAAGAGGTTTCTAAAGCCATTGGTCGTGGTGGTCATAACATCCGTCTTGCCGGTCAGCTTACCGGTTACGAGATAGATGTATATCGTGAAGGTGTGGAAGAAGATGTGGAATTGAAAGAATTCGCAGATGAAATTGAAGATTGGGTGATCGCCGAATTTTCAAAAATTGGTCTGGATACTGCGAAAGCGGTGCTGGAGCAGGATGTTGAAGATCTTGTTCGTCGTACAGACCTTGAGGAAGAGACCATTAAAGATGTAATGGCCGTGCTTCGCTCAGAATTTGAGGAATAAATTTTTTATTTAAGAAGAATAATACATTTAAAGAGGTTAATTTAGAGGGCAATTTATGGCAGAAGCGAAAACAATGCGATTAAATAAGGTTTTACGTGAGTTCAATATCTCGTTAGACAGGGCCGTGGAGTATCTTAACTCCAAGGGTTACGAGATTGATGCACGTCCTACTACCAAAATCTCAGGAGAGATCTATGAGGTGCTTTCTGATGAGTTCCAGACCGACAAGAGTAAGAAGGTAGCTTCTAAAGAAGTTGGTGAGGAAAAGAAGAAAGAAAAGGAAGAGCTGCGCAAGGAGATCGAAGAAAAGCGTAAAGCTGACGAGGAGAAGAAAGAAAAAGAGGAGTCGATCTCAAGCCGGGCAAAACTGGAAGGTCCAAAGACTGTTGGTAAAATAGATCTGGACAAGACTTCTGGTGAAAAGTCTAAAAAAGAAGAAGCCCCTAAAGAACAAACCAAGGAAACTCCTGCTGAAGAACCTGTCAAAAAAGCTGAAGCTCCGAAGGAAACCGAAAAGCCTGCTGCCAGGGCTGAGGAAAAGCCGAAGGCTGAAGAGGTGAAAGCACCTGAAGCTAAAAAGCCTGAAGCTAAAAAGGAGGAGCCTAAGAAAGAGGAGGAAAAGGAAGAAGCTAAAGAAGAATCCAGTACTATTGAGACCAAGTACACTAAGTTAAGCGGTCCTAATTTTACCGGAGAAAAGATCGATCTTTCTCAATTCAAGAAGCCTGTCAAGAAGAAGGATGAGAAGAAGGAAGATGATAAGAAAGATAAGGATAAGCGCAAGAAACGCCGTCGCCGCATCAGTAAGGATGTAAAAGGTGGTGGTGGAAACCAGCGCGGAGGAAATAAAGGAGGCAAGCGAAGAGGTAAGCCAATTACCAAGGAAGAGCCTACCGAAGAAGAAGTACAAAAGCAGGTACGTGAAACCCTTGAAAAACTTCAGGGTAAATCCAGTAAAGGTAAGGGTGCCAAGTACCGTAGAGAGAAAAGGGATCAACACCGTCAAAGATCGGAGCAGGATCTTGCACAGCAGGAATCGGATGAAAAGATCTTAAAGGTGACCGAATTCGTTACCGTAAGTGAGGTAGCGACCATGATGGATGTTTCGGTAACCCAGGTGATTTCGGCATGTATGTCTCTTGGAATGATGGTGACCATGAACCAGAGGCTGGATGCGGAAACTCTAAGCATTGTTGCTGAAGAGTTTGGTTATGAAGTTGAATTCACTACTGCAGATGTTGAAGAGACCGTTGAGGAAGTAGAGGAAGATCCTGAAAACCTTGAAACAAGAGCTCCTATTGTTACCGTAATGGGTCACGTAGACCACGGTAAGACCTCGCTTCTGGATTACATTCGTAAGGAAAACGTGATCGCTGGTGAGTCTGGAGGTATTACCCAGCATATAGGTGCTTACGGAGTGAAGCTTGATAATGGACAAAAAATTGCATTCCTGGATACACCGGGTCACGAAGCCTTTACGGCGATGCGTGCTCGTGGTGCACAGGTAACCGATATCGCGATCATCGTGATCGCTGCAGATGATGATGTGATGCCTCAAACTAAAGAGGCGATCTCTCACGCCCAGGCGGCGGGAGTGCCTATCATTTTCGCGATCAACAAATCTGATCTTCCAACCGCGAATCCGGAAAAGATCAAGGAAAAACTTGCCCAAATGGATCTTCTTGTAGAAGACTGGGGAGGTAAGATCCAATCACATGATATTTCTGCTAAAACAGGATTGGGTGTGAAAGAACTACTTGAAAAAGTACTTCTGGAGGCTGAGATCCTGGAGCTGCAGGCGAACCCGAATAAACTGGCTAAAGGTACTGTTGTAGAAGCCTTCCTTGATAAAGGACGTGGTTATGTTGCAACGATACTTGTTCAGGGTGGAACCCTTAAAGTGGGTGACTATGTACTTGCAGGTCGCCATAGTGGTAAGGTGAAAGCCATGCACGATGAGCGAGGTAAGGAAGTTAAAGAAGCTGGTCCATCTACGCCGGTATCCATTCTTGGGCTTAACGGAGCGCCGCAGGCAGGTGATACCTTCAAGGTGATGGAAGACGAGCGTGAAGCCAAGGAGATCGCTGCTAGACGTACTCAGCTACAACGAGAGCAGAATGTAAGAACTCAGCGTCATATTACCCTTGACGAGATTGGAAGACGTATCGCACTTGGTGACTTTAAGGAGCTTAACATTATCCTTAAAGGTGATGTGGATGGTTCGGTTGAAGCGCTTACCGATAGTTTCCAGAAACTTTCTACTGAAGAGATCCAGGTTAATATCATACATAAAGGAGTGGGTGCGATCACCGAAAGTGATGTGTTGCTGGCTTCAGCTTCAGATGCGATCATTATCGGATTTAATGTTAGGCCGCAGGGTAATGCCAGGACGGTTGCTGATAAGGAAGAGATCGATATCAGAACCTATTCAATCATCTACGATGCGATCAACGATCTTAAGGACGCGATGGAAGGAATGCTTTCACCAGAACTTAAGGAAGAGATCACCGGTACTGCAGAGATCAGGGAAACCTTTAAGATCTCGAAGATCGGAACCATTGCAGGTTGTATGGTAACTTCCGGAACTATTTACAGAAGCGCGGGTGTACGATTGATCCGTGACGGAGTGGTGGTTTATACCGGAGAGCTTGCTTCGCTGAAACGTTTCAAAGACGATGTCAAAGAAGTTAAAAAAGGTTACGACTGCGGTATGCAGATCAAGAACTACAACGATATTAGAGAGGGAGATGTGATCGAAGCCTTTAGAGAGGTGGAGGTTAAGAAAACCCTGAAATAAGATCGAATTGATATAACTAAAAAGCGGCTGTGAAAACAGCCGCTTTTTTTATTTAAGAACCTCAGTGGTTGCGGTGGACTTCTAATTTTGAACAAAACCTCACAGGTTTTCCAAAACCTGTGAGGTTTAAACTCAATTAGGTCTTAAGAATTTAAGTTTCTAACCTGCGAGGTTTAATTATTTCTATCTATAGAAGATCTTATGAAGTTGATCTTAGGGTGTTAATAGGACTCTACTACTATTCTGTCCATATCCATGCTTCGACTTGTGGTTTCAGCAGCTTCCTGAGAAATGGCATGAATGTACAATTGAGCTTCCCTGATGAAACAAAAAAAACCTCACAGGTTTCCAAAACCTGTGAGGTTTAAACTCCAATTATGAACTTAAGATTTTAAATTTCTAACCTGTGAGGTTTAAAAATATATAAGAAATAGACTATTTACGTTTCGGTTTCGGGATAAAGGCAGCTGGAAAGTTCTCCTTTACCTTCAGCAAGGCTCTGTCTGCTTCCAGCCTATTCCTGAAATTTCCAACCCATACCTTATAATTGGGTGCTTCATAAGTGATCTGAGAAGGATAAGAGTATAATTCCCTGTATTTCTGGATCACTTCGTTCGCTTCACCGTTATCTCCATAAAATAATTGGATCACGTAGCGGTCCCGGATCTGGTTGTTCTTGTTGAGTTCGGTTTTTACCTGTATTAATTTTTCCAGTTTTTCACTTTGCTGTATATTCACGCTAGCTTGTTGAGCATGTGAATTTTCCATCGAAAAAAATCCGATGATGCCGAAAAATAGCAGGTGTGAAAATTTCAGTTTTATCATGTTTTTCAGGTTTTTGACAAATGTAAAATTAAATAACTTAAACAGGTTGCATTTTATTATTTAGAACAGATATAAATTAGGACTTAACATAGTTGTAACATTCCTAAAATCGTCTGTATGTATTACTTTTGTGCACGAATTTAAAGGTACCTTTTTAGGTTTTTCGCGCTAAATAATTGAGTGTAAAAACCGTACCAAAGTTTAGACGTTAATCGAACTTACAATATGAAAAAGGTGAATTTCCGCCATTCAACTTCGCGAAAACTACTATTTAGTGTAGCATTTCTTTTTACATTTTCATTCTTTGGTCTGGCTCAGAATGATGCCGCTCAGGACACTACAGCTACCGAACAGGCTGCTTCTGGTGGTGATGCTGCACAGGCAGCGGCTGGTTCAGATCTTGGAGATCCTGCAGCAGGTAAGGAACTGTTCAATTCTTTATGTGCAGCCTGTCATAAACCTTACTCAAATTCCATTGGTCCGGCCCTTCACGGGGTGACCGATAGAAGAGACAGGGATTGGCTGAATTCATGGATCAAGAATTCTGCTGCGTTGATCGCAAGTGGAGATGAGCAGGCTAATGCTATCTATAATGAGTGGAATCAAACGGCTATGCCGGCTTTCCCTCAGTTGAGCGATTCAGATATTGGTGATATCCTTGCCTATGTTGAGCAACCAAAACCGGAGGCTCCCGCAGCTACGGCAGGTGCCGAAGCTGGTGCTGAAGGAACAGGCGGCGGAGGTGTGTCGGTAAATATCATCCTTGGAATCCTGGTTTTTGTTCTTGCAGCTCTAATGCTGGTATTGTTCCTGGTGAACAAAACCTTAAGGAATTTTGCAGATGCTTCTGGGATCGTGATCCCGGAAAAGCCAAAAACAAAACCGATCTACAAGGCTTTTGTAGAGAACCAGTTCCTGGTGCTTGTGTCTTCAGTGATCGTTCTTCTGGCTGTTGGTTATTTCGCTTACGGTTGGATGATGCAGGTTGGTGTTGATAAAGGTTATCAGCCAATTCAGCCAATTCATTACTCACACAGGATTCACGCCGGTGATAACCAGATCGAGTGTAAATACTGTCACTCTTCGGCAAGAACTTCCAAGCATTCAGGGATCCCTTCTTTGAATGTGTGTATGAACTGTCATAAATCAATCGCGGAAGTTGCTCCGGAAACGGCTACCGAAGAATACTCAAAAGAATTTTACGATAAGGAGATCGCCAAGCTTTACGATGCTGTGGGCTGGGATCCTGCAACCAGAACGTATTCTGGTGAAGAGAAGCCTGTGAAGTGGGTTCGTATTCATAACCTTCCAGATCTTGCATACTTCAACCACTCGCAACACGTGAGTGTGGCAGGGATCCAGTGTCAGGAATGTCACGGACCGATTGAAGAAATGGAGATCGTTTATCAAAATGCTCCTCTAACCATGGGATGGTGTATTAACTGTCACCGTGAAACCAATGTCAGGATCGAGGGGAATGAGTACTACGAAAAGATCCACGAAGAATTATCTAAAAAATACGGTGTAGAAGAGCTTACTGCTGCCCAGATGGGTGGAATTGAATGTGGTAAGTGTCACTACTAAATCCTGGAATTCAGGTTTAATTTAAGAAGCTAATATCTAGATATAATATGTCATCAAACAAGAAATACTGGAAAAGTGTTGAAGAGCTAAATGAAAACAGCTCTGTTGTTGAGACGCTCCAACAAAAAGAATTTGCCGAGGAGATCCCGGTAGATGAATTTCTTGGGGATAAATCTTCGCTGGAGTCTTCCAAGACTTCAAGGAGAGATTTCCTTAAGTACGTTGGATTCAGTACAGCAGCGGCATCACTGGCTGCCTGCGAAGGGCCTGTGACCAAGTCTATTCCTTATGTAGTGCAACCAGAAAGGATCGTTCCCGGGGTTGCCAATTACTACGCTTCTACCATTGCAGATGGTTTTGATTTTGCAAGCGTTTTGGTAAAGACTCGTGAGGGCCGTCCTATTAAAATTGAAAATAACGATCTATCGAAGTTTAAAGCTGGTGTGAATGCCAGGGTTCATGCTTCGGTACTTTCTTTATACGATACAAAAAGGGTGAAACGCCCTATGATCGAAGGAAGAAATGTTTCCTGGGAAGAATTTGACCGTGAAGTGGGTTCTGCCTTGCAGAATGCTAACGGGGACATTGTTCTTCTTACTCAAACATTTGCCAGTCCTTCGACCTCAAAGTTGATTCAGGAGTTTTCTCAGAAATTCGGAAACGTACGCCACGTGGTGTATGATACCGTTTCTGAAGATGCTGCTTTGAACGCGTTCCAATCTAAATATGGAAGACGAGCGCTTCCTAATTTCGACTTCTCTAAAGCAGAAGTGATCGTAGGGGTAGGTGCAGATTTCCTTGCTGACTGGTATGGTGGTGGATTTGATGCCGGCTATGCGAAGACAAGAATTCCTGAAAATGGAAAAATGTCTCGTCACATCCAGTTCGAATCTAATATGAGTCTTACCGGTGCGAATGCCGATAAGCGTGTACCTTCTACTCCGTCTCAGCAAAAGGCGGTACTTAAAGCTCTCAAGGCGTATGTTAGCGGAACTTCATCTACCAGTGATCTTCCAGCTAATGTTGATGATGCGGTTGTAAAGGCTGCAAGTCAGTTAAGAAAAGCCGGAAGTGCGGGGGTTGTTGCCTGTGGTCTGCCAGATGAGCAGGCTCAAACCTGGGCGATGGAGATCAACGAGGCTCTTGGTAGTCGCGTGATGGATGCTTCCAACGCAAGGGTTATTCGCCAGGGTAACGCTTCTGAAGTTGCCAAACTTGTACAGGATATGAATAACGGAAGCGTTGGTGCGCTTCTAATCGCCGGATTGAACCCGGTACATACTTTACCGAATTCAAAAGAATTCGTTGAAGGTCTTGCCAATGTGGAGACCGTAGTAGACTTTACTACAAGAACCGATGAGACCTCAAAACTTGCAAAATACGTAGCTGCTACTCCGCATTACCTGGAGAGCTGGGGGGATATTCAGTTTTCTGAACAATCTTTCAGCCTTATGCAACCTACTATCAGACCTTTGTTCGATACTCGACAGTTCCAGGATACTTTATTGAAGTGGTCTGGTAACTCAATGTCTTACTATGAGTATATCAAGGACACCTGGTCTGCAGGGCTTGGTGACAGGAACTGGGGAGAAGTGCTTCATGATGGTGTGTTCCAGGCTAATTCACCTGTGACTGTAGCTTCTGGAGCTACTACTTCTAACAGGAGTTATAATATCGATGATCAGGCCGGAGATGGTTTTGAATTGATGTTGTATACCAACACCGCTTTAGGTGACGGGCAGCAGGCAAACAACCCATGGCTTCAGGAAATGCCAGACCCAATCACTCGTGCGTCATGGGATAACTACGTGACCATGTCTAAAGCCGATGCAAAAGCATTGGGTGTAATGAATGAGAACGTAGCCAATGGAGCACTTAACGGAAGTTATGTAAATGTAAGCATCGGTGACACGGTGGTGAACAATGTTCCTGTGATCATTCAGCCAGGACAGGCAAAGGGATCGGTTGGTCTTGCGCTTGGATATGGAAGAAAAGAAGGAATTCAGGACGAAATGCAAACCGGTGTAAATGCATACCCGCTTTACAAGGATTTTAGTTCTGTTCAGAAAGTAAAAATAGAAAAAGCTCCAGGCGTGCATGAATTCGCCTGTGTGCAGTTGCATAATACCTTAATGGGTAGAGGTGATATCATCAAGGAAACCACACTTGAGATCTTTAATACGAAAGATGCTCATGTTTGGAATAAAGTTCCTGAGGTGTCCCTTAACCATATAGAAACCCCGGTTACTTCTCCTGAAGTTGATATCTGGGATAGTTTTGACAGGTCTACAGGACCTCACTTTAACCTGAGTATAGATCTTAACGCCTGTACCGGTTGTGGAGCCTGTGTGATCGCCTGTCATTCTGAAAATAACGTCCCTGTTGTAGGTAAGGACGAGGTGAGAAAATCGAGAGATATGCACTGGTTGCGTATCGACCGTTATTATTCTTCTGAAGATACCTTTACAGATGACCTTGAGAAAAAGGAAAATATCGGTGGTCTTGGAAGCTCACTTTCCGAATTTGGAGAGCTTGAAGAGCCGGCCGATAATCCACAGGTTGTGTTCCAGCCAGTAATGTGTCAGCACTGTAACCACGCTCCATGTGAGACCGTATGTCCGGTTGCTGCTACTTCTCACGGAAGACAGGGACAAAACCAGATGATCTATAACAGATGTGTGGGTACAAGATACTGTGCGAACAACTGCCCGTATAAAGTGCGTCGTTTCAACTGGTTCTCTTATGCGAAGAACGATGAGTTCGATTACCATATGAACAATGACCTTGGAAGAATGGTATTGAATCCTGATGTGACTGTACGTGCAAGAGGGGTTATGGAAAAATGCTCCATGTGTATTCAGAAGACTCAAAAGACTATTCTTGATGCCAAGCGTGAAGGAAGAACCATTAAGGATGGAGAATTCCACACTGCCTGTTCAGCGGCCTGTGATAAGGGAGCGATGGTCTTTGGAGATGTGAACAACGAGGGCGCAAAAATTCTTGAAAAGAAAAATGATGACAGGATGTATCATCTGCTTGAGTATGTAGGTACAAAACCAAACGTGATGTACCAGACTAAAGTGAGAAATACAACCGAAGTTTAATAATAACGAATAACTAAGAATCAATCAGATAAGGATATGTCTCATTACGAAGCACCTATACGAAAGCCTCTAGTTACCGGGAATAAGACCTACCACGATGTGACCGTGGATGTGGCTGCTCCGGTAGAAGGAAGGGCAAACAAAGCTTGGTGGATAGTTTTTGGTATCTCCCTAGTTGCCTTTTTATGGGGTGTAGGATGTATAGTTTATACTATTTCCACGGGTATTGGAACCTGGGGATTAAATAAGACCGTAGGTTGGGCCTGGGATATCACCAACTTTGTATGGTGGGTAGGTATTGGTCACGCCGGTACGCTTATTTCGGCGGTACTCTTATTGTTCCGTCAAAAATGGAGAATGGCGATCAACAGGTCTGCAGAGGCGATGACAATTTTCTCTGTAATGCAGGCAGGTCTTTTCCCGTTAATTCACATGGGACGTCCATGGCTGGCTTACTGGGTACTTCCAATCCCAAACCAGTTTGGATCTCTTTGGGTGAACTTTAACTCGCCGCTTTTATGGGACGTATTTGCGATCTCTACATACCTTTCTGTATCACTGGTATTCTGGTGGACTGGATTGTTGCCAGATTTCGCGATGATCCGTGACAGGGCGATCACGCCTTTCACAAAAAGAGTTTACGGAATACTTTCATTTGGATGGAGTGGGCGTGCCAAGGACTGGCAACGTTTTGAAGAGGTGTCTTTGGTACTTGCAGGTTTGGCAACGCCACTGGTACTTTCGGTACACACCATCGTATCCTTTGACTTCGCAACTTCGGTAATTCCGGGATGGCATACCACCATTTTCCCTCCTTACTTCGTTGCGGGTGCGATCTTCTCTGGATTTGCCATGGTAAACACCCTGCTTATCATCATGAGAAAGGTTTCAAACCTTGAAGACTATATTACTATTCAGCATATCGAATTGATGAACATCGTGATCATGATCACCGGTTCTATCGTAGGTACTGCTTATATCACCGAGTTGGTTATCGCATGGTATTCTGGAGTGGAGTACGAACAGTACGCATTCCTTAACAGGGCTACCGGTCCTTATGCATGGGCTTACTGGGCGATGATGACCTGTAACGTGTTCTCTCCACAGTTCATGTGGTTCAAGAAACTACGTACCAGCATCATGTTCTCTTTCTTTATCTCGATTGTGGTAAACATCGGGATGTGGTTCGAGCGTTTCGTAATTATCGTGACTTCGCTTCACCGTGATTACCTTCCGTCTTCATGGACCATGTTCTCACCAACATTTGTAGATATCGGGATCTTTATCGGTACCATTGGATTCTTCTTTGTATTGTTCCTTCTTTATGCCCGCTCGTTCCCGGTGATCGCACAGGCAGAGGTCAAGACCATTCTTAAATCTTCGGGAGAGAAATACAAGAAGTTAAGAGCTGAAAAAGGTGATGATGCACTTCATTATGATCCGAAAGCAGTAGGAAGAAATCCGAAGCAGAATGTTGCTACTGGTATTGATAAGAAAATCGAGGATACCGAGCATACCAAGCGAAAGGAAGATGATCATCCTCATGAGGATACCGTGAATATAGACGGATTGGTTGTGTCTGAAGTAATGAAAGATCGCATTGATGAAATGCTTTCAAGAATTGGAACTTATGATCCGGCTACCCAGGAGGCAGATGATCTTACCAGGCTTAAGAATATTGGCCCGCTATTGCAGCAGCGTCTACACCAGGTTGGAATCTATTTGTTCGACCAGGTTAGCAAACTAACAGAAAAAGACTTTGAATTGCTTGATGAAGTAATCGAGAACTTCCCTATCGAGGAGAACAGGGAAGGTTGGGTTGCCCAGGCAAACAAACTAAAAAATAAATAATCAGGATGGCATCTAAAGTATTACACGCTATTTACAGAGATGACGATCTGCTTATGCAAGCCGTAAAGCAGATCCGTGAAGCACGCTATCATATTGGTGAGATCTATTGTCCATTTCCGGTTCACGGGCTGGATAAAGCCATGGGGCTTGCTCCAACCAGGCTGGCCATCACCTCGTTCCTTTACGGGTTAGTGGGCTTAAGTGTTGCCATCGCGATGATGAATTTTATTATGATAGAAGACTGGCCGCAGGATATTGGAGGAAAGCCTAGTTTCAGCTTTTTGCAAAACATGCCTGCTTTTGTGCCAATCATGTTCGAATTAACGGTATTCTTTGCAGCTCACCTGATGGTGATCACCTTCTATATGAGAAGTAAATTGTGGCCATTTAAGAAAGCTGAGAATCCTGATGTTAGAACTACGGACGATGTCTTCCTAATGGAGGTAGATGTTGCCGGTCATAATGTAGATGACCTTACCAATTTCCTTTATGAAACTGGTGCGTCTGAAATTAAATTAATAGATAATAAATAGTGATAATGAGAAGTTTGTTCCATAAAACTATAGCATTGTTCCTTCTGGGATCTGTAGTGGTATCCTGCCAGGATAAGGACGATCCTAATTACCAGTATATGCCAGATATGTATGAGTCTGTAGGTTACGAAACCTATGGCGAATACGAGGTGTTCGAGAATGGTCAGGAGGCGAAACTTCCTGTTGAGGAGAGCGTACCTAGAGGCTGGTTGCCATACGAATACCAGGATAACACTCAGAGTGCGGCTGAAGCTAAGGAAAATCTTAAAAACCCGCTTCTTTATACCGATGATAATTTGGCTGAAGGAAAGCAACTTTACACTATTTATTGCGCGGTTTGTCACGGTGATAAAGGGGATGGTAAAGGAATCCTTGTAGAACGTGAGAAGATACTTGGTGTTCCGTCTTATGACGATGCAGGTAGAGCGATCACTGAAGGTAGTGTATACCACGTGATGTATTATGGGCTTAACAATATGGGATCTTATGCCTCTCAAACCTCTATCGAGGAGCGCTGGCAGATCACTCATTACGTAATGTCTCTTAAAGATCAGTTAGAAGGTAATCCGGAAAGGGAAACTGTTGATGCTGGTTCTCAAACCAACCAGGAGCGACTATTGCCTTCAAGAGCCGATGTGAACCTGTATGATGATGCTGATGATGTGGAGGATTCTGAAGATACGAATACAGACAACCAAACCGAAATCAACTAGTAAAGATTAGATCTATCAATATGTATACGCTATCCAGTAAAATAAAATTAACAGCGATCATCTTCATGATCGTTGGCGCAATAGGTCTCATTTATGGATTCATTGCTGCACCGGAAACCGTAGAAGATGTAAAGGAGATGATGGCTTCTGAACATCATGGTGAAGGGCATGCAGATGAAAGCACAACCAATATCAATGTAGAACAATTACCGGGGAATGAAGTAGAGGTAGAGAACATTGAAGGTTACGAAAGTGAAGTGGCTGAAGGGGAACATGGCGAAGCTCATGGCGCTGAAGCTTCTCACGAAGATGAACATTACGAGCATGTGCTGCATCAGTTACAAAATAAACCATGGGCTGCACTTTACGTGGCTGCCTTCTTTTTCTTTATGATCTCCCTGGGTGTACTGGCGTTCTACGCGATTCAGTACGCTGCTCAGGCAGGTTGGTCACCAGTACTTTTCAGAGTGATGGAAGCCATTACAGCTTACCTGTTACCTGGTGGACTAATCGTTTTTGTGATCCTTGCATTATCAGGATTGCACCTGAACCACCTGTTTATCTGGATGGATCCGGAAGTGGTGGCTCACGATGAGATCATTCAGAATAAAACAGCTTACCTAAACGTACCTTTCTTCCTGATAAGAGCGGCTATCTACCTTGGAGGATGGGTGTTGTTCAGACATTTATTAAGAAAGAACTCTATCAAGATGGACGACGCTACCGATAACTCCATCTTTAAGAAGAACTTTAAACTGGCTGCAGGATTCCTGGTATTCTTTATCGTGACCGAATCGATGATGTCCTGGGACTGGATCATGAGTTTGGATCCACACTGGTTTAGTACTTTATTTGGATGGTTCGTTTTTGCCAGCTTGTTCGTGTCTGGTATTACAACTATCGCACTTATGACCATATACCTGAAATCAAGAGGATATCTTGAATTCGTGAACGACAGTCATATCCATGACCTGGCTAAGTTCATGTTCGGAATCAGTATTTTCTGGACTTATCTATGGTTCTCTCAGTTCATGTTGATCTGGTACTCGAATATTCCTGAAGAGGTGGTTTACTTTATCACAAGAATGGAAGATTATCCAATCCTTTTCTGGGGAATGATCGTAACCAACTTTATATTCCCTGTTCTTCTATTGATGAACAGCGACTATAAAAGAGTTAACTGGTTCGTGGTGATGACGGGAATCGTAATTCTAACCGGGCATTATTTGAACGTTTATGTACTGGTTATGCCAGCTACAGTTGGAGAATCCTGGTTTATAGGGATTCCAGAGATCAGTGGTGTCTTATTGTTTGGAGGGTTGTTCCTTTTTGTAGTGTTCAACTCGCTTACCAAAGCTCCGTTGCTTGTTAAGGGAAATCCTTTTATAAAGGAAAGTAAGCATTACCACTATTAATTGAGATTGATTATTTAAAGAAGATTATATAAAATGACCGTATTTTTAGTAATAATAGTATTGGCACTTCTTGCCGTAACGGGATGGCAGATATCTAAGATCTTTCAGTTATCTCGAAGACCGGATGAAGATACTTCCCAGGTTGCGAATGATAAGGATAATAAGTTGCATGGTTTTTTGATGCTAGCCTTCGTTATTTTCCTTTATGCGATCACTATTTTCTGCTTCTGGGAATATGGAAGATTCTATCTTCCGGAAGCTGCTTCTGAGCATGGTTCAGAATATGATACGCTGATGTTCGTTTCCATTGCGCTTATCATGTTCGTACAGATTATCACTCAGGGACTGCTTCATTATTTTGCGTTTAAATATAAAGGAGAGAAAGGTAAAAAAGCACTTTTCTATGCCGATAATGATAAACTGGAATTTATCTGGACCATTATTCCAGTGATCACGCTTGCTGGTTTGATCATCTATGGACTTTTCACCTGGAGTGATATTATGAATGTAGACATCGAAGAAGATCCAATGATAGTTGAGATCTACGCTTACCAGTTCGCCTGGAGAGCCAGGTACGCCGGGGATGATAATACACTTGGTAAAGCCAACGTTCGTTTTATCGAAGGTGTGAACCAGTTGGGTGTAGATGAATCAGATTCTTATGGTGATGACGATAAGATCGTAACCGAATTACACTTACCCGTAGATAGACCGGTACTGTTCAAGTTCCGTTCTCAGGATGTACTTCATTCAGCTTACTTCCCGTTTTTCAGGGCGCAGATGAACGTAGTGCCAGGAATGATCACCCAGTTTGGATTTACTCCAACCATTACATCTGAAGAAATGCGCCAGAGTGAATATATGGTAGACAAGGTGAAGAGTGTGAATGCCGAAAGAAGAGAGCGAAATGAAGCGCTTAGAGCTGAAGGAGAGCCTACCCTGGATGAGTATGAATTTGAATATTTCCTACTTTGTAACAAAATCTGCGGACAGGCTCACTATAATATGCAGATGAAGATCGTTGTAGAGAGCGAAGAAGATTTTAATGCCTGGTTAGATGAGCAGCAAACATTTGGAGCTTTAATGGCCAGCCAGAGCGAGAATGTAGACCGTCCTGAAGATACTGCGGGAGATGGAGATAGTGATACTCCGGCAGAAACCAGAGAGGATATGGAAGAGGATGAAAATACCGAGGAGCCACAGGAAAGTGAAGCGGTGGCTGTAGTAGAAAAAAATAATTAAGCTAAAGAATTAGAGATATGTCAGCAATTGCAAACGCACCGGCACACGATCACCACGACGATCACGGACATCATCATAAAGAGACTTTTATAACAAAGTATATATTTAGTACCGATCATAAGATGATTGCCAAGCAATATCTTATTACCGGGCTTTTAATGGGTGTCATCGGGATTGCGATGTCTATCCTTTTCAGAATTCAGCTAGCATGGCCTGAGCAGTCATTCTGGGTCTTTGAAGCACTGCTTGGAAAATGGGCTCCAGACGGAGTAATGACACCAAGTATCTACCTGGCCCTTGTTACCATTCACGGAACCATCATGGTATTCTTCGTATTAACGGCTGGATTGAGTGGTACTTTTAGTAACCTGTTGATTCCGCTTCAAATTGGTGCGCGTGATATGGCTTCAGGTTTCCTGAACATGGTATCTTACTGGTTGTTCTTCCTTTCGAGTGTGATCATGATCTCTTCTCTATTCGTAGAAGCAGGTCCTGCATCAGCCGGTTGGACGATCTATCCCCCGCTTAGTGCATTGCCACAGGCGATTGGAGGTTCAGGTACTGGGATGACACTTTGGTTAGTTTCAATGGCGATATTCATTGCATCTTCATTGCTGGGATCCTTGAACTATATCGTAACCGTAATAAACCTAAGAACCAATGGAATGTCTATGACCAGACTTCCGTTAACTATCTGGGCTTTCTTCGTGACCGCCATCATCGGTGTTGTTTCGTTCCCGGTACTTTTATCAGCTGCTTTGCTCCTTATCATGGACCGTAGTTTTGGTACTTCCTTCTTCCTTAGTGATATCTTTATCCAGGGAGAAGTATTGAGTCACCAGGGAGGTTCTCCGGTATTGTTCGAGCACCTGTTCTGGTTCCTGGGTCACCCTGAAGTTTATATTGTATTATTACCTGCATTAGGTATCACTTCTGAAATTATTGCAACCAATTCACGTAAACCTATCTTCGGTTACCGTGCGATGGTTGCCTCTATACTTGCAATTGCATTCCTTTCAACTATCGTATGGGGTCACCATATGTTCGTATCTGGTATGAACCCGTTCCTTGGATCGGTATTTACCTTTACAACGCTATTGATCGCGATCCCATCTGCAGTTAAGGCATTCAACTATATTACAACCTTATGGAAAGGTAACCTGCAAATGAACCCGGGGATGCTGTTCTCCATTGGTCTTGTTTCTACCTTCATTACCGGAGGTTTAACAGGGATCATCCTTGGAGATTCAACCCTGGATATCAACGTGCATGACACCTACTTCGTGGTAGCTCACTTCCACCTGGTAATGGGTATCTCTGCATTGTACGGTCTATTTGCCGGGGTTTATCACTGGTTCCCAAAGATGTTCGGAAGAATGATGAACAAGAACCTTGGTTATGTTCACTTCTGGATCACCGCTGTTGGAGCTTACGGGGTATTCTTCCCAATGCACTTCATTGGTATCGCAGGTCTTCCAAGGCGTTATTACACGAACACAGAGTTCCCTTATTTTGATGATTATGCCGATGTAAACGTGATCATCACGGTGGCGGCTATCATCACTGCATTCGCTCAGCTTGTATTCCTTTATAATTTCTTCGGTTCTATTTTCTACGGAAAGAAAGCCGTTCAGAACCCATGGAAATCGAATACACTTGAGTGGACGACCCCTGTTGAACATATTCACGGAAACTGGCCAGGAAAGATCCCTTCAGTTTACAGATGGGCTTACGATTATTCCAAGACCAAGGAGAATGGTGATTATGTGATCCAGGGTCAGGATTTTGTTCCGCAAACGGTTCCTTTGCAGGAAGATGAAGAGGAGCTTAATCACTAGAAAAGATTATTCTTAGTATTTATATAAAGAAAGCCTTTCCACACCGGAGAGGCTTTTTTAATTATCTTTGAAAGCCTGGCTGAAGCCGCTGTTTATTTCAATATTTAGTATATTCAGCAGGAATTTCTTGACCTATGATGAACGAAAACCTAGATCCCACCGGAGAAAATTTCTCTTCAGAAGAATTTGATATAGAAAGAGCCTTAAGGCCGTTGAGTTTTGACGATTTTGCCGGGCAGGAACAGGTGCTGGAAAATCTCCAGGTGTTCGTTCAGGCAGCCAACCTCAGGGGAGATGCCCTGGATCATACATTATTTCATGGTCCTCCGGGATTAGGAAAGACTACATTAGCGCATATCCTGGCCAATGAACTGAATGTTGGTTTAAAGGTAACTTCCGGTCCTGTATTGGATAAGCCAGGGGATCTGGCAGGTTTGCTCACTAATCTGGAGGAAAGGGATATACTTTTTATAGATGAGATACACAGGTTGAGTCCGATTGTCGAAGAATATTTGTATTCGGCTATGGAAGATTACCGAATCGATATCATGATCGAAACCGGGCCGAATGCGAGGACTGTTCAGATCAACCTGAATCCATTTACCCTGATAGGCGCAACAACCCGTTCAGGATTGCTTACTTCGCCCATGAGAGCTCGTTTTGGTATTTCCAGCCGACTTCAATATTACACCACAGAACTGCTTTCCGGGATCGTGGAGCGAAGCGCCGAGATCCTGAAAGTTCCAATTTCCCATGAGGCTGCCATCGAGATCGCCGGGAGAAGCCGCGGAACGCCAAGAATTGCCAATGCGCTGTTGAGGAGGGTTCGGGATTTCGCGCAGATAAAAGGTAATGGAAAGATCGATATCGAGATCGCGAGGTTCGGCTTAAAAGCTTTGAATGTGGATGCACACGGCCTCGATGAAATGGATAATAAAATACTGGCCACGATCATCGATAAATTTAAGGGAGGTCCTGTTGGGATCACTACCCTGGCCACCGCGGTAAGTGAAAGTGCCGAAACCATTGAGGAGGTCTACGAACCATTTTTGATACAGCAGGGATTTATTTACCGAACCCCGCGGGGAAGGGAAGTGACTGAACTGGCCTATAAACATCTAGGAAGGATCAAGGGCGGCCCACAGGGCGGACTTTTTGACCAGTAATATAATAGACCTCACAGGTTTCCAAAACCTGTGAGGTCTGATCCTAATTTTGAGAATAAAATAATTGACTAAAACAAAAGATAACATACCCGAAGTTTCCCTGCTCAGGTTCCTGAAGCACTCCACTAATATTGTCAAAAATCCGCTGCCGTTTCACCACCAAAATTTTGAGACCAGGGGAAACACCTTTAGATTGAACATTGGGTTTGTTAATTCGGTCATCTTTTCCAGGGATGCGGGTTTGCTGGAATATGTGCTTCAGAAGAACCAGCGCAACTATACCAAAACCGAGATACAGACCAAAGACCTTACAAAATACGTGGGTCATGGTTTGCTCACTTCAGAAGGGGAGCACTGGAAAATACAACGCAAGTTGATTCAGCCGGCATTCCATAAAAAACAACTCGCTAATTTACTGGGTAGCATCCAATCCGCAATTCTTGCTGAATTCAAAAAGATAGAACCCGGAAAGGATATCGATGTTTTTCCAATTTTTAATGATTTGGCCTTCCAGGTAGTGGTGAAATCTCTGTTTAGCAGTGCAGCCAGCCAGGAAGATATCAACAGGCTTCAGTATATAACCGAAGCGGCCCAGAAAATGCTGGTTCGCGAATTGCGGCAGCCCTATTTAAGGTGGTGGTTCAAGGCCAGTGGAAAGATCGATCATTATTTGAAGCTTACAGCTGAATCCAGGCAGATTCTGCAGGGAATCGTAAATGAACGAAAAGCCTCTTCTAAAAACTATGGCGATTTGCTGGACATGTTGCTGGAAGCAAAATATGATGATGGCAGCTTTATGGACGATGAACAGCTCATCGATGAGATCCTGATCCTGTTTGTCGCTGGTCACGAGACCACTTCCAACGCATTGAGTTTTATCAGTCAGTTACTGGCTCATCATTCTGAGTGGCAGGAAAAAATTTACGAGGAGTCCAGGCAGAATACTGATAAGGACCTTATGGGGATCGTGACCTCATCACCTATAGCTCAGCAGGTGATCGAGGAGGGGATGCGTTTGTATCCCCCGGCTTATTTTATAGACCGGGTGAATTTGGAACCAGATGAATTCCGAGACATGAAGTTTAAACCTGGTTCCAATTTGTTATTTTCGGTCTATGAGATTCACAGGCATCCGGAACTGTGGGAAGATCCGGAAGATTTTAAACCAGAACGCTTTAGTGAAGGAGGAAGAAAATTCTCCTCCCAGTACTTTCCCTTCGGAGCCGGTCCAAGAAAATGCATTGGGAACAATTTTGCGATGTTCGAGATGATCATCGCGGTCACCGAGCTGGTTTCCCGTTATAAGATGTATCCCGTTTCAGATACTATCGATATCAAACCTTTGATCACTCTTAAGCCGAAAAATGCCCTTTTAAAATTCGAAACAAGGGCTAACTAATTGCTTTATTCTAAAATACCGATTTACACCCATTTGAAATTAAATATAAAATTGGTTACTTGAACCTGTAATACTCTACTTCTATACCCCTCCATTTTGGCTTATACTTATGCCGATTTTAAGCTTATCCCTGAATTCAATTTTCTACCTAAATACCTCTTTGTTTTGGAATTGAGGCACTAATTTTAAAATTCTTGACTTATGGTTCGTCCTTATCTAGCAGCCATATTAATCTTTTTGGTTCCGTCAATTTTGTTATCGCAGGAACCCGAACTCACAAAAGAATATCCGGAAGCCCAGAAGGAAGTGAAAAAGGCACTGGATGAAATTGAACAAAGCATTCGGAATAATGAAACTGATAAGTTAATCTCCATGCATGCTTACGGGCCGAAATTCACCGAGTTTGAAGTGGGTGGCATGCGACAGGGTTCTAAAGAAAATGAAGATTTTGAAAGGAGTTTTCTTGGAACTATTACCAGGGTTGAAAAATGGAATTGGGATGATCTTCAAATTAACGTCTATGGGGGCGATGTGGCAAATGTCACCTTTCATTCCGATTTTAAATTTGATAGAGGTGAGAAAACTTACGAAATGAAAATGCAGGGAACTTTGTTATTTATTAAAACTCCAGACGGCTGGAAGATTACCCATGAACATATGGCGCCTATTGCTCAGGAGTAGATTTTATAGGTAATTTGGTCAAGATCTCAGGGTTGCAAAATGAAATGATGTTATTGATAGCATGCATGTATGGAGAAATTAATGAGTAAGAAAATTGGGTTTGATTTAATGAAACAAAAACTAGAAAAATGAAAACATTTGTTATCGAACGGGAGATTCCTCAGATAGGGAAGTCGACCCATGAAGATCTCCAGGGAATTTCAAGAAAGTCATGCGACGTTCTGGATGGAATGAATTCCGAAGAAATTAAGTGGATTCACAGCTATGTAGCGGAAAATAAAGTTTACTGTATTTATAAAGCTACAAACCCTGAATTATTAAAAGAACATGCTAAAAAAGGTGGATTTCCTATTAATTCAATATCGGTGGTTTCTGAAATTATTAGTCCGGAGACCGCTAAGGTGTAATGAATATTTAAAAATTCAGGATTTTATGTTCTTAGTCCATCCCTCCGGAAGGCGATCCTAAATAACTTAAATTAGCGCCATGACCAAAAATGGACGCTTTTCTCAACTAATAAAAGCCTAAGCCAAACGCCTAGGCTTTTATCAATGTTATTACTAAATCATAATTATTTAAGTATTCTGCCCTGTGACTCGAATGTGTGCAGAAGGACCTGTATGCTTTTTGGTTAAGTTATGGAGAGAATTACTCCTAACTATATTTTCCTGCTACAGGAAAATAGACATCTAATTAAATACTTGTAATTCTAATCTCGTTTAAAATTAGAATTCAACTTTTCAATACCGACTGAAGTACCTGTTTTAAACCCCAGTTTAATACCTCCTTTGATTGCTGATTATCCAGGTCGCAAACATCTTTAGTTACTACAAAGGCTTCAATTCCCATTAAAACTGTCGCAAGGTTTGCCAGGTTTTCGCGCTCTGATGCTGATAGGTGTTTGGCTTTATCTTTAAAAAGTTTTTGTAAGGTTTTCTTCCTCCGGGCCCCACGCATCTTTTTGCTTTGTTCCGCATTCAATACCACGCTCATATATTTTCTGAATCCCGCTTCATGATCAATAGTGAGATTATTATAATAATCCTGGATGGCAATAATTGCTTTATCAAGCTCCATATGGCGTACATCTTCAATGATTTCTTCGGTGCTTTTCGTGTTCAGGTCAAGAACGGCTTCCGCAACCAGGATCTCGATTTTTGAGTAATACCTGTAAATGGTGGCTCTTGAAATTCCAGCTTTTTTCGCGACATCTTCCAGGGTAAGATTTTCACTATTTTCCATTAAAGACTGGGTGCTTTCAAGGATTTTATCACGGGTTTTTAGCTTTTGATTTTTCCTGCCGGTGCCTATATATTTCTCATTCATGAGACAAATGTCTTATAAAATTTTGAATATTGAAAATTTAAAAATATATTTACGAGACAAAAATCTCATAAGATGAATAATAATTTGAAAATGTGGGTTTTAGGACACCAAGTTTTTCCACAAAATTTATCGGCAAATTACGATATGGCTATCGGTGAATCTCAACCTAATATACCAGGCCCTCCACCACACCATCACGAAAAATATCACGAGTCCTTTTACATCATGGAAGGCGAAATGGATTTTGTCATCAATGGTGAACTGAGAAAAATTAAAAAAGGAGAATCTGTAGATATCCCACCTAATACCGTACATACCTTTAAAAATTCAGGTGATATGGTTTGTAAATGGGTGAATATACATAGTCCAAAAGGCTTTTCTGAATTCTTCAATAAGTATGGAGTGTCTGAAACCGAAGTAGATGCAGCTAAGAAATCTGTATCCCCCGAAATTATTCAGCAGGTATTAAAGACTGCACCAGATTATGATATGAAGATCCAAATGAAATAAAAAGTAACTAATTATTAACCAATAAATATAGTCAGATGAAAAACAGAATTTTACAAATTGCCAAACCCGTATTACTTCTTTTTATGGTGTTTGCAACATCCTGCAGTAATGAACAGGTAGAAGAAGAGATTTTAAAAGTCTATGATTTCAAAATAGAAAATGCCGGGAATGCTGAAGAACAGCTGGAAATGCTAACAAAAGCAATGAAGCGATTTCATAATTTCCAGGTTGCCGAAGCACAGGGTTACGAAGCCGTAAGTCCGCTAGTGCCCGGAATGGGAGTGCATTATGCGAAAATGGAGTATGTAGATATGAATTTTGAAGTGTTAAAGCCGGAAATCCTCGTCTATCACCCTGATGAAAACGGAGATATGCAGTTCGTCGCAGCTGAGTATTTGATCCCAATCCCGGGTTGTGATCCAGATACAGAGTATTCCAACGCGCCAGAAGGATTTATTGGTTCTGAAGATGTGTGGGCAGTGAATTGTGCAGCAGGAGGCTGGACGCTTCATGCCTGGGTAGGTTTAGAGAATGAGAATGGTGTTTTTGCGCCTTATAATCCCGCGCTTCAATAATCTCCAAAATTAATCTTTAAATTAGCTGCTGAAAAGTTCAGTTTTGAGTACATCAGCAAGTAAATATTCCAGTTTTATCAAAGCCGAAGCCAAACGCCTCGGCTTTCTTTCTTGCGGAATTTCGAAAGCTGAATTTTTGGAGGAAGAAGCTCCGAGACTGGAAAAATGGCTGAACGAAGGCCGTCATGGAGAGATGCGGTATATGGAGAATTATTTTGATAAACGACTGGATCCTACCAGGCTCGTTCCGGGTTCGAAAAGTGTCATTTCCATGATCCTGAATTATTATCCGGAAGAAACCCAGAATAAAGACTCGTATAAGATCAGCAAGTATGCCTATGGCCGGGATTATCACTTCGTGATCAAAGATAAACTGAAGCAATTACTAGCCAGTCTTCAGCATGAAATTGGGGATTTTCATGGTCGTGCCTTTGTCGATTCGGCCCCGGTTCTCGATAAGGCATGGGCAGCAAGAAGCGGACTCGGTTGGATAGGTAAAAACTCGAATTTGCTTACCCGGCAGGTCGGTAGTTTTTATTTTATCGCTGAACTGATCGTGGACCTGGTACTGGAATACGACACTCCTGTTACCGACCATTGCGGCACCTGCACAGCCTGTATCGATGCCTGCCCAACCGATGCGATCTACGAGCCATATAAGGTAGATGGCAGCAAGTGCATTTCTTATTTTACGATCGAACTCAAAGATGATTTACCTTCTGATTATCAAAATAAGTTCGAAGACTGGATGTTTGGCTGTGATATCTGCCAGGATGTTTGCCCCTGGAACCGGTTTTCAAAGCCTCATAACGAACCGCTGTTCAATCCGCATCCACAGTTAATTGAAAATGACAAGAAGGACTGGGAAGAGATCACCCGTGAGACTTTTAACGAGATCTTTCGCAAATCTGCGGTGAAACGAACCAAATATGAAGGTTTAAAAAGAAATATCAGCTTTTTAAAAGAATAGATTTCTATTTAACCTCAGCCTTACTACCTTTGCTTTCAGCCAAAAAAATGAATTATGAGTAACACTTCCAGAAAGAGAAGAGAGGCACTGGTTTACCATGCCAAGCCGAAGCCGGGAAAAATTCAGATCGTTCCAACCAAAAAATACGCGACCCAAAGAGATTTGTCTCTTGCCTATTCGCCGGGTGTGGCCGAGCCCTGCCTGGAAATCGAAAAGGATAAGGAAAACGCGTATAAATATACCACCAAGGGAAACCTGGTTGCCGTAATTTCTAACGGAACAGCTGTTCTTGGACTGGGAGATATTGGTCCCGAAGCCTCGAAACCGGTGATGGAAGGAAAAGGTCTTTTATTCAAGATCTTTGCAGATATCGATGTATTTGATATCGAGGTGGATACCAAGGATGTGGATAAATTCATTGAAACCGTTAAAAATATTGCTCCTACTTTCGGGGGGATCAACCTGGAAGATATCAAAGCCCCTGAGGCCTTCGAAATTGAAAGACGGCTAAAGGCGGAGCTGGACATTCCGGTAATGCACGACGACCAGCATGGTACGGCCATTATTTCGGCAGCAGCACTTTTGAATGCCCTGGAACTTGCTAAAAAGAAGATTCAGAAAGTAAAGATCGTGATCAGCGGTGCCGGTGCTGCCGCTGTTTCCTGTACAAAACTATATAAAGCCTTTGGTGCGAAAGCTGAAAATATCGTGATGCTGGACAGCAAAGGAGTGATTCGCAAGGATCGTGAAAACCTTTCCGAAGAAAAAGCTGAATTCGCCACTGCCAGGAAGATAGATACGCTCGAACAGGCGATGAAAGATGCCGATGTGTTCGTGGGGCTTTCAATTGCCGATATCGTTTCTCCTGAAATGCTGAACAGTATGGCTAAAAGGCCTATCGTTTTCGCAATGGCCAACCCGAACCCGGAGATCGATTACGAGCTGGCCATGAAGACCCGAAAGGATATCATCATGGCAACCGGAAGGAGTGACCATCCTAACCAGGTTAATAACGTGCTTGGGTTTCCGTTCATTTTTCGTGGTGCCCTGGATGTAAGAGCTACCAAGATCAATGAGGAAATGAAAAAGGCTGCGGTAAAGGCCCTGGCCGAACTGGCTAAGGAGGCCGTGCCGGAACAGGTGAATATCGCTTATGGAGAAACCAGGCTCAATTTTGGGCCTGATTACATCATTCCAAAACCATTCGACCCGAGACTCATTGCTAAAGTCCCACCAGCCGTGGCGAAAGCGGCTATGGAAAGTGGCGTTGCCCGCCAGGATATTCAGGATTGGGATAAATATGAGGAGGAATTACTGGAGCGTATGGGTAACGAAAATAAGATTACCCGAATGCTCATCAACCGTGCGAAAACCAATCCGAAACGAATCGTCTTCGCGGAGGCTGATCATCTGGATGTGCTAAAGGCCGCTCAAATCGTAAGGGATGAGGGTATAGGTTACCCAATCCTTTTAGGAAGAAGGGATGTGATCAAGGAATTGATGACCGAGATCGATTTTGAAGATGATGATGTATTGATCATCGATTCAAAGTCTGATGAAGAGGCAGATCATCGCCAGAATTACGCGAATAAATACTGGGAGACCAGGCATAGAAACGGCGTTACTAAATATGATGCTCAAAAATTGATGCGCGAACGCAATTACTTTGCGGCCATGATGGTGAACGAGGGTGATGCCGATGCATTGCTTTCAGGTTATTCCAGGGCATATCCTACAGTTGTAAAACCTATGCTGGAGGTGATAGGAATGGCTAAGGGAGTCACCAGGGTTGCTGCCACCAATGTGATGAACACTTCAAGAGGTCCCTTGTTTATTAGTGATACCTCTATCAATATAGATCCTTCGGCGAAAGACCTGGCAAAGATCGCGCAAATGACTGCACGGGTGGTTAAATTGTTCGGGATGGAGCCGGTGATCGCTATGATCTCTTATGCCAATTTTGGCTCATCAAAAGACCCTAAGGCGAAAAAGGTAAAAGAAGCGGTGTCTTACCTGCATAGGTTTTACCCTGAACTTAATGTGGATGGGGAACTTCAGGCCGATTTTGCCCTGAACAGGGAAATGCTTCAGAATAAATTCCCGTTCTCGAAACTTGCAGGTAAAAAAGTGAATACGCTTATTTACCCAGAATTGGATTCGGCTAACAGTACCTATAAGCTTATCAAGGAATTGAACGATGTAGATTCCATTGGTCCTATCATGATGGGAATGAAGAAACCGGTTCATATTTTACAATTGGGTGCCAGTGTAGAAGAGATGGTGAATATGGCTGCTGTTGCGGTTGTTGATGCCCAGGAAAAGGAGAAGCGGCTTAAGAAAGAAGTTGGTGCCTAAGAATTTAAAGATTTCAGGGAATTTTGGCCTTTGACTTATTTCACTATTTTTGAAGCCTAACACACGTTTTTTTCATGATTCATCATCTTAAGGGGCAATTAATTGAAAAAAATCCAACCCATGTTGTTATAGACTGTAATGGAATTGGATATTTGGTCAACATTTCACTTCATACTTATTCGCTGATTCCAGATTCTGAGGCCATTAGTTTATATACCTACTTACAGGTTAAGGAAGATTCCCATACCCTTTTCGGTTTTATGGAAAAATCTGAACGGGAGATCTTTAAACTTTTAATTTCGGTTTCGGGAGTTGGAAGCAGTACTGCTCGCACCATGTTATCCTCGCTTCAGCCCGGTGAAGTCACTGCGGCCATAGCGAATGAAGATGTTGGCACCATACAAAGTGTCAAGGGTATTGGAGCAAAAACGGCCCAAAGAGTTATTCTGGACCTTAAAGACAAGGCTCTTGCTGTGATGGATGAAGGTGAAGTTTTAGTGTCTCAGAACAATACTGGCAGGGAAGAAGCGTTATCTGCATTAGAGATCCTGGGATATAACAGGCGCCAGGCAGGCAAAGTTGTAGACAGGATTATTCAGGAAAACTCTGAATCTACCGTGGAATCTATAATAAAAATGGCTCTTAAAAAGCTATAAGTTGAGGAACAATTACCCGAAGTTGTCTTTACCGGTACGCCTTATTCTGCTGATATTACTGGTATCTGCGATGGATTCTGCGGCTCAGGAAACCCCGCAGGATACCACGGGTTATGTTTTAGGAAACATCGAACTTCCAGATCCCGAAAGTATTGTATCCTTATATGAATATGATCCTGTTCTTGATCGCTATTTTTATAAAGAAAGCCTTGGTAATCTCAATTTAGGCTTACCCCTTGTACTTACTCCGGAAGAGTTTGAAGAACTGGTACTCTCTGAAGAGATGCAGAATTATTTCAAGCTTAAAAATGATGCACTCAGCGGCAGAAAGGAAGGTGCTGAAGAGATTCAGAAGGACCTTCTGCCCGATTTTTATGTGAACAACAATTTCTTCGAGTCCATTTTTGGAGGATCACAAATAGACATACTTCCCCAGGGATCGGTAGAAATGGATCTTGGTCTTTTATTTACGAAACAGGATAACCCTGCATTTTCACCCCGTAACCGAAGGAACCTGTCTTTCGATTTCGACCAGCGAATAAGTTTGAGTCTTCTAGGACAAATAGGGGAGCGACTTCAGATCACCGCAAATTACGATACCGAATCCACCTTCGATTTTCAGAACCAGTTAAAACTGGAGTATACGCCTAATGAGGATGATATCATACAAAAGATCGAAGTGGGAAATGTGAATATGCCGCTCACTAACTCACTAATCCAGGGAGCCCAGAGCCTTTTTGGGTTCAAGACCGAGCTACAGTTCGGGAAAACAAGGATCACAGGGGTCTTTTCTGAACAGCAATCGGAGCGAAGAACCCTGAACGTGGAAGGTGGTGCTACCGTTGAGGATTTCGAAAAGTTCATTCTGGAATACGATCAGGACAGGCACTTTTTCCTGGCACATTATTTCAGGGATCATTATGATGAGGCCCTGGAAAATTATCCGTTCATCAACAGCAATATTCAGATAAAACGAATCCAGGTTTGGGTGACCAACCGTACCAATAATATTCAGAATATACAGGATACCCGTAATATTGTGGCTATTCAGGATCTTGGAGAATCCCCCGTTGCTGGGAATATTGGTGTGGATAACCCGCCGGGAGGCTTTTTTAATGTGCCGGGCGGAGCTTTCCCTGATAATACCAATAATGACCTGAACCCCTTCGGAATAACCGGTGCGGGAGAATCGATTCTTACCCCTGCAATTCGCGATATTGCAACCGTGGAAAGCGGTTTTGGTCCCCTGGTGGTTTCAGAAGGTATCGATTATGCCATCCTCGAGAATGCGCGCCAGCTAAGACCAAATGAATATACCGTTAATACACAGTTGGGATATATCTCCTTAAACCAGCGACTGAGCAATGATGAGGTGCTTGGGGTAGCCTTCCAGTTTACCATCAACGGGGAGGTTTTCCAGGTGGGTGAATTTGCCAATGACGGGGTGAACAGTACCAATAATAACCCCGATCAGAACCCTGGTACGAATCCAAGGGCAAACCAGAACCTGGTAGTAAAATTGCTTAAAAGTACCATCATCAATGTAAATGAACCAGTTTGGGATTTGATGATGAAGAATATTTACAGTCTTGGTGCTTACCAGCTGGAGCGGGAAGATTTCAGGATGAATATCCTGTATACCGATCCGCAGCCGCTTAACTATATCAAACCTGTGGAAGGAACTAGCCTCCCGCCGGATGTTGCTGAAACACCTCTGTTAAGGGTTTTCAGGCTGGACCAGCTGAACAATAACAATGATCCTATCAATGGCGGTGATGGATTTTTCGATTATGTCCCGCAAATAACCATTGACTCTCAAAACGGGAACATCATCTTTACCACCGTGGAACCTTTCGGGAAACACCTTTTCGATAAGCTGGATGATACTCCTAACACGGGCCCCGAAGATTATAACATTCCTGAAACCTGGAACGAGAACCAGCAGCGTTATGTGTTCAGGGCGATGTATCGTACCACCAAGATACAGGCCGAACAGGAAGAAGCCGATAAGAACAAATTTCAGTTAAAGGGTCGATACAAATCTGCCGAAGTAGAGGGAATTCCTATTGGGTTTAACCTTCCGCCCGGCTCGGTGACGGTTACAGCTGGAGGTCGTGTACTCCAGGAAGGGGTAGATTATGTGGTGAATTATGAGCTGGGAAGGGTTCAGATCCTTGATGAGGCCTTGTTAGCTTCCGATATACCTATCCAGGTAAATACAGAAAACAACGCGCTTTTTGGTCAGCAAACAAAACGGTTCAGCGGGATCAACGTGGAGCACCAGTTCAATGAGAATTTCCTGATAGGGGGAACCCTGATCAATTTGAAAGAACGACCGCTTACCCAGAAAGCGAACTATAATTACGAGCCTATCAATAACACCATTTTCGGGCTGAATCTTAACTACAGTACCGAAGTTCCGTTCCTAACCAGGCTGGTCAATAAATTGCCCAATATCGATACCGATGTGAAATCGAACGTTTCAGTTCGTGGTGAATTCGCTTACCTGTTACCGGGCTCGCCTGCCAATAGTGATTTTGACGGAAAGGCAACCACCTATATCGATGATTTCGAGGCTGCTCAAACTTCCATAGATATCAATAATCCGCTAAGCTGGGAACTTTCAAGTGTTCCGCTTGGCTTTGGGGGGGAACTTGCTAATGGTGATCTTAACGTAGGTAACCGAAGGGCGAAAATGGCCTGGTATACTATCGATCCTATTTTTTACAGCAACAACAGGCCTGCCGGAATAAGCGACTCTGATATTTCTACTTATGCTGCGAGAAGGGTAGCGCTGAATGAGATCTTCCCGAATGTAGACGTGGTTCAGGGACAACCGCAGGTGGTTTATACGATGGATGTAGCCTACAATCCGCAGGAAAGAGGTCCTTATAATTATAACCCGGCAGCAGCCGGGGGAAATACGCTTCCGAATCCGCGTAACAATTTCGGGGGGATCATGCGTGCGATCAATACCACCAATTTCGAACAGTCTAATGTTGAATACATTCAGTTCTGGGTGATGGACCCTTACATTTATCCTGAAAATGCCGGGAATCCCGGGGGGACCATTAACTTCAATCTTGGTAATATTTCTGAAGATGTGCTTAAGGATGGGCGTAAACAATATGAGAATGGTCTTCCGGAAGGTGATGGGACTGCCGATGTGATCAGTACTGCTTTTGGGCAGGTGCCGGCAGATCAATCCCTGGTCTATGCATTTGATACCGAGGGTGACGCCAGGACCTTACAGGATGCGGGTTACGATGGGATACTGGATGCCGAAGAAGCAGTATTGTTTAGCGATTTTGCTAATTTGCCCGATCCCTCGGCCGATAACTACCAGTACTTTTTGAACAGGGATGGAAGTATCCTGGAGCGTTACAGCGATTACAATGGGGTGGAGGGGAACTCTCCAACCGTGGTGACCGATACTAACCGCGGAAATACTACGCTTCCAACTACCGAGGATATCAACCGGGATAATACGATGAACACCATTAATAGCTACTTCCAGTACGAGGTGCCGTTTTTCCCCGGGATGAACATTGATAATAACCGCTATGTCACCGATGTAAAGGAGCTTACCACAACGCTGAGGAACGGCCAGGAACTTCCCGTTAGATGGGTCCAGTTCAAGGTGCCTATCTTTGAACCTACCGAGGCCATTGGTGGAATTGCAGATTTCAGGTCCATTCGATTCATCAGGATGTACCTTACCGATTTTCAGAATCCAACCCTGCTGAGGTTCGGGACCATGGATATGGTTAGGGGAGATTACCGAAGATATAACCAGAGCCTTTTTGAAGATGAGGGGCAGATTGAAAACCCGAATACGCTCTTCGAGGTGAACGCGGTGAATATCGAGGAGAACGAAAACAGGGAACCCATCCCATATGTGCTGCCCCCGGGAGTTTTCAGGGAAGAACTCTTTGAAAATAACAGTAATATCAGGCAGAATGAACAGTCGCTTTCCTTAAGGGTTTGTGAGTTGGAACCACAGGATGCCCGTGCGGTGTATAAGAATTTCCAGATTGATATGCGACAGTTCAAAAACCTGGAAATGTTTCTTCACGCCGAATCCTTTGTGAACAGGCCGCCCCTAAAAGACGGCCAATTGGTTGCATTTATCAGGATGGGAACAGATTTTAGTGACAACTTCTACCAGATAGAGGTGCCGCTTTCACCAACTTTATTTGGTGCTTCAACAGCTGCCGAGATCTGGCCGGAAGTAAACCGGCTCAACCTGGAGCTCGACCTGCTGCAACAGATCAAAACTGCTGTGCTGGGAGATCCTTCACTGGTATCTACGGAACTGAACTTCTTTACCGAAGAACTGATGCCCGTAGATGCTGAAACTCCTTATGATATGGGCAGGCTTAGACTGGGAATAAAGGGAAATCCGAGTTTTGGTAATATTAGGTTGCTCATGCTTGGGGTGAAGAACGGAACCAATCCAGACGGATTAACCGAGCTTTGTGGTGAGGTATGGTTCAACGAGCTGAGACTTTCAGATCTTAAGAATGAAGGCGGATGGGCAGGAGTCGTAAGCATGGATAGTAACCTTGCCGATTTTGCTAATATCTCAGCCACAGGCCGCAGAAGCACGGTTGGCTTTGGAAGTATCGAACAGGGGCCAAACCAGAGAAGCCGGGAAGACCTGAGCCAGTATGATATGGTCACCAATGTAAACATGGGGCAGTTATTACCGCCGCAATGGGGAGTGAAGATCCCGGTGAACTATAGCAGGGGTGAAGAGTTGATCACTCCAAAGTTCGATCAGGAATTCCTGGACGTAGAACTGGATACACGTTTGGATAATATCGAAGATCCCCAGGAGCGGGAAGCTGTTGAAAAACAGTCGCAATCCTACACTAAAAGGGAAAGCATAAACGTGATTGGTCTTAGAAAGGAACGTACCGGAGATAAGAAGCCGATGCCTTATGATGTAGAAAACTTTGCATTCTCTACTTCTTACAACCAGATCAACCACCGGGATTTTGAGATCGAGCAAAGCCTGGATCAAAGCGTGCGGGTTGGTGGAACCTATGAATTTAATTTTCCGGCCAAGACCGTGGAACCCCTTCGAAAGATCACGGTGCTGGACAGTAGTGATTATTTTGCTTTGCTGCGGGATTTCAATTTTAATTACCTGCCATCGAACATCAATGCAAGTTCGAATATCTTCAGGCAGTACAATCAGCAAAAATTCAGGTCTCTCGAGTTAAGTGAGAACGATATTGGGATTCCTACCCTATACCAGCGAAACTATTTGTTCGACTGGCAGTATGGTGTGAACTATAATCTAACGAAGTCCCTCAATTTTGCCTTTAACGCCAGTAATAACCGCATTATTCGGAATTATATAGACGAAGAGGGTTTTGCAGATAACAGCATTGGCCTGTGGGATGATTTCTTTAGCATTGGCCGGCCAGATGTGCATTTCCAGACATTGCAGGTGAATTACCAGTTGCCTTTCGATAAAATTCCGGTGCTCAGGTTTATCAATACCACCTACTCCTACACCGGTGATTTCCAGTGGCAGCGAGGTTCTCAGATCTTTAGCCAGCTCGAAAATATCCCGGATATAGGTAACAGCGTCCAGAATTCGAATACCCACCAGATAAATGCCAATTTGAACCTGCAGGACCTTTACGATTATGTGGGGCTCGTTGAAAAGAATCCTCAAAGTACCGGCAAAAGCATACAGGAACGAAGCAGGGGAGTGCCAACGCTTGGTCCGCCAGATGAGCAGCAGCAGGTACAGGAAGAGCCAAGGGTTAAAACGAATAAGACATACAATACATTCGTAAATATTGTAACCGGTTTAAAGACCTTCCAGGTGAATTATAGAAACAGCAGGGGTATCTATCTTCCAGGTTATACCCAGGATGTTGGGTTTATGGGAACCATCCGTCCAACCTTCGGGTTTACCCTTGGATTCCAGGATGAGATCAGGTATATGGCTGCTGAACGCGGCTGGCTTACCCTTTTCCAGAATTTTAACCAGCAATATACCACGGTAGAAAACGAACAACTAGATTTTCAGGCCGGATTCGATTTCCTTCCTGATCTTACTTTGGAACTTACTGGACGAAAGAATTATTCCGAGAATTTTTCAGAAAACTATCGGGTAGACCCATTAACCCAGCAGTACATTCCTCTTACGCCTTATAGTTACGGGAATTTCAATATTTCGACCATTCTTATCAGGACTGCTTTCAGCACTTCTAATGAAACTACCTCGGCGGCATTCGAGACTTTCAGGGAAAACAGGCTCGAGGTTGCCAGGAGACTTGCAAACGAAAGAGGTTTAGATCCTGATGATGTGGACCAGGAGGGATACCCCGTAGGAATTGGAAGGACCAACCAGGCAGTATTGCTCCCGGCATTTATCGCGGCCTATTCGGGTGAAGATCCCGGGAATGTTAAACTCGGGCCTTTCAGAAGTGTACCGGCACCAAACTGGAACTTAAAATATACCGGACTGATGAGGCTTAAATGGTTCCGGGATCATTTCAGAAGATTCTCGATCAACCATGGTTACCGTTCAGATTATACCCTTACACAGTTCCAGACTAACCTGGATTATGATCCAGACAACCCGCAGGAGGTGAACCAGGCAGGTGATTTTAAAAACCCAATCCTGTATTCCAATGTCGTGTTAACCGAATTGTTCACTCCGCTTGCACGGATAGATTTTGAGACAAGGGGTAATATCCAGGTGCTTGCACAAATGGAGAAGGACCGGTCTCTAGCCTTCAGTTTTGATAATAACCTGTTGACCGAATATAGCGGAAATGAATATACCCTGGGCTTAGGTTATCGTTTGCAGGATCTCAAGATTGCGACCAGTCTTGGCGGAAGAAGCCGAATTTTGAGCAGTGACCTGAACTTTAAGGCAGATGTTTCTTACAGGAAAAACCGGACTATCGTAAGATACCTGGACCTGAGCAATAACCAAACCATATCGGGTCAGGATATCTGGGCGATCAATTTTACCGCAGACTACGGGTTAACCCGAAATTTAACTGCCAGGTTCTATTACGATCATAGCTTTTCAGAATATGCTGTTTCTACCGCATTTCCGCAAACCACTATCAGGTCTGGGATCACGTTGATCTATAATTTTGGAAATTAACGGGAAGCCTGTTTGAACAATTCGGGTAAAAAACTAACTTTGCTGTCTTATAATATGAAACTATGAATATTCCACAAGAATTAAAGTACACCAAAGACCACGAATGGGTTAAAATAGAAGGCGACACTGCTACTGTTGGAGTAACCGATTTTGCCCAGGGAGAACTGGGAGATATTGTATATGTAGAAGTGGAGACACTTGATGAAAACCTTGAAAAAGAAGAGGTTTTTGGAACTGTTGAAGCCGTAAAAACGGTATCAGATCTTTTTATGCCAATTTCGGGAGAGATCATCGAGTTTAACGATAGCCTGGAAGATGAGCCGGAAAAGGTAAATAACGATCCTTATGGTGAAGGCTGGATGATCAAGATCAAGATGGCCGATTCTTCTGAAGTGGACGAGCTTCTTACAGCTGATCAATATAAAGAGGTAATTGGTAGCTAGGATATTACTATTACTGGCGCTGCTATATACCAGTGCCATTACGTATTTTTCTTTAATCGTAATGGACTTTAAGGTAAGCCTGGGGGGATTCGATCCCACCGACAAAATGCTCCATGCCGGAGCATATTTGTTTTTAGCGGTTTTGTGGAAACTGTATTTTGTTTTTCAGGCATCTGATTTTAAGCGATATACGTCCAATTTAATATGGGTGGCGATCGCAAGTTTTATTTTTGGTATGTTAATTGAGGTTTTGCAGGGAACCCTAACCAGTTACAGGACCCCCGATTGGTGGGATATTCTGGCAAATTCGGCTGGTGTAGTACTTGCTGTTGTTTTCTTCATCGTCATGGCGCCACAGGTGAAGAAGCTCAAACAGGAAGTTGCCTAACTAAATTATAACCTTTATTAACCACTCTTTTATGAAATGAGCCGGTTTTTATTACCTGCTTTTACCAGTGATTAGCAAACCGGCGAATTGCATCTGAAAGACCAAAAACCACAAAATCAGATGAAACCAAAGAAAAATTCGAAAGCCGACCTGCGTCGGAGATGGGTCCTTTTTCTTCAAATAGGGCTTATCCTAGTTTTATTTCTAACACTTCAGGCCTTCAACTGGAAGAGCTTTGACGACAAACCTCCTAAAGATCCCGGTATAAGTATGGATCTTATCGAGGAGGAAACACCTCCACTTACCATTACTGCTGAAAAGACACCGCCTCCACCTCCTAAATTGATTCTGGACGAAATAGAGCCGGTGCCAGACGATAGTAAAACTCCCGAAGATGTTACGGTGCCAACAGATCTTGACCTGGAAAATCTTCCGGAACCTGAGCATATCGAAGAACCCGATGCGCCTGATGAACCTATTACACATGCTTTTATAGCGGTAGAAGAAGTTCCGGTTTTTCCAGGTTGTGAAAAGCTTGAAGAAAACGAAGCGCGTAAAAGCTGCATGAGTTCGAAGATCAGCGATTTTGTAAACCGTAACTTCAATACCAGATTAGGTGAAGAACTAGGTCTTAGTGGTACAAATCTTGTGGTTGTTAAGTTCGTAGTGAATAAAGAGGGGCTGGTTGAGCAAATTCATACCAGGGCGCCTCATCCTGAACTTGAGAAGGAAGCCAGAAGGGTAATTGGTGAATTGCCCGAAATGAAACCTGGCAAGCAGCGTGGAAAGGCCGTACCTGTCTCATATTCGATCCCAATTAGATTCCGGGTACAGGATTGATCTACAGATCTTTCAGGAATAAGTTCATTTTAATGACTTATTATCCTAGATAAATTTAGTTTTTTAGAAAAAATCTTTATTTTAGCAACCCTTAACTATATTTCGCATTATGGAACCTAAGAAAAATCCAAAATCTGATCTTAACAGAAATAGAGTTCTCTATTTACAGCTAGGTCTTATTATTGTTCTGTTTCTAACATGGCAGGCTATCGAATGGAAAACCTATGACCCTGAACAGATAGATATCGGGCAGGTAAATATGGACGCCCTTGATGAAGAGGATGTGCCAATTACTGAAATGCAGAATACTCCACCGCCACCACCGCCACCACCTCCGGCACCAGAAGTGATCGAGGTTGTAGAAGATGAGGAAGAAGTGGAAGAAGACGAAATTCAGTCTACTGAAACCAATCTGGATGAGATCGTAGAGGTTGAAGAGGTTGTTGAGGCTCCTGTAGAGGAGGAAGTAGAAGACGTTCCTTTTGCGGTGATCGAAGATGTGCCAATCTTCCCTGGTTGTGAAAATAAAAAGAACAACGAGGAGCGAAAAAAATGTATGAGTGAAAAGATCAGTAGCTACGTGAACAAGGAATTTGATACCGATCTTGGTGCCGAACTAGGATTAAGCGGGATCAACCGTGTGATCGTTCAGTTCAGAATCGACGAAAAAGGTAATATTGGTCAGGTGCGAGCACGTGCTCCACACCCAAGACTGGAGCAGGAAGCTGCCCGCGTTATCAACAGTTTGCCTAAAATGAAACCAGGTAAGCAGCGTGGTAAGCCGGTTGGGGTTATGTACTCTTTGCCAATTGCATTTAAAGTACAGGACTAATTTCCTAAACATATAATTGAGAGATCCCTCGCTTTTAGCGGGGGATTTTTTATTTTAATTAACTTGCCTTTAGGAAAAAATGTATCTTACAGCCTAAAATCAAGCCCCCTGAGCGTATGAAGTACCTTTTACTTCTTCCTTTCTTATTTCTGAATTTATCACTTATTGCACAGGAGACTTCTTCTTCTGAAGTTTACCCGCAATTCCCCGAATGTTCCAGTCTTGAATTCGAACAGCAGCAAGCCTGTTTCAATAAGCAGCTGGTAGATCATATTATTTCTGAATTTAAAACCCCTGAAAAAGTAAAATCCGATAATTATAAAGGAGCGGTAAGTATTCTTTTTGAAGTGACCGAAGAGGGGGAATTTGAAATTATCTACCTGGACGCTGCCTATAACGAACTCAAGGATGAGGTGAGGCGGGTATTTGGTAATTTGCCGGTGATCCGGCCGGCGACCTATAACGGCAGATCTATACATATGCAGTTCCGGTTCAATTTAAAGATCCCTATCCAGGCCAACGCTACCGTACAGGGGATTGAAAATAATGGGAACAATGTTGAAAGCCCTCAGGTTATAACTGTTGAAGAAACTGAAGAGAATGTGCTTACCGAATACGAGCGTGTGCAATCTGATGAATTCACCAGCCCTCGCTATACCAGCCAGATCAATATTCCATTTTCGCATGAGTTTTACAGTCGGTTTGATGCTGCGTTCAATAGGATAGGAACCAATTCGCATTCGGCTTCGAAGCCATTGCTTTTTAACGAGGTGAACCGCTATTACGATTTTGAGGAAAACAGGGATGAATTGTTGCAGGACCGAAATACCTGGGCCGGCAGGAAGATATGGAATGAGCATTTGTTCAGGTTTCAAACCCAGGATTACTGGTTCACGGTAGATACAGGTTTCGATCTACAGCTGGGAAAGGATTTCGAACAGGAAGATCACGATTTTACTTACAATAATACCAGGATGGCTATTATCCAGGGAGGTCTTGGAAAACGCTTCAATTTTTATTCGGTCGTCTATGAAAACCAGGGCCGATTCGCTGAATATTTCAATCGTTATGCGGAATCTATCCGGCCTGCAGGTGGAGACCCGGCTATCATTCCCGGGCGGGGCGTTGCCAAGGATTTTATGAATGATGGTTATGATTATCCTGTAGCAGAAGGTTATTTGTCATTTACTCCGGCCGATTTTATCAATATTCAGTTTGGCCACGGGAAGAATTTTATAGGAGATGGTTATCGTTCGCTGGTATTAAGCGATAATGCCTCGCCATATCCATATTTAAAACTGAATACCAATTTCTGGAAGATCAAATATACCAACACCTGGATGTCGCTTCGCGATGTTCGGCCGGAGGTGGTGAACAGTGGCTCCTATCGCACCAAATATATCGCAAATCATTACCTGAGCTGGAACGTGACCAAAAGACTGAATTTAGGCTTTTTTGAATCGGTGATGTGGGAAAATGATAATGACAGGGGATTTGATCTTAACTACCTGAATCCGGTGATCTTTTACCGTGCGATCGAATTCGCTACAGGTGCCGATGGCGGAAATGCCATTATTGGTTTAACGGGAAAATACAGGTTTAGCGACCAGGTTTACGCCTATTCGCAATGGCTTATAGATGAATTCTCCTCGGAGGATGTTTTTGGTGGGGAGAAAAGCTGGAAAAATAAAATGGGTCTTCAGCTTGGGCTGAAGTATTTCAATGCCTTTAATGTAGATAATTTATACCTGCAGGCCGAATATAACCAGGTAAGGCCATATACCTATTCCCATAACACCATCACCTTGAATTACGGGCATAATAACCAAAGTATGGCCCATCTATGGGGTGCCAATTTCAGGGAATTTCTTGCTATAGCAAGATACAGGAAGGATCGCTGGTATGGTAGCTCGAAGTTTATAATAGGGGAGCGCGGTTTCGATCTATCTAAAGGTGACGCATATTTTGGCCAGGATATCTATCGAACCGAGGAGGACAGGCCGTTCGAAACCGGTGTGGAAATAGGCCAGGGTAATACAACCTTTTCTTTTTATTCTGAACTGGAGGCTGGGTATATCGTTAATCCAACCACCAATCTTAAACTTTTCGCGAGTTTTATCTATCGCGATTTCAATCCTGAATCAAATACTCCTGCCAATTTCGATAATTCCACTACCTGGATCAACTTTGGTCTAAGGACCGATATTTTCAACTGGTATTTTGATTATTAGTCATTTTCGCAATGCTGAAAATTAACAGGTTGAGCCTCTTGCTAAAACCTAATTAAGGAGTATCTTTGCGCCAGAAAAAAAATGGCTTTTTGAGCAACACTCGCGTACATACTTCCAGCGCTTCCATACTTTCAGATTTTAAGGAAATAACCAAGATGAGGCTCGCTATTAGCGTGGTCTTTTCATCGGTTGCAGGTTATTTTTTGGGTGCCGAAAAGATCGATTTTGTGGTGGTTACCTTATTGGCGATTGGTGGTTACCTTATGGTGGGAGCTTCTAATGCTTACAACCAGATCATCGAGCGTAACCTGGATGCCCTGATGGACCGTACCAAAAATAGACCCCTTCCTGCCGGAAGAATGTCGGTTCCCACGGCGTTTACCATCGCTAGTGTATTCACTGTTCTTGGACTGATTGTTCTTTATGTGATCAATCCTAAAACCGCCATGTTCGGCGCGATTAGCATATTTCTGTATGTTAGTATTTATACTCCATTAAAGACCAAAACGCCGCTTTCGGTATTTGTAGGAGCGTTTCCGGGTGCTATCCCGTTTATGCTTGGCTGGGTGGCTGCTTCAGGCGAATTTAGTATAGAACCGGGAACTTTATTTATGATACAGTTCTTCTGGCAGTTTCCGCATTTCTGGGCAATTGGCTGGTGGTTGTATGACGATTACAAAAAAGGTGGCTTTTTGATGCTTCCTACCGGGAAGCGTGACCGGGGTACTTCTATCCAGATCTTACTTTATACCTGCTGGACGATTTTGGTTTCTCTTATTCCGGTTTTCGGGGTTACGGGGAGATTATATCTAACACCGGTTTCGGGAGTGATCATCCTTCTTCTGGGACTTGGAATGCTTTATTATGCCATTCGATTGTTCAGGGAGAAAACTTCCGAGGCAGCCAAGAAATTAATGTTCGCCAGTGTTTCTTATATAACACTGCTTCAAATTGTATATGTACTTGATAAATTTATCAGACAATGGATTTAACCGAAGATAGTATCGAGAAGAAAAAGGCCCGCTCCAAGAAAATGATGCTCTGGTTCGGGATTATTAGTATGGTAATGACCTTTGCCGGTCTTACCAGTGCTTATGTAGTTAGTAAAAGCAGGCCCGACTGGTTGAATGAATTTGAACTGCCAATTTCCTTTTTGTGGAGTACACTGGTAATACTGGCCAGTAGCGGAACCCTGATGCTGAGCAAAAAGTTCATCAAATCGGGTGATCGGAGAACGGCCAGCGCTTTACTGATTGGGACTTTGATACTTGCGATCCTGTTCGTGGTATTTCAGTTTTACAGCTTTTCAGAGATCATTCAGCAGGGTTATTACTTCACAGGCAGTGAAAGCAGTATCACGACCTCGTTTATTTATGTGCTCGTGCTGGCTCACCTTGCGCATTTGGCGGTGGGTATCATCGTGCTACTTGTGTTAATTTATAACCATTTTAAACAACGCTACTATAAGGGGCAAATGCTTGGATTCGAGCTGGGTGCAACCTTCTGGCACTTCGTAGACCTGCTTTGGCTTTACCTGATTTTCTTTTTATATTTCTTTAGATAATAAAAATGCGTATTTTTGCGCATCCTTTAACATTAAAATACTTCTATGGAGGCTACTGTTGTTAGAACAGGCACAGAAGGGAAGACCTGGGGTGGGGGTAACGAACCACTAAAAGCAAGTTATGGAAAGATGATGATGTGGTTCTTCATCCTTTCTGACGCTTTAACATTCTCAGGATTCCTTGCCGCTTACGGTTTTTCAAGATTCAAATTTATCGATTCATGGCCAATTGCCGATGAAGTGTTCACTCACTTCCCGTTTTTACATGGAGTAGAAGCTCCAATGTATTATGTGGCCCTGATGACGTTTATACTTATTTTCTCATCTGTGACCATGGTACTTGCAGTAGACGCAGGACATCATATGAAGAAATCCAAGGTGACTCTTTATATGTTCCTCACTATTCTTGGAGGTATTGTTTTCGTTGGATCGCAGGCCTGGGAATGGGCGACTTTCATCAAGGGAGATTACGGAGCTGTAACAACCAAGGGTGGAAATATCCTTCAGTTCATAAATACCGAGGGTGAACGAGTTGCTCTGGGTGATTTCGCGATCCCTATGGAAGGTTCAAGAGTAGAACATGATGAAAACAATGGTGTATGGTTTGAGACAAGCCAGGAGCTTCCCACTTATACCATCGAAGAAGTAAAGGCTGGATTTGCTGCTAATGAAGATATTCTTATCAGGACCCAGCAGTTGAATGAAGAAAGAGAGAAAACTATTCTTTCCAGGGAAGAGTCTCTGAATATTCTGGAAGCTCAGGGTATTGGGACTGTTGAGGGTGCTAACCTTGTTCAAAATGAATACGGTCACCCATTATTTGCAGATTTCTTCTTTTTTATAACAGGTTTCCACGGATTCCACGTATTGTCAGGGATAGTAATCAACATCATAATATTCTTCAATGTGGTTATTGGTACCTACGAGCGTCGTGGTAGTTATGAAATGGTTGAAAAGGTTGGATTGTACTGGCACTTTGTAGACCTCGTTTGGGTATTCGTATTTACATTCTTTTACCTGGTTTAATTCTGAAATAAATTATTATGGCTCACGATACTACACAACATCACGGATCAGCAACTAAAAGAATCTGGTTTGTTTTCGGCATCCTTTCCATAGTGACCATCGTTGAGGTTGTTCTGGGGATCATTAAACCGGCATTTCTTACCGATACTTATCTGTTGGGTATGAAGTTGCTTAACTGGATATTTATAATCCTTACTATTTATAAAGCATACTATATTGCCTGGGCATTCATGCACCTGGAGCACGAGACCAAAGGCCTGAGAAGGGCGATCGTATGGACTTCGATTTTTCTTATTTCCTATCTGATATTCATTTTATTAACCGAAGGAGGTTATATTTACGATGTCTACAAGAACGGCTACGTTGCCTGGGACTTCTAGGAAAAGTTAAAAGCATTTGAAAAGGCGGTTTTGTTAAACCGTCTTTTTATTTTTGTAGCCCTTTAGAAACAAAACTGGATTTTCGAACTGATGAAGAAGTTTCTGGTACTTGGAATTCTTTTTGCCTTACCTATTACCGCATATTTGTTTTTTGCTTCCGGAAAGAACAATTTTGCCAGACTCCCCGTTTTAACCGAAAAGGTTAAGGATATTGACCAGTTTAAGACAAATACCGACTCGGTTATCAGCTTCCGGGATAAGATAAGCGTGGTTGCTTTTTTTGGTTCTGAGCTTGACGATATCAAGGGGAATACCTTTAACCTGGATCAAAAAATACTTGAGAAGTATTACGACTTCAACGATTTTCAATTCGTTCTTGTTCTTCCCGAAGAGGCCGAGACTCGAACCCAGCAATTCGTGACGGAGTTTAATAAGATCAGCGAATCCTCAAAATGGAAGATCGCTTACGCCTCTCCACAGAAAGTGCAGGAGGTTTTCGATAGTTTCCAAAGTCCGCATAAATTGGATGAAAACAGTTTTACGCCCTATGTGTTCATTATCGATAAAGACCTACAGCTGCGGGGAAGGGACGATGATGAAGATGATGGAAAGTTATATGGATATGATTCGTCTAACGTGGCAGAACTTAGCAATAAGATGAATGATGATGTAAAGGTGATCCTGGCAGAATATCGACTGGCGCTAAAAAGGAACAACAGGGAGAAGTAAAATATCAATATGAAGAATTACTCATACGTAGGCATATCACTCGTTATTTTGATCTTCGGGATTATATTCATTCCAAAGATCGTGGATCGAATTAGCGATAACGAGGTGGTTTCTGCTAACAGGCTTAATGTGAAGAAGGATACGGAGGACGAAGAAGTTTCTGGTGAGCCTTTATCTTATCTCGAGATCAATGGGGAGCGCAAAAAAGCTCCTTCTTTCGAATTTGTGAACCAGGATGGCGATACCATCACTAATGACTATTACGAAGGAAAGGTCTACCTGGTGGAATTCTTTTTTACTACCTGTCCAACCATTTGCCCGATCATGAACCGGAACCTGGTTGAAATTCAGAATGAATTCAAAAACCGAAAGGATTTCGGCATCGCTTCAGTAACTATAGATCCATCTCATGACAGCCCGGAAGTACTTTCAGAATACGCCGAAAGTTACGGGATAAACCATCCTCACTGGAATTTGCTTACCGGAGAAAAGGAAGATATCTACCAGCTGGCAAACCAGGGCTTCGGAATATATGCCGGGGAAGATGCTGAAGTTCCGGGAGGTTTTGCCCACCAGGGAATGTTCGTGCTGGTAGACCAGGAAGGATACATCAGGTCGCGTACCGATGAATTTGGAAATCCGTTGATCTATTATCGCGGTTCGGTGGAAAGAAATAAAAGCGTTGCAAGGGGAGAGGAAGAGCCTCAAATTGATATGTTAATCTCAGATATAAAGCAATTACTTTGAAAACAACCCTAAAAAGTTCAGACAGGGTCGCTGTACCGGTGATCATTGGTCTTTCAATCGCCGTGCCGGTGATCGTGCTTATTTTAATGTTGCTGCCAGAACGTTATAACATCTTCGGGACGGATACCATTACATTTCCGCTTTTTCACGCAATACTAAATTTTGCCACAGCGGTTTTGTTAATAGTGGGGTATTTCTTTATGAGAATTCAGAATTATGTATTACATCGCAACACGATGATAGCCGCTTTTGGGCTTTCGGCAATTTTCCTGGTAAGTTATGTGCTATCCAAGATAAGCAATGAACCCATTCCTTATGGAGGAGAAGGTATATTGCGATATGTATACTTTTTCATACTGGTTAGTCATATCGTGCTTTCAGGTATCATAGTTCCACTTGTATTATTCACTATTTACCGTGGATTAAGTGGAGAATATGAAAAGCACGCCAGGATCGCGAGATGGACCTTCCCTATCTGGCTGTACGTGGCCATAACCGGCGTTCTCGTTTTTCTTTTTATGTTGCCCTATTATTAAGGCTATTTTCTTAATTTTGAATAGATTAATGCAGTGAATATGAGGTTTAGGAATTTAGGTATAACGCTTCTGTTTTTTCTGGCTCTGTTTCTTCTTCCGGAAGTAAGCCAGGCCCAGTGTTCCATGTGCAGGGCTGTACTCGAGAGTGATGTAGATCAAAGCGCTGCAAAAGGCATCAACGATGGGATCTTGTATCTCATGATCTTTCCTTACGTATTAATTGGCGGGATCGCATACTTCATCTACCGCAGTTTAAGGAACAGGAAAAAGGCTTCCTGAGTATTCTTCAATTTTTTATCCCAGATTTTTCTTCAGATTATCCCTTAGAAGTGTAACAAAATGCTTTTTAGGTAGTCTATTATATATGAAGCCCCCTGTCATCTATAATATTCATCAATCATGATCGAAATTTCAAATCTTCATAAGTCCTATAGGATGGGTGCAAATTCATTGCATGTCCTCAAAGGAATCAATTTTAATGTGGAAGAAGGGGAGCTGGTCTCAATTATGGGATCTTCAGGTTCTGGAAAATCCACTCTGCTAAATATTCTCGGGATGCTGGACGAGGCCGATGAGGGTTCTTATCATTTAGATGGAGTTCCAATCAAAAACCTTAGCGAAAAGCAGGCAGCAAAATATCGGAATAAATTTCTCGGTTTTATTTTCCAGTCATTTAATCTTATTGGCTACAAATCGGCATTAGACAATGTTGCTCTGCCGCTCTATTACCAGGGTATGGCACGTTCCGAACGCATAGACAGGGCCATGAGCTACCTGGAAAAGGTAGGATTAGCCCAATGGGCATCACATCTTCCCAATGAGCTTTCTGGTGGGCAAAAACAACGTGTTGCTATTGCCAGGGCACTGGCGAGTGATCCAAAAGTACTTCTGGCAGATGAGCCAACCGGAGCTCTTGATACCAAAACTTCTTACGAGGTGATGGATCTTATTCAGGAGATAAACGATGAAGGCAGGACCATTCTTGTAGTGACGCATGAGCATGATATTGCCCAAATGACCAAGAGGATCGTCAATCTAAAAGACGGACTTATTATTGAAGATACGTTAGTTTCACAGGTTAGGGCATTGAGTCATGTTTGATCTGGACAGATGGGATGAAATTTTCGAAACGATTCGTAAAAATAAGTTGCGAACCTTTCTTACCGGGCTTTCTGTAGCTTCGGGTATTTTTATTCTGGTCATTCTTTTGGGAATTGGCGAAGGAATGAGAAATGGTATTGCCAGGGAATTTGAGCAGGATGCATCCAATCTTATCCTTGTTTTCCCCGGAGTTACTTCCAAAGAGCATAAAGGCTTAAATCCTGGGAGGAGAATCCAGTTGAAAAATCAGGATTATAACCAGATACTTTTAAAGTATGGGGACAAACTGGACCATTCGGCTTCGGTCTACCAGGTTTATAATTCAGTTATCAACTACGGAAAGGAATCGGGATCTTACAGAATAGATGGGACCTTTCCAGCTTACCAGGTTCTTGAGAACAACCAGCTTACTTCCGGTAGATTTATCAATATCAATGATCTTGATAATTCAGAAAATAACATGGTGATAGGCCATCGCCTAAAACTGGATCTTTTTAAAGATGAAGAGGCTGTTGGGAAAAATGTTCAGTTAGCCGGGGTAAACTTTAAAATTGTTGGGGTCTTTAGTGATCCCGGTGGAGAAAGGGACGAAACAAGGGCAATTATACCAATTACCACGGCTCAAAAAGCTTTCGGCGGAAAGAACAATATTGCCAATATGTATCTCACCTTAAAGCCGGAAGATAACTTCGATGCAGCGGTGGCTGCATCTACTCAATTTTCCGCAGAACTTGAGGAGCTTCTTAAAGAGCGTCATACTATCGCGCCAGACGACAACAGCGCCATGCATATCAATAATTACCTGGAGAATGCTAAAAGATATTTTTCATTAATGGATATGATCCGGCTTTTCTTTTGGGGAGTTGGGATCTGTACTATAGTAGCAGGTGTGGTTGGCGTTAGCAATATTATGCTTATCATCGTCAAGGAAAGAACCCGGGAGATTGGAATTCGAAAAGCTCTTGGAGCCCAACCTCTTTCGATAATTGCGATGATCCTACATGAATCAATTTTTGTGACCGCTATTGCCGGTTTTCTTGGGCTTATCTTTAGTCTGGCCCTTTTGGAATTTGTAGGCCCTTTGATTGAAACTCAATATATCTATAATCCCACAGTGAATTTCACAGTTGCGATCAATACCGTGATCATCCTTGTGGTTGCTGGTGCAATGGCTGGATTTTTTCCGGCTTGGAGAGCGGCCCGAATTAAACCAATAATTGCCTTAAGAGACGAATAGTATGTTTAGCAGGGATCGTTGGAGCGAAATAATAGAAGCCTTAACCTCGAATTGGTTTAGAACCGTTCTTACCGCTTTTGGGGTGATGTGGGGGATCTTTATACTTGTTATCCTGCTGGCTGCTGGTAAAGGCCTGGAAAATGGTGTGAAGCAGGGGTTTGGCGGTATGGCCACCAACAGTATGTTTATGTGGACCCAGACAGTTTCCAAACCTTACAAAGGAATGCCTAAAGGGCGCCGGTATAGTTTCGAGATCGAAGATGTAGATGCCATCAAAAGACAGGTGCCGGAGCTAATGATCGTTTCTCCACGCAATCAGCTGGGGGGCTTCCGTGGAACTAACAACGTGGTACGGGGGCTTAATACCGGTGCTTATAATGTCTATGGCGATTATCCCGAGATCATTCAGCAGGAACCTATGGATATCACTTCCGGCAGGTTTATCAACTACTCAGATATTGAACAGAAAAGAAAGGTGGCTATTATAGGTGATGGAGTTCGTTCAGAATTGTATGATAAGGGTGAAGAAGTATTGGGAACCTACATCAAGATAAACGGGGTGAACTTCATGGTGATAGGAACCTATAAAAAGAAGGGCAATAATGGAGACGCCGAAGAAATGCAAAAGCAAATTTTTGTGCCTTTCACCTCTTTCAGCCAGGCCTTCAATAGAGGAAATAAAGTTGGCTGGATGGCTTTGACTGCCAGGGATGGTAGTTCTATCACAAATGTGAAAAATGATATCATGGATGTGGTCAAGAGCCGTCATAGTATTCATCCTGATGATGATCGCGCCGTGGGCCACTTCGACCTGTTTAAGGAATATAGCAAAGTTAACGGCTTGTTCATAGCGCTTAAGGCAGTGGCTTATTTCGTTGGAGTTCTGGTATTATTATCAGGTATTATTGGGATAAGCAATATCATGCTCATTGTTGTAAAAGAAAGAACCAATGAAATTGGAGTTCGCCGTGCCTTGGGTGCAACACCCTGGAGCATTAGGGGGCAAATCTTAATGGAATCGGTTTTTCTGACCATTATTTCAGGAATGGCGGGAATCATCCTGGCTACCGGAGTGATCTGGTTGGTGAATTTTCAACTGTCACAAATGGATACTTCAGAAATGATGTTTTTAAACCCTTCAGTTAACCTTGGAGTAGTCCTAATTGCATTAAGCATATTAATAATATCAGGAATTTTGGCTGGTCTCATTCCTGCACAACAGGCTATTAAAATTAAGCCTGTAGATGCTTTAAGAACCGAATAGATTAAATAGAATAATACCATCGAAAAATGAAAAAATTTGTTACCATCGGAATTCTAGTCCTCATAGCAGTGACTTTTATAGGTGCACTTTACTACCTGTACGAAAAGAACCAGGAAGACCCTGTAGTCTATCAAACTGAAGTGCCTTCAGAACAAACCATTATAAAAAAGACGGTTGCGACCGGTAAGATAGTTCCTAAGGAAGAAGTGTTGATCAAGCCCAATATTTCAGGAATCATTGACGAAATATATATCGAAGCCGGAGATAAGTTGAAAAAGGGTGATCTTATTGCTCAGATCAGGGTAATTCCCAATGTTTCTTCTCTTCAAAGTGCAAAAGATGCTGTTGCTACAGCTCGCATCACCCTTGATAATGAAAAGAAAGTTTACGAAAGACAGAAGGGACTATTTGAAAAAGGCGTGATCGCCGCTAATGATTATGATGCTGTGGAAGCCTCCTATAAGCGGGCAGAGCAGAATTTTAAATCGGCTCAACAGAACTATGAGATCGTGAAGACCGGAACTACCAGTGGGATAGGAAGCGCGGCTAATACCCTTATTCGTTCTACTGTTGAAGGAATGGTGCTGGATGTGCCGGTAAAAACTGGAAACCAGGTTATCGAGAGCAATAACTTTAACGACGGTACCACCATTGCCACGCTAGCTGATGTGAATGAAATGATTTTTGAAGGTATGATCGATGAAAGTGAGGTAGGTAAGATCAGGGAAGACCTTCCCCTTGAGGTGACTGTAGGAGCCATCGAAAATAAATCTTTTGATGCCATTCTTGACTATATCGCACCAAAAGGGATCGAAGAGAATGGTGCCATACAATTTGAAATCAAAGGAACTTTAAGCAAGGCAGATACAACTTTTATCAGGGCTGGTTTAAGTGCTAATGCTTCTATTATTCTTGACAGGGCAGATAGCGTTCTTGCTATCAAGGAAGCTTTGGTACAATTTGACCCAGCAACCAAGGAACCTTTTGTTGAAATCATGACCGGTGATCAGGAGTTCCAAAAGCAACCTGTTGAACTTGGAGTAAGTGATGGAATACATGTCCAGGTGCTTAGCGGGGTAAAAAAAGGTGATAAGATAAAAGTCTGGAACCAGATTAAACCCGCCATTAACCTAGCCCAAAATTAGAATTTTCAATCCTGTTGTAACAACCTGCAGGTTTTGCATACTTATCTTACACAACAACCATTATGAAGAATTTTAGCTTACTAGGCATTTTATTGCTTTTTCTTAGCTCAATGACCGCCCAGGAAAAACAATGGACCCTGGAAGAATGCGTGAATTACGCATTGGAGAACAATATTTCGGTCAAACAGGCCGAACTGGATGTGGATCTTTCTGAAATCGAAAAAAGAGATGCCATTGGAAATTTCATTCCGGGTGTAAATGCACAGGCTACCAATTCATGGAATACGGGTCTAACCCAGGATGTTACCACAGGTATTCTCGTTAATCAAACGGTTCGAAACTTTTCAGCAGGAGTAACTGCCGGGTTGACCATTTTCGATGGGCTCCGAAACTTTAAACAACTTCAAAGAGCACGTATTTCAAGGCTTGCAAGCGAATATTCCCTTGAAAAAATGAAAGATGACATTGCCCTTTTCGTGGCAGACGCATATCTACAGGTGCTTTTCAATAAACAGAACCTTGAAGTTTTACGCGCACAGAACCTGGTAACCCAGGAACAGCTCGAGCGAACGAATGAACTGGTGGAAGCAGGTGTGCTACCACAGGGTGATCTTCTGGAGATAAAGGCAACTTTCGCCGATGAGCAGCAAAGAATGATCGTGGCCGAGAACCAGATCGAAATTTCGCTGATTAGCCTGGCACAAACTCTTGCCATACAGGATTATGAAAATTTCGATATCGTTGAACGCGATTATGATGTTTTTGGAGGGGAGATTCTACAGTATTCGGCTCGTGAGATCATAGAAAGAGCAAAAGAGGAACGCGAGGAGATAAGGATCGCCGAAACCAATATGGAACTGGCGCAAAAGGATGTTGAACTGGCACGAGGAGCTTATTTGCCGTCTTTCGGAGCTTTTTTTAACTATAATACCAGGGAGTCTGGACGAGGAAGGATCGTTGGTGCAGAAATAGATCCGGACCAGCCTTTCCGCCAGATTGGAGTCGTACAGGAAACCGAACAACTGGTTGTAGCTCCTAACACCATACCTACAGTTGGAGAACCCTTACCGTTTTTTGATCAGTTATCTATGAATGACGGATTTAGTTATGGTTTCCAGTTGAGTATCCCAATTTTGAACGGATTTGCTACACGAAACCAGGTTAGAAGAAGCGAGGTTGGTGTCCTTAGGGCAGAATACCAGCTTGAACAGGCAGAGCTTGACCTGGAAGCTAACGTTTATCAAGCTTTTACCGATGCCAAAGGTGCTTTTAAAGCTTATGAAGCGGCTATCGTGGCATTGGAAGCCCAGGAAAAGGCTTTTGAGTACGCAACAGAAAGATATGATGTTGGGCTTACTAATGCCTTCGATTTCAGCCAGGCGAAACTTCGCTTTGAAAACGCTCAGCGCGAGATGCTGAGAACAAAGTATGATTACATATTTAAATTAAAGGTTGTAGAACTATATTTTGGAATTCCGGTTGCGGAATTAAAATTTTAAATAATGAATAAAAAGAAACTTTTCATCATTCTTGGAATAGTAGTAGTACTAATAGTCCTTTTAGTGGTAGGAAAAAAAGCCGGCTGGTTTGGCAGTAATGCAAATGTAAAAGAGGTTGAGATCGCAGAGATCGAGCCTATCAATATTACCGAAACCGTTTCGGCAACAGGTAAGATCCAGCCAGAAATCGAGGTGAAATTATCTTCAGAGGTTTCTGGTGAGATCATTGAACTCCCAATTGTAGAGGGGCAGGCAGTACAAAAAGGTGACCTGCTGGTAAGAATTAATCCTGATATTTACCAGTCCAGTGTTCAGCGTGCCCGGGCAAGTTACCAGAACGCCAAGGCAAACTATGCTCAAACCCAGGCTAGTTTAAAACAGGCTGAAGCAGACTACAACAGGAATAAGACACTTTTTGAAAAAGGGGTGATCTCAAGGGCCGAATGGGATGGAATTGTTTCTAATTATGAAATGGCTCAGGCCAATAAAGAATCGGCTTATTTTAGCATGCAGAGTTCCGCCGCAACAGTAACCGAAGCCCAGGATAACCTTGGAAGAACCAATATTTATGCGCCTATGACCGGGACCATCTCCAAGCTGGATGCCGAACTGGGTGAGCGGGTTGTGGGAACTCAGCAGATGGCAGGAACCGAGATCCTTCGCGTGGCAGATTTAGCCAATATGGAGGTAGAGGTAGATGTGAATGAAAACGATATTGTCAAGGTATCTGTAGGTGATTCCACGGTAGTTGAGGTAGATGCTTACCTGGGAAAGGAATTTAAAGGAATTGTAACCGAAATTTCCAACACTGCCGATAACGAACTAACCACAGACCAGGTTACCAATTTCAAAGTAAAAGTTCGAATCCTGAAAGAATCCTACTCAGACCTTCTGGAAGGTAAATCTGAAAATTACTCTCCTTTTAGACCAGGAATGACGGCAACCGTAGACATTATCACCAATAAAAGAAAAGACGTGGTTGGAGTTCCTATCAGTTCTATTGTAATTAAAACCGATACCACCTCGACCAAGAAATCCTTCGTTAAGAAACCGGCAGGGGAAGCTGAAGAAAGATTTGAATGTGTTTTTGTAAAAGACGGGAATAAGGCTAAATTGCGCGTGGTTCAAACGGGAATCCAGGATGATTCAAATATCGAGATCACCGGGGGTCTGGAAGCCGGTGAAACGGTAATAACAGGGCCATATAATACGGTTACCAAAAGTTTGAGCTCAGGAGACGAAATTGAAGTGAAAGAAGAAATCAAGGAAACCGAATAAACTAGAAATTTTGAATACGATATTGTGCCTGGAAACAGCTACTACCAATTGCTCGGTGGGGATAGCCAGGGATGGGAAATTGATAGTCCTTAAAGAAGATAATTCAAAGAACTATTCCCATGCCGAAAAGTTGCATGTTTTCATCAATGATATTTTAACCGAAGCAAACATAAAGGCAGAAGAACTGGATGCTATTGCCGTGAGTAAAGGCCCGGGCTCCTATACCGGTCTCCGAATTGGTGTTTCTGCAGCCAAAGGATTATGTTTTTCTCTGGATATACCTTTGATTTCGGTGCCTACGCTGGATCTTCTGGCGAAACAGCTGGAACTTGAAACCGGGTTGATCGTGCCCATGCTGGATGCCAGGAGAATGGAAGTCTATTCGGCTGTATTCGATGCTAAAGGCAATCAGTTAAGAGAAACCAGGGCACAGGTGCTTGAAGAAAGTTCCTTTTCAGAATACCTAGAAAACAATAAAGTTCATTTTATAGGGAATGGTGTTGCCAAATTTGAGGAGATCTGTAGTTCGCCTAATGCCGTTTTTCATAAGATGAAATTTCCTTCTGCCGGAGATATGGCTGCCATAGCCGATTCTAAGTACAAAAAAAGCGACATCGAGGATGTCGCCTATTTTGAACCTTATTATCTTAAGGATTTTATCGCGGGCTAAAGCCTTAGCTCTTATCGGCTTTTAGCTGAGTTCCGCTCATTTTGGTCTGGTCGTACATATATACGTCTCTCTGTGGGTAAGGAATGGTCATTCCGGCCTCCTCAAGTCGTATCTTACCTTCTTCGATCATCTTCCAGTGGATATCCCAGAAAACATCATTAGGCGCAAAATAACGAACCGAGAAATTAACTGAACTGTCGGCAAGTTCGGCTACCAGTACCTGCGGTGCCGGGTCTTCCAAAATGCCATCCTGTTCCTTTACCAGTTGCATTAGAACCTCCTTGGCTTTCTTAATATCGTCATCATACGAAATACCAAATGAAAGATTCTCTCTCCTGGTACCGTTGAAACTATAGTTAATAATATTATCGTTACTCAACTGGCCGTTAGGAACCACGGCGCGCTGATTTCCGAAAGTATTTATCTTGGTATAGAACAGTGAAATTTCAGCAACACTCCCCGAAACTCCCTGGGCTTCGATCCAGTCGCCAACTTTAAACGGCTTAAGAACAATGATCAAAACTCCACCCGCAAGGTTAGCCAGTGATCCCTGCAACGCAAGACCAATTGCCAGTCCGGCAGCACCAATCGCGGCAACAAGTGAAGCACTTTCTACTCCCAGCTGGGTGATGACCAGTACGAAAAGCAGTATTTTAAGACCCCAGCTCGCGGCACTTAAAGTGAATTTTTCAAGAGTAGGATCGTAATCCTTCTTTTCGAATACCTTCCTAAGGTAGCCTACAATGATCTTGATAACCCAAAGACCTATGAGGAGAAGCGCAAGGGCTCCTAAAAGTGTTGGTAGGTAGTCAATAAATTTTTCAGCATATTCCTTGGCGATCTCGCCCCAGTTGTTAAGCTTATCCATAAGTTTTCTCAATTAAAATTTTTAACCCAATTCTATAAAATTATAGAAAAATCTATGTTTATATAATGTTAAACTTGCCGAATCTGCTGAAAAGACTGGCTTTTTGAACTATTTGGAAGCTTACAGGAGCCTTTTTCACATACATAGATCAAAGTCTCATCTTTTTTTGTTCTATTTCTGAGTAAGGCAATATTTTCTGAATCGCCAGCGGCCAGTACAATATTTGGTATATATTTTTCCTGAAAATATTGAGAAAAATCTCTATGATCGGGACCGGTGATGGCGACCTCATAGAAAGGATTGGTGAAATTGAGCAATAGATCCAGCCAGTTAGAGTGGTAGCGTGGGAATTCTTCGATCTTCGGAAGAATCTTTTGGAGCATATTTTCGGCTTTATCGATATAAACGAGATTTCCGGTGATCTTTCCTAATCTAAACAGGTTCTTCGCCATGACCGAATTGGAAGCCGGGATCACATTGTCGCTTATTTCCAGGCTCTCGGTAATTAATTTCCGGTCTTTGCGCGAGTTGAAAAAATAAAGTCCCGAGGATTCATCAGCGAAATCAGATTCAACTACACCTAACAGCTTTTCAGCAAGTTGCAAGTATTTCTCTTCAAAACAGGATTCATACAACCTGGTAAAGGCTTCTATACAAAATGCATAATCTTCAAGGTAGGCATTGATCTTGCTTTCCCCGTTTTTAAAGGTCCTGTATAATCTACCATCGGGTTTTAACTGATTTTCGATCAGGAAATTTGCATTTTTAAGGGCCCGCTCCAGGTATTCATTTCTTCCCAGCGCCTGGTAAGCTTCCAGGTAACCGGTAAGCATCATGGCGTTCCAGGAGGTTAGCGATTTGTCGTCCAGGCCGGGTTTTTCGCGTTCTTTTCGCTCTTTTTTCAAAAGTTGCTTCCATTGCTCGCGTTTCAGATTAAATTGTTCAAGTGATAGGTCGTGTCTTCTGGCGATCTCTTCAAATTCTGAAGTTCGTATCAGCACATATTTATCATCTTCCCATCTTCCGAATTTATTGATATTATAAACCTCGGCGAACAATTCAAATTCGGCTCCAAGCAGGTCTTTGAGATCCTCTTTTCTCCAGGTATAATAAGCACCTTCTTCATTTTTGCCCGATTCATCCTCACTATCGGCGTCCAGTGCCGAGTAGAAAGCACCAGACTCATGGGAGAACTCATTTTCGACAAATTCAAGACTTTGTTCCACAACTTCCCTGTACCACTCGTTTTCTGTAAGCTTATAGGCCTTCGAATACAGCTGAACCAGCTGGGCATTATCGTAGAGCATTTTTTCAAAATGCGGGACGTGCCATTTTTCATCCACCGAGTATCTCGAAAAACCGCCATCTACAGGATCATAAGTGCCACCCCAGGAGATCCGGTTCAGTGTGAGCAAGCAGTGTTTCATCAATTCTTCATCAGAATTCTGAAAAGCATATCTTAAAAGAAACTCGTAATTATTGGGCATCATGAATTTTGGAGCACCTTTTGGGCCGCCGTATTCCTGGTCCAGTGATCTTTTCCATTTCTCAATTATTGGAGAGAAATAGTCTTTTTCCAGGTTCGATTTTTCTGTTGGAGTATCGACCAGTTGTACCTGCTTCAAGCCTTCTTCCAGCCTGGACGCATATTCTTCCAGTTTTTTAGGCTGAGTTTCATACAAATGTGCGATCTGCTTTAGAGCGTCTTTCCATTGTTCTTTCCTAAAATAAGTGCCTCCCCATACCGGCCGGCCATCTGGCAGGCAAACCACGTTCATGGGCCAGCCACCGGCTCCGGTCATGATCTGGACCGCATTCATATAAACCTGGTCTACATCTGGACGCTCTTCCCGGTCTACTTTTATCGAGATATAGTTTTTGTTCATGATTTCGGCTACTTCAGGGTCCTCAAAGCTTTCGTGTTCCATCACGTGACACCAGTGACAGGCCGAATAGCCTACACTTATGATAATGAGTTTTTTCTGATTTTGAGCGAGGTCAAGGCTTTCGTCGTTCCATGCTTTCCAGTTTACCGGATTATGGGCATGCTGAAGCAGGTATGGACTGTTTTCTTTTATGAGTTCGTTGGTATGCTCAGGTGAAGGATTCTCCATGAATAAAAATTTAGAAACCTTTAAATTCGTGTCAAAGGCTTCAGATTTAAAGTTAAGGATTATACAAAAGCCTCCCATTAATATTATTAATCTTTTAATAACTTTATCTTTTCACAAAAGACAAACAAAAGATTCATTTTTGCTGGTTAATAAGTAAGCTTATATGGAAGATATTTATATCGTGATGTTGGTCGCTCTGTTCGCCCTGGCTATTACAGACCTGGTGGTTGGAGTAAGCAATGATGCTGTAAACTTTCTCAATTCGGCCATTGGTTCCAAGGCTATTTCCATGAGGACCATAATGATAGTCGCCAGTATAGGTGTCGCGGTTGGAGCCATTTTTTCCAGCGGTTTGATGGAAGTTGCCAGGAAGGGGATCTTTGTGCCCGGGGAATTCTATTTTGATGAGATCATGATCATTTTTATGGCGGTCATGCTCACCGATGTACTGCTGCTTGATTTTTTCAACTCCCTTGGACTGCCAACTTCTACCACTGTTTCTATCGTATTTGAACTCCTGGGGGCTGCTGTTTGTATGGCCGCATTAAAGGTCTTTTCTCAGCCGGATGGTAATTTAGGTCTGCTGGCAGAATATATCAATACGGCAAAGGCTACTGAAATAATTGTTGGAATCCTGATGGCGGTGGTAATCGCTTTTGCGGTTGGCGCCTTCGTGCAGTATATTTCGAGGTTTATTTTTTCCTTTCAGTTCGAAAAAAAATTAAAATATTTTGGTGCCATCTTCGGAGGAGTGTCGCTCACCGCTATCCTATATTTTATTCTTATCAAAGGGATGAAAAGTGTTCCATTCATTTCAGATTCGATGATGGAATATATCAATACGCATACCCTGATCATCGTGCTTATTGGGTTTGCACTATTTACGGCGTTTTCCCAGTTGCTGATGAGCGTCTTTAAAATTAATATCCTTAAAACTATTATCACGGTAGGAACCTTCGCTTTGGCACTTGCCTTCGCAGGTAACGACCTGGTGAACTTCATTGGAGTACCCATTGCCGCCTGGCAATCCTTCCAGTTATGGCAGTCGGCTTATAGTGAAACCGGGGTGTTACCTTCCGATTTTGATATGAGCGGACTATCGGGCAGTGTGCCCACACCTGAATTTCTGCTGGTTATTTCCGGTGCCGTCATGGTGCTCACGCTTTGGTTTTCCAGCAAGGCACGGTCTGTTACCGAGACAGAGATCAATCTCGCCAGGCAGGGGGACGGGGATGAACGGTTCCAGCCTAACTGGCTTTCCCGTGGTCTCGTGAGATATTCAGTACTCCTGGGGAATGCAGTCACGGCTCTTTTTCCAGATAGGGTTAAAAATAAGATCGAAAACAAGTTCGATAAATCCTCACAGGAATATAGCGGAAAACGGATCAATACCCCGGCCTTCGATATGGTTCGAGCCTCGGTAAACCTGGTGGTTGCCAGTATCCTTATCTCGATTGGTACTAATATGAAACTGCCTTTGTCTACCACTTATGTGACCTTTATGGTTGGGATGGGAACTTCCCTGGCCGACAGGGCCTGGGATCGTGAAAGCGCCGTGTATCGTGTAACTGGAGTGCTGAATGTGATTGGAGGATGGTTTATTACCGCGCTCGTAGCATTTTCGGCTGCAGCTCTGTTCGCCGCGATCATCTATTACGGCGGAACCGTGGCCCTGGTAATTCTTATTATCGTTGCTTTAAGCCTGGTGGTGAGAAGTAGTATACTTCATTCCAAAAAGGAAAAGGAGGAAAAGAGCAAGAAGCGATTCAAAAAGAGCGATATCATAACCATTAACGAGATCACAGAGGAAACTTCAGAAAATATTTCGAAGGTAATTGGTGGCATCAACAAGATGTATTCACGAACGGTAGATAACCTGGGCTATTATGATCTTGGCAAGCTTAAGAAGAGCTATAAAAAGATCGAAAAGCTCGAAACAGAAGTCGACCAGTTAAAGGACAATATTTTCTATTTCATTAAATCGCTTGATGAGAATTCGGTTGAAGCCAGTAAATTCTATATCCTAACCCTGGATTATCTTCAGGATATGGTGCAGTCGATCGGATTTATTACCCGAAACAGCTATAACCATGTTCATAACAACCACAAAAATTTAAAATTTAACCAGATAAGGGATCTGAAGAAAGTGGATGATAAGATGCAGATCCTGTTCGATGAGATCACCGAAACATTTGATAATCATGAATTTGGCAATATCGATAATCTTTTAAACGAGAAGCAGGAACTGCTGAATTATGTAAGTGAGCTAATTCAGAAGCAGATCACGCGTATACGAACTTCAGAATCCAGCCCGAAGAACACCAAGTTATATTTTGGCATCCTGTTAGAGACCAAGGATCTTATAGGTTCTACCATGAACTTGTTACAGCTGTTCCAGGAGTTCTATAATGAAGCGCGGGCAACCACTTATTAGTATAAAAAATCCCTCTTTTGGAGGGATTTTATTTTATCCGTTAATCGCTTCTACATACTGGACTCGTTCTTTCAGCATGTCTCTAAGCATGGTTTCGATACCGTTCTTCAGGGTCATCGTTGAAGACGGACAGCCGCTACAGGCTCCCTGGAGAATAACCTTTACCGTTTTGTTGTCGGGGTTATAGCTGTCAAATAATATATTTCCTCCGTCACTTGCTACCGCTGGTTTGATGTATTCATCAAGGATAGCGACGATCTCCCTGGAAGTTTCGTCCAGATCTCCCGGGTTCGCATTCAGGTCGGTTTGCTTGGCAGCAGCCTCGCTTTGAGCCGAAATAGCTTCCTCGTTTAAAACTTCATTACCATCTTCAAGATAGGTTCGAATAAATTCTCTTAGTTCCATGCTGATCTCTTCCCAGGAAGCCATATCATACTTTTGTATGGATACATAGTTCTCATCAAGGAAGACTTCTTTCACGAAAGGGAAATGAAACAGCTTTTGAACAAGTGGGGCGTTCTTGGCTTCATCGATATTTTTAAATTCTGCCGACTGCAATACCAGTTTCTTATTGGCAACGAATTTCAATACGGCCGGGTTGGGGGTGCTTTCTGCATACACCGTTACAGGCACTTTTCCAGACTGGGCTTTGGCCTCCTTGATCACCACTCCGCCTTTATTCAGGTAAGTTACAATCTGCTCAGCTACTTCGTTCTGAACTTCGGGCCAGTCTACAATGTCATATTTTTCGATCGCAACAAAATTCTGTGCGATATAAACCGTTTTAACAAAGGGAAGGTAGAAGAGTTGCTGGGCCAGCGGTGAATTTGCAGCCTCGTCTATATTCTTGAATTCGTGATTCTCATTCCTGGTAAGGAACTTATTGGCTTCGAATTTTACAATTGAAGTGGTGCTGGTGGGCACTATATTTATATTAAAATCGCTCATCTCAATATTTTTGGCAAAAATACTAAACAAAAACCAGCTATTATATATATTTACGGGCTTTATGGCTTATAAGACCAAATTCAATAACCTGATTTTTAAGAGTTCAGCATTTCCTGTTTTTACTAGGTTTTTATTGTTGATCCTCTTTTTAAATTCTTCGGCTTTAAAAGCCCAGGAACTTCTCCCTACATATTCTGATTATCTTACAGATAACCTGTATCTCATTCATCCGTCTATGGCCGGAGCGTCGAATTTTGACCAGATACGCTTAACCGGTAGACGCCAGTGGTTCGACGTAGAGCAGGCGCCTAACTTACAAACTCTCGCTTATAATTCAAGGCTTGGTGATAAAATTGGAGTAGGAGGTATTCTTTTCAGGGATGAGAATGGAAATTTTTCCAAACTCGGAGCCTATGGAACTTTCGCCTATCACCTGATGTTTTCCAGAAGTACGGCCGATCTTAACCAGCTTTCCTTCGGAATTAATCTTGGAGTGGTACAACATCGTTTGGATATAAGTAATTTTTCCAGGTTTGACCCAATCATTGGGAACAGTAACAGCGATATCTTTGCTAATATGGATGTTGGGATCTCGTATTATCTAAGAGACCTTTATTTTCATTTTGCAGCTAAGAACATACTGTCTGTAAACCGGGAATTATGGTATTCTGATGCCGTCCCCAGCAATATGAGAAAGTACCTGTTTTCTGCGGGTTATGTTTTTGAACTGGATCCTTATGATCCCTGGAGTTTTGAGCCTTCCATACTTTTCCAGGCTCGGGAAGCGACCAATGAGATGGCACTGGATATTAACTTGAAATCATACTACGAGCTTGAATTTGGTAATTTATGGGGTGGAATTTCCTATCGCAATGGATTTGAAACCACGGAATACACTAACGATGGAGAAGAAATACAAAGACAACAGCTCAGGTATATCACTCCATTCCTGGGGATCGATTATAAAAAGTTCATCTTTGGTTACACCTTCAGCTATCAACTCAATTCAATTGTTTTGAGTAATACTGGATTCCATCAGTTAACCCTGGGATATAACTTCGGGGAAAGCAGGGCCAGGTATGATTGTAATTGTCCTGCAATCAATCAATAGCCTATAATCAAAAATCCAGGTATTCTACCTTATAATTGTTTTTATCAGCCTCAATAAGCTCCTTTAGAACTTTGGGATTGGTATTGGAATAGAACTTAGGTCGTAGCTTTAATTCCTGGGAAGTATTTAAAATTCCTTCTTTTTGCATTACTGTCCTGGTTTGGCGGGCAACGGCTTCCCCCGAATCTATGATTTTCACTTCCGGTGGTAATATTTCTTTAAGAACGGGGATAAGATAAGGGTAGTGGCTGCAGCCAAGAACAAGATAATCGATCTTTTGATCGATCATAGGTTTGAGAAGGTTCCTTAAAAGATCTTTTATTTCCTTTGAATCTTTCTTTCCGCTTTCTATAAGCTCAACAAGACCTGTACCCACTACCTCAATTACATTGATATCCTGTGCATACAATTCAGAAGTTCTCGTGAACAGTTCGCTGGAAAGAGTTCCCTTGGTTGCCAGGATCCCTACCGCCTTATTGCTGCTTTGGAGGGCAGCAGGTTTTATGGCTGGTTCAATACCAATAAAGGGAACATTGTAGGTATTTCTAAGTATCTTGATCGCATTGGTCGTGGCTGTATTGCAGGCAACAACAATTAATTTGCAACCCATTTCCAGCAACTTCTCGGTATTCTTGATAGAAAGGCTGATGATCTGTTCCTGTGGCCTTATTCCATAGGGAGCATTTTTGCTATCGGCCAGGTAGATCGTTTGTTCTACAGGAAGCAGCTGGTGAATTTCCTTCCAGATGGAGGTGCCTCCAACTCCCGAATCGAATAATCCAATAGGTCTGGCGTCGCTCATATACCTACAAAAATAAAAACTGCGTACATTTCTGTACGCAGTTTTCAGTTTTATTTATAAAAGGGAGGAAATTACATTCCAAGCTCTTTTTTTACGTCTGGCATAAGGTCATATCCATCAGCTAGAAGTACTCCTGTTCCAGTAGTAGAATCAAGTACATAATCGTAACCTTTATCTCTGGCTACCTTCTGGATCGCAGTACGAACTTTTTCAAGGATAGGTCTAAGTAGATCTGCTTCCTTTTTCTGAAGATCCTGTCTTGCCTTAGCACTGTGCTCCTGAATTCTTCTTTGCGCAGCCTGAAGTTCAGTAGCTCGCTTCTGGTTCTCTTCTTCAGACTTTGTATTAGCTTCTGCCTCGTAACGTTGCATGGTGCTTTGAGCCTCAGATAACATGTCTTTTATCTCGGCGTCATAAGTCTTTTCCAGTTTTTGAAGCTGGTCCATAGCGTTCTTATACTCAGGTAGGGTTTGTACCAGATCCTGAGTAGCGATATGTGCCACCTTAGACTGTGCATTTGTAAAAGCAGTAGCTCCAATCATCAAAGCGAAAGCTATAAAAAGTGTTCTGAATTGTTTCATTTTAATCGTCGTTAAGTTTAAGGTTTAAAAAATATTTAGTTTATCGTGTCATTCTTCTTTTCACGAGCCTGCAGGATAGAATCTCTTTTTCGTTCTCTCTCTGCAAGTATCTTTTGTCTTCTTTCTTCGAATTCCCGTTGTTTCGCTGCCCGTATCGAGTCTCTTTCTCTTTTTCTTTCTTCGATATAAGCTTCGCGTTCATTTTTGCGTTCTTCTACCAGGGCTTCGCGCTCATTCTTTGCATCTTCCTGTTCTGGTGTAAGATCCTCGGCTCGTTCCATTTGCTCGATCTCGTCCCTGCCCTGAAGCTGCTCTCTGTTGGCAGTTCTTTGAATGGTTCTAAGAACCAGCTCGCTTACATCATATTGTTTGTCTGCATATATCATTCCAATATCTGAAGTCCTGTCAAAAACGAAATCCAGGTTCCTATTTTCCGCTATTTGCTGAACCGCGGTAAAAACCTGGTCCTGAATGGGTCTTACGAGTTGTTTCTTCTGAATGATATAATCTCCATTTGGTCCGAATCTATCCTGCTGATACTTTCTGGCCTGCTGTTCCATATAAGCGATCTCCTCTTCACGGTCTTCGATAAGCTCTTTGGTGAGCAAAGGCCGCTCATTGTCCAGGCTGGTTCTCATATCCTCAACCTTCTTAAGCTTTGCCTCAGCTTCGGCTTTCCATTCCTGAACACGGTTATCAAGTTGCCTGTTCGCTTCCTGATATTCTGGCACATTCTGAAGAATATATTCCATATCGATATAACCAAGCCTGATGCTTTTCTGGGCATTGACCGTTGCAAGACCAAGGCCGATTATTGCGATTATGGAAACTATATTTTTTTTCATTTATACCGAAGATAGAAAATATCGTGCCAAATTAAAATTGCTGTCCTATTATGAAGTGAGTTTCCCATCCGTTAGGTCCAGGCTGTCCAACGATCTCGTCGAAACCGTAACCAAAGTCTATACCCAGTAATCCGAAGGTAGGCATAAAGATTCGCAGACCAAGACCTGCCGATCTGTTCACCTGGAACGGGTTATAATCCCTGAAACTGTCATAAGTAGCTCCTGCCTCCAGGAATGTAAGCGCATAGATTGAAGCCGCTGGTTTCAGGGTGATTGGGTATCGAAGTTCCAGCGAGTATTTGTTGTAGATGGTCGCACCATCATCCTGTGTAGTTACCGGGCGATCTATAGGGATCACCGACTGGTTTGGGTAACCTCTTAACTGGATGGTTTCCCTTCCGTCAAGGCTGAAGGCTCCAAGACCGTCGCCACCAAGATAGAATCTTTCAAACGGTGGAACACCTCTTTCATTGTTATAGGCACCCAGGAAACCAAATTCTGTATGTGTTCTTAAAACAAGGTCACTACTTGGACCAAAGTTGGCCAGGTTGGTATACCAGGTACCGGCGAATTTGATCTTATAGAATTCCAGCCAGTTGTATTTCTTCTGATCTACCTTCTGAACATCAGGAACTGAATTTTCTGGAGTTACCCTATTCCCTTCATAATCTATAAGATTGCCATTATCATCTCTTAACTGGAACTCATCCTGATTTTCAAGGTTGCCATAATCTACACCGTTCCAGAAAGAGTATGGAGGTGTAAGTTTTGCTGTTACCGAAAAACGAGATCCACCTGTAGGAAAGATAGGATTTATATAAGTGTTATCACGGGTGATACCTAACTGGTAGTAAAGGTTATTGGAAAATCCATCACCGAAGGTGAATAAACCAGTGTTGTAATTGTTAAGGTCATATCGCTGGAATCCAACAAGGTTCTGAATGGTTACATACTGGTCTGGAGCAGTGAGTCTTTTAGCTAGACCCACATTAACCCCAAGAATATCGAAACTTCTGGATCTATCGGCTCTCCTTTCAACAAAGTCAAACAAAAACTGCCTGGTGTAGCTAAATGAGGTAGAAAGACTTACCGGTCTCTGGCCGCCTAACCATGGTTCTCTAAAAGAAAGGCTATAGGTTTGGTAGAAGGTACTTGCCTGTGCTCGCAGGGATAGAGACTGGCCATCTCCCATTGGGATTGGCTTATAGGCATCCTTATCGAAAATTCCCTGTAAGGAGAAGTTATTGAACGAAAGTCCAAGGGTTCCAATGAAGCCACCTCCACCGTAACCACCCTGAAGCTCGATCTGGCTGGCACCAGCTTCTACAACCGGATATTCAAGACTTAGAGTTCCTGAATTCGGATCAACATCCTTGAACTCAGGGCTCAGGTTCTCAGCATCGAAAAATCCAAGCTGACCAAGTTCTCTTACCGTTGCAACTACATTTTCCTGGCTGTATTTCTGGCCAGGTTTGGTTCTCATTTCACGATAGATCACGTGGTCTTTTGTCTTATCGTTTCCGGTTACCCTTATTTCATTAATATATGCTTCTTTACCTTCAACGATCCTGATCTCAAAATCGATGGTGTCGTTATACACGTTGGTTTCTACCAGGTCTATGTCAGAGAACAGGTAACCGTTGTTCTGGTAAATGTTGGCTACCGAAGTTTTATTTGGCTCTCTGCCCTGAACCCGCTCGTCCAGTAAAACTCCATTGTAAACGTCTCCTTTGCCAAGTCCAAGAACCCTGTCTAAGGTAGCATCAGAAAATGCGACATTTCCAAGGTAATTGATGTCACCAATATAATACTGGTTTCCTTCCTCGATATTGATCTTTAAAGCAATGTCGTCTTCTCCCTTTTTTATCAGGGTGTCTGAGGTGATTCGGGCATCCCTGTATCCTTCTTCCTTGTATTTGTTAATCAGGTTTTCCTTATCAGCCTGGTAATCGTCACGCACAAATTTGGAGCGCTTCCAGAACCTCAAAAAGTTCTTTTGCTTGGTGTTCTTCATTTGTCTTCTCAACTTCCAATCTGATAATTCTTCATTCCCTACCAGATCGATTTCAGAAATTTTTACCCTGTCTCCCTTGTCAACATTCACGATCATGTTAACCTTGTTGGTAGGGGTGCCTGTTGTGTCGGTCACCTCGGTAGTTCTAACATTTACATCGGCATTGAAATAACCTTCTTTTCTGAATTTGTTCTCCGTATAGTTTTTGGTGGTGGTGATCAGGTTTTCGGTAACCTTAACGCCTGGTTTCAGGTCGTTTTCATCAATTAGTTCGTCCCTTTCCCCTTTTTTCTTTAAACCAACAAAACGAACTTCCTGCAGAACTGGAACTTCGGTGATCTCCAGCTCAAGATCGGCAACATTCCCCTCAACATTCGTGATGTAGAAATTGATATCGCTGAACAGGTTGAGGTCCCAGAGTTTTTTTATGATGGAGCTTAATCGATCGCCGGGGATATAGATCTCATCTCCTTTTTTCAGCCCTGTATAGGTGATTACCGTAGATTCGTTATACGTTGTGGTCCCCGTTACCTTGATATCGCCAATCACATATTTTTTGGAATCTCCCAGGGGTAGGTCCTGTGCTTGGGTTGTGATGCTATATATGAAACAAATAAATAAGAGGCTAAGTATTCTTTTTGTCATGAATGCACTAACTGAGTTGCTCACTGGTTTTTCCAAATCTTCGTTCTCTGTTTTGATAGTTGTATATGGCCTCATATAGGTTTTCCCTTCTGAATTCTGGCCATAAGATTTTCGTAAAATACAATTCGGCATAAGCGATTTGCCATAACAGGAAATTGCTAATGCGCTGTTCCCCACTTGTTCTGATCAATAGATCAACGTCGGGAAAATTTCGGGTGTAAAGATGCTCATTTATAACCGATTCATCAACCTCATTCGACTTTAATTCTCCGCTTTTAACTTTGTCGGCAATTTGCCTGATGCAACTGGTTATTTCCTCCCGACTGCCATAGCTTAAAGCAAGCGTTAGGGTCATGTGAGAATTGCCAGAGGTCTTTTCGATCACATCCTTTAGTTCTCGCTGCGCCTTCTTCGGAAGATTCGAAATATTTCCTATCGAGGTGAGCTTGATGTTATTATCCTGGAGCGTTTTGATTTCCTTCTTCAGGGAAGAAACCAGTAATCTCATCAGGGTGTCTACTTCCAGTTTCGGGCGATTCCAGTTTTCGGTTGAAAAAGCATAAAGCGTAAGATTTTTCACACCCAGTTCGGCACAGCCTTCTACCACATCACGAACGGCTTTAGTGCCTTCTTCGTGACCAGCTACCCTGAATAAACCTTTCTTTTTGGCCCATCGACCATTTCCATCCATAATAATGGCAATATGGGTGGGTAACTTATCAAGATTTATGGATTCCTTATAATTCATTTAAAAGCAATAACAAGGCTTGCGCCCAAAGGTGAATGTAAAGCTGATACCGGTGAAAACATACCAGTCGTTGGTATTCCTGTTGCCGAATTCCACATCAGGATCGCGGCGTCCCAGGTATTCCTCAGGCCAGCTTCCGTCAAGATTATCGGTAAATGTATATCGTGCGCCTATTTCGAAAGCGCCGATGACGTGTTCTGAAATCGCTTCTTTATAGCCCATAACCATCGGGATCGCAAACTCCCAGTTGGTGCCTTCGTTCACCAGGTTTCCTCCCCTTCCGTTCTTTAACCACATATGGTCTGCCCTGAAGTAAGTAAGACCGGTATAAAGGTACGGCGTACTTTGGGGTAATGGGTTGGTAAGATCGAAATTCCAGAAATTGAATTCGAGGCCTAAAGATGCTTCGGCAATAGTATTGCTAAAAGAATAGCCTCTCTGCTGCCTGCGAGTGTCATCAGACTTGGTGTCATCTGCTGAAATTTCGGCATATAAAAGACTTAGTCTTAGGGCGTGACGGGGGCTCCTGTTCCATTTAGCGAGTAAGCCGCCAACAGGGGAATTTGGTAATATATAATTAGATCGTCCCACGTCGCCAATATAATTTGCACCTCCGGCAAAGAACCCTAATTCGAACTGTTGCGCGTTCAAATTTGTCATAAAAAATGCCATCACTACAAATGTGATTAGATACCTCATAGGTTTTCAAAAGTTTGCAAATATAACAATTCTGATTGCCCTGCAATAATTTGAGCAGATTTGTACATACGTATAAACAGTTTTTGGAAACTTTTATTGCTTAGTTACGCTTGTCTTCACCCCAAAGGAGCTTTTTTCGAAGAGTGTTCAAAAAACTATCTTCACGTAATTCAACAAAATTAATCGTGTAGGGTGCTTTTTTGATGATGATCTCGGTGTCGTTCTCCAGGGTGGCGATCCTGGAATCCATAGAAACCAGGTGTTCGTTCCCTCTGCCCGATACTTTTAACTTGATAGTGGTGTGGTCTTTAATCACCAGTGGCCTCGCATTAAGATTGTGAGGTGCAATGGGTGTAATCACCAGGGAATCGGCGTCTGGAGTGATCACCGGGCCTCCGCAGCTAAGGGAATAACCGGTGGAGCCGGTTGGTGTGGAAATAATTAGTCCGTCTGCCCAGTAGGAGGTGAGGTATTGATCGTCCAGCCAGGTGTCTACCGTGATCATCGAGGTGGTGTTCTTCCGGCTTACGGCGATCTCGTTCAAAGCGATCTGCTGAAAAATAGGATCGAAGGTTTTAGGGTTTGTTTCCATCGTCAGGACCGATCTTGGTGAAACACTGAATTTCATTTCCAGGATCTCATCTATGGTGCTATCTATCTGTTCCTTCTGAATGGTGGCCAGGAAGCCTAATCTCCCGGTGTTTATTCCAACTATCGGGATGTTGAGATTCCGTATGTAATTGATGGATTTTAAAATAGTGCCATCACCGCCAATGCAAAAGAAAAGATCGAACGAATTGTCCAACTCATCAAAGGCACTAAAGTGATCGTAATCTTTTTCGATGGTCTTATTGCTGTGAATGAGCTTTAAAAAATCTTCCTCGATTAGAACCTCTACGTTTCTCTGGTCGAGGATTTCAAGTAACTGGCCTATATATTCTGCAGCATTGGGGTGGTAAAACTGTCCGTAGATACCTATTTTCATGAATTATATGTTCAGGTATTTATCGAGATATTTAGATCTGTCCTTCAGGTTTTTATTGAAAGTGTCTTCCTGGTGTTCTGAAACGATAATATATCCATATCTTCTGAAAGACTGGATGATCTCATTCATTCCCGAGGGAGAGATTTTCAGGGTGATCTCTGCCATATCATCCTCGATTTTGGAAACAAAAGCCCCCAGCACATGCGCGTTATGGGATTCCACGATCTGGCTAACTTCTCCAAAGGTAAAATCCTTAAAAGCCTTCTCTACTATTAGGATGTTGCCAGGTTCATGTAAAAAGGGTGTTTCCTTGAACAGGGCGATCATATCGTTTAGCTCGAGGTACCCAAGGTATTTGTTATCATCGTCCAGAACAGGGAGAATGTTGCTGTTATTCTGCGCAAAGGATTCCAGGCTGTCCAGCCAGTAATTATTTTCGGTCACGAAAAAGCTTTCTATCGCATAGCGGTAATCATCCAGCGTTTTTTCCTTCTCAAAGCAGCGAATGTCGTTTTCAGATATACAACCAATATAATGACCATTATCTTCAACCGGTAAATGCGTATAGGTTAACTGGTTGAAAAGTTTTTGAATATCTCCCACTTTCTCCTGGAGATTTCTTACTTCAATATCATTTAATATGTGATCTTTCAAACTCATCTTGTCCACTCCTTTTCTGCAAATTAATCAAAATAATATTTACTGTTGCAGCCTCCTCTTTGTATTTTTGTTAATAAAACGAAGTTAAAATGACCAAGCTGAGTGTAAATATCAATAAAATAGCGACGTTGCGAAATGCGCGTGGCGGGGATATTCCAAATGTTGTGGAGGCTGCCCTGAACATTGAAAAGTTCGGAGCCGAGGGGATCACGGTGCACCCAAGACCCGATGAAAGGCATATTCGCTATTCCGATTGTCACGATCTAAAACCGGTGCTTACTACCGAATTCAATATTGAAGGTAAACCTATCCAGAAATTCATTGATCTTGTCCTTGAGGTGAAACCGGCCCAGGTCACACTGGTGCCAGATGCTGAGGATGCCATCACCTCCAATGCCGGCTGGGATACCATTAAACATAGAGAATACTTACAGGATGTGATCGCAGAGTTCAAATCAAATGGAGTTCGTACCTCCATATTCGTAGATCCTGTTAAGGAAATGATCGAAGGAGCTGCTAAGACAGGGACAGACAGGATTGAATTATATACTGAAAGCTTCGCGGTAGATTATGCTGAAGGAAGGCCAGATTCGGCAAAAGCTTATGCCCAGTGTGCTCAACTGGCTCATGAACTTGGGTTGGGCGTAAATGCCGGTCACGATCTTTCCCTGAAAAACCTTCGGTATTTCAAGGAAAATGTACCGCACCTGGCTGAAGTTTCAATAGGTCACGCTTTGATATCTGAAGCCTTGTACCTTGGTCTGGAGAAAACTATTGAACATTATCTAAAATTATTGAAATAGATGAAATTACATTCTGTGATCCTGGGAGAGGGAAGACCTATGTTAATTCTACATGGTTTTCTTGGGATGAGCGACAACTGGAAAACACTTGGAAAACAATTTGCCGATGAGGGCTTTGAAGTTCACCTGATAGACCAGCGAAATCATGGTAAGAGTCCGCATAGCGATGAATTTTCCTATGAATTAATGGCCGAGGATATTAAGGAATACTGCCAGGAACATGAACTGGACAATATCATTTTGATGGGGCATTCCATGGGCGGCAAGACCGCGATGCTGGTAGCCGCTACATATGAGAATTTGGTGGAAAGGCTTATCGTAGTAGATATTGCTCCAAAATATTATGCGCCCCATCATAAACAGATTTTAAAGGGATTAACCGCCCTTGATGATGCCAGGTTAAGCTCTAGAAGAGATGCTGAAGATCTTTTGGAGGAATATATAGACGAAACCGGGGTGCGCTTGTTCCTGCTTAAAAACCTTTACAGGAAGGAGAAGGACCTCCTGTCTTTAAAGATGAATCTTCCTGTTCTTAAGGATAAGATCGAGAATATTGGCCGAGCCCTTCCGCAGCATTCCGAATACAAAGGCCCTGTGCTTTTTATTAAAGGGGACAATTCTAACTATATCAAGGATGAAGATCATGAAGAGATCAGGGCGCATTTCCCAAAAGTTGAATTTGTTAGTATAAAAAATGCCGGCCACTGGGTGCATGCAGAAAGTCCGCAGGAATTCTTTGAGGCGATAATCCGATTTGTTTAAAATCTTTCTAAATTTATTATGTATGCATAATAAATTATCCTGTTTTGTTGCGTAATATTTAATTTATGCTATTTTTGGCGCAACTATTTTACGATATTAAAATATAATCCTAAACAAATTATGAAAAGACTATTTTTACTTGGCCTATTTGCTATGGCCACGGCTATCACTTACGCTGGTGGGTACAGGGTGAGTCTGCAGGGACAACGCGGGCTTGCAATGGGGCACACTGGTGTGGCGATGGTTAACAATGCAGAGTTGGCTTTCTTCAACCCCGGTGGGCTTAGCTTTCTTGAGAACAAGATCAACATTGCGGCTGGAGCAAGTGCCGTATTTTCTGATGTGGTATGGCAGAATGACGAATTTGGACAGATGGCCAGAACCGATAGTCCGGTAGGTACTCCTTTTTATGCTTATTTTTCCTATAAATTAAATGAAAAGTTCAGTCTTGGATTCGCTGCCTATACACCTTACGGTAGTAGCGTAGAGTGGGAGCAAGACTGGGCAGGTTCGCACCTTGTAAATAATATAGACCTTCAGGCGATCTATATACAGGCGCTTGCGTCTTATAAGATCACCGATAATCTATCTGTTGGAGGTGGTCCTATATATGTGAATGGTTCAGTGAATTTCAACAGAAACCTGAACAGAACGCTTACCGATCTTGAGGGTAATCGCTCCAACGTAACCGTAGATGCATCTGGCGTTAGTGCCTGGGGATGGTCTGCCGGTGCGATGTGGAAACCAATCGATAGTTTAACAATAGGTGTGAATTATCGTTCAGAGATCATTATGCAGGCTGAAGATGGAGATGCCGATTTCCAAAATGTACCTAACTCTCCTTTAACTCCATTTGAAAATACCAGGTTTGATGCAGAATTGCCTCTACCGGCTGAACTTACGGTAGGAGTTTCTTACCAGCTTAACGAAAAATGGTTGTTCGCTTTCGATTACAACAGGACTTTCTGGGGTGTATACGAGTCTTTAGACCTGGATTTTGATAATCCAAATATTCCTGATTCTGAAAACCCAAGAAATTATGAGGATTCTTCGATCTATAGATTCGGACTTCAGTATACGGCCAACGAGACCTTTACTTTAAGAGCAGGATATTATTTTGATGAGTCACCTGTACAGTCTGGATATTTCGCTCCGGAAACTCCAAGGAATAACTCAAATAACTTCACAGGAGGTTTGTCTATCAACGTATCAGATCGCGTAGCGATAGATGCTTCGTTCCTATACAGTCATTTTGATGAGATCGAGGAGTCTTATGATTTTTACGAAGAGAACGGTCAGCAGGTTCCATTTGAAGGGACTTACAAGTCAAGCGCTTTTGTACCAGGTTTGGGTGTAACTATTAAAATTTAATTTTAGAGATGAAGAATTATATAAAATATATGGCGATTCTGGCCCTTGGAGTTGTATCCTGTGAGCCGGAACTAGAGAATTCAATCGAAGATGATGGATTTTACAGCAATGGAGAGGCTGATTTTTCTAATTACGTAGCCCTTGGAAATTCGCTTACAGCAGGATATGCAGATGGTGCTTTGTATATTACCGGGCAGCAGAATTCCTACCCGAACATCATTGCTTCAAAAATGGAATTGGCCGCCGAGGGAGATTTCGATTTTACACAGCCTTTGGTCAATGACAATATTGGTGGTTTGTTGCTAGGAGGTAACCAGATCCAGCAGCCCAGATTCGTTCTGGCTGGAGAGTCGGCACTAACTGCCAGACCTGCGAGGTTAAATGCTACTCCAACTACCGAGGTTTCTAACAAACTCACAGGACCATTCAACAATATGGGAGTGCCAGGTGCTAAATCTTTTCACCTGCTGGCTCCTGGATACGGAAATGTAGCCGGAGTGCCTTCAGGCATGGCTAACCCTTATTTCGCAAGATTTGCTTCCTCTGAAGGTACCACGATCGTGGCCGATGCGGTAGCTCAAAATCCAACATTCTTTACTCTTTGGATTGGAAATAATGATGTATTGAGTTTTGCGACTTCAGGAGGAGATGGTGTTTACCAGCAAAACAATACAGATTTTGCTACTTATGGACCTAATGATATTACCGATCCAAACGCATTTGCTTTCGTGTACAATTCTATCGTAAGTGAATTAGCTGGAGAGGATGGTTCATCTGCAGAAGGGGTGTTGATCAATATTCCTAATGTGACCGATATTCCTTTTTTCAACGTGGTTCCGGTAAATCCAATTCCATTGGATGCTAATACGGCTGCTGCATTGAATGCACAATTTGGAGCATATAACACTCAAATCCTTCCAGGTTTGGTGCAGGCAGGAATTCTAACCGAAGCTGAAGCCAATAGCAGAAAAATTATATTTACTGAAAGTAATCAGAATTTCGTGACCCTGGTAGATGAAGATCTAACCAATGTGACCGGAATACTTCAGCAGGCTCCATTCAACCTGGATCCGCAAACTGCAGCACTATTAGGTCAGTTAAGACAGGCGACTTCAGAAGATCTTATTCCGTTGACTTCTTCTTCCTTCATTGGAACTACTGTGAATAATAACCCTATGTTAGTAAACGGGGTTTCTGTTCCATTAGGTGATGAGCATGTGTTGACCGCTTCTGAGCAGGAAATAGTTGCCCAGGTAACCACCCAGTACAATGCAGCTATTGCCAGCATTGCTCAAAATTACAGCCTGGGGCTGGTAGATGCGAATGCACTGCTGTCTCAAATTGGTGCGAGCGGCGGATTGAATTACCAGGGAATTCCAATTACCTCTCAGTTTGTTACCGGCGGTGCTTTTTCTCTTGACGGAGTGCATTTAACTCCAAGAGGTAACGCGGTGATCGCAAATGAGATCATCAAGGTGATCAATGCCAATTATGAAGCAAATCTTCCTAATGTGGATGTGGGTAGTTATGGTACTGTTAGCTTAAGCAATAACGTGCAGTAGTATTAAAATTCATATAATTTTTTAGGAACGCCGGGTTGATCCCGGCGTTTTTTTTGCAATTTTACCAATAACCAACACATTAAATTATGAATTTCATACTTCGTCTTTTATTGACCGCACTTGCGGTGGTAGTCATCGCTAAATTATTGCCTGGCGTGAGCGTAGATAGTTACTGGACTGCCATAGTCGTAGCATTGGTGCTGGCACTCCTCAATTTTATCGTGAAGCCCATCCTGGTACTATTGACCCTCCCGGTCACCATATTAACTTTAGGCTTGTTTCTTCTGGTCATCAATGCCATCATTATTTTCATGGCAGATGGCTTTGTGTCAGGTTTTGATGTAGATGGCTGGCTAATTGCCATAATTTTTAGCCTGTTATTGTCTCTGGTTCAATCTTTGCTATTCTCCATTTTGAAAACAGATTAGATTTATCTGAATTTCAATAATTTGAAACTTTGCAGACTTTTAGAAAAAACGTAATTTTGCACTCCAATTTTTTATAACAGATCAAAATGAATATTACCAGAGAGAATATTGATGAATTAAATGCGGTAGTTAAAGTTGATATCGCGAAAGAGGATTATGCCGGTAAAGTAGAGAAAATATTAAAGGATTACCGTAAGAATGCCAATATTCCCGGTTTCAGAAAAGGTCATGTGCCAATGGGAATGGTTAAGAAACAATACGGCCAGGCCGTGTTGGTGGATGAAGTGAACAAATTGCTTCAGGAAAGCCTTAATAAATATCTTACCGAGGAGAAGCTCGATGTTCTTGGTAACCCTATTCCTAAGGAACAGGAAAATTTTGACTGGGATAAGGATAATTACAGCTTCGAATTCGAACTTGGACTTGCTCCCGAATTTGATGTGAACCTGGATCTTGAAAAGCCAGTTACCAAATATAATATTGTTGCTGATGAGAAAATGGTAAACGACCAGATCGAAAGCATCCAGAAGCAATATGGAAAACTAAAGACCAAGGAAGAGGTAGAGGAAGGAGATACGGTTGCCGGTACTTTTAAGAATGAAGAAGAAGGGATCGAGAAAGAAACTACCATCGAGCTTGAAAATATTAAAGGAAAGCGCAACCTTAATAAGTTCACAGGAGCGAAGGTTGGTGATACCATCACTTTAAAAACTAAAGGTCTTTTTGAAGATGATCATGCCTTGATTAATCATTTAGGGATCGAGCATGATAAGGCTCATGATCTTGATATCGAGGTGGAGTTCACCATTTCTGAGATCAATGAAAGGGAATTAGCAGACCTTGACCAGGAATTGTTCGACAAACTCTTCGGAAAGGATAAGGTAAAAACTGTAACCGAGCTAAAGGAAAAGATCAAAGAAGATGCGGCTAAGCAATTCCAGCAGCAGAGCGATCAGCAGTTGATGAACGACATAACCGAAGCCCTTATCGAAACTACAAATTTCGATCTTCCTAAGGAATTCCTACAAAAATGGATTCGCACTGTAGGTGAAAAGCCACTTACTGAAGAAGAAGCGGTTGAGGAATATGAGAAGAGCGAGAAAGGTCTTAGGTATCAATTGATCGAAGGAAAGGTTGTGAACGATAACAATCTTAACGTAGATTTCAATGATCTAAAAGCCTTTACAACCGATAAAATAAAGCAGCAAATGGCTCAGTTTGGTCAGATGGATCCGTCTGAAAAAGAACTGGATGATATCGCTGCCAGGATCCTTTCAAACCAGGATGAGGTGAAGAGACTTTCTGAGCAGTTAATGAATGAAAAACTGCTTGAATTCTACAAAGAGAATATGAAATTCGACGAAAAGGAAGTGACTTACGAAGAATTTGTGAAAGCTATCTATAAGTAAGCCTTTTTACGATTTATTATCTATCTTTAAGGCGTTAACTCATCCGGGATAACGCCTTTTTTTGGCCCTCCCCGGAATTTTAATTATGCTATAAACAAAAGAAATTGATGGACTACGGAAAAGAATTTCGAAAATACGCTGTTTCAGATCATAACATCAACAGCAATTATTACGATAAGATCATAAGTAGCATGTTGCCCCAGGGCATGACTCCTAATATCATTGAAGAAAGACAGATGAATGCCGTGGCGATGGATGTGTTTTCCAGGCTCATGATGGACAGGATCATCTTCCTGGGAACAGGAATCAATGATCAGGTTGCGAATATCGTTCAGGCCCAGTTGTTATTCCTTGAAAGTACAGATGCTTCAAAAGATATTCAAATCTATATCAACTCCCCTGGCGGAAGCGTATATGCAGGTCTTGGGATCTATGATACGATGCAATTTATAAAGCCAGATGTGGCTACCATCTGTACTGGAATGGCGGCTTCTATGGGAGCAGTTCTTTTATGTGCCGGTGAAAACGGAAAGCGAAGTGGTTTGCCACACTGCCGTGTGATGATCCACCAGCCAATGGGTGGAGCCCAGGGGCAGGCAAGTGATATCGAGATCACCGCCCGTGAAATAATAACATTGAAAGAAGAGCTTTATAAGATCATCGCTAAACATTCAGGGCAAACCTACGAAAAGGTGCATGAAGACAGTGATCGTGATTACTGGATGAAGGCTGAAAAAGCCAAGGAATACGGGATGATCGATGAAATTTTAAAAAGAGAAGGATAAAATTGTGAATTACTTTTTTTAACTTAAGAGTAATTCAAGAAAAATTAGATAATGGCGAAAGAAGATTTAGAATGTTCCTTTTGTGGAAGAAAGAAGCCTGAAACCAATCTGCTGATTGCCGGGCTGGATGCTCATATCTGTGATCGTTGTATAGAGCAGGCGCATGGTATTGTGGTAGAGGAATCAAGGCAGGGAGAGGCCAGAGAGCTATCTTCAGATTTAATGCTTAGCAAGCCAAAATCGATCAAAGCCTTCCTTGATGAATATATCATCGGGCAGGAGGAAACCAAGAAAGTGATGTCTGTTGCGGTTTATAATCATTATAAGCGTTTGCTACAGCCAGAGACCGATGATGATGTAGAGATCCAGAAAAGTAACATCGTGATGGTAGGGGAGACCGGAACCGGGAAAACCCTTATGGCCAGAACGATCGCTAAAATGCTGAATGTGCCGCTGGCTATTGTTGATGCAACTGTATTGACCGAAGCCGGTTATGTTGGAGAAGATGTGGAAGGTATTCTTACCCGTCTGCTTCAGGCAGCCGATTATAATACGGAGAAAGCTCAACGCGGTATCGTATTCATTGATGAGATCGATAAGATCGCCAGAAAGAGCGATAATCCTTCGATCACCCGTGATGTTTCCGGGGAAGGTGTTCAGCAGGCATTGCTGAAGCTTCTGGAGGGAACCACCGTGAACGTACCACCAAAAGGAGGTCGTAAACATCCTGATCAGAAATTTATCGAGGTAAATACTGAAAATATACTTTTTATCGCAGGTGGTGCTTTTGATGGGATCGAAAGGATCATCAGTAAACGATTGAACATGCAGGCGGTTGGCTTTAGCGCTTCAAAAAGCGAGGATGCTATCGAGCGTACCAATCTGCTGAAGTATATCATTCCAAAGGATCTGAAGGAATTCGGGTTGATCCCTGAGATCATTGGTAGACTTCCGGCACTTACGTATATGAATCCGCTGGACAGGTCTACGCTTAGAGCGATCCTTACCGAGCCTAAGAATGCGATCATCAAGCAGTATAAGAAACTGTTCGAAATGGATGATATCGAATTCGATATTACAGACCAGGCACTGGATTATATCGTGGACAAGGCAGTGGAATACAAACTTGGTGCACGTGGATTAAGATCGCTTTGCGAAGCTATCCTGACCGATGCCATGTTCGACCTTCCGGAAAGCGAAGAAGGCGAATTTACGGTGACCCGTGAATATGCTGAAGATAAATTGAACAAGTCAACGATGAGCAAGCTAAAGGCGGTTTCTTAATGACTATAAGCCTTAAGTGAAAAGCTAAAAGCTGTTCTGGTATAATAAAAAATGTCCTCAAGATTTGAGGACATTTTTTATTTAAAGCTGTCTAAGGTCAGATGCTAGCCTTCGACTCCGCTCAGGCAGACATATTAGGAATTCCTTTTTTCATCATCTCCAGAGCACCTTTTTCCACACCCCTATAATAGTTCCCATTTTTGAATTCCGGGATCACTTTTTTGCAAATGTCATCGGTCAGGGTTTTCGGGAACCTTAGCCAGGTAGTTATGCAAACACTTTTTAATTCGGTGCACATTAGAATAGTGAGTCCGTTACTGGTTTCTTCCTTCCCAACTTCCCAATCATTAGAGATCGCCATTGCATATTCCCTGATATTCTCATAAGGCTCTATGGATTTTACAGTGATAATTGCGATTTCGCGGATGGTTTCTTTTTCGTAATTTGAAATCAGCTTTTCGAGTCGCTCTTCCTGTTGGATGCTGAAAATCTCTTCGAAATCATTAAAGTAGTCTCTAGATACAGGGAATAAAACCTTTTCCTCGACCATTTTCAGTTGGATGTCTATAATGGGGAACCTGGCCTAATGTAGCTTTTTCAAACCTGGAAGAATAAAACTTAAGTAAATTCTGGCTGCAATTGAAAGTTATTATCGATATCCGATAGGATATAATTCACTTAAGATACAGGTGTTTAGCTAGATCTGAAGTTTGACAAATTTCCCAATTGCTTGCTGACTGCTACTTCCAACTGCTTGCTAGATACTGAAAACTGCAACTAAATTACCAGCTTCCGCCAGCGCCGCCACCGCCAAAGCCTCCGCCGCCGAAACCTCCTCCGAAGCCTCCGCCACCGAAACCGCCTCCGGAACTGCCTCCACCAAAGCCTCCACCGCCAAAACTTCCGCGTCCCATGGAGCTTAGAATGATAGCATCCCACAAAGTGCTTCTTCCAGACCTTCTGCCACCATTTCTTCCACCACCGCGTTTATTGAAAAGTGAGGTTAGAATAACGAACAGGATAAAAAAGATGATGATGATCCTTAAAGATATACCTCCGCCACCAGAGCCTTCTGGGCTTGGAGCACCTTTAAATGTTCCGTTCAATACCTGGAAAATGGCTGTAGTTCCTTTGTCTAGACCGCCATAAATATTACCATTTCTGAACTCAGGCAGAATGATCAATTCTATGATCTCCTTGGTCTTTGCGTCGGTAAGATATTCTTCAAGACCAAAACCGGTAGTGATCCAGATCTTCCGTTCTTTCTGGGCAACCAGGACCAGAAGCCCATTATCGGTATCGCTCTGTCCAATACCCCATTCGTGGGCCCAGTGCGCGGCATAGGTTCCTTCATATTCTCCTTCTAGGGAAGGAATGGTCACAATAACGATCTGTGTAGATGTGGTATCTGAATAATTAACCAGTTTTTGTTCCAGCATCTTTTCATTGGAAGGCGATAGCATATCGGCTTCGTCATAGACACTGGTTTGTTCAGATGGTTTGGGTGGGATATCCCGCTGAGCTATGGCCGTAAATCCTGTAAAAAGGATTAATAAAAGCAGTAACTGTTTGATATTTTTAGCCTTTAGAAATTTGATTGGATAGCTCATTGGTGTCATTTTCATCCCAGGGAAAATGTTTTTCTAATTGTTCACCGGCCTTAAGTATCCCTTCTACGAGTCCGGTCTTAAAATCACCATTTTTGAAGTGGGATACAATCAGGTCTTTTGTGCTTTCCCAGAAATCGTCGGGGACAACTGCATTGATGCCTTTATCCCCGTAGATAACAAAATTATGATCTTCTACAGCAACATAGATCAGGACGCCGTTATCTTCCTTTGTGTTGTCCATTTTCAACTTATGGAAGACTTCCATAGACCGTTCAAAGATATCCTGGCCACCGGTGCTTCTTTCAATATGCACCCTTATTTCGCCCGAGGTCTTTCGTTCGGCCTTTCTGATGGCTTCAACGATCTCTTCTTCTTCCTTTTTCGTTAAAAATCCCTTGTCTGCGTCCGCCATGGCTTACTGAAAGTCGAATTCTACGTCTGGTGCATCTTCGGCTCCGGCATCGGCCTGGAAGCGTTCCATACGGTCAAATCCGAAAAGGCCTGCAAGCAGGTTATTCGGGAATACCCGTATATAAGTATTATAATCTGTCACGGCTTCATTAAATCGATCCCTCGCGACATTTATCCTATTCTCGGTGCCCTCGAGTTGCGATTGCAATTGGAGGAAATTCTGGTTTGCCTTGAGGTCGGGATATCGTTCAACTGTCACCAGTAATCTGGATAAGGCCGATGAAACTCCCTGTTGGGCTTCCTGGAACTGCTGGATCTGGCTTGCGCTAAGATTCTCTGCATCTACATTGATGGAAGTGGCTTTGGCTCTGGCCTCGATCACATCGGTTAAGGTACCCTGCTCAAAATCGGCTGCTCCCTGTACGGTTTTTACCAGGTTGCCAATAAGGTCGTTCCTTCTTTGGTAAGAACTCTCCACATTAGACCAGGCCAGTTTTGCATTTTCTTCCTTGGTTACTGCGGTGTTGTTGAAACCGGCAGCGAATTGCCAGATCACAATAATAACGATCACAATGATCGCTAAAGGTATTAACCACTTTTTCATCTTATAAATGATTTTTAAGGTTGACTAGTTCAGATTTTATTCGTTCTAACTTTCTGATTATCTCAAAGTTAGTTAATGTTTTTTGTTTTTCTTCCTTTAAATGAATTTTCGCTCCTTCGAGGGTAAATCCTCTTTCCTTGACCAGGTGATAGATCAATTCCAGGTTTTTGATGTCATCGGGAGTAAATTTGCGGTTGCCTTTCGCGTTCTTCTTTGGCTTGATCGCATCAAATTCCTTTTCCCAGAACCTAATAAGGGATGTGTTCACCTTAAAAGCTTCAGCGACCTCGCCAATGCTGTAATAGCGTTTTTCGGGAAGGTTAATGTGCATTAATCAAGTGATTGGTTTTCACGTTGGGCTTTTTCCAGAACCTTATCGAATTCTTCAGGAGAAAGGTTTCCATAATAAAAATTGATAGGATTGATACGCTGGTCATCCTTGAAGATCTCATAATGTAGATGAGGTGCTTCAGATCTACCTGTGCTTCCAACAAAACCAATCACATCGCCCCGTTTTACTTTCTGGCCGCGGCGAACATTGTATTTGTATAGATGTGCATACAGGCTGGTATAACCATAACCATGATCTATTCGAATATGGTTTCCGTAACCGGTAGATCGGCTGTCTGCGCGCACTACGGTTCCATCGCCCGTAGCGTAAATTGGTGTCCCTCTTGGAGCGGTAAAATCCATCCCGTAATGGAATTTCTTAACCTTTGTAAATGGATCTGTTCTCCAGCCGTAACCTGAAGCGATCCTGCTCAGGTCCTCATTGTTTACCGGTTGAATGGCAGGAATAGCGGAAAGCAGGGCCCCCTTTTCCTTGGCCAGTTCAGCGATCTCATCCAGTGATTTAGATTGAACTACCAGTCTTTTGGTAAGCACATCCATTCGCTTACTGGTTTCTATGATGAGTTTGCTATTGTCAAATCCTTCAAGATCTTTATATCTATTGATACCTCCGAATCCTGCTCTTCGCTGTTCTTCAGGAATTGGATTGGTTTCGAAATAAAGCCTGTAAATGTTGTTGTCTCTATCCTCGATATTGGCCATCACATCCTGGATCTGGTCCATCTTCTTGTTAAGAAGGCCGTATTGAAGCTCCATATTATGAAGCTCTCTCTTCAAGGCTTTTTCCTTGGGGGTTTCAATTTGAGGAATATTCAGATAGATCATTAAAAGAATGAAACCACCCAGAAAACTTCCGGTGATGCTCAACAGGATGATTCCTAGCCGGCGACCCTTTTTTTGCTCGATCTTCTTGTAGGAAAGAGTCTCGCTATCGTAATAATATTTAACCTTCGACATGAGCTAAAATTATGCTATTTTTGCGTCACGAAACGGCGCAAATACCGTGCAATTTATTACGGTTAACGAACAAATATAATAATTGTTTTGCCGTCTTCATAATTTAATGAATTTTGCAAGAAAATAACTGAATGAAGTCACAGGAGATCCGGAAAGAGTTTTTAGAATTTTTTAAATCAAAATCCCATAGCATAGTTCCTTCAGCACCTATGGTGATCAAAGATGACCCTACCCTGATGTTCACCAACGCGGGAATGAACCAGTTCAAGGAATTTTTCCTGGGCAATTCTACGCCTAAAGATACCCGGGTGACCGACACTCAAAAATGTTTGAGGGTTAGCGGTAAGCATAACGACCTGGAAGAGGTTGGGCATGATACCTATCATCATACCATGTTCGAAATGCTTGGGAACTGGAGTTTTGGCGATTATTTTAAGAAGGAAGCCATTCAGTGGGCCTGGGAACTGCTTACCGAGGTATTTAAGATAGATCCCGATAAACTCTATGTTTCGGTATTTGAAGGAAGCGATGATGCCGATAATTTAGGTTTGGATACCGAAGCCCTGGAGCTATGGAAAGAGATCGTGCCGGAAAACCGGATCATCTACGGAAACAAAAAAGATAATTTTTGGGAAATGGGAGACCAGGGGCCTTGCGGACCTTGTTCCGAAATTCACATTGACATTCGATCTGATGAAGAAAAAGCCAAAGTTCCCGGAAGAGAACTGGTGAATATGGATCATCCCCAGGTAGTAGAGATCTGGAACCTGGTCTTTATGCAATATAACCGGAAGGCCAACGGAGACCTGGAAGAACTTCCTGCCAAGCATATCGATACCGGGATGGGATTCGAGCGACTGTGTATGGTGCTTCAGGATAAAAAATCGAATTACGACACCGATGTCTTTACTCCGCTAATTTCAGAAATTGAAAAAATTACCGGGAATAAATACGGTGAAGCTGAAGATGCTAATATCGCCATGAGGGTTATTGCAGATCACGTAAGAGCAGTGGCATTCAGTATTGCCGATGGGCAATTGCCGAGCAATACAGGCGCCGGTTATGTGATAAGACGAATTTTAAGAAGGGCAATCCGATATGGATTTACCTTTCTAAACAGCAAGGAGCCGTTTATCTATCATCTGGTTCCGGTTCTAAGTAAACAAATGGGGAGCGCGTTTCCTGAGTTGCGATCTCAGTCAGGTTTGATAGAGAACGTTATTAGAGAAGAAGAAGCTTCCTTTTTAAGGACCCTGGACCAGGGACTGGTACTTCTTGAAAATTTGATGAAAGAATCGGCAGATAAGAAGATTTCCGGCGAGAAAGCCTTTGAATTATATGATACTTACGGTTTTCCTATAGATCTAACTGCACTGATCTTACGCGAAAATGGCTATGAGCTGGATGAAAAAGGTTTTGGAGAGGAACTGAAAAAACAAAAAGACCGATCCAGGAAAGCCACACAGGTTAGTGCCGGTGACTGGAATGAACTAACCAATGTTGAGGAAGACTCCTTTATTGGTTATGACAACCTGGAGGCCAATGTGAAGATCGCCCGGTACCGGGAGGTTGAATCTAAAAAGAAAGGGAAGATGTATCAGGTGGTACTTGACAAAACGCCATTTTACCCAGAAGGCGGAGGTCAGGTTGGGGATACTGGTATATTGATGTCTTCTGAAGGGGAGGTCATCGATGTGCTGGATACCAAAAAAGAAAATAACCAGATCGTTCATTTTGTGAAGAAAATGCCTGAAAGGGCCGAAGGAACCTTTGAAGCCATTGTGGATCGCACCTCCAGATCAAAAACGGCATCAAACCATACCGCTACTCACCTGTTGCACCAGGCTTTAAGAAAGATACTTGGTACGCATGTGGAACAGAAGGGCTCGATGGTGCAGAGCGATTACCTGAGATTCGATTTCTCCCATTTCAGCAAGTTAAGCCAGGATGAATTAGAGCAGGTTGAGGATTTCGTTAATGCGAGGATCAGGGAGCAAATAGAACTGGATGAAAAAAGGAACCTGAGCTATAAAGAGGCTGTAGACCAGGGAGCTATTGCGCTCTTTGGAGAAAAGTATGGGGATTCCGTAAGAGCGATCCGTTTTGGAGAATCAATGGAGCTTTGTGGCGGAACCCATGTTGGTAATACTGCAGATATCTGGTATTTCAAGATCACCGGGGAATCGGCGGTGGCTTCAGGAATAAGAAGGATAGAAGCGATCACCGGGGAGGCGGCGATGAACTTTTTCGAGGAACAGAGTGAAGTTCTCGGGAAGATCAGGGATATATTGAAGAATCCTAAAGATCCGGCAAAGGCCATCAGTTCGCTTCAGGAGGAGAACGCTAATTTGAAGAAACAGGTTGAAAGCCTTCTGAAAGACAAGGCTAAAAATCTGAAATCTGATCTGAAACAGGAGATCAGGGAAATCAACGGGGTAAACCTTTTGGCTAAAAAAGTAGATCTGGATGCCGGGGGGATCAAGGACCTTTGCTTTCAGTTAGGCGATGAACTGGAAAATCTTGTATTGGTTTTTGGAACCGAGCAAAATGGAAAGGCATTGCTTTCCTGTTATATCTCCAGGAACCTCGTGAAGGAAAAAGATCTGAATGCCGGCAATATTGTACGGGAGCTCGGTAAACATATACAGGGTGGTGGCGGAGGCCAGCCATTCTTTGCCACGGCGGGTGGAAAAAATCCTGCCGGGCTGGATAAGGCTCTGAGTGAGGTAACTCAGTTTATAAAATAGTAAAAAGGATCCCGGTTTTATCACCGGGATTTTTTAATTTAAGGATATGGATTTTAGAACCAAAACTCCAATAGAAGAGGGGATGCCTAAAATAGATCATAAAAAGGGTGTTTTTTTGATCGGCTCCTGTTTTGTGGAAAATATAGGAGCCAAAATGGATTGGTTTAAATTCAAAAGTCTTCAGAATCCAACAGGCATCATCTTTCACCCTTCACCAATAAGGAAATTCTTCCAAAGATTATCCAATCATGAGGCCTATACCGAAAAGGACGTTTTTGAGTTCAATGAAGGCTGGCAGTCTCTTGAAGCCCATTCGGTAATGAGGCGTGAGACCAGGGAGGCATGCCTGCATGCACTGAATAATTCCCTGGATGAAAGCAGAAAATTCCTTGCCGATGCTTCTCATGTGATCATTAGCCTGGGTACGGCATGGGGATATACTTTTGAAGCTAAGCCCGATATTGTGGCTAATTGCCATAAGGTGCCTCAGAAAATGTTCCAAAAGGAACTTTCATCGGTAGATGAGATAGTAAACGACCTGGAGGTGATAAGTCACAGTATCGCCCAGCTCAGCGACAAGCCTAAGCTAATTCTAACCATCTCACCGGTGCGGCATTTAAAAGATGGGCTTGTTCAAAACCAACGGAGTAAGGCTCATCTTATCACTGCTGTGCACCGATTTGTAGAAAATGCTGAAAATGCTGCCTATTTTCCATCTTACGAGATATTGATGGATGAACTTAGGGATTACCGGTTCTATGCAGATGATATGTTGCATCCAAGTAGTCTTGCAATTGAATATATCTGGAAGCTCTTTTCTTACAGTTATCTCACTGCCGGATCAAGGGAATTGAACCTCCAGATCGATAAGATCCAGAAGGCACTTTCTCATCGTTCACGAGAAGGAAATTCAGTAAATCATAGGAAATTTCTTACACGTTTACAAGCTAAAATCGAGGAAATTAATAAAAAATACCCTGAAATAACTTTTTCTCAGCCCTTATGAATATTGGGATTGTTAATTTTTTAGTAGAAAGCAAAGTATATTTTCATAATTTATATTAAAAAAATTGTATTTTTATCAAACAAATTTGAAGTAAATATGAATTATTTGCAGAGGATGTACACCTCAAATAATCAACCGTTTACCGATGATTTGTTTTCTAAAATTTGTTGGGGTAGATTTTAGAATTTACTAAAGGACGGGTGGGGCCGTCCTTTAGTTTTTTATAACACGTGCATCTTCACTATTTTTCTCAGGTTTTTCTATCTTTTCGGTATAAAATCAACTTATGAAAAATTTCATTCTAGCTTTGTTATTTCTTGCCGTAATCATCCTGGGTTTTATGTACTGGGATCAGCAGAATGAAAAAAGGGAAACCCTGGAGGAGAATACGGCACTTATACAACAACAGATAAGAAATGTGGGCAAGCTGGTGGTTACTGAAGGTAGCTTTAGCCAGGTCTTTACCTATAAGAATTCAAAAAGCTTCTACTTTGATGTGCTTTCAGCCAGGAAAAAGGCGCTTATCATAGTGAATGCTGAAGCAAGTGTGGCTTACGATCTGAGTAAACTTGAAATAGAAGTTGACGAGGAAAATCAAAAGGTGATCATAAATAGCATTCCCGAAGAGGAGATCAGTATCAACCCGAATATTAAATATTACGATGTTACCCAGGATTATCTCAACCAGTTCGAGGCTGAGGACTATAACAAGATCAAAGAGCGGGTGGAAAAGGGATTACGTGAAAAAATCGAGAATTCCAGTCTTAAAACCAACGCGCGTAACCGATTGATAAGTGAACTTCAAAAGATCTATATCCTTACAAATAGTATGGGCTGGACCCTGGAATACCGCGGCCAGCCCATTGAAAGCTCTGAAGTGCTGGAAGGTATCCGGCTTTAGATGGTTGCGAGTTTTTGCTGGGTCATTTCGATACCATCGTCTATCAAATGAGCAACCTCCGGCCTGCGTGTTTTTAATTTTTCCAGGTGTTCCTTAACCTCTTTAGCAAGGTCCTGGTCATCATCAACTGCAAGTTCATAGATCTCTACAGATAATAGCCAGTCTTTTGGGTGATGTTTTTTTACGATATCAAAAGCAGCATTCAGGGAGAATTTAGTGTTCTCTCCGTTGCGTATGTTCCTAACCGATTCATATAAGGATTCCAGTTCTTCACGTTCTGGAGTTTTCTTGCTTTTGATCGTTGTTGTGGATGGCGTATGATTGATCAGGTCAAAAGAATCATGATCTGCCGGCCCTGCAAATGCTGAAATAATAGCTTTCCCTACGGCCATGTCATACTGGCCCCATTCAGGTTTGAACAGGATCTTTTCTCCATAACTTACGGTGCAATTCTTAAAACTGATCAGGATGATCTTTCCCTGAAGGTTCCTGGTGCCTGTAATGATCTCACCTTCAACTTTTACACCGCCTTCAAACTCGAGGACTACAGACTCACCTTCATAGATGTCGTAAGCCCTGAGATCTCTAGGGCTCATATCTTCAATGGCCAGGTTGATGCCTTTTAAGGTGCCAATTGGTGATCCAAATCCTTCGGGATGAGTAGAAACGCCATGCCCTACCAGTTCTTTTTCCCGGTAGGAGAGTGCTGTTTTTCCTTCGGTTTGAATATAGACCGGTTTTCCTTCGTGTTCGATCACATTAGAAAAGTTTCCGGAGACTTGGATCCCTGTACTTAATTCAATACTGCCTATGGTTTTGGAATCGATGAGTTTTTGTACGCCTTCGAGTCCGCCTTTTCGCAGCGCCATCTTATTGGCAAATTCTTCCAGAACCAGGCTCAAATGAGCAAAATCTGGAGTTACGTATAGTTGAGGCTGAGGTTTTGTGATATCGAATTCCTGTTTAGAAGCTTCAATAGAATAGGGGAGCTTTTTTACCGCATCGGTGAGGCAGGATTTGCTTTCCCCGATAGAGGAGAGCAAGCCGGCTCCATAGATCTTCGGATTTTCAAGAGTGCCAATCAATCCGTATTCTACCGTCCACCAGTGTAAATTCCTAATCTGGGACATTTCGCTTGGTTTCACTTCCTTATTCTGAAGCTCATCCACACGTTTTTCAACTTCTTCGATCTTTTCAGCCGGAGTATCTTCGGCCTCTTTTAAAATGGAAAGTTCGCGAATGGCTTCGTAAACCTCGTAATCATGAGAACTCGAAATGGCTTTACAGCCAATTTCGCCAAATCTACGAAGGTATTCGGCATATTCAGGATTGGCGATGATGGGTGCATGCCCTGCTCCCTCGTGAATGATATCAGGAGCAGGAGTATATTCAATATGCTCTAATTGCCTAATATCACTGGCAATTACAAGTACATTATAAGCCTGGAATTCCATGAATGCAGCAGGGGGGATGAATCCGTCAACGGCCACCGCTGCCCAGCCAATTTCTTTCAGGATCCGGTTCATCCCGTACATATTTGGGACACTGTCTATAGATATTCCTGTTTGTTTTAATCCCTGTAAATAAGAATCATGCGCGACCTTACTAAGATAATCCACGTTTTTTCGCATTACATAGCGCCAGACCGCCTGGTTTATCGGGGTGTAATCGTCATAATTCTGTGGCTTGATATATTGTTGAAGATGGGCCGGAAGCCTGTCAAGTATCTCGTTCGATTGGATGTTATCTAACATGATTCGGGTTTACTAAAACGTTTGCGTTAAAAGTACAAAATTTGATACACACATTGAAAGTTTCTCGCTGATTCCGGGATTAAAAAAGCCCCTCAAATAGGGGCTGAAGTTTAAATTTATTTTTCACGACCTGGAGGATATTTCTCCATGATCTTGGCGACGATATCATTTATTCGTTCCTGTTTTTTGTTAACCTCTTTCGCCAAAGCTGCGGTACCCATTCCCTGCCATACAAGTTCTTTGTCTGTGGCATCAATCAGGTCTATATACAGCGTTCCTTCGCTGGTGCGGCTTACCGTGTTAAATCCGGTTCCCCAGTACCATGGGTTCCAGCCCCATCCATAGCCCCAGTATGGGAAATTGTTCTGGTAAATATTAATATTTTCATTGGTCTTGGTAAAAATGCTGATAAGCAGATCTGGGTTTTCAGATTTTGTAAATCCTTTTTTAGACATTTCGTCTTCGATGGCTCTAAGGATTCGCTTTTTGTCGAGATCTGAAATAGCTGCTTTATCAATTCCTGGTTTAAAGAAAGCGTAGGTTCCATACTGGGAAAAATCGGCCTCGCGATCATAATCGGAAGCAACACTTATACTCGCACAGGATGATGTCATCAGGGCAAGTACAAAAAACAGAGTAGTAATTTTCACTAATTTCATAGTTCGATATTTATTTTGAACAAAGCATGGTCGAAATTTTTCAATTTCCCAAATGCTTGATTTTGAGTTTGATTATAAGTTGATGAAGCCCTCTGAATGCAATTTAAAAACTACTTTAAAAGACTTCTATGATTGCTTATAAAGCCTCAACAATCATGCCTTAATAGTTCAGTTAGATCCCTGCGGATTAAATTCTGTTAATCCTGGCTGTTGGTTTTGGGATCGTATCCATAAGGGCAGTGCCTGCATCCACTTTCACAACAGTAGCCTCGTTTTAAATGGTATTGTTCAGTAAAGCACCGGTATCCTTCGGGTGTTAAATAATAATCTCCTTCCTCCAGGGGGATTCTTTTTCTCTGAAAATTCATGGGGCTAAAATACAATTTCTTATCTTGAATCCATGATTTTGGTGGTGAACAAGATATTGCTTTCAGGCAGGTTTAAAGGGATAAGTCTCTGGCCTTTTGTGATCCTGGAAAACAAGGAACTGAAGGCTGATAAGCTGTTCATCAACCATGAGAGGATACATTTAAGGCAACAGCTGGAATTATTGCTGGTCTTTTTCTATATATGGTACGGGATCGAATTCCTGGTTCGATTTATCGATTGCAGGGATTGGATGCTGGCCTACCGGAATATCAGTTTTGAGCGCGAGGCCTATCGCCGGGAAAATGACCTGGCATATCTCAAAAAAAGGCCATTCTGGGCATTTCTAAAATTTCTTTGATCTTTCTGAATTGCATGGCTTAGTTTTGCACTATGCAGGACCCGCTTTTCCAACAGAAAAACGATATTCCCAATCAGTTCATAACCGAATTGCCTGGGAATATCCAGCTTTTTATGAAACGAGAAGACCTGTTACATCCCGATGTTTCGGGAAATAAGTTCAGAAAACTTAAGTATAATCTGAAGCAGGCCAGCGAAAATGGCTATCAGAAATTGCTCAGTTTCGGTGGAGCACATTCCAATCATATCGCAGCACTGGGGGCCGCTGCAAAATTATTTCAATTTGAGGTCATAGGAGTAATTAGAGGAGAAGAATTAAAGGATGAGCCTGAAAAGTGGAGTCCCACTCTTGAATATGCAGAATCCTGCGGAATGCAGTTGCATTTTGTTTCCAGGCAGGATTACCGGTTAAAAGATTCAGAAGAATTTATTGAGACATTAAAGTCGAAATTTGGGAATTTTTACCTGATCCCGGAAGGCGGGACCAATGAACTCGCGATCAGGGGCTGTGAAGAGATCCTTGTAGAAGAAGATTTTAAATTTGATTTTATCTGTTCGTCGGTTGGAACAGGGGGAACTGTATCCGGACTTATCAATTCTTCCGCTAAGCATCAGAAGGTTTTGGGCTTTTCGGCCTTAAATTCGGATCATCTCAGGCAGGAGATCACCGGGCTTACAAGCAAGTCTAATTGGGAATTGATACTAAACTATCATTTTGGTGGTTATGCTAAGGTGAATGTAGAACTGATCGAATTCATCAATGATTTCAGAAAAAAATACGACCTACAACTGGATCCTGTTTATACCGGGAAATTAGTTTTTGGTATTTTTGACCTTGTAGAACGATCTTATTTTCCTGAAGGTTCGCAAATCCTCGCCATTCATACCGGAGGATTGCAGGGAATAGAGGGGATGAACGAGATCTTAAAAAAGAAACAACTGCCTCAAATCGATTATTAATATGAGATTCAGCCGAATTTTAGCCTTTTTGATTTTTGCCATTTTTGCCAGTTCCTGCGGAAGCAAGCGCAAGGTAGTGACCACCAAAAAAGAAGAGCAAAGAAACCAGGATCGGGAAGTGGTTACCAACAGGCAGGATAGTCCGGAAAGACCGGTTTCCAGGCCAGGCACTTATAGTTATAGCGTTGAAAGCTATATTTCAGAATTTGCTCCGCTGGCCCAGGAAGAGATGAGGCTATATAGAATTCCCGCCAGCATCACCCTTGCCCAGGGAATCCTGGAGTCGGGGGCCGGGAACGGTGATCTTACCCGAAGAGCGAATAATCATTTCGGTATAAAATGTCATGACTGGGAAGGTGAAAGGGTTTATCATGATGACGACAAAAGAGGTGAGTGTTTCAGGAAATATAAGCATGCGCGGTATTCTTTCAGGGATCATTCCCTTTTCTTAACAGGGCGCGGCAGGTATGCTGAACTTTTTGACCTGGATGCCGATGATTATAAAGGCTGGGCCAAAGGTTTGCGCAAAGCAGGTTATGCGACAGACCGAAAATATCCCGATAAACTCATCAGTTTGATCGAAAGATATGAGCTGTATCGTTACGATTCAGAAATTTTGGGCAGTCCCAATAGGCGATATTCAGAAGTTACTGAAAATACAAGGGATGCAAGGGAAAGCCATGTGGTTCAAAAAGGCGATACCTTGTATTCGATCGCGAAAAGGTATAATACTACGGTAGAAAATATAAAAAGGAATAATGGTCTTAACGGGAATACGATTTCCATAGGCCAGGTTTTAAATATTAAATAGCAGAAGTTTAGATTTTATGATTTATAAAAGAAGCAGTGAGTTATTTGCAGAGGCGCAGAAGGTGATTCCAGGCGGAGTGAATTCGCCGGTAAGGGCATTTAAAGCGGTAGGCGGGGAGCCTATTTTCGTTGAAAAGGCCGAAGGTGCTTACCTCTATGATGAAGACGGAAACAAACTGATTGACTATATCAATTCCTGGGGTCCGCTTATTCTAGGCCATGCTCATAAACCGGTTATAGACGCGGTGATCGAAAAGGCCAGGAAAGGAACCTCTTTTGGTACACCTACCGAGATCGAAACCAAAATTGCCGAACTGGCGGTAAAGATGGTTCCGAATATCGATAAGATACGAATGGTGAATTCCGGCACCGAAGCATGTATGAGCGCGGTGAGACTGGCTCGTGGCTTTACCGGGAAGGAAAAGATCATCAAATTCGCTGGTTGCTATCATGGGCATAGCGATTCGTTCCTTATACAGGCGGGGAGTGGAGCCGTGACCTTTGGAACTCCAAACAGCCCCGGTGTGACCCAGGGAACTGCAAAAGATACTTTGCTGGCAAAGTATAACGACCTGGATAATGTAAAGGAACTGGTAGAGGCAAATAAAGATGAGATCGCCTGTATCATCCTGGAACCCGTAGCCGGGAATATGGGATGTATTCCGCCCGCAGAAGGATTCCTGGAAGGTCTTAGAAAGATCTGCGACGAGACTGGGATTCTCCTTGTGTTTGATGAGGTGATGACCGGCTTCCGGCTTGCTGCTGGAGGAGTTCAGGAAAGAAGGGGTATTAAAGCTGATATCATCTGCTTCGGAAAAGTGATAGGTGGCGGACTTCCTGTTGGAGCGTTCGCGGCCCGAAACGAGATCATGGATTACTTGGCGCCTATTGGGCCGGTTTACCAGGCCGGAACCTTAAGCGGGAATCCGCTGGCGATGGCAGCCGGCCTGGCGATGCTTGCCGAGCTGGATTCCAAAAGAGAGATCTTTGAAAGCATCGATAAAAAGACCGAATATCTTCATAAAGGAATGCAGAATGTGCTGAATAGAAATAAAGTAGCCTTTACTATCAATAGGGAAGGTTCTATGATCTCGGTTCATTTTGGCGAAGAACCGGTGACCGACTTTGATTCGGCGGCAGTTTCTGCCAGAAATGGAAAATTCAACAAGTTCTTCCACGGAATGCTGGAAAACGGAATTTATATCGCCCCAAGTGCCTTTGAGACCTGGTTCATCAGTGATGCTCTTTCTTACGAAGACCTTGATCGAACCATTGAAGCGGTGGATAAGGTGACCAAAGACTGGTAAAAAATTATCAATTTATATAAGATCCGGGAAGCGAAAGTTTTCCGGATTTTTTGTTTTTAAAGATCAGGATGATCATCTTGAATTGAGTTCAGGATCTCAAAAAAAAGATCATTCTTCGAATTTTCTCTTTCTGAAGTAAAAATGCTTGTCTTCATTTGTGATCTCCCTGATCACCTTGCAGGGATTTCCTGCTGCGATCACATTGGCCGGAATATCTTTGGTAACCACACTTCCGGAGCCGATCACCGTATTATCCCCAATCTTCACTCCTGGGTTAATAACCGAATTTCCACCGATCCATACATTATTTCCAATGCTCACCGGGATGGCGTATTCCAGGCCGGTATTTCTCATTTCGGCATCTATTGGATGCCCGGCAGTGAAGATGCTAACATTGGGCGCCAGCATCACATTATCACCAATTTTAACCTTTGCGCAATCCAGGATGGTACAGTTATAATTGGAATAAAAGTTCTCACCTATTTCAATATTATAGCCATAATCGCAGTAAAAAGGAATTTCGATATGAAACTTTTTTCCGGTTGATCCCAATAGTTTTTGGTAGAGTTTATTCCTGTTTTCGATCTTTGCCGGCGGAATATGGTTGATCTCAAAGCAAAGACTTTGGGAAAAAAGGCGTTCAGTGGCCAGTTCGTCATCTGAAGCCAGGTAAGGCTTCTCGTTCAACATTTTTTCCTTTTCTGAAGCCATACTCAATCGAAATTTACATTTTCAGGAGTTCCTCGATATATGTCCGGGAATTGGATAGCCTTGGGACTTTATGCTGCCCGCCAACCTTATCGTTTTTCTTCAGCCAGTCATAAAATAGATTTGGCCTTGCCACATGAATGGTTGGCATTCTCAAGGTCATATTATTATAGCGTTTCGCCTCGTAATCGCTGTTCACCTCCTGCAAGGCAAGATCCAGCTGTTTCTGGAAATTGTCAAAATCCTTTGGCGGAGTTTTGAATTCGATCATCCACTCGTGGGCACCTTTCTTTTTGCCTTCCATGAAAATGGGCGCCACGGTATAGTCTATAATTTCGCAATTAGTGACCAGGCAAACTTTTTTCAACGCGTTTTCAGCATTTTCGATGATGAGTTCCTCGCCGAAGACATTGATGTGATGCTTAGTTCGTCCAGAAACCTTGATCCGGTATGGATCCAAATTAGTGAATTTTACGGTGTCGCCAATCTTATATCGCCACAGTCCGGCATTGGTCGTGATCACAACCGCATAATTCTTTCCCAGTTCCACTTCGCTAAGCGGGATGGCTTTTTCCTCTTCGGAACCATATTGATCCATCGGAATGAATTCATAAAAGATTCCGTAGTCAAGCATGAGCAATAGTTCCTTGGTGTCGTTATGGTCCTGGCAGGCGAAAAAACCTTCCGAAGCATTATAGATCTCATAGAATCTGAAATCTTCTTTTGGCAAAATCTTCTGGTATTGAGAAGCATAAGGCTCAAAACTTACGCCACCATGGAAATAGACCTCCAGTTGTGGCCATACCTCGAATAAATTCTGTTTTCCGGTAGTTTCCAGTACATTGTTCAGCAACACAAGCATCCAGCTGGGAACTCCGGCCAGGCTGCTTACTTTTTCCTTAATGGTTTCATCCACAATGGCCTGCATCTTATATTCCCAGTCGTGCATCAGGGACACCTCGTTGCTAGGTGTACTGCTGAACTCGGCCCAGAAAGGCATATTGTCGATCAGTATGGCTGAAAGGTCCCCGTAGGAAGTTCCGTTTTCGCGGTATAATTCCTTGCTGCCTCCCAGTCGTAAACTTTTCCCGGTGAATAATTGTGATTGCGGATTGTTGTTCAGGTAAATGCACAAAAGATCTTTTCCGGCCGCGTAATGGCAATCCTCCAGCGAATCGCTGCTCACCGGGATGAACTTGCTTTTGGCGCTGGTGGTTCCGCTGGATTTTGCAAACCATTTTATTGGTGTTGGCCAGAAGATATTAGACTCTCCAAGCCGGCTACGCTCGATATCGGCTTCATATTCCTCGTATTTCTGGATAGGTACCCGGTCCCTGAACTTTTCATAATTATGAATATCTGCAAAACCATAGCGTTTACCGAATTCGGTAGTTTTAGCTTTGAGAAGCAAGTTTTTCAACAGTTCATGCTGGACTTCATTAGGGTATTTGATGAATAATTCCATCTGATGAATTCTTTTCTTCAGAAACCATGAAGCGATCGAGTTTACTAATGGAATTGGCATTATTCTTTTTATCTTTAGCCCTTATTGCATGCGGGCGTTCGTTACCTGGTTAAAAATAATCGAAACTTTGAAGCCTGCAAAAATTTCATTCAGTCTTAAATAAAATTTCTGATGCACTACGAGGGAGTCCTTACGAAAATGAGAACCGAGATCACAGATGTGGTTCAGTATTACCTGGTCTGGGATAACGATTTTATCAATTTTAACCAATTGCTTGGCAAAAAGATAAGTATCAATTTCCTGAAATACCAGTGTTTGAGCTGCGGCCTGGAAAAAAAGATCTTCAGGCAAGGCTTTTGTTATGACTGTTTTCAATCTATTCCCCAAGCCGGTGACTGGGTGATAAGTCCGGAGAAAAGCCGTGCGCACCTGGACGAGGAAGATCGCGACCTGGAATTTGAAAAAAGGGCACAGTTGCAACCGCACGTGGTCTACCTGGCCAATTCCAGCGATGTAAAGGTTGGTGTAACCCGAAAATCGCAGATTCCTACACGATGGATAGACCAGGGGGCTCATGAGGCCATCGAGATCGTTGAGGTGCCTAATCGCTACCTTGCCGGGATCACCGAAGTAGCCTTGAAAGATCATGTTTCAGATAAAACAAACTGGAGAAAGATGCTAACCAACGAAGTGTTGGACCTGGACCTGGCTGAAGTTCGTGAGAAGTTAAAGCAGTATATTCCGGAGGAAGCCAGGGAATATTACCTGGCCAGCAATAAGGAAACCGAGATAACATTTCCGGTGAAAAAATTCCCGGAAAAGATCAAGACCCTGAACCTGGGTAAAAATCCATTTTACGAAGGAGTGCTTACAGGTATCAAAGGCCAGTATTTGCTTTTTGAGGACGGGACCGTTTTTAATGTACGAGGCCACGAAGGTTTTGTAGTAGAGCTGAAGGTGCTGGTATAATTAAAAAAAGTCACCCTTCTTAAGCCTTTCGTCAAGCACATGACGGGCTGCTCAGGGTGACTGTGTTTATTAGGATAAGGATACTTCCCTAATTAATTTTGTTTTTGCTGGGTAGTGTCAGTTTTCTTTTTACCTGATTTTAGAATTCCACCCAGGATGTCCTTGGCCGCATTCTTAACCTGTTCCTGTTGAGACCGGGTGATCGAATCTCTTTTGGTAGGAACATTCGTTGCAGAAGTATCGGTGCGGGTAGTATCTTTTTTGAAAGGTTTCTTCGGATCTCTTTTTCCGGTGAGAATGTCATTAATAGCACCTACGGCTTTATCTTCCAGGTTGCGTTTTTGCTGCTCCGCAATCCTTTGGGTAAGATTATTCACGGCCTGGTTCATATTAAGCGCAACATTTGGATTCTGAAAAGTTCCAGTAAGATCTACGGGTAAGGTAACTCTCATGCTTTGCATTTGCTCACCGCTTAGTCTGCTTAATGCGCTACCAATTTCAGACCCCAGGTATTTGGCAGGTACATCCAGGCTTAGGTCATAATCCATATTCATATCGAATCCATGACTACCGGCAACTCCTATTTTAATATCCTTAATGTTAAAATCGAAGGGTGAAATTTCAACCATCCCGTTATTAATTGTAAGATTTGTTTTAAGATTGCTCAAATCTATATCATTAAAATCTATAAAGTTAAGCTGACTATCAAGTCTCGAGAGGAGGGCTGCTTTTTCAGGGTTGATCTCTGCTGTTAAAATCTGGGCCAGCGCATTCCCTGCCAAACTGGATAATTGCGGGGTGAGATCATCATTCAGTTTCCCTTTAAGATTAAGAGTAGATTGTAATTTCCCTTCCAGGGCTCTAGCCAGTGGAGCCAGGTTTTGCATCAATTCAAGATCATTGAATGAACTGGCGATGTCAATTGAATTCAGGTTCAGGTCCATCTCGAAAGTGGGGACCTGTTCTTTGGTCGAAACAATACCATCCAACCCGATATTCCCATTAAAAATACTGGTCTTTATATTTTGAAGCTGAGCGGTCTCGTCTCTGATGACCAAAGTTCCCGTAGCATTCTTTAACTGAAGGTTATCGTAAAGAACGGTATTGGCGTTGAAGTTCAGAACCACGTCCAGGAAAGAAGGAATCTTCACGGCTTCTTCCCCGGTTGGTGTGGAAACCGTTTTGTCGTTACCATTTTCATCTTTTTCAATACTTTCTTCGGTTTGGGCGACCATAAAGTCGTTTACCGAAAATGTATTCGAACTGGCCTGGAAATTCCCTTTCAATTGCTGATCGGTAAACAAGAAACCAATCAGGTTCTCCAGGCTACCAGAAGCGGTAAGATCGGTCTGGCCGGTAGTGAGTTTTAATTCCGGCACCCGAACATTTCCCTGGTTAAAGTTCATATTGGCGTTGGCGATCTTCACCTCGTTAGGTATCTCGGGAGAAGCATACCTGAAATTCTTTATACTGGCTGTTCCGCTGCTTTGTACATTTTGATATTGTTCATTTTCGATACTGTTCATATCGAATTTGGTCTGGATATCAGCTGTAAGCAATCCGTTAAGATCCTGGTCCAGATCCAGCGGGTAAGCCTGGCTGATATTTGCCAGGTTGATGCTTCCCTTTACTGCCATATCTACCAGCATGTTTTCGGTAAGATTGCTAATATTGGCTCGCGTTGTAAAACGGTCCTGATCTATTCTAAATGTGGCATTGTTGATATTGATGTAGGTGTCTTCAGCCAGGCCGGTATCATTCAGAATTTCCATGTCCAGGCTTATGTCATCCACGCTTTTCGGCAGATCGGGATACTTGAAAGATGCGTTTTCTGAATTTACGGTGATTTTCATCTTCGGAATATATACGTCATCTACTTTCCCAAAGATCCTTCCGTCTACTATAAAATCACCCCGAGTCTCCACATTTTCGATATTTTTCGCATAGGTTTCGGGAATGATCGCAAGGAAATTTCTGAAATCTGAAGAGGGCGTCTTAAAGCTGATATCCATTTCAGTGTTCTCTTCATTCACCTGCACAAACCCGTCAAAAGTAAGAGGTAGCTGATTGATCCTGGCTTCGTTCTCCAGGAAAGTATAACGCAGCTGTTCCAGGTTCATCTGGAAGATAGCGTCCAGTACCACCGAATGCTGGTTTAGGTAATTAACCCCGTCATAGTCCAGTGAAACCAGGCCTTCAGAATAGGTGTCCAGTTCGGATTCGTCAAGTGAAAAATCACCATTACCTTCATGGTTCAGGTCGCGTACATCAAGACTGATCTTCGAAGCCTCATCCCGGTAAATTACTCTGGAATTATTGATTTCGTAATGTTTGAGGTCCAGGCTAAAACCCTGGCCTCCCGAAGCGGTGCTCGTGGTATCTTCCAGTGCGATATCGTAATTGGCATTACCAAGTGAATCCAGAACGATGTTCACGTAGGCATCATTGAGGATCAATGCGTCTATGCGCTTTGCTTCGGCACTGCTTTTAAAAAGTTCTTTGACTGACATTTCCAGGATGATCTCTTTTCCGGTCGCAAGGGTGTCCCCTTTAAAAGGTTCATTATTGATGATGCTGAGGTCTTCCAGGATCAGGGTCGCTTTGGGAAAACTTCTGAACATACTAAGATCGATATCCTCGAAATCTACCTGTGCATTCAGGTTGTCGTTCATCGTTTTTTTGACCAGGTCTTTCAACTGGGATTCAAAAATGAATGGAGCCACCAGCAATAGCACGATGACGGTGAGTATTACAATTCCGAATATTTTTAAAGCCTTTTTCATGTTGATCAAGCTTAAGTTAATTAATGATTTATAAGTTTCATGGCACCAAGCTGGGCCTGTATATATAATAGGTTAAACATGTTCAAATTTCAATTCTTCAGCAGGTTCCAGGTCAAAGAGCTTTCTTAATCCGTAAACTGCTGCATATAGAAATGGTGTGTCCATTGCCGCGACCAGCACCTTGAAAAGGAAGCCACTTAGCAACAGGCCGCCAAACAGGTCCCAGTCTATTTTACCAAAGCTACAGAGCAAAAACAGGACCGAAAAGGTATCCACGAACTGGGATAAAAAAGTGGAAAAATTATTCCGCAGCCATAAATGTCTGCCTTTGGTCAATCTTTTCCAGAAATGAAAAAGCTGAATATCTATATACTGCGCGAGCAGGTAAGCCACCATGGAAGCAAAAACAGCAATGGCCGTGGCACCAAACACCTTTTCCAACAGGCTATTCCCAATTGGAGACCAGATGGTGGCTGGAACCGCATCTGCTGTATAAACGATCAATAAGGAGAAAAACGAGGCAAAAATGCCGGTCGTGACCACCAGGTTCGCTTTCTTTTTCCCGTAGACTTCGCTAATGATATCGGTGATAAGGAAAGTCACCGGGTAGGGAAGTATACCCACCGAAATTTCAAAAGTGTAGATCCCGAAAAAATCCCAGTAAAAGAACTTTTGAAAGATTAGGTTGGATACTACCAGGGAGGCAATGAACAATGCGGCAAGGACCATATAGCTTTGCTGGGCCCTCACTTGGTTTTTCAGGGAGTGTCTGGTCAAATTTTGTTATTAAGTCTTTTAACAAATTTAAGAGTATGTGCATTTGATTTGCTTAATTTGCTGTGAAATTATGTCACGCTACCTCTTAAAATTTTCTTAAATAGTTTTGAAATCCCCGAAAACAGTAATATTGGCGCTGGGAAGCAATCTTGGTGACCGTATGGCTTACCTGCAAAAGGCATTGGAAAAGATCCATGAAAACATAGGCTGGATCAAGGAAGTTTCCCAGGTTTATGAAACTCCCGCCTGGGGATTTGCTGGGGAAGCTTTCTTAAATGCCTGTGTACATGTTTCCACGCGACTGGAAGCAAAACAGGTGCTTTTTGAATTGCTAGAAATCGAAACCGAATTGGGCAGGGAACGCAAAAATCCTTCGGAATACCAGGACCGGACGATAGACCTGGACCTGTTACTTTACGGGGAAGAAGTGATCGATCTGCCAGATTTGAAAGTGCCTCACCAGGGCATTCCCAACAGGCTTTTTGTTTTAAAGCCCCTCAATGATCTTGCAGCATCCTGGAAACACCCTGTTCTTCAGAAAAGTTTTTCTTTACTGCTTAAGGAAACCCCAGATCAGTCAGAAATAAACCTTTTTAAAGCCCAGCTTCAGAATCCTCAAAAAGATTACCGGTTTTCTTCTTTCAATTATATTGCCGTAGAGGGGAATATCGGGGCTGGGAAGACCAGTTTTTCCACGATGGTTTCTGAAGATTTCAACGCCAAACTCATCCTGGAACGATTTAAAGATAACCCGTTTCTGCCAAAATTCTACGAGAACAAGGACCGGTATGCCTTTCCGCTTGAAATGTCATTTCTGGCCGACCGTTACCAGCAGCTGGCCGATGACCTGGCGCAGTATGATCTTTTTAAGGAATTCGTGATTTCAGATTACGACGTCTTTAAGTCCCTTATTTTCGCCCGCATCACACTGCACGAAGATGAATATGCTCTCTATCATAAATTATTTCATTTGATGTACAAGGAACTCGTTAAGCCCGAATTGTACATTTACCTGTACCAGAATACCGAGCGATTGCTTGAGAATATCAGGAAAAGGGGAAGGGATTACGAGCAGAACATTCAGCCGGAATACCTGGTAGAGATCAATAGGAGTTACCTGAACTTCATCAAATCACAGAGCAATATGAAGGTGAAAGTGATCGATATTTCAGGGCTTGATTTTGTAGATAGGCGCGGTGATTATTTAAAACTCCTGGATGAAATAGACAGGGCAGTTGATTAATTCCTGGACCTGAGCTTAGAAAACAGGTCCCAAAGAATAACCCCTGCACTCACCGAAATATTCAGGGAGTGTTTATTGCCCAGTTGTGGTATTTCAATAACAGCATCGCTGGCCGTGACCACCTCCTGTTGTACTCCCTTTACTTCATTTCCAAACACAACGGCTATTAGGTTTTCCTTTGGAGGCTGGAAGTCGTTAAGCATCACCGCGCCTTCAGCCTGTTCGATGGAATAAACCTTGATCCCTTCAGCCTTTAGATCCTTCACCAGTTCCAGGCTGTTTTCTACGTATTCCCAATCTACGGTCCTGGTGGCGCCAAGGGCGGTTTTCTGAATGTCCTTATGCGGTGGTTGAGCAGTGATGCCACACAGGTATATTTTTTCGATTAGAAAGGCATCTGAAGTACGGAATACCGATCCAATATTATTCAGACTTCTAATATTATCCAGGATGACGATAATTGGCGTTTTGCTGGCCTTCTTAAATTCATCGATGCTCTTCCTGTCCAGCTCGCTGTTCTTCAGTTTCCGTTTATTCATGTCGCAAAAATAGAAAATTGCACAGGGAAAATTAAAATCAATAAGAGGCTGTTAGTCATTTAGTTAAAATTAATTTTTAAATTAGTAAGGCATTTCCCCCTCAGAAGATGAACCTTCCTACCCTATAAGCCTTTCGGGTTCTTTGCTATTTGATAGTGCTATTAACCAAAAACCAAATATTATGAAGTGTTTCAAACACCTTTTACCAGTTCTATTTTTAGTGATCAGTATTCAGGTGGGTTCAGCCCAGGAAATGAAAGCTGAAAAGTACGACAACCCTCAATGGGTAAGAATTTCATACATCAAATTCAGTCCCATGAAAAAGGATCCGGCCATGGAGATCATCAATAATTATTTCGCAAAAGCCGACGAGGATGCAGGTATCGCGGCTCCCACGACCTATCATTTTCCTTTTGGTGAATATGATATGATGGTGATCTGGGAAATACGGGATGGTATCGAAGAGTTGAACTATAAGATGACTCCTGAAGACGCCGAATGGATGAAGTCCATGGCAAAGATCGCTGGTGGCCAGGATAAGGCAATGGCTAAATTTGAGGAATTCACCTCGTATATTGAAGACTGGAAAAATACCATTGCAAGGAAGGAGTAGTACCAAAAAGCGACCAGGTTCGAGCCGGTTTGATGCCGGCTTTGGTTTGCTTCTTATTTCTTGAAAATGGGTTAAGAAGGCATTCTGAAATCTTAACTGAAATCCTACAACTATGACCAAAACCAGGCAGAAGGATCAAAGGTGGAGCCGTGAAGAGCTCAAAATTTACGTGCTCCTATTATGCTCGGAGGCCGATTTTGTTCAAACGCCCACCGAACTTAGGTTCATTAGTACCCGGGTTGACGGTGAAAGCTTTGACCGGATCTATAACGAGTATTTAAATGATTCGGAGAATGAACGAATTCGTAAAATCAGGAATGCGCTGGAGCATCATGAGTTTAGCAAAGATGAAAGGGAAGAGTTAAAGACCGAAATTCATGAGATGTTCCTGGCCAATGACTACATCAGCGAGAGTGAGCGAAAACTGGAAGAAATGCTGATGGAAATCCTTGGCTAAAATCTTCAGAAGATATATCTCTTTAATAAAAGTATTATGAAAACACAAAACGGGCAATGGTCCAAAACCGAATTGCAGGCCTACATCTTATTGATGTGTGCGAATGCCGACAATCACATCACTCCTGAAGAAATCGAGCTGATAAGGATGAATGTGGACGAAATGAGTTTTGAGAAGATCTACAGCGAATTCATTCGGGATAATGAAAATGATAGCCTGGATAAAATTGGTGATGCCATCGCGCTTCATGAATATTCCCATCGGGAACTGGACCATTTAAAATTTGAAATGAACCGGATATTCTTAAGCGATAAAAAATATTTGCTCATGGAGCTGAACCTGAAGAAGATCCTCGACAATATCATTTATTGAGCGGGATAGAATTAATTTATTACCTTCAATTAAGCGCCAGCTCCAATCTTTTTTTTTGGGGATGCAATCGGCCTAATTATTAACCAATCAGTACTTTAATGAAACAACTATCGCTCCTAGGATTATGTCTATTATTATGTTCAATCTATACCCGGGCCCAGGACCTGGAAATCGATAAGGATGATACCCGCCTGCTTCATGAGCCTGCGATCAGCGATTCGAAGATCGCCTTTATCTATGCCGAAGACCTATGGGTCGCTAACCGGGATGGTTCCTACCCTAAAAGGCTTACCGTAGATGAAGGGGTAGAGCGGAACCCGGTATTTTCTCCGGACGGAAAAAGCATTGCTTTTAGTGCGGAATATGACGGGAATACCGATGTCTACGTAGTGCCAACGGAAGGTGGGATTCCTAAAAGACTTACCTGGCATCCCTATCCCGATGTTGTTCGTGATTTTACACCTGATGGGAAAAAGGTACTATTCCTTTCCCAGCGTGATGTTTTTACCAATCGATACGCCAAACTATATAATGTAGACATCGAAAATGGAAATGTAGAGCCCTTGGAAATTCCGCATGCCAGTTGGGCTTCTTATAACAGCGACGGTAGCTATATTGCCTATACACCGCTTGGCGACCGATTTAACCAGTGGAAGAATTATCGCGGAGGAACTGCTACAAGGATATGGATCTATGATACGAATTCCTATGAAGTAACCGAAATTCCGAAACCTGAAGGAGGAAGTAACGATTCCAAACCTCAGTGGCTTAATGGCAAGGTCTTTTTTAAAAGCGATCGGGATGGGGAATTTAATATTTACAGTTATGACCCGGCATCCAGGCAGGTAACTAAACATACGAATTTTGAAGATTTTCCGGTAACCGACCTTTCAGCAGGCAAAAATGAGATTATCTTTTCCCAGGCAGGTTACCTGCATAGGCTGGATCCTGGAAGCGGAACAACAGATCGTATTAAAATTGGGATCGCCACCGATCTTCTGGAATTGAGGCCACGTTTTGTAAAAGGAGACCAGTATGTTCGAAGTCACTCCCTCTCACCCAGCGCGGCAAGGGTGGTGATGGATTACCGTGGAGATATTGTCACCTTTCCGGCAGAAAAGGGCGACCCTTTAAATATCACCAACACCACTGGGGTACATGAAAAATATCCTTCCTGGTCCCCAGATGCTAAAACGATCGCCTATTTTTCTGATGAATCGGGAGAATATGCCCTGCACTTATACGATCAGAATGGAAGCAGCCCGGTAAAAAAGGTGAAATTAGATGGGGCTGGTTTCTATGCGTATCCGCATTGGTCTCCTGATAGTAAGAAGATAGCCTTTGTAGATAACAGTCGCAGCCTGTATATCTATGATCTCAATAAAAATTCAACAACCCGGGTGGCCTCAGATGTGATGTATACCCCGGGCGTTTTCAGGGAGTTGTTTGGAGACTGGTCTCATGACTCCAAGTGGATTACCTATACCATCATTACCGGGACCAATTTTGAGCAGGCCTTTGTTTATTCACTGGATCAGAATAAATCGTACCCGGTTTCAGATGGATACTCCAATGTGATGTCTCCTGAATTTGACCCTAGCGGAAAATACCTGTATATGCTGGCATCAACAGATGCAGGGCCGGTGGTGAACTGGTTCGACCAGTCTAACCAGGATATGGAAATGAGCAGCTCGCTATACCTGGTTACTCTTCAAAAAGATGTGGTTTCGCCTTTCTTTAAGGAGAATGATGTGGAGGTCATTCAAAAGGAAGAAGCCGCAGAGAAAAAGAAAAAGCAGGATGAGGAAAAAGATAAAAAGGCTGAAACTCCTGCCTTGAGAATAGATTTCGAAAACCTGGAAAACCGAATCGTGGATATACCTGTTTCGGCCGGATTATATGATCACCTGGAAGCACCTAAGGAAGGCGAACTCTATTATCTGAAGTTCGTTCATCACAATTACGGCACTGGCGAATTGAGAAAATACGACCTGAAGGAGAAAAAAGACACCCTGGTGATGCCGGCTTCAGCTTATGAGATCTCCGCAAATGGGGAAAAGATTCTTTACGAGATGCAAGGTAAAACCGGAATTGCCAGCCTTGGCAAAAAACCGGATAAACAGGCACTGCAATTAGGTAGCGTTGAGGTGAAGATAGACCCGAGAGCCGAGTGGAATAATATTTTTCACGAGGCCTGGAGAGTGAACAGGGACTATTTTTATGATCCGGGCATGCATGGTGCAGACTGGGTACAGATGAAAGATAAATACAGCCAGTTCCTGCCACATGTGACCACCAGGAGCGATCTGTACCAGGTGATGGAGTGGATGTTCAGTGAACTGGGTGTAGGGCACCATCGTTTCTCGAGTAGGGGTGATGAGTTCGAAACCGCTGAAAATATTCAGGGTGGCTTGCTGGGAGCCGATTATGAAGTCGACAATGATCGATACAGGATCAAGAAGATCTACGGAGGTTTGAACTGGAACCCGGATATGCGTTCCCCATTAACTGAACCCGGCGTAAACGTAAATGAAGGTGATTATATCCTGGCGGTCAACGGGCAGGAAATGACGGCCAGCGATAACCTTTTTAAATTCTTTGAAAACACAGCCAATAAGATTGTAAGCATCACCGTGAGTCCGAGCCCGAACAGTAACAATTCCCGGATAGAAAAGGTGATCCCGGTTGAGAGCGAGCGAGACCTCAGAAATCGAGACTGGATCGAAGGAAATATCAAAAAGGTTAATGAGGCTACCAATGGACAGGTGGCCTACGTCTATGTTCCGAATACGGCAGATGCAGGGCACGAGTATTTCAAGCGGTATTTCTTTCCGCAGGCTGATAAAAAGGCGGTCATCATAGATGAACGTTTTAATGGAGGCGGGCAGCTGGCCGATTATTATATAGACATGCTGAAAAAACCACAGCAGGCTTACTGGAACTTCCGCTACGGGAAAGATCTTAAATCGCCAAGCGCTTCCATACAGGGCCCAAAGGTGATGCTGATCGATGAGACGGCTGGTTCCGGTGGGGATTACCTGCCCTGGATGTTCCGAAAATTCGAGCTGGGAACCATTATAGGAAAAAGAACCTGGGGCGGGCTCGTTGGAGTGCTGGGGTATCCTGAATTTATCGATGGAGGGATCGTTACCGCCCCTAATGTAGCTTTCTATACTGAGGACGGTTTCAGGGTAGAAAATGAAGGAGTTCCGCCAGATATCGAGGTAGAGCAACTGCCTAAGGAGGTGATCAAAGGCAACGATCCGCAACTGCAAAAAGCCATAGAAGTAGTAATGGAGCAGCTCAGGAATAATCCGCCAAAAGAGATGGAGACGCCACCTTATCCAATTCGAGGTAATAACTAGATTATTATGAAAAGATTTATCGTGATCCTGCTATTAGTGGCTATACCGCAGTTCGTTCAATCCCAGGATGAGCAGGCTAAAAAAGAATTGACCCGGTTGCTTGATGATTTCCTTGAGGGGGCCGGGAAGAATGATCTGGAAATCCACGACCGGTTTTGGGCTGAAGATCTCATCTATACCAGTTCTTCTGGTGAACGCTTTGGGAAAGAGCAGCTCATGAATGGTGTGAGAAATGCAGAAGAGGATTCCGGGAATAGCATGGTTTGGTCTGCAGAAGATGTGCAGATCAATATTTATGATGATACGGCTATAGTTGCTTTTCGACTGGTGGGAGAAGCGTACGCCGGAGAAAAGAATACCTACCTGAACAGCGGCACATTCGTAAAACGAAATGGGCAATGGGAAGCGGTGAACTGGCAGGCTACCAAGGAAAGGGCCAAGTAGTAAAGAATGATCAAATTCTTCAGAAATATCCGCCGGCGGCTACTCCGGGAAAACAGGTTTACCCGGTACCTGATCTATGCAATTGGGGAGATCATCCTGGTGGTAATTGGGATTTTGATCGCTTTGCAGGTAAATAATTGGAATCGGAATATACAGGAACAAAAATTAGCGAAACAGTATTTAATTAATATCCAGCACGATTTAAGGCAGGATGTACAATCCTTAGATCGCCTAGAGAAAGCAGTTGCCAACAGGAGGAAAGCTGCGAACGAAGTTCTTAATAATATAAAATCTAATTATTATAAAAATCCGGGTCTATTTTTGGTTCAGGTTGATCAGGCAGGGCGGTTCGGGCTTCCTCAAATGGCAAGAGCAACTTACGAAGACCTTATTGCAACTGGTAATATTCAATTCATGGAAAAATCCATACGGGAAGAGGTTGCAGCGTATTATAGGTTGGATGACTTTATGAAATCGAGTCAGGAATTGCAAAAGTCAAGGGTTTTCGAACAATACTTACCATATGCCGTATCTGCCATGCCCTTGGAGGCTCAGCGTTGGGTCTACAATATTCGGGATGCTAATGAAGACCCTTCCGTATATCCCGATTCTATTATTCCGTATGCTGACCAAACTCTAATTTCATTAAGAGCCAGGCCAGAAATCGAAGATGCCTTAAAAGCGGTTATAAGGGGAACCTGGAGCGAAGATAGAATGATCGTTGATTATCATAAAGCTATTCAGGAATTATTGGAAAAACTTCAGAAAAATCTTGATGATTAAATTCTTCAGAAATATCCGCCGCCGACTACTCCGGGAAAACAGGTTTACCCGGTACCTGATCTATGCAGTTGGGGAGATCATCCTGGTGGTAATTGGGATTTTGATCGCTTTGCAGATCAATAACTGGAACGAAAACCAACAGGACAGAAAATTAGAGAGGGGATTGATGACAGATATGATTACAGATTTAAGGAATGATCTCAGTTTATTAGATGAAGTTATTGATCGAAACCAGATAAAAACCGAAAGGCTGGATAGTCTATTAACCTATTCGCAAAAGGTGAATGATCTTGACAATCAGAACGTACTTTATAAATTGTCTTTATTAAGCCTGCTGAATAAAACCACTTTTCAAAATCAAAACCGAACTCTTTCCCGACTTCCGAATTTGGAAAAGTCGGTAATAAGGGAACAGGTTGCAGATTCATTAGCAGCATTTTTGATGAGTCTCGAAGATCTGGGAATACAGACTCAGGTATATGATAAAGTTTACTGGGAAGCCCTAAATCTCCAAAATAAGCTTTTTCATAATTATCTTTTTTTTGAAAAGGAATACTTTGATGATGGTAAGGAAACTGGAAAGAAATTTCCTAGAATAAGTACCGACACTGCTCTGCAATTGGAATATTTCAATAAAATTCATCTTTTTAATGGTGTCGTGCAAACCTATATCTCCGAAGACTATTTAGAAGGACATCTTAAAAGAACAGAGGCTCTGGTAAAATTTTTAGAATATACTTACTATTCCGAACATGATTAAATTCTTCAGAAATATCCGCCGCCGACTACTCCGGGAAAACAGGTTTACCCGGTACCTGATCTATGCGGTTGGGGAGATCATCCTGGTGGTAATTGGGATTCTAATTGCTCTTCAGATCAACAATTGGAATGAAAACCGAAAGGCGGATATTAGAAAACACAAGTTATTGGAAAATTTGCACACCGAATTCCGGGATAATCTGACGGAATTAGATTCCGTATCTAGAGAAATGGATAAATTAATTCTATCCCTGGAAGAGGTTTTTGATCATTTTAAACCATCCCAGCAAACAAAATCTAAAACTCAGCTGGATAGTTTGCTCTCCAAAGCCCTTTATTCCCCAAGCTGGAGACCAAGTGAATATTTGCTTAATAATCTGGGTAATTCCGGAAGTATTGCAGATCTCAAGAATGAAAGACTCAAACTTTTACTCTATAAATGGTCACGACTAATGAACAAACTGAGAGATGTTGACCAAAGTACGGGAGAAAAAGGCGATGAAATTATTTCTTACATTAAACAAAATGGATCCTTGAGAAATGTGGATGTAAACAACCATAATTTTAGATATAGAAGATCCTTGCTTGGTATGGATAATAGCAATTTGTTTTTAGATCCTGAATTTGAAAATCATATTGATGATAAACTATTCATGTATCAGCAAACTAGAAATGTATTAAAAGAGTTAAGGCTTGTATTAGTTCAACTCATTGCAGAGACCGGAAAAAAAGAATATGATTAAATTCTTCAGAAACATACGCCGGCGTCTACTTCGTGAAAACAGGTTCACACGCTACCTGCTTTATGCAGTTGGTGAGATCATTCTGGTGGTCATTGGGATTTTGATCGCCCTGCAGATAAATGAGTGGAACAATGAAAGAAACAGGCAGCAATGGGAGAACGAAGTTTTAATCCAAATGCAGTCCGATTTACAGAAATCTCAGGATGAAATCAAGGAGGTTTCTTCTTTGTATCTAGAAAAAGCACAGACCAGTGCCAAGATTCTACGTCTTTTTTGGAAAAATGAGGTCCCATACTCTAAGGATTCACTTAGTTATTTTCTGAATTCAATTGGGGTTAGTCGGCAGTACAGCCCACCACTGGGGACAGCCAGAGCACTTATTAATTCCGGTAAGATAGATTTGTTGAGCCATCTAGAGTTGCGTACTGCAATAAATACATACCTCGAAAAAGTTGATTATACCTTAAAGGATATAGATCGCTATGAAGAAACCTATTTCCGTAAAGCTCAGGAAAAATTTAAACATCAACTCCCGGATGATATTTTTACTCTTGAAGAAGAAGTTCAATTTCGTGAACCTTGGAAAAATCCTGATTCCTTAAGGGTTATAGCAAAAATTAAAGCCAGAGGTTTAAATAAAACACCATTACAAATTGATCGGGTACCATTTCCTGTAGAGCCAGAAGAACTATTTAAAAGCAAGGATGTATTTATAGCCTTTAATTGGTACTGGAATGCTCATATTAACAGACATCGTAGATATGAGGAAATGCTGGAATATACCAATGAGTTACTGGAGGTATTAAATAAGTATTCTTCTAACGAAAAAGTATAAGAAGCGGATGATCAAACTCTTTAGAAATATCCGCAGGCGCTTGCTCCGGGAAAACAGGTTTACCCGCTACCTACTTTATGCCATTGGTGAGATCATTCTGGTGGTCATTGGGATTTTGATTGCCCTGCAGATAAATGAATGGAATAATTACAAACACAATCGTAAACAGGAACGGTTTTACCTGGAAAAATTAGAAAAGAATATTCAGGAAGACACTATTTTCTTAAAATTTAGAATTCGGCAAATAGATAGGACTGAGAAAGAATTTAAAAGATTGAGCGAAGAAATTCATGATGAACATTCCAAAGAATTTACACAGGATTCCATTGCCCGCTATTTAAGCACTATTTTCCGGTTTTCACCACAAAAGTCTGTAATTGAGAATTTGATTGCGACGGGCAAACTTGACCTTATTAAGAATCAAAAGTTAGTAGATTCTCTATATGTTTATTATAACTATCTCAACAATTTTACTTCTCAATGGAACAATTCCAATGATGTTTATACACGTGAAACGATAGGGCCAACACTCTTAAAGATGAAAGGAGGAATTTATCACTTGGAGAAAGCTGCCCTTACTCAAGAGGATAAAATTTTTATCCAAAATGCAATAGATATCAAAACCAATATTAATTCTGGAATCTTACAGAGCTATCAACGGACCTTAACCCGGGCTGAGAATATTATAAAAATGATAAAAAAAGAGCTTAATTCTGATGATTAAATTCTTCAGAAATATCCGCAGGCGCTTACTCCGGGAAAACAGGTTTAACCGCTACCTACTTTATGCCATCGGAGAAATTATTCTTGTAGTAATTGGGATTTTGATCGCACTACAAATCAACAATTGGAATGAGGAGCGAAAGCTTAAAAACCTTGAAGTAAGTTATTATGAGAGTCTTTATCAGGATCTGCTTCAGGACTCCCTTGAAGTTGAATTCAAGATCAGGAATGCACAAAGAAATATAAGACAGATCAATAACGTACTGGAGTTTATAAATAATAATTATGAAATAACCAGAACCTCTATTGATTCAGTAGAATGGCCCAGAAATAATTATTATAAAGATACCCTGGCTCTAATTCATTCGGTTTCCCAGGCCGGGTTTGTTCAGTTTGTTGATATTCTGAAAAATACTATCGAGGATCTCAGAGCCACAGGGGGTATAAAGATTATAAAGAATAAGGATCTTAAAGATGACCTGCTGGAATATTATAACAGGGATAAGACCAGGGAGAATTGGAACCTGGCCCTTATTGATTCCAGGACTGAAATGGAAAAAAGTATCAATAAGGTGCTTACATCCGAACAGCGAACAGCCTATTCCAGGGAGGAAATTCTACTTTTAAAAAAAGGAGATTACGAGAGATTTGTCCAGGCCCTTAAAGCTACTCCGGAATTTCAGGAAAATTTAATAGGTATGTTGCATTTGCATCATAGAATTATTCATCAATCCAGTGGCAGGCTTATGTCTTATATTACCGATTTACTGGCCCAATTAAGGAACGAAATTGAAAAGCACCAGTGATTTACTTTAATTTTTTTTTGAAGTAAATTAACTCATGGTAGGTGCTTTTAAGCATAAAGCCCAATTCGTGCCCAATCAGGGTTCTGTAAGCGATATTATACATTACTAAAATGGATAAAGTGGGATCAAAATATGAGTAAGTTTTCAGGCATAGAATTTAAAAAATGCCGATCTTATTAAAGATTAAAAACGGGAAAGCCGAAAACCAACCAGAGTAGGCAATAATTAATAATCGAATATTATGAAAACTGAAAAAAACGTTCAGGTTATTGACTCTTTGTACAAGGCTTTTGCAACTGGTGATATGGCAACGGTTCTGGGTTCAATGGATTCCAGCATCGAATGGAACGAAGCCGAAAGCAATTCACTGGCCGATGGTAATCCCTATATCGGCCCGGATGCCGTTTTAAAAGGCGTATTTACAAAACTTGGAGAAAATCACGAATACTTTGAATTGCAGGATGTGAAAATCCATGGTATGGAGGATGATATGGTGCTGGCTACCCTTAGGTATGATGGCAAGGTAAAAGCAACTGGAAAGACTTACAATGCCCAGGCTGCTCATCTCTGGAAGCTCAGTGATGAAGGGAAAATCACGTCATTCCAGCAATATGTCGATACTAAAAAGTTAGCGGAGGCTGAAAAGTAATATTATTCTTGCGGTTCCCTCTTTACTCTAAAGGTTCTGTAGCAAAGAAATTGAAAAATTAGCCTTCCATTCTCAGGAAGGCTAATTCAATAAAGTTGACTTTTCAATTAGCTGGCTCTATTCTCAGCTGCTTTTTGATCTACCTCTTTACGGATTAAAGCGAATTCAATACTATTGAATCTTTCTTTAGCGATCTCTTCATACATTGACATTGCCTCGTCTGTATTTCCAGCTTTTTCGAGGATCTTGGCCTTCCAGTATCTATCCTGGATATAATCAACGTCAGTTTGATTGATATGTTCCAGAGCCGGCTCGGTATTACCCATCTTATAATTGATAATGGCAACAGCGCGATGATATGGATATAACTTGTCTGATGTATTTATAGAATTTACAGCAGTTTTAATGGACTCCGCTTTTTCCAGTGCAGCATCGTATTTCTTGTTGGAAACCAGGACCATGGTCTCCCAGTAATTTATCAGTGACTTTTGATCTGCTTCAATTAACTGGCTTTTAGCCTCTGTGGATAGTTGTTCTGAAACGGTTTTCATTTTATTCACGATTTGTTCCAAACGTTTTGAATCACCGTGATACATCGCAATCTGTGCTGCATCAAAATAAGCCTGAAATTTTGGGATAGTTTTCGCGCTTTCAGGTATATCCATGGCATCGACCGATTCTATTCCTTGTTCAAGGAACCTCAGGGCTTCATCCGGTTTGCCCTCGTATACATAAGTATTCACTTCCCCGGAAAAATTGGTTCCATATTCACTAAGCTTCCGCGCATCCTTGAAATTTTTACGTGCTGCCTCATAATTTCCTAAAATAGAATTTGCGTGTCCTGATTTTTCCAGGGCTACCTCGTCTTCCGGGTCCAGGGAAGCTGCTTTTTCATAACTTGCTAAAGCTTGATCAAGTTGATCCTGATCCCGGTAATAATCTCCCATCAGGATATGAGCACGCGGACTGTCTGGAGCGGTTTTTACAAGCTTATCGAAATATTTTTTTGCCTGCGATTTATCCTTTGGTGAATCGAATAGATATGAAGCCCCCAGGCTTATTATGGCAGGGATAAATTCAGGATTCAGCTCAAGAGCTTTTTTCCAGTGTTCTCTGGCCTTTTCCTGCTGATCGTTTTTATTATAATAAATGGCAAGATTATCCTGAGCCCGTGGAGATTCCGGATATTTTTCCACCATTTTTTTACTGATTTCCAGTTCCCTGTTCATATCGCTTTTCATGGCAGCATCGGTTGCATCCATCATCATTGTTTCGGCTTCATTGGCCTTATCCCTCATAGCCATAAACTTTTCACGGTTGGTCGCCCAGTCTGTAGCCGAATTAGCGGTATAACTTCTATACATCTGGGCGGTTACAAATTCTGGATCATGTTGCAGCGCTTCGTCAAATTTGTCCCGGGCTTTTCTGGAATTACCATGATCAAAATGTTCCAGTCCTTCTTCAAAAGCCTGCATTGCCTCTTCAGAATCGGTTTTTAATGGAAGTTCATAAGCCGAATCCCGTTCAGCTTCCATCTCATTATTTCCCTTTTCAGCATCTTTACACGAGGCAACAAATAAAAATGCTGCCAGTGCACAAAAAATTGATAGTTTTTTGATGTGTAACATAGTTGTAATTGTTTGGTTGATAAAATATTATCAACTCTAAAATACTGAAAATCAGAATATAAAACGTAATTTCGAGCAATGAAGACTTAAAATTTTAATTGAAAAATTTTTAAAATTCAAGGCGTAATAGTCCTTAAAGGATGATAAGAATCTTATATAAGAAAAGGCTAGGTGAAGCTGATATTCCGAAGCTTTTACTTCAAAAAACTAAAAGCAAGGTTTAATGTGTGATAAATTGTCTTAAGCTTTGATCAGCACCAGCTCTTCCTGGGGCTCGATAAGGTATTCAGCTCCATTTTCGGTAACTACCGCCATTTCTTCTACCGAGATGGTTTTAAGTTCTCCATTGGGAAGCTTCCAGGCATGAAACCCGTCGAAGGCGAAGGTCATTCCTTCTTTTAATTCTTTCTCCGCGGCAGGTCTTACGTGAGAAGCCTGCGACCCGCCAAGGTTTGGTCCTACGTCATGAGCCACATAACCCACCGGGTGACCGGTGCTCCACATGACGTATTCAGATCCTGCTTCTTCCATCAAAACGCGCTGGGCACGGTCTACATCCACACCTTTGGTGCCCGGTTTCATGGCTGCGAGTGCTGCCCTGTTACCTGCTTTTGCGCTTTCCCAGTAATGCTTAATATTTTCGGGAGCTTCCATTTCCCCTTCTTTCAGCACATAGGCAAAACGTTGAATATCGCTCACCCACCGGTCGTGTACCTTTATTCCAAAATCGATCTGTATCACATCTCCCGGCATGATCACTTTATCTGTGGCATGGGAATGTCCGCGATCGGGCCCTGAATTCACATTAGGGTTTTGATCCGGTGCCCAACCATCGGTCACCCCGTTCTCTGCCATTTTCTTTTTGAGAAACCTGGCGATATCGGCATCGGTGGATTCGCCCGGAACCACCTTTTGGTAGGCTTCGATCTGCCATTCCGCGGTTAATGCGGCCGCTTTTTTAAGGATCTCCACTTCTTCCGGTAGTTTAATTGCAAGCCATTCATAGACAACTTCGGTTGAGGGGACCAGTCGGTTTTTTAAATTTCCGAGGTAGGATTCCAGTTCCTGTCGCTGGGTATAGGATAGGCCATCAGCCATCGAATTACTTTCTGAAGAGTTAACGGCTATTTTCTTAAGGTCTTTTTTCCTGATAAAGTCGGCAGCCAGTTCCATGGCTGAAGCATTTCGGTCTACGCTCACCACCGAATCATGAATGTCCAGGTCGTCCAGTGCTTTTGACTCTCCCGATGGGGAAAATACAAGGGAGTGGAAGCCATTCTCATCATTATAAAAAAGGAAAGCGGCTGTACCTCCAGCATTCTCACCGCCTATATGATCGGCGATGGGGTCGTTGTTGTTCTCGCGGCAAATCACCAGCCAGGCATCAACTTCTGCTGCATCCAAAGCTTTCGGAAGCAGTTCGTTTATTCTTTTTTTGCGTATCTCGGGCCATGGGTTTTCGCCCCAGGTAATATCTGCTGCAATTTCTTTTTCAGCTGGGGAATTCTGGTTCTTTTCAGATTTCGAATTATTACAGGCAAGGTTCAGTGTTAAAAAGAGAATGGCCAGCAGTTGAATATATTTCATAGTTATGAGCAGGTATAAGTCGAGCCTAATTTACTAATTTCTCTTATTTATGCTTTATTTGATTTTCTTCAAAGCCTGGAATTTGGAAATCGATTAGCATTTCACTTCCCCTTCGGTTTCAATTTTAATGAAGCTTGAATGGGATGATTGGTCCTATAAGTTTGTGAAAAATGAGGAGCTTTCCAACTAACATGTAGATCATAATTCAAAAAAAAAGCATCCTTCGGGATGTTTTTTGTGTGCCTGAAATTTTCTCAAAAACAAGCCTTAAATTGCAAAAGGATAAAATAGATAATAATTGCCAAGACCAAAAAAATCATTCGAAACCAATAATATCAATTTCAGGGAGAGCTTTGCCTCCCTGAAGTTCATCCCTCGATTTTTTAAGGAGATCAGAAAGGTGAATCCAATGCTGTTCTATGCTAATATCAGCGGAAGGCTGTTGAACGCCGTTTTACCGGTTATCATGCTCTGGCTGGGCAAACTGATCATCGATGAGGTAGTGATCCAGATCGCGGCCGAAAGCAAAGACCTGGAAAGGCTTTGGATGCTTGTGGCGGCTGAATTTGGATTGGCGATTTTATCTGACCTGCTGAGCAGGGGCATCAGTTTGAGCGATTCTTTATTGGGAGACCAGTATTCCATAGATACCTCGGTTCGAATTATTAAAAAGACTTCGGAACTCAACCTGGACCAGTTGGAGGATTCTGAATTTTACGACAAGCTGGAACGGGCCAGGCAGCAAACTACCGGAAGGGTCGCGCTGATGTCGAATACTTTAACCCAGGCCGAAGACCTGGTAGTGATCATCTCCCTGCTTACCGGGGTGGTAAGTTTTGAACCCTGGCTGATCGTTTTACTGGTAGTTTCCATAGTTCCCACCATCATTAACGAAATTAAATTCAGCGGGACCAGTTATTCCCTGGCAAGAAGCTGGACCCAGGAGCGACGGGAACTGGATTATCTTAGGTACGCCGGGGCGAGTGATGTGACCGCTAAGGAGGTTAAACTGTTCGGGCTTTCGAATTACCTGGCCGATCGATTTAAGGGGCTTTCCGATACTTATTACCTGCAAAGCAAAAAACTGGCGAAACAACGGGCCGGGTGGGGTGCTTTTTTTAATGTAATTGGAACCGGAGCTTATTATGGGGCCTATGTTTTTATCATTTTTAGAACAGTGGCTGGTATTTTCAGCCTTGGTGATCTCACATTCCTGTCGGGTTCTTTCAATAGGTTGAGGTCGAAATTGCAGGGGTTTTTTACGCGATTTACTAGTATCACGGATAGCGCCCTGTATCTTCAGGATTATTTTGAGTTCCTGGACCTGAGTCCGGCTGAAAATGTTCAGGAGGAATCCCTGTCACTGCCTGAAAAGATCAAAAAAGGTTTTGAGTTCAGGGATGTAGGCTTTAAATATCCCAAATCTGAAAAATGGGTGGTCCGCCATATCAATTTTGAGCTCAAAGCAGGAGAAAAGCTGGCATTTGTAGGAGAGAACGGCGCTGGGAAAACCACACTTATCAAGCTCCTGCTTCGGTTTTACGAACCTACCGAAGGGGAGATCCTGCTGGATGATATCCCGGTGAAAAATTATGACCAGGTGGCTTACCGCCTGTATTTTGGAGTGATATTCCAGGATTTTGTAAGATTCGAACTGAGCCTTCGGGAAAATATTGCCATTGGTGAGATCGACGAGATCAGGAATCAGTCTCGTATCGATACTGCAGCAGAGAAAAGCCTGGCACGGGAGGTGGTGGAAGACCTTCCGCTGGGTTATGAACAACCGCTGGGGAAAAGGTTCAAGCATGGGAAGGATCTTTCCGGCGGACAGTGGCAAAAGATAGCCATCGCCAGGGCCTACATGAAAGATTCTGAAGTTCTTATACTTGACGAGCCAACCTCGGCCCTCGATGCCCGGGCAGAAACCGAGGCTTTTCAGAGGTTCATTCAGCTTACCCAGGGAAAAACCGCGGTGATCATTTCGCATCGATTCAGCACGGTGCGGATCGCAGACCGCATCATGGTGCTTAAGGATGGGGCGGTGCTTGAAATAGGAACTCACCAGGAACTGATGCAGAACGATAAGTTGTATGCAGAACTTTTTAATCTACAGGCAGCCGGTTACCAGTAGAATTGGCCTATTCTTCTAAATGACTTATTTTTCAGGCTAAATCAGAAAAAAATGGACCTGTTATCGATTCGTTTATTACTCGATTTTGGTTTGATGGTGTTGATCTGGACCGTCCAACTGGTCATCTACCCTGGACTTTGCCATTATAGGCAGGAGGAACTCGGGAAATGGCATAGCATATACACACAGCGTATAGGGGTGATCGTGGGTCCTCTTATGATCGCGCAGCTTGCAGTGTGCATTCTTCAGTTATGGCAGGAGAAGAACTTATACACCTGGGGCAGCCTGGTGATCATTTTGCTGACCTGGATATTAACCTTTCTCATATTTGTTCCGCTGCATAATTCCATTAGTCCAGATAAACCTTGTGAAGAGATCACAAACAGCCTGGTGATCAAGAACTGGTGGAGAACCTGGTTGTGGTCGGTACTATTTTTAGGGAGCCTTGGACTTATGATTACTGACTACAATTTTTAAAAATTAATGGTTTCAGGTCTTACATTTATATCGTCCGGGAAAGCGCTAAATATATAATGAAACCTGTGCGAATAGAATTCTCATAATTTTTGACATCTTTACAGTTTTAATTTTAACCGGATAAAACTTATGAAGATAAAAATTAGCTTTCTATTCCTTCTAGGCGTGATTTTCTCAGGCCTTTCCCAGGAAAAACCAAATTGGATCCGCTACCAGAGCATTTCTCCAGATGCCGAAAAGATCGTTTTTACTTACAAAGGGAATTTGTATACGGTTCCTGTTTCAGGAGGGGATGCGAAACAAATCACCTTCCACGATGCTCATGATTATATGCCTGTGTGGAGTAAGGACGGTAAAAAGATCGCATTCGCTTCCAATCGTTATGGCAATTTTGACATTTTTGTAATGAATGCTAATGGAGGGGAAGCTACGCGTCTCACCTATCACAGTAATGATGAAGAACCTTATACATTTTCAGCAGACGATCAAAATGTGATCTTTGGTGCGGTTCGGCAGGATAAGGCCTCGCATAGGCAATATCCTACTTCCTCTCAACCCGAACTCTATTCGGTTCCCGTTCAAACAGGTAGGGTAGGTCAGGTTTTTACCATTCCGGCGGAAAAAGTGCAGGTAAGTAAGGATGGAAAAAAAATGATCTATCATGATAAAAAAGGATACGAGAATGAATGGCGAAAGCATCACGTTTCTTCTATCACGCGCGATATATGGATCTACGATAAAACGGATGGATCTCATAAGAAACTAACCGAATTTGCCGGGGAGGATCGTCAACCCGTATTCTCGGAAAATGAAAATTCAATTTTCTATCTGAGCGAAGAAGATGGAAATTTCAATGTTTTTAAACTTGACCTGGAAAATCCAGCTCAGACCGAGCAATTAACCAGTTTTAAGAAGCATCCCGTTCGATTTTTAAGCCAGGCGAAGGATGTACTTTCGTTTGGATACGATGGTGAATTGTATACTATGAAAACAGGGGAAGCTCCAAAAAAGGTAGCTGTTTCGATCACCACTCAAACCACTAGCAATACAGAAAAATATATCAAGATCAACGGCGGGGTTGACGAAATGGCGATTTCACCTAACGGTAAGGAAATAGCATTTATCGCCAGGGGAGAGGTTTTCGTGACTTCGGTAGACGGAGCCCTAACCAAAAGGATCACCAATACCCCGGCACAGGAACGATTTGTAAGCTTTACGCCCGATGGGAAATCTGTGGCCTATGCCAGAGAATCTGAAGGTAAATGGACCATCTTTAAAACTGAAAAACAACGTGAGGAAGAACCACTATTCTTTGCCTCCACGCTTCTGGATGAAACAAAAGTCTTAGAGGAAGACACCGATGTTTACCTGCCGGAATTTTCTCCAGATAGTACGAAGATGGCCTATATTTCAGACAGGCGTGAGCTAAAAGTGCGGGACCTGGAATCAGGTAAAACCGTTCAGCTTCTCAACGCCGATGACCTGTTTCATATGCGTGACGGAGATAAATATTTTCAGTGGAGTCCTGATAGTAAATGGCTACTGGTAAGTTGGGGTAAATTGCTGAGTAACCAGGAAATCTTATTATTGGCAGCAGATGGTAGCAAGCGGGTGAATCTAACCGAAAGCGGCTACCAGGATTTTTCTCCTAAATGGGCAAATAATAAACAAATGCTCTGGTTCAGCAATCGCAATGGTTTAAAGAGCTATGCTACAAGCGGAAGAACCGAGGTGGACGTATATTCCATGTTTTTCACTACAGAAGCCTGGGACGAATTCCAGCTGAATGAGGAAGAATTCAAACTCGCGAAGCAAATCGAGGAGATGAATAAGCCAGATAGTACCGAGCTGGCGAAATCATCAAAAAAGAAGAAAAAGCAACCGGTTGAAGATTCTACCAAGGTTAGTTTTGACTGGGATGGTTTAAAGGAGCGTAAAGCCAGGTTGACCATACATTCAGGTTATATGGCAGATGCCGTGCTCTCCAAGGATGGTGAAAAGCTATATTACCTGGCCCAATTCGAGGATAAGATGAATCTTTGGGAAACCAATCTTCGGAACAAGGAGACCAAAATGCTGGTCAAGCTAAACACTTCCGGAGGCTCCCTGAAATGGGATAACAAAAAGGAAAATCTCTATCTGTTAAGCGAAGGTAATATCTCTAAAATAGATCTTACCAAAGGAAGTTCTGAAAAAATCAAGATCTCAGGGGATATGACCTATGATGAACTTGCCGAAAGAGAAAATATGCTGGAACATGTTTACATTCGAACCAAGAATGCATTCTATGAGCCAACCTACCACGGTACTGCATGGGATTCCCTGTACCAGCACTATAAAAAATACCTCCCTTCTATAGGTAACTCGTATGAGTTCACCGAAATGCTATCGGAAATGCTTGGGGAGCTGAATGTGTCTCATTCCGGGGCCAGATATTCAGAAGATAATCCAAATGGCGACGAGACCGCTTCCTTAGGGATCTTTATGGATTATAGCTATGATGGAGACGGAATCAGGATAGAAGAGGTGCTGAAAGGCGGACCTCTGGATAAGTCCAAATTCAATGTTAAGCCTGGAACAATAATCACCAGGATAGAGGGTATTGAACTTACCAGAGATCACGATATCGCTAAATTTCTGAACAGGAAGAACAACCAGTTCGTATTGCTAGAGATGAGGTTGCCCGATTCTAAGGAAGTAAAGCAGATAACCGTTAAACCGATCTCCCTGGAAGAAGAAGGCGCTTTGCTTTACAAACGATTTGTTAGAATAAATGAAGAAGAGGTAGAGAAGAAAAGCGACGGGAAACTCGGGTATGTACATATCCCGGGAATGAGTGATGAGCCCTATCGTTCCATTTACGAAGATATGATGGGTAAATATTATGATAAAGAGGCGGTAATCGTTGATACGCGTTTTAACGGAGGCGGTGACCTGGTAGCGGACCTGGCATCCTTTTTTACCGGAACCCCATTTATCACCTATGCCACGTCCAGAAAAGTAGTTGGAGGCGAACCTACTTCCAGATGGACCAAACCTACCGTTAGCCTTTATAACGAAAGTATGTATTCAGACGGGCATTGTTATGCCAGCGCCTATGAAAACCTGGATATAGGGACAACAATTGGAATGCCTGTTCCGGGAACCTGTAGTTTTGCCGGCTGGGAAGGCCTTCCTAATGGCACCCGATGGGGTATGGTTCCTGTGAGTGCGAAAGATATGAATGGTGAATGGATGGAAAATAACCAGACCACCCCAGATATCATTGTAAAGAATGCTCCTGAAAGGATAAGCGAAGGGCAGGACCAGCAATTAGAAAAAGCTATCGAAGTGCTACTGGACCAGGTTGAGCAATAACCAAAACTCATATTTCAGAAATTGGTTTATGAATTATAAACCTGAAAGAAAGTAGGAACTAATTCCGGAAAATTTTTTATAATTATTCAGAATAAAAAGAAAAGGATTGTACATCAATCCTTTTTTTGTTTTTTAATTTTGAGCGAATAAATTCCTAGAAAATTGGCAGCAAAGAAATCTCCCAAGGTGACCCCTTTAATGAAGCAGTATAACAGCATTAAGGATAAATATCCTGATGCCTTACTCCTGTTTAGGGTAGGTGATTTCTATGAAACCTTTGGCGAGGATGCCGTTAAGGCTGCGCGTATTCTGAATATCGTGCTCACCAATCGAAATAATGGGAGCGAGCGGACCGAGCTGGCCGGGTTTCCGCATCATTCGCTGAATACCTATCTCCCAAAACTGGTCAAAGCAGGACAGCGTGTGGCGATCTGCGACCAGCTGGAAGACCCGAAAATGACCAAGACCATCGTCAAGCGAGGGGTGACCGAACTGGTAACTCCGGGAGTAGCGATGAATGATGATATTTTGCAGAGCAAATCCAATAATTTTCTCTGCGCCGTTCACTTCGGAAAAAAGAATTTAGGCGTCTCTTTTCTTGATGTTTCAATCGGTGAATTCTTATGTGCGCAGGGGAATGTGGAGTATATCGATAAACTGCTTCAGAATTTTGGTCCCAGTGAGATCCTGGTTCAGAAGAAATTCAAGAAGGAATTTTCAGAAAATTTCGGGAAGGATCATCATTGTTTCTACCTGGACGACTGGGTCTTTAAAACCGATTATGCCGAAGAAACCCTTAACGGGCATTTCAAGACAAAATCTTTAAAAGGTTTTGGGGTAGATCACCTGGAAGAAGGGGTGATCGCTTCTGGAGCCGTGTTATATTACCTGGCTGAAACCAGGCATCACCGGCTTCAGCATATCACTTCCATCAACCGTATCGCCGAAGAGGAATATGTGTGGATGGACCGTTTTACCATTCGCAACCTAGAATTATACCATTCCACGGCGGCCAATGCGGTCACCCTGCTGGACGTGATCGATAAGACCATTTCGCCTATGGGTGGAAGATTGCTAAAACGGTGGCTGGCTCTTCCGCTGAAAAATGCGGAGCTTATCGAAAAAAGGCTCGAGGTGGTTGAATACCTGATCAAGCATCCCGATATTCTGGCAGACATCCAGGACCAGATACGCGAAGTTTCCGATCTGGAAAGGCTGATCTCCAAAGTGGCTACCCAGCGAATCAGTCCGCGCGAAGTAAATCAGCTGAAAAATTCATTAAATGCGATCCTTCCAATAAAGGAGCTCGCTTCTAACTGTGAGAATGATGCACTGAAGGTCATAGGTGATAACCTGCATTCCTGCGATTTGCTTCGGAAAAAGATTTCTGAAAGCATCAGCGAAGAGGCGCCGGTGAACGTTCAAAAGGGAAACGTGATCGCTAAAGGCTTTTCAAAAGAGCTGGACGATCTAAGAGATATCGCTTTTTCCGGTAAAGATTACCTGGATAATATGATCAAAAGGGAGACTGAAGCCACCGGAATCAGCTCACTTAAGATCGGGAACAATAATGTTTACGGCTATTATATTGAAGTTCGAAACACCCATAAAGATAAGGTGCCTGAAAGTTGGACGCGCAAACAAACCCTGGTGAATGCCGAGCGTTATATCACCGAGGAACTGAAGGAATACGAATCCAAGATCCTGGGAGCCGAAGAGAAGATCCTGCAACTGGAACAGGAATTATTCGGAAAGCTGGTTGCCTGGATGGCAGATTATATAGATCCTGTTCAGCAAAATGCAAAACTGATCGCACGGCTGGACTGCCTTTGCTCTTTTGCCCAGCAGGCCCAGGCCGAGAATTATTCCAGGCCACAATTGCTGGATTCCTATGCCCTGGATATCAAGGAAGGTCGCCATCCCGTGATCGAAAAACAATTGCCACCGGGAGAGGTGTATGTGACTAACGACCTGCACCTTGATCGTGAAGAGCAGCAGATCATTATGATCACCGGGCCTAATATGAGTGGTAAGTCGGCAATTTTAAGACAAACCGCCCTGATCGTGCTGATGGCACAGATGGGAAGTTTTGTTCCGGCGAAATCGGCCGAGATCGGAGTGGTAGATAAGATATTTACGAGGGTAGGAGCCAGCGATAATATTTCGATGGGTGAGTCGACCTTTATGGTAGAGATGAATGAAACTGCGAGTATTCTTAACAACATTTCAGATCGTAGCCTGGTGCTGCTGGACGAGATCGGCCGGGGAACCAGTACTTATGATGGCATCTCCATAGCATGGGCCATCAGTGAATATTTGCATGAACATCCTGCAAGACCAAAAACGCTTTTTGCCACCCATTACCACGAGCTGAACGAAATGTGTGATACGTTCTCGCGCATTAAGAATTTCAACGTATCGGTTAAGGAATTGAAGGATAATGTACTTTTTCTACGGAAGCTGGTACCTGGCGGGAGTGAACATAGTTTTGGGATACATGTAGCTAAAATGGCCGGGATGCCACAGATGGTCTTACATCGAGCAAATAAGATCCTGGCGAAACTGGAAGCTTCGCATTCTATGGAAGATTCTGGAGAGATACTGAAAAAATCGGCTGAAGATGAGATGCAGCTGAGTTTCTTTAACCTGGACGATCCGTTACTGGAAGATTTGAAACAGGAATTGCTGGGCATCGATATCGATACGCTTACTCCCGTGGAGGCATTGATGAAACTGAATGAGATCAAACGAATGTTATCAATTAAAAATAAGCACTAATCAATTATCAATTAACAATAATCAATAATCAATTGTCAGGTCTATTTACTTCATTTCAAGACATAAAGCTTCCAGCCCTAATCCCAGTGCTTAAGACTGATAAATTCCGACTCTTTTTTCCTTAAAAAATTCTTTGCTATTATAAGATTTGTATTAAATTTGCCTCCGCAATAATCGCTAAGAAAATTGCGAAAGTTCTTTTTAGAAACGGAAAAATAGCTTCCCGATACATCGGGAGTTGAGCGCCATCCGCCAAAGGCGGATAGAGGTCGCGATTTTTTAGAGAATGATGTTCATTAAAATGCGAAAATAGCTCAGTTGGTAGAGCGCCACCTTGCCAAGGTGGAGGTCGCGGGTTCGAATCCCGTTTTTCGCTCGGAAGAGAGATAAAAACACTCTGAGGTCGCTGGGTTCCCCAGAGGCTTCGGGGCCGTTTTTCGCTCTGTGATTTAAAAAATGAACCCCGGTTTGTCGGGGTTTTGTTTTTCGCTCGGATGGTAGTCCCGATGCTTCGGGAGGCAGACACGTTGGACATCTCTTTTTAAAGGGATTTTAAGTGTTTTTCTGAGTTTGAATATTATTGAAAAAAGTCTACGCTCGGATGGTGGTCCCGATGCTTCGGGAGGCAGACACGTTGGACATCTCTTTTTAAAGGGATTTTAAGTGTTTTTCTGAGTTTGAATATTATTGAAAAAAGTCTACGCTCGGATGGTGGAATTGGTAGACACGTTGGACTTAAAATCCAATGACCAGCAACGGTCGTGCGGGTTCAAGTCCCGCTCCGAGTACTGAAAGCCTCTGCGTGTGCAGGGGCTTTTTTGTTTCTGGATTTTTACTCTGCATAATGGAGGATGAAGGCCTTCGATTAAAATTTGAATCAACTTTTATTCTTTAAAATTGGCTTTCCGCGGAGCAATTCCAGGCGATCTGGGATATGAGGCTTCATCGAAAAATAGATTGTATGGTCTGCAACCCTGGAATTCCTATTTACAATTTTTTGTAAACTATCATTCCAACCATTATTAAAACTATCAGAACCGAAACCATCACCACAGTTCTCCAAAAGAGTTTATCTATGATATTCTCCATCCGGTTAAACGAATTTTCAATACCCTTATTAGTCATTACGTTTAGATCCTGGAAACCTGCTTCCCGCTGGTTGTTAATTTGATTGGATAACTCAGCCAGTAAGATCTCTCTCTCCTTTCTGATTGCGTCCAGGATAATTTCCCGCTCCTGGCGTAGGACATTTAAAACGGCAATCCGTTCATTTCTTAAGTCCTGAAAAGCGGCCTCACGCTGGTTATCAATTATTTCCGGGCTCGATTCCAACATAATTACCGATCTCTCCAGTAGGTTTGCAATTGAGTCGAATCTGCCGGTCAACTCGGGATTGGCAAGACTGTTATTAATTAAATATTCCGATTCCCATCGTACCTGTTTCGGCAGGACCTCCATATAGGAACCAAGCTGAGCCCGCATCTGGTCAAGATTTTGAGACATGTCTTCCGCCAGTCTTTTAAAAGTGACCTTCTCGGCAGTTTGAATTTTGGTCATAAGCGGGACCGTAGATTGCCGTACAAAATACAAGCTGTTAAGTGGGTGTTGCTCCGCAAATTCAATAACCAGTCTTTTGCCTTCTGAAATATCATTATCGGGCACCAGATTCCTGCCTATTTTAAGCAAATTTTCCCAAAGTGCATTTACTGTCTCTATAGCAATTTCCTGGTGATCGCCGAATAAGTCCTTACCTGCTCCCTTTTCAAAATACAGTTTCATCTGATAAGTAAAGACTGCCATATCTATAAAGCCGAGAAAGGGATCACTATTGTAGATAGAAGTATTCGCAACAGGAATTGCATTCATTTTCCAGGTAAGAGCATGATTTTTAATAGAAGGATTAGAAGACAGTTGTATGATACTATCAGCCGATTCAGTCACCGATCGCTCAAAGCGGTAAAAGAAATCGTTCATGGTCGCTCTCAACTCCTGTGAAGATAATTCAATGACATCTCCTCCCGGGCCTACCGACTTATTTTTTCTTTGGGCACAGGAGACCTGGCTGCCAAGAAGAAGGGTGAGGAATATCCAGTATAAAAAGTGCCTCGGGAATAAGAAATTAGTTTTGAATGGAGGGAAAGGTTTCATGCTTTTGACATTTATTGTTTGGATCTTTCAGAAAGCATTTTAGCTATTTACCATTATTACGGCCTCGACTAAAGGCTGAAATTCGTTTTATATCAATGAATAACCTGGTTATCATCCTCCTCCGTTTTTAGTTTAAAACTGATTTATTCAAATAAAGGTATGTCATTGCGTTTGCTTCTAAATTTCTGTATAGTCCTGAAAATATTATTTAACACCCTAATTGTTAGGCTTATAAAAGGTAAGACAATATTCAGAATTAAATAAATAAATTAATTCCCATCCCCTGAATATGCCGATAAGATGGGTTTCTTAAAAACAAATCAGATATATATTGACTACTAAACTTTTAGCTCAACATTAAATTTATGGAGAAATGGACTATAAGAATGGAGTAAACAAAAACTGATCATTACTCCGCCCTCACGATCTTATCTCTTATTTCCCGCCAGGTAACCAGTTTGATATTATTTGCTTCGATTAGGCGCCGGGCCTTTTGACTCGTAAAGAAATCGAGGTCGTCCTGCCGCCATTTGCTCCCCCAGTCTGGATGATCAATAGTAACCGCCTTCATTTCTTCATTATCCATGGCCAGGTGAATAAGGATCACAGAAAGCCCAGGCTGCAGCTCGTTTAGAACTTTTTCATAATATTTTTCCATCCCCAGGTTGCTGTAGATCTCTGGATTTGCCTGGTAAACATGATCTGTTATAATATCCCTGGACGTTAATTCCAGGCGGGATTCGAGTTCTTCAAAAGCCACGATTTCCCTGCTCAGGAGAACGGGTACCTGGTATTCCCGACCTTTTTTTATATATTTTTCAAGGAAATCGGGGGTGCTCATCACTGCGCCCATATGAGCATCAAGGTGGGTCACATCGATCCCAAAATCCAGCGCCTTTTTTATCTGAGCATCAATTTCTTTTTCCACGTCAATAGCTTTCGAATGTACTACCACACTATCTACCAGATGATAGAAATATCCATGCGGATTGATAAGGCTGGGCACCTCGTTTTTAGAACTCGTAGAACCCCATTTAAAATCACGCCATTCGCTGGTGATGGTTAGGTGAAGCCCGAAATCCTTTTCTTTCGAATGTTTCCTGGCATATGCGGCGATCTCTGGAAACCAGGGACAGGGCACCATAATACTGGCCGAATTTACTATTCCGTTCTCCATACCTTTTATGGTCGCTATATTTTCTGAATGACTCACCCCGGCATCATCAGCATGAATTATAAGTAGTTTGGAATCGGGAGCATATCCAAGCTTTTCTGCTAAGTTTGATTCCTTCTGGCTATATATAGTCAGGGAAAATGTTACAATCAATAGGATGGAAAGGCTGGTAGGTCTTAATTTCATGATTTTATGCGATTTAGTTCATTGAAGATAGTGTAAATCTGTTAAACCTGAAATTCAGTTTTTTTCAGAAAAAATAGTTTAAGCCTATTCTCCTAATAAATAATCATTCCATTGGTTCGCCAAGCTCCTTTTTAAAAAAGCTGATCATGTCCTGTTCCCATTTCGGATTTCGCATAATGATATGATCCATTCCCTTGAATTCGATGAATTCAAAATCGGTATGATTTCGGGCTTCTAAAGCTTTAACTAACTCAAATGATTCCTCTATTGGGACATCGTCGTCTGCAGTGCCATGATGAATGAGGATGGGAGCCTGTAGTTTATCCAGTTTTGGAGTGAGACCAGAGCGTTCGTAAGCTTCAGGACAGTCTTCTGGGAGACAACCCATATAAGCTTCAATCGAGACTCGAAAATTAGCAGGATCTATAGCCGGCGCACTGAGATGGGCGGCCTTGTAAAAACCAGGCTGCTCCAGGACCGCTCGCAAGGCATAATGCCCGCCCCAGCTATGTCCCGAAATACCAAGGCGGTCAAGGTCCATATATGAATATCTTTCCGCAAGTTGTTGGAGAGCTTTTATATGATCCTGCAATTCCATTTGTCCGAACTTACCATAACTGTAATCCCTGAACTCTGCTCCTCTGCCTGGGCTGCCTCGACCATCTATGATCACTACGATAAACCCCTGGTTGGCTATGCCCTGCATTTGAATATTCGCAGGGCTTAATGCTGTTCGTTCAATGGCGGCTGTATGCGCGGCAGCATAAATCCATTCGATCACGGGATATTTTTTGTCAGGATCAAATTCCTTAGGTTTCAAAAGCATAGCCTCTATCATTGTTTTTTCATCAGCTGCCTTTAGCTGAATAAACTCGGGATTAAAACCTAATTCCTTAATTGGAGACATGTTAGCTTCAGAATAGGTTTTCAGTTTCTGGCCAGACCTGTCGTACACCTCCAGTTTGGAAAAACTGGCCATATCATTGCGCCAAACCCAGATGCTATCCTTCAGGATTATTTCGGGAAAATAGGGGCCTTCTGCGATCTCTTCAATCGAATCGTCATCGAGAGAGACTTTAAAAAGTTTTTCAGCATAGGGTTCATTTATGTCGTTTTTGCCTATAAAATAGATTTGACCAGCTTCTGAATCTACACCAACCAGCCTAGAAACTATTCCGTTCTGTTTATAGTGAGTAAGTTGTTTTACAGGATTTCCGAGGCTGTCATATAAAACCAATTGCTGAAAACCCGATTCTTCATCTAAATAAATAAACTGTTCCCTATTATCTAAAAAATGAAAAAAATTCGCCTCCCGAAGTCTTTGGGTATATCCCTGCAGCAATTCAAGCCCTATAAGGTATTTTTCAGAACTATCGGTAAACCATAGATTTGTATCGCTTGTAGAGGGATCGACCCGTAGCAATTCAAGGCTTTTCATCAACCGGTTTGCCTGAACTACGCGTATTTCACTCCCATTTTCATTCCAGGAAAGGGGGTGGATGTAAGGCCACTTAAGATTATGTTTTACAGGAATTATCGTACCGGTTTCCGGGGTTATCACGTAATACTGAATTTCCGGAAGCGGTTCTCCCGCCCGGGTATATGGCCATTCCATTATCGTGTCGGTTTTAGTGAGTTCGATACGAGGTACCTGGGTGTCGTTTACCTGTTTTGCAACTATCATTTTCCCGGACGGGGACCATAAGGCATCAGCAATTTCCCAGCGCCAGCCCGGAGCAGGTCTGGAAATAATTTGAATATCCTCCTTTCCTTCCTTTCGCAGATAAAGTTCACCCTCTTTTGTATGACCCGCATACGTCTTTGTTCCGTGATGATAGGCTTCCGTAATCGGTAGAGAATGATTGAACAAACCTGGACCAAGCACTCGGCCTTTTGCTTCCTCTGGCATGATATGTTCAGGAAAATCAGGGATTAAAGTCTGGATATACTGCATGGGGTTTTGCGCATGCATGGTATATATCACAAGCATCAATATGCCTGCACAAAAAGAACGATGTGTAGACTCCATGTTTTTGATTGTTAGTTGTTTAAAGTTAATTTTTTCTAATGAAAACTGAACGCCTTCCGGTCTAATTTGATCGATTTTATTTATTCGAAAACCACAAACCTTTTAAATCTTAAAGATTCAGGCTTATAGCTTTGATGGTTCAACCTTCCGTTTTTCTAAAGCTTTCCCTATCTTGGGGAGCAAAAAATTATTCATGATCAAAAAAATACTTGTACTTGGATCCCTGGCGGTCTTAGGGGTGGGATGTAAATCTCCACAGCCAGTCGCGCAGGAGTCTTCAAAATCTGAAAAAAAGAAATCAGATCTTAAGAAATATTCTGAAGTCATTACTTCTGAAGCTAAGACCGATGAAGGTCTTTTTACCACTCATTTCGTAGATGATAAATTATACTTTGAGATCCCCGTTGATCTTTTTGAAAAGGATATGCTTCTTGTGAGCAGGATCGCCGGAGTTCCTTCTGGCTTTGGGGGCGGATATGTGAATGCAGGTTCTAAGGTGAATGAGCAGGTGGTTAGATGGGTTAAGCGCAATGGTAATATCGATATGAAGGTGATCAGTTTCGAAAACCAGAGCGACGAGGATTCACCTATTTACAAGTCGGTACAGGCAAATAATTTCTTTCCGATCCTGTTCAGTTCAAAAATAGAAACCTGGAGCGAGGATTCGACCAGCGTGGTGATCGATGCAAGCGCATTATTCGAGGATGAAGTGGAAGCTATCAACGGAATCTCTTCAGGATTAAGAAAAAGGTATAAGGTTAAAAAACTGGATAAAAGCCGGTCTTATATAGAATCTGCCAACGCCTATCCTGAAAATATCGAGATCAAGCATGTGATGACCTACGAGGCTGAAACCCCACCGGAACGCGACCAGGCAGGTACCATTTCCATGCTTCTTAATCAATCCATGATTTTGTTACCTGATGATAAGATGCAGCCAAGACTTGCCGATTATCGCGTTGGCTGGTTTACCATCGATAAGTATGATTATGATTCCGATGAACTGAAGGCAGACGATTACGAGATCATTCGCCGCTGGAAACTGGTGCCTAAGGATATTGAAGCTTATAAAAGAGGAGAGCTGGTAGAACCGGTGGAGCCTATAGTTTATTATTTGGATCCTGCAACTCCTGAAAAATGGAGGCCTTATTTCAAACAGGGTATCGAAGACTGGAATGTTGCTTTTGAAGAAGCCGGTTTTAAGAATGCTATTATAGCTAAGGACCCTCCAAGTAAAGAGGAAGATCCGGAATTCAGTCCGGAAGATGTACGATATTCGGTTGTGCGATATGTGGCCAGCACCACCAGGAATGCGGTAGGTCCTTCAGTTTCCGATCCTCGAACCGGTGAGATCATCGAAAGCGATATCATCTGGTATCACAACCACTTAAGATCTTATAGAAATCGTTTTATGATCGAGGCCGGAGCACAAAACCCGAACGCCAGAACATTAAATACGCCAGAAGCTGAAATAGGGGAGATGATGAGAATGGTGATCGCACATGAAGTGGGACATGCACTTGGTCTTCCTCATAATATGAAAGCCAGTTCTGCATATCCAACCGACTCTTTAAGGTCGGCTGAATTTACTCAGAAATACGGGCTTACCCCTTCAATTATGGATTATGCACGTGTGAATTATGTTGCTCAGCCCGGAGATGAAGGCGTTCGATATATCAGGATGATGGGACCTTATGATCTCTATGCGATCAACTGGGGTTACCGTTATCTTCCGGAAGCTGATTCACCTCAGGAAGAAAAGGCAACACTTGATAAATGGATACTTGAAAAAGCAGGTGATCCTGTTTATGAATTCGGAAGTGGATATGGCGGAGCCGATCCGCAATCCCAGCGAGAAAGCCTGGGAGACGACCAGGTAAAGGCCAGTGAATACGGGATCGCCAACCTGAAAAAAGTAGTGCCTAATCTGGTAGACTGGACATCAAAAGACGGTTTCGCTTATGACGAACTGGACGAAGTTTACCGTGAGTTAAGCTATATGTGGCGCGGTTACCTGTCACACGTGGTCACTAATGTTGGAGGTGTTTATGAGACGAGAAAGACATCAGATCAGGAAGGGGTAGTATATGAACCTGTTCCTGCAAAAATTCAGAAAGAAGCCGTAGAATTCCTGAATGACGAAGCTTTTTCAACTCCAAAATGGATGTTGAACCAGGATATTCTGGGAAGAGTAGAAGCTCCGGAAGCTATAGACAGGATACAATCCATTCAAACCGGTGCATTAGAAGATCTTCTGGAAAAAGATCGTTTGAAAAGAATGATCACCAATGAAGAGGTCAATCCGGAAAGCGCGTATTCTCCGGTAGATATGATGGCCGATGTTCGAAAAGGCATCTTCAGCGAATTATATAATTCCAGACAAACCGATGCTTATAGAAGAAATCTTCAACGCTCGTATGTCGATATCGCTGCGGCTTATTTGAAGGAACTGGATGAACGTGAAAATGATGAGGTCCTGAAGTCAGACATTATGGCTTTGATGCGTGGAGAAATGGAACAATTAAAGGCTGATATCAACCGAAGAAAAAATCGTACGAACCATCAGCTAACCAGGTTCCACTGGAACGACCTGCTTGCAAGAATAGACTCGGCAATTCTTAATGAAGTCTGATTATAATTTTTAAGCAATTTCAGAACGGTCATTTGTGATATACAGGTGGCCGTTTTTTTATTATATTTTTTAGCCTATAAAATAATGTTCCCTTAGAATTGAGTTTTTGAGATAGTTGCCGAATCTTTCTTTATATCATTCTTTAATTAAATTTTACCTTATAAATCACTTATTTTTTACAACTTCGCTTTGAATTTGATTTTAGCTTTTCGCTAAACTCTAATTCGGCTAAAATTAATTGATGAGTACGATCACCACCTTAAGTTTTTTTAGGTTTTCCGGATTCCGAAATAAATTCTGGGCACTTAAAATGATGCAGTTTGCACACAGTGATCTGAAAAACTTAGAGGGACAGGAGTTCTACAAACTAATGGGTAGTGGAAAAGGAGCTGGTTTCAATCCTTATCCCGATTGGGAGACCTACGCTTTATTGCAGGTTTGGAATTCCGAGGCAGCGGCAGATTCTTTTTTTGAAAATGCACCCATATTTCAAAAATACCGGGATCGTAGTTCAGAAGTCTGGACTTTATATTTAAAAAATATCCGGGCTAAGGGGACCTGGTCTGGAAAGGAGCCTTTTATTCCTAATAAAGAACTGGATCCTGGAAATCCTTATCTGGCAGTGATCACCCGCGCAACCATCAGGCCCAGCAGACTGGTTGATTTCTGGCGATACGTCCCAGCTTCCCAGTCACGCTTACAATCTAATCCCGGTCTTATTTTTACAAAAGGGATTGGCGAAATCCCCGTGATGCAAATGGCGACTTTTAGTTTGTGGACCAGTAAGGACGCGATGCAGGCCTATGCTTATTCAGCAAAAGGCCACCAAACGGCTATTAAAAAAACCCGTGACTTAGACTGGTATAAAGAAGAATTGTTTTCCCGTTTCCAACCTTTTAAATCTGTAGGGACCTGGAATGGAAAAGACCCTCTCCCCGAATTATAATTTCTTAGCCATAAAATTTTTCCACATAGCATTCATAAATAAGAGTGGCGGGAATCCTGCCATTATTTTAAGATCCTCAGCCAAAGTCGTTTTTTCATCCAGGAATCGAAATATTTCACTCGCTGAATTATTTCGGTACATACGGCTAAAAAGTTCTGGTCCTAAATGATTCCTGTTCTTTAAAATATTCAGAAAAAGAGAATCATAGTACCGGTGTTTTATTGAAAAAAGCTCCTTCGCCGGATTTTTTCCTTGTTTGATATTGTCTATTATCCGTTTCGAGAAATATTCAGCATTTTTAAAGGAATAACCGGATGATGGTTTTACCCAGCCTCCAGCGGTTCCGATCCTGGTGATTTGACTTTTATTAGCTCTATGGAATTGATAATCAGACATTGGGATGATACCATCTTCCTCTTTTAGTATTTTAAAATTTTCAGGTTGAATTATTTTTTCAATGTACTCCTGTATCATGCTATTGTATACAGTATCTTCTACCAGATCTGGGCTAAAGAAGGTGAATTCTACCAGAGCCGACCTTTCAGTAAAAGGGAGTATATAAGTAAAACTGGTGGTATTCTGCCAGGTTAACCTGAAATCCATCATCATAAAGCTGTTCGGTTCAAAAATGGCCTTTTCAGTTTCTATAAACCAGCCTCTGAAATGCTGAAGCACGGTATTGGATTTCGAAACTTCATCCAGGTTAGCTTCCATTCTACTATCGAATACATGTTTAGCGAGGTAGTTTTCGTCAGAAGTTTTGATGACAGCCTTATCGGCCTGGTTTTGAATTTCCAGGACCTCTGTTTTTACCCAGTAAAAAATTGAAGATGACTTCAGTTTTTGTAAAGCATAATTATAAAAATCCAGCGACCGGAGCATTTTGTAAGTATAATCTTCCAGGTGAAGTTGGATCTTCTTTTTTCCGGTATGAACTATCCCGTTCTGCCACTTTTTATGTAAAAGTTCATCCCATTTACCTTCACCTTTTTCCCAGTAACACCAGGTCTTATCGTTGACATTTTTTTCTTCTTTTTCCAGGATCAGGATTCGTTTATCCTTAAAATAGGGATCCTCCAGCATGGCCATTGCCAGGTTCAAACCCGCTGCTCCCGCTCCGGTTATGGCAAAATCAAATACTGTAGTAGACATAGAAGTAGCCAAAGAATATTAATAATACGAGATAAAGAGCCAGTGAAAACCTGAAATTACCTTTTAGGCTGGCTTTTTGGTAAATCCAGTGGAGCAGGGCTGCCACGATAAACCAGGTAATATAGTTCTCTAAAGGTGCCAATCCTCCCCGAAATGTCCAGAAATCAAAAACCGGTGCAGAAACCTCCATGGCGAAATCCAGGAAAACCATGAGAGCCGCGCCAAGCAGGATCTGTGGGATTAAGTTTTTCGTTAGCCTGCTCGAAATATCGGCAGTAATAAAAGTAAGTACTGCCCAGTATATCCCTATTAGATAAGGCACCCCGTCAAATTTTAGGCCCAGGTTTTCCCCATATTCATAGCTTCCAAAAATGAGGCCTGTATTCACGCCTATCCATTCTGCCAGCATACCACTAATAAAAAATATTCCGGCCAGCAGCCATTTTTTGAACGTATCGAATGGGAAATTCCAGGCTAGCAGTGCGAATGAAAGCAGCAGGGTGAAAGGCGTTTTTTCTACAAACCATTCTTTATAACCTAAGCTTACACCTATCATTGCCGAAATGTGGAACAGAACAAGTACAAATATCGAAATGCCCAGTTTATAATCTGAAAGACCGGTTTTCTTTAAATATCGATTCATGCGTCTGGGGTAAGTTCGGTACTGATTTTAGCGGATAGAAGACATAAGGGTATTCCACCCCCTGGATGAACAGATCCGCCACAAAAATAGAGATTCTTTAACTGGTTGGTAAAATTGGGATGTCTTATAAATGCCGCGAACTTTGAATTACTGGCTGCCCCGTATAAGGCACCGCGATAAGAACTTGTGTCGTTCTCGATTTTTACGGGATCCATGATGCTTTCACTTATGATAAGATCCTGCATTTTGACATCTAGTACCCGGTTTATTTTTTTCAGAATATTCTCTCTGGCAGAAGAAACCAGTTTATTCCAGTTCTGGCCATAGTTGCCGGGAGCATTGATCATGACAAACCAGTTTTCAGCTCCTTCCGGTGCATCTTTGGGATCCTCCTTAGAGGTGATATTGATATAAACTGTGGGATCATCGCTAAGGGATTTATCCTCGAAGATCATTTTAAACTCTTCGCGATACTCATTGCTGAACAGGATGTTGTGAAGATCCAGTTGAGGGAATTTTGCGTTTACGCCCCAGTAAAAGATGAGCGCTGAACTTGATCTTTCCTGTTTCAGCGTTTTTTCCGGTTTTTTCAGATCCTTAAGCAGTTTATGATAAGTTGGAAAAACGTCCATATTGGAATATACGATATCTGCCTGCTGGAATCCTTTGGAGGAATTGATACCAATTGCTTTTTTGCCATCATGTTCGATGCTCGTCACCTGTTCGTTAAAACGGAATTCAACTCCTACTTCCTGCGCCAGTTCATATAAACTTTTGGTGATACTGTGCATTCCGCCTTCAGGATAAAAAGTACCATAGTGCATTTCCAGGTGAGGGATCATAGACATGATCCCTGGGGTTTTATATGGGGAACTACCATTGTAGGTAGCATATCGATTGAATAATTGAACCAGTTTTGGATCTCTAAAACTGCTTTGGTTAAACTGGTTCAGGTTTGTATTAAGATCCAGTTTATACGCCTGAAGCATGGACTTAAAAGTACCTAGTGAAAAATAAGTTTCTGGCTTATGCAATGATTTTTCCAGGAATATACCAGCCGTTAACTCGTACTTTTCTTTTGCATTGGCAATATATTTTTTGATCTCATCTTTGTGAACATCAAAAGTTTCAGCAGCATCTTTAATAAATTGCTCTGAATTCTTTTTTACAGAAAAATGAGTGCCATCTTCCCAGAAATAGTTGCAGATGGTCTCTTTCTCCTTGTATTTGAAATAGTCTCTTGGATCTTTATCAAACAACTCAAAGAGTTCATCTACATACTGAGGCATGGTGAATAGGGAAGGTCCTACGTCAAACCTGAAATCATCCTTTTCAAAAGCATGTAACTTCCCGCCGGGATATGCATTGCTTTCGAAGACCGTAACTTCGTAAGCTTTTTTTCGTAGTCTTAATGCAGCGGCGAGTCCCGCAATTCCGGAACCAACCACGATAGCTTTTGGCATTGTTTTATTCTTCAAATCCCTGAATAATGGAATTGTATTTAGACAGGATAAATCTAAAAATCCTGCCTGATAAATGCATCAAATTAAGTTAATATTAGCTTGTGTGGAGCTTCCATAACCAAAGTGAGCAATTTCCTAAATAAAATTATAGAATTGAATACAGTTTGAGTTCGGGAATTTGATAACCAGATTTGAAATCTACTGCTGCAGATTTAAAATCGGGTTTTCCAAAAGGTTTATAGTTATTGCCAAATGCGATAGGTTCCTTGGGTATTCCCATAAAATTGGTGTCTAACTCGTTGTTCCCGTTGATGTCCTGGTATATTGAAATAGCATAAGTGCCATAGGGCACTTCGAATGAGATCGTTTTGGTTTCAGAATCTGACTCAAAACTCAGGGCATGAGCAGGCTTTTCCAGCCAGTCTTTTTCATTGTTAGATAGCGCCACTTTTACTTCTCCCTTGCCGGGTTTGATATTTGTGATCTTGATCTCGAATTTCTGTGCAGAGGCAGTTAGAGAGAACATAAATATAAAGGCTGTTATAACAGGGGGGTATAATTTGTTATTCATTTGCTGCTGAATTTATAGATGATGTTCAAGGTACAAAATTCTTTAGTTTGTTATATAGCTCCTGCTCTCATAATTCCTGGCTAACAGCCTTAATTAGGAGGAAAAGAAACTGCCTGATATCAAATCTCTAGGTGCCTGGTGGGCAGACTAAGGTAACTTCAAATTACCCCTGGAAGGTTCTAAGCTTCAGGAAGTATTAAGAACGGAAAGGATAAATGCCTGTCTATATTCTCCACCACCGGTTCCCTGAAAATATTTCCGGCAATTGAGTGTTTGTAATAGATCATTGCTAAAAGATCAATTTTATTGCTTTTTACGTATTCAGCAATGGTCCTTGATACCTCGATATGAGTGAACGTATATGCAAGTTTAACGGTATCCTGTGCGAACAGTTTTTTTAAATTATTGAAATTCTCCCACTGTTTTTTACTCAGGCTTCCTTCTTCACCATCGTAGACTACGTGAACGGTGGATTTAAAGTGTTCTGCTAATGCAATGAATAGACGTGCATTAGACCCGGGAATTGGTCTTTTAAGATCACTGGCAAATGCAATTTCTTTTGGGGTCTTATAATCCATTTCGCGCGGGATGATAAGGATAGGGCAGGGAAGAGCCTTGTTGATGATCTTGGTGGTATTTGTTTCCTGAAGCCGGCTGAGACTGCCTTCATGCTTGCGGGTACCCATAACCAGAAGATCTACCTTATGTTCCTGTATGAGCTCATCGATGCCTCTTTCCAGTTTTTCTTCAGAATACAAAACTTCAAACCGCTCCTTAGGTAAACCGGTATCTCTTATCACCTGGTGCATCACCTTGTTACAGCTGTCATGAGCCGAATGTGAAATTTTGGTTGCTCTCACGAATTCGTCTTCATTTACCAGTGAATAAATAGATTTATGAATTGCCTCTCCGTAAAAATTAGCGATCAGGAAACGGGTGTCGCCTTCCCTGAACAACTCGGCAGTATAGTATAATGCGCAATAAGCCTCTTTGGAGAAATCGGTGGCTATTAGAATATTTTTCATGATGCAGAAGTTTTGAGTTGAACTTTCCTTTTTCTGAAGTAAAATTAATACCAGGTCTGCAGTTTAAAAATGATGGAAATCACCTTTATTCGAATAATTCAGGAATACGTTATCTTATAAGGATCAAGGCCCTCTCATCAAGAATTTGGCCAGAAAACTTTAACAGAAAAGGCCTTTAACAGGTTTTGAAGCAAGCAATTTATTTCGTTAATTGCCCGCCAGTTAGATAGTTAAAATTTTGTTAAGTTGAATTCTGAAGATAGAACCTACGAGATCTGTCAGGATGGGATGCCGGTGAGCGATCTAATTAAGAAATCCTCCATCAAGTATATCACAGGGCTTCGCCAGAACGGCCTTATCCTGATCACTAGAAAAGGGAAATTACGCCTTACCTCTAAAGGAAGGCTGGCCAAGAAAATGGGCCTTTCCACTTATTTGAACCTTAGCGAGAGCGAAAGAGAATTCCTGAACAGGGAAACCTCTGAAATTAAGTCGGAGAACTTCAGTTTGATGCTGGTTTTTGCAGGACTTATTTTATCTTTTGTGGTCATGCTGGGCTACTGGTATACTAATTTTTGACCAGGCTGAAGCTATTCACATTTTCTAGAATTCTGGCCAGGTTCACCCAGGTAGAACAGGAATAAGAAATCTAAGGCGTATGTTTTTAACGATTTTTAGTCTTAACTATTCGTCCTTAAACCCAATACACTTATAATCGGGTTACTCACGTTTCAAAATACAACTGCTAAATCATTTATTGTTATCAAAATTTTTTAAGCTTTTTGCTGATTATCTTTAATTTTTCGGACTCTCTCAACAATTATTTTTAACATTTACCGATTAAAAACATTAAAATATTGTTGAAATGCATCATACCTTAATCTAGAAAGCCTCTAAATTGCGCCCATGAAATTTTATTATTCTGGGAAAACGCCAGATGCAAAGGGTACTGTAAAAGTCCACTCCGAAGATTGTAAAAGTCTTCCAGATATTTTGGGTAGAATTTACCTGGGATTATTTCCGAATGGGACTATGGCCATCGATTCGGCGAAAACGAAATTTCAAATTTCGAAAGTGCGAATCTGTAAGTGCTGCGATTAGCCTGTTTTGAAGGGAATCAGTCCTGCTTTTGATTCGTTAAGGTCTTATAATTTCCATATTTCGTACTAAATTTGTTGAAGTATGGTTAATGTTGAGCAAGTATTAAAAGATCACCAGATTCGCCCAACAGCAATAAGGCTGTTGATGTACCGGTTTCTTACGGAGAGCGAGGTAGCCCTAACGCTCAACGATATTGAATCTGGGTTCGATCAGTCTGAAAGAACCACCCTTTATCGCACTATTAAAACCTTTGAGAAAAAAGGTTTGGTTCATCAAATCGATGATGGCACCGGTGTTGCCAAGTATGCCCTTGATAGACCGGTTGCAGGTAAGCAGGCTGAACAGGATCTTCACCTTCATTTCCACTGTACCAGCTGTAACGAGACCCTCTGTCTTACCGATCATAAGATCCCGCATATCAGTTTACCAAAAGGTTTTGTAACCGAAGACATGAACCTGGTCATTAAAGGAGTTTGTGAAAAATGTAGCGGACAATAATGCACTTAAATTGCATTTATTTCAACTTATCTTAGTTTGATTTTTACGATCAAAAGATGAGAAAACTATTCATGCCATTCAGTATAAAGGTGCATTATAAGAAACAACTACAAAATGCGGAGTTTTATTTTGGTAATGGCGATCTAAGGGCCTCCTGGAATTCTTTGGAAAGAAGCCACATCCTGGGGCAGCCTTTTGGGATTGAACATACCTATACACACTGGTTAATGCTTCAATTTGGTTTGAAAACAAAAAATACCAGGGAGATTTTGGGACAGTTACCAAGATTGATCTTTGGAGGAGTGAAGTCCTTCGTGGGGGTTATCCCGAAGGGAAATACTGGTGGGGCAAATGTTCATCCCTTAAAGCCTATGCCTATCCCCGTAGATTTGAAAATGATTTTAAATAAAAATAAAATATAGCTGAGATGGCTGGACATAATCATGGCTGTTGTACGCCCCATAATGACAATGGCGTATTTGGCAAAAGAACAGAGCTTATCTTTGCCATTTTAAGTGGGATTTTTTTGATTACCGGATTCCTTCTGCAGAATTTTACTGAACTATCCTTTACCTATATACTTATCCCTTACTTAATTTCTTATTTTTTTGGAGGCTATTATGCATTTCTGGAAGCTGTTGAGGAGATCTCTCATGGAAGGTTTCAGATAGATTTTTTGATGATAGTGGCTGCTGTTGGAGCAGCTTTCCTGGATAAGTGGGCGGAAGGTGCACTTCTTTTGTTTCTGTTTAGTTTAGGTCATTCACTTGAACACCTGGCGATGGACAGGGCCAGAAAATCTATTGAAGCACTCACCAACCTATCGCCCAAGAAAGCCTTGAAAAAGAAGGGTGAAGATTTTGTGGAAGTAAATATTGAAGATCTTGAAGTTGGAGATATTATCCGTATCAAACCGAATTCTACGGTAGGTGCCGATGGTGTAATTATTAAAGGAAACACCAGTATCAACCAGGCGCCTATAACCGGGGAAAGCATTCCGGTAGATAAAGAAGCTATTAAGGACACATCGAAAACCTTCGATTCTGATACCGAAATTCCTGAAAAAAGTAGGGTCTTTGCGGGCACTATCAATGGTAATAATGCGATAGAGGTGCGGGTGATCAAGGAATCTCATGATTCCACCTTAAACAGGCTTATCAAAATGGTGCAGGAGGCACAGGAAATGAAATCGCCTACCCAATTGCTTACCGATAAATTCGAGAAATATTATGTTCCAGCCGTTCTGGCTCTCATCTTCCTTCTGAACTTTGCTTTTCTGGTGGTTGATGAAAGCTGGTCTGATAGCTTTTACAGGTCCATGGCCGCTCTCGTGGCTGCTAGCCCGTGTGCGCTGGCAATTTCCACTCCATCTGCTGTTTTAAGCGGAATTGCCCGCGCAGCAAGGGGAGGAGTGCTGATCAAAGGTGGTAAGCCCCTTGAAGATCTGGGTACTCTTAGGGCAATAGCCTTTGATAAAACCGGAACCTTGACCGAAGGTAAGCCAAAACTTACGGATATTTTTCTGTTGAATGGTGAGTCCAAGGATGATTTTCTGCGTACGGTCATAGCCGTAGAAAATACCAGTAATCACCCTCTGGCCAAAGCAGTAGTGAGAGATGGAAAAAACAGGATCGAACATTCCAATGGAATTGCCGAGGTTTCTCAGTCTGAGGCTATTCAGGGAAAAGGTATTCAGGGTATGGTGAACGGAAAACTGGTAAGGATAGGAAACCTTGAACTTTATGAATCCTTTGGCGGAGTGCCAAATCAAATTTCTGAAAGGGTGAAGGCTCTTGAAAAACAGGGCAAAACCGTTATGCTTGTTCAAAATGGTCAGGATTATACCGGAATTCTTGGCCTTATGGATACGCCCAGAGCAGCGGCAAAGGAAACGCTTTCAGAATTAAAGAAAACAGGGATCCGGAAAATGATCATGCTTACCGGGGATAACCAGGAGGTAGCTAATTCGGTAGCTTCTGAAATTGGAATCACTGAAGCCTTTGGAAATTTATTGCCCGAAGAGAAAGTACAGAAGATTAAACAATTAAAAACAGAGGAATCAAAAATAGCGATGGTTGGTGATGGAGTGAATGATGCCCCGGCAATGGCGAATAGTACTGTAGGTATAGCCATGGGGGCTGCGGGCAGTGACGTGGCCCTGGAAACGGCCGATATTGCCTTACTGGCCGACCGTCTTGAAATTCTACCATTCGCCATAGCCCTCAGCAGGAAAGCCAAGCAGATCATACATCAAAACCTTTGGATAAGCCTTGGAGTGGTAGCCTTACTGCTGCCCGCTACCATTTTCGGCTGGGCCAATATTGGAATTGCAGTGGTGTTTCATGAGGGTTCCACTCTAGTGGTGGTTCTTAACGCCCTTAGATTACTGGGGTTCAGGGATAAATTCAGCAATTTTTAAATTTTCTTCTTGCTTTACTGGTTTTATAGGATTAATTCCAATATTTTTGAGTAAATTTTGGAAATATTCCTAAATAATCGATTATGGGTACACCGGGTTCTATTGAAATAAAGCACTTTAAAGAGATACGTGAGGAGAATAATTTCACCCAGGCAGAATTTGCTGCCTTGCTGGGAATTAAAAATTCGACCGCAGATATCGAAAGGGGACGCACCAAGCTTTCTGGAAAGGTCGTTGCTGAACTGCTCAGGCAATTCGCAATCAACCCGCTTTGGCTATTTGGTGAGAGCGGTCAGAAATACCTGAAGATCTCAAAGGGAGATGTTAGCCCTAAGGTGGTAACGGTGAATAGTGCCGATAATGAAAATATCATCCTGGTTAATCAGAAGGCTGCCGCTGGTTACCCTCATAATGTTCAGGATGTGGAATGGTACAACCAGCTTCCGGCTTTTGATATTCCTTTACCTGAATTCCGCAATGCAACTTATCGTGGCTTCCAGATAGAAGGTGATAGTATGCTTCCGGATTATCGTCCCGGGGAATGGGTGATGGGAAAGGCCGTGCCAAGTATCGAGGAAGCCAGTAATAACAGGGTGTATGTGGTTGTGATGTACGACTCTGTACTGGTTAAGAAACTGCAAAAATTACCCGATCCTTCTAAAGTGCTCTTGATCTCTTTGAACGAGGAATATATGCCATTGGAGGTGAACGTTCATCAAATCCAGGAAATCTGGCAGGTGAATTCCAAGCTTACCTTTAATCTGGACAACCCTTCGAGTAGTGGCCTTTTCCAGGAGCTCCAGCAATCCATGGAAGAGCTTAAGAAAGAATTAAAATCCTTCAAAAAATAAAAAAGGCCCATCCGGAAGGAAGGGCCCTTAAAAGCTTTTAAGCAAGAACGATTAATTGTCGTCGTTCGGGTCTATTTCATTTTCAACGTTTTTCGCAGTTTTCTCAACGGCGTTACCTACATCTTTAGCGGTTTTATTAATGGCATCACCAGCTTTTTTGGCGGCTGCCTGAACATCGCTTTCTGTTTTCTTATAGGTTTTACTAATCTCGTCCCCGGTTTTTTTAGCAGCGCTCTCTACTTCATTTTCAGCATTACGAATAGCACTTCCGGTTTCATTTGTAGCATTGTTAACGGCATCACCTACATCCTGTCCGGCCTGGTCCAGATCCCGTTCAACATTATCTGCATCGCTGTTAGCATCATCCCATTCATCTTCGGCTTCATCCATGGTTTCGTCAACTTCTTCTTCCATTTCCTCACCATATGATTCCACTTCTTCTTCAGCGTCTTCTTTTGTAGTATCCCTGCAGGAGGTCATTACGACACTCATGGATAGGATTACTGCAAGCATTAACATTATTTTTTTCATCTTTTTTCAATTTTTTGAATTAGTACTACTAAATATAAAGAGGCAAGGCCATCCCTGACCCTTTTCATTGCTAAAATTTTCCTAAAACTTTATTAGATAGAACTAAAATTCAGGTGGTTATGATCAAAATCTAATTGTCATCGCCAATTTTTTCGATCTCTTCGTTTATTTCTTTATTCACCTTTTTGTCTACTTTTTTAGCCGTTCTTTCAAGGATCCCCTCCCTTTCTTCTTCAGAAACCTCCTGTTCCTTCTCAACTTCAACTTCTTTTACGATCACTTCTTTTTCTGCAGTATCACGGCAGGAGGTAAAAACAGTGGCCATAATTAATAATCCGCATAAGGGTTTAAATAGGCGTTTCATGCTTTTAGTTTTTGGGTTATTACAGATCGAAATTACGACTAAAAGCGATTTGCCTATTCTTTTTTATGCATATTTAGCAGAGATTGTTAAAGATTTTAGAATCTCTTTTTTAGATAGTTTTGAAGTTTTTCTGTAGCTCCTGTATTGCTGTTAATGAAGTGTCCCGCAATCATTCCGGTCTTTATTCTGAAATCCTCCTGGGTGTATAGCCTGGTCATTATTGAAGAGAATCCTTGTGCGTCTTCCACCGAAAATAGCCCTGCCAGCTGTCGTAATTTTTCGGCTTCCGGGAAATTTTTGAAATTCTTTCCTATGATGATCGGAATTCCAAAGGTTGCCGGTTCCAGTATATTATGAAGCCCGCTGTTCCCTGCAGCCCCGCCAACATAAGCTACATCTGCATAGCTATAGGCACGACCTAGATAACCTATGGTGTCCAGGACCAATACCCGGTAAATGCTAAGGTCCTTATTTTCTTTTTCAGAATATGTTACGGTAGGAATTTTAAAGGTCTTTTTCAGTTTCTGAACTTTTTCTTCCCTGATCTCATGCGGGGCGATAATGAATTTTATGTTTCTCGAACTATTTATAAAATCGATGATGAGATCTTCATCTTCCGGCCAGGTACTGCCGCATACTACCAAAAGTTTATCATCCTTGAAATTTTCGATAAAATCAATGCGGTTGTCCTGTTCTATCTGGGCGGCCACCCGGTCGAAGCGGTTATCACCGGATACGGTAAGGTTACGGAACCCCATGTTGTGAAGCAATTCTTTAGATTCTTCGTTCTGAACAAAGAAATGATCGAATGCTTCTAATGATTTTCGCATCCAATTTCCATAACTTTTAAAGAAAGGCTGGTCTTTTCTGATGATACCAGAAACCAGGAAGGTTGGGATCTCTCTGTCCTGGAGTTCATTCAGAAAATTAGGCCAAAAGTCGTATTTTATAAAAAAAGCCATGTCTGGCTGAACTAGCTGCACGAATTTCTGAGCATTTTGCCGGGTATCAAGTGGAAGATAAGTGAAATAATCTACCAGTGGGTGTTTCTTTTTATTCTTGTAGCCCGAAGGGGAAAAGAAGCTTACCAGGATTTTTTTCTGCGGATACTCTTTCTTCAGCATTTCCATAACAGGAACAGCCATTTCGAATTCTCCCAGAGATGCTGCATGTATCCACAAGTAGCTGGCGGCCGGATCTATATTATCTTCCAGTCTCGTAAAGAGATCTTTCCTTCCTTCTACGAATTCAGCCAGTTTTTTACTGAAAAATCGAGCAGATTTCAGTACCACGCCGCTTAGATTTACCGCAAGGTTATAGAGTCTTCTCACAACATTTGATTGATTCTGCTAAAATAGGCTTTTTAAAACTGGATTGCCAGTAGGACCTTTATTTCGTATTTTCGTAATCCTGAAAAAAAATGCAGATGAAACAGATTCAAATGGTCGACCTTAAAGGTCAGTATGAAGGTATAAAAGATCAAGTTAACGAGTCCTTACAGGAGGTGCTGGAAAGCACCGCTTTTATAAATGGCCCACAGGTTCACTCTTTTCAGAAGGAACTGGAAGAGTATTTAGGAGTTAAGAACGTGATCCCGTGCGCTAACGGGACTGATGCCTTGCAGATCGCCATGATGGGACTTGGCCTGCAACCGGGGGATGAGGTCATTACCGCCGATTTTACCTTTGCCGCCACTGTGGAGGTGATCGCTTTGCTTCAATTAACTCCTGTGCTGGTAGACGTAGATCCGGAAACTTTCAACATAGATCCTGAAAAGATCAGGGAAGCCATAACTCCAAAAACCAGGGCGATCGTCCCGGTTCATTTGTTCGGCCAGTCTGCCGATATGGATGCGATCATGGAAATCGCCAGGGAACATGACCTGTATGTGATCGAAGACAATGCGCAGGCTATTGGTGCGAATTATCATACCAGGGAAGGTAAAACTGTGAAGGCCGGTGCCATAGGGGATGTGGCGGCGACGTCGTTTTTCCCTTCCAAAAACCTGGGTTGTTATGGTGACGGGGGAGCCATTTTCACCAATAATGATGAATTGGCGCATATCATTAGAGGGATCGTGAATCATGGAATGTACGAACGCTACCATCATGACGTGGTGGGGGTGAATTCGAGACTGGACAGTTTCCAGGCAGCGGTGCTTAGGGCTAAATTGCCAAAACTGGATATCTATAATGAACGAAGAAAGGAAGCAGCTATTAAATATTCTGAAGCTTTTGCCAATCACACTGATATAGTGACTCCGGTGAGAAGAGGAGATTGTGATACGCACGTATATCATCAATATACTCTTAAGATCGGAAACGGGAAAAGGGATGCTCTTGCCAAGCACCTTCAGGAAAAAAACATTCCCTTTGGGATCTATTACCCAATCCCTCTACACCTGCAAAAAGCTTATGCCGATGAGCGGTATGAGGAAAAGAACTTTAGCATTACCAACCAGCTGGTAAAAGAAGTCATCTCCCTGCCGATGCATACCGAGCTGGATGATGATCAAATTGAGTATATTTCAAAAACAATTATAGAATTTCTAAACCAACAATAATTATGAAGAAACTATTCTTTACGGCTTTTGCCTTTTTCCTTTTTCTAGGTCTTTCGGCACAGGATACTTATATACAGGCAGGTAAGTTGATCGATACTAAAAATGGAAAAGTGCTTTCAGAAAAAACCATCATCATTTCGGGTAAAAGGATAAAAAGCGTGGAGAATGGATTCGTAGATCCGGCTAATTCAGAAGATCAATTGATAGACCTCCGGAATAAAACGGTTTTGCCAGGGCTTACTGATATGCATGTGCATATAGAAGGAGAATCCAACCCTGCCGAATACCTGCAGCGATTTACCAACAATGAGGCTGATAATGCCTTTAATTCGGTTGGCTTTGCTAAAACAACTTTGATGGCTGGATTTACCACGGTACGTGACCTGGGGGGATCGGGAGTGAATATAGCCCTTCGAGATGCCATCAATAAAGGAAAAGTTGATGGTCCGCGTATTTTTACCGCAGGTAAATCTTTAGCAACGACTGGCGGACACGCTGATCCTACCAACGGGATGAATGATGAAATGGTGGGTGATCCGGGGCCAAAAGAAGGTGTGGTGAATGGTCCTGAGGATGCGAGAAAAGCAGTAAGGCAGCGATATAAGAACGGAGCCGATCTTATTAAGATCACCGCTACCGGCGGGGTGCTAAGTGTAGCCAAAAGCAGTTCGAACCCTCAATTCTTTAGAGAGGAGATCGAAGAGATCGTAAAAACAGCTAAAGACTACGGGTTCCATGTTGCGGCACACGCACATGGAGATGAAGGTATGCAGCGTGCGGTAAGAGCCGGAGTGAAAACCATTGAACACGGTACGCTGATGAGCGAGGAAACTATGGAATTGATGAAGGAATTCGATGCCTACCTGGTACCTACCATAACTGCCGGAAAAGAAGTGACGCAAAATGCAGAGATAGAAGGTTACTATCCAGAGTTGGTTGTTCCTAAAGCCAAGGAAATAGGACCAAAAATTCAGAATACTTTTGCAACAGCCTATAAAAAAGGAGTCCCTATCGTATTTGGAACCGACGCGGGAGTTTTTAAACACGGTGAGAATGCCCGTGAGTTTGTATATATGACAGAAGCCGGAATGCCAGCTATGAAAGCAATTCAATCGGCTACTATCGAACCAGCTAAAATCCTGAAAATGGAATCAGAATCCGGACAAATAGCCGGGGGTTTTCTGGCGGATATTATTGCAGTGAACGAAGATCCTACCGAAACTATCGAAACCTTGAAAGATGTTATTTTTGTGATGAAAGAAGGGAAGATTTATAAGAATGAGTAATTGTAAATCTTGTTTGATTACATTAAGCTGAACTTCAGAATAGCACTGTTTATATGATTTGAAGCTATATTTTAAAGCAAAAAAATCCGGGTATCTACCCGGATTTTTAGTTTATAGTATTCCCAAAATTAATCAAGAAGTATTTCTTCAGATATGATGCTGCCATCAGCGCTCAAACCTTCGATAAATAGCTTGACCGATGACTGGCCGGTGTTCAAGACCTTAAAGGTGGTTTGGCTTTCGTTATCAATGCTAATTGCCGGTTTCCAATCGATGATACCATAGTTCTGGTAAATCTCGTGCTGATAGGATGCATATTTTGGAGCATAAAATTCCTTGTTCGTTGAAAATCCATTATTTGCAACTACTTTATAAATATTCCTGGATTCCTCAGGTGCCGCAGCAGGCCCGATATTAACGTTGATCATGCCATTCACGCCATTCATTCCCATACCAAATCCATTTCGGTTAATTTCTATCGACTCCACATTTTCCATGAGAATATCGCGGTATACATTAGCATCATACCCCACCTGTACCCCATTTAGGAAGAGTAGTACATAAGGGGGTCCAGTATTGATAGAAGAAACTATTGGACTTTTTATGGTAACCATTTCAGGAGTCTGAAATACGATATAATTTTGTGTAGGTAGCCAGTCAAGCAAATTCAGATATCTTTTCGCCATTTTATCGGTAACCATTGTGATATCCCCATTGATTGTCTTTTTTTTCAAAGAATTTTCTCTTCTTTCCGCATTAACCATTACGGTATCAAGGGTTTCTGCATTACTTAGGAAATCATCGGGTAATGGTTTAGAATTCTCCCATGATTTAAGTGGTTCTACATATTCTGAAATATTGGTAAGCCTGCTGGAAGATGGCTGATCTTCAGGTATGATGTTTAGATTTACCACCGGTTTAATTTCCCTGGATCCCTGCATTAAACGGAAAGATAATTCAGATTCTTCAGAGATATAAGTATTTGGCAATTCGAAGCTTCCGTCTTCTTTAAGTTCAATTACTTTAAATAACCCGGATTCTTGAGACCTGACTACTAATTTGTTATTCTTGTTCTGCTTATAATTTAAAATCTGGCCTTGCAATTTGAAACCTGCATCATGATCTACTATCTTTTGTGGTGCTTTGAAGGTAGAATTCCAGTCATACCTGCTCCAGCCCTGGGTAAGCAGCAGGAGATCAAGATTATGTAGTTTCTCCCTGCGATCATCATCAGAAAAATAATAGGCGGCATTCTCAACCACTCCTTTTGTGTAAGGTTTCAGGTAAATAGCAGATAATAAATTGTGGTTTTGGTTATAGGCCCTGGTCTTTCCCGGTAAAACCGATACGCTTAGAGAGGCATTTTTCAATTTAGGTTCTGATGAAAGTTTGAAGATCAATGAGTCACCGCGATTTTGCATAGTTGAGCTTATTCTTGATCGCTTAAGCTCAGAATCACTAAAGATGAGTCTTTCCAATAATGGATTAAGTTTTGAATCGAAAATCGTAAGTGTGTTCACTCCCGCATAAAGGGAATCCTTTTTCAGGAGGATATTAACCTTTTCCTCGTTTTCAGGAAACTGGAACTCAAAATCGCTCATTTTACCATCATTATTGATGGTCATATAAAAAGTTTCTCCTTCAATATCTTTCCTGGTTTCTTTATTGGTTCTCACGTATACCAGGAAATCATCATCCCTTTGTACGCTGGAAAGACTAATCCCTTTACCTTCAGCACTAGGTAGCTGCTGGGATAGCACATCGCCTGTAGCAGTGGTCAATTCGATTTTATAGGATTTTCCTTTTAACGGACTGTAGGAGAATTTTCCTATTCCAAAATCATTCGAGTCAAAATTGCTTATCACATTCCCGGCCTCATCAAGTATCCTTGCATTCTCAAAGGAAACTCCGCGTCCGGAGTCATCGATTAATTTTACACCAACCGTATTGATAACTTCCATTAGAAGGTGGCCTCCTTCCGGAAGTAATTGTAAGTCGAAAGATTTACGGGTGGTGTCCTTACTGGCTAGATTCTTATCGAGTATATTGAAAGCCTGAACATAAGAAAGATCCTCCTCAAAATTATTCATATAGTTCGTAGAAGCTTTCATTATATAATTTCCAGGTTGGAATCTCTGAGGGTCCAATTCAAGAAAACCAAAGCCCTTACCGTTAGACATAAAAATTGTTTGGGTTTCAATAAATTTTCCGCTATCATCAAAGATATCCACTTTTAGGTTTACTGTCTTCGAGCTTGGTTTTGCTTCCTTCGGGTTGTAGGAGTAAGCTGCAAACCAAAGGTTTTCTTCCGGCAGAAGAGTGGTCTTATTCAAATGAAGAAACAGGGCTTCTCTATCCAGGTTGAAAAAATTGAAGTAATTGGTTTCCATTTCCTGCAGCAAATCGTTCTGCGCATGCCCCGTATTAATAAAGAGGCTGACCAGGAAAAGGCCGAGTATTGCGCTTAGCTTGGTAAAATTTTTCATATTTAGGTGTTATTGGTTACTTAATTATACGAAGCCGAAGAGGGATACACCTCATCAACACCATAACTGATCTAAAAGAAATCAGGTATTAACAACTCCATAAAAATCTCGGACTTCTTTTTGAAAAATATCAATAGTTGTACCAAAGTGTTAAATAATTGAATTATTTTAAAATAAAAAGACTCCCTAAAGAGGGAGCCTTTTAAGTCGATCGTATATTAAAGCTATATTGTGGCCGAAGAAGTTTCCATACCCCGGTCTATTTTTTTAACCAGTCCCTGTAAAACCTTACCTGGTCCAACCTCGATGAATTCGGTAGCACCATCTTTGATCATATTTTGAACGGATTGGGTCCACTTTACCGGAGCTGTTAGTTGAAATACAAGGTTTTTCTTGATCTCTTCTTTATCGGTAACTGCAAAAGTGCTAACGTTTTGATATACCGGGCATGAAGGATCGCTAAATTGGGTGTTTTCAATAGCAGCCGCAAGGTCTTTTCTCGCAGGTTCCATTAAAGGAGAATGGAAAGCTCCTCCAACCGGAAGTATCATCGCTCTTCTGGCTCCTCTTTCTTTCAGGTTTTCACAGGCCTTTTCAACGGCCTCATACTCACCAGAAATTACCAGCTGCCCAGGGCAATTATAATTAGCCGCAACCACGACTCCTTCTGTTTCTGCACAAACCGATTCTACCATTTCGTCTTCAAGACCAAGAACAGCAGCCATCGTAGAGGGCTTCATTTCACAGGCCTTCTGCATTGCCTGGGCTCTCTGCGAAACCAGTTTTAACCCGTCTTCAAAACTTAGAACTCCGTTGGCAACCAGCGCAGAAAACTCTCCTAGTGAATGCCCGGCAACCATATCTGGTTTAAAACTACTACCAAGCACTTTGCTCAGGATCACAGAATGTAAAAAGATTGCAGGCTGTGTTACTTTTGTTTGCTTAAGGTCTTCCGCAGAACCTTCGAACATGGTTTTGGTGATCTTAAACCCTAGAATATCATCTGCCTGCTGGAACAGGTCTTTCGCCTCAGAGGAATTATCATATAGATCAAGTCCCATTCCTGAGAATTGGGCTCCCTGGCCGGGAAATACATATGCTTTCATAAGAATTGGTTTAGATGTACAAAAATAGGCATAATAAAAAAGACCTCACAACAAAAGAATTGTCGTGAGGTCCTTTAAGACAAACCTGTCTTTTAAAGATTCAATTTTCCTTTTTCACCAATATCCTGATCTTCGCCACTAACTGCGGCCATTCCCAGTTTAAATATAGTTACCATCTTACTGTCTTTATTGTCCCAGTAATAAGCTTCTTTAGGATTTACCTTGATCGCGGTGATCTCTGGGTCATCCTTTCCGTCAAACCAGGCATTGTCAGCCTTTGAAAAGAGTTTGTGAATCACCTCCCGGTTAGTTTCGATAAAAGCTTCACCATACAAACTCAGGAATTCCATTTCCTTGGTACCACTATAAAGCAGCTGTACTTCAGAACTCTTTTCTATATTCCTATTGTGTTCGCTCGATTTTTTGCTCAGGAACCAAACCGCGCCGTGTTCATCTACCTGCTTGGTGGACATTGGTACTGCACTTAATGGAACCACATCAAGTTTGGTGACCAGCATGCAATAATCGATGTCTTCAGCCAGTTCCTTTATCTTTTCTCTCGCATCTTTGTCGTATAGATTCTTCGTACTCATAATCAATTTTTTGTTTGATATGAATATACCCCAGCCCTAAGGGCTTTTGCGCTAAGGAACTGCTAAAAATAGAATGCCCGATGTTAAGAATTGTGAAATCAGCTGAATTGCCTGATAATGGAATTGACCTGGGACCTGTAACCAGCCCCAAAAATGTTCAAATGTACCAGCAGGTAATATAACTGCCAGATGGGAAGCCGTTCTTTCCAACCGCCCTGTAATGGAAAATTTTCGTGGTAAACCTCGAATAAGTTTTCGTCAAAACCCCCAAATAATTTCATCATTCCCAAATCCATTTCCCGTGGTGCGTAAGCCACCGCCGGGTCGATAAGGCAGGGATTTCCTTCAGAATTTACCAGGTAATTACCGTTCCAGAGATCACCATGGATCAATGCCGGTACTTCGTCTGGTATGATGTCCCTGCAATTTTTATAAAAATTATCTGAAACCTGAAGGTCAAAACCCTTTTCCTCGGCCATTTCAATTTGTGGTATCAGCCGGCTGTTGATATAAAAATCGGCGGCCTTGGATTCTTTTCGGTTATGTTGCTGAAGACTACCAATATAATTGTCCTGTTCCAGCCCGAAAGAGCCTGATGAAACCTGGTGAAGTTCCGCAAGCTGTCTTCCAAAAACATCCCAGAAATCACGGGTTTTACTACCGGTTTCCCTGTATTCCAAAAGCAAATAGGCCATGGAATTGATCCTGCCGGTAGTGATAGGTTTTGGGATATCAATAACTCCAGGTTTGGCGAGATATTCCAAACCTAGTTTTTCAGCTTCGAACATCCCTGGAAATCGATTCGCCTGGTTTAACTTGATCACAAATTTTTCGGTACCCGAGATCAGCAGGAAGACCTCATTGATGTCTCCTCCGCTCAATTCCCTGCAGGAGGAAAAGGAAAGCTTGTTCTCTTCAGCGATCAATTTGATCAGCTGTCCCCGGTTATTTGCGTTCATAGGTCAGGTAAGTAAAGGAGTGATCGTGTTTTTCGTCTTTTTCGTGAAATTGCTCCTTTACGAGTTTCCATTTGCTTTCATCGATCTCTGGGAAAAAGGTATCGGCCTCAAATTTGGCATGAACTCGGGTAAGTTCAATTCTGTCTGCGTATTCCATTCCCATCTCGTAGATCTCACCGCCACCAATGATAAATGGCTGGTCGTCCAGCTTGCTCACGCGAATAGCTTCCTCCAGGGAGTGAACCACCAGGGTATCTTCTGGGTTATAATTTTCTTTGCGCGTTATGATAACGTGAGTTCGGTCTGGTAACAATTTTGGGAAGGATTCGAATGTCTTTCTTCCCATGAGGATATGATGACCAGAGGTTAATCTTTTAAATCTTTTAAAATCGTCAGGGAGGTGCCACACCAGGTCATTATCCTTTCCCAGCGCATTATTTTCTGCAGCCGCCGCTATTATGGTGAGCATAAATTAGGAGTTTATAGGTTTGTCGGGGTTTTCGGGATTGAGTCTCTCCTGCCTGGGAGTAGTTGTGCGTTCAGTTTCCCGTGGTATGGGATGATCCCTTTCAACCTCCTGCTGTAATTTGGCTATCTTTTCTTTCTGTTTCTTTATCAAACGATCTTTTTCCCTGGCTTCCCAATCCTTTCCCATAAAACTGTTCACAATAAAAACATTGAAAAAGTGGATGATGAATATCAGGGCCCAGAGCAGGACGATCCAAACGAACCAGTTCTGGCCAAGCGGTTTGAAATCTTCCTTATAACCTAATACCACATTGAGGACGATAAGGAAAACCGAGCCAATAAGAAAAAATACAAAATGCTGAAAGAGCCTTTTCTTTTCTTTGGCTCGTTTTCTGGCATTTTCATAAAGTTCCTGTTGTTCGTAATCTATTTTAGAATCCTTTTTCTTTTTAGAAAACATAATAAAAAGTACATTGGTCTAATATCAAATTTACATTTTTAATAAAAGAACCTACCACGGCTTATGGATAATTTAAGAAAAGGCTTCCCGGTATTAGAACAGTATACCTATTTGAATACGGCAGCCTCCGGGCTTTTGCCCGAATCGGTTTGGGAGTTCAGGCAGGAACATGACCTGGATTTCCTGATAAAGGGTAGTTTGTTGAAAGATAAGATGGGTGAAATGCTTACCGGTGTTCGTGAAAGCCTGGGCACTTTCTTTAGCTGTGCACCTAACAGGGTTGCCCTGGTGCCTAATTTCTCATACGGTTTCAATTCGGTTTTGGAAAGCATCGATTCGGGATCCAAATTCCTTTTGCTGAAGAATGATTATCCATCTATCAACTGGCCTGTTGAATCCAGGGATTTTGAGGTGGTTTATGCCGATATCAATGAAGAGCTGGAAAGCAATATTCTTCAGCAGATCCAAAAGCAGAAACCAGATGTGTTCGCCTTCAGCATCGTTCAGTATATAAACGGGGTGAAAATTGGCATTCCTTTTTTGAAAAAGCTGAAAAAGGAATTTCCGGATCTGATCCTTATTGCCGACGGAACCCAGTATTTCGGAACCGAATATTTCGATTTTGACGCTGCCGATATTGATATAGCGATAAGCAGTTGCTATAAATGGATGAATGCCGGGTATGGCAATGGTTTTATGCTTTTCAATGAAAATGTTCAGGGTAAACTGGCTCCAAAACACCTGGGCTTTGGTTCCCTGCAGGGAAAATATAAAGCGCATGAAGGTAACTTTATAGGGAAATTTGAACCCGGCCATTACGATACCCTCAACTTCGGAAGTCTGAAAGCAGCGATCGATCATATAAACCGGGTGGGACTTGACAGGATCGAGGCGCAGATCTCAGATCTTAAAACCCAAATGAGGGACAGGCTGCATGCTGCCGGTCTTATTGAAGACTGGATCGCCAATCGAAAGGATTTTTCGCCACTTTTCAATATGAAGGGTGATGATACGATCTTCAATAAATTGCGTACTGAAGGTATTATTGCTTCTCAAAGAGGAGAGGGGATTAGGTTAAGTGCTCATTATTACAATACAAGTAAAGACCTGGAACATCTTTTTAAGGTATTGAAGATCTAATTCGCAGCTAATTCTGATAAGTAATTATCTGAAAATCTTATAATTTTCCTGAAAGTTAACGTTTGCGTATTTTCATTTTTACAGACAATACAATGTATTTTTTCGGAATTCGGAAAAATGATGTAACCGGTTGATTTTTATTGTTTTATAAGTATGTTTTATTTTAATTTGACCCGACAAACAACTAAAAATAATATCATGCCTATCACTAAACAATATCTTAAATCGAAGCCGGAGTGTAAGATCACTTTTTGCTTTCCTTCCCAGGAAGCCGATAAAGTTGAAGTTGCAGGAGATTTCAATAAATGGAAGCCGGTTAAACTGAAGAAATACAAGAATGGAAATTTCAAAGGTCAGTTAAACCTGCCCGTAGATAAGGAATATGAATTCAAGTACGTGGTAGATGGTTCGTGGAAGAACGAACCGGAAGCCGATAAGTACAAATGGAATGATTTCGCAGGTTCAGAAAACAGCGTAGTGGTAGTCTAATTATTCGGTTACCTGTACTCCGTTCCAGAAAGCAACATATTCTTTGATATGATTTGCCGCTTCCTTAGGTTGCGGGTAATACCAGGCTGCATCTTTATTGGTCTTTCCATCTACCTCCACGTGAAGATAAGACGCCTTTCCCTTCCAGGGACAGGTAGTATGAGATTCGCTTGATTTAAAATATTCCCGCTTGAGAGACTCGGGCGGGAAATAATGATTGCTTTCAACAACCTTTGTTTCTGAACTTTCTGCAATGACCCTGTTGTTCCAGATTGCTTTCATAATGTGGCTTATTATTTTTTTCTGAAAATGTAATTCTTAAAGCAGTCATCCCTGTCACTAAAGGAGCGTTCTACCTTTAGTCCGGCTTCGTCTGCCAGCCAGTTTACAATGGCATCATCATATTTTTGAGAGATCTCGGTATGTATGCTTTCCCAGGCTTCGAATTGAACCTCTAATCGAAGTTTTTCTATGCTCGCCTTTTGGGCGGTCTTGCTTACCAGGAAGCTTTTGGCAGTTCCGGTTTCTGGGTCGTAAGTTTCCCAGTGAAGGAATTGATCGGGATTAAAATTTCCTCCCAGCTCAGCATTGATACGAACCAGCAGATTCTTATTGAAGGCTTCCGTAATTCCCGCGGGATCATTATAGGCATCCAGTATTTTTTGCGGATGCTTTTTCTGGTCAAACCCCATGAACAGCATATCATCATCGCTCATCGCTGCAGCGATATTTGCCAGGAACTCCACGGCTCTTTTGTGAAGTAGATTTCCAATATTACTACCTAATACCAGGATCACCTTCTTCCTGGAATTATATTCTGCCAGCTTTTCGAGGGTCTTGAAATAGGTGCCCTGCTGTACCTTTACCTTAACTGCAGGCATGTCTTTTTTCAGGGAGCCTTCCAGTTCATCGAGTACATGCTGACTTATGTCCACTGGTAAATAGGCAAAATCTGATTTTCTTTCAACCAGTTCTTTTAATAACAACTTGGTCTTTTTTCCATCACCAGCTCCAAGTTCGATAAGATCGAAACCATTCTCGCTGTTAAACTCATCAGCGATGGCAGCAGCATTCATTTCCAGGATGTTGTGCTCACACTGGGTTAAATAATATTCGGGCATATCCATGATCTGTTGGAAAAGTTTATCTCCTTTTTGATCATAGATATATTTCGATAGCAGGTATTTGGGATAACTGGTTAGCCCTTTATAGGTATCTTCTGCAAAGGCCGTTTCAAACATTGTTTCTGGCGGATTTTTCATATTAAAGCTTTATTTAACCAGCCTGAAGCCAGTGAATTGCCATCTTAATTGTGGATGAAAGAAATTTCTGTAGGTATGCCTGGTATGCCGGGCCGAAGTAGCCACTGAGCCTCCCCTAAGCACCTTTTGGTTCACCATGAATTTTCCGTTGTACTCTCCAAGGGCGCCTTCAGGTTTCTTATAGTTAGGGTAGGGGGAGTAGGCGCTCTCTGTCCATTCCCATCGGCTACCCCATTCAAATTGATCCTGCGATGCTTCCCATTCCTGTTCAGTAGGTAACCGCATGCCTTTCCATTGGGCATAGGCAAATGCCTCGTAGTAGGAAACGTGTGTTACTGGGGCTTCCGGCTCCAGTTTTACCAGACCGTTCAGGGTATAGGTATGCCATTCTCCATCGATCTTGTGCCAGTAGAACGGTGACCTGATCGTATGTTCATTTACCCAGTCCCAGGCCTCGGCATGCCAGAGTAGAACATCCTGGTATCCTCCGGCCTCCATGAATTCCAGGAATTCGCCATTGGTAACAAGTTTGTTCGAGATCTCAAAATCACAGAGAAATACTTTATGCACTCCCTGTTCATTATCATAACAAAAAGCATCTGATTTATGCCCTATCTCATATAATCCTTCCCCAAGCGTAATCCAGTCCTTTTTAAAATTCTGAATGGGGTTCTCTTTGAACTGTTCGTTATATTTCGGAAAAAGCGGGTTATTTCCAAGGATGTATTTAATATCGGTATATAAGAGTTCCTGGTGTTGCTTTTCGTGATGACAGCCAATTTCGATCACTCCCAGTGCTTCCTCATCCAGATCTTTGTTATTGAGCAATTCCAGCATGGAGTTAGTAACATAGTCACGAAATTCATAGATCCAGGATACCGTAGGTCTTGAAAGATTACCCCGGTTGGTTCTAATAACCTTGTCCCCAACGCTTTCGTAATAGCTGTTGAAAACATAAGCTGTATTTTTATCGAACAGTTTATGAGATTCAGCATATTTCTTCAGAACGAATTCCTCAAAGAACCAGGTGGTATGTCCTAAATGCCATTTTGGAGGAGATACGTCTACGATAGGTTGTACCACATAATCCTCGGTTTCCAGATAGGAGCAAATATCTTCAGAGTCTTTCCTGGTTTCTTTAAAAAGTGTAATCAATTCCTGTTGTGAAAGCATAAAATAAGGGATACAATTGGGTATCTCTCAAATTTACGATTTTTTGTATGCTGGCTGATAGGAGGTAAGTTAAGGTCGAGTTAAACTTAAATCAGTGATTCTGTAGCGCTGCATAAAAAAAGCCTTCATCCATGTTGAACGAAGGCTTTTCTTATTTTTTGATAATTTCCTGATCTAGAAATTCAGCGGAATGGTATACTTGATAGCCTTGGGTTTTCCGCCCAGATTTCCTGGAGTCATCGTGGGGATTGATTCCATTAGCCTTTTGGCTTCTTTATTAAGTACTGGCGATTTACCTTCTACCGAATTTACAACTACTTTCCCGTCTTCATTCACTTCCATGGAAACGGTGGCCTTACCCCTGATATATTCGCCCTTATCATTCTTGGAATACTGGATGTTTTCCTTGATATGTTCCATAAGCTTGGAGTTGAAGCAGGCTTTCTTATCCTTGCTGTCTTCACAACCCGGCCAAACTGGAGCTGTCTCTCTCATGGTTACTGTATTGCCTTTTACGTCTACATCTTCCTGGGAGAAGCCGGAAAGACCAGTAAACATAAGCACTATGATCAGGAGTTTTTTCATGATTGTTGAATTTAAGTTCAGGTTTAGAAATTGAAAGGTACGGTGAAATTACGAGCATCAGGCTCTCCATTCAAAGTTCCAGGTTCCATCTTTGGAATTTTCATGATCATTTCGCGCGCAGCCTGTTTTACTTTCGGTTTGTCACCTTCTATAGAATTTACAGCAATCTCACCGTTCTCATCGATCTGGAACGAAATGGTAACTTTTCCACGAATATACTCTCCGGCATCATTCTGTGGATATTCATAATTCTTACTCACATGTTGCGATAGTTTCTGGTTAAAACATTTTTTCACGTCTTCGGCATTTTCACAACCAGGCCAAACTGGTGATGTTTGCTGTGCATTTGCCATACCCAGGCCACCAACTAAAAAACATGCAATAACTGCTAACTTCTTCATACTATATAAAAAATTTTAAAGGTTAATATTAAACCGCAACCTTGGCTTTGATTCCTGGATGCGGGTCATAATCCTCTAAAATAAAATCTTCAAATTTAAATCCAAAAATATCTTTTACTTCCGGGTTGATCCTCATGGTAGGTAATGGCCTTGGATCCCTGCTTAATTGCAGTTCTACCTGTTCCATGTGATTGCTGTAAATATGTGCATCTCCAAAAGTATGAATAAAGTCTCCAGGCTCGTAACCGCACACCTGCGCCATCATCATGGTAAGAAGAGCATAGGAGGCAATATTGAAAGGTACGCCCAGGAAAATATCGGCACTTCTTTGATATAACTGGCAGGACAATTTTCCATTCGCGACATAGAATTGAAAGAATGCATGGCAGGGTGGAAGCGCAGCCTTTCCATTTGCCACATTTTCTGAAAATGATTTTGAGGTGTCTGGTAAGACAGAAGGGTTCCAGGCCGAAACCAGCATCCTGCGACTGTTGGGATTGGTCTTAAGCGTTTGAACGATCTCCTTGATCTGGTCTATTTCTTCACTGTTCCAGTTCCTCCACTGATGCCCGTATACAGGACCAAGATCACCGTTCTCGTCTGCCCACTCGTTCCAAATACGCACTCCGTTTTCCTGGAGATATTCAATATTGGTATCGCCATTAAGAAACCATAGCAATTCGTGTATGATGGATTTTAAATGTAGTTTTTTAGTGGTTACCATTGGGAAACCTTCACTTAGATCAAATCGCATCTGGTAGCCAAATACACTTTTGGTTCCCGTACCTGTACGGTCACCTTTTTCGGCTCCATGCTCCAGAACATGCTTCAGTAGGTCGTGATATTGCTTCATTTATCGAGACTTTTTGGGGGAAATTACTTCAATTTTAATTCCAATAAAAATAAGAAAACAGGTAGGAATGCCGGCATTTTTTATTCTTAAAATCCCAGACTTATCAACCTGCTATCAACCATTTTGAGTCCTGAATTTAACAATCATCGTCTACTGCGCACCTGTCGGCATGGTAGGCGTTTCGTTCTCCCATTGGCCTGTTTTTGCCAATTGTGGTATCATGCCTGGTTTGATGTTCCATTTCTGAATTGATCTCGGCTCCCATTAGAACGATAAAAGCGGTGAGGAAAAGCCATAACATCATGATCGCCACCGCGGCAAAACTACCGTAAAGGTCTTCATAACTTCCAAAATTGCTCACATACCAGGAAAACAGCATGGAGCCGCCCAGCCAAATCGCGGTGCCCAGTAATGCACCCCAGCTAACCCATCTAAACCTGGGATTCCTTCGGTTGGGAGCGATCTTGTAAACCACGCTCAGGCTGCCAATTAGTATAAAGCCAAGGATCACCCACCTGAACCAGGTAATAATATCTTCAACCTGGGTGGGCAATCCAAATTTATGAATGAATAAAGGGAAAAATATAATTATGAGAAGACTTAGCAATCCAATTACGAGTCCGCAAAGTGTAAATAACAGGCTCAAAAGATTCTTCTTGACGATGTTCCTGGAGTCCAGTTCGTCATAGGCGATATTGATCCCCTGGAACAGGGCATTGGTTCCTTTGTTCGCACTCCAGATACTAACCAGGACACTAATGACCAGTCCCCAGCTAATTTCTTTTCGACTCTGCTGAATAACGGGCTGCAAAAAATCAGTGATCATGTCATATGCCCTTGGAGGTAGAACCAGGTTAAGCCTGGAGATCTGCTCCTGGATTTGTGCAGGTTCCAGAACCAGGGTGTAGATCGAAATAGCGGCCACTATGGTTGGGAAAATGGATAGGAAAAAATAAAATGCAACTCCTGCTGAAACGATCTGCACGTGATCTACCTTCATCTCATGCCAGACCCTTTTGCCGATATCCTTCCATCCGCTAAGCGGGATCTGGTGTGGCCACTGGGCCTCTTCTCCTCTATAAACTTTCCTGGTATTGGTCTCTTTCATTCTTCCGTATTTAATACTTCCCCTTGCTGGATCCGCAAAACGAGGATTCACCAATTTATAAGTATTCCTATATCTGGAAGAAAATCAAATAAGAAAGTTTTCTAAAACTTTATGACTCAAGTGCTAATTTACCCGATTATCATTCCGGCTATGGTAGCCGAGAGCAGGGAAGCCAGGGTCCCGCCAATAAGTGCTTTCATTCCGAATTCAGAAAGCGTCTTTCGTTGACCCGGAGCCAAAGAACCAATTCCACCTATCTGAATCCCGATCGAAGCGAAATTCGCAAATCCACATAGCATATAAGTGGCCATGATGACCGATTTTTCATAATTCAGGCTTAGCACATTTGCCGGGTTCTTTAGATCGGCCAGTTGAATGTAACCCACAAATTCACTTGCCGCGAGCTTAATTCCCAGTAACTGGCCCATCAGCATCATATCTTCCTTTGCAACTCCTATCAGCCACATAAGTGGTGAGAAAACCAGGCCAAGAATAGACTCCAGGGATAACTTTGAATAGGGAGTGTAGTCAGCGATCACCGAATTTAAGGTTGTGAAATTACCCAGGCCGCCGAGCAAATAATTGATCATAGCGATAAAAGCGATGAACACTAATAACATGGCGGCAACATTTGCTGCAAGTTTTAGACCTTCGGTAGTTCCGTTCGCTATGGCGTCAAGGAGGTTCGAGCCAATATTTTCAGAAGAGACGCTCACATCGGTGCTGATCTTCTCGGTTTGAGGATATAAGATTTTTGAAATAACGATCGCTCCTGGTGCCGCCATAACCGAAGCAGTAAGCAGGTGTTTTGCAAATTGCAGTCTCATCACCGGGTCGTCCCCTCCAAGGAAACCTATATAGGCAGCCAGTACGCCACCGGCAACAGTAGCCATTCCCCCGATCATTACCAGCAGGATCTCAGATCGCGTCATTCGTTCAAGATATGCCTTGATCATAAGGGGAGCTTCGGTTTGACCCAGGAAAATATTTCCAGCTACACTTAAACTTTCCTGGCCTGAAATTCCTAGTAATTTTGTCAATACCCAGGCGAGTCCTTTAACCACTACCTGAATGATCCCAAAGTAGAACAGCACTGAAGTCAATGCCGAAAAGAAGATCACGGTTGGTAAGATTTGAAAAAGGAAAATGAAGCCATAGCTGTTAACGTCCATAAGGCCACCTAAAAGGAATTCACTTCCTTCCATCGTAAAATCGAGGATTTTTACGAAGCCTTTACCAACGAAATCAAATAATTTTTGAACTACGGTGATCTTGAGAACACCAATAGCGAGCAATAGTTGAGCAGCCAGTCCTAGCCCTACGGTTTTCCAGTTGATGGCCCTTCGATTGCTTGAAAATAAAAAGGCGATGCCTATTAGAACGAACATGCCCAGTAAGCCTCTCATTAACCCGGTGGAGGTGATTCCCTGGCTGGGGATCATTTCCTTGGCAACATCGGCTGGGATAGCTTCGGTGGCCTCAAGGTCTTTGGTTTCCAGCTGAAATTCTTTGCCTCCTGAAACTATGGTCATGGAAGATTCTGAAAGTTGCGAGATCCTTAAATTCTGAAGGCTGTCTTTAGGAGTGTTGTAAAAAAGAACAAGCAGTTTGTTCTGATAGATATAATCACCTGAGGCCAGGGTATCCATGTTTTCAGAATTCAGGAAATTGAAAGTTCCCTCATCGAAATTCAACTCAGTTGCACCGCCAAAGAATTGTTCTGAAGCTGAATTGAGGTCTTCGAGTTGCCAGGATTTTGAAATAGTTTGGGAGAAAACCGACGTAAAAGAGCATACGATCAGGAATAGGCAACACCAGGTCTTGTTCATTTGGGTTATTTTCTTTTGGAAATTTCGTCCCTGATTCGGGCAGCTTTTTCGTAGTCTTCCTGACTAACGGCCTGGCTAAGCAATTCTTTTAGTTCTTCCAGGGACATTTTTTTATAATCTGAGGAATCTTGCGATTTGATCTCAATTTCTTCTTTAAGAAGTTCATCTTCTATGATCTCTTCTTCTTCCTTTTCCTGTTTTTCTCGTTGTTTTTCCTCAGCCTTTAAGTAGATTCCTGCTTTGTCCAGGATATTTTTATAGGTGAAAATTGGTGCGTTAAACCTTAATGCGAGGGCAATTGCATCACTGGTACGCGCATCCACGATCTCTTCTACGCCTTCACGTTCACAGATAAGGCTGGAATAGAAAACTCCGTCTACCAGTTTGTGGATTATCACTTGTTTGACCACGATCTCAAATCGGTCCGAAAAGTTTTTGAAAAGATCATGGGTAAGGGGTCTTGGTGGCTTGATCTCTTTTTCGAGGGCTATGGCAATAGATTGTGCTTCAAATGCCCCGATCACAATAGGTAGCTTCCTTTCGCCGTCTACCTCGCTAAGGATTAGGGCGTAAGCTCCGTTTTGTGTTTGACTATAAGAAATTCCCTTTATATTCAGTCGCACTAAACTCATACTCTACAATAAGTTAAAAAGGCTGTCTAAATAAGGACATCAGCCAGATTTAAACAGCCCTTTTATGGCTCGCAATTTATGAAAATTATGCGTTTTTCTCTTTAAATTCCTTCAATTTTTCGTTCAGCTTAGGGACTATCTCAAAGGCATCTCCAACAACACCATAGTCTGCCGCCTTAAAAAATGGGGCTTCAGGATCATTGTTAATAACTACCTTGGTTTTTGCAGCGTTGATTCCTGCAAGGTGCTGAATAGCTCCTGAAATACCTACAGCGATATACAAATTTGATGCTACAGGCTTACCGGTTTGACCAACGTGTTCGCTATGGGGTCTCCATCCCATATCACTCACGGGTTTCGAACAGGCAGTTGCGGCGCCGAGGATATCGGCCATTTCTTCGATCATTCCCCAGTTCTCCGGTCCTTTAAGACCACGACCACCAGAAACAACAACTTCGGCATCGGCAATGGTTACCTTATTAGTAGCCTTGTCAACCGATTCCACGTTAACTGAAAAATCTTCTTCAGACAGGTTAGGGCTGAAATCCTCTGCAGTTGCCTCTCCTTCGGTTTCCTTTAAACCAAATGCATTTTTAGAAAGACCTATGATCTTTACATCGGTGTCTATTTTTGTAAAATTGAATGCTTTATTGGTAAAGGCAGTTCGTTTTACGGTAAAAGGTTCTATGCCTTCTGGAAGTGCAACCACGTTGGACGCGTAACCTGCTTCCAGGTGAACGCTTAGAAGTGGTGCAAGATACTTGCTGTTCGCGCTCTGGCTTAGAATCACAACTTTACTTCCTTCTTTTTCGGCCGCCTGTTTCAAAGCGTCAGCGTAGGCTTCGGCATTAAAATTAGCTAGTTTATCATTACTGATCTTCAATACCTTGTTCACTCCGTACTTACCTAGTTCAGATACATCTTCGGCGTTGAAAGTAACAGCAGTAAGATCGGTTCCCATCATGTTGGCTACTTCCCTGGCATAGGAAGCTACCTCGTAGGAAGCCTTTTTAAATTTTCCTTCTTCTGATTCTATATATGCTAAAACTGACATGTTTCTTTAGTTTAAGATTTGTAATTAATTCCGGTTTTCCCTTTCTAGATGGCCTTAGCTTCGTTATGAAGAAGGTCGATCAACTCATCCAGGTTATCTGGGTCTACCAGTTTTACATCGCCTTTTGGAGCTGGCTTTTCGAATTTTACAGCCTCTGTCTTCGCAGCACCTTCAGAAGGTTCTACTACATTCAGAGGTTTTTTTCTCGCCTGCATGATCCCCCTCATGTTAGGGATACGAAGGTCGCTTTCCTCTACCAGTCCTTTTTGCCCTCCAATTACAAGCGGCAAAGATGCTGAAAGGCTTTCCTTACCACCATCGATCTCACGGGTCGCCTTTGCGGTATCTCCATCGATCTCAAGGCTAATACAATTATTTATAAAATTCGCTTTAAGCAGTCCGGCAAGCATTCCCGGAACCATTCCACCATTATAGTCGATTGATTCCCTGCCTGCGATTACCAGGTCATACTCACCATCTTTAACTACTTTGGCAAGTTCTTTGGCTACTTGGTAGCCATCGGTTGCTGGAGTATTTACACGAATAGCAGTATCTGCACCTATTGCCAGGGCCTTTCTAAGGGTTGGCTCGGTTTCAGCTCCTCCTACATTTACAACATCCACGCTGGCACCTTGTTTTTCTTTAAACCACATCGCTCTGGTAAGACCAAATTCATCATTTGGATTGATAACGAATTGTACTCCATTTGTATCGAATTTGGTATCACCTTCAGTGAAATTGATTTTCGATGTAGTGTCAGGCACGTGACTAATACATACTAAGATTTTCATATATAAGGTTTCTATTTTTTAATAAAACGTTTTCGTTGACGAAAGTAAGAAATTTTACTTAAAAAAGCTATGCATGCATAATAAATTTGACTAAAAATTTGGCGCTCATTTTAAGTGATTCTTAATGATTGTTTAATTTTTTAGATTATTTGTAATTAGAAGCACTAAAAAATTGAGAATTTAAACCTGAAGTCCTTAAGTGATTTGAATATTGGGGAAGTTGGAAAAATTTTAAACGGCAAATATGGAAAATACCTTATTGAATTACTATTTTTGCGTTGCAAGAATAAAAAACAATAATTTATATAATGAGGACAATTCAATTTAGAGAAGCTGTTGCCGAAGCGATGAGTGAAGAAATGCGTCGTGATGAAAGCATCTACTTAATGGGTGAGGAGGTTGCAGAATATAACGGTGCATATAAAGCTTCAAAGGGGATGTTAGACGAGTTTGGTCCAGATCGTGTAATTGACACTCCAATCTCTGAGCTAGGTTTTGCCGGAATCGGTGTTGGTTCAGCAATGAACGGGAACAGGCCTATCATTGAATTCATGACCTTTAACTTTTCACTGGTTGGGATAGACCAGATCATAAACAATGCTGCCAAAATGAGGCAGATGAGTGGTGGTCAATTTAATATTCCTATCGTGTTCCGAGGGCCAACAGCTTCAGCAGGACAGTTAGGAGCTACGCATTCCCAGGCTTTTGAAAGCTGGTTTGCCAATACTCCTGGTCTAAAGGTGATCGTGCCTTCCAATCCTTATGATGCGAAAGGTTTGCTGAAAGCTGCTATCAGGGATGACGATCCGGTTATCTTTATGGAGAGCGAGCAAATGTATGGTGATAAGGGAGAAGTACCGGAAGATGAATATGTGATCGAAATAGGGAAAGCCGATATCAAACGAGAAGGTAGCGATGTAACTATCGTTTCTTTTGGGAAGATCATCAAGGAGGCTTATAAGGCTGCTGAAAAACTTCAGGAAGAAGAGAATATTTCCTGTGAAATTATTGACCTTAGAACAGTTCGGCCAATGGATCACGAGACCATCCTGGAATCGGTTAAAAAGACTAACCGTTTGGTGATCCTTGAAGAGGCATGGCCGTTTGGAAACGTGGCTACAGAAATCACTTACCAGGTTCAGTCCAAAGCTTTTGATTACCTGGATGCGCCTATCGTGAAACTGAATACTGCAGATACTCCTGCACCTTACTCTCCGGTTCTTCTTGAGGAATGGCTGCCAAATAGTGAGGATGTTATAAAAGCAGTAAAAAAGGTACTGTATATCTAAATTAAATCAACTTATATTTGAAACTTCATCTTCAGGGATGGAGTTTTTTTTTATCCATACATGAACAAACACACCTGCTTTATTCTAATCTTCCTTTTTGGTGGTTTGAACATATTGTTTGGCCAGACCAAGGTTGGAGGCCTGGTGAAAAGCACCTCCGGGGAGACTGTACCATTCGCCAACGTAATCTTCGAAAATTCTTCGGAAGGGATCACCACCAACGAATCCGGGGAATTCTACCTGCAGTCTGATCAGGATTACGAGGCGATCGTCGTTTCTTTTATAGGTTATAAGACCTTACGCGTTCCGCTGGAATCTTCAGTGAACCTGGATATGGAGATCGTACTGGAAGAAGAGGCCGCCGCTCTTGATGAGGTGGTGATCTACCGGGGAAAGACCTCTAAAAAGAACAATCCGGCGATCGATATTTTAAGAAAGGTCTGGGAAAACCGAAGAAAGAACGGGGTGAATGCCTTTCAGCAATATTCATATAAGGAATATGAAAAACTGCAGTTCGACCTGAATACCCTGGATAGCTCGGTTATCAGGAACCCGGTGTTCAACGGGATGGAATTTATTTTTGATTATACCGATACCAACCGTGTTACTGGTAAAACCTATTTGCCGGTCTTTATCAATGAATCGGTTACCCGAGTGTATGGCGATAATGAAATGGATAAAAAGAAGGAGGTGCTCCTGGGAAACAAGAATTCAGGATTTAATGAGAACCGCAACCTTATTGACGCCGTCAAGGATATCTATGATGATTACGATATCTATAAGCCTTATATCAAGTTTTTCGATAAAAGTTTTGTTAACCCTGTTTCCACTACCGGTATCGAGAGCTATAATTACATTTTATCAGACAGTTCTTATATCGATAATAAGTGGTGTTACAATATCATCTATTATCCAAGAAGGGAAAATGAGCTCACTTTTAGAGGTAACTTCTGGGTGAATGATACTACCTGGGCGGTAAAAAAGATAAACCTGGAGACCTCCCGTGATGCAAACATCAACTGGGTCAAGCAGGTTTACATCGAACAGGAATACGAGGTGATGAATGATTCCATTTTCCTGATCACCCGGGATTTTTTTATGGCCGATTTTGGCCTGAATAAAAAGAAGGATTCTAAAGGGATCTATGCCAAAAGAACCCTGCTTTTCGACGATTACGAGTTCGATAATGAAAAACCGGAATCCTTTTACCAGCAGGAAGTCTATAATCCCCAGTCTTATGTCTATGATCGAACCGATGATTTCTGGGAGACTAACCGGATGGAAAGCCTTAACAAGGACGAAAAGGGCATTTATGTTATGCTGGATACCCTTACCAGGACAAGGGCGTTTAAGCGAGCCTATAACGTGGCAACACTTTTAGAGTCTGGTTATTTCGATTTTGACGGCTGGGATCTTGGGCCTATGTATTCTACCTTCGGTTTCAACGAAGTGGAAGGAGTACGGGTGCGATTGGGTGCCAGGACCTATTTTGGACAGAATGATCCCTGGAGGATCGAAGGTTATGGAGCTTATGGTTTCAGGGATGATAAATTCAAATATGGAATCTCGGGAAAATTAATGCTGGATTATAAGTCCAGGCTTATCATTGCCGGCGGAAATCGAAGGGATGTAGAACAACTGGGGGCCAGTCTTACCAATACCACCGACGTATTGGGTAGGAGTCTGGCTTCCTCAGCTTTACTGAATGTGGGTGACAACGACAAATTGAGCTCGATCAACCTTAGTACTTTTTCTGTTTCGGTAGACCCGGTAAAGAATCTCAGCCTGAGGTTCGGGATCAACTACCGTGAGATCAACCCGGCTTCTGAAGGTTTTAGCCTTGCGTACTATACCGATGAAGCGCGTACTGAAGTGGATACCGAGATCAACCAGACCGAATTATCTACTATTCTAACCTTCACACCGGGCAGAAAACTTTCGGGCTATGGGGTAGAACCCGATGTGGTGAATGAAGAGGATTTTCCTACCTTTTTTCTTAATTACAGCCTGGGTGTCAGGGAGATTTTCAACAGCGACTTTGATTATAAAAAGCTTCAGTTCTTTTATAACCAGCCATTGTTGATAGGCGGATTTGGAAGGTCAAACCTGAGCATGGAGGCTGGAAAGACCTTCGATCCCGTTCCTTTGGCATTGCTAAGCGTGGTGCCAGGGAACCAGACTTATTTTGCCATTTATAACACCTTCCCAACGCTTGATTTTTATGAATTCGTAACCGATTCTTATGTTTCGGCACATTTTGATCATAATTTTAACGGAAGATTCCTTAGCCGCATCCCCTTGCTCAGGGAATTGAACCTGCGTGAATTGGTAGGCGTAAGCGTGGTATGGGGTGACCTCTCAGAAGAAAGCAGGATGTTGGACGCCTCCGGGTTGATGCTGCAGGCGCCCGATGACGATCCGTATTATGAGTATAGTTTCGGGATTGGAAACATCTTCAAGGTGTTACAGATCGAAGCCTATTTCCGGGGGAATTATTTCGAAAATCCCGACGCTCGTTCCTTTGCTATTATCGCCGATTTCGGATTTCACTTTTAGTTAAGGTTTTAAAGGTCAAATTTCCCTATATTTGCAGCCCTTAAAACAATTGAGAAAATTAAAAACAATGTCTGAGAACTTTGAGACTTTTGATGTATTGATCGAAATCCCAAAAGGGAGTCGAAATAAATACGAATATGATTTTGAACTAAAAAAGGTTCGTTATGACAGGATGATCTTTTCTTCTATGATGTATCCTGCAGATTATGGTTTTATCCCGAATACCCTGGCCCTTGACGAGGACCCGTTAGACGTACTGGTACTGGTTTCTGAACCTACCTATCCAGGTGTGGTCATGGAAGTAAAGCCAATTGGTGTATTCCATATGGCTGATGAGAAAGGACCAGATGAGAAGATCATTTGTGTGCCGGTGTCAGATCCTATCTGGAACAGGTTGCATGACCTGAAAGAGCTAAACGGGCATATGATCAAGGAGATCGAACATTTCTTCAAGGTTTATAAAGATCTTGAAAAGAAGAAAGTTGATATTGGAGATTTTGGTGATGCAGCTGAAGCAAGAGAGATCATTAGGCAATGTGTGGAGCGTTTCGAAAATTTTGATGGTGACAAGTCGAGATTTATGATTCAATAAAATTATAACTACATTATTCATTAGTTAAAAGCAATAACCTTAAAAAGTTATTGCTTTTTTAATATTCGGCGATTTTATTACATTAGCGAGCATTAATATTTTATTAACATAACTTAAACCGCTAATATGGAATCAATGATGATTTATATGCCTGCTGTGCTGGCGATAATCGGCCTCATTTTTATGGGGGTTAAAAGGTCCTGGGTGATGAAACAGGATGCCGGAGACGGAAAAATGAAAGACATTTCATCTCACATCTATGAAGGTGCACTCGCCTTTCTTAAAGCAGAATATAAATTATTGACCTTTTTCGTGATCGGTGCCAGTATAGCCCTGGCTGCGATCGCCTACTTTGTTCCTACTACCCATTATTTAATTATCGTTGCATTTATCTTCGGAGCCTTCTTTTCGGCACTCGCCGGGAATATGGGGATGAAGATCGCCACCCAGTCTAATGTACGTACCACCCAGGCAGCCAAAACCAGTTTACCTAAAGCCCTGCAGATCTCATTTGGAGGAGGAACTGTGATGGGACTTGGAGTGGCCGGACTCGCTGTTTTGGGACTAACCGGATTCTTTATCCTTTTCTTCCATTATTTTATGGGTGGAGAATGGACCAATACACAGCAAATGACCGTAGTACTGGAAACCCTTGCGGGTTTCTCCCTGGGAGCTGAATCCATTGCGTTATTCGCACGTGTTGGTGGAGGTATTTACACCAAAGCAGCTGACGTAGGAGCAGACCTTGTAGGGAAGGTGGAAGCCGGGATCCCTGAAGACGATCCAAGAAACCCTGCGACCATCGCTGATAATGTTGGGGATAATGTAGGAGATGTTGCAGGTATGGGTGCCGATCTTTTTGGAAGTTACGTGGCAACCGTTCTTGCTGCAATGGTTCTTGGGAACTATATCATCGAAGATATGGGCGGAGATATCACTTCTGCCGGATTCGGTGGAATTGGTCCTATCCTTTTGCCTATGGCGATAGCCGGAGCCGGTGTTATTATATCTATTATCGGAACCTTGCTGGTAAGGATCAGCTCCAACGACGCGAAGGAAAATGAAGTTCAAAAAGCGCTCAATATCGGTAACTGGTCTTCCATTGCGCTGGTAGCCGTTGCGAGTTATTTCCTGGTAACCTGGATGTTGCCTTCTGAAGCTATGAAAATGGGCTTTTTCGTGGGTGGACAGGAAGGTTTTGAAATAAAGAGAATCAGTTCTCTTAACGTATTTTATGCCTCCCTGGTAGGTATAATAGTGGGCGGTGTGATCTCTGCAGTAACCGAATATTATACAGGACTTGGTAAAAAACCGGTCTTAAAGATCGTACAGAATTCAAGTACAGGTGCAGCTACCAATATCATTGCCGGGCTTTCAACGGGTATGATCTCTACCTTCCTTTCTATTTTATTATTCGCCGTAGCGATCTGGGCTTCTTATGCCTTCGCCGGATTTTACGGGGTGGCCCTGGCAGCTTCAGCAATGATGGCGACCACCGCCATGCAGCTGGCCATCGACGCTTTTGGGCCTATCGCTGATAATGCCGGTGGAATCGCAGAAATGAGCGAGCAGGAACCAATCGTTAGGGAACGAACCGATATTCTGGATTCCGTAGGAAATACAACTGCGGCAACGGGGAAAGGTTTCGCTATTGCTTCTGCAGCATTAACTTCCTTAGCGCTTTTCGCAGCTTATGTGACCTTTACCGGGATCGATGGGATCAATATCTTCAAGGCTCCCGTGCTGGCCATGTTGTTTGTTGGAGGAATGGTGCCGGTGGTATTCTCGGCCCTTGCAATGAGCTCGGTGGGTAGTGCGGCCATGCAAATGGTTCGCGAAGTACGTAGGCAGTTCAAGGAAATTCCTGGGATCATGGAAGGTACCGCTAAACCACAATATGATAAATGTGTGGAGATCTCTACTCAGGCTGCACTTAAAGAAATGTTGCTTCCCGGGGTAATTACCATAGGTTTTCCTATTGTGATCGCCTTTTTTCCTAAACTTTTTGGATATGATAATTTACTGATCGCTGAAATGCTTGGAGGTTATATGGCCGGGGTAACGGTTAGTGGTGTTCTATGGGCGATATTTCAGAACAATGCCGGTGGGGCATGGGATAATGCTAAAAAATCTTTCGAAGCAGGTGTGATGATCAATGGGGAAATGACCTATAAAGGTTCTGATGCTCATAAAGCGGCTGTTACCGGAGATACGGTTGGAGACCCGTTCAAGGATACCTCAGGGCCTTCCATGAACATCCTGATCAAGTTAACCTGTTTGATCGGCCTGGTGATTGCTCCAATTCTTGGAGGTCATACTGAAGGAGATGTGCCTTTAATGGATGAAACCTCCCAGGTTGAGAATATGATCAAAAAGGAAGTTAAAGTAGATATGTACACAAAGGACGGTGTAACCACGGCCGAGGTTGCTGTCACTACAACGACTGGCGGTGAAACTAAAACCGAAGATTATACTTTTTCAGGAACCGAAGATGAGGTGAAAGAAAAGGTAGAAGCGCTTAAATAGATCTTTAAATCTACTTGGAAACAAAAACTCCGCCATTGAGCGGAGTTTTTTGTTTATGCGATCTGGAACTTCCCCAGTCCCGTGTGATCCATTTTCTGAAGATTCTTCTTCAATTCATGTTTGTGACTAAGAAGAAGTTCCCGAACGCATGCATGATTGATTTTGGAAAGGTATTTTTGATATTTCTTATAACTATTGAGTTCGCGCTTAAATATGCGCTCAAAACTTTCGGTCATTTTATACTTTAGATAATAATGGTTCAGTTCACAACGCTTTCGTTTATAAAATGCCAGTAATTTTGGATCCTGTATTGGTGAGATTTCCTTTTTTAATTGTTCGATTGTATTCTCGATTTCCTTTAAAAATTCCAGCTTCTGTTTGTGTAGATTAAAGTAAAGGCTCCTAATCGCCAGGCGTTTCTCATTCATATAGGCGATCCGGTAAATAAATGCGCTCTTATAATTCCTTAGCCGTAATTTTTCCAGTAATTCAATTGTTTTTTTCTTCTCTGCAAACTTCATAATATTCCCCTACGAATAATTCGTTCAACATTCTCCATTTTTGAATAACTAAATTTACTATTAGAGCGGTGTCAAGGCTAGTTTTTTAACCTTTTTAACCGGTTATTAGGGCTTCTTTAGAGATTGAAATTGACCTTAAAACTGGAATCCCGCGTAATACGGGAGACACCATGAATACTGAGTTTTAATATTTTCTTAATAAATGTTTAAGCTTGTTAAAATCACTAGTTAAACTGGAGTTAATCAGCCTCTTATAGTTCAGTCAGAAAACATAAAATACTAGATTTATAAATCAAAAAATCAGAATTATGGCAAAAGATCATGGATCGCAGATCAAGAACGATGAACAGTACGAAGAATTACGCGACAAGGGGATGAGCAAGGAAAAGGCCGCGCGTATCGCAAATGATTCCGATTCAGGAGAAAAAGGCGGGAAAGCCGATAAATATGAGAATCGCTCTAAGGAGGAATTATACCAAAAGGCAAAGGAAGTGGGCATTGAAGGCAGAAGCGATATGAGCAAGGAAGAACTAATCGAAGCCCTAAGGGAAAACCGATGAGATCGATCTGGAACGGCTCCATAAGCTTCGGACTGGTATCTATACCGGTAAAGCTCTATTCAGGCTCTGAAGACAGGAGGCTGGATCTCGATATGCTCGATCGCAGGGACCAGGAACGAATTCGGTATAAACGAGTAAATGAAAAGACCGGGAAAGAGGTAGAGTGGAAAGATATCGTCAAGGGTTTTAAAAAGGATGAGGGTTACGTGGTTCTGGAAAAAGAAGATTTTGACAAGGCCAATATGAAAAAAAGCAAGACGATCGATATTGAAGAATTTATTGACGAATCTGAAGTGGCCGATGTCCTGTTTAAAAAACCCTATTTCCTGGAACCACAAAAGGAGGGCGGAAAATCATACAACCTGTTGAGAGATGCCCTCAAGAAGACCGGTAAATTAGGGGTGGCAACTTTCGTGATGCGTCAGAAAGAGCATTTGAGCCTGGTAGGGATCTATAAAAACGCACTTGTTTTGCACGTGATCCGGTTTGAAGAAGAGATAAGAGATCCGGGAGATCTAAAACTTTCCAAAAGTAAGGTGAGTAAAAAGGAAGTAGATATGGCCGTATCCCTGATCGAGCAATATTCTGAAAATTTCGATTTTAAGAAGTATAAAGATGTCTATAATGACCAGTTGATGAAGATCATCGAATCCAAGAAAACCGGGGACTTACCTGAAGTAGAAGAATTTGATTCCAAACCAACCCAAACCAAAGATCTCATGGACCAGCTAAGGGCCAGTTTGAAAAAGAAAAAGTCCAAAGCCTCCTAAATGAGCCTTGATGAATATCTTAAGAAAAGGGATTTTACAAAAACTCCGGAGCCAAAGGGTTCCCTGAGAAAGGGATCTGGCCAGTTACGGTTCGTGGTGCAAAGGCACCAGGCAAGCCGCTTGCATTATGATCTGCGCCTTGAAATGCAGGGAAGTCTTAAAAGCTGGGCTGTGCCCAAAGGACCGTCCATGAACCCGGAAGATAAACGCCTGGCCATTCACACCGAAGACCATCCTATAGAATATTTAAATTTTGAAGGAACTATTCCTAAAGGGAATTACGGTGCCGGCGAAATGCAAATCTGGGACCAGGGAACTTATGCTGGTGAGGCTGAAAATGCAGAAGAGCTTCTGAAGAATTATAAGAAAGGTGATCTGAAACTTGAATTTTCAGGCAGCAGGCTTAAGGGGAAATTTGCCCTGGTTCGCACCGGCAGCAGTGAAAAAAAGGACCAGTGGCTGCTCATCAAGAAAAAGGATGAGTTTGCTACCGAGCTGGATTACGATGCCGAAAATTTTACTCCGAAATCGGCTTATAAAACTCCTGCTGAAAAGGAAAAACAAAAACCGCAACCCGAAGCAGCCATCGAACCCATGCTTGCCAGCCCGGCAAAGGAAATTTTCAACGATCCGGCCTGGATTTATGAACTGAAATGGGATGGCTATCGAGTGATAGCAAACATCAAAAATGGCGAAGTAAAATTGTTTTCGCGGAATGGTGTTTCTTTTAACGAAAAATTCAACAGACTGGTTCGTGATCTAGAGCAATTGGAAAATGATGTGATCCTGGATGGGGAAGTGGTGGTAGTGGATAAAAAGGGAATTCCCGATTTTCAGAAACTTCAGAATTATGACGAAAAGACTCTGGGGGAACTTCGGTTCTATGTTTTCGATATGCTCTGGCTCAACGGAATGGAAATGATGAACCTGCCTCTTATCCAGCGAAAATCGCTAATCGAGGAAGTGATTGAAAATACTTACCACACTTTCTATTGTGAACACCTGGAAGGCATGGGGAATACTTTTTTTCAAAAGGCCATAGATGCCGGGATGGAAGGCGTGATAGCAAAAAAAGCCAATTCGACTTATACTCCCGGATATAGAAGTGAAAGCTGGCTGAAGATCAAAGCCGTCAAAAGCCTGGAGGCAATTATTTGTGGGTACACCACTTCAGAAGATTCGGCATTTAAATCGCTGATCCTGGGGATTTATAAAGACGATAAACTAGATTATATTGGCAATTGCGGTTCGGGTTTTTCGGAAGGCAGGAAAAAAGACCTTCTGAAGAAATTCAAGCCATTAGAAACCAGAAACAGTCCGTTTAAGAAAAAAATCAATCTGAAAGGGCGAAAACCTATATGGTTAAAGCCAGAGCTGGTATGCGAGGTTTCCTATTCTGAAATGACCAAAAACGGCAGTTTGCGTCACCCGGTTTTTAAAGGACTTCGGGAAGATAAGAACCTGGTCGAAGCTAACATGGACCAGGTTGCTACGAAGCAAGTTACACCAGATTCTGAAAAGGACAAATCGGAAAAAGCCGGCCATCTGAATGTAGGTGGCATCCAGGTTCCGCTGAGCAACCTTGATAAAGTTTACTGGCCGGAGTCAGGAATTACCAAATACGATCTTATCGATTATTATTTGAATATTTCAGAATATATACTCCCTTATCTAAAAGACCGGCCTCAAAACCTGCACCGGCATCCCGATGGGATCACTTCAGAAGGCTTTTATCAAAAAGATGCAACCGATCTGCCGCAATGGATCGAAACTGTGAAAATTGATTCCAGATCGGCCAGTAAACAGATAGACTATATGCTTTGCCAGAAGGAAGCCAGCCTGTTGTATATGGCGAACCTCGGTTGCATTGAACTGAATCCATGGAACTCATGTATTGGAAATCTTGATAATCCCGATTATACGGTTATTGACCTGGATCCTTCAGAAAAGAACAGTTTTGAGGAGGTGATCGAGGTTGCCCAGGCGGCCAGGGAGATCCTGGAATTGGCCAAAATCACCGCCTGTTGCAAGACGAGTGGTTCAAAAGGTTTGCATATTTATATTCCGCTTCAGGCCCAGTATTCTTATGAAGAGGCCAGGAATTTCACCAAACTGATCTGCTATTTTATCCAGGAAAAACTGCCTTCTCTAACCAGTATGGAGCGCAGCCTGAAAAAGCGAGGAAATAAGATCTACCTCGATTATCTTCAGAATCGAAAAGGCCAAAGCCTCGCTTCGGTTTATTGCGTTCGACCAAAGCCTGGAGCGCCGGTGTCTGCAGCGATAGAATGGGACGAGTTGAAAAAAGGACTGGAAATTACCGATTTCAATATTAAAAATATGCCTGGAAGACTGGAGAAGAAGGGAGATATTTTCGGGGAAGTGCTCAGTAAGGGGCTGGATATGGAAAAAGCCCTGGAACGCCTCAATTCCCTTTAGATATTAAAAATTTGATAAAATAGGTATTGAATTCGCAGGCTTTTCAGAATTAAAACTAAATTGAAAACAAAGCTACTGCTTAATGATCAAACGCTTTAAAAAACTAATTGGGAGATATAAAAATCTTGAACAGATCTACATTACCCCTTATCGAAGTTACGGGACCTACTCACACCTTTATGTAAAAGGAAGGGTACTTGATAATGAACCATTGAAGATCGTCAAGGATCAATCGCTCTACAGAACTCTAAAAAATACCTGGAAACAATTTGATAGCTTCGAAATTCCAGATGTGGAGGTAGAGCTTCGAATTCCAGAACAGCTTCAGCTAAGGGCTAAAACGAATGCCGAAGGTTATTTTTTGTTCGATAAGAATATCGAAGAAAACCTGGCCAAAGATACCGATGAAGAGGGCTGGGTGCCCTATGAGATCTATTATCGAAGCCCGGTTGAAAAGGGCACTAATTTACTGGCAAACCCATTTAGGGGGGAATTCCTTATTCCCGAGGTAGAAGCCGAATTCGGCGTGATTAGCGATATTGATGATACGATCCTTCAAACCGGGGTCACCTCATTTCTAAAATGGCGGCTTCTGAAGAATTCCCTGATGACCAACGCTTATAAAAGAATACCCTTAAAAGATGCACCAGATCTCTATCAAAAGCTGCATAAAGGCAAAAGCGGGAAGAATAAGAATCCTATGTTCTACCTAAGTAACAGCCCGTGGAATTTATATGAATACCTGAAGCTTTTTCTGGATTATAATAAATTTCCGAAAGGGCCCATTTTGCTCAGGGATTTCAGAACGCCCTTTGATGGTACGCTTAAACCCGAAAAACCCCATAAACAGAAGGAAATTACGAATATCCTGAAAACTTATCCTGATCTCAACTTTATATTAATAGGAGACAGTGGGGAACATGACGCCAGTATTTATACCGAAATAGCCGCTCAGTATTCAGATAGGATCAAAGCTATTTACCTGAGAAGTGTTAAGCACAGGAGGCAAATGAAACGAGTGCGTAGCCTTATAGATAATTTTGATACGGTTCCGGTCTTACTGGCCAATGACTCCAACGAAGCTGAACAGCATGCTCGTGAAAATGGGTTTATTCAATAAAAAATCCCGGTTTGACCGGGATTCATATATTTTTGTTTTAGCCGTTTAGCTGGGGTCAATACTGGTACCCACAGCAGCTCTTTTACTTTTCGGCGATTTTCTAGGCATGGTTCCGAAGATATGGTCCCAAAGCGGGGATGATACTCCAAATGCGCGATCTGGCTCCCGATAGTGGTGAATACTGTGGTGGTGCCAGAGTACCTTTAAAAAGTTTCCCGGAACCTTGAATGCGTGAACCGAATAGTGAACTGCCAGGTACCCGGCATATCCAATCAGGAAACCGGCAAGAAACCCGAACACATAATCACCAAGTACCGCACGGTATATGATAAAAAGCACGGTTGCGATCACCAAACTCAATACTGGCGGCATGGCCAGCCTGGATTTATCTTTCGGATAATCGTGGTGCACACCATGCATGGTGTAGGATATCTTTTGTTTACGTGGGGTAGTGGCCGGAATATGGTAAAGATACCTGTGCATTAGATATTCTACCAGGGTGAAAAAGAACAGCCCTGCAAAGAACAACAATACCATTTCTGGTACCTGGAAACCTTTTTCGATGATCCCGTAATAAACCAAAGCCGCCGAAATCACTCCAAATATGATTAACGGAATTGAAATATGCGTATGTGTTAATTTTTCAAGTATCGGGTTGTCAAAGAGCTTTGGTGATCCTTTATGTTTTGGCCTTTTTAATTTTGTAGATTCCATAATTAAATTTGGTTAAAATAGTCCGTGAATTTCTCCGTCGATCCGGTTAATAATAGCTCCCAGATCTTCGGGGTTATCAACGAAATTGATATTATCAACATCGATGATCAATAAATTTCCCTTGTCGTAATCATGCACCCATGCCTCATAGCGTTCATTCAGTCGGCTTAAGTAATCTATCGAGATCGAGTTTTCATAGTCCCTGCCTCGGCTGTGGATTTGCGAAACCAGGTTAGGGATGCTGCTTCTTAGATAAATAAGAAGATCTGGCCCCTGAACCACGCTTTCCATAAGGTCGAAAAGCGACTTGTAATTTTCAAAATCACGATTGGTCATTAAACCCATCGCGTGAAGGTTAGGCGCAAAAATATAGGCATCTTCGTAAATAGTACGATCCTGGATGATCTTCTTTCCGCTTTCCCTTATTTGCAGGATCTGCCTAAACCTACTATTAAGAAAATAGATCTGCAGGTTGAATGACCATCGCTCCATCTTATTATAAAAATCCTCCAGGTATGGATTTTCCAGGACGTCTTCAAATTGAGCTTCCCAGTTATAATGTTTTGCTAATAATTTGGTCAATGTTGTTTTTCCTGCTCCTATGTTTCCTGCAATGGCTACATGCATAGTTTAAAGTTTTCGCTTGGTTAGATTAGGTTATTGAAGTCTCGGTGTTTTCAGGCTGTAAATATAATAGAATTAAGATTAAACAGGGATTTAAGCCCAGTCTAGATTCGTTAAAAAAATGGAAATTTACTTCAGCCTGTTTCCGTAAAAAAAACTAGAAGGAAAGATCCTGAAGACAGGTGGCGCATTTTGAATAGGTCCAGATGCAATCTATAAAATCGGTGAGCATATGGAAAAAGAGCCCTATGAAAACCAGCTTCCACACCCGGTGTTTTATGAATATCATTCCAAGCACATAGGCAGTGATGGCAATTTCAGAATGAAGAGGATGGAATCCAATCCCGCACCGGTCAGGATCAAAAACAGGGTCGGCCAGGAGATGATCCAAGTCAACCAGCATGGTGGCCAGTAGGATCAGCCAGTATTTAAACCAGTTATTTCTGTCGTATAGGTAGGCAATACCTGCTATAGCGACAAAATGAAGGCCGTAATGAACTATGGATTGGAGCAATTAGGTATCCTGATTTGAATCGTCTTCTCTTAACAGCTTGTTCAGCTTTCTTTCCAGTGCAATATAGCGAGAAACTCCAACCAGTAAAAAGAGGATGCAAATGAAAAGTGACAGATAACCTACCCACATCAGGCTGTAACCCTGGTACTCTTTGATCTGTAAAAGGGCAAGGCCGCTAATGAGTAAGTAAATTGAAGCTCTGATATAAGAAAGCAGGGTGCGTTCATTGGCCAGCTTGGTTCGCTCCAGGGCCAGGTGCTCCCTGATGAGTTTTTCATCGATCAGTCTTGTCTTAAACGGATTGTGTAATCTTACTTTTCTCATGCCTCAAAGGGAAAAAATATTGGAATTATAAATGATGCTGCGATCCAGATTATAAAGTTAAGAGGAGTTCCGAACTTTAAAAAATCCCTGAACTTATAATTTCCCGGCGCATATACCATGGTATTCACCGGGTAACTTACCGGTGTCATAAAAGTAAGGGAACAGGCGAACATCACCCCAATAAGAAAGGGTTTCTCACTGAGTTGCATGGCTTCGGCCAGGCTGATTACAATTGGTGTCATAAGGGCTGCTGCAGCCTTACTGGATAATACGTTAGTAGATAGGAAGGTGAATAAAAAGATCAGACTCAGGGTGTACCTGGGATCCATTCCACCGAGTGATTCATAAATATACTGGGAAATGATATCTGAACCGCCTGTCTTTTCGAGGGCCTTCCCCATGGAAAGAACCCCGGCAACCATAAAGATCACCTTCCATTCAATAGCTTCGTATGCTTCCTGGGGTTTTAATATAGTAAGTGTTACTATTAACAAACTCCCAACCATAGCACTGATAAGAATAGAAGTAAGGTTAAAGGCCGCTGCACCAATTACGCCTATCACGATCAATAAGGCCGGGATGGCTTTTTTGTAATTGACCCTTCGTCCCTGGTATTGAGAAAGCGTAACGATCAGTTTTTCTGAAGCGAGTAGCGCGATGGCTTTTTCTGAAGCAAACAGTAGCATCATATCTCCTTCGCGAAGGATCACATTTGAAACATCCTGGGTAATGGTCTCTTTTCGGTGCCTGATCGCAAGCACTGAAGCATAATAGGTACTTCTGAAATTGAGTTGCTTTATGGACCTTCCGGCAAGTTCAGAGCCGTAGGGAATCATCACCTCGAAAACCTTTTTTTCCTCGTTGGGCGGTTCGCCTTCGCCATTGACCTTATCATTAGGTTCGGGAATCACCGCATTTTCCTTATCTCCTACTACTGAAATACCTTTTTTCTGTTTCAGTTTGGCCATATTTACAGGATCTACCAGTATCCGAACCAGGTCATCTTCCCGGAGCACGGTCTCGCCGTTGATCTCGTAAACCCGGTAATGCTTCCTTTTTATCCGAAGGATCTGCACCTTGTAATCATTCACCAGTTTCGATTCTGAAATAGACAGGTCAACATCATCATATTCTTCATGCAGCCGGATCTCGGCCATATATTTTTCGGTATCGGTTTTTAGTCCGGTCTGTTCCGGTAGGCTGCGCTTGGGAAGCATGATAGGCCCCATGATGAGTATATAGGTCATGCCTATGGTCAACAAACAAAGTGCAGCAAGCGAAAATTCAAACATCCCGAAACCATCCACACCCAGCTTTTCAGCATAACTGCTCACAAGGATGTTAGTAGAGGTTCCAATGAGCGTACAGGTACCACCAAATAGGGCTGAAAAAGAAATGGGGATTAGCAATCGTGACGGACTTATGCCTGCTTCACGGCATACCAGTAGCGCGACCGGGATCAGGATAGCAACCACCGCCGTATCATTGATAAATGCCGAAAGAACGGCAGCAGTTCCGCAAAGGGAAACCAGGGCGAGAAAGTAATTGATCCTGGCGATCTTGATAAGTTTCGCGCTTATGCCATCGATTATCCCCGACTTGAATACCGCGGCACTTACCACGAACATACAGCCAAGGGTGATGGTCGCAGGATGGTTAAAGCCTGAGAATCCTTCCTCCGGGCTTAGTACACCCGAAATAATGAAAAGGGCCATGATAAGGATGGAAGTCGTATCTATCGAAAAGTAATCGCGCACGAACAGGATGATCCCTATGATAATAATCGCGACAGTTAGATACAATTCCATACGACCCTGTATTTGTTCGCCTTCCGGTTAGTATCAAGTCCAGGAAAACACATGTTGCTTTCTCCAGAACTTCAAATGCAATAACCTGGCTTAACTTTGATTAAAAATCCAGGAACAGCCCTAAAGGCTTGGATAAAACTGGGAATAGTCCTGAAAATTCAAGTGTTCTTAGTTGGTTTTATACTTAAATATACAGGAACTTTCTATTTACTGAAAGTTAGTTTCTGGTAATTTTAACAAAGCAAGGTCTTGCAAATCAGAAGGGCAGGCGGCTAAAGTCAACATTTCCTCCGGAGATCAGGATGCCCACCTTCTTATTGCGGAAGCGTTCCTTTTCCTTTAGAACTGCCGCCAATGCCACGGCGCTGGAAGGTTCCACGATGATCTTCATCCGCTCCCAGATTAGTCGTAAGGCTTCTTTGATATCATCTTCAGAAACACGTATTATTTCTTCGACATGCTCCAGGATGATAGGGAAATTCTGGTCGCCGAGCTGGGTTTTCAATCCATCTGCGATGGTGTTGGCAGTTTCGTTGGTTTCGATCTTTCCGCTTTTTAAGGATCTCCAGGCGTCATCGGCTTCTGCAGGTTCGCCACCTATACATTTGCAATCTTTCCCGAAATATTTCGCTGCAAGCGCAGCTCCTGCAATGAGTCCGCCACCCCCAACCGGACTTACTAGGATCTCAAGATCAGGATGATCTTCCAGCAGTTCCAGGGCCGCGGTTCCCTGCCCAAGGATCACGTCCAAATCGTTGGAAGGGTGAATAAAAGTGGCACCAGTTTCTTCCTGGATTCGGTTGGCGGTTTCTTCCCGATCTTTCAAAGTAGAAGGGCATTCGGTTATTTGCCCGCCATAAGTTCGAACTGCCGCTTTTTTAACTTCCGGAGCCGAATCGGGCATTACGATATAAGCCGGAACATTCAGGCTTTTTGCCGCAAGCGAAAGTGCCTGTGCAAAATTGCCCGAGGAATGGGTAACGACTCCTTTTTTCTGTTTATCAGCAGAAAGATTTAAGATCGCGTTGGTTGCACCGCGCATTTTAAAGGCTCCCATTCTCTGAAAGTTCTCGCACTTAAAGAACAATTCTGCCCCGGCAATTTCGTTTATGAGCCTGGAAGTGAGCACGGGTGTTCGATGAATATGCGGTTGAATTCTTTTAGCTACCTTTTGTAGTTCTTGCCTTGCAGTTTCCACGATTTGGAGTTTTTTGTGAAAATAAAAAATCCCCGAATATCTTCGGGGATTTTTAGTTGGTTTTAATCATCGATCGGGATGGTGAGCATGGGAATTTCCACTTTCTTGAGCAATTCCATCGAAATGCTTTCCTGTAACAGGTTATGCAGAAAACTGTATTTATGAGTTCCTACTATTAGCAGATCTACATCCAGTTTTTGTGCTTCCTCAAGTACAGTTTCAACGGTTGATCCCTGGATGAGCAAAGCTTCAGATTCTACCTCTCCACTGATGAAATTTTTGCAGATGTCCTGCAGATTGCGATGCTCCTCCCGGTATTCCTCGGCTTTGATATCCCGGATGTATTGTGGTCCCGGTTCATAACCTACAAAATCGGGTTCTGGTTCGGCGACATGTAAAACCCATATCTTGGAATCGTATTTCTGGGCCAGACTTTCAGCATAGGTCATCAATTCCCCAATACTGTCATTAAAGTCAACCGCAACCATGATGTTCTTGAAAATGTCCATTGCTGAAAATTTAAAATTCTAATATCCTTTTTCGAGCTCCACTTTGTTCTTCAGTGGTTCGTTTTCCTTCATTCGTTCATAATTATCTACAATTTGAGGTACCACAGATTCCGGTTTGGTTACACTGGCGATATGTGGAGTAATATTGATCTTGGAATGTTCCCAGAATGGATGGTCTTCCGGCAGGGGTTCCTCGCGAAATACATCCAGCGAAGCACCTGAAAGATGCCCGGAATCGATCATTTTCATCAGGTCATGTTCAACAAGATGCTGGCCTCGAGCGACATTGATAATATAAGCTCCTTCCGGAAGCATATCGAAAAGATCAGAGTTCAGGATATTTTCGGTGTCTTCAGTTAAAGGTAACAGGCAAACCAGGACTTCAGAATTTTGGAGGAATTCCTCCAGCTGGTCTTTTCCGTGGTAACAGGTTACGTTGCTGCAGGATTTTTCGGTTCTTGACCACGCATAAACCTTAAAAAAGTTTTTGTTCAGTTTTTCGGCTACCGCGTTACCAAGAACTCCAAGCCCCATGATCCCAACCTTGGTGTTCTGTGGGCGTTTATATTGAAACTGGTCCCATTTCTTCTTTTGCTGAACCTTCGCATAATAGTGCAGGCCTCTTATATGATTCATTACCTGGCTTAATACAAAATCCCCCATATCCTCTGTAAGGGTTTCATCGATAACCCTGGTGACCCTTACATCCTCGGGAAGGCCTTCGTCGCTTAGAATATGATCTACCCCGGCGCCCATACTGGCAATAACTTTTAAATTGGGGTAATTTTTGAACAATCCCCTGGGATGATTCCAGGTTAGGGCAAATTCAACTTCCTCTGGGTCATGCTCTTCCGGGTATACGTAAATATTCAATCCCGGATGCTGATTTTCCAGGGCTTTTACCCAATTTTCCGGATCTCTTCCCGGACTTACAATTAATACTGACATAAATTTCTTTTTCTTTCTTTTTAACTAACAAAGGCACTGTAACCAGTAATGGCCCGGCCTACTATAAGTGAATTGATTTCTTTGGTTCCTTCGTAACTATAGATCGCTTCGGCATCTGCCACAAAACGGGCTACGTCGTACTCCAGTAAAATTCCGTTTCCACCAAGGACCTCACGGGCCTGGCTTACCACATCTCTCATTCGCATGCTGCAATAAACCTTAGCCAGGCTGGCGTGCTCATCTTTAAGCAGGTCCTGGTCCTGTAATTCAGATAACCTGAAACATAAGGTTTGCATGGAAGTAAGGTTTGAAAGCATTTCTACCAGGTGATTCTGTACCAGCTGGAAAGACGCGATTGGCCTGCCAAACTGTTCTCTTTTCTTGGTGTATTTTAAGGCACTTTCATAAGCCCCGCGTGCGCAGCCAACTGCCTGCCAGGCAACCCCGGCGCGCGTCATTCTCAATACGTTCGCTGTATCTTTGAACGAATTCGCGTTCTGCAGTCTATCGCTTTCTGGAACTTTGCAATCGGTTAAAGTGATGATGGCATTCTGAACAATTCTAAGGGCCATCTTATCCCTTATTTTCTCGGTTTCGAAGCCCGGATTTTCCTTTCTTACCAGGAATCCTTTTACCTGGTTGGAATCGAGATCTCGAGCCCAGATTATGGTAACATCTGAAAATGTTGCGTTTCCGATCCATTTCTTCTGGCCGTTCAGAACCCAGTTCTCGCCATCGAATTTACAGGTGGTTTCCAGTCCGCCGGCCACTCCCGATCCCACATTGGGTTCGGTAAGACCAAAGGCGCCTATTTTTTCCATTTTCTGCATCTTCGGCAACCATTCCTGTTTCTGCTCCTCGCTACCGCATAAATAAATAGAGCCCATCGCTAAACCGCTGTGGACTCCAAAAAAGGTGGAAATGGAAACATCTACCCGCGCGATCTCCTGCGCAATGATACCTTCCATCAAAAATGGCAAATTTGGGCATCCGTATCCTTCATATGGTACTCCCACGATATTCAGATCTCTGAACTTTTCAATCACCTCGAAGGGAAACTGGTCTTTTTTCCAGTATTCGTTGACCAAAGGGTTTATCTCATCTTCCATGAAATTGCGAACCTTTAACTGGATTTCCCTTTGTTCCTTGGTAAGTCGAAGATCGAGATTGTAAAAATCGCCATCTATAGGAGGCAGGTCATGCTGACCTTTTCGACGCTTGGTTTTTAACATTTTCATCAATCCGGCAAGCTGTCGGTCGTCCAGCGTACCCAGAGTTTTCATTGCTTCTGCCAGATCAATTTTACTATTGATTTTTGCGAGTTGATCCATGTCAACCGACTTTAGCAGGTTGATCGTGTTTCTAACCTTTTTAAAAAATGCCATAAGAAGATCACTTGGTGAATTTTAAAAATAGCGATTATAAGGGCGGCAGGCTGTTAAGGTTTTCCGAAGAAATGATAAAACTGAAGTGCAGGGAATGAGGCAATAAAAAAAGCCGCTTTAAAGGCGGCTTTTTGATTATTCTAGTGAAATTAAGGCTTCGGTTTGTTGTGGTTCAAATTCTTCCTGTTCGTTTTGCTTTCGGTAGATAAATGTTTCTTTCACCCTAACCGAGAAAATAAGGTAAGGGACCCAAATGATCATCCGGACGAACGAACTTAATACCTGCGAATAGAATTCGTTTTTATCCGCTTCGGTTATTACATCTGAATTTATAAAAACCACCAGTCCATTGTCCACGGCAAAGAACAGGAAATTCACGATCAGGTAGATCATAATAACCCTTGGAGCAATGGTACGTCGCTTATAAAAAAGAATTACTATCAGTATGGAAAAAACGAGCGCGGCTGAATTAAATATGATTTCAAAGCTAATTAGCATTCCAAGACCAATATGCCCGGTAGTCCATAGACTCCAGATCTGTGGACTAAAGAATTCACCGGTGGCAAAGATCTGGTAAGTGATGAACAGGGGAGTGATGACCAGGCTGATCCCCAGCAAAACCAGCCAGCCTTTGATCGAATCTTCGGTATACCTGGTAGGTGCTCTTGAAGGCAGGTCATAATTCTTATACACTTTGATGGCAAAATAAGTAGCTGTACCAATACTTATAAGGAACAGGATGATAGAGATCCAGCTTAGGTCACCAGCCTTACTGGCATTACCTACAAAATTGCTGTCGTAGTTGATATAATAATTCATATGCTGATGAACTTTTTTCACCTCGGCGAGATATTCTCCGTATCGTTCAGCTGGAATATGATCGGAAAGATTCCGGAAGGAATGCGTGATGTCAAATCGGTTTCCTCTCGGTTTCAGTTCAAACGTATAGTTGAAAAAATCATTCTCAATTTTGGCCGCATCAGGAAGCATGTTCCATGCTTCCGGTAATAATACGGCAATATGATGTTCCACATTCAGGCCTGGATCTATATAATAAGGATCCTTGCGGTTTGGGTTTTCTCCGGGAAACAGGTGAGCATCCAGGGATAAAGGATAGAAATGCCCGTAAAGGGTATTTTCGTTCTCAGGATCTTTTTGCCAGAAGTCTTCGATGATATATTCTTCGGTAACGATGATCTTGTTTTCAATATTTCTGTAATCATCATAGATAATATCCCCAAGAGCGCGTACACTAGGGTATAAGGTCGAGTAAAAATTGGTATAATTTTCCTGGATGGCAGTTCTGTTATTTTGGGAAAAGTCGCGCCTGATGATATCTGCTTTTTCATCCCTGTAGGACGTGGTCACGTTCAGGGTCGCACTGGTTCCAAGTTCTTCTATCTCGATGGTTTCGAAGATCTGTACAGCCTCTGGCTCAGGATCTGGGAACTGGATGAGGTTAGAATTCCTGGCGTCCAGTGGCAGGCCATAGGCATAATCTGGAAAGAAAACGCTGCCCAGGTTTCCACCCTGAAAATTGATGGTGGGATCTATATAACTGATCTTATCCTCCTGGTGAATTTGAACAATACAGTGATCAAAAGCATTTGGAGAAGGCAAATTGTCCTTGAGCGTTTCAGAATTGGTAGAGCTTACCAGGACAGGATTTGCTTCAACACCCTGTAGCCTCAGCAGCTCGCTAAGCAGAAGGGCCTTGTCCTTACAATCACCAAAACGTCTTTCAAAAACTTCCCTGGGTTCACTTGGTTTATGGGAATTCAGTCCATTTTCAAAACCTAAGTACCGAATATCGTCCTGGACAAACCGGATGATCTCCGTGATCGAATCGGTTTCGCCTTTAAAGATCTCGGCCGATCTGTCTTTCAGCCATTCCCTGGTTTTGGGAGAGACCTTATAATAATCGGAAAAATTACTGGAAACCTGTTCCCAGCTGTCGTATTGTGAAAATTGCACATAGGCGTTGGAAATATACCAGTAGGGAGTGTTATCCTGGTATTTGACAATTTCGGGTTCCTTTAAGTCAAAAGTATATTTTTTCAGCCGGGCCTGAGTTTCAATTTTAGGTTTTTGCTGGCCATTGAATACCTTATAATTCAATTTGGAATCTTTTGGGACCAGAATACTTATGTGATTCCGCGCTACAGGATCGGTAAAGCTCAGGAAAAAGGTATTCTGAAAATATCCTTTATGAATAGGGTTGAAGCCTTCGACCGTGTAACTAATATCGAGAATATCATTAACCCTTACGTCTGAAATATTAAAAACAGCCGAAAGCCTCCCATCATATAAATGCCTTTCCAGGTTCATTTCCCGCTGGATGATCTGTATAGTATTTAGGTTGAGTTTATCGATTACCTGCCCGTCCCTTATAAGGTCAAGGCTATGAATTTTCACGCGATGATACTCAGGGTCAAAATCGATCGAGAAATCGCTCATATCCTGGATTCCCTGGGCGCTAAGGATCTTAAAAGCCCGGCGGTGAAAGGTCTCTTCGGTTTGAGTGTTAACCTGGTTATCCAAAAGCAGGTAGAAATAACCGCGAGCCTTTTTCTCCAGACCAGATTCTTCCTTTTGAAGTTCAGGGCTCTCTACCCATTCCGGGATTGGTGATTCATCAAGGTAAGTATTCTGGGATAAGCCAAAATAGGGGAGCATGCATATCAAAAGGATATGCAGGTAGTTGGTTAGTGACATAGGAATGTTAAATATTTCCAAATAAAGGAAAAATATAAGACTCCTGAAATATTTTTTTGCGCATTAATGCTAAAATCGAAAAGGTCTTAATAAAAAAGCCGCCCAGAAAGGCGGCTTCAATTTATTTAGAATAGGAATTTATTCTATCCCGAATGCTTCCTTGATCTTATCTACATAATCTAGCTTCTCCCAGGTGAACAATTCCACCTCCTTGGTGATCTTTCCGTTATACGGACTCTCAAAAACCTTGGTCTCAATTCTCGGTTCCTTACCCATATGTCCGTAGGCGGCTGTTTCCCTGTATATAGGATTTCTTAGCTTCAATCTATCTTCAATGGCAGCCGGGCGCATGTCGAAGATCTCTCTTACTTTCTCGGCGATCTTTCCGTCACTTAGATCTACGTTCTTCTTTCCGTAGGTATAGACCGAGATAGATGTTGGCTCCACAACTCCAATAGCATAAGAAACCTGCACCAAAATCTCAGGAGCCACACCTGCGGCTACCAGGTTCTTCGCGATATGCCTGGAAGCATAAGCGGCCGATCGGTCTACTTTTGAAGGATCTTTTCCAGAAAATGCACCTCCACCATGAGCTCCTTTTCCGCCGTAAGTATCCACGATGATCTTTCTCCCGGTTAAGCCGGCGTCACCATGCGGACCCCCAATTACGAATTTCCCGGTAGGGTTAATATGGTAAATGATATCATCATTGAACAATTTCTGAACATATTCTGGAAGTTGCTCCTTCACCCGAGGGATCAGTATTTCAATGATATCCTTTTTGATCTTTTTCAGCATGGCCTCATCGTCCTTGTCAAAATCATCATGCTGGGTAGAGACCACGATGGCCACGATTCGCTGAGGTACATTATCATCGCTGTATTCGATGGTCACCTGGCTCTTGGAATCAGGTCTTAAATAGTCAATTTCCTTCCCCTGGCGTCTTAGTTTTGCCAGTTCGATCAGGATTCGGTGTGAAATATCCAGCGCCAGTGGCATATAATTTTCGGTCTCGTTAGTCGCGTAACCAAACATCATTCCCTGGTCTCCGGCTCCCTGTTCCTCCTTGTTTCCGCGGTCAACACCCTGGTAAATGTCCTGGGATTGTTCGTGGATAAGCGAGATCACCCCGCAGGAATCGCCACTGAATTTATAGGCGCCTTTCGTGTAACCAATATCATTGATCACATCACGGGCAATATTCTGAACATCTAAATAGGTATTGCTTCTCACTTCACCAGCCAGTACTACCTGCCCGGTTGTTACAAGTGTTTCGCAGGCAACTTTCGATTCCTCGTCAAAGGCAAGAAAATTGTCTAAAAGCGTATCACTAATCTGGTCTGCGATCTTATCTGGGTGCCCTTCAGAAACACTTTCCGAAGTAAATAAATAAGCCATTCAATTCTTTTTTTTAATTAATACGAATGGAAAAATTTGACGTGAAGAGCTAAGAGAGGTGTAAACTACATTCTGCTTTAGCATTTATTATACTTAATAGTACAAGGGTTGCAATCAGTCAAATCTATCCCTTTCAATAATTTGGCTACAAATGTATAAAAATTCGGTTCATCCCAAATGCTTTTAACGTCATTTTATCCTATTAGATCACTGGGGTTTTATTTTGGGCGTTGCGCTTCGCCATAAAAAAGCTCGCGCCGGGCTTTCGCGACTCGCTTCCCCGATCACGATCGGGGAGAGCTCAAACAACCCGCTCAATCCCTAACGCAAAAGCAATTGCAGAAAAATCAGTTAAACAAAACTTCAATTTTCATATTCTCAAAAAATGACTGCTAAAAAATTAATTTTCATATTTTTTATCTAATCGCTTGGATATTAAAAATTTCCGTGCATATCTTTGTAATTCACAAAACGAAAAAATGATCAGTACTATTTGCAATATGATGTGTATGATGCCGGAAACCTCCGCAGCGAACCCTATTGCATAAACTGAAAAGGATATAAAATGCAAGAAGCCGCTGCCAACCGCAGCGGCTTTTTTTATACCCGTTTTTTAAATTTAATAAACCAATAATGTCATCCTGAGCGCAGTCGAAGGGTCAAAAAAGAAGAAATGAAAACTACAGCAATAGCAAATATCATAATGTGTATGGAGATGATGTGTATGTGTCGTATGAAACGCTATTGCCAAAACTTGAGAATTTAATTAGTTATAAAGTTCAATTCACAAAGTCCCCCTGGTAATAGCAAATCAGGGGGACTTTTTTATTAGGAACAATTCAACATTTAAAGGGAGAACCTCACAGGTTTTCAAAACCTGTGAGGTTTAAAAAGCATTAAAAAATTGAAATCATGAGTACTAAAAATTTTTCAACAAAAGCACTTCACGCAGGACACGATGTTTCACAAAATGGCGGAACCAGGGCAGTCCCAATTTACCAGACCACTTCATACGTTTTTAAGAATTCAGATCACGCAGCCGATCTTTTTTCACTGGCAGAACCAGGGTTTATTTATACCCGTATCAATAATCCTACCCTGGATATCCTGGAACAACGTCTGGCCGCACTGGAAGGCGGTATCGCCGCTGTAGTAACTGCATCGGGAACGGCAGCCACGAATACGGCACTTCTCACTTTACTAAAAGCAGGGGACCATATCGTTTCTTCCAATAGCCTCTACGGCGGAACTTACAACCTGTTCAAGAATACCCTCCCAAGATTAGGCATCACTACTACCTTTGTAGACCCAACAGATCCAACAAATTTTACCAAAGCAGCAAAAGAGAACACCAGAGTTTTCTTCGCCGAATCTGTTGGTAATCCTAAGCTGGATGTATTAGATCTTAAAGGAATTTCCAAAGAAGCGAAGGCTTTTAAAGTTCCATTTATCGTAGACAATACGGTGGCTACCCCTTACCTTCTAAATCCAATTGAACATGGAGCCGATATCGTGCTTCATTCACTCACCAAATATATCAATGGGAACGGAACCGCCCTTGGAGGTGTGATCATTGATGCGGGGAAATTCGACTGGGCAAACGGGAAATTCCCGGAATTCACCGAGCCTTCACCAGGTTACCACGGACTCGTTTACCACGAAGCGCTGGAGGAAGCAGCCTTTATCGCCAAGGTAAGGATCGAAGGTTTACGCGATCACGGTGCGGCTTTGAGTCCGTTTAACGCCTTCCAGATCATCCAGGGATTGGAAACGCTGAAAGTGAGAATTAAAGAACATAGCAAGAATGCCCTGGAACTGGCCAAATGGCTTCAGGAACAGGAAGAAGTGGAGTGGGTGAACTACCCGGGACTGGAATCCAGTAAATACCATGGGCTGGCAAAACAGTACTTACCAGAAGGTCAAAGCGGACTGGTTACTTTTGGAGTAAAAGGTGGATTTGAAGCTGCGAAAACCGTGGTAGATGAGGCGAAGGTATTCTCATTACTGGCAAATATCGGGGATACGAAATCGCTCATTATCCATCCGGCGAGTACCACGCATCAGCAATTAACAGAAGAGGAACAGGCTTCTACCGGAGTAACTCCAGATCTCATAAGGCTTTCAGTAGGCCTTGAAGATGTGGATGATCTAAAAACCGATTTGAAAGAAGCTTTCGCTCAAATCAAAAAGAGATCATTGGTTTAATGTTGGTTTAGTTAACAGATCCGGGAAGGGTAAAAAAGGCTTTTCCCGGATTAAATGAAAAACAATGCTACAAGAGATACTCATAGAAAATTATACAAATTCCGCGGGAACGGTCCAGGATATTCACCTTAGCTACCAGTTCTTCGGAAAAAAACCAACCGAAGCCCCCATCATTCTTGTGAATCATGCACTGACTGGAAATTCCCTGGTTACCGGCAGCACAGGCTGGTGGAAAGAACTTATCGGGAAAAATAAATGCATCGATATCAATAAATTCTGTGTGCTGGCTTTTAATATTCCTGGCAACGGATTTAAAGGGCACGAAGATCAGTTCTTTGAAAATTATAAGGAATTCAGGCTGAAGGATATCGCCGAGATCCAATTGCAGGCTTTAGAAAAGTTGAAAATATCCAAGCTTTTTGCCGTGATCGGCGGAAGTATTGGCGGAGCACTGGCCTGGGAACTGGCGGTTCAGAAACCAGACCTGGCGCAGCATGTGATCCCGATCGCTTCAGATTATAGGTCTACCGACTGGCTGGTAGCCAATTGCCGTATCCAGGATCATATTCTGAATAATTCCTCTAATCCAGTTCACGATGCCCGTATGCATGCGATGACTTTCTATCGCACTCCGCAGTCCCTGGCTCAGAAATTTGAAGGAAAAAGGAACCAGGAAAACCAGGCCTTTGAAGTAGAGAACTGGTTGTTACATCATGGTGAAAAACTGAAAAACCGCTTTACCCTTCAGTCCTACAAATTGATGAACCACCTGCTTACGACTATCGATATTAGTCATGGTACCGGGAATCACCTGGAGGCGGCCAGCAGGATCGAAGGGGATATCCATATAGTAACCGTGAATTCAGATCTTTTCTTTCTGGCCGAGGAGAACTGGAATACTTACGTGGAACTGTCGCTTTTAAAACCGAATATCAGCATTCATGAGATCAGGTCTATTCACGGCCACGATGCCTTTTTAATTGAAACCGATCAGCTAAATAATTTCTTAAAACCAATCTTTCAAAAAACCATTAAAGAATATGAAAACGATTCATCTCGCTCTGTTTGGGCCGGGTAAGGTAGGCAGTAAACTACTGGAACAACTAAAAAGATCAGAGGCACACCTCGAGGAGACTTCGGGGATCTTTGTAAAAGTGATCCTGGTGGCCGATTCCTCACATGCGCTTCTGAACCCCAATGGGATCAAATCGGGCTGGGATAACGGATTCAAAAAGACTTCTCAGAAATATTCCTTTGATGAAATTGAAGAGTATTTCAGAAAACATCAGTTTGAGAACCTTGTTTCCATAGACACAACGGCCAGTGATGATTTTCCGCAGAAATATTTTGCATTGATTAATGCCGGGAGTCATATTATAGCAGCCAATAAAGTTGCCAATACGCTGTCTTCTGAATTTTACGGAAATCTGAGGAAAGAACTGAAAAAGAAAAAGAAGAACTTTATTTATGAGACCAATGTCGGGGCAGGCCTTCCGATAGTGGAAACACTGAAAAACCTTCATTTATCGGGTGAAAAGGTCACCCGGATTCGCGGTGTGTTTTCAGGATCGCTCAGCTATATTTTCAATACTTATTCCAGCGAAGAGAAGCAATTCTCGAAGGTGTTGGAAGAGGCTGGAATTCTTGGTTATACCGAACCTGATGCTCGCATAGATCTCAGTGGGAAGGATGTGGGGAGAAAATTGCTCATCCTGGCCAGGGAATTACAACTGAAAAAGGAATTTGAAGAAGTAAAAATCGAATCGCTCATTCCAACGCAACTAAATGGAAATACCAGCCTTGAAGATTTCAATTCAAGGATCGCCGAACTGGATGAACATTTTGAGGTGTACAGGGCGAAAAAACTGAAGGATGAGGTGCTAAGATATATTGGAGAGCTAGATGTGGTTGCCGGAACCCTTGAGGCGAAACTGATCAATGAACCAAAAAGTTCTGTTTTAGGACAGATCGAAGGAGCCGATAACATTTTCGAGATCTATACGGAATCCTACAAAGATCAGCCATTGGTGATCCGCGGAGCCGGAGCAGGAGCAGAGGTGACTGCAAGAGGAGTATTTGGAGATATTTTAAAGATATCTGAACGTTTAAACTAGAACTGAAATGGAAAACCTACAAGCCATCGGAATAGAGAAAAGTGACTGTAATGGTCATTTTAAGGAGAATTTTGAAACCATAGCGGTAAGAACGCAAAGTGAGCGAACACAATTTCAGGAACATTCGGTGCCGCTTTATCTTACCTCAAGCTATGTTTTTGAAGATTCCGAAGATATGAGAGCTGGATTTGCCGAGGAAAAGGAACGGAATATCTATAGCCGTTTTACCAATCCCAATACTTCAGAATTCGTGGAGAAAATAGCGAAAATGGAAGGGGCAGAGGCAGGTTATGCTTTCGCTACCGGGATGGCGGCTGTATTCTCAACCCTTGCGGCCCTTTTGAATAGCGGTGATCATATCGTGGCGGCAAGATCGGTTTTTGGCTCGACCCATGGCTTGTTTACCAGATATTTTCCAAAATGGAATATTTCACATTCCTATTTTGATGTGAATAAACCGGAAACCATCGAGAGTTTTATCAAACCTGAAACCAAGATTCTGTTTGCTGAATCTCCTACAAATCCGGGAGTAGATATTCTGGATCTGAAATTATTGGGCGAGATCGCTAAAAAACATGATCTCATCCTCATAATCGATAACTGCTTTGCCACGCCCTATATTCAGAATCCGATAAAGTTTGGAGCCGACCTGGTGATACATTCGGCAACAAAACTGATCGATGGGCAAGGCAGAGTACTTGGCGGTGTGACTGTAGGAAGAGAAGACCTGATTCGAGAAATTTATTTGTTCAGTAGGAATACGGGTCCGGCATTGTCACCATTTAACGCCTGGGTGCTTTCCAAAAGCCTGGAAACCCTTTCGGTAAGGCTGGAAAAACATTGTGAGAATGCCCTTAAAGTAGCCGAGTTCCTGGAAGATGATGAGCAAATTGGATGGGTGAAATATCCGTTTCTGAAATCTCATCCTCAATATGAAATAGCGAAAAGACAGATGAGACTCGGCGGAAATGTAGTGGCATTTGAAGTAAAAGGCGGGATAGAGGCCGGGCGAAAGTTTATTGATAGCCTGCAATTATGCACGAGGTCTGCAAATCTTGGAGATACGCGAACCATCGTGACTCATCCAGCATCGACCACGCATAGTAAACTGAGTGAAGAAGAACGTCTGGAGGCAGGGATCAGCGACGGGCTGGTACGAATTTCAGTAGGCCTGGAACATATAGATGATATTATTAACGACTTAAAAAACGCATTGAACAATTAGGGAAAGCAACGGGAAAATATTTTTATATTCGTCCTATGCTTTCCAAAAAGACCAAGTACGGAATTAAGGCACTGGCCTATATAGCCAGGAAAAAGGACAGGAAACCGGTCCAGGCCTCAGAGATCTCTGAAAGTGAGAACATTTCTCAAAAGTTCCTAGAAAGTATACTTCTGGAATTGAGAAAATCAGGATTTCTGGGGTCCAAAAAAGGAAAAGGCGGAGGTTATTATCTCATTAAGGAACCAGGTGAGATCAAAATGACCGCTGTGATCAGGGTTCTTGAAGGACCAATCGCGATGGTGCCCTGTGTAAGCCTTAATTATTACGAAAAGTGCGAGGATTGTCCTGACGAGAAAACCTGTTCAGTCCATAGATTAATGATACAGGTAAGGGACGCATCACTGAATGTACTTGGCGAAAACACTCTGGAAGATATTGCTTTTATGCAATAGGTTGAAGTGTTAAAATAAAATTTTATAGAAAAAATAATTGGTGTTTAATTGAGGGAAGTCTAGTTTTGTTTAAAACCTAGTAAGCCGATAGGATTATAGTTTTATAGAAGAGATTATGTTGATGTTACTGAATCATACTAAAGCGAAAAGGACATATAAGAAGGATAAGTCGACTGAAAAACCGATGCGCAGTATTTTGAAAACTATTAGTTGGAGAATTGTAGGGACCTTAGATACAATTATTATATCCTGGGTGCTTACGGGGCAGATAGAAACTGCACTGGCCATTGGATCGGTTGAACTGGTAACAAAAATGATATTGTATTTCGGACATGAAAGAATTTGGAATTTTATTCCTTACGGAAAAGAATAATTATGGAAAGGATAAATGATAAAGAGCTTCATGAGCTCAATAATAGATTCAAGCACGCAAAGCCAGAAGAGATTATTAGCTGGGCTATTAGGGCAGCAAAATCACCTGTGGTTACAACCAATTTTCGGCCTTATGAAGCTGCTATAATTTATGCCTGTAATTCGGTGAAAGCTGGAATTAGTGTGATATGGTGCGATACGGGTTACAACACACCTCAAACCTATAAACATGCCAGGACATTGATAGATGCTTTAAAACTCAATATTTCCCTTTATACGCCTGTCGAAACAGCGGCTTATAGAGATGCTATCAATGGTGGAATTCCATCGGTGGACAGTTCTTTCCACGCCGAATTTACCAGGCAGGTTAAACTGGAACCTTTTCAAAGAGCTATGAGGGAACATCTGCCTGATGTATGGTTCACGAATTTAAGAAAAGGTCAAACTGCATTCAGGGATAGTATTGATATCCTGAGTTATAGTAAAGACGGAATTTTAAAAGTGAGTCCTTTTTATCATTATTCAGATAAGGAGCTTGATGTTTATTTAAAGGATAATGATTTGCCCAATGAATTCAAATATTTCGATCCTACAAAAGTATTAGATAATAGAGAATGCGGTTTGCACGCCTAAAAGTTTATAAATGAGTTCAATTTTAAATCAAAATACACTAGAAAGCGAAGCTATTTACATCTTCCGGGAAGTAGTGGCTCAATTTGAAAATCCTGTACTCTTATTTTCAGGAGGAAAAGATTCTATAACCCTTGTGAGGTTAGCCCAGAAGGCCTTTTATCCGGCCAGGATTCCCTTTCCGCTTATGCATATAGATACCGGGCATAATTTTCCTGAAACCATTGAATTTAGAGACCGCCTGGTTAAAGACCTTGGCCTGGATCTTATTGTTCGCAAAGTTCAGGATGATATCGATAATGGTATTTCAATTGAGGAGAAAGGAAAATATTCCAGCCGAAATTCTCTTCAAACTAATACCCTTTTGAATGCGATCGATGAATTCAAATTCGATGCCTGTATTGGAGGAGCTCGTAGAGACGAGGAAAAGGCAAGAGCCAAAGAGCGGATATTTTCAATTAGAAACGATTTTGGAGAATGGGATGAAAAGAATCAGCGCCCGGAGGTTTTTGACATGCTCAATGGAAGAATTGATATTGGCCAGAACGTTCGTGTTTTTCCTATTTCAAATTGGACAGAACTCGATGTCTGGAACTATATCGATTCCGAAAAAATTGAAATACCATCGATCTACTTCGCTCATGATCGCGAGATATTTGAAAGAGATGGGTTGATCTGGACAGCTTCAGAATATGTGTATAAAGAGGATCATGAAACCACCGAAACAAAACGTGTGAGATTCAGAACGGTTGGTGATATAACCTGTACCGCAGCCGTAGCGTCTAATGCTGATACAGTTCAAAAGATCATTCAGGAAATTAGAGATTCGGCAATTTCAGAACGAGGAGCAAGGATCGACGATAAAAGGTCTGAAGCCGCGATGGAAACAAGAAAACAACAAGGTTATTTCTAAAAGAAGCAAAATGGAAGTTTTAAAAATAGCAACAGCAGGAAGTGTAGACGATGGTAAAAGCACTCTTATAGGAAGGTTGCTTTACGATACAAAATCACTGACTTCAGATAAAATTGAGGCCATCGAAAGAGTGAGTAAAAAGAATGGTCTGGATTACCTCGATTTTTCGCTGGCTACAGATGGTCTGGTAGCCGAAAGAGAACAGGGAATAACCATCGATGTGGCTCATATTTACTTTTCAACTCCGAAGAAAAGTTATATAATCGCTGATACTCCCGGCCATATTGAATACACTCGAAATATGGTGACCGGTGCCTCAACTTCCCAGACCTCGATTATTTTGATTGATGCAAGAAAAGGAGTTATCGAGCAGACTTACAGGCATTTTTTCATCAATAATCTTCTAAGGGTTAAAGAAGTGATCGTTGCGGTAAATAAGATGGATCTCGTGAATTATTCTGAAGAGGTGTTCAATAATATAGTTCAGGATTTTGAAGAGTTAAGAGCTAAAAGTGATTTTAAAGAACAGAAGCTCACTTTTATCCCTGTGAGCGCACTTTGGGGTGAAAATATTGCTGAAAAATCCTCAGCGATGCCATGGTATGACGGGCAAACAATTCTGGAACATTTAGAAAATCTCAAATTGGAAGATTTTGAAGAAAAAAGTCAGGCGCGATTTTCAGTGCAAATGGTTATCAGGCCTAAGACAGATGAATTTCATGATTATCGTGGTTACGCGGGTAAGATTAGCGGAGGTAGTTTAAAAGTTGGTGATCAAGTTACCGTGCTACCATCCCTAACTACATCAACCATTAAAGAAATTCATTTCTTCAATGATTTCTTTGAAGAAGCTCCTGCCGGAAGTTCTGTTACGATTAAACTAGCCGATGATATTAATGTGAGTAGAGGTGATATGTTGGTAAAATCCTATGAAGTCCCTAAAGAAACTAAAATCCTAAATGCGACAGTTTGCTGGATGGATAATAGGACTTTAGTCCCGGGAACAAAATACGTTTTACAGCATAACACCAATGGAGTTTTAGCCAAAGTCGATAAGGTGGAAGGTCAAATAGATACAGATTTTGGAACTGCAGATGATGCAAATGCTCTAAAATTAAATGACATAGGAAGTGTAAAGCTTAAATTAAGCAAATCAATTTTTGTCGATAGTTATCAGGAGAATCGATCGAATGGAAGATTTATCCTGATAGATACCCAAACCAATACTACGGCAGGAGTGGGATTCATTAAATAGAATAAATTGTAAGTGAAATATTTCATCATGAACATTTCTTCAAATATGTGTATGTGCCATTTGCCTCACACTTAGAAGCTCATTTTATAAACTGAATTATAAAAAGTCCTTTTAAGTGAGAACCTAAAAGGACTTTTTTCATTAAGGAGTTTTTAAAAATATGGCGCGTCATGCTGTCCCGAGGCTTCGGGAGTTTCAGCATCTCAGGCAAATAAAATGGACTGATGAAAGGACCCTGAAACAAGTTCAGGGTGACGATTAAAGAGAAATTTCAGCTAAAAATTTAAAAAAGAAGATCATGCAAAGTTTTAGAACCGAAATCGAAAATCCAGTAGTCGAAAAAGACATCCTGGATCTGGAGAAAAAGATCAGGTTGTTCCGCGAAGGAAAGGCTGATGAAGAGAAATTCCGAAGCCTGCGTTTAGCTCGCGGGGTATACGGACAAAGACAGTCTGGTGTGCAAATGGTTCGTATAAAACTGCCGTTTGGTAAGGTGACTTCGGAACAATTGCACCGTATCGCTGATGTTTCAGACGAATATTCCAAAGGGCGATTGCATATCACTACCCGCCAGGATATTCAGATTCATTATGTGAGCCTGGACAGAACTCCGGAACTCTGGGCGCAGCTGGAGAAAGATGATATCACGCTTCGCGAGGCCTGCGGGAACACGGTCAGGAATATCACGGCATCACCAACCGCGGGGATCGATCCGAATGAGCCTTTTGATGTTTCGCCCTATGCGCACGCCATGTTCCAGTTCTTTCTTCGGAACCCCGTTTGCCAGGAGATGGGACGAAAATTCAAGATATCATTCTCTTCTTCTGAAGAGGATACGGCCCTGAGCTATATCCATGACCTTGGATTTATTGCAAAGCTGAAAGATGGAAAACGTGGATTTAAGGTAATGCTCGGCGGCGGACTCGGTTCCCAGCCGAGGCATGCCGATCTGCTGCATGATTTTCTTCCTGCGGAGGAGATCATCCCTTTAACCGAAGGTGTTTTAAGGGTTTTCGATCGGCACGGAGAACGGGCAAAACGATTAAAAGCAAGAATGAAATTCCTGATCAAGGATATTGGGAAGGAAGCTTTTATGGAACTCGTGGAACAGCAGAAAACTGCACTGTCCCAGAAGCAGCCAAAATTTGAAATCGAGAAATTTGAAGCTGCTCCGCCTCTACAGGATGTTACAATTCCCGAGGTGAAAATCGAAGATCAGAAGGAGTTTGAAACCTGGAAGAATACGAATGTTTTTGCCCAGAAGCAGGAAGGTCTGTTCGCTATTGGGATCCGTGTTCCGCTAGGTGATTTTTATACCGGTGGAGCAAGAAAGCTGGCCGACCTGGTTAAAAAATATGCTGGCAATGAATTAAGATTGACGCTGAGACAGGATATTTTGATCCGTCATGTACGCGAAGAGTTTCTGCCTTTCTTTTATTCCGAATTAAAAAATCTCGGATATGCTGAAACCGGGTATAACAAAACCGTGGATATCACCGCCTGCCCGGGAACCGATACCTGTAACCTTGGTATTGCCAGCAGTACCGGTATCGCCGATGTTCTGGAAGATGTTCTGAAAGAAGAATATCCACAATTCGTAAATGGAAAGGATATTACCATCAAAATCAGTGGTTGTATGAATGCCTGCGGGCAGCATAATATGGCAGAGATCGGTTTCCAGGGAATGTCGATAAAGGTGGGAAAAACGGTAGCGCCGGCCCTTCAGGTTTTGCTTGGCGGCGGAACTCTTGGTAACGGACAGGGAAGATTCGCCGATAAAGTGGTGAAGGTTCCCAGTAAACGTGGCCCGGAAGCGCTACGAATTCTGCTGAACGATTTCGAAGCAAATTCTGAGGAGAATGAAAAATTCGCGGAATATTATGACAGAAAAGAAAAGACCTATTTCTATGATCTTTTGAAGGATCTCGCCGATACTTCGAATCTTTCTGAAAATGATTTTGTGGATTGGGGCCATGAGTCTCCTTATATCAAAGCGGTTGGCGTGGGTGAATGTGCCGGGGTGGTGATCGATTTGATCGCAACGCTGCTGTTCGAAAGTGAAGAAAAGATAGATAATGCAAAGGCTGCATTGGAAAGAAAGGACTGGGCAGATAGTATCTATCATTCCTATACTTCCATTGTGAATTCAGCCAAAGCCTTATTGCTGGCAGAGGACGTCAAGACCAATACCCAGGCCGGGATCATCGCGCAATTTGATGAATTGTTCGTGGAAACCGGTAAAATAGAATTATCAACTTCGTTTAAGGAATTTGCCTACCAGTTGAATGAAAATGAGCCTTCCGAGGCTTTTGCAAAGAAATATTTAGAGGACGCGCATTTGTTTCTGAAAAGAGTGGATGCCTATAGAACAAAGGAGGTACAAAATGTTTAATACACCAAAACTAAGCGTAGTTGGCGCCGGTCCCGGAGATCCGGAATTAATCACGATTAAGGCACTGAACGTATTAAAGTCGGCCCAGGTTATCCTGTATGATGCGCTGATCAACCGGAAATTGCTGGAATATGCGCCACAGGCAGAACATATTTTCGTGGGAAAGAGAAAGGATAAGCATCGTTTTCCGCAGGAGGAGATCAATGAACTTATCGTGAAGTACGCTCTGGAAAGAGGACATGTGGTAAGACTGAAAGGCGGCGATCCATTCATCTTCGGAAGAGGTTCTGAAGAGATCGATTTTGCACGCAAAAACGGACTCGAAACTGCCGTGGTTTCAGGGATCACTTCGTCAATCGCCGTTCCGGCCAATGTCGGTATCCCTTTAACTCAAAGAGGAACTTCCGAAAGTTTCTGGGTGATCACCGGAACGACCTCCCAAAGAAAATTATCGAACGATGTTCGGTTAGCTGCTCAATCAACGGCAACCGTGGTGATCCTGATGGGAATGGGAAAACTGAAGGAGATCGTGGAGGTTTTTAAAGGCTTTGGAAAAGAAAATGTTCCGGTAGGAATCATTCAGAACGGAACTACCGAAAATGAAAGATCAGGCTTTGGCACGATCAGGTCTATTGAAAAAGTGGTTTCAGCAAAAAAACTGGGAGCTCCAGCGATCATCGTGATAGGCGAAGTGGTGAAAGAAGCGAATGCGTTGCAGCAAATTTTTCAGCAGGCCAGGACGACATCGAATAAGTCGAAATTGGTGAAAATAGGAGCTGCTTAAAATAAGGTGGTAATCACCTTTCGACTGCGCTCAAGGTGAGAAAAACAATTGTCAGGTCGAGCGGAGTCGAGACCTAAAAAATAAAAAATGGAAGAAAGAAACGAATTATACCCGGTCTTTTTAAAGGTGAATCACCTAAACGTCCTGGTGGTAGGCGGAGGAAATGTAGGCCATGAAAAACTGCATTTTTTGTTCAAATCCAGTCCGAATGCGAAGGTGGAGATCGTTGCGAAATGGTTCCTTCCCGAAACTGAAGAGCTGGCTAAAAAACACGGCGCCAAACTCATCAAAGGCAGGTATAAGCGAAAATACCTTAAAAAGAAACATTTCGTTATTGCCGCCACAAACGATGCAAAATTAAATAAACGGGTACATCGGGATGCGAAGAAAAGGTATTTACTGGCCAATATCGCCGATACCCCTGAGCTATGTGATTTCTATATGGGTGGCATAGTCAATAAAGGTCATGTGAAAATCGCCATTTCCACGAATGGAAAGTCGCCGACTACGGCCAAAAGGCTTCGGCAGTTCTTTGAGGAGGTGATCCCGGAAAATGTCAACCAGATGGTGGAAAATTTAAATGAATACAGGAAATCCATAAAAGGCGATTTTGAGGCCAAAGTGGACCAAATGAATAGTATAACCGAGTCTTTAATCTTAAAAAAGGAGAAAAATGATTAAAACTGATATTTTGATAATCGGAGCCGGGCCAACCGGTTTATTTACCGTTTTCGAAGCGGGGCTTTTAAAGCTGAAAACACATTTGATAGATGCGTTGCCACAACCGGGCGGGCAGTGTTCAGAGATCTATCCCAAAAAACCGATTTATGATATACCGGCTTTCCCGGAAATTCTTGCCGGAGACCTGGTGAAAAACCTGATGGAGCAGATCAGGCCTTTTGAACCTGGATTTACCCTGGGCGAACGTGCGGAAACTTTAGAAAAACTCGATGACGGAACTTTCATTGTCACCACCAATAAAGGAACTCAGCATCATGCTCCGGTTGTGGCTATCGCCGGCGGACTCGGTTCTTTTGAACCACGGAAGCCGCCTATCACCAATATTTCAGATTTTGAAGATAAAGGTGTTTCCTATTTTATCAAAGACCCGGAAGTTTTTAGAGATAAAAAGGTAGTGATCGCCGGCGGGGGAGATTCGGCTTTAGACTGGGCGATCTTTTTGTCCGACGTGGCTTCAGAAGTTGCCCTGGTACACCGAAGAGCTGAATTCCGCGGAGCTTTGGATTCCGTAGAACGAGTTTCAGAACTGGCTAAACTGGGTAAGATCGAAATGATCACCAATGCCGAGGTGGTTGGTTTAAGAGGTGAAGATCAGCTGGAAGAGGTGGTAATTCGTCATAAAGACAAGGCACGTGGAGAAGAATTCAGAAGTGTGGACGATTTTATCCCGCTTTTCGGTTTATCACCTAAACTGGGACCAATCGGGGACTGGGGACTGGAGATCGAAAAAAATGCCATAAAAGTGGATAATTCATACGATTATCAAACCAACATTCCGGGAGTTTACGCGATTGGTGATGTGAATACCTACAAAGGAAAGTTGAAACTGATCCTTTCAGGTTTTCATGAGGCGGCGATCATGTGTCAGAGTGCTTATCAACGAATTTACCCGGACAAGAAATACGTGCTGAAGTATACCACTGTTGGCGGAGTGGAAGGATTCGATGGTTCCAAAAAGGAAGCGAAAAGAGAAGTGGTTCAGAGTATTAGTGTTTAGATGCTCATAATTTATTTTTTCGTCAAGCTGAACTTGTTTCAGCTTCTCAATAGTTCCTGAACCAGGTTCAGGATGACACTCTAAAAATGATTACGGATAGGTAACCTTTGTTACCCAACAGAAAAATCAGAATTTCTATATTTGATGAAAATTTGAAATCATGAAGATCAGCCTTAAGAGAATCAACGAAAATTACCTTTTTGAAACTGTAAACGAGCGCGGAAATATCGTGCTTTTAGATAATAAAACCGATGATGAGCCAAAGGGGTCAAGCCCGATGGACCTTATTCTTCGCGGGATCGCCGGTTGTAGCAGTATAGATGTGGTGATGATCCTGAGAAAACAGAATCATGAACTGGATGATCTTCGGGTTGAGGTGGATGGATACCGTGAAGACGGGGCCATTCCGAATGTTTTCAAAAAGATCCAGCTGGATTTTATCCTTGAAGGTGATGTGCCACCAGCTAAAGTTGAAAGAGCGGTGAAATTGTCGATGGATAAGTATTGTTCGGTTTCTAAAATGCTGGAAAAAGCGGCCGAGATCAGTTATTCCATTACTTTGAACGGCGAAGGGGTTTTATAGAAAATTTTCTTAAATCCTTGCTTTTAGGTGCATCATAACTATATTTGCCCTGTAAGTTCATTTTTTACTAAAATTCGTTATCAAGAAAGGTTGAGGGATTAGACCCTGTGAAACCTTAGCAACCCTCCTTTGGAGAAGGTGCTACGTTCTACTGCGCTTCAGGCGTAGATAGATAACAATTAGACTTCTTTTCTGTCTTCTTTTCTCGATAACGTTCATAATAAAGAACATGTCAAGAATAGAAGAAATACTCTCAAAAAAAATATTAATACTCGACGGAGCCATGGGGACCATGCTTCAGGAATATCAATTTTCTGAAGAGGATTTCCGCGGAAAACGTTTTGCCGACTGGCCGGTTTCGCTGAAGGGAAATAACGATCTTCTGTCTCTTACCCAGCCTGAAGCCATTGCGACCATACACCGAAAGTATTTCTATGCCGGCGCCGATATCGTGGAAACCAATACCTTCTCCGGAACTACCATCGCCATGGCCGATTATAAGATGGAGGAGCTGGTTTATGAGCTGAATTATGAGTCGGCCAGGATCGCTAAAAAAGTTGCTGAAGAAGTAACCGCCGAAGATCCCGAAAAACCGAGATTCGTTGCCGGGGCGATGGGCCCAACCAACAAAACGGCCAGTATGAGCCCAGATGTAAATGATCCCGGGTATAGAGCTATTTCATTCGAAGAATTAAGGCTGGCCTATAAACTCCAGGCAAAAGCGCTGATCGAAGGAGGAGTGGATGTATTGCTGGTGGAAACGGTTTTTGATACGCTGAATGCCAAGGCAGCCTTGTTCGCTATTGATGAATTGAAAGAAGAACTGAATTCTGAAATCCCGGTCATGGTAAGCGGAACCATCACCGATGCTTCGGGAAGAACCCTTTCCGGGCAAACAGCCGAAGCTTTCCTGATCTCGGTTTCTCATATTCCACTTTTGAGCATTGGTTTTAACTGTGCACTTGGCGCGAAGCAATTAACGCCACACCTGGAAGCAGTTGCCCGAAATACTGAATTTGGTGTTTCGGCCTATCCCAATGCTGGTTTACCCAATGCCTTTGGAGAATACGACCAGGATGCGCAGGAAATGTCGAATCAGATCCTTGAATACCTTGAAAAAGGCCTGGTGAATATCCTTGGTGGCTGCTGCGGTACCACTCCAGAACATATTAAAGCCATCGCTGAGATCGCGAAAGATTATAAGCCACGAGAAATTAAGCTTCAACGTCATGCAGAACTAGTTTCAGCATCTCAAAATACAGAGAATCAATCATAGAAAAAGTGAGACCCTGAACCTCCCGAGGATTCGGGACAGGGTGACGAAAACTGAGAATATGAGTATAACTACTACAAATAATAAGAAGGAGATCAGACCTTTAAAATTGTCAGGACTCGAACCACTGGTGATCACTCCGGAAAGCAACTTTATCAACGTTGGGGAGCGTACTAATGTTGCCGGTTCGCGAAAATTCCTGAGGTTGATTAAAGAGGAGAAATTTGATGAAGCCCTTGAAGTGGCTCGTGAGCAGGTGGAAAATGGCGCCCAGATCATCGATGTGAATATGGATGATGGATTGATCGACGGTAAGGAAGCTATGGTGAAATTCCTGAATCTCGTGGTAGCTGAACCTGATATCGCCCGGGTACCGATCATGATAGATAGTTCCAAATGGGAGATCATCGAGGCCGGTTTGCAGGTGGTGCAGGGGAAATGCGTGGTGAATTCCATCAGCCTGAAAGAAGGCGAGGAGGAATTCATCGAAAATGCCAAAAAGATAAAACGATACGGCGCCGCGGTGATCGTGATGGCCTTTGATGAGGTTGGGCAGGCCGATAATTATGAAAGACGGATCGAGATCGCAAAACGCTCCTATGATATCCTGGTGAATAAGGTGAAGTTCCCACCTCAGGATATCATTTTCGATCTGAATATTTTCCCGGTTGGAACCGGAATGGATGAGCATAAAAGAAATGCCATCGATTTTATTGAAGGAACCCGTTGGGTAAAAGAAAACCTGCCTTTTTGCAGCGTTAGTGGCGGAGTGAGCAATGTATCCTTTTCTTTTCGAGGGAATAACCCGGTAAGGGAAGCTATGCATTCGGTTTTCCTTTACCATGCGATAAAAGCCGGGATGAATATTGGCATCGTGAATCCATCTTTGCTGGAAGTTTATGATGAGATCCCCAAGGATCTACTGGAGCATGTGGAAGATGTGATCCTTGATAGACGAGATGATGCTACGGAACGTTTGCTCGATTTTGCTGAAAACGTTGTCGGTAGAAAAAAGGAAAATAAAGTGGATCTCTCCTGGAGAGAAAATCCACTACAGGAACGAATTACCCATGCCCTGGTAAAAGGGATCGACGCCTATATTTTAGAGGATATTGAACAAGCCCGGCAACAGGCTGAAAAACCGCTTGAAGTGATCGAAGGTCCGCTGATGATCGGGATGAACGTAGTCGGCGACTTATTTGGAAGCGGGAAAATGTTCCTGCCACAGGTGGTGAAATCGGCACGAGTGATGAAAAAAGCGGTGGCCTATCTGCTACCATACATAGAAGCAGATAAATCCAATAAACGTCAATCGGCTGGTAAGGTGTTGATGGCGACTGTAAAGGGTGATGTACATGATATCGGGAAAAATATTGTCTCTGTTGTTCTGGGTTGTAATAATTATGAAATAATCGACCTGGGTGTGATGGTGCCACCTGAAAAGATCATCGAAACTGCCAAAAAGGAGCAGGTGGATGTGATCGGCCTAAGCGGACTCATTACTCCGTCGCTGGATGAAATGGTATTTCTGGCAAAAGAAATGGAACGCCAGGAATTTTCAGTTCCACTGCTGATCGGTGGAGCAACAACTTCCAAAGCGCATACGGCCGTAAAGATAGATCCGCAATACAAACATGCGGTCGCCCACGTAAATGATGCTTCACGGGCGGTGACTGTAGTAGGTGACCTCTTAAAAGAAGCTACCCGCGAGAAATATAAGAATGATCTGAAGCTGCAATATGATAAGTTCCGAAAGAATTTCAGCAAGCGAAGTAAGGTGAAATCATTTTTGAGCATTGATGAGGCTCGAGAGAATAAATTTCAAATCGACTGGAAAAATACGCCGATCCAAAAACCTAATGAATTAGGGATACAGCAGATCGATGATTTTGATCTGGCAAAGCTACTGGATTATATAGACTGGAGTCCGTTTTTTAGAAGCTGGGATTTACATGGCCGATATCCTAATATTCTGAAGGACGAAAAAGTTGGTGAGCAGGCACAAAGTTTATTTAACGATGCCCAGGCTTTATTGAAGAGAATTCTGGACGAAAGATTACTGAAAGCAAAAGCTGTTTTTGGATTATTCGAAGCTAACTCGATCAATGACGATGATATTGAAATTCAATATTCTGAAAATTCTAATGAGAAAAAAGGGGTTTTCAGAATGCTGCGACAGCAACTGAAAAAACATGCTGATCAACCAAATTTCGCTTTGGCAGATTTCGTAGCTCCAAAGGATTCCGGAATTCAGGATTATATGGGTTGTTTTTGTGTGACCACGGGATTTGGAACACAAGAACTAGCCGAAAAATTCGAGAAGGATCATGACGATTACAACTCGATCATGATCAAAGCACTGGCCGACCGACTGGCTGAAGCTTTTGCCGAATATTTACATGAGCGAATAAGGAAGGAACACTGGGGTTATGCTTCGGAAGAAAACCTGAGCAACGAAGACCTGATCAAAGAAGAATATAAAGGAATTCGTCCCGCACCCGGTTATCCGGCCTGTCCCGATCACCTGGAAAAAATAACCATCTGGGAAGTTTTGAAAGTAAAGGAAAGAATAGGAGTAGAGCTTACGGAAAGCCTGGCCATGTGGCCTGCAGCCAGCGTTAGCGGCTATTATTTTGCAAATCCGCAAGCAAGGTATTTTGGCCTTGGAAAAATAAAGGAAGACCAGGTTAAGGATTTTGCTGAACGGAAAGGAATAGAGTATAAGAAAGCAGAGAAATGGCTGAATCCGAATATAGCGGATTAGTATGGAGTAGTTAGTATTGAGAATTGAGAAAAGATTTAGACCTCACAGGTTTTCAAAACCTGTGAGGTCTGCTAAAAAACTGCGTTAGGGACTGCAGCGGCATCCTTTGATGAAATGCTGAGCTTGTCGAAGCATGAATCAAAGATAAAGCGGAAAGCCCGGCCCGATGGGCAACGCCCAGAAAAGTATAATTAGATTAATATGAAGGTTACCGAACACATTAAAAAAGCGAACGGAAAAACACTTTTTTCCTTCGAGATCATTCCACCGAAGAAAGGAAAGAACATCCAGGAACTCTATGATAATATAGATCCGCTAATGGAATTTAAACCTCCGTTCATTGATGTGACCACTTCGAGGGAAGAATATGTGTACGTGGAAAAAGACGGATTGCTGGACCGGAAGATCACACGTATGCGCCCCGGAACTGTTGGGATCTGTGCAGCGATCAAGCATAAATATAATGTGGATACCGTTCCGCATGTGCTTTGCGGTGGTTTTTCAAAAGAGGAAACCGAATATTTGCTGGTAGATTGTCATTACCTGGGGATTGAAAATATCATGGCCCTGCGCGGGGATGCGATGAGTCATCAAAAATATTTTGAGCCTTCAAATGGCGGTCATTCCTATGCCTGCGACCTGGTGAAACAGATCACCAACCTGAACAAAGGGAAATATCTTCATGAAGTAATCGAAGCTGATGATAAAGCCGATTTTTGCATTGGCGTTGCCGGATACCCGGAAAAACACCTGGAAGCGCCTTCGTTGCAATCTGACCTGAAAAGGCTGAAGGAAAAAGTGGATTCGGGCGCCGATTATGTAGTGACGCAGATGTTCTTCGATAATTCAAAATTCTTTGCTTTTGTGAAGGCTGCAAAAGATATGGGAATTGATGTGCCTATTATTCCGGGGATCAAACCCATTGCCATCAAGAGGCATTTGCAGTTATTACCCCAGGTTTTTAAAATAGATCTTCCGGAGGAGCTGATCCTGGAGGTTGAAAAATGTAAATCGAATGCTGAAGTAAGACAGGTAGGCGTGGAATGGTGTATCAAGCAATCCAAAGAACTTGTAGAGGCTGGAGTGCCAACCGTTCATTATTATTCGATGGGAAAAAGCTCGAATATTCAAAAAATAGCCGAGGCAGTTTTTTAAGATCAAAGTTCGTGAACCGGGCAGGAGATATTTTCGTAAATATATTAGATTTGCCCACGTATGAAGAAAATTGCCCTCTGCCTGCTTCTTTTAACCAGCTTTTTACAGGCCCAGGAAGAAAAGCCACCTAAATACTTTTCGATAGATGGTAACTATTTCTACGGAAGTATCCTGGAACATAATCCGGATATCGGGCACCTGATCACCGGCCATCCAACCGGGGTTTTGTTAAGCTGGAATCAAAAGACTTACGGTCTTAAAGAATGGGAACGCCGCTATAATTATCCTGATTTTGGCTATTCATTCGCTTACCAGGATATGAAAAATCAGAGCCTGGGCGAGACCTATGGCCTTTATGCTCATTTCAATTTCTATTTTTTCAAGCGGAATCTGATGTTCAGGGTGGGACAGGGACTGGCCTATAATACCAATCCGTATCACCCAGATGAGAACTACCTGAACAATGCCTATGGTTCACATGTGCTGAGCACGACTTACCTGATGGGGAATTACCACAAACAGAATATCATTGATGGGCTGGGATTACAGGCAGGAGTTACCATTATTCATTATTCGAATGCCGATTTTAAATCGCCTAACAACAGTACCAATACTTTTACTTTTAATTTTGGGGTAAACTATTTGCTGGATCATGAAGCTCATCCCGATTATATTCCGAAGGGCCCAAGGGAAAAATATACCGAACCGGTGCATCTTAATTTAGCGATTCGAAGCGGGGTGAATTCTACCGGGGTGGTGGGGTCACCGCAATTGCCGTTTATGACCATCGCTGCCTATGCCGATAAGACCCTGAACCGAAAAAGCACTATTCAGGCCGGAACCGAGCTGATCATGTCCTGCGCTTTGGAGGAATTTATAGCATATAAAGCAGCAGCCTTTCCACAGCAAAATAATGACCCGGATGCAGATTCTAAAAGAGTTGGCGTATTTGTTGGCCATAAGCTTAGTTTCAATAAACTTTCGCTTATCACGCATCTGGGATATTACGCTTATTATCCATATACAACTTATGTGGAGCAGGTGTATAACCGTATTGGCTTACAACGGGAGATCACAGAAGACTGGTGGGCATCTGCCACGGTTCGTTCGCATGGAGCAAATGCCGAAGCCGTAGAATTTTCAATTGGATATAGATTATGAGAAAAGTTTTGGCCATAATTTTTTTAAGCCTCCTGTTTGGTTGTAGTACCGAAGATGCTCCAGATTGTATCCAGACTGCCGGAACCATAGTTCAACAGGAAGTGAAATTGGAATCCTTCAACGAGATCTTTGTTTTTGAACGGGTGAAGTTGTTCATCGAAGAAGGTCCCGAGCAGAAAGTGGTGATCGAAACCGGTGAGAATTTACTTAATGAAGTAAGTGCTCAGGTTGAAAATGGAAGACTGATCCTTGAAAATGACAATGCCTGTAACCTTTTCAGGGATTATGAAATCACTAAAGTGTATGTGACCAGTCCGAATATCAACTGGATACAAACCAGCACTTCGAGTACTATTGAAAGTATAGGGACACTTACCTATCCCGATCTATGGCTCAGGTCTCTTAACCAGGAAAAAGATCCCGATATTCATACAGATGGAGATTTTAAACTGGATCTTGATGTTCAGAATCTGCGAATCACTACCGATCATATTTCCAATTATTTCCTGACAGGGAAAGTAGAGAATTTCGATGCTTTCTTCGCTGCTGGAGACGGCAGGCTGGAAGCCCGTGATCTCATCGTGCAACATTATGATGTTTTTCACCGGGGGACGAATAAGCTTATCATCAATCCACAACAATCTTTAAGAGGAAATATTTACAGTTACGGGGATATTATCTCGGTTAACAGGCCGCCTGTTGTTGAAGTGACCGAACATTTTAAAGGAGAGCTTATTTTTGAGTAAACCGATAAATTTTCAGACTAGTTCGTTTTTGACCAATTTTAATTTTAAGGGATCAAAAACTTAAATTTTATTCAAATCCTGCCTTCCAATTATGGTCATGATTTCAACTTTACTCTGGATTATTCGGTAATAAATACTGTCTACACCACAAACACATCTCCTATAACCAGGTTTAATATGGTCTACAGCCTCAAAAGAATATGGCTGATCGGCAATTATTTTAAAATATTCAAAGAAAGTTTCAAAGTATTTATCGGCCTGAACTTCACCAAACCTTTTCATCCCGTATTGGTGAATTCGTATTAAGTCCTGCTTTGCAGCAATACTTAATTTATAATTACTCATTAAAGCCCGATTTTGATTGTGCTAAGATTTCTTGTTTGGTGTTGGACGTAAAGCCGCTTTTTTCAGCCTTTTCAAGTTTTGCACGTATCCAGTCAATTTGAACCTGTTGCTTCCTGGCCTGCCTGATGAGATCATTAACTACCTCGCTTTTGCTTGAGTATTCTTTGCTGTCTACCTGGTCTTTTAACCATTCATCGTTAGGATGGGTAAAGGAAATACTTTGTCGTGGCATCTTCTGTAGATTTGATGTAAAATTGCACCAAAATCGAATCAAATCCTAATTTTAAGCTTTTATTTTCAGGAATTTGAAGGGAGTAGTAACTTTAAGATTTCGAGGTTGAGGTCAATTCAGCGAAAAGGCTTTCCAGGTTTTTTGTTTTCCGAATGAGTTGTAGTGTCTTAAGTCCGTTATCGTGAGCAAAATCGAATACTGCCGGTCTCATATCTTTATTAGTGTCAAAGATGAGTTCGTAGGTGAATCCGCCTGTATTTTTAGCCGAGGAAAGATGAGGGAGCTTTTCAAGAGCCACCTCTTCGATGCGATAATCGAATTCTACAAAGATCACCTGTTCATCATCATCCCTAAGATCCTTTAGGCGCCTGTCGGCTACGATCTGCCCATTATTGATGATGATCACCCGGTCACAAATCGCTTCCACTTCCTGCATGATATGGGTGGAAAGGAATACCGTTTTTCCAGGTTTTCCATCACTGCTTTCACTTCCAATATTTTTTATCAGCGCTCGAATCTCTACTAATTGATTAGGATCCAGTCCGGTTGTTGGTTCGTCCAGGATAAGAACCTCGGGATCATGTAAAAGTGCCGCCGCAAGACCAACCCGCTGGCGATAACCTTTAGATAATTGGTCTATCTTTTTGTTGGCTTCCGGTTTCAGCCCGGTAAGTTCGATCACTTCTTCGATCCTATTTCGATCGGTTTTATAGACCGAAGCACAAAATGCCAGGTATTCCCGAATATACATATCGGTGTAAAGCGGGTTATGTTCCGGCAGGTAGCCTATGCGTTTCTGAATTTCGGTAGTGTCCCCGGGAAGTTTTAATCCGCTTACTTCGGCCTGGCCTTCATCTACGGAAAGGTATCCGGTAAGGATCTTCATCAGGGTAGATTTTCCCGCTCCATTAGGACCCAAAAATCCAACGATCTCGCCTGCCGGGATTTTAAAATTTACCTGGTCCAGCGCTTTCTGGTTACCGTAATGCTTTGTTAAGTTGCTAACCGAAATAGACATGTTTCAAAATTAGAAATTATTTTCTGGCTGCTCGCTGAAAAATCTTCAATCTTCTAACGAAAATAAATGAAGTGAAATTGTAATTCTCAGTGAAAGGCCCTGTCACTTTCGAAATTCGGAAAACTTCAAAAATTCGGATTAAAAAATTTTGAAAATAAAATTTAAGCACTACTTTAGTCAACATAATAATGACAATGAAACGATTAATCAACTGGAGCGCATTCTATTACTTTTATTTCTTTTATAGAGATAGGGTCGGGAGTGCTATATGATTAAATCAGTATAAAATTATATAAAAGTCTCGATCAAAAATCGAGACTTTTTTTTGATAGGTATATGAGCAAAAGAATAGGCATACAGGGAATCAAAGGTTCATTTCATCATCTCGTGGCGATGGATTACTACCATAAGGATGTTGAGGTAATGGAACATTTGTCTTTCCATGAGCTGGCACGGAAGCTAGCGGCAAAAGAATCTCAGGAAGCCGTGATGGCCATAGAAAATAGTATTGCCGGTTCAATTTTGCCAAATTACGCACTGATAGATGAGTATAACCTGAGCGTAATAGGAGAATATTATACGCCTGTAAATATGAACCTGATGGCCCTGGAAGGCCAGAAGATATCTGATATCAAAAAGGTTTTTTCTCATCCCATGGCTTTGCTGCAATGCAAGGAGTTTTTTAAGAAACATACGCATATCAAGCTTATTGAAGATGTGGATACGGCTGAAGCCGCCAAACGAATTCACGATGAAGGATTAAAAAAGGTGGGAGCCGTGGCAAGCCCGGCTGCCGCTCATATGTATGGTCTGGAAATTCTCGCAAAAGAAATACACACCATCAAAAGCAACGCGACCCGGTTTTTAGTTTTAGGCACCGAGCAGAAAGAGCCCAATGGAGAAAAACTGGATAAAGCTTCTATAAAATTCGACCTGAAAAGCGAACGTGGAAGCCTGGTTTCAGTACTTAATATTTTACGGGACTGTTACCTGGACATGACCAAGATCCAGTCCTTGCCTATTATCGACGAGCCCTGGAAATATTCATTTTTTGTGGATGTGATCTTTGAACGTCCTGAAGATTTTGAACGGGCGATGGACGTGCTTAAACTAATGACCGAAGGATTAAAAATATTTGGGATCTATAAAAACAGATTGTCATGATAACGGCAAAAAGACTGGATAACGTACAGGAATATTACTTCTCAAAAAAATTAAGAGAGGTAGCAAATCTTCGAGCTGAAGGGCGGGATATTATTAATCTCGGCATCGGGAGTCCCGATCTGCCTCCACCTAAACAGGTGATCGAAGCCCTTAATGATGCTCTTATTGCCAACGGCGCTCACCAGTATCAACCTTATAAAGGCGTTGCCGCCTTAAGAACCGCAATGGCCGATTTCTATCGACTGTTCTATTCCAGAACCGTAGATCCGGAAACGCAAATTCTGCCGTTGATGGGAAGTAAGGAAGGGATTATGCATATTTCAATGGCATTTCTGAACAAGGGTGATGAGGTGTTGTTGCCCAATCCCGGATACCCAACCTATAGTTCGGTTACCAGGTTGCTGGAAGCAAAAGAAAGAACTTATGAGTTGAGCGCTGCAAATAACTGGTTGCCCGATCTTGAAGCTTTGGCGAAAGAAGATCTGAGCCAGGTAAAGCTGATGTGGGTGAATTATCCGCATATGCCAACCGGTTCGATAGCTACAGAAGACTTTTTTGAAGAACTAACTGCATTTGCCGAGGAACACGAAATATTGGTGGTGAATGATAATCCGTATAGTTTTATTCAGAATGATAAACCAGGAAGTATTTTATCCCGTAATGGCCTGAGCGATTACGTGATGGAGTTGAACTCGCTGAGCAAAAGCTTTAATATGGCCGGATGGCGAGTGGGAATGCTGGTTGGATCTGAGAAAAATATCAACTCGGTTCTCAAAGTAAAATCGAATATGGACAGCGGGATGTTCTATCCGGTTCAGGCCGGAGCGGTTGAGGCGCTGCGTCTTTCCCAGTCCTGGTTCGATAGTCAGAACGAGATTTATTCAGGCAGAAAGAAAATGTTGCTGGAGTTGATCGAAGATCTTGGATGTGAAGTCGCCGATGAACAGGTAGGTCTGTTTATTTGGGCTAAAGTGCCTGAAGGAAAGACTTCTGAAGGAATGGTTGATGAATTATTGTATGATCACAACATTTTTATTGCACCGGGCTTCATTTTTGGTTCCCAGGGTGAAGGTTATGTGCGTTTTTCACTATGCGCTTCGGAAGAGGCAATTAGGGAATCTTTAAAAAGACTGAAATAATGAATGTATTTTTAATAGGAACCGGATTGATAGGTGGGTCTTTTGCACTGGATCTGAAATCTGTCATGAAACGGGCACGAATCTTCGGGATCGATCAAAGTGAAAAGCATTTGGATGAAGCCCTGGAAAACGGGCTTATCGATGAGCGAGCAGAATGGGAGGATCTGCCAAAGGCAGATTTCGTTTACCTGGCGATCCCGGTTGATGCTTCTTTAAAAGTGCTTCCGGAGATCCTTGACCTGGTAAAGGACGATTGCCTGGTGACCGACGCTGGCTCTACCAAAGAGCAACTCTGTAAAACAGTTGAGGGGCATCCTAAACGAAGGAATTACCTGGCAGGGCACCCTATCGCGGGTACAGAGTTTTCAGGTCCTTCCGCCGCATTGCATGGATTGTTCAGGAATAAGACCAATATCATTTGTGAAGTTGAAAAGACAGCTTTCAAATTACAGGAAAGAGCCCTGGAAGTTTTTAATGCTATCGGGATGCGCATCCGGTATATGGATCCGGCTTCACACGACCGGCATATCGCTTATGTGTCGCATTTGTCACACATCAGCTCATTTATGCTGGGAAAAACGGTGCTGGAAAAAGAAAAGAACGAAAGGGATATTTTTGATCTCGCAGGCAGTGGATTTGCTTCCACAGTGAGGCTGGCCAAAAGCTCCCCGGCCATGTGGACCCCGATTTTCAATCAGAACAAAAAGAACGTGCTGGAAACCCTGGACGAATATATTTCTAACCTTCAGCAGTTCAGGGATCTGATGGAGAACGATAATTTTGAAGAGGTTTATAACGAAATGGAAAAAACGAATCATATAAAAGATGTTTTAAACGGCATCACTCAGGACGAACAACTAAAATTACTGGAAAATGGAAAATAAGAAAGAACTTAGAAACTGGCTGGACGACTTTGGATTATCACATCCGCTTGTGATCGCAGGCCCATGTAGCGCCGAAACCGAAGAACAGGTTTTAACAATTGCGCACCAATTAAAAGATAGCGATGCCACCGTGTTGCGCGCTGGAATCTGGAAACCCAGAACCCGGCCCGGAAATTTTGAAGGTGTTGGAGCTTTGGGGCTGAAGTGGCTCAAAAAAGCGAAGGAAGAAACCGGCATGTTAACCACTACCGAGGTGGCCAATCCAACCCACGTTGATCTGGCTTTAGAAAATGATGTGGATATTCTGTGGATAGGAGCGAGAACCACCGTTTCTCCTTTTATCGTTCAGGAAATCGCAGATGCACTTAAAGGAACCGACAAGATCGTATTGGTTAAAAACCCGGTGAATCCAGATCTTTCCCTGTGGTTGGGAGCAGTTGAACGCTTACATACCGCCGATATTTCGAAGCTGGGTGTTATCCACCGAGGATTTTCAGCCTATGAAAAGACCGGTTACCGAAACAACCCTGAATGGCAGATCCCTATCGAACTTCAGAACAAGTTTCCAGATCTACCATTAATCCTTGATCCTTCACACATTGCAGGAAGAAGGGATATAATTTTCGATCTATGCCAGACCGCGCTTGATCTTAATTATGACGGGATCATGGTAGAAACCCATCATACACCAGACAAGGCCTGGAGCGATGCTGCGCAACAAATTACACCTGAAACCTTAATCAAGATCATGCAGGATTTAAAAGTTAGAAAGGAAATTTCAGCAAGCGAAGAATTTCAGAATAAACTGGAGAATTTAAGATCCAAGATCGATATTACCGATAGCCAGATCCTGGAAATTCTGGCAAAGAGAATGAAGATCGCCGAGGAAATTGGAAAGGTTAAAAAAGATCAGAACGTGGCGATTCTTCAAACCAAAAGATGGAACGAGATCCTTGGTAAAATGGTGCTGGAAGGAGAAAGCAAAGGTTTGAGCGAAGAATTTGTTCTCAGGATGTTCAAGGCTATTCACCAGGAATCCATCAACCATCAGCAGAAGATCCTTGATGGTATTGAAACCAGTAGATAGCATCGGGATTTAATTCATAGATTTGTAGCAAACTATGTTTCAAATGAAGTGGGTAATTCTTAGTTAATGCAGGGAACCGTTTATAAATCTACAGGTAGCTGGTACCAGGTTAAGGCCGAAAATGGAGAGTTCTACGAATGCAGGATCAAAGGTAAGTTCCGAATACAGGGTATAAAAAGTACCAATCCCGTTGCTGTGGGCGACGTGGTGAGTTTTGACCTTGAGGAAGGAGTGGAAGGCAGGACCGGGATAATAAAAAAGATAAAGGACCGCGAGAATTATATAATTCGGCGGTCTGTTAATCTTTCCAAGCAAACCCATATTATTGCGGCGAATATAGACCAGGTCTTTTTATTAGTAACACTGAATAATCCGCCAACGCTGACAAGTTTTATAGATAGGTTCCTGGTTACTGCTGAAGCTTATGATATAACTGCAATCCTGCTTTTCAATAAAATTGATACTTACTCTCCTGAAGAGCTGGCCGAAGTGAAATACCTGGCCGAATTATACCGGTCTGCAGGTTATGAGTGCATCGGTATTTCTGCAAAAAAAGGGAAGAACGTAGATAAAGTTAAAGAAAAGATGAGGGGGAAAACCAGTATGATCTCGGGTCATAGTGGTACCGGAAAATCCACGCTGATCAATGCTATCGAACCAAGTCTTGATCTTAAGACTTCTGAAATCTCCAAACAACATCAACAGGGTCAACATACCACCACCTTTGCTGAGATGTTCGACCTGGGTTTTGATGCTCGCATAATCGATACTCCGGGGATCAAGGGATTTGGAGTGGTAGATATGGAAAGGGAAGAAGTTGGCGATTATTTCCCCGAATTCTTCGAGAGAAAATCAGACTGTAAATTTCATAACTGTCTTCACCTGGAAGAACCCAAATGTGCGGTTAAGGAAGCTCTCGAAACAGGAGAGATCGCGTGGTCGCGTTACAAAAGCTATCTTCAGATCATGGAAGGGGAAGACGAAAATTATCGAATAGATCAACATAAATAAATGAGAGTAGTTCTTCAAAGAGTTTCAGAAGCTTCAGTTAAAATCGATTATAAATTATGTGCGGTGATCCATGAAGGTATCCTGATACTTCTTGGCATTGAAGAAGAAGATACCCAGGAAGATATCGAGTGGTTAACCCGAAAGATCATCAATATGAGGATCTTTAATGATGATGAGGGCGTGATGAATCGCTCATTAAACCAGGTTGATGGCGATGCCATTGTCGTGAGTCAGTTCACCCTGCACGCCAGCACAAAGAAAGGTAACCGGCCCAGTTATATCAAAGCTGCCAAACCCGAAGTAGCCGAACCGCTATACGAGAAATTCATCGCTCATTTTGAAAAGGAATTTGGAAAACAGGTGGGAAAAGGACGATTTGGAGCAGATATGAAAATTTCGCTGATCAACGACGGTCCCGTCACGATCATAATTGATTCCAAAAACAAAAGTTAATTTATAGTTAATTTTTTATATATTGCGCAGATAACTAAGCCAATCCAATTTAATGCGCCTATATAATTGCCTACTCATGTTGGCCTGCTGTACTTTTTCGGCATTCGGCCAACAGAATTATTCTGTAGAGAAAATTGATCCTTCCTTAATTAAAAATGCCGATGCTGTAATCCGCGAAAACCAGGTCGTCATTGAAGTGGAGGCTATTGATGAGGTTACTATCAAAACCTTTAGGGTAGTTACCGTTTTTAATGAATCTGGCGATTCTTACACCAGAGCGTTAGAATTTTATGATGAAAGTTCTAAAATAAACGAACAGGAAGCCATAATCTACGATTCCCGGGGAGAAGAGGTGGATAAGATAAAGTCGCGCGATTTTAAAGACCAGAGTAATTTTGATTCCTTTATACTATTTTCAGATAATCGGGTGAGCTACCTCAATTATACTCCTCGACAATATCCGTACACCGTTGCTTATACCAGCGAAGTCGAAACTAATAATTCAGTCTTTTTGCCAGACTGGTTTCCAATGGAAGGTTATGATGTAAGCGTTGAAAAATCTTCCTATCGACTTTTGAACCCTGGCAATATTCCATTGCGTTCGATAGAACGAAATTTTCAGGGTTTTGAGATCGCAAATAATAACACTAAGCATGAACTGGAATATCATTTAACGAATGCACCGGCGGTGGAGTATGAAATTTTAAGTCCGTCCTTAAAGTCCTTCGTTCCAAGACTACTGGTAGCACTTGATAAGTTTCACCTTGAAGGAGTCGATGGTGTGGCTTCCAACTGGGAGGAAATGGGAAAATGGATGTACGATGAACTGGTCGCTGAGCATGATCAAATTCCTGCTGCTACTATCCAGAAGGTCACCAATCTAACGAGTGATGCTTCCACAATTGAGGAGAAAGCGAGACGTATTTACCAGTATGTACAGGATAACACTAGGTATATCGCGGTAATGTATGGGATTGGAGGCTGGGAACCAGCGCTTGCAGCAGATGTAGACAGGCTTGGATACGGCGATTGCAAGGCTTTGACCAATTATACAATGGCCTTATTAAAGAGCCAGGGCATTGAGTCATATTATTCGGTGGTATATGGAGGAGAAAAACGGAATATAGATCCCGAATTTACCAAAATGCAGGGGAATCATGTGATCCTGAATATCCCTAACGAAAAAGGTGAAGATTTCTGGCTTGAATGCACGAGCCAGGAAGATCCTTTTAATTATTTGGGTGATTTTACCGATGATCGATATGTGCTTAGGGTGAAGCCAGATGGCGGTGAACTGGTGAAAACAAGAAGATATTCTGAAGATGATAACCTTCAGAAAACAAAATGTGAAATAGAACTGGACGGAGATGGAAATTTCACGGCCAGCCTGGAGCGTTCCAGCTTTGGAGTGCCATACGGTGAGGTCTACAGGCTCGAATCCAAGACCGAAAAAGACAGGAAAGAGTATTACCTGGATGAGTGGTCTCGCTTTCAGAATATTACTTTCAGCAAGATCGATTTTGAGAATAGGCGCGATACTATCGAATTCAGGGAGAGCATAGATTTCAGCGGTGCGAGATTAGCGACTAAAGCCGGTAAAAGATTGTTGCTCCCGTTAAGTTTTATTCAGCAGGAGCAGGTTTCATTAGGAAAAAATGAAGACCGTAAAAGACCGGTTAAGTTACTTAGGGGAAGATCCTATGAAGATGATTTCGTATTCATGCTTCCGGAAGGTTTTCAAATTGAAACATTACCCGAAAACAAAATTTTGCTAACCGAATACGGGCAAATGTCTATTGAGATCAGTAGTTCAGAAAATGACGGAAAGGAGTCTATTCATGTAAAAAGGAAAATGAAGATTAGAGAAGGCGAGTGGGAAGCTGAGAAATACCCGGATTTTAGAAAATTCATATACAACGTTAACCACCTGAACGGTCTCAAGGCTGTGATTGTTCAGTCTAATACCTAAACCAAATGAGCCGATCACTACTAATCTTATTTTTAGCCCTTTTTTCCCAGGTCTCCTTTAGCCAGGATTTTAAATTCGGAAAGGTTTCTGAAGAGGAAGTAACCGAAAAACAGCATCCACTAGAGGAGGAAGCCAATGCAGCCATACTCTACAAATACCGCAGAACCTATTATGAATATTCCCAGCATATAGGTTTTCAGCTTATCACCGAAGTTCACGAGCGGGTAAAGATCTATAACAAAGATGGCTTTGACTGGGCTACCAAGGAAGTTCGGTCGTATATAGGTGGTAGTGATGAGGAGGATGTTAGAGGGATTAAAGCCTATACTTATAACCTGGTAGATGGAAAACTGGTGGATGAAAAGCTGGATAAGGATGATGTTATCGAGGAAGAGTCCAGCAAGTTTTTTAAAACTACAAAATTTACCATGCCTGCCGTTAAGGAGGGGAGCGTAATCGAGTATAAGTACGAGATCGTCTCTCCATATGTTACAAGTATAGACGATTTCAAACTACAATACAGTATCCCCATCAATAAACTGGAAGTGAAGGTGAGCATTCCCGAATACCTGGTTTACAGAAAACATTATAACCTTAGATCACCCATACGTTTCGACATTAAAGAAGATAGCCGGAGATTTAAGCGAGGCGAACTTGAGTTTAGAATGAATAGCTATGAGATCGTAAAGGAAAATATTCCTGCGATGGTGGAGGAGCCTTATGTAGATTATATTGACAATTACGCCGCCTGTATCAAATGGGAACTTCAGTACACTAAATTCCCTCAAAGCACAGTGGAAAATTATTCTACCGACTGGGAAGGAGTGACCAAATCTATTTACAATGATATTGGCCTGGATAAAGACATCAATCAAACCAGGTATTTTGAAGATGATATCGATGCTTTGATAGCAGGCGTATCCAATCCATTAGAAAAAGCAGCCAGAATATATTCTTTTGTTAAGAAGAAGGTGAAATGGGATGAGTATTATGGTTTTGTACCAGACAAGGGACCTAAAAAAGCCTATAAGGAAGGACTTGGGAATACTGCCGATATCAACCTGATGCTTACTGCCATGTTGAGGTATGCTAAACTCAACGCCAGCCCGGTTCTAATAAGTACACCCGACAATGGCGTGCCGCTTTTCCCTACCCGGGATGGGTTTAATTACGTTATTTCCAGCCTCGAGTTAGAAGACGGTATACTCTTAATGGATGCTACAGATGTGACCGCCGCCATAGGAGAATTGCCAAAGAGGGCCAGGAACTGGCAGGGAAGGATACTTAGGGAGAACGGGTCTTCAGATTGGGTTCCGCTTTACCCTCAGGCTCATTCCAGCTATAGTTCCCGGATGAACATTAAATTCGAAGACGGGCAGTTAGATGGCATATTTTCCAAAACCCTCAACGGTTTACATGCTAAAAAGTACCGAAATCAACATTTCAGCAAAACCGAAGAAGAAATGAATGAAGCGGTAACCGAGAGAATGGGTGATATAGAAGTAGAAGAGATCCAGGTTAAGAATATGCACGATGTGGGAGCCGATATCGGTGAAAATTACAGGTTTCATACTAACTATGGCCTTGAGCAGATTGGTGAAAATCTATATTTAAAACCGTTTTTGTTTGAAACCATTAAAGAGAACCCGTTTAAATCGAAGACAAGAACCTACCCTATTTTCTATGATTTTATGTCGGCAGAGCAAAAACAGGTGAATATTATGGTGCCTGAAGGTTTTGAGCTTGTTTCCCTTCCCGAGTCGGCTACTTACCACTTACCTGAAAATGCCGGGACCTTTAAATTCACGGCTGTGGAAAATGGCGGCTATTTAAGGGTAGAGTCGATCGTTGTTTGGAACAAACCGGTATTCACCGCAGCCGAATATGAGAGCCTGAAATTATTTTACGATAAGATCGTGGAGAAGCAAAATGAAACCATCGTTTTTGGAAAGCTGGCCCAGGATGATACTGCAGAGCTTTCAGAAGGCGACGAATAAAAGGTAATGAATCATAAAAATTACGAAACCATCCGTGAATCGGATGGTTTTTTATTTGCTGCCTAACTGCAGGTCGCGATGAGCTATTCATTGTTTTTTCCGTAAATTGATGGAGATCACTAAAATGTAGCTTATGAGTTCAATCTCTTTTTACCTTAACGGAAGACAGGTTTCCCCAGATGTGGAGCCGTCAACACCACTGCTTTATGTGCTTCGAAATGAACTGGAACTCAACGGGCCTAAATTTGGCTGTGGTCTACAGCAGTGCGGCGCCTGTATGGTTCTTCTGGATGGAACGGCCACACCTTCCTGTATGTTGCCGGTTGCTGCTGCCGAAGGTAAGGGGGTCGTAAGCCTAGAAGGCCTGGCACGGGAAGATGGTTCGCTGCATCCTGTTCAGCAGGCATTTATCGACGAACAGGCTGTGCAATGTGGTTATTGTCTTAACGGAATGGTGATACATGCCGTTTCTTTGCTGGATGAGAACCCGGATGCTTCAGATTCTGAAATCCGTAAGGCCATGGACAAGAATATTTGCCGTTGTGGTACGCATTCCCGGATATTGAAAGCCATACAAAAAGCCAGAAGATCATGAGCACTCGCAGAACTTTCCTTAAACAGGCTGGATGCATCAGCATCGGTTTTTCCCTTTTAGGACCTTTTTCCTGTATTTCTGAAGGAAAAGGATCGGTAATGCCCTACTCGAATAAAGAAATAGATCCGGAACAGATCGATGCCTGGCTGGAACTGCTGGCCGATGGCAGGCTGAAAGTAATAACCGGTAAAATGGAACTGGGACAGGGGATCTCCATAGCTGTCATGCAGGTGGCTGCGGAAGAATTGCAGGTAGAAATCGATAGGGTAAGTATCCACCTGGCCGAAACAGGTGTTACCCCTGATGAAGGAATTACCGCCGGTAGCCGTTCCATAGAAACCAGCGCGATGAACGTGAGGCGCGCTGCTGCCTGTGCCAGGGAAGTCCTCATAAGTATGGCTGCTGAAAAGACCGGTTTACCAGTATCTGAGATGAGGCTTGAAAACGGAAAAATTAAGGCCGGGAATGATGAATTCGACTGGACAGAGATCATCGAAGGGGAACAAATTAGCAAACAGGTTTATGAACCCGAGGAAATTTATGCCAAAACGAGGCGCAAGCTTGTTGGTACGCCCGTACCACGCCCCGATCTTGAAAAAATGATACGTGGGGAGGAGTTTTATGTTCAGGATCTTCGGTTTCCGGGAATGCTCCACGCCAGGGTTGTGAGACCGCCCTCCTATAAATCCGGATTAAAGGCTTTGGAAGAACAAAATTTAGCGAATACTTCGGGTTTTGTAAAATTGGTGCGTAAAGGTTCTTTTTTGGCAGTTATTGCTGAAAAGGAATACCAGGCCATCAAGTTTCAGGAAGAAATAAACAAACGATGTGAGTGGGAAAGCAAGCCTATTCCTTCGACCCCAGAGGAATTAAAATCCTATTTAAAATCCCTTCCGGCGAATTCGGCCATCGATGAGGAGCGGGGAGACTGGTCTTCCGCTAGCGGTGGTAAAGTTGTAAAAGCATCCTATTCCAAACCCTATATCATGCATGCTGCTAATGGGCCCAGCTGTGCGATTGCGATTTATGAAAATGAAGTACTCCAGATCTGGTGTCATAGCCAGGGTGTGTATCCATTAAGGGATACAATTGCGAACATGCTTGACCTTCCTAAAGAACAGGTTTATATTAAAGGAGTGCCCGGATCGGGTTGTTATGGACATAATGCCGCCGACGATGTAGCGGCCGAAGCTGCATTACTGGCTAAGGAAATTCCCGGAAGGCATATTCGTCTTCAGTGGATGAGAGAGGAAGAGCATGCCTGGGAACCTTACGGAAGTGCCATGATCATGGAACATGAAGCCAGCCTGGATGAGAAAGGTCAAATCCAGACCTGGAGTTACGAGCTCTGGAGTGATGGACATTCTACCCGGCCAACATCTGGAGATCCAGCGAATTTATTACCCGGCAGGTACCTGGAAAAAGGCTTTGGCGTTCCGGGACCAGGCTGGAGAGGAGGCGCTATAAGGAATGCACCACCTATTTATAAAACCGGAGCATTCAAACTTACTTCAAATATCTTTGAGGGTCCGTTACGAATTTCAGCCTTAAGAGGGCTTGGTGCCTATGCAAATGTTTTCGGGATCGAATGTTTTATGGATGAACTGGCTGAAAAGGCTGGGAAAGACCCGTTCGAATTTCGACTTGCTCATCTCGAAGATGAACGTGCTATTGACTGTTTGAAAAAGCTAAAGGATATGACCTCTGGGGTTCAGGCAGAAACAGGGCAGGGCTTCGGAATTGGATTTGCGCAGTATAAAAATTCGGCTTCTTATTGTGCCGTGGCAGCACTGGTGGAAACTTCAGAAGAAGAAACAAAATGGGCGGTGGTCAAAAAGATGTGGGGCGTGATCGACTCGGGCGAATGCATAAACCCGGACGGATTAAAAAATCAAACCGAAGGCGGGATGATACAATCGGCCAGCTGGACCCTGTTGGAACAGGTGAAATGGGATGCAAACGGGATCACCTCACTGGACTGGGAAACCTATCCTATGTTGAGATTCGAGGAAATCCCGGTAGTAGAGGTAGAGGTGATCGACAGGCCAGAAATGCCACCACTAGGCGCTGGAGAAGCAGCACAGGGACCATCTGCCGCTGCCGTGGTTAATGCGATTTCAGCTGCAACCGGAAACAGGCTCAGGGATTTGCCGGTGAATCGGTGATGCGGTGATACGGTGATACGGTGATGCGGTGATACGGTGATGCAGTGAGGCGGTGATACGGAAAAAAGGTTCTGAAATTAAGTAGCCTTAAATTACCGTAAAATAAATTGAAAGCCTAGTTTTGAAAAAAAGATCAAAATGGACCTGGCAAATTCACAAAAAGCAGTAGATAACTGGATAAAAGAACATGGTGTTCGGTATTTTAATGAGCTTACCAATATGGCTCAGCTTACTGAAGAAGTAGGGGAGGTTGCCCGAATAATTGCCCGCAGGTACGGGGAGCAAAGTGAAAAGGAAAGCGATAAGAATAAGGATCTTGGAGAAGAACTTGCCGATGTGGTATTCGTGGTACTGTGTCTTGCTAATCAAACAGGCGTTGATCTTCAGGAGGCCTTTGACAGAAAGCTTGACCTGAAAACTAAACGCGATCACGATCGCCATAAAAACAATGAAAAACTGAAATAAGATGAGCTTTAAATCAACCATTTCTCAAAAGGGGTTCTGGAAATCGGTTTTCTGGCTTGGCATTAGTTTTTTGGTTCTGTATAATGTAATAAGCATGCTTTTTGAGTACGGTGAATTTGCCTTTGCACGATTCTTCGAGGAACGAACGGCTGATGGTAAATTGATACGGTTTATTATAGCCCAGGTACTGGCAGCATTTGCCTATGGCTTTATTTTATCCCTTGGCCAGTTTCGGGCAAAGGAAAAGAAAAACTAAATTAGCTTTAAAAATTTTTCAATGACCCTTTCTGTTTCTCATTCCAATCCTTCCCTTCAGGCTGATCTGCAAATAACAGGCTCAAAAAGCGAATCTAACCGGTTGCTCATCCTTCAGGCCTTATATCCGAATATTTCAATAGAAAACCTTTCAAATAGCGACGATACTCAGGTTTTGCAAAAGGCACTGGAACAGGGTGACGGACTTATTGATATACACCATGCGGGCACGGCCATGCGTTTTTTAACTGCCTATTTCGCTGTAAAGGAAGGCTGCGAAGTGGAGATCACCGGTAGTAAGCGAATGAAAGAACGCCCAATTCAGTTATTGGTAGATGCATTGCAGAGAATGGGAGCAGATATCGAATACCTTGAAAATTCAGGTTATCCACCATTGCGAATTAGAGGAAAAAAGCTTCATGTAGATTCGGTTAAGCTGAAGGCCAACATCAGCAGTCAGTATATTTCGGCATTGATGCTCATTGGAGCGGCGCTGCCCAAAGGACTTGAGATCTTGCTGGAAGGGCCTGTGACTTCTACTCCTTATATTTTAATGACACTTGAAATTCTTCAAAACGCAGGCCTCAAAGGAAAATTTGTACATGACCGTATCTTTATAGAACCAGCCAAGGAAATAGCACCCGTTAGTATCGCTGTAGAATCAGACTGGAGTTCAGCTTCCTACTTTTACAGCCTGGCTGCGATCTCAGATTCGGCAGAGATCAGGTTATCTAATTACCGCAAGGACAGCAGGCAGGGAGATTCGGCCCTGGCCGAGATCTATAAGAATTTTGGAGTTGAAACCAAATTTCAGGGCAATAGCATAGTTTTGAAGAAAAGCAGTCAGCAGCGGGCGAGAAGTATAAAGGAAGACCTTCGAAATTCTCCTGATATCGCACAAACCATCGCAGTGACCTGCCTGGCGCTCGGCGTGGAATGTGAACTTAAAGGCTTACATACCCTGAAGATCAAAGAAACCGACAGGTTGCAGGCTTTAAAGAACGAGATGGAAAAATTTGGGGCGAGGGTTAAAATAACCGATGAATGCCTGAAATTATATCCTGCCAGTTCCCTGAATACCCAGGTTAAGGTAGCGACCTATCACGACCATCGAATGGCAATGGCTTTTGCGCCACTAGCTTTAAAGGTTCCTGTGCAGATCGAAGACGCCGGTGTGGTTTCCAAATCATACCCCGATTTCTGGAAAGATCTTAATTCACTGGGCTTTAAAACCGAAGAATTGGTTTAATTCCCAAATAAATAGTCTTTTACTTGACAACCCCTACCTTGAGATTGTATATTTGCAGCTTTTAAAACAGGAACTATGGGAATGAAACTTTCGAACTTCAATTTTGATCTGCCTAAAGAACTTTTGGCTGAATATCCTTCAGAAAATAGGGATGAAGCCAGGTTAATGGTTCTTAACCGCAAGGAACAGACGATTGAACATAAAATGTTTAAGGATATAATCGATTATTTTGAGCCAGAAGATGTCATGGTTCTGAATAATACCAAGGTTTTTCCAGCCAGGTTATATGGAAACAAGGAAAAGACCGGTGCTAGAATTGAAGTTTTCTTATTACGAGAGTTGAACCCGGAAACCAAATTATGGGATGTTCTGGTAGATCCTGCAAGAAAAATAAGAATTGGTAATAAACTGTACTTTGGCGAAGACGAAAGCCTGGTAGCAGAGGTTATTGATAATACCACTTCCAGAGGGCGTACCCTGAGATTCCTTTACGACGGCTCGTATAGCGATTTCCGCAAAAAATTAAAAGAGCTGGGACAAACTCCGCTGCCAAAATACATCAAGCGAGATGTGGAGCCGGAAGATGAAGAGCGTTACCAAACGATTTATGCAAAGAAAGAAGGAGCTGTGGCTGCACCTACTGCAGGACTTCACTTTTCGAAACATTTGCTGAAGCGTTTAGAGATAAAAGGGATCGATTTTGCAGAAGTTACCCTCCACGTTGGCTTAGGAACTTTTAGCCCGGTTGAGGTTGAAGATCTTTCCAAGCACAAAATGGATAGTGAAGAAGCCTTTATTGAAAAACAAGCAACTGATGTGATCAACAAAGCCAAACTTGAGAAAAGAAAGGTTTGTGCAGTTGGAACTACCGTGATGAGAGTACTGGAGAGTGCGGTATCTTCTAATCAAACCTTAAATGAATTTGGCGGATGGACCAATAAGTTCATCTTTCCTCCATACGACTTCAATATTGCTAATTGTATGATCACCAATTTCCACACACCAAAGTCAACCTTGTTGATGATGGTTTCGGCTTTTGCGGGTCACGATTTCATGAAAAAGGCATATGAAGAGGCTGTAAAGGAAAAATACAGGTTCTATACCTATGGGGATGCTATGTTAATTCTATAGCATTCTAAAATGAATATTCAAAAGGCCATAAGCTGTAAATTCGGTTTATGGCCTTTTTTGTAAGCTATTGAATTTTAAAAGACTGAGGTAATCGGTATTAAGTTTGTAATTTAGCGACGTGAAGGAAAAGAAGAAAGATATACGGGCACTTACGAAAGAACAACTCCAGCAATTCTTCGTTACGCATGGAGATAAATCCTTTAGAGGTACCCAGGTTTACGAATGGCTCTGGAATAAAGCGGCGCATTCTTTTGATGATATGACCAATATCTCAAAGGAAACCCGCAAGATGCTTGATGAAAATTTCGTCATCAATCACATTCGGGTAGATCGAATGCAAAGAAGTAGTGACGGGACTATCAAAAATGCGGTCAAACTTCACGATTCCCTTACCGTGGAATCGGTTTTGATCCCTACCAAATCGCGTACAACCGCCTGTGTTTCCTCGCAGGTTGGATGTAGCCTGGACTGCCAGTTTTGCGCCACTGCGAAATTGAAAAGAATGCGTAACCTAAATCCGGACGAGATCTATGACCAGGTTGTTGCCATAGATAATGAAAGCCGGTTATATTTTGATAGGCCGCTTTCAAATATTGTATTCATGGGGATGGGCGAGCCCTTGATGAATTACAATAATGTAATGAAAGCAATCGAGAAGATCACTTCTCCCGAAGGACTTGGAATGTCACCAAAGCGTATCACGGTATCTACTTCTGGTGTGCCTAAAATGATCAAAAAGCTGGCAGATGATGAAGCCAAGATCAAGCTGGCGGTTTCTCTTCACTCTGCCCGGAATGAAGTACGAACCCAAATCATGCCTTTCAATGAAACCTTTCCCCTAGAAGATCTTAGGGAAGCCCTGGAATACTGGTATTCTAAAACCAAAAGCAGGATTACTTACGAATATATCGTGTGGAAAGATATCAATGATACCCGAGAAGATGCCCAGGCCCTGGTGCGATTTTGCAAATATGTTCCCTGCAAGGTGAACCTTATCGAGTATAATCCTATAGATGACGGTGATTTTCAGCAGGCTCCCTCACAGGCTACCGATATGTACCAGGATATGCTTGAACGAAATGGGATCACGGTAACAGTCCGTCGATCAAGAGGTAAGGATATCGATGCGGCCTGTGGTCAACTTGCTAATAAATCGGCCTGATTCACCTGATTTTCGATGGGTTTTCCTTCAGTATAAATACGTATATTTACGGCCTTTATGAAGGTAATTTCCCAGATAAAGCTACCCGTTGAAAAGGAGATGGAACTTTTTGAAAAAAAGTTCTTCGAATCCATGTCTTCGAAGGTTGCCCTTCTTAACCGAATCACCCATTATATTGTAAACCGAAAAGGCAAGCAAATGCGGCCTATGTTCGTGTTCCTGGTTGCGAAGATGGTTTCAGACGGAAGTGTGAACGAGCGTACCTACAGGGGGGCTTCGGTGATAGAACTGATACATACTGCTACGCTGGTGCATGATGATGTGGTAGACGATTCTAACCGAAGACGGGGATTCTTCAGTATCAACGCACTCTGGAAGAATAAAATTGCCGTTTTGGTTGGTGATTATTTACTGTCAAAAGGTTTGCTTCTTTCCATAGATAATAATGACTTCGACCTTTTAAAGATCATTTCAGTAGCTGTTAAGGAAATGAGCGAAGGGGAGTTGCTCCAGATCGAAAAAGCAAGAAGGCTGGATATTACCGAGGCTGTTTACTATGATATTATCAGGCAAAAGACTGCGACCCTGATAGCGGCTTGTTGCAGCCTGGGCGCTGCTTCAGTGAAACCGGATAGCAAGGAGATCCCTAAAATGAGGCGTTTTGGAGAGCTTATTGGTATGGCGTTCCAGATCAAAGACGATCTTTTTGACTACGGAACCCAGAGGATCGGGAAACCAACCGGGATAGATATCAAAGAGCAGAAAATGACGCTGCCTCTTATCTATACACTCAATAATGTTTCAGAAAAGGATCAGCGCTGGCTCATCAATTCTGTGAAAAATCATAATAAGGATAAGAAACGTGTGAACGAAGTGATTGATTTCGTAAAAAATAACGGAGGCCTGGATTATGCGGTTAAGCGTATGAAGGAATTTCAAAAGGAGGCACTGCAGATCCTGGATGATTACCCTGCATCTCCTTATCGCGAAAGTCTTGAGCTTATGGTGAATTACGTAATAGAACGCAAAAAATAAGGCGAATCCTCAAGGGTTCCGCCTTTAGAACAATTTTTTAAGGTCTAGAAATCATCAGACGCTTCTTCGTTATTAACGTCGTCTGTATTATTGATCTCTTCCTCTACTTCCTTTTCCAGCTTTTCAGCTCCTTTTTTGATGTCTTCTCCAGCTTTTTCAGCTCCCTTCTTGATTTTTTCCCCGGCTTTTTTAGCGCCAGCTTCGATATCTTCACCAATTGCTTCTGCAGCTTCCTCGGTTTTTTCCTGGGTGGTCTCTCTACAAGAATAAATAGATAGGCTGAAGATCACAGCCAGTACTAACATGATCGCTTTTTTCATTCTTTTAAAATTAGGTTTAATTAAAAAAAGCCATTCCGTTAAGAATGGCTTTATCCTTTAAGATAGAGGTGGATTATGCGTTATCGTCAGTTTCGTTAACTTCTTCCTCTACTTCTTGTTCCATTTCGTTTTCTGCGTTTTCAGCAGCGTTTTCCATTTCCTGTCCAGCTTCTTCCATCTCGTTCCCTGCTTCCTCAGCAGCGTTCTCTACATCTTCACCCATTGCTTCTACAGCATCTTCGGTTTTTTCTTCAGTAGTTTCTCTACAAGAGTAGATTGAAAGGGACATTGTTGCTACAGCAAATAGTAAGAATAATTTTTTCATTTTAAAATGTTTAATTAGTTGAGGAAACAAAGTTAAACAAATTTTAATTATGCAAAAGGGCTCTTTTCGCTTAAATATTTCCAGTACCGTTTGGGTACGTGTTGAACGTGAAGCTTAGTGTTTGCGCGGCTTTTGATATTGGTGCTATCAAAATACTTTTTCCAAAGTTTTTGAAATTGAATTTCGGTAGCATCAAAATATTCCTGATTGGCGCCGGATAAACCTATATCTTTTGGTAACTCCAGGCTAATGAATTCTACCTCCTTCAAATTGTAATAAATACCAAATTTTCGTTTTTGATCATAAATTATCCAGTTCTGATCGGCATAACGGCTTTTAAAATGTTTCGCGATAAGCGGGAGTACATTGAAGTCTGGTTCTATCATCGCAAAATACAGATCGTCCTTAGTAAGCCTGAACCTGACGAAGGCTTCCATGCGATGCTTCTCCCTGCCTACTTTTTTAGCAGTTTTAGCGATATTCAGAACTGCGGGATGTGAATAATCAGTAGCTACTTTTTCCTCACTTTGAAATATATACTCAAACATTTTGTATAGCTGTAATTCCATCCCCGGGAGTTCGCTTAGAAAAGCATATTTGATCCTGGTGAAGGCGATCTGGGAGATCTTTTTCCTAATCCCATTCAGCACACGCCGGGCCTTAAGTTCATCTGTGATCACCTCCAGATTTTCGCTAAAAAGACCTGAAGTTTTTTCTTCTGTTGGATTAATGGCCATGGGTTCCAGTTTTTCCTCATAGATGGTGAAAATAGCGGTAAGAAAACCCTTGAAACTACCGTCATATATTAGGCTGGTTGGTTTCATTAGAAAAGGCTTAACTGAGGGGTGATCTCTTTACGATATTTACTGGTTGAATTCTTGATGATTATTTGCTTAAGATTCTCGCTGGAGTAATCCTTTATTTCCTTCTCCCGTGAGTCGCAGGTAATGAAGAATTTAGCGCGGTTAAGAGAAATGCCAATTTTCTTTAAATGATCCCAATTCAGTTTTCTGAATTTTCTGGCCTGGATGATCTTATTAACCGATTTTAGACCAATCCCAGGGACTCTAAGAAGCAACTGTTTTTCGACCCGATTGATATCTACCGGAAATAAATGGCGGTTCCTCAATGCCCAGCTTAATTTAGGATCGATTTCCAGGTCCAGGTTTCTGAAGTTGTCGTTCAATAACTCCCTGATGTCGAAACCATAGAATCGCATCAACCAGTCGGTTTGGTAAAGCCTGTTCTCTCTCAACATAGGAACCTGGGTGCCAATAGCAGGCAACCTGGGATCATCTGATACAGGAACATAGCCAGAATAATAAACCCTTTTCATGTGATATTTTTTATAGAAAAAGGCTGAAGAATACATGATGTCGCGATCACTTTCACCGGTAGCGCCCACGATCATCTGGGTGCTCTGGCCGGCAGGTGCGTATTTTGGAGTACTTTTAATAAGTCTGGATTCCTGTTTGAATTGAATGATCTCATTTTTAACCTTTTCCATAGGTTTCATGAAATCTTCATGTTTTTTATCAGGTGCCAGCAGTTTTAATCCTGACCTGGTAGGAACTTCGATATTGACGCTTAACCGATCGGCATATAAACCGGCTTCCCTCATAAGCTCATCACTGGCTCCTGGAATGCTCTTTAAGTGAATATAGCCGTTAAAATTCTCTTCCTCTCTTAATTTCCTGGCCACCTGGATAAGACGTTCCATGGTGTAATCTGGATCCTTAAAAATTCCTGAACTTAGAAAGAGACCTTCGATATAATTTCTCCTGTAAAAACTAATGGTAAGGTCAACCACTTCCTGAACCTTGAAAGCGGCTCTTTTAATATCATTGCTTTTGCGTGTCACGCAATAGGCGCAATCGAAGATACAGTGATTGGTAAGCAGGATCTTTAGGAGAGAAACGCATCGTCCATCCTGGGTATAGGAATGGCAGATGCCCATGCCTGATGAATCTCCAAGGCCTTTATTGGTGTTCTTTCGTTTGCTGCCGCTGCTGGAGCAGGAAACATCATATTTGGCAGCATCAGCCAGGATGCTTAGCTTTTCTTTGATCCTTTCAAAATTCATATTGGAATTTTTCCAAAAATAGGAAAAATTCCAATATGTTGATGAATGCTGTTACAAGAAGTATTGACTTAAAGGCTCTTATTTAGTCTACCTCGAATTTCTTTTCTTCGGGGTAAGTCTCGGGGTCTTCCCCGGCAAGACGAGCAAAATTTCTATATGCCTGCTCCACTTTCTCCTCGGGAGTGGTTTCGAATTCCGCTTCGGTTACTTTATAAACCTGCTGCAGCGAATCTAATTTTGAATGAAGGCGTTCCTGTATTTCGGCGTATTCGGCTTCACCATAGAGATTATTCACCTCGGTAGGATCTTCTTTTAGATCGTAAAGCTCCCAGGTGTCTATATCGTCATAAAAATGAATAAGCTTATAGCGTTCCGTGCGCACTCCATAATGCCTTTTCACCATATGGAAGGCCGGGAAGTCATAATAATGATAATAAACTGCGTCCCTGAATTCCCCATCAGCGATTTCTGAATCAGGAGTTAGGAGTGGTTTCAGGGATTTACCCTGCATTTCTTCTGGTATTCTAGCTCCTGCAAAATCCAGAAAGGTAGGAGCGAAATCCAGGTTTTGAGTAAGAGCATCCACGGTTGATCCCTTTTCAATAACCGGAGGATACTGAATCAATAAAGGCATGGCCAGAGATTCTTCATACATAAATCGCTTGTCAAAGAAACCTTTTTCACCAAGGTAGAAGCCCTGGTCTGTTGTATATACTATAATGGTATTCTCTGTAAGTCCATTTTGTTCCAGGTAATCCAGAATTTTTCCAACTCCTTCATCTACTGCCTGTACGGTTCCCATATAATCCCTTAAATAACGCTGACCTTTCCATTTGGCGAGTTCCCTGCCTGTTAGGTTTGCTTCATGAAAAGCATCGTTTTTAGCCCTGTATGCTTCATCCCAGGCTTTTCGTTGTTCACTAGACATTCGGTCAAAGTCTGAAGTCCATGGGTTATGTCTTAACGAATCGCTGCCCTTGGATACAGTTAACTTGAGGTCATGACCTTCGTACATATCCTCGTAGATCGTTTGTAATTGTTCCTGCGAAGCGACCTGCCCTTCATGCCTGGCGAAATAGGTTTCAGGAAGCGGGAATTCAATTGAGTCGTAAGTATTGATGTGCCTGATTGGAGGCATCCAATTACGGTGTGGAGCTTTATGGTGAACCATCAAAAAGAACGGCTTCTCATTTTCTCGTTTATTGCTAAGCCAGTCTATACCCATATCGGTGATAATATCTGTGGTATAACCTTCTATAATGGTGGTGTCCTGGTCTTTTATAAATTCCGGATTATAATAATTCCCCTGGTCGTTCAGAACGTGCCAGTAGTCGAAGCCCTGGGGTTTCCCATGCAAATGCCATTTACCTACTATGGCTGTCTGGTAACCAGATTCCTTTAGATATTTTGGCAAAGTTGGCTGGGATCCGTCAAATACCTCACCGTTCATTCTAAACCCGTTTACGTGACTAAATTTTCCCGTAAGAATGACCGCTCTGCTGGGGCCGCAAATAGAATTGGTATTGAAATTATTGATGAATCTTGCACCATTTTCGGCAATGCGATCAATATTAGGAGTTGGTGCAAGTTTGCTGATTGGGTGACCATACGCACTAATTGCCTGTTCAGCGTGATCATCAGCCATGATAAAAACAATGTTAGGTCTTTTGGGTTTTGGATCTTCCTCTTTTTCATTTTTGTTCTGATTGCAGGCAAGGAACAGCGAGGAGACAAAAAACAGGAAAAGGAAATTTTTGATCAATAGCGTGGATTTGTTCATGGTCGATTATTTAAAGGTTGAAAAATACAAAGTTTTCCCAATAAATTGTAACTTTTCGCCTGCTCAATACTTGCACAACTAGATATACATTATGGAATTTAAAACTCCTAAGATACTGATTTTACTGTGTTTGAATATGTTGATGGTTTCTGCACAGGAATTAGTTCCACCTATACAAAACTATTCTCCGGCAGAATATTCAGGCGCCAGCCAGAACTGGGATATTTCTATCGATGATAGAGGCATTGTATATACCGCGAACAATCAGGGTTTATTAGTTTATGACGGATTTAACTGGAATCTATATCCGTTGGAAAGTCAGTCAATAATAAGATCGGTCTATCCATTCAAGGGGAAGATTTTTACCGGATCGTACAAGGAATTTGGATACTGGGAACATATGCCAGAAGGATGCCTCAATTATATCTCTCTTTCCGGGTTATTGAAAGATCTCGACCTGCAAAACGATGAGTTCTGGGAGATCACCTCCTATAAGGATGATATTTATTTTAGGTCTTTTGGAGGGGTGTTCAGATATTCTGACAATAAGATCGAAAGGATTAAAGAGGTTGTTTCTACGGCCTTTGGGATATTCCAGGATAAATTGATAATCGCTCCCAGAAACAAAGGGCTTGCCTATCTGGATTCAGAAGCTAATATAAATGAATTGCCGGGAGACTTATCACCCATATTGAATATGAATATCGTGGATCTTGAAGCTATTGGCGAGAAATTATTTATTGCTGGGAAGGAGGTTCTTTTTGTCTATGAAAATGGTGAACTACAAAAATTCTGGAATGAAGAACTAAACGAGTTGCTGGTTAAGAATGAACTTAACCATATGGAAGTTATTTCAGAAAACGAACTGGTTCTGGCTACTATAAAAAATGGTATAATCCATTTTGATCTTTCAACAGATGAGTTCCAGGTTTATAACAGAACTTCAGGCCTGCAAAACAACACCGTCCTGGGATTGAAATACGCCCGGGAAAAACTCTGGCTAGCCCTGGATAAAGGGGTGGATATGATAGATCTTAAATCTCCATTTAAATTTTATACCAATAATTCTGGTGAGCTTGGAGCGGTTTACGACCTCGAAATCTTCCAGGACGATATTTACCTCGCCAGCAATACAGGGGTATACCAGTTTAAAGACGGCAATCTTAACCTAATCGAAAATGCCGAGGACCACACCTGGAACCTTGAATTAATAGATGAAGTCTTATATGCTAATCATAATACGGGTTTATTTAAAATCCAGGGAGGTTCCTTCATTCCTATTGATAATCATACAGGTAGTTTTACTGTTAAGAAAATGCCTGAAGACGATCGTTTAGTGATAGGTCATTACACCGGTATTAGTTTGTATCATCCCGGGACTGGAGAACTTAATGAATTGAATACCGTTAATTTTCCGGTAAAGCAAATCGTATTCGAAAACCCTAAAACCGCATGGGCGGCTCATCCTTATGAAGGGATTTACCGTCTCGATCTTAGTGATCTTAACAACGTAAAGGTTGATAAAATTGAACCCCTTGCAGATAATGCGAATTTTAACTCCAGGGTGTACAAGGTGAATAATCAAATTATGGCATACGTAGCCGATCGATGGTTTGTTTATAATTCATTCAAAGACAGTTTTGAAGAATTTAAAGAACTCTCTGCTTACCACTTTAATAGGTTAATTCATAAAAATGATCGCTTTGTTTTTGTTGATTCTGAAGATGGCTCCATAGTGATTACAGATCTGGATGATAAAGAGATAAGGATAACCGGAGAGGAACTTAACCAGAGACTTGTAAAGTCCAATGAAAATTATATTCCAATTAACGATTCCATTTCCTTGATTACCCTTAATGATGGTTTTGCCAGGATCAACCTTAATCAATTAAAAAGAAGTAAAGAGAATGTCTGGATAAGTACGCCGATCATAAAAGAGCTATTGGATGAAAGAATCCGGTATTCTATAGATGATGATTTGGTTATTCCTTATAAACATTCAAGAAATATCAGTTTGAAGGTTGGATTGCCGGTCTCAGATGCGGTAGATCTTGAATATGCATTAACTGGTGAAGATGATTTAAACGGAACTGTTCAGGACGGGAGCCTTAATTTCCAAAATCTTGGACATGGCGACTATCATCTAACTTTAAAGGCCATTGGGAGTGAACCCGGGCAGTTAACTACGGCAAGTCTTGATTTCAGTATCGCTCCACCCTGGTATTTATCATTTTGGATGAAGTTGCTTTACGGCTTGATCATAATTGGTATTGTTTATTTATTGTACTGGTTTAACCAGCAAAAACTGCAAAAACATCAACTTCAACTCGAAGAGAAATTTGAACAGGAGCATACTGAGAGACTGAATAGGATCGAAAAGGAGCGTTTGATGAATGAAATCGACTTAAAGCGGAAGGAACTGGCTAATACCACTATGATGGCGGCCAAAAAGAATGAAGTGCTTATGGAGATACAAAATGAATTGAACAAGGATAAAAGCAGGTTCTCCAATCAATTTCGGTTAAAGCATATCATGAATAAAATAAATACGGCGGTTAAGAATAAGGACGAGTGGAAGGTTTTCGAAACTAACTTTAATGAGGTTCACGAAGACTTTTTTAAGGAAGTCCTGGATCAATATCCAAAATTAACCAATAAGGATCTTAAGCTATGCTCTTATTTAAAAATGAATTTAAGTTCCAAAGAGATAGCTCCTTTAATGGGTATTTCAGTTCGAGGAGTTGAAGTACATCGTTATCGTTTAAGGAAGAAAATGCGACTCGATAGCAATGTGAATTTAACAAAATTCTTAATCAAGAATTTTTAGATTCTTAAAATTGAAGTGAAAATTTTCTAAAATAACACTACTACAACACTACATCACCATTTTAAATTTATCTTAAAATGGTACTTCAAAAAATATTTAATATATTGTAAAACAGCTATTTAAGAATCTTTTTAGTTTGTAGTAGTAGTTGTGTACTACAACGTTTGCGTAAAATTGGCCATTGGCCGTATCTTTCAGTAACAATTTAAGCAAAACACCCAACGAGTATGAAATTAAAATTATTCTTCGCCTGCATGATTTTCATGGCCTCGATAGGTCTTGGACATGCCCAGCAGGCAAAAACTATTAATGGTGTTGTAACCGATGCCAATGATGTTCCTTTACCAGGAGCCGAAGTTAAGGTTGTAGGTAAGGAGATTTATGACGTGACCGACTTCGACGGAAATTTTAGTCTGGAAAATGTGGAGGTTGGAGATACCTTTAGGGTAACCTTTCTAGGTTTTACTGCCCAGGAAGTTGAAGTTACCACCAGTTCGGATTATACGATCCAGCTGCAGGAAGATTCCAGTCAATTAGAAGAGGTAGTGGTTGTTGGTTATGGTACTCAGAAGAAGAGAGACCTAACCGGGTCTATTGCCACTGTGGATGCCGAGGAAATTGAGAAAACACCAACAGCCAACGTAATGCAGTCACTGCAAGGAAAGGTTTCTGGTGTACAGATCGTAAGTGCAGGTTCTCCGGGAGAATCGCCAACGGTTAGAGTACGTGGTCTGGGAACTTACCAGGATGCCACAAATGTTCTGTATGTGGTTGACGGTACTCTATACGATAATATTGACTTCCTTAATACTAAGGACATCAAATCTATTAACGTATTAAAAGATGCTTCCTCTTCTGCCATTTATGGTGTGCGTGCCGCAAATGGTGTTGTGATCATTGAAACTAAATCTGGTAGGAAAAACCAGAAGCCACAATTTGAAATCGATAGTTATACCGGTATCCAAAGAGCTCAGAATGTTGTAAAACTTGCCAATACCGAGCAATTCGTGACAATGGCAAGGGAATCTGGTTCAGCTGCCGATGCTCAGTTCGTGTTGAACGCTATGCAGCGTTATGGAAGAAGCAGGATCAACCCGAATATTCCAGCCGTTAATACAGATTGGTATAAGGAAATCCTACGAGACGGTCTAATCCAAAGCCATAGCTTGGGTGTTAGCGGGGGTGGTGAAAGTGTTACTTATTCACTTGGAACCAACTTTTTCGAACAGGAAGGTATCCTGGACATGAAGAATGAGTATGAACGATTCAACATTCGTTCGAAAGTAGATGTGGATATCTCTGATCGTTTCAAAGCTGGTGTGAACTCTGTTTTCAGTAATGCAACTAAATACACGCCTGAAAACGGAGCATGGTTCAGGGCCTATTTCGCAGTACCGCTAATGCCAGTGATCGATTCTTTAAATACTCAGGCCGCACCAATTCGCTATTCTAATGCGCAGATTCTTGGGTATAGGGGAACTCAGAACCCTTTCCAGGATCTTTCTTACAATGAGAACAGGCAGAAGATTAGAAAGTTGCTGAATACACTGTATTTACAGTACGATATCATTCCCGATAAACTTGATTTCAAAACTACTTATAGTCATAACCTTTCTGCCTTTGAAGAGAGGTATGTAAACTTACCATATACATTAGGCAATAACTTTGAGCGAATCTCGTCGATTACCAGGGCTAATAATACATTTTCGAATCAATACTGGGATAATATTCTTACCTATGATGATGAATTTGGTCAGCATGATCTAACCGTTATGTTAGGGCATTCGTATCGTGATGAAGCTTCTAATTTATTTAGGGCTACAGGACAGGATATAGCAGGGATTAGCCTCGAATCTAGTAGATACCTGGATTTTGCCGATCCTGATTCCTTCGCGAACAATGTGAGCGAGATTGGAAGAAGATTCTATGGTATATCCTATTTTGGACGGGTTTCTTATAACTTCGATGACAGATATCTTCTTTACGGAACCTTCAGGGCCGATGGTTCGTCTAAGTTTACCAGGGATCCATGGGGCTATTTCCCATCTGTTGGTCTTGGTTGGGTACTTTCAGAAGAATCATTTATGGAAGATAATGGAATATTCGATTTTCTAAAGTTCCGTGCCAGCTGGGGGAAATTAGGTAATGATAATGTCGCGGCAAGTTCTGGTTCTAATACTATTAACGTAATTACCACCACAATTGGAGATCAACCAAGATCCGGAATTACTTCTACCAGTGTATTTTCCAATAACACCTGGGAAGTGATCGAAGAATTCAACTTCGGTATGGATATTGAGACTTTAAATAACAGATTGTCAGTGAATGCAGACTATTATATCAGAGATACAGAAGATGCCATTCTACCGGTCTTCATTCCAATTATAAACAGAAGCATTGATAGGAACTCTGGTACGATAAGGAACCAGGGATTGGAACTAAATCTTAATTGGTCTGACAATATCGGTGAAGATTTCACCTACAGCGTAGGAGGTAACTTCACTACTTTAAAGAACGAAGCCACCAGGATTGAAGACGAAAGAGGTTATCTGGATGCAGGTTCTGCCGAATTTCGTCAAAGAACTGAGGTTGGTGAAGCGCTTTTCTCCTTTTACGGATATGAAAGAATTGGTGTTTACCAGAATCAGGCTCAGATCGATGCCGATCCGGTAGCCGTTGCCAATAATCTGGTTCCGGGTGATCTTATCTATAGAGATCAGAATGGAGATAATATGATTACCGATGAGGATAGGGTTTACCTTGGTTCATTCCTACCAAAGATCACCTATGGAGGTAATATCGCAATGTCTTATAAAGGTTTTGACTTTTCAATGAACTTTTACGGACAGGCCGGTAACAAGATTTTGAACAGAAAAAGAGGAGAAATCATATTTACCAGTGATACTAATATGGATGCTGATCTGGCAATTAACAGGTGGCATGGTGAAGGAACAAGTAATAGCTATCCTTCTTCTGCCGGGTTAAGAAAAGCCTGGAACCAGCGTTTGAGTAATTTCTGGGTAGAAGATGGTGATTTCTTTAGAATTCAAAATATGCAATTTGCATATACTATCCAAAGTGATGGACTTCCAACCACCAGATTGTATTTCACTGCAGAAAGACCATTTACTTTCTTCGATTACAACGGTTTTAACCCGGAAGTACCAAACGGAGTGGATAGACAAACCTATCCTATACCAGCCATTTATACCATAGGACTGAATATTAAAATTTAAAAAATTTGCATGATGAAAAGATTTAAGAATTTAATTTTCCTGAGTGCATTCGCAGTTGCTGTGCTTGGCATGATGAACTCCTGTCACGACAAACTGGACACTCGTGAAGGTCAGCTTAATACAGGTGACCTGGATTATACCAATACAGAGGACATGATTGGTCCTCTAATTGGAGCATACTATGAATTCTATACAAGAGGGTGGGAAGAACCATTGCTCCTGGGAGTTCGTGGAGATGATGTGAATGCCGGTGGTCTTGGAGACCAACAGCCATTCGCTGATACCGATAGATTCAATTACTCAAAGGATTACTGGATGTACAATTCTCTTTGGAATGTACATTACAATGACATTATCAATATGAATACTGCGATCCTGCAGATCAATAATTACCAGGAATTCGCTGAAGGTGATAATATTGCACGAGCTGAGCAATACAAATCTGAGATCATGGTTCTAAGAGCCTGGTTCCATTTGAACCTGGCCAGAACCTGGGAGGATGTATTTATAATCACTTCCAACCAGCCGGAAGAAGAGATCGAAGCTGGTGTTTCTTCAAAAGAAGAGATCATGAACTGGATCATCGAACAAATGGATATGGCTATTCCAAATTTGCCAGATGCTAGACCAAATCAAAGAACCGATGTTCCTGGGGGTGTGACGCAATATACAGCCTATGCCCTTAAAGCAATGGCATACCAGGAATTACAAAATTATCAGGGTGTGGCAGAGGCAACAGGACAAATTATCACTAATGGAGGTTTTTCACTTTATCAGGATTTTTACCAGCTTTTCAAAAAGCCGGGTGAACTGAGTGATGAAAGTATTCTTGAGATGCAATATTCAGATTATGGTAGCGAGACCGGAGATGATGCCTTTTATCATCTTTATGCACCTTTCGGACCACAAAACTGGACCCCTGCAAGAGAAAATGCTAGCAGTGGATGGGGCTTCTATGAGCCTAGTATGAAGTGGATCGAATTTATGATCGATCGTGGAGAAGAAGTGCGCCTTGAAACTTCAGTGCTTTTCACTAACAGGGGAATAGCCGAATTGGAAGCAAATGGTGTGGATGTTCCAGATAATTTTGATAATACTACTCCTTCAGGAGATATTATAAACGATTATGCAAGAGCTTATTTTGCCAGCGGTAAACACTATCTGCCGTCTATTCAATTAACAGATCAGAGAAACCAGTATGGCGCCGGGAAAAATATGTTGGTGATCAGGTATTCTGAAATTCTTCTGATGTATGCTGAAGCTCTCGCACGTGGTGCTAGTGGAACAGGCATGAGTGCCGACCAGGCTGTAAACATGGTCAGGGAAAGAGCCGGGCTTAATCCTATCAGTGGGGTAACGGTTGAAGATGTACTGGATGAGAAGTTTGCCGAACTGGCAATGGAATGGGGAATTCGTTACTACGATATGATCAGGTTGGATAATTATTCTGAATTAAGTTACGACGGAAGAACCTTCTCTGCTGCAGATGAATTTCTGCCTTATCCACAGGCGCAGGTAGATGCCCTTCCACTAAATGCAACTTCAGTAAATACCGATACTGCGCTTAACGAAGCATTACTAAATTTAAATTAATAACAAATGAAGCATTTAAATATAAAAATCTTAGGACTGCTCTCCTTCATTCTTTTTTTCACCTCTTGTGAATATGACGGAATAGATCCTATCACTCCGGTTGAGCCGGGTGAAGATGCAGCGAGTCCCGTAGTTACCATAAATTCTCCTGTAGAAGGGGCGACAATTAATGTTTTGGAAGAAGTTTCTTCCATTAACATAAACTTTGAAGTGGTAGATGATATCGAGGTTGCTGAAATCCAGGTTATGGTAGATGGAAATATGATCGCCAGGATGGATGAATTTCTTGATTATCGTATCGTAAAAGATCAGGTTACCTTTGATAATGTAACTAATGGTGAGCATACTGTTACAGTTTCGGCGACCGACCTTGATGGGAATACTACCACCAAAACGGTTAATTTCAGTAAAGAGCCTCCATATACACCCAAGTTCCCTGAGCTAGGTGAAGCTTTATATATGCCTTTTGATGGGGCTTATATAGATCTTATGACCCTAACTGAGGCCGATGTTGTAGGAGAGCCAGGTTTTACTGGAGAATCATATCTGGGTTCTGCCGCCTATAAAGGAGCAAGTGAATCCTACCTTGAATTACCATTTACTGGTCTTGGTACCAGTTTCACCGCTACTTTCTGGTATAAAGTAAGTGGAGATCCTAACAGGGCTGGTATCCTGGTTGCCGGCGATGATGCTGACGACAGGTTCCAGGGCTTCCGTTTATTCAGAGAAGGCTCTGCTACCGAGCAAACATTAAAACTAAATGTGGGAACCGGTAACGGCGAGAGCTGGAACAATGGTGGTGTTTTAAATGTTGAAGAAGGTGATTGGGTGCATGTGGCTTTTACAGTGACTGAAACTGAATCTGTTCTTTATTTCAATGGAGTTCCGGTGAATACTGGAACCCTGGCCGCGCCTATCGATTGGTCTGGAGTTGAAGATCTAACTATCGGTCACGGTGGTGAAACTTTCAGCTATTGGAACCATCTTTATGATAGCAGTGCAATTGATGAACTCAGATTCTTTGACCAGGCACTTTCAGGTGAAGAAATACAGAACCTGATAAATGCTTCAGCTGAAACGCTATATATGGCTTTTGATGGAGATTATAAAGACCTTGCTTCCAATCGTGAGGTTACGGTGGTAGGAGATCCTGGATTTGCAGGTGAAGCCGTTGAAGGCTCTAATGCCTATGAAGGTGCTGAAGGAGCTTATCTAACAGTGCCATCTGCAGGATTAACTTCCGAGTCATTTAGCGCAACCATGTGGTATAACCTAAATGCCGATCCAAACAGGGCCGGAATAATTGTAATAGGACCAGAGGATACTGAAAATGCAGGATATCCCGATACCCAAAACAAGCGTACTTCCGGATTCAGGTTTTTCCGTGAGAACGGTGCTGAAGGCCACCAGAGATTCAAATTGAATGTTGGTACAGGTGAAGGAGAAACATGGGTTGATGGAGGTGCAGCAGCCGATGTTCCTAACGATGCAGGATGGGTTCATCTGGCTTTCACCATTTCACCATCCTCGGCCATTGTTTATATTAATGGTGAGGTGGCTAAGGAATCTGAAATTCCAGGTATAGACTGGACAGGTACCAGTATAGTGTCTATCATGTCTGGTGCTCCAAGGTTCACCGCCTGGGGTCATTTATCAGATAGAAGCTTACTGGATGAGCTAAAGTTCTATAACAAAGCTCTCTCTCAGGAAGAGATCCAGGCTATGATGCAATAGTATTTATAAGGAACTCCGAAGTTCTAAAAACTTCGGAGTTTTCTTTTTAAATGTCGAAGCGCTCATAGGAAAAATGAATACAGGCAGATATTAAATCGGCCTTTAAATTACCTTTTAATTACCAATGAACTTAAACCGGATTTTGCTCTGGTAGCTATTTTATTGCCTTTATCCTGCTTATAGCGAATTGCTAAAGGGAATGATCAGTATAGAAAATATGAATTTGTTTCATGCGTAGATATCTTTATTTCATAAGTATAATCCTGTTCTTTTCATGTTCAGATGATAACGGACCCGGATACCAGGAACCATATGTGCCCGATCCAGATGATGACGGGGGATCTCAGGTGCCTCAAATAAGCGATGAAGAACTACTTCTGGACCTGGTGCAGGAGCAAACTTTCAAATACTTCTGGGATTTTGCTGAACCCAATAGTGGTTTAGCCAGGGAACGTTCCCAGGACGATGCCTATGGCGGGCAGGGAGCTGATATTGTTACTACCGGTGGAAGCGGATTCGGGATTGCATCTTTCCCGGCTGCTGTTGAAAGAGGTTGGATCACCAGGGACGCTGCTCTCACGCGTCTGGATAAAATTCTAGATTTCCTGGAAGAAGTACCTAAGTACCATGGCGCCTTTTCTCACTGGTACCTCGGAAGTACGGCTCAAACCAGGGCATTCAGTAACCTGGATGATGGTGGAGATCTTGTTGAAACGGCTTTTTTATTAGAGGGGCTTCTTATTTGCAGGGCTTATTTTGAAGATGAAACAATCGATGCAAGGATAACCGAATTATGGGAAAATGTAGAATGGGACTGGTATACTCAGGGCGAAAATGTGCTCTACTGGCACTGGTCTCCTAATTATGATTTCCAGATAGGTTTGCCAATAAGGGGCTGGAACGAGGCCTTGATGGTTTATGTGCTGGCAGCCTCTTCACCAACTCATCCCGTTTCCAGGGAGGTTTATACTCAGGGTTGGGCATCTAATGGGAACATAGTTAACAACAGGTCTCATTATGGTTATAATCTACCACTTGGACCTTCATTTGGAGGCCCGCTTTTCTTTAGTCATTATTCTTTTATTGGTTTGGACCCTCGTAACCTGCAGGATGAATATGCCAATTACTGGGATCAAAATACCGCCCACGCAATGATCAATTATGAATATTGCGTTCAAAATCCTAAAAACTTTGAAGGCTACGGAATGGATTCCTGGGGCCTCACTGCCTCAGACAATATGAATGGATATGCGGCCCATAGCCCTACCAATGACCTGGGAGTGATTACTCCCACGGCCGCATTATCCTCATTTCCGTATACTCCCGAAGAATCGATGCAGGCTCTTCGTCATTTTTATGAAGACCTCAATGAGGACCTTTGGGGAGAATACGGTTTTTATGATGCATTTTCTGAAGAGAATAACTGGTTCGCAGATGGATACCTGGCAATAGACCAGGGGCCAATCGTTGCCATGATCGAGAATTACCGCAGTCAGCTGCTCTGGAATCTTTTTATGAGCGATGAGGAGGTTCAGGCAGGTCTTGATAAACTCGGATTTACCTATTGAAATGAAATTAAAAATCCTATTCATATTAATCTTACCATTTTCGATCCTCGCCCAGGAACCAGAATACCATAAGGTCTTTTTTGAGAATAGTCTCATGGAGAAAAGCTGGTATCACAGTGAAGTTGATTATAACTCACCTTCCTTTGTGCTGAATATCGAAAAAAGGCTGCCGGTAAATAATACGGAAGCTTTTACACCTGGTAATAGTCTTTCCCTTGTCTATGATTCGGCTGCGGAAGGGGACTGGACAGTAGATCTGAAATTCCCCGAATGGAGAGGAAAAGATCATTTTAAAAAAGCAGATCAACTCGGTTTCTGGATTTTAGTTAAATCGGAAACAAAACCTACCGATCTTCCTGAAATTGGCATTAAGCGAAACAACTCAATTTCTAAAAATTTGAAATTATCAGGCCATATCCAGGAAATCAAAAGAGGTGAGTGGATGCAGGTGCGTATTCCACTGGCAAATTTCGGAGTGGATGTTTCTGGTGTCGATCGAATATCCGGGATAGAATTCTCCCAGTCTTCAGGAAGTTCAGGAAATCATGAGATACTTATCGATCAGGTTGAACTTTCAGATTCAGGAGCAATGAATACCAGCCCTGAAAAAGTTGAGATTCGATCAGCTGAAGGCTTTGAAAGACATGTAGACCTTGTTTGGGAAAACCTTGATCCTGAAAAAGTGAGATATGTAAAGATTTACCGGTCTCAGGACGGATCAGGTTATAAAGCGATAGGAGTTCAGAATACGCAGCACTTTTCAAAATATACCGATTTTACCGGAGAGGCAGATCAGCAATATTCCTATAAAATAAGTGCTGTAGGTCATGATTACTCGGAATCTGAACTTTCAGCTCCCGTTACAGCCGCCACCAGGTCGATGAGCGATGAGGAGTTATTGACCATGGTTCAGGAAGCTTCTTTTAATTATTACTGGGATGGCGCCGAAAAGCAAAGCGGCCTTGCCCTGGAAAACATTCCCGGCAGAAAGAATATGGTCGCTTCAGGAGCTTCAGGATTTGGCCTAATGGCCCTTATTACAGGTGCTGAACGAAATTTTATTTCCAGGGATCAGTTCGTGGAAAGAATGGAAAAGATCGTCACTTTCCTGGAAAAGGCCGAACGTTTTCATGGTGCCTATTCTCATTTTATAGATGGTCCAACCGGCCAGGTAGAACCTTTCTTCGGAAATAAGGATAATGGTGCAGATCTGGTGGAAACCTCTTTTTTAATGCAGGGGCTGCTCACCGTGAGGCAATACCTTTCCGAAGAGAAGCCTTCCGAAAATAAGCTTCGCGAAAGAATAACTAAAATCTGGGAAGGAGTAGAGTGGGACTGGTTCGTACAGGAGAATAGCAGTGATTATCTTACCTGGCATTGGTCGCCAGACCAGCAGTGGGTGATAGATCATCAGCTTATTGGCTGGAATGAGACCATGATCACCTATTTCCTCGCGATAGCATCTCCAGGCCATAGTGTTGGGGCTCAAATGTATTATTCCGGCTGGGCAAGCCAGGAGAAAAAGGCACAGGATTACCGTTCTAATTGGGGTGAAGGCCCTGCTGGTTCAATGTACACTAATGAAAACACCTATTTTGGAATTCCGTTGAAAGTTGGGGTGGGCGTAGGCGGACCTTTATTCTTCACTCATTATTCTTATTTAGGCCTGGATCCGCATAAGATGGAAGATACTTACGTGAATTATTTTGAAAATAATAAGGATATTGTATTGATCAATTATCGCTATAGCCTCGAGAATCCGGGTGGCTATGAAGGCTACGGAAAGAATAGCTGGGGGCTTACCGCCAGTGACGGACCAGAAGGTTACAAAGCCCGGGAAGCAAAACCTTCCCAGGATGACGGAACCATTGCTCCAACCGGTGCGATCGCTTCCTATCCCTATACTCCTGAAAAGTCTTTGGAGGCCCTGAAACATTTTTACAGGAATTATGGCAGTTTCCTATGGGGAGAATATGGCTTCCGGGATGCATTTAATTTAACCGAAGACTGGACAACGCCAATTTATATGGGACTCAACCAGGCACCCATGACGGTAATGATCGAAAATCATCGAACTGGCCTTTTGTGGGAGCTATTTATGCAGAACGAAGAGGTTCAGCAGGCTTTGAATGAAATTAAGAATCAGAAATAACACCATAAAGTATAAAACGAACAACCTAGCATGTTAAAGCGATATTTAATAATAACAGTTTTCGGAGGCTTATTGTTTACCTCCTGTAAAAACACTGACAAGGAAAAGGAAAACCTGGCTGTTGCCGAAACCGACCAGCAACAGCAGCTTTCAGATGAAGCCTTGCTGGATACAGTTCAGAAACAAACCCTTAAGTATTTCTGGGATTACGCCGAGCCAAATAGCGGACTCGCCCGTGAGCGTTTTCATCCCGATGGAAATTATCCAAAAAATGATTCAAATGTGGTGACCACCGGAGGAACCGGATTTGGCCTGATGGGAATCGTTGCCGGGATCGAAAGAGGTTTTATTCCCCGAGATTCTGCTGTGGCGAGATTGAACAAAATTGCCGGTTTTCTTGAGAAGGCCCCAAGACATCATGGTGCCTGGGCTCACTGGCTGAATGGAGAAACAGGCGATACCCAGTCTTTCAGTGAAAAGGATGATGGAGGTGATATCGTGGAAACATCTTTTCTCGCCCAGGGATTTCTGGTAGTTCGTGAATACCTGAAAAATGGTTCTGAAGAAGAGCAAAAGGTAGCTCAAAAGTATGACGAATTGTGGAAAGGAATTGAATGGGACTGGTATACGAATAACCGGGACGGGCTTCTCTGGCACTGGTCTCCGAAATATGAATTCGAAAAGAACTTTTTGATCGAGGGATATAATGAATGTTTGATCACTTACGTGATGGCTGCTTCTTCACCCGATCATGCCATAGACCCCGCGGCCTATCACGAAGGCTGGGCACGAAGCGGGAATATCACCACAGATGTTGAAGCCTATGGGATGCCGCTAATCTTAAAGCATAATACCCGTGGAGACAAAGGAGGACCGCTTTTCTGGGCACATTATTCATACCTGGGACTGAACCCAAAAGGACTTTCAGATAAATATGCTAATTACTGGGATTTGAACGTGAATCACAGTTTGATCAATTATGAATACTGCCAGGAAAATCCCAAGAATTTCGAGACCTATGGTCCGAATTCATGGGGATTAACTGCCAGCTATACCCGGAAAGAAGATGGAGGGATTGGTTATACCGCGCATTCTCCTGATAATGATAAAGGAGTGGTTTCTCCAACCGCGGCTATCAGTTCCATACCATACACGCCGGAACATTCAATGGATGCCATGCGTTATTTCTTTACAGATCTTAATGACCTTCTTTGGGGACCTGCTGGTTTTTACGATGCTTACAGCCTCGAAGGTGAGAAATGGGTTGCGCCGCAATATTTAGCGATAGACCAGGGCCCAATGGTGGTGATGATCGAGAATTACAGGTCTGGGTTGATCTGGGACCTGTTCATGCAGGCTCCGGAAGTACAGAACGGACTCAAAAAATTAGGCTTTAGCTATGAAAAATAGATTGAAATACTTGATGATCATGTTCGGTTCCGTGCTGCTGATGTTCCCAATGGTACTATCGGCCCAGGCACGCGAAGAGTTTAAAAAGGAACATTTTATAGAAGGCAGGGATACCCTGAATTACCGGATTCTGTATCCTAAGGATTTTTCAGAAGATAAAGAATACCCGGTGGTACTTGTGCTTCATGGCGCCGGTGAACGGGGAAATGATAACGAAGCCCAGCTGGTGCATGGATCAGATCTTTTCTTAAAGGATGAAATCAGAAATGAATTTCCGGCTTTTGTGATATTTCCGCAGGCTCCAAAAGAAGATTACTGGGCCAAAGTAGAGGTAAAACGTGATACCATGCCGTTTCAGTTCGATTTTAAGAATGAGGAGGAACCTACTCGTTCGCTGGACCTGGTTATGCAAATGATGGATTCATTTCTGGATAAGAAATTTGTCAAAAAAGACCAGGTTTATGTTGGCGGACTCTCCATGGGCGGAATGGGTACTTACGAGATCATTTATAAAAAGCCTCAAATGTTCGCGGCCGCCTTTGCCATTTGTGGTGGTGCCAATCCGGGTATCGCATCTGAATATCGATACGGATTTCCAATCTGGATCTTTCACGGCGAAAAAGATGATATAGTCCCGCCTCATTTATCCAAGACTATGGCAAGGGAGATCAATCATCATGGAGGTAACGCAAAATTATCACTCTACCCTGAAGATAATCACAACAGCTGGGATTCGGCTTTTGCTGAACCAAATTTATTGCCCTGGCTGTTCGCACAAAAAAATTCTGATTAATGAACTTGTTCGGTTTACAAAATATGAAAAGAATCAAGTCGCTGCTTTTTACGGCGGTTATGTTAGCCAGTCTTAGCTCGTACGCGCAGGAGGTGGTGCCTAAAACCTATATCAATCCGCTGGATATAGATTATACCTACATGGTATATAATTCAGCCAATAATATTTCCTATCGTTCGGGGGCAGATCCCGCCGTAATTGAGTATCGTGGTGAATATTTTATGTTCGTAACCCGTTCTTTTGGTTACTGGCATTCTAAAGACCTGGTGAACTGGGAATTCATCAAGCCGAAACAATGGTTTTTTGAAGGCTCTAACGCACCAACTGCCTTTAACTATAAAGACTCTCTGGTGTATTTTGCGGGCGATCCTGCGGGATATGGAAGCATTCTGTATACCGACGATCCTAAAAAAGGAGAATGGACGCCTACGGCCTCTATTACCAACAACATCCAGGATTCTGAACTTTTCATAGATGACGATGGAAAAACCTATTTGTACTGGGGTTCCTCGAATGTGCATCCGCTTAAGGTGAAAATGCTGGATAAAGACGACAGGTTCATTGAAACCGGGGTTCAGAAAGAATTGATCAACCTGGTGGAAGAAGAACATGGCTGGGAACGTTTTGGTGAAAATAATTATCACCCAACTTTGAAGGAAGGTTATATGGAAGGTGCGTCCATGACCAAGCATGACGGGAAATACTATTTGCAATATGCGGCTCCCGGAACCCAGTTCAATGTATATGCCGATGCAGCCTATATTGGAGAGACTCCCCTGGGGCCTTTCAAATACATGAAGAACAATCCCTACAGTTTCAAGCCGGGAGGCTTTACCAACGGAGCCGGTCATGGCATCACGGTAAAACAAACCAACGGCCAATACTGGCATTTCGCGACCATGGCACTGGCATCGAACTCTCACTGGGAGAGACGTCTTTGTATGTTTCCAACTTATTTTGACGAGGAAGGCCTGATGTATACCAATACGAGTTATGGAGATTATCCGCTATATGCGCCAGATCATCCAACAAAAGCCGGAGAGCATACAGGCTGGATGTTGCTTTCCTATAAAGGAAAAGCTACGGTCTCGTCTTCAATGAAGCAGATAAGTAAAAGTACTTCCACAGATGGCCAATTCGATATTACTGAAATGCCATTGAAAAAAAATTCAGAAGGAGCGATCATTTCTGAAGTTCTTACCGATGAAAGTCCAAAATCTTTCTGGGTTGCTGAAGCCAATAATGATGATCAGTGGGTGGAAATTGAAATGCTGAATCCTGGAAATATCTATGCTTTTCAACTGAATTTTCATGATGAGGAATCAGGAATTTATACCAGAACTGAAGGGCTTCGACATCGCTTTACTCTGGAAGTCTCCAATGACGGTGAAAACTGGAAAGTGGTGGAAGACAGGAGCAACAGTTATGAAGATTCGCCAAATGCCTATATCGTTTTGAATCAGCCGGTGGAGGCCAGGTATGTGCGTTATAATAACCTGAAGGTTCCGGGCAATAACCTGGCATTATCCGAAATTAGAGTGTTTGGAAAAGGTCTTGGCAAAAAGCCTGCTAAGGTAAAAGACTTTCAAGTAAGGCGACAGAAAGATCGCAGAGATGCCACCTTCGAATGGGAACCGGTTAAAGGCGCCCAGGGATATAATATTCGCTGGGGAATCGCGCCTGATAAGTTATACCAATCATGGCTTATTTATGACAAGAACGAACACCTCATGAGAAACCTGGATTGTGATACTAAGTATTACTTTAGCATTGAAGCATTTAATGAAAACGGCATTTCTGAAAGAACAGAGATCCAGGAAGTAAAATAAAACCAATTACCAATTTTAAAGAATATAGAAAATGAGAAATTTTAAGCTATCAGTTGCTCTCTTCCTTTTTGCAGGGCTTTCCTATCTGCAGGCTCAGGAACGCATTCCTGAGGTGGAGGAATTGCTGGGAAAAATGACGCTGGAAGAGAAGATAGGCCAGTTAAACCTGTTAACGCCGGGAGGTGGGATCGCTACAGGTTCGGTGGTTAGTGAAGATGTGGAAACCAAGATCAAGGCTGGAAATGTTGGAGGGGTCTTCGGGGTTTCGAGTCCGGCGAAAGTAAGACAGGCCCAGGAACTGGCGGTAAAGAATTCACGTTTGGGGATTCCGCTTCTAATCGGATCAGACATTATTCACGGTTATAAAACCACGTATCCTATTCCGTTGGGGCTTTCTTCAAGCTGGGATATGGATTTGATCAAAAGCGGAGCCATGATGGCCGCAAAAGAAGCTACGGCAGATGGGATCAACTGGAACTTTTCACCGATGGTGGATATCGCCCGTGATCCGCGCTGGGGACGTATAGCTGAAGGTGCGGGTGAAGATCCGTATTTGGGTTCACAGATCGCCAAGGCTATGGTAGAGGGTTATCAGCAGGATGATCTTGCTGCGCCTAATACGATGATGGCGACTGTTAAGCATATGGCGCTTTACGGAGCTCCGGAAGCTGGAAGGGATTATAATTCGGTTGATATGAGCAGGCTTAAAATGTTCAACGAATATTTGCCGCCTTATAAAGCTGCGGTTGATGCTGGTGTGGGAAGTGTGATGACTTCTTTCAATGATATTGACGGAATTCCTGCTTCAGGAAACAAATGGCTGCTTACCGATCTTCTAAGAGAAAGATGGGGCTTTGATGGTTTTGTAGTTTCCGATTATACTTCGGTTAACGAAATGATTGCCCACGGAATGGGAGATCTCCAGGCTGTTTCGGCAATGGCGATCAATGCCGGGCTGGATATGGATATGGTAGGGGAAGGCTTTCTTACTACTCTGAAAAAATCGGTTGAAGAAGGAAAAGTTTCCGAAGAGCAGATCACCAAAGCGGCTAGAAGGATTCTTGAAGCCAAGCATAAAATTGGACTTTTGAACGATCCATACCTTTACTCAGATGAAACCAGGCCTGAAAAGGATATTTTAACCGAAGAGAACCGTGCCCTGGCTCGAAAAGCGGCTACTCGTTCCTTTGTTTTGCTTAAAAAACATAAGAATACACTTCCGTTAGCCAAAAATGCGAAGATCGCTTTGATCGGTCCGCTGGCTAATAATAAGAATAATATGCTGGGAACCTGGGCACCAACCGGGAATCCACAGCTTTCCGTACCAATCCTGGAAGGAATGAAAAATGTAGCTCCAAATGCAACCATTGAATATGCTAAAGGGGCTAATATTACTAATGATACCAGCTTTGCCAAAAAAGTAAATGTTTTTGGCGAGCGTGTTCAGATCTCTGATGAGTCTCCTGAAACCCTACTGAAGGAGGCTCTGGATCTGGCTAATAATTCTGATGTGATCGTGGCTGTGGTTGGTGAAGCTACCGAAATGAGCGGGGAAGCTGCCAGCCGTACCGATATCACGATTCCTGACAGTCAGAAAAAACTGATCCGGGAACTGGCAAATACCGGGAAACCTGTTGTGCTGGCTTTGATGAGCGGTAGACCACTGGATATTTCTGAAGAAATGAATTTACCGGTAAGTATACTTCAGATCTGGCATCCTGGTGTGGAAGCCGGAAACGCGGTGGCCGATGTGCTTTTCGGAGATTATAATCCTTCCGGAAAATTAACCAATAGCTGGCCAAGAAGCGTGGGGCAGATCCCAATTCATTACAGAATGAAAACAACTGGAAGACCTGGTCCTGAAAGTGGGGAATTTCAGAAGTTCAAGACCAATTACCTGGACTCTCCTAATTCACCTTTATTGCCATTTGGTTACGGTTTGAGTTACACAACTTTTGAATACAGCGATGTGAAAGCCAGTTCTTCCAGCCTGAATGCCAACGGTTCTATTGAACTGAGCGCTACGGTGACCAATACAGGAAATTATGATGGGGAAGAGGTAGTTCAGCTCTATGTCCATGACAAAGTGAGAACGGTAACTCCTCCAGGTAAGGAATTGAAAGGTTTCCAGAAGATCGCACTTAAAAAGGGTGAATCAAAAACGGTGACTTTTACCATCACTCCTGAGGATCTAAAATTCTATAATTCGCAGATCGAATACGTATTTGAACCGGGAGAATTCGATTTCTTTATCTCAGGAAGTTCTGATGCCGATTTTGCCGGAAGCTTTACTCTTAATGAATAAATCCTTTTAGTTTTTTAGTTAGTTAGCCCCGGTAGTTATATTCTTTAGCGCCGGGGCTTTTTAATTCTATTCCTTTTGAGGACGCTGGCAGAAACCGAATTTAATTTTCTCTATAAGTGACTAAGAGAATATAGAACGATAATACATAAAAAAAGGAGCTTAAATTAGCTCCTTTTTCTTTTTATATCTGGATTATAAGTTTTCCAGTTTAATACCAGATAAAACCGGTTTTCCATTTTGAGGTCTGAATTCTATTTCCACCGGGCCTTCTGAATTGATCTTATATTCAACTTCCACCGCCTGCAGTATTCCGTAATCCCGGGCCAGGTTGAGATCCTTTTCAACTAAAATTCCATTGATCAGGATATCAAAACTCCTGATGCCTTCTGAAGATTTTTCTGAATCAGACCCTAGATTGTAGATGTTTTCCCTGGAAGCGCCGCGGTTTGGTTCAGCCATCAATAGTGAAATTCGATACTGACCTTTTGGAACATCAAATTTATAAGCCTGCAATCCTTCTCTCATTGTCTGGAATAGTGGTTCTTTCGTGGTTACCTTTATATTTGATGCCGTTCCCTGGAACTTGCTGCTGCTTTGCTGAAATACTTCACCACCTACAAAACCAAAATCATTATTTTGAAAAGCCTGGTCACTGATCCAGATCTCACCGGTTTCATCATCTACAAAATCGCTGTGACTTCCCACATTGATGAGCATTGGATTGTTGGCGATATCGGCTATCAGACTATTTCTGAATTTAACCAGAAGATTTCTAATATGGGATACGTCACCAGACATAGCTTTTACAGAATGTTCTCCAGGCTCGAGGTCCAGTTCGAATTCGGCGATATTATCGGTTACTGAGGCTTCTTTTTCTACTTTCTCATCAATGACTAATTTTACCCGATCGGAATTTGAGAAGACTTTCAGTTTTACTTTTTCAGATTTGTCGATGATCCGGGTTTCGAAATTTTTTCCTGCGATATAGACGAAATCATCTTCGGTTAAGCGCGCTTTGTAGTAATAATAGACATCCTTAGGTTCGCGGTCGAAGTTTACCAAACCTTTCTGGTTGATATAAGGCCGACTATCCTGTCTGCCTGAAGAACCAAAATCAGCAAAATTCCAGGCTGCCATGCCCAGCATATAATCCCTTTCCATCACCTGGTTGAGGTAGCTTACATGACTTTTCAATTGGTAGGCTTCGCTGAAATCCCAGGGTTTCGGATCATTGGTCTGAATCCTGGAATCGCTTCCGGGCCCATATTCCGAGATTAGTAAAGGCCTGTCTGGATATTTCTGATGCTGTTCATCCAGGAATTTTCCCAGGTTTTTGAGTCCGGGTGTGTACCAGCCAAAATACAGGTTCCAGCCAATGACATCAGTAATATCTGCAATTCCGGAAGTATTATAAATATCATTTTCATGCAGGGCCATAACACTTAATCTGGTTGTGTCCAGTTCTTTCGTGGCTGCTTCCAGTTTTTCCGCGAGCTCCACGGAAGTTTTGATCTTGGCCTTTTGATCCGCTTCTGGTATATCTCGTGTAAATACCAGCCTTATAAAGATCTCGTTCATAATTCCCCAGAAAACGATCGAAGGGTGATTGTAGAGCTGAAGGATCTGCTCCTTTTGCATGTTAACGGCATTCTGGTGATAAGCTTCGGAATCGGTCACATCATTGATCACGGGGACTTCGGTCCAGACCAGTAAACCGAGTTCATCACAAATTCGATACACATCAGGGTCCTGCGGATAGTGGGCCGTCCTTATAAAGTTCGCGCCCATATCCTTGATCATCTGGTAATCTTTTCGATGAATAGAGTTGGGAACAGCATTTCCCATATTTTCAAAATCCTGGTGGCGGTTCGCACCGATGAGTTTGATGGGTTTTCCGTTCAGGATAAATCCTTTTTCCGGATCGGCTTCGAACCAGCGGCAACCAAAATTCGAGATATAAGTATCCAATATTTCTCCTGAATCTGGATCGATCAGGTTTGCAGTTAACAGGTAAAGATTTGGATCATCCGGTGACCAAAGCTTCGGATTATCGATTTCAAAATCAATCGAAAAATCTTCGGAATTGAGAGACTCGTCATATTCTGAAACCTGGTTTCCGGAAGGGTCGTTAATACTTACCTGTAATTCCAGGTCTTTCCCGGAAGTCACCACGTTTCCTTCAAACTTCACCTTAGCAAGGTTTTCGCTCACTTCAGGAGTTTTGATCAATTGAGTGCCTGCGCCAAGGCCTTCCAGTGTGAAATGACTTTTCCCGGTGACTACAAGTTGCAGGTCGCGGTAAATTCCGCCGTAAAAATTAAAGTCGGCTTCCAGCGGCGGAATATCCTGGTTATGGGAATTATCCAGTTCGATCCTAACCTGGTTGGCCTGGCCAAAATTCAAATGTTCGGTCAGTTCAAATACGAATGAGGTATAACCGCCGGTATGCTCGCCAACTAGCTGATCATTTACATAGGCTTTGGTAAACTGGTTAGCCCCTTCAAATTTCAAAAAGACAGCCTTATCATTCCAGTCTTGAGGAATAAAAATTTCCTTGCTGTAAGTACCTTTTCCGCGGAAATAGGCACCATCATTAAAAGCATCTTCGGAATTCCAGCTGTGCGGGATGTTTACGGTCGTTGATTCCTCCTGATTTTCCAACTGGAATTCCCAGCCAGAATTGATCGCCTTCTCGATCCGCTGCGCATGCAGGAAGGAAGAACTAATCAGTAAAAATAGAAAAAGAGAGTAGGGCAATTTCATTCTAAACTTTTTGATTTATTGGATTGGTTGAGTCCAGGCAACTTCGGTGTCGCCTTCTTTATACGGGTTCTTCTTTAGTTTATCTGAAATGATCTTGGCCCGGGCAAAAAGCACATTTTCAGGAATTTCGTAGGAAGCCTTGCTTCCCTTTACTGTTTTCAGGATCTCGCTTTTGGTGGAACCTTTTTTCACCCCGATGAACTGTATTTCGTAATTCACATTTTCTTCAGCCTTTACCTCAAGAGAAATTTTATTCCCGTCATTCTTTAATTCTGAAAGCTTGACGCCAGTAGTGGCATAAAAATCACCGGCTTCCATGGCATTGATGATCGCAGCGGGAGTTAATTCCTTGGCCCTGACTTCCACCCAGCCACGGCCGGCATTGCTCCATTTCAAGCCAAACTTATGATAGTGATGACTGTCATCTGTGGCGATTCCGAGTAAGAGCGGTTTAGCCTCTGCATGGTAGGCGATATTCACCTGGTCCCACATGGTTTCGGTACTGTCGTGAATACTGTCGCCGTAATTGTTCACATAGGGATGACCGTTGAAAACTTCAAAAAATCGTTCACCATCCAGCTGAATAATGTCTTCGGCCTTTATCGCGTAAGTAAAATTAGGATGATTAAGGTGCTGCAGAATTGGCTCGCCGGTTTCCACACTTTGTTCCTTAATAGCGTCCAGGTTATTCTGGATCAGTTCCACTATGGTATTACCTTCGCGGGGTTCGATCAATTCCTGAACATTTATTGCACCCATGTGAACGGCCTTACCATCCAGGTAAGAGGTAACCTCTTCGGCTTTGAAGATCATGAACTTTTCGGGCTCTTCGAAAAGCGGACGGAATTCTTCCAGGGTCTTAAGCTGCACCTGTAAACCTTCTTCATCTTTTTTATAAGTAACCCAATCTTCGCCATATTCAGACAGGTAATTCTGAAATGCTTGCTGGTAAAGTGAGTCTTTGCTGATCTTCTTCCATTTTTCACCTTCGGCGATGATGTTATGGTCTGATAATGCTACGAAATCATAGCCTTCATTTTTGTACCATTTCATGATCATTTCTGGTACTTCATCTCCGTCGCTCCAGTAAGAATGGGTATGAAGGTTGCCTTTATACCATTTTTGTTCCTGGGCTGTTGCAGAAAACAGGCCTGTGATAAAAATAATTGCTAGTAGGGTCTTTTTCATTTGTAAATTGTTGACTGTATTTTATGCTTATTGATTGCTATTTCCTTTAGGAATCTAAAAACCTCCTGCAAATGCGGAAAGGGTATCCCTGAAATTTCATGTCGGGCGTCCTGAAAAGTGTAAAATAAATAGGAGGTGTCGAGATCTTCAAGTTTTTCGACTATGGTTTTTGAGCCGTCAAGGATCAGATAACCCGGTTTCTCATTTTCACAATAATGATGGGGAGCTGTGGCGTAAGGTACCAAATTATCAGCTGTTCCATGGAAGAAGATACCGGGAATGGCATTATCCTTATGTATATATCTGGCGTCCACAATCGCACCGGCAAGTGACATCACTGCTGAAAATTTTAAATCAGAATATTTTTCCTGGTTCTCGAACATCAGGTCGGGATTGTAAACTGCGTTCAGAACCGCTTCGGCGCCGGCACTGCTGCCACCTGCTATGATTTTTTCGGGATCGATATTGAACCTTGCTGAATTCTGTTTCATATATAAGGCCGAATCCATAAAATCTTCAGCTGCCATCTGGAAGGTTTCTAATTTACCTTCTGCATCAAAATCACAGCCGAAACCGGTTTCGGTGTTTTTTCTAACAAGTCGGTATGAAATTAGGCCTACCGCATAGCCACGAGAGGCGGCCATTTTTGCAAATCTTATTTCCTGCGGATTTTTCGGACTTCCACCGGCAAAGCCGCCGCCATGCATCCAGACGATAAGTGGCAGTTTTTCATTACCATTTTTTTCAGGGAAGTAAAGATCGATTATAAGCTCTTCGCCATCTTTTTGAGCGTAGGTTTCGGTTTGTACCGGCAGAACGCGATAGAGGCTATCCAGTAGTATTTCCTGGGCTTCAGCTAATTGGAGCCCGGCCAGGATAAAAAGAAATGTCAGGAATTTTTTCATTTTTCGAGTTCAAATTTGGGTTTTGAAGATACTTAATTTTGAAGGGATAAATAAGTGGTAATTTCATCCAGAATATTTTATCTTCGCAGCAGAATTTATCAGTTATGAGTCTACAGGAAAAAGTTATGGTCGAAATGAAGGCCGCCATGAAGGCAAAAGACAGTGCCAAACTGGAAGCTTTAAGAGCAGTTAAAAGTGCTATTTTATTAGCTAATACTGAATCCACTTCAAAAGATGGATTAACTGAAGAAGAAGAGATGAAATTGCTTCAAAAACTGGTGAAGCAGCGTAAGGACAGTGCCCAGATCTATAAAGAGCAGGGCAGGGAAGACCTTGCAGAACCAGAACTGAGACAGGCTGAAGTGATCGAACAGTTTCTTCCTGAACAGATGAGCGAAGCAGAGATCGAAGCGAAAGTAGATGAGATCATCGCCAGAACAGGTGCTTCAGGAATGCAGGATATGGGAAAGGTAATGGGATTGGCTACTGGCGAACTTGCGGGTAAGGCTGATGGAAAAACCATTTCCGGGATCGTACGTAAAAAACTAAGTTAATATAAGTAAGGAGGCCCAGTAGTTCAACTGGATAGAATATCAGATTTCGGCTCTGAGGGTTGGGGGTTCGAATCCTCCCTGGGTCACAGATGAATGCAAAGTCTGTAGCGTAAGCTGCGGACTTTTTTTATGCCAGATGTTCGGATGACCTGGTTAGAACCTGAGTGCCATATGCGCCGGACTACAAATAAAATTTTATCTTCACCCTTATTTAACTCAATCTACTCTATTTTCTATGAGAAAATTTCTTTTCTATTTAAGCTTTGCATTTTGGCTAGGTTTTTTTTCAGTCCATGCCCAGGATAGTATAAGCGTAGCTAAGCTGGACACTCTAACTACTAAAGAACTTCCGTTGAAACCTGGCAGACAGGTTAATTTTAACACTACTGAAGGAACCTGGATCTCGGTAGATGTGAGCCCGGATGGGAATAAAATCGTATTCGATATGATGGGCGATCTTTATCAGATCCCCGTATCCGGGGGAAAGGCTGAACGAATAACATCTGGTATGGCCTACGATGTACATCCGCGTTATAGTCCGGATGGTAAAAGTCTGGTGTTTATTTCAGATAAAAATGGGGCAGACAATGTTTGGATCATGGATCTGGAATCGAAAGAAATGGAAGCAATTTCAGAAGATAAGAACCAGAATTTCTTTTCTGCAGACTGGAGCCCGGATGGTGATTATATAGTAGCAGCACGGGGGCGAAGAAACATAAAACTGCATTTATATCACAAAAGAGGCGGTGGTGGTGCTAAACTGGTTGAAGAACCCAAAGATCTTAAAATGATTGATCCAGCCTTTAGTCCAGATGGGAAAACGATTTATTATTCCCGAAGAACCGGCGGTTGGAACTATAATGCTCAATTTCCGCAGTATCAGATAGGGACTTATGATATGGAAAAATCGGAAGTGGCGACCATCACCGGAAGATATGGAAGTGCTTTTACGCCAACACCATCTCCGGACGGTAAATGGCTGGTGTATGGAAGCAGGTTTGAATCACAAACCGGTCTTGTTATCAGGAATCTTGATACAGGAAATGAGGAATGGCTTGCCTATCCTATTCAGCGTGACGAGCAGGAATCTATAGCTACCCTGGGAGTACTTCCCGCAATGAGCTTCACGCCAGACAGTAAAAATTTAATCGTTTTTTATGGAGGTAAGCTTCATAATATAGATATCGCTCAAAAATCGGCCAAAGAGATACCTTTTGAAGTTGATCTGAAACTGGACCTGGGTCCTGAAGTTCTTTTTGATTATCCTATCGAGGATAACGAAACCGAGCAGGTTACCCAAATCAGAGATGCGGTTCCCTCACCAGACGGTTCTAAATTAGCATTTACCGCCCTGAACAGGCTTTACATCATGGATTTTCCCGAAGGCACCCCAAAGAGACTCACCAAAAATGATTTTACCGAATCTCATCCAGCCTGGTCGCCAGATGGAAATTCCATCGCTTTTGTATCCTGGGAAGGAGACGGTGGCCATATTTATTCGGTTGGAGCAAATGGCCGAAATCTGAAAAAACTAACCAATACAAAAGCGGTTTACAGCAATCCTGCCTGGTCTTATAAACACGACAGGATCGTTTTCACCAGGGGATCGGCTTATGAATATACCAGTGGATCCCGAATTGACGGTACGCCGGGAAGGGAAGATCTTGCGTGGATACCTTCTGAAGGTGGAGATCTTACTTTCATTGAAAAGTCAAAAGGAAGGATCTATCCGCATTTCACGAAGATCGATGACAGGATTTATTTAAGTGATGATGATAAGTTAATTTCCATACGCTGGGATGGTACCGATGAAAAGACTCTTCTTTCAGTTAAAGGGATTACCCCATTTGGATCTTCTGATGCTAGACCCCATATGCTACCTGAAATCAACATCTCAGAAGCAGATGATAAAGCTTCAAAGCCTTCAGAGATCAGGATTTCCCCAGACGGAAAGACCGCGATCGCCAAGATCAATAACGATATTTATACGATGGTGGTACCAAGATTTGGCCAAACTGCCAAGATTTCGCTGGCTTCTATAGATAAAGCTTCCTTTCCCGCCAATCAATTAACAGAGATTGGGGGAGAATTTCCAGCCTGGGGAAGCGATAGCAGGAAAGTTCACTGGTCGCTGGGTGCGACCCATTTCGTTTATGATCTGGAATTAGCCCAGGTGCATAACGACAGTATTGAGAAGCTAAAGAAAAAGCGAAAAGAAGAGGAAAAAAGCAAAAACGGGGATGAAAAAGCCGAAAAAGATAAAGATGACAAAGACGAGCTGGAAAGCTTTAAGGCAACCGAATATAAGGTAGATCTTTCCTATAAAAAGGATATCCCGCAAGGAGTAGCCCTCATCAAAGGTGGCCGAATCATAAGTATGAAGGGTGATGAAATCATTGAAAATGGAGATATCCTCATTGAGAACAATCGCATTGTAGCTGTAGGGGATAGCGGTAGCCTGGATGTTCCAAATAATGCCAAGGTTATCGATGCAACCGGTAAAACCATTGTTCCGGGCTTTGTTGATACCCATGCCCATATGTGGCCTAGCTGGCAGGTTCAGAAAAACGAGGCCTGGATGTATGGCGCTAATCTTGCCTATGGGGTTACCACCACCAGGGATCCACAAACCAGCACTACCGACGTGCTTACTTATTCAGATATGGTAGACGCCGGTATGATTGCGGGACCAAGGATATATAGCACAGGTCCTGGTGTGGGTTACTGGGCTTATAATTTAAAAGATAAGGAACATGCCAAAAGAGTTCTGAAACAGTACAGCGAATACTATGATACCAAGACCATTAAAATGTATCTAACCGGAAACCGCCAGATGCGCCAATGGATCATCATGGCTGCCAAGGAATTGGAACTGATGCCCACTACTGAAGGTGGTCTGGATTTTAAACTGAACATGACCCAATTGATTGATGGATATCCCGGACATGAACATTCGCTTCCAATTTATCCTATTTATAAAGATGTGTTGAATACCGCTGCAGAAGCAAAAATGGCGGTCACTCCAACCTTACTGGTGTCTTATGGAGGACCATGGGCAGAAGAGTTTTATTACGCGACCGAAGAGCCTTACAAGGATAAGAAACTTCAAAATTTCACTCCATATGAAGAGCTTGCCCAGAAATCCAGAAGAAGAAAAGCCTGGTTTATGCCAGAAGAGCATGTATTTTCAAAGCATGCCGAAATGATGAACCAGTTGATAGAAAAAGGTGGCCTGGTAGGCGTTGGTAGTCATGGGCAATTACAGGGACTGGGTTATCACTGGGAACTCTGGTCACTCCAGAGCGGTGGCATGGATGAACACCGGGCCCTAAAGGCTGCTACCATTCTTGGAGCCGAATCTTTAGGACTTGATGGAGACCTAGGTTCTATAGAATCTGGAAAACTCGCAGACCTGGTAATTCTTGATAAGAATCCTCTTGAAAATATCAGGCATACCAATACAGTGCGGTATGTGGTGATGAATGGAAGAATCTATGATGCCAGTAATCTGGATGAAATACATCCGAAGCCAAGACAGGCACCCAAAGCGAACTGGAAAATGGAAAGACCGGAGAATCTGCCGGGAATTGAAAAATAATATAAAAAGCACCTGCAAAGGTGCTTTTTTGTACTATGCCTGAATGAGTTAATTTTTCCTGGCTTTGATCTATGGATCCTGATTAAATATTGTTGAGACAGCATTAACTGAAATTAACCGGTTTCTTCTAAATTTTGTGTTTTTTTAAGCCGGAGCGTTAAATCTTATTTAAATTGTTTTGTCCGAAGCCCTTAACCTATAAATTAGCCATTATTAACCATTTTAAATAAATCAATCAATGGCAGCCTATTTTAATACCAATCAGCTTAGGTCCTCTTTGCAGGAACTTTTAAGAATGTACATTCTGGAATGTAAGGAATGCAACGAATTATCTCAGGATTGCATCGATTTGATTCGACACAATTTCCTTGCAGAATTCGTGGTTTATAATAAAAAAGATCAAACAATTGAAGTTGGAATCAATGAAGAAGAACGGTTTGACGGATACCCAAATATCAAGGTATATACTTTTCCTCTTGAGGAAATTGGAAAAAAAGTAGATTACTCTTTTAAGAATAATTCTGAAGACCTTGAATTCTACGGAAAAATGATCGCTAGAAAGAAAGGCCTTAAGTCGTCTTCAATAATCGTGATGTAAACTAATATTTTAAAGTAATGCCCCCCGAAGAGAAGGCAGTCCGGCATGGCTGGATTGCTTTCTCATATTGGAAACTTAATCGGGATGGGCTAAAAGGTTTTAATCAGAAACAAAATAACCGGCAGATAGCCGGTTATTTTGTTTAATGTAAAATGAGAAATTCTTTCCTAATTATTAATTACAGACTTTTTCCTGGTGCTTAGGTAATTCATGATCATTTTTGCATGAACTCTTGAATTTTCAATAAACCATTTATGAGTTTCCACCCCGCCGCAAATCACTCCAGCAAGGAAAATTCCCGGAACATTGGTCTCCATGGTTTCCTCGTCGTATTTAGGAATTTTGCGGCCGTCATTGGTAAGTTCGATTCCCATATCCTGCAGAAAACCGAAATTTGGCCGGTAACCCGTTAGCAAAAGCACAAAATCATTTTCGATATTCTTTTCTCCTTCCGCTGTATTGATTATTATTTCATTTTGCTTTATTTCTTTCAGATTTGAATCGAAATAAGCTTTAATGCTACCTTCATTAATCCTGTTCACAATATCCGGTCGAACCCAGTACTTTACGCGCTCTCCAATTTCAGCATTTCGAACCACCATGGTTACGTCTCCACCTTTCCTGTATATTTCAAGCGCTGCATCTACAGCTGAATTGCTGGCCCCAACTACTACCGTTTTCTGTGTTGCGTAATAATGTGGATCACCATAATAATGTGATACTTTCGGGAGATCCTCTCCCGGGATACCCAGGTAATTCGGGATATCGTAAAAGCCTGTAGCCACTACCACATTTTCAGCCGAATATTCTGCTTTTGTGGTCTTTACAATATGTGATTGATCCGGAAGGGTTTCAACCGAATTCACCTTTTCAAATAGATGAATATTGATGTCATTAGAAGTAGCGATCCTCCTGTAATATTCAAGTGCCTCTCTTTTTCCGGGCTTCGGATTATTACTGATAAAAGGAATATTATCCAGTTCCAGTTTTTCCGAAGTCGAAAAGAAGGTCATATTGGTAGGGTAATGGTAAAGCGAATTAACAAGACAACCCTTCTCAAGGATCACATAGGAAATGCCTTTTTTTTCTGCTTCGAGGGCGCAGGCAATACCAATAGGACCTCCGCCAATTATGACGACTTCGTATTTATTTTCAGGAATTTGCAATATTTTTTAAGTTTTTGATGGTTGCGGTCTGGTCTTCAGCCTTGAAAACAAAACTTCCTGCTACCAGAACGTTGGCACCGGCTTGAGAAAGTTCTGCTGCATTCTTATCGGTCACCCCGCCGTCAACTTCGATAAGCGTATCAGCATTATTTAAGGTGATCAATTCCTTTAGCTTTTGGATCTTTACATAGGTGTTCTCTATAAAACTCTGACCGCCAAAACCAGGATTAACACTCATTACAAGAACTAAGTCGAGATCTTTGATCACATCTTTCAAAAGATCTACACTGGTATGGGGGTTGATGGCTACACCGGCCTTCATTCCTTCAGCCTTGATCGCCTGGATGGTTCGATGTAAATGGGTACAGGCCTCGTAATGAACAGTAAGTACGTTTGCTCCAATTCTTGCGAATTCCTTGATGTATCTGTCGGGATCTACGATCATCAAATGAACATCAAGCGTCTTTTTAGTATGTTTTTTTATAGCCTCTAGAACTGGCATCCCGTAAGAAATATTGGGAACAAAAACCCCGTCCATAATATCGATATGAAACCAGTCTGCTTCGCTATTATTTACCATTTCAATATCTCTCTGGAGATTCGCAAAATCGGCTGCAAGCAAGGATGGGGCTATAAGTGTATCGCTCATTAGTTGTGTGTTAATTGAGGAGCAAAAATAAGAAGAATTAAGGCTTTATGCCATGTCTTATACCAGAAAAGCCCTTAAAATGTTGGATACGGCCTTTTGAGTAGGTTTGTCGAGTACTTCGATATAATGTTGATAATTCTGAAGTCTCGAGATATTATACCTGGCATCTTCTGAAATAAAATCTGATTTATAACCGTCAAAAGATTCTTTCTTAATGGGTTTTTTAAAAAGCTGAATGATGTCCTTATGACGATAATCATTAAGGATTTTTTTATAAAGAAAATTGACTTTTTCTGTTTCGCCTTCTATGATCTGGAAGAAGTTTCCTTCTGAGTAGAGTAGGAGTCCGGTAATATCATTTTGGTTATTGTACACTTCGGCATTTTTCAGAATATTTTCGATTTCTTGATTATTTAAGCTTTTGGTAGCCGTACTTACGTAACTAATCGCGTATCGCATATTCTTCAAATTTTGAAATTGAATAACCAGTTTTACTGAAATTAATAATAAGCATTTAGTTCTTAGGTAGGTATTTAGAAAAGTTTGGGAAAGAAAAAACCCCGGTCATCACTCCGGGGTCATTCATCAATCAAAAAACGAACAGTTATTTTCATGACGGGTCATCACTCCCGACACTAAACTGTTGTTGCTTTAAAAATCTTTAGCCAAGATACGTTTTTAAAATTTTACTTCTAGATGTATGCTTTAATCTTCTAATCGCTTTCTCTTTAATTTGACGAACCCTTTCTCTTGTTAGATCAAAAGTCTCGCCAATTTCTTCCAAAGTCATAGGATGTTGATCTCCCAGGCCAAAATAAAGCCTGATCACATCTGCTTCCCTTGGAGTCAAAGTTTCAAGAGCACGCTCGATTTCTGTTCTAAGCGATTCATGTAATAACTCCTTATCAGGATTTGGAGATTCACCTGAACGTAAAACATCATACAGGTTAGAATCTTCTCCTTCAACCAGCGGAGCATCCATTGATACATGACGTCCAGAATTCTTCATGGATTCCTTAACGTCATTGATCGTCATGTCCAGCTCTTTAGCTATTTCTTCCGCACTTGGTGGACGCTCATGCGACTGCTCCAAAAATGCGAAGGTCTTATTGATCTTGTTAATCGATCCAATCTTGTTCAAAGGCAATCTAACAATTCTTGATTGCTCTGCCAAAGCCTGTAAGATAGATTGACGAATCCACCATACGGCATATGAAATAAATTTAAAGCCTCGTGTTTCGTCGAAACGCTTAGCTGCTTTAATCAACCCTAAGTTTCCTTCATTAATTAAATCAGGAAGGGTTAGTCCCTGATTTTGATACTGTTTTGCTACCGAAACCACGAAACGAAGGTTCGCTTTCGTTAGTTTCTCCAAGGCACGATTATCACCCGCCTTTATTCGCTGTGCCAGTTCTACCTCTTCATCAGCGGTGATTAGATCTACTTTTCCAATTTCTTGCAAATACTTGTCTAACGAAGCGGTTTCTCTATTGGTTACCTGCTTCGTGATCTTCAGTTGTCTCATCTATCTTCTCTTGGATTTTGTTTATTGTGCATAGCTCCTTGTACTAGTTTATACGTAAGACCTCGAGAAAATGTTACAAAAATTACGAAATTTTTTAAACATTGGTAATCAGGCGCTTTAAACTTGTCGCAAAATTACATTTTAGGCCTATGGGTTAGCTTAGTCGAAGGAAAATTCATTCCATACAGGTTAGACAAAAATTTTTTAATAAAAAAAAGGCCGCATTAGCGGCCTTTTCAATATCTAAGATTATTATTAATCGTCGTTACGATCTCCTCTGTTCCTGTTATCGCGGTTACGATTGTCACGATTGTCGCGGTTTCCGCGATTATCTCTATTTCCGCGGTTATTATCACGGTTTCGGTCGCGATTATCACTTTCCGATCTTTCCGGTCTTGGCAACAAAGCCTTTCTGGAAACTTTTTCCTTACGGGTTTTTGGATCTACGCCAAAGTATTTGACATCGATAACATCTCCAAGATTCACAACATCGGTCACATTGTTCGTGCGTTCCCAGGCAAGTTCAGAAATATGTAATAATACTTCATTTCCAGGCGCATCCACATACTCTACAACGGCACCAAAATCAAGAAGCTTGATCACCTTAACTTCGTACACGCTTCCTTTTTCAGGTTTAAAGGTAATGGCGTCTATCTTAGCAAGAACTTTATCGATTCCTTCCTGCTGAGTACCTAGAATTTCAACGATTCCTTCTTCAGTTACCGGATCTTCATTGATCACGATCTCTGTTTTGGTTTCTTTTTGAAGTTCCTGTATCACTTTTCCACCAGGTCCAATAAGAGCTCCAATGAATTCGTTCGGGATTCTTCTGGTAATGATCTTTGGAGAATGTGCTTTCACATTCTCGTTTGGAGCAGGAATGGTTTCGGTAAGCTTCTCTAAAATATGAAGTCTACCAGCTCTGGCCTGTTTCAATGCATTTACAAGGATCTCGTAAGAAAGTCCCTTGATCTTGATATCCATCTGGCAGGCGGTAATTCCATCTTCGGTTCCTGTCACTTTAAAGTCCATATCTCCAAGGTGATCTTCATCTCCAAGGATATCTGATAATACAGCGTAGTTCTCGCCATCAGAGATCAATCCCATAGCGATACCAGAAACTGGCTTTTTAAGCTGAACACCAGCATCCATCAACGACATGGTTCCCGCACATACGGTAGCCATCGAAGAAGAACCGTTAGATTCCAAAACTTCAGATACTACACGCACAGTGTATGGGCAATCTGCCGGGATCATTCCTTTTAATGCTCTTTGAGCAAGGTTTCCGTGACCAATCTCACGTCTTGAAGTACCTCTAATTGGGTAAGCTTCTCCGGTTGAGAAAGGAGGGAAGTTATAATGTAAGTAGAATGTTTCTTCTCCCTGCTGGGTTGGAAGGTCTACCTGGTTGGCTTCTCTGGAAGTACCCAAGGTTACTGTTGCCAGTGCCTGAGTTTCTCCACGAGTGAAAATAGCAGAACCATGAGTGGATGGAAGATAATCTACTTCACACCAGATAGGGCGAATTTCATCGGTCTTTCTTCCGTCCAGTCTAATTCCTTCCTTAAGGGTTAGATCGCGAACGGCTTTCTTCTGAGCATCAGCAAAGTATCCAGAGATCATTTTACCTTTCTCTTCCAGTTCTTCTTCAGAGAACATTGCTTTTACTTCTTCTTTTAGGTTAGAAAAAGCTTCGCTTCTTTCTTTCTTGCTGGTTCCGCTTTTCGCGATGTCGTATGCTTTTTGATAAGTAGCTTCGTGGATCTTGTTTTCAATCTCTTCGTCTGTATCTGCTACTTCATATTCACGAGTTTCTTTCTTTCCGAAAGCTTCAGCTAAACGAACCTGCGCCTCACACTGAACTTTGATCGCTTCATGAGCGAATTTGATAGCCTCGGCCATTTCTTCTTCTGAACACTCGTCCATTTGTCCTTCTACCATCATAACAGAGTCTGCAGAAGCACCAACCATGATATCCATATCGGCGTCGGCTAGCTGAGCCCTGCTAGGGTTTAGTACAAATTCACCATTGATTCTGGCAACTCTGGCTTCTGAAATAGGAGTTTCGAAAGGTATATCAGACAACTGAATGGCTGCAGATGCAGCAAGTCCGGCAAGTGCGTCTGGCATGACTTCTTCATCATGAGACATTAGCTGGATCATTACCTGGGTTTCGAACTTATAATCTTTTGGGAATAGCGGGCGAAGAACGCGGTCTACTAAACGCATTACCAGAATTTCTTCACTGCTTGGTCTTGCTTCTCTTTTGAAGTATCCGCCAGGGAAAAGACCTGCAGCTGCGAATTTTTCGCGATAATCTAGTGTTAATGGAAAGAAATCCATGGTAGTTGGAGTGTACGAAGACACTACGGTACAAAGTAACATGGCGTTACCCATTTGAACAACAACCGACCCGTGAGCCTGTTTTGCTAATTTACCGGTTTCAAGCGAAATGGTTCTCCCATCTCCAAGCTCGATAACCTCCTTAAAAGTTTTTGGAATCATAATAATTTTGAATTCTCGATCTGAATAACTTCAACCAGATCGCATGCGTTAAACAAAGGTCTCCGCCATCCGGACGGCCGGGTTGTGTGTTGTGTGTAGTTGTTGTAGACCAATGAAAAACTATTCGCCTTGGCGAATGACAATTTTCTAATTTTACTTTCCGAAGAAAGTAATAAAAATACCTGAAATCAGGTGAAACTAATATATAAAAAAAGGGGGCGTGAAGCCCCCTGAAAATTATTTTCTTAATCCAAGTTCTTTAACGATGGCACGATACCTCATAATGTCTTTCTTCATAAGGTAGTCTAACAGACTTCTTCTTTTACCAACCAGTTTTACAAGTGAACGCTCAGAGTTGTAATCCTTACGGTTGCTTTTTAGGTGCTCAGATAGGTGAGCGATCCTGTGAGTGAATAAGGCTATTTGACCTTCAGCTGAACCGGTGTCGTTCTTTGCTTTACCGTGCTTCTCAAAGATCTCTTCTTTCTTTTCTTTAGTTAAATACATTCCAATATTATTTAAATGATTTTTATGTATTGACAGTTTTTCTGTCAGGCGGCAAAGATACTACTAATTTGAATAATACCTAATACTGCCTTTATTTATTTTAGTGGCTTTTAATTTCTTATTGGTTGATTCTGAATAAGATCCAGGTAAAGGTTCACTTTATCCTTTAGTTCAGATCTCTTTACGATAAAATCCAGGAATCCTTTTTCCTTTAAAAATTCAGATGTCTGAAAATCTTTTGGAAGGTCTTTACCAGTGGTGTCTTTCACGACTCGTGGTCCGGCAAATCCAATTAATGCACCGGGTTCAGAAATATTGATATCTCCTAACATGGCAAAAGAAGCCGTGGTTCCTCCAGTAGTAGGATCGGTAGCCAAGGATATATAAGGAATTTTCGCATCTGCAAGCTGGGCAAGTTTAACCGAAGTTTTTGCGAGCTGCATTAGCGAAAGAGCTGCTTCCTGCATACGCGCACCTCCGGATTTGGAGATGATCATAAATGGCAATTTGTGTTTAAGCGCATAATCTGCAGCCCGGGCAATTTTTTCGCCTACAACAGAACCCATACTACCGCCTACGAATTTAAAGTCCATACAGGCGATAACCAGGTCCTTGCCCTTAGACTTTCCAACAGCGCATCTTACTGCATCCTTTAATCCAGTCTTTTCCTGGGCTGTTTTAAGTCTTTCGGTATATTTCTTAGTATCCTCGAAGTTCAATGGGTCTTTTGCCGTCATCCCGGCATCCAGTTCCTTGAATTTATTATCGTCAAAAAGGATCTTGAAGTATTCGTTACTTCCAATTCTTACATGATACCCATCCTCAGGACTCACGTAAAAATTGCTCTCCAGCTGCTCGGCATCTACGATCTTTCCAGTTGGAGATTTATACCATAAGCCTTTTGGAACATCTTTTTTCTGTTCGGTAGGCGTTTGAATTCCTTTTTGTGTTCTTTTAAACCAGGCCATTTAATTCTAATTTAATTGCTAAAGTTGCGTTTTGTGAAAAAGAAAAACAGCCTTTAATACTAAAGACTGTTTTGAAATCTTTTAAAGTGTATCTACGTTATTCAGGTCTTCAAAAGCCTTTTTTAAACGTGCCTTAAAGGTTAATTCTCCTTCACGCAACCACTTTCTTGGGTCGTAATATTTTTTATTTGGAACATCTTCACCTTCAGGATTTCCAATCTGAGTAGCTAAATAGTCTTTTTTACCTCCCATATAGTCACGAATTCCTTCCATAAAGGCATACTGAAGGTCTGTATCGATATTCATTTTAATCACTCCATAACCAATAGCTTCGCGTATTTCTTCAACTGTTGAACCGCTTCCACCATGGAATACGAAATCGATGTGATTTTTTTCTACATTGTATTTTTTGGTAATGTATTCCTGGGAGTCTTTTAGAATAGTAGGAGTTAGCTTAACGTTCCCTGGTTTATATACGCCGTGAACGTTCCCAAAAGCAGCAGCGATAGTGAACTGGTCACTTACCTTGCTCAGTTCTTCATAAGCATAGGCTACTTCTTCAGGTTGAGTATATAGTTTTGAAGAATCAACATCTGTATTATCCACACCATCTTCTTCACCTCCCGTGATCCCTAATTCGATTTCCAGGGTCATGCCCATTTTGGACATTCTTTTAAGATATTTCTTACAGATTTCCATGTTCTCTTCCAAAGGTTCTTCTGAAAGATCGATCATGTGAGAACTGTAAAGCGGTTTCCCGGTCTTTTCGAAATGTTTTTCACTGGCATCCAGAAGACCATCTATCCATGGAAGTAATTTTTTCGCGCAGTGATCGGTATGCATGATAACCGGAACTCCATAAGCTTCAGCGAGCTCGTGAACATGTTTTGCACCGGCTACACCACCTGCGATAGCAGCTCTTTCTCCTTCGTTGCTAAGTCCTTTTCCTGCATTAAACTGGGCTCCACCATTAGAAAACTGGATGATCACCGGAGAATTAAGCTCGGCAGCGGTTTCAAGTACCGCATTGATACTGCTTGATCCTATTACATTAACTGCCGGAAGCGCAAAGCCCTTCTTTTTGGCATAATTGAATATTTCCTGAACTTCCTTACCTGTGGCTACGCCGGGTTTAATATTATGACTCATAATTTTTTTAATTAGGCTTACAAAAATAATAAAATAAACCGGCTTAGAAAGGATAATTGATACCTACGTTATATACCGCGTGGTTAAAATTATAGTCTTTGAACCACCTGTTTCCTAGTTCTCTGGCAGGATCGTAGGTTTTGAATCCGATATCGAACCTCAGAACGAAAAAGTTAAAATCGTATCTGAGCCCAAAACCAGAACCTACAGCAATATCTCTCAGGTCTGAAAACGATTCAAAAGTAGAGGCTTCATCTTCGACAATGTCGGCAACATTCCAGATGTTTCCTATGTCCACGAAAAAAGCACTGTTAAGCGAGCCAAATAGATTATAGCGGTATTCCAGGTTAAAGGCAAGTTTCATGTTGGCCTCGTTGAATTCGTTTCGTCCGCCACTGCTTCCGGGTCCTAGATCGTAAGCCTGCCACGCCCGGTTGTCGTTTGGCCCACCTGCAAAGAAGCTCCGTGCAAACGGAATGCTGTTCGCATTTCCGTAAGGAATCGCAATACCGCCAAATGCCCTTGCCGCAAAAATATTCTGCCCTCCAAGGTCCGAATGTTTGATAAAATCAATTTCGGTTTTGGCATATTGAGAATAGGCAACACCCAAAACTTCATAATTTCCATTGTTATTCTGGCTGAAGTTTGCAAGACCTGAGATCGCATTGAGGAAATTTCCGGCTGTCTCCACCTTAAAGCGGAAACGAGAGAATTCCTGGTCATACAGGTTTTTCTTGGTGTTCCACAAATAAGTATAATTGGTGGCAAAAATCAGGTTGTTCTCTGTGAGCCGGTCCTTTCGCTCTGCGATGTTCACTACATTCTGTTCCTGCTCACCGTCGATCCCGGAAACCTCTCCTGTATCGTTTCTAACAGCCTGGATAAAAGCATTCGCGCCTTGCGGGATGATAAGTGCTCCATCCGGGTCAAAGAAAATAGGATTTGTGTCTACCTCCTGGGCAATTTCATTCAGTTCTTCATATGAATTTCGATAAACATTGAAATAGTTTTCAGCGTTCAGGTTTTTTACATACTGAATATTCAGAAGATCCAGCCTGTTTGAAAGTTGTTTTGAAGGTGTCCACCGGTAATTAATGATCCCTGAAAAATTCTGCTTATCCAAACCTATATTGTTTTGGGTGCTCACTCCCAGGCTTAAGGTGGTGAACGGCGACATATATTTAGGGATAAACCTTTCTGTATCGAATGGAAGAAAGATCCTCGGAAATGTTAGTTTGAGGTCGGCTCCTACTTCAGAAATGTCAAAAAACCGGTTATCATCATTATTTCCGGCAGCATCGGTTGATGAACCCACACTTCCACGGCCCGAGATTTCAAAATTTTCAGCCCCTCCAAAGATGTTTCGTATCAAAAGCGATCCGCCAAAACCAATTCCGAATTCCTGGATATTGCTTTGAGATACATCAAAATCGAAGCCCAGGGAGTATTTAGGCAACGGAGTAAGAAAAATGTTCGTAATCAGGTCGGTGTTCGTGCTGTCTGCAGGATCGGGGATGTACTGAATATTCGGATACTTAAAAAGTCTTAGGGTGTTAAGCCTGTTATAAGTCCTGGACCGGTCCAGGTCACTATATATAGTGCCGGGTTTTATGAAAACAGCATCGCTGATAGCTTCAGGACGGTACCGCATTTCCTCAAAGCCATATAAATTGTAGCCTTCGAATTTGGTACTATCTGTTAGCGGGTTATTTCTATTGGCGTAGGTATAGTCGGTAATTATGTTTACCTCGCTAATCTTATGGATCTTAAAAGGAACCCGGGTAATGCTATCTCCAATATTGTTCCTGCGATTCTTGATGATTAAGGTAGTATTTACCTTGTGATTGGTATCAACCGTATCTGCGTCGAAACTGATGTATTCCTGGTCGAAATTGTACACCCCGTTATTTCGGAACAACTGGGAAAGCCTGTCCCTCTCTTCGTTAAAATCCAGGGTATTGTACTGCACGCCAGATTTTATGGCGCTTTCAGACTTATGCAGTTCATACAGGGAGTCTAAAGCCGGTGACGATATTGAGGTTTTTATGGAGTCCACCTTATACGGCTGATGCGGTTTGATATAGTATTCTACCCTTGCTCGCTTTTCCTTGTCTTCCAGTGGGATGACCTCGAAATCGGTCTCAACATTAAACCAGCCATTATTCCAATACCAGGATTTGAGCCTGTTATCAGATTTCCTAGTCTCTTCCAGGTCAACGATCACAGGTGCTTCACCGGTAGTTTTAATCCATTCGTTAAACTCGGTTCGGGAATAGATATAGCGTTCAAATTGTTTCTTTGATAACAGGCCGGTAAGAAAATCCCGTTTATTCTCGTTTTCAAGATAATTAACGGTGAGGATACTGTCTATATTTGGTCTCGCCAGGTTGTAAAAATGTAATTTTAAAGGGACTCCAAGGAAGCGGGTGTTAGGTTCCTGGTATAACTGGCTATAGATCCTCGAGTCCTTAATTTCCTCGCCATATTCAAAGATCTTGTTATCAACGAGCAGTTTTTCGCCCTGATCCAGTCTTTTTACCGCGTTACAGCTAATTATTAGAACTATGGTTAGAAAAAATAATAATATTTTTGCGAAAAGCTGTTTCAATCAGTAGCGATTAGAGGCCCAAAAATACATTTTTTGAATGGTTAGTAAAAACCAGATTAAGTTAATAAAAAGCCTTTCACAAAAAAAGTTTAGAAATAAACATAAGCTCTTTGTAGTGGAAGGTATCAAGGGGATCGAAGAGTTTCTCAAGTCTGACATAGAGCTGTTTTCCTTATTTTCTTCAACAAATTCTTTCGGTGTTTCAGAAGATAAATGGACAGAATTGGATGAAGGATCTCTAAAAAAGATCAGTTTTTTGTCAAATCCACAGGGAGGTCTGGCGATCTTTAAAATTCCGGAGTTGGAAAAGAAAATATCTGCTGGGCTAATCCTTGCTCTCGACGGGGTTCGTGACCCGGGAAATCTTGGAACGATCATTCGGCTATGTGACTGGTACGGGATAGAAGACCTGGTGTGTTCAAATGACACTGTAGACTGTTTTAACCCCAAGGTCGTCCAGGCCAGTATGGGATCTCTGGCAAGGGTAAATGTTCGTTATCTGGACCTGCAGCAATTTATGAAGGATCATCAAGAACTGCCAGTTTACGGAACCCTGCTGGAAGGGCAGAATATCTACTCTGAAGAACTGCCTGAAAATGGAATTATTGTTATGGGCAATGAAGCAAATGGAATTTCAGAAGAAATTAAAGCTCTGGTAAACAAAAAACTGAATATTCCCCAGTTCGGTAAAATTCAAAAAACCGAAAGTCTGAATGTTGCCACTGCAACGGCAATCGTATTAAGTGAATTCAAAAGAAGGAGTATTACTGAAAAGTAAAATTTAGGAATATAGCTCTGCTCATCATTCGGTCCACATTACCGGTATAAAGACTATTTGGGTCGGCGTCCCTTATCAATTCATCATTAATAGCGAAAACACCTCTTATCGATGGAGACAATTTGAAGTAGTACAGGTAAAGGTCAATTCCGAAGCCAAGTTCATAATAATAGGAATTCGTAGTCATTCTAAACTGGCCGGCGCTGTTATCATCGGGGTTATTCTCGTTACTGCTTAAGTTGATCGATGTTGAAACACCTCCAACCACAAAAGGCTTGAAATTGTTTAAACGGTTAGTGCTAAATTTTAGGAGCAACGGGATATGAACATAGGTAGAACTGATTTCCCTGTATGTATTGGCATCGGCTTTAAGGGCCTGGAAACCTCTCGTGTTAAAATTAACTCCTGGCTCCAGCCTAAGGTCCAGGTTGTTGGAAAGTCGAAGGTTACCCAATAACCCAACATTAAAGCCTACCCTGGTTTCTACCCGAAAGTCCTGACCTGTAACCGGACTTGGATTATAGTTGATATAATCAAAATTGAAATCATAACTATTAAAACCAAGAAAATATCCCCACGACCAACGTTGTTGGTCGAAATTTTGCTGGTTAAGAACACGTTCTCCCGAAAATATTTGAGCCTGAGCTGTTTGAAAGCAAAGAGCCAGAAGGGCGATCGTAAAAAGTTTTTTCATAGTATTACTTTGAAGCAATATAGATGGTGGCTACACCAAATGTTTGAGGCAAATCTTTTACATTATTAAACCCTATTTTCTCTAAAATATTGTTGAAAGCAATCCCATATGGAAAATTCGCCGCACTCTTGCTCAAATAGGAATATGCGTTCTTATCTTTAGAAAAAACTTTACCAATGGCAGGTAGAATGTAATTTGAATATAAATGATACCCTTGTTTGTAGGGAAATTTGGTGGGTACCGATGTTTCCAATACTACAAAAATTCCCCCTGGATTCAAAACCCGGTAGATCTCTTCCAGGCCTTTTTCGAGATTCTCAAAATTTCGAACACCAAAAGCCACGGTGATCGCATCAAAGCTGTTATCTTCAAAAGGTAAGTTTTCTGAATCTCCCTGTATCATTTCGATCCTGGTATCCAGATCTTTTTCTGCGATTTTTTTTCGTGCCACACTTAGCATTCCTTCTGAAAGATCCAGGCCAACTATGCGTTTTGCCCCGGTAGGAACCATTTGTATAGCCAGGTCACCTGTTCCGGTAGCTATATCCAGTACATTTTCAGGGTTTGTTTCAGCAACGGTTTGAATAACCTTCTTTCTCCATTTTATGTCGGTGCCAAGAGAAATCACACGGTTCAGACTGTCATAACTGCCTGATATATTGTCGAACATTTGCTCAACCTGCTTCTTTTTTGAAAGCTTTGAGCCTTCATACGGAGTTACCTTTTTTCCCATGGAAAAACTTTGCGCCAAAGATAATTGTTATACTTAAAATAGCGCTCTCATAACCGAATTTTTATAGCTGTATTCCAATTTTTGGTTTCTGTAAAATAACTTACCTTTGTTTTTCAATTTGAAGCTATTATATGAAAATAATAATCGCCGGTGCTGGTGAAGTAGGATTTCATTTGGCTAAATTACTCTCCTTTGAATCACAGGATATCACCCTTATTGATCCCGATAGAAATAATCTGGCGTATGCAGATACCCACCTGGATATTCGTACGGTCAAGGGCGATGCTAGTTCTATAAGGATCCTTAAAGAGGCTCAGGTGAAGTATACCGATATGGTAATTAGCGTTACCTCGAGTGAGGCTACGAACATTACCGTATGTGTACTGGCTAAGCAGCTGGGAGCTAAAAGAACCATTGCGAGGATTTCTAATACCGAATTTCTTGAAAACCAGGGAGAACTTGGATTTACCAGATTTGGTATAGATGAACTTATCTCTCCTGAAGCACTTGCTGCCAGGGAGATCGAGTTGCTTCTCAATCAGTCAGCATTCAACGATAGTTACGAATTCGAGGAAGGTGCGCTTACCATGATAGGGGTTAGTTTGTCCCGTACGGCCACTTTTGTTGGCAAAACCGTAAAGGAGGCTGCCCAAATTTTTCCTGAACTCAATTTTGTCCCAATCGCTATCCAGAGATTTGGTACCCAGTATACGCTTATTCCAAGAGGTGATACCCAGTTTAAGGACGGTGACCAGGTTTATTTCATTACGCTGAAAAATGGAGTGGAAGAACTTTACAAATTAACGGGTAAGGTTAAGCAGGACATTAAAAATGTCATGGTGCTTGGCGGAAGTAAAATTGGAAGGAAAACAGCCCAGGATCTCGGCGAAAATAATTTCAAGGTGAAATTGATTGAGAAAGACAGGGATAAGGCCTATGAACTGGCAGATGAACTTCCGCAGACATTGATCATAAATGGAGATGGAAGAAACGTGGAATTACTGGAAGAAGAGAATATCCATGATATGGATGCCTTTATTGCAGTAACCGGAAATTCTGAAACCAATATTATGTCCTGTCTTGTAGCCAAGTCAAAAAGTGTAAAAAAGACCATTTCGCTAGTCGAGAATATGGACTATTTTCAACTGAGTCATTCAATAGGCATTGATACTTTGATCAATAAAAAACTACTTGCCGCGAACAATATCTTTAGGTATGTTCGAAAGGGCGAAGTGGTAGCAATGACCAAGCTGAATAATATGAACGCCGAGCTCCTAGAATTCATCGTGAAACCAAAATCACAGGTTAGCGATAAAAAGATCAAAGACCTGGATTTCCCAAGATCGGCTATTATTGGCGGGATCATTCGGAATGGAAAAGGCATGATCGCCCTGGGTGACTTTCTCATTAAACCAGGTGATCGTATCGTAGTTTGTTGTTTGCCTCGTTCTATTAATAAAGTGGAAAAACTATTCTTATAATGCCCAGGCTGAATTATCAAATTATTATTCATGTTATGGGTCTTTTGTTGCTGTGTAATGGAGCTTTTATGCTCCTGGCAACACTTGTTAGCTGGTATTATCAGGATGGTGTCACACTGGATATCTCCACTGCCGCCCTTATCACGTTGTTTATCGGGACTCTTTTTATGTTTACTACCCGTGGACATAGTAAGGAAGTTAAGATCAGGGAAGGCTATATCATAGTGACCTTTGGATGGATCTTTATGGCCTTAAGCGGAACACTTCCTTACGTTATAAGTGAATCTATACCCCGGTTTACCAATGCATTTTTCGAAACCATGTCTGGTTACACAACCACAGGGGCTTCGATCCTTAATGATATTGAAACAATTCCCAATGGAATTCTTTTCTGGAGAAGCTTAACACACTGGATAGGAGGAATGGGAATCATCGTACTGGCTATCGCAATCCTTCCGTTATTGGGTATAGGAGGAATGCAGTTATTTACGGCCGAATCTCCCGGACCGAGTGCCGATAAACTCAAACCCCGAATCACCGATACCGCAAAGCGTTTATGGCTGATCTATGTTTCTTATACCGCTGCGGAAACACTTTTACTCTGGCTAGCAGGGATGAGTGTCTTCGATGCGGTAAACCATGCATTTAGCACGCTTTCTACGGGTGGTTTTTCAACAAAGAATGCCAGCCTGGCCTATTGGAACGATAATCCTATGATCCAGTATATCGTGATCCTTTTTATGCTTCTCGCAGGAAGCAACTTCGTATTGAGCTATTTTGCCTTCAAAGGTAGAGTGAGCAAGGTTTTGCATGATGATGAGTTTAGATGGTATTTCTTTTTTATAGTAGGATTTACTGTTATTTCTGCCCTGGTGATCTATTTTGGAGCAGATGTAAGTCTTTCTTCCATAGATCATCCAATGGTTTGGGGAGAAGGAGAGAGCGCCTTCAGGCATGCCTTATTCCAGGTATTAGCTATTATCACAACCACCGGATTCGTTTCTGCCGATTATACCATGTGGACACCGTTTTTGACCATCCTGTTTTTCGGGTTGTTCTTCCTGGGAGGTTCTGCCGGCTCAACCGCGGGTGGTGTTAAAGTGATGCGGCATATTATCATGATCAAGAATGGAATGACCGAGTTCAAAAGAACCTTACATCCTAACGCGATCCTCCCAGTTAGATTCAATGGAAAATCAATTAGTAAGGAGATCGTATTCAATATTCTTGGCTTTTTTATCCTTTATATGCTGGCTTTTATAATTGGAGCCGTGGTGCTTGCTTCGCTTGGGCTTGATTTTGAAACCGCTATTGGAGGTGCAGCTTCATCTCTTGGAAATATTGGTCCTGCATTTGGGGGGTTAAGTCCGGTGAATAATTTTGATATGCTACCCGATTTCGGAAAATGGTGGTGCAGCTTTTTAATGCTGATAGGAAGGCTTGAGCTTTTTACAGTTCTGATATTATTGACGCCATTCTTCTGGAGCAGGAGATAAAAAATGCGGCTAAATGCCGCATTTTCAACTTATATTCAAGTAGCTTATTCTACTCCAGTGCTTTTTTGATCCTTTTTAGTGCTTCTTCGATCTGTGCTTCGCTGGCAGCATAAGAGATTCTGATACATTCGGGATTACCAAAGGCGTCTCCTGTGACTGTTGCAACATTGGCTTCTTCAAGCAGGAACAGGCTGAAATCTGTCGCATTCAGTATTTCGTGGCCTTTTATGGTCTTTCCGAAATAGGAGGATACATTCGGAAAAACATAAAATGCTCCTTCAGGTTCAGGAGTGATGAACCCGTCAATTTCATTCAGCAGGTCGATGATCAGCTTTCTTCTGCTTTTAAAAGTGTCTACCATATAACTGATCTTATCCACAGGAGCTTCAAGAGCTGTGATCACTGCACGTTGAGCGATGCAATTCGCTCCACTGGTGATCTGGCCCTGCATTTTGTTACAGGCACGGGCGATATATGACGGCGCGCCAATATAACCGATCCTCCAACCGGTCATGGCAAAAGCCTTTGAAACACCGTTAACAGTAACAGTTCGATCATACATATCTTCAAAATCTGCCATTGAAGCATGGCCGCCCACAAAATTGATATGCTCGTAGATCTCATCACTTACAACTATTATATCAGGATATTTTTTTAGGACATCGGCTAAAGCACGCAATTCCTCCTTGCTGTAAACCATTCCACTTGGATTACAGGGGGAGCTATACCAGATCATCCTGGTTTTTGGAGTGATCGAAGCCTCCAGCTGCTCAGGTGTGATCTTGAAATCGGTTTCTACAGTTGTTGGGATCTCTACAGGAACACCTTCAGCAAGCTTAACGATTTCAGCATAGCTTACCCAATACGGGCAGGGAAGAAGTACCTCTTCTCCAGGATTAAGTACTACCATTGCGACATTCGCTAGTGACTGTTTAGCACCGGTGGAGACCACTATTTGGGAGCGATCATAAGTTAGATTATTATCCCTTTTGAATTTATTGATGATCGCATCCTTTAATTCTACATATCCATCTACCGGGGTATAAGAATTGTAATTTTCATTGATCGCTTTAATCGCTGCCTCTTTAATAAAATCTGGCGTATTAAAATCTGGTTCGCCAAGGCTAAGACCAATGATGTCCTTTCCTTCAGCTTTGAGTTCACGTGCCTTAGCTGCCATTGCCAGGGTTTGTGAGGTTGCCATTGAATTGATTCGGTTGGATAATTTTTCCTGCATGGTCCTAATGATGTTTTTAATTTTTAATAAAGCAACTGTTTTGCGACAATTCTCCCTTACAGGGAAAAGCAGATTCAAATTTAAAATTTTAAATTTTGGGAACTTCTTTTTTGAAAAAAAATAAAGTATAAAAATTGGTTACTTTTGCTCAAAATGTTTAGCGACTTGGAATTAATTCAGAAATACTTTCCCGAACTAACGGCTGATCAGCTGGAAAAATTCGAAAAACTCGAGGAATTATATAAAGACTGGAACCTGAAGATCAATGTGGTCTCCAGGAAAGACATCGATGAGATCTACCTCAGGCATGTGCTTCATTCTTTGGGAATTGCCAGGGTTCAGAAGTTTAAGGATGGAAGCAAGATTCTCGATGTTGGAACGGGTGGTGGTTTTCCCGGAATTCCCCTTGCCATTCTGTACCCGGAATGTGAATTTCACCTGGTGGATTCCATCGGGAAAAAGATCAAGGTAGTCAATGAAGTTGTGGAAGGTTTAGGTCTTAAAAATGTAAAGACCTTTAATGAAAGGGTAGAGGACATCGATGGAAATTATGACTTTATCGTAAGCCGTGCGGTTGCGGTTATGCCCACTTTTGTAAGATGGGTTAAAGGCAAAATTTCTAAGGAGAACAAACACGACCGAAAGAACGGAATCCTATATCTAAAGGGAGGTGATCTAAGCGAAGAGCTCAAAGATTACCGCACTGCAGAAATCTATGAGCTCTCAGATTATTTTGAGGAAGAATTTTTTGAAACCAAAAAAGTAGTTTACCTGCCTTTAAAATACAGAGGTTAGTTTGAAATAATGATCTTTTTCGATTGCTCTTTTCCTTTACTGTAAACCCTAACGATATAAACCGAAGAACTTAATTTCCTGTTTATTGGAAGAGCTACATTCTTCTGGGTTTGAACATTGTTAAAGGTCATGATCTTTTGACCACCAAGACTGAATAGCTCAACCATTTCGATTGGGAGAAGATCAGGGTTTCCAACCATAATCTCATCGGTCTCTTTATGGTAATCTACCAGTATCCATTCATCTTCTGGTAAAGGTATGACTGGCTTATCAACTATTTCATCCTGCGGTTTCTGGAATACCAGTTCGTAACGGTCGTCAAAAGTGCCTGCATCGGACTGTACTTTGAAATTCCCGCTAAGAAGGTTGTGGTATGTATCTTCCTTTTTATCGTGAATATAGATATTGATCTCTTTAGTAAAGTTTTCCAGTTTGTGAAGTTCTATCTCAAATTCTCCTTCTTTCGCGATCTTCACTCCTAGTGGTAAAACCTGGTTCAAATTGAAATTAGGCACGGCCTGTATCACATATTCCCTGTCGTTGATCATCCAGTACATGTCTTCAGGAAAATTATCGATAAGTGGTGCATCATAGCCAATATCGAAATTGGCAGTTGTCTTGGAATCGGCCGTAACCAGGATTTGCCTTAAAAAGCCTTTCGGTGATTTGAAATTCAACCTAATCTTATATCTCGAATCTTTCTGGTAATCACGTTGCTTGTTGTCTTTAGTAGGATATTCCTGGCTCAGGAACTGGGAATCGCCTGAGGACTCTTTTCTAAATGCCCTGTGTGAATTTTTAAAGACAATGCTCGATGCATTTGTAGCATCTATTGAATTCACGAAAAATGCCTGCCCAACCGGAATAAATTTTCCTGGGGTTTTGCTGCCCACCGCATTATTGTTATTGATTCGTGCATCGCTGGAAGTTGCCGCCTCTACTCCGCCTGAAAGGTTGAATACCGCATAACCTCCAACATACTCTACCAGGTAATGTGAATTTTCCGGACCAAAATGATCCCAGTAATAAACACTTCCGTTAAAATTATCCAGGTTGTCTTCAATGAACTTATTCGCATCTATAGCAGATGGATATGGATTCCCGATCAACAGGTTTTGTCCCGGACTGATATTTTGTGAAATATTGCCATTATTAGGTTTTCCTTTAAAGGTATAATTCTGCCTGTCGGAAACCGGAACCCATCCGCGGGTACCTTTCATAGTATATCCGGTCCCTGCCGGAAGAACCGTATTTTCGCTGAACCTATGCCATTCGCTGTAATCATCAGCGACTCCTCTAAAAGTATATAACCAGTAAGTGCTGATCCTGGTTAGACCAGAGTAATTTGCCGCATCTGCCCAGTGATACTGTCCATTAAAGGAGATGTCTTTCGGGGTCGAAGACGAACCATCGAATAATACATTTTTCAGGCTAAAGCCGGAATTGTTAGCAGTAGTACTTATAGTGCTTACCGGAGAACTCCAGTAATTATAATTAAAACTGTTTCTGGTACCCTGCTGATCCCTGTAAACATATCCTGAACTGGTGACTTCAAGTTCACTGCCTTCAGGCTGAACAAGCTGAGATTCACCATTAAGATCGATCACCCCATTTAATTTCAGGTAATGGCTTACGTATAATTCGTTACCAGTTACTTCGTTTACAGAGCCTTCCATGTTTATCTTGCTGGATTCGTTCGAGCCAGATTTTATAACCAGGCCAAGCAGTACGATATCCCGGTAGGCCGATTTTAAGTTATGAGAAGTTTCTGCAACATTCCAGTAGATCGTATCTCCATTGATCCCTGTTGAGTTTGGAACGTCCCATACCGTTGGTTCTTTCCAGCTATTTTTTGTCCTCCAGGAACCATTTGCAGCAGAAATATAGGGCAGGGGAGCCGTGGTCTTTTGGGTAGTGGTAATATTTACCAGTTTTCCATTTATTTTATTAGTGGCCATATCCCTGGTTACACCATTGGAAACCTCTCCGGGAACCAATGGGTAATAGCCATCCAGATCTGACCATGCCAGCCCTGTTGCCTCTGTGGGAATAGTTTGTCCTCTTACCGGCGAGCTATCAAGTGATAAATGCTGATTCATTAGTATTCTGATCTGCTCTGCATTGAGAGCCTTAGACCAGATTCGCACTTCTTCCATCCAGCCATGGAAGAAGTTCTTTGGGTTGTTTGGTGAAGATGAATCATATACAGCGCCAAGTAGGAAGGGGGCGTCTGTTGCACCCGGATTAGATCCGCCTCCAATGGTTTTCATCAAAATTCCATCTACAAATAAACTAGCATCTGCACCGTTAAAAGTAACGGCAATATGATACCATCTTGATGTTCCGATGGTTTCATCGGTAAAGGACGTATTGCTGCTTAGACCTCTGAAAGTAGGTTTACCGTTATTCAGGATTAGATCAAAACCTCCGGCGGATGGATTTGAAATATCCTTTTTTGAAAGTATGGTTCGAATACCATCATTACTTTTCGGTTTGATCCAGGCTTCAAAGGTGAAACTATTCGCTTCGTCCATACCATAGTTATTTCCGAAGTTCACATGATCGTTCACTCCATCGAAGTCAAGCGTATTACAGTTGGATATAGTGATCTTAACATCATCAGTTTTTCCACAATCTGCACTCCATCTCAGGGTATAGGTTCCCTGGTTTCCGCTAAATCTCGTGACGGGATCGCTCACGTCAACGAAACTACCTCCAGATGGGCCATTCACGATGCTCCAGGTTCCGGTGTTTGGATCCCCGTTTTCATCGGTACCAGGAACCGCTGCCAAACTAGTGGAAGAAAATCCACAGCCCAGAACCTGGTCTGGACCAGCGTTGGCAATGATCTCGGCTGGTTGTTCTATAGTTACAATTTCGGTGATCTCACAACCATTGGCGTCAATGATCCTTACCTCATATTCTCCGGCAGCAAGGTTGGTAGCGGTCTGTCCGGTTTGCCCGTCTTCCCAGACATAAATATAATTAGGTGTGCCTCCGGTAGCCTGTACACTGGCTGTGCCATCATTTCCTCCAAAACAGGTAACATTGGTATGATTGGTTTCAGCCTGAAGAGGGTCACTAGGTTCGGTGATCTCAACTTCCTGGGTAGTAAAGGTTTCCTGGCCATCATTGACAATAACCTTATAAATGCCAGCTGGAAGCTGGTTGAAAATATTGTTTTCCTGGGGTACTCTTACGGTTTGATTATCTGTAACTGAAAATAGTTCAAAGGTATAGTCGCCGCTTCCGCCAGAAGCTCTGCTCGTGATAGTTCCGTTAGAGGCTCCGTTACATAAAAGTTGGCTTCCAAAGGCAACTCCATACAGTGGCGAACTTACCGTGGCCTCATTATTAGTAGAATAACATTTTGGATTATTACCATTCCCCTGGGAAGCCCCACATTTTCGCTCTTTATTAACCTGGAATGTTAAATAAATACCTTTGATTTCGATATTATCACTACAATTATAGTTTAGTTCGAAAGTTTTGGCGTTATCTGGAACATCCTCTTTTTCATAGAAACAGCCCAGCAGTTTGTCATTAACAATTTCTCCTGTTTCTATATCCTCTATTGAATAAATAATTTCGACCTGTAAGCTATATCTTTTTGGATTCGAGGGAACTTTAATATAGAGGAACTTTGAATCTGAGCTGTTACAATTCGCACTGGTTACAGGTGTTCCGTTAGCATCGTCCAGTCCAATATAAAAGTCTCCAACTCCAAGGTCACTTGAACCACAGTCATTGGAAAAACAGCCTCCCACATATTGAATTATAGTTTGCTGAAAGGTTCTGCCTTCAGAATCCTCTACGATCAGCGTTATTTGTTTATCGCCTATTTCATTGTATTTTACTTCATGTGGTCCAGGACCAATATTTTCCTGTAATCCATTTCCATCTCCAAAATCCCACGAATATTCATATTCTCCTGAACCACCTGTAGCGGAGCCACCTTCTACACTAAAAGTAGAAGTTCTAATTAGGTCTTCAGCATCTTTACAAACTGAAGTAGGAAGGATAATTGCTTCAACACTGTCAACAACAATAACTGTCTCAGTTGCGGTACATCCGTTGGCATCGGTTACCGTAACACTGTATTCTCCAGCCGCAAGACCGGAAGCAGTCTGTCCAGTATAAGTTGTGCCATCAGGACCGGTCCAGGCAAATGTATAGTTGGGAGTTCCACCCGAGACCTGAGCGGTAGCAGTACCAGTAGCCGACCCAAAAGAGGTGGTTTCAGTAGTTAGAAATCCGGTGATTTCCAGCAGGACTGGCTGCGAAACGGTTACTGTTCGTTCCTTGGTACAGCCATTGGCATCAGTGATAGTTACAGTATGTTGTCCAGGTGCAAGACCTGTCGCGGTTTGGGTGGTTTGTCCATCTTCCCATAAATAGGTGTATGCTCCTGTACCTCCCTGTGCTGTCACTGTTGCGGTTCCATTGTTTTCTCCCACACAGCCTGTTGTAGTATTTACGCTGGTAACTTCGATAAAGGTGTCTGGTTCAGTAATGGTTACTGAAACAGGTTCAGCCTCACAACCATTAGCATCGGTAACAATAACGGTATAGGTTCCTGCAGGAAGATCGGTCTTTCTTGCACCTGTCCCCAGGGAACCCCAGTCGTAAGTTAGTGGAGCAACCCCGCCTGTTGCGGTCGCTTCAACCTCGCCAGTGGCCAGTCCATTACAAAGTACATCAACAACTGTAATGTCATTTTCGTCAATTTCAATCGGCGTTAAGGTTATTTCCTGGGTAACTTCCGAGCTATTTCCGGCTGAATCGGTAAAAGTCCAGGTAATGGAACCAGAGCTGGTGAAGGTGGTAGACCTGTTTGGATTACCAATTATAATTCCGTCGCAATTATCATTAGCTTCTGGTGCTTCAACCGTATATTCACAACCCCAGGTAATATTTTCCAGGGCTGGCACTTCAGGTGCTTCATCATCGGTTACGATGATCTCCTGTTCAACCGGCGCAGCAGCATTTCCGTTTTCATCGGTAACATTCCAGGTAATGATAGTTGTACCTACAGGATAGGGTTCATCAAGGCCAAGGCCATCATCTCTTGTGCCTGATGGCGAAGTAACCGAACAGTTGTCGCTAGCAGCAGGAGTGGTAATATTTACTCCAGCTTCGCACAAGCCTGGATCATTGGTTGAAGTAATAGTCCCGGGCACAGTGATCACAGGAAGCGTATTGTCAACTATAGTTACTACCTGAATATCGGTAGCTGTGTTACCTGAATCATCAGTAACGGTCCAGGTTACTGTAGTTTCACCTAATGGAAATTGTGCAGGTGCGTCATTGGTGACCGAAGCCACTCCGCAATTGTCGTTTACAGTTTCTGTTCCGAGGTCAAGCCCGGTTGCGAAACAGGAATCTGAATCGGCATCAGCTGTAAAGTCGGCAGGAGCCGTGATCTCTGGAGCTGTATTATCTGAAACTGTTATTTTTTGTATTACTGTTGTTGAATTTCCGGCCGTATCCTCTGCAGTCCATGTCACTATGGTTTCTCCTAATGGAAACTGGGTGGGGGCATCATTACTAACTGATGGCGTGTCACAATTATCGGAAGAACTTGGGGTTCCCAGATCAATCCCGGTTGCGAAACAGGAATCTGAATCGGCATCTACCTCTAAATCAGCCGGAGCTGTTATGCCTGGACTGGTTTCATCTGTAACTGTTACAGTCTGGGTGTCAGTTGCAGTATTTCCTGCTTCATCGGTTACCGTCCATGTTACGGTGGTAACCCCAACCGGAAACTCTGTAGGTGCATCATTTGAAACTGAAGCCACATTACAATTATCAGAAGTGGTTTCAGAACCTAGATTTACGTTCGTAGCAAAACAGGAATCTGAGTTGGTAACTGTAGCGATATTAGCCGGGGCTGTAATTTTAGGTGCTGTATTGTCTTCAACTGTAACTCTTTGTATTGCAGTCGTTGAATTACCTGCTTCATCGGTGACGGTCCATGTAACAATGGTTTCCCCTACAGGGAATTGGGACGGAGCATCATTGGTGATAGAGGCGATTGTGCAATTATCGGTTGCATTCTCCGAACCTAAGTTGATACCAGTGGCATAACATTGATCCGGATTGGAGTCTGTTGTGATATCTGCCGGAACAGTGATCGTTGGATTCTCATTATCAATTACGGTAACGGTCTGAGTAGCGGTGCTTGAGTTTCCGGCAACATCTGTTACCTCCCAGGTAACTGTGGTATTTCCCACAGTAAAGTCATAAGTTTCTTCATTTATGGCAGTGCCATTAACGTAAGCAACAAGTATGTCGATCTCGCAATTATCACTAATGGCTGGATTTCCTAAATCTACTGTTGTGGTACAATCTCCGGTTCCATCATCACTGGAATTCACGGTTTTATTGGAAGGCGCTGTGATGGTGGGATCTTCTGAATCGTTGTAACCTACTGTGATTGTGGAAGTTTTTGAGGTAGAGTCACCAGTATCGGTTACCGTTAGTGAATATTCTCCCGGTGCAATATTGCTAATGTTTTTATCAGTTGAAGAAAAATTATTCGGTCCACTCCAGGAATAAGTGTAGGATCCTGTGCCTCCTGAAACCGAAATTACAATGGAGCCATCTGAAGAGTCTGAACAGGTTGCAGGCTGGACGGTTTCAGAAATACTAATCTGGCCGAATAACTCAGCACCCGTCCATGAAGAAAGGGTGAAAATTAAAAGCGCAAATTTAAGTACATAATGGATTCGGGGTCCAAAAGTAGTTTTATGCATACGCAACCGGGGTTAGTTTGGTCGGTAAAAATATGCATAAAAACGATAGAAAGACAAAAAATCATTAAAAAATTTAACAATAAGCGGTTAGGTATCAATAAAATAACCCATTATTGTAAGATTATTCCTTCTGGTGATTTATCTAACTATAATCTTTTTATTACAAACACCGTTTTCGCAGATCGCCTTGACGATATATACTCCTGTTCGTACCGGTCTCATTCCTAGATTGATCTCTTTCTGAGTTGGTAAGCCTTCAAATTCCTGGATAAGCTGACCATTCAAATTATAAATGATCACTTTTTGAATATCTAAAAGATCATAATTGGCAATCTTAACCTCATGTCGGAATGTGCTATAGCTGATACCAACCAAGCCTTCAATTTCAGGCAGATCATCTGGATCTTCTCCAGGTTTATCCACAATCGGGTCGATTGGAACCTCAGGCTCTATTTCGTCAACTACTTTTTCAAAAACAAGTTCAAACCGGTCATGTATAGTACCTTTTTCAGCCGTAGAAACATAAGGACCGGCGAGGATATCGTGTACACTGTCTTTTTCCTTATCCTTGAGATATAGCTCCTTTCCATCAGGCCAGTTTTGAACGCTATCTATTTTAAATGTAAACTCGCCATCCTGATCTAATTTAATTCCAACAGGTAAGACTCTTTTCTTGTCGAAATCAGGAACCGCTTGTATAACATATTTTTTATCCTCGATTAACCAGTACATGTCTTCAAGGTTATTATCTACTAACGGAGCGTCATATCCAATATCAAAGTCGCTAGTAGTATTTTCATCTCTGGTTACAAGTATTTGCCTTCTATAACCTTTGGGTGATTTGAATCGTAATCTAATTTTCGTTCTTTCATCCTTCCGTGCAGTTTTTTGTTCTTTGGTTGGATATTCAGGCTTTAAGAAGAGTGAGGAGCCATCTGCTTCCCTGGCCCAACTTCTCTGTGAATTTTTAAATATAAGGGTACCCCCATCCGTAACGGGACCTTCACCTACCTGTTCTTCATTGGTTAGCAAGAAGAAACCTTGGCCAACCGGAATAAATCTTTCCGGTGCTCTTGCACCAATCATATCTGCCTCATCATTGACCCTTGGGTCTAATGTGGCGCCCGGCAGACCACCGCTTAGATTTAATACTGAATAACTTCCTTCATACTCTTCGAGAATATGAGTCTGTCCTCCAAAATGATCCCAGAAATACAGGCTTCCATTAAATACATTCTCGCTATTACGTCCTCCAGCAACATCTTTTAAATTATCACGGATAAATTCCTGGGAATCCAAGGCAGAAGGATATGGATTACCAAGTAGATAATTTTCATCCTCTCCAATTGTAAACTGAATAATACCATTATGTGGTTTTCCCTCAAAAATATAGTTTTGTTCATCATCTAATCCAGCTGGTCCTGAGGTGCCTTTCATGGTATATCCTTCTCCGGTCTGCATGGTGCCAGTATTATCCACATGCCTCCAGTCGCTATAATCATCTGCCCTTCCCCTGGCGAATTTCCACATCCAGTAAGTGCTTAAGGTAATTGGATTTGTTGGACCACCATGGTCTGCAGCATGGTAGGCAGACTGAAAATTAATGTTTTTAGGGGTGTTTGGATCTGTTCCATCCAGTAAGACCTGCCCAATTGAATATGGAGCATTATTAGGTGTGGTGCTTTGATCACTTACCGGACTTGACCAGTAATTATAATTATAACTACTCATTCTTCCCTGTTGATCTCGCTGTAGCCAACCTTTACTTTGTTCAGCTAAAATACTCCCATGATCCTGGAGTAGTTGCGATTCGCTTACCAGATCCATATTTCCGTCAAGTAATAAATAGTGGGATATTCTTATAAAATGATCACTTTCAATATTTAATAGTTTATCTACAGTTTCAGATAAGACACCTAACATGGTAATATCTTTGTCCCCCGAATCAATATTATGGTTTATCCTCGCAATGTTCCATTCAATTGCTTCTCCGCCAGAAGTGCTATTTGGGTAATCCCAAACATCAGGACGGGCCCATGTATTCACCACCGCCCAGTCTCCATCATCTCCTGAACAATAGGGGGTAGGTGAGGTATTCTGCTGATCTGTAGTAATGTTGACTAAACGCCCTGGAACCTTATCGATCGAATGATCTGGAGTATAACCATTCACCGGTTTCAGATTATCTAGGAAAGTGGCACATTCGGTTAAATTATCAGGATCAGGATTATCTGAAATCAACCTGTAATATCCTTCCAGGTCGCCCCAGGTTTGGTCATAGAATGGGATCAGATCTTCAGAATTTCCTGAATATCCTGTGAAATACATGTTATTTCCACCATTAGTAAGATAGCTTCCAGCGACAGTTCTATTAGGAACTATTTCACCTTCAATTGGAGTCGCATCTCCAGCACCTTCCACCAGTTTTATCCTCTGGTTCATCATAAACCTGATTTCCTGCTCATTAGGGGCGTTTTTCCAGATCCTCAATTCGTCGATCCATCCTGAAAAATGGTTAGATGTAGTTTTCGTATTGGCATTATAACGTGCCCCAATACTAGTGTTGTTTATGCCGGAACCATTCGTGCTAATACTACCCGAGGCTACTCCGTCAATCCATAAATTTCCTCCGCTGGAAACCGCAATATGGTACCATCTGCCATTTTTATCAATCTTAGATGATAGTTGTTCCATTGTTATTTCAAAGCCAGCACTACTAAAAATTACTCCCGTGTTGGCCTCTGTAGTACCCCCACCATCAATAGGTCTGTCAAAGGGTCTTATCCATGCTTCAATAAAGAAATTCCCATTATAATTATTGCCAAGGTCTATATAATCATCGTCTCCATCAAAATCCAGGGTTGTACAATCGATAAGAGTAACATCAACTGGATTTTCCAAAGGAGGACATCCTGAATTATCGATCAATTCTCCAGTTTCATCTACATCAGTAGGTGTTAGGATCCATTTGAAAACATAATTTCCAAGGTCTTCCGCAGTGAAAATCGCATTTGGATTTTCTAAAGGATCGGTCTCTGTGTCGTCGGGATCCTGATTAGACAATGTAAATCCGTCATTGACGATGGTTCCATCAGTCGTTTCAACCTGCCAGCTGCCTACATAGCCATCCGCAGTAGGGTATGTGGTAATATCTGTATCTTGGTATTCAGCAAATACAGTTGCGTTAAGAGTTACGCTATTAGCGCCACACGCCCCCACGATCGCTTCTACATTCGTTTCATACCTGTCGAATGCCCAAACACGTATAGTTTTAAAATTATCTATACTCTGGCACTGATCACCATTACTATCTAAAATTAGCCTGGTCTGTACTTCAAAATCATTCCAGCCAATTTTTCTAGGAGTGAAAGTAACCGTGCCCTGATTTTCTACACCTATGGTTTCCAATTCATTATCAGGGTCGCTAAGGTCTTCATCATAATACCATTGTAGAATTACATCCTGCGGTCCTTCTGGTACTTTTATATTATCAACTGCCCAAACATCTCCATCTTTAGCTCCATTATAATTAAAACGGACTCTTAGGTTCTGTTGCCCTAAATAAGCGCCAAGGTCAATTACCATTTTGTTTTTTGGTCTCGTTGCTGGTGTTCCTCCACCAAAATCAGTATAGTTCCCACTGCTACCTCCTTCTACGGTACCGTCACCGGTATGAGTGTAAAGTACAGTATTATAAGAATTGCCTCCATCGGTTGAAATTTCTACGGTTATCGTCGCTCCCTCAGTAAGGTTGTAACCCTGGTCCCAGGTAAATACAGCCTCATCCATTCCATTAAGTGAAAAAACCGGAGTTTCCATATAAGAGTCATTATCCCCTGTAACTAAAGCGAATTTTTCATTAACACCTAATTCTGAAGTCCATCTAATTGTTGTACCAGTATCACCCGTAGGTAAAGTTCCGGTATATACTTTTCCATCTTCTCCTCCACTGGCATTCATTTTGAGCCAGTGATCTGCTCTCCCGTTGTTTGCAGCTGCATCATAATCATTTACCGTTCCGTCTGGCTGAGTAAAGTCCCACCCCTTATTTTTAATTCCTGACTCAGTGAATTGTCCGCCTTCAAATTTTTCACCTGTTGAACTGTATCCAGTTTGAGAACTTAAGGTGATCTCGTCTCCAATGCAAATTACCTCTTTATCTACCTCTACTGGAGTTGGTTTAATATCTGCTGGAATTACGCTTACCATTGCGGTTTGAGAATATACGCCACCATTACAGCTATTATTTATTAGAACAGCCCGGAAAACGGTAGTTTCATCACCCGGAGAAACAGCTGCTTCTACCTGTTCAGCTGGGAGGATTGGTTCTGTAATTTCGATTTTGGTCCAGTTAGTAGCAGAGGAGCCTCGATATTCCCAGTGTGAAATTTGTCCGGTATACTCATTCAATTGAAGGTCACTTGCATATCCTGAAACCGGATTGACGCAAGTCAAGAATATTCTTTCGTTGTTTTTGGTCCAAAAGGCTTTTCCACCCTCTGGTAAAGCATCAATTGTGATTTGGAATGTAGCAGAGACTTCCGCGCATACACCGTTCGCTGGAATAGTATAACTGATCGTATGATTTCCAATGAGGTCAGTATCCGTAAGTTCCCAGTTGATTTCTCCAGTATTGGGATTTAAGTGGTCTCCTAAAGAGGCTGCTTGAAAAGAGCCGCCCGTTGCTAGTGTGGTGTCGTCAACCAGTGCTATTCCATCACTGATACAATATGCTGTAGAGGTATAACTGAAAGTTGGATCTTTCTTCTCGAAAATAGTGATCTCAAAATCAAAGAATACTTCTTCACAGGCATCGGTTTCTAAGTCTACAGTATTCCGGATTGTATAAGTGCCTGGATCGCTACCGTCAAGATCAATAACCCCTGTAGTTGCGTCTATAATAAGATTGGCCGATTCTGCAGAAGTAAAGGTAAAAGTTCCAGTCACTGCTCCTTCAGCCATAAGTGGAGAAGGGTCGCTTTCGTCTGAACAAAATTCGCCACCGGTAGCGTAAGAGAAATCAGGGATTGGTTTGTCAAATATCTGGATGTCAAATGTTGCAGTGACAGGCTCACAACCATCTTCACCGTCTCCTGTGTAGTCTACGGTTCTAGTAATTGTATAATTTCCGGGTGTAGAACTGGTGATGTCGATTTCTCCGGTTGCAGCATCTACGAAAACAAGTCCCGGAGTACTGCTGAAAGTATCAGCATCGGTATGTGGAAGCGCGGTTTCATCAATAGGAAGCGTAGGATTAGTTTCACGTGTATCTCTACAAACTGCATTTTGCAAATAAGTGAAATCTGCCACTGGCAGGTCACCAATTACTACTTCCACGCTTTCCGAAACAGCTTCGCAAATTCCATCTGAAGGTATTTCAAAGGTAACCATATATGTTCCCGGCGTACTGCTGGACGGATTAATGTCTCCGGTTTCTGTATTTAGATCTAGCGTATTACCGGTTTCTCCTGTATAGCTGAAAATACCATCACCAACTGTGGCATTGGAAAGATCCAGAGATGGAGGCTGAGGTGTATCTATTGAAACACAGAATTCTGTGGTGGAATAGGCAAAAGAATTGATCACTGGGAAGTTGCTAATATTCACGGTCACAGCGTCTGAAACCTCAGAACAGCCTGCATTCCCCTGAACGGTCAATGTAAGGGTAACCTCTCCGGTTTCACCTGTACCGGGTATATAGTTTGTAATTAAAGCATTGGCGTCTTCAAAAGTTCCTGTTCCGGAGCTTGTCCATACCAGTGAAGAATAATTTGTAGCAGAGGCATCGGACCCAATAGCAACGGTTCCGTCAGTAGAACAGGCATTAATAGGTTCCCCTGCTTCTACTGTGGCTGCTTCATTAACAGTGACGAGTATTTTTTCAGAATATCCCAGGTCGCAGGCATAACCATCTGGGCCATCAATAACCACATCATATTCCCCGGAATCTGAAAGTTGGGCATTAGAGATGCTAAGAGTAGCTGAGTTAGCACCGCTAATATCAACTCCGTCTTTTCGCCACTGATAGATAGGATCACCTCCGGAAGCAGTCGCAGCAACCGATAAATTTATTTCCCCGCCAATACAAATATCCTGTGGCTGAGGTTGAGTATCTATTATGATATTTTCATCTACCGTAACGGTAACAGTTTCAGAGGTTACCGTCTTACAGGCATTTTCACCACTTACTTCTACATAATAATTACCATCATCCTCGGTCACTGAAGCCGAATTGATCTGATAAATAGCTGAAGTAGCTCCGCTAATTAGGTTTCCGTCCTTAAACCATTGGTAGCTCAGGTTTGCACCTGTAGCCGCTACTTCCAGCTGAGTATTATTCGCTGAACAAACGGCCACCGGAAAAGGTTCAGAAGTGATCTTCACACTTTCGTAAACAGTAATATCCAGGGTGGCAACATTATCTGAACAACCTTCTGAAGGTGGAATGGTATAGGTGATCGTATAATTGCCAGCTGCAAGCCCTTCAAAGTTAATTTCTCCCGTACCTGAAACAATTCCCGGAACTCCTGCAAATGAACCTCCGGTATAATTTCCACTTCCTGCAAGGTTTGGTGTTAAAGTACCCTGAGTATCATCATTACAGAATTCTGTTACATCATCGGTAAAGGCAATAGTTGCAGTAGGTGCTTCAGTAATGGTAACCTGGGTGGTTTCTATAACCTCGGAACATCCTCCTGAGGCCGGAATGGTGTAACTTATAAAATATACACCAGGATCACTGGCAGAAGGGTTGATATCGCCGGTAGTACTATCAATGGCAAGGTTGCTGCCACCGCTCTCCACTGAAAAGGAGAAGCTACCTCCAGTATAATTCCCGGCAGTTCCGCTGAAACTAACGCTTTTTAATCCTGAATCTGAACTACAGTAAGGTCCGGTATAGGAAATATCAGCATTAGGAGTTTCATTAATAATTAAAGATATATTTTCTGAAGTTACAGTGGTACAGGTATAATCTGTGCTGCCTCCAATCTCTACATAATAGTCACCGCTGTTTTCAAGGCTGGCACCAGTCAATTTATAAGTACTGGCGGTTGCTCCTGAAATAGGTTCTCCGTTATTGTCGTACCACTGATATGTTAATACTTCGTCACCAGCAGCGGCTGTCACAGAAAAAATAACTGAACCTCCCTCACAAATCTCATTATCGGGAGCGTCTGTGGCAAGTTCGGTAATTTCGATCTCTTCATCCACGAGCACCTGGATTTCATCAGATTTCAGTTCTGTACATGGAGCTGTTCCTCTTACTATTACGTAGTAAATGGCTTCATCGTCAATTGTTGCCCCGGGAATATTAAAATTGGCAGAAGTAGCGCCGCTAATTTCTGATCCCGTGCCTGAACCTTTATACCATTGGTAACTGAGTCCGTCACCAGTTGCGGCCACTGAAAGATTTATCGCATCTCCCTCGCAAACCCGGCTTTCAACAGGTTGGGTGGTAATTTCAACCGATTCATAAATGGTAATATCAGTGGTGATGGGTTCGTAGCCACAGCCAAGCGGATCATCAAAATTATAGGTAATGGTATAGGTTCCTGCTGCAACTCCAGCGGGTGAAAATGAACCGTCGGTAGCATTTACTGTGATTCCGGAAGCAGAATAGGTTCCTCCCTCAATAATTCCTACAGTCTCTGAAAGAGTTGGCATATAGGTGCCGTTATTTGAATTACAGAAAGGAGCATCGTCATAACTTAATACTGCAGATGGAACTGGATTCACAGTAACGCTTGAGCTAGCGGAGAGTGTTTGCTGGCATCCAGGACCGTTGGTGTAAGCTATAGACTGAAGCGTATAAGTCGTGGTTTCCGTGAGGTTGCCTGTATTAATCGTTGCAGATCCAGACGCATCCAGATTAAGGGTTGAAGTAGCGGTACCATTTGAATAGGTAAGGGTCGTATTTGGTGTGCCGCTTATATCTAAAGAAGCACCTGTATTATAACAAATTTCTGTATCGGTGCCTGTAAAACTTGCCGTAGGATTGTCAAGGAAATAAATTCTTACCTCATCGTTATAATCTTCAGTTTCTGGAGACTCACAATCCCCATTAGGTTCTTCTGTTCTAATACGTATAGATATATACTCCTTGGCGAAATCGGCTGCAACTGGTGTATATGTAAAAGAAAAGTTATTGACTTTTCCATTAGGTGGGGCTGGTAAAGTACCAGTGCCATCCGGTGTATATAAATTATTTATTTTTAAAGACTTACCATTAAAAGAAACATTAGCTGTAAATGATAATGGTGTGGATACTTCACATACAGTCTTATCAGGGCCCAGATCGGCCACAACGTATTCTCCAAGGTTGATAGTATAAGCATCTGAAGCAGTGCTTCCCCCACAGGCGTTATTCGCCTGGACGGTAATGTTACCGCTGTCTAAGGAAACACTAGCATTAATATTCACACTAATACTGTTTGTGCCTTCCCCATTTATAATATCCCAGCCACTTGGAACATTCCAGGTATAATCCAAAGTATTTGGTACCTCAGGAACACTAAACGTAACATTATTTATAGGAGGACAAACATTTGGACTTGCCAGGGAACTTGTAATGGGTCCGGGCTTAACTGGAGCTCCATTGAAGGATTCAATATTAAAATTTTCGGAAGCTGGACTGTCACCGCACTCATTGATAGCCTTGACATTCAGCGTTATATCTCCAGCAGAATTAATAGGGAAATCCACACTGGGTCCGGTGGTGGTTTCAATACTACCGTCAGATAACGTCCATTCATAACTCGTTGCGTAATTTACCGCAGCCACCGTAAAGGTGTTGGTGCTACCCATACATACCTCGGATGGTCCGGAAATCACTCCGGGTTGAATCGGAACCGGATCTTTTATCGAAACCGCGAAGTTGTCGCTTACCTCTCCACAACCTTCGTCGGAAGTGGCGGTTACTGAAATAGTACCGTCCTGACCAAAGGAGCCCGCGGTTACAGTAATGGAACTACCACTATTGGTTGTAATGGTCCATCCGGCTGGAACGATCCAGGAGTATGTCCCAACCCTGGCATCTTCGGTTACTGAAAACTCCAGTCCAGTGGCTCCTTCGCAAAATGCATTTTCTCCAAGGGAATTTATTATTTCAACCGGATCTGGCGCGCCATCATCCACTTCGATGATTTTTGATACTATTGGACCTTCTCCGCATTCATTAACAGCCCTAACTTCAAGTTTATGGTCTCCAATAACCATGGAATTAAAAGTATAGCTCGTTCCTGATATTCCTTCTATTATATTGTCATCAAGAATCCATACATAACTATCTGCATAATCAACGCTGGAAATACCATAATCGGCATTTACACCTGGGCAAACCAAGTCGGTACCCGTTATTTCGTCGGGCTCACCAGGAACAGGAGTATTTACATTTAAGTTTAAAGTACGCGGCTCACTTGAAAGACAATCATTTGTGGAAATAACTGAAACCGTGCCGTCTTCTCCGAATTCAATATCACTGATATCTATGGAATTTGTCGTACTGGAACCAGACCATCCGGAAGGGAGTGTCCAAATGTATTCATTAACCTCCGGATCATTAGTAACTGAAAGAGTAATTAATTCTCCCGGACAAATGATCCCGTCATTGTCCTCATCTGAAAGCTGAATTTCAGAAGGAGTTGCAGGTTTTCCTGGTCCAACAGTGACATCAAGAGTTTGAATTGTGCTTTCCCCACATTCATTCACAGCTTTTACAGAAATGGTTTGGACAGATGCACTGGCAGAGCCCGTTGTAATGTTGATTGAGTTAGTTGAACTCGTGCCCGTCCAGCCAGATGGCAGATTCCAGATATAGCTTGTTGCCGTGGGATCGTTGGTAACTGAAAAAGTAGCAGAAGTATTTGGACAAATAATGAGATCTGTCTCGGTCTCAAGGGAAATTGTTGCAGGTTGAGAAGGAATACCATCCTTATGGGTTATAGTGAGAATAGTACTTTGAAACGGATCTACACATGGGACCGAAGAGGTCATGAATAATTGAACCTCGCCGCCATCAGGAATTTCAGTAGATGAAAAGGAAGCTGAATTACTTAAAACGCTATTGTCATTGAGTAACCTCCACTCGTAAGTCGCACCTGAGCCTCCATGATTAGTAGGAGAGGATGTGAAATTTATTTGTTCACCAGGACAAATATTTGTTTTGTTCGCCGAAATGGATACCGTCCCTGTTTTGTTTTCGTAAACAACAATGGTCGATGATATAGGGCTATCTTTTGTGCCGGAACTAGCAGTGCCTTCGCAAAAACCTACTCGCAACCTGAACTTATTATTACCAACGGCGGCATCATAATTCGATAAACTGGCATTCGTGGCGCCGGAAATATCGGTCCAGGTGCCCCCATTTAACTGAACCTGCCATTGGTAGGTATAGGCTACAGAAGGATTGGTAGGATTTACGCTTGAGCTGAAACTAATAGTTTCATCCTCGCAGATGGAACTTCCCGAATTATTGGTGATGCTAATACTTGTAGGTTCTGAGCATTGAGCATATATCCCGGAAGGCGAGATCATACTAAACAGAAGAAGTATATAAAGAAAAAGTAATTTTTTCCCCATAGATATAAGGTTTTTAATACAACAATAGTCATGTAGGGGTCAAATAGTGGGGCTAAAAAAAACTGGGGCTAAGCGCGCTAAGACACTTTTAAAATATTGGGGAGTAGTGAATTAGCAAATAAATGTAATTCAAAATAAGCGAAATCCATTAAATTTTCGTTAAAAAACATGATTTGTCGATGAAACTGTAGGAAAAATCATGTGTTCAAGGGTATGGTTCTGATAAACAGCTAAATAAAAAACCCGTCGGGACTAACCGACGGGTTTTAAAAATTTTGAGAAATTTAATTCTTATTCTCCCAGGAACGGATATCTGTAATCTGTTGCTGGAACAAAAGTTTCCTTGATCAACCTAACAGAGATCCATCTCATCAGGTTCATCTTAGATCCTGCCTTATCGTTGGTTCCGCTTGAGCGCGCACCACCAAATGGCTGCTGACCTACAACCGCACCGGTTGGCTTGTCATTGATATAGAAATTTCCGGCAGCATTCTGCAGCAGGTCTGTTGCCTGGGCCGCAGCATAACGGTCACCAGATAAAATAGCACCTGTCAATGCGTAGATACTGGTGTTGTCTACCAGTTCACAGATTTCTGTCCATTTCTTCTCATTAAAATTCTTATCGTCGTAAACGTAAATGGTTACAACCGGACCGAACAATTCGGTTTCCATGGTAGTGTAATGCGGATCGGTAGTGAGGATCACCGTAGGTTCGATAAAATATCCCTTGGATTTATCATAATTTCCACCTACCACGATCTCAGCGTTCTTGTCTTTCTTAGCCTTATCGATATAACTGGCTAGTTTATCAAAAGCACCTTCATGGATCACGGCATTAATGAAATTACCCATGTCTTCAGGACTTCCTATTTTAAAACTTTGTACATCTTCTACTACGAAATCCTTTATCTCAGACCAAAGGCTCTTCGGAAGATACACTCTAGAAGCTGCACTACACTTTTGTCCCTGGTACTCAAAGGCACCTCTGGAAATAGCCGTAGCCACCTGTTTAGCGTTTGCAGTTGGATGAGCAAGTATAAAATCCTTTCCACCCGTTTCTCCAACGATCCTTGGGTAGGTCTTATACTTTCGAATGTTCTTTCCTATCTTTTCCCAGATTCCTTTGAAAACCTCGGTGCTTCCCGTAAAATGGATTCCTGCAAAATCAGGGCTGGCAAGAACGGTATTGGTAACCATTTCAGGGTCACCGTTCACCATATTTATCACACCATCTGGAACACCAGCTTCCCTGAAAACTTCCATAAGTACCTGAGCTGAAAGCATCTGGCTGTCACTAGGCTTCCATACGGTAACGTTACCCATCAGGGCTGCGCTGGAAGGCAGGTTTCCTGCAATAGCGGTAAAGTTGAACGGGGTGATCGCATAAACAAAACCTTCTAGAGGTCTATACTCCACTCGATTCCAGTTCCCATCTGAAGAAATTGGCTGCTCATTATAAAGCTCTGCCATGAATTCTACGTTAAACCGTAAAAAGTCACAGATCTCTGCGGCTGAATCGATCTCTGCCTGGTAAATATTTTTAGACTGACCAATCATTGTGGCCGCATTCATTTTTTGCCTGTATGGACCAGAGATAAGATCGGCTGCTTTTAAAAAGATCGCAGCTCTTTGTTCCCATTCCAGTTTAGCCCATTTTTTTCTGGCTTCCAGGGCCTCTTCAATGGCCTTTTCAACATGCTTTTTCTGGGCAATATGATAGGTCCCTGCAACATGTTTATGATCGTGTGGAGGATTGATGGTTCTGGTGTCACCAGTTTTTACCTGTTCAGACCCAATATAAAGCGGAACTTCGGTATTCGCGTTCCATAGATCTTTGTACGTAAGTAACACTTCCTCTCTTTCTGGGGTTCCGGGGGCATAGCTTTTAACTGGCTCGTTAACAGCAACCGGAACGTGAAAAAATCCTTTTCCCATAAAATTTATATTTTCTTTTTTCTATTGTATTTTAATTCCGCTAAAGGTAAAAAAATAAAGCGGTTTTGAAGAAGACTCCAAAGGCCTTCACGAAAGCTTAACTTTTTTTGTAATTTTCCTTAAAATTTAAACCTTCTTATGTGTACGGTAAGCCTGGTTCCACATCCAGATTCACTTAATGGCTTTGTTCTTACTTCCAATAGAGATGAGGCCGTAAGCCGCAATACGCTTGCTCCTGAAAAAAGAAGATTCAGGGGAGTACAAATGTATTATCCAATGGATGAAAAGGCCGGCGGTACCTGGATTGGTGTGAGCGAATTCCAGCGTTGTATCTGTTTGATGAATGGAGCCGATAAGCCTCATGCCCGGGAACCTGAATATCGAAAGAGTCGGGGAGTGGTGGTCAAGGAATTTCTTGCTGCCAGAAAAATTAAGCCTTATCTAAAAAGCTATAATTATGAGGGGATAGAACCCTTTACAATGATCATAGTAGACTGGTATAAAGGTCTGGCCTTTTTTGAACTGCTTTGGGACGGGCAGGAATACCGGTTTAAAAAACTGCCTTTCAGGGAACATATCTGGTCATCTTCCCCTTTGTATTCTGAAGAGATGAAGGCTCTTAGGGAACAATGGTTTCAGGAATTGAAAAAATCTAAGGGGTATAAACCCGAGAGTATCCTCGATTTTCATCATAATGCGGGGGAAGGCAATTTGGAACATGACCTGATAATCGACCGCGGATTTCTGAAAACCCAAAGTATTAGCCAGATCCATAATTCAAAAAGCGATCTTAAATTCTGGTACAAAAACCTGAAAAATAATGAGGTTGTTGAGGATTACCTTCAGTTTAGGGCGTAAGGCGCATTTAATTGAAAGGAGGGGATCTTTACCTGGAATTTCTTTGAGGTGTTAAAATTGATCATGGTATAATGACCGTTCATAGCTCCAAAAGGTCCGGTTAAGAGGCATCCGCTTTGGTAAGTATGGCTTTCTCCTGGATGTAAAACAGGTTTTTTACCAATCACTCCCTCACCTGAAACTGTTTCGGTCTCATTTAAAGAATCCTTGATGCGCCAGAATCTTGATTCCAACTGCACCTTGTCATTGCTTTGGTTGTCGATTTTTATCCTATAACCAAAGGCATAGCGCATTTTATAATTCTTATAAAACATGCCTTCAAAATGTGTTTCAACTGAAACCTTTATACCTTTAGTGATCTTCTGGGTCATCTTAGTAAATCGAAAATGAAGCGAGCAAAGAAATGATTGCTGCTATGATTGCTAAAATAAAGAATATCAGGTTTAATATTAAGAACTTTAGAATGGTTTTAACACGATTTTGACCGTAGAAAAATCGCATTCCTTTATAGAGATAGAACAGAAAAATAAAGTTGGCAGCGGTCACCGGCCAGTTAGAATCTATTATTATCTTCACCAGTATAGCCAAACCATACAATATGAAAAACATGGTTTGAGTATGGAAGGCGAAAATGAGATGTTCCATATAATTGAACGGTCGCCTTAAGTATAGTAGCCAAATGAAGAGAGCAAACACCGGCAGATAAAAAAAGATGATGAATGGGAGTTTACTTACAAAGTAATTGATGAAGAGATTGGGTTCTTCTTTAAAAGTGTCAAAATCGACCACCTTTTTATAAAGCCAATGGTTATATGCTGAATGCTCATGCCTTAAACTGTCTATTGCAATTTCAGAATTTCGGATTCTCGTCTGGTCCAGGAAGGCACTGTAGAGTTCGATCCTTGTCTTGTTGGCATTCCAGAAGTGCATGGTGTCTATCTCGCTTTGCGGGACGTAGTTGTCAAGGTAGTTTTCAGTGATTGAATCGGCTTCCGTTTCTATTGAATCCTGAATTCTTGAAAGTGGAAGGCTTTTTATGGAATCCATTCCTCGCTGGCTTAAAACTTTGTTGATCGAGTCCAGGCTATTTTCTTCTATCAGCTCCCTGATGGAATCCCTTTCAGCATCAGGCAAACCAGGGGCAAAAATAGGTGGCTGATCTTCAAAATCAACTTCGGCCTGATTAGAATTGTTTAGATCAACGGTGAGGCCGAATAATAAAAAGAACAGGATGGAGGCGCTCAAATAAAACCTGAAGGGATTCGCGTAACGCATTCGCTTACCGTTGATATAATCTTTGGAGATCTTTCCCGGCCTGAACAAAAGAACCCGCAAAGTTCGCTGAAATCTCGAATCGTAAGCAAATACTCCAGAGAAGAATTCCTCGAAAAAATCTTTAAAGCTTAATTTTTTAGTGGAATTTAGTTGTCCGCAATTAGGGCAATACTGGTCGCTAAGATCCAGCGGGAGGTGACAATTTAAACAGGTTTCACCCCTGTATTGCATGATAGAGCGTTCTTTTTTCACTCGTTATATATTAGTTCCTGATATTTATCGAATTTGCAGTTCCTATTCCAATCAACCTGTCATATCGCGCTCCCGGAGTTCTGTAATAGGTCAAAATCGTATACACATTCTCTGTTTCGTCATGATTCCCGCTAACGAATCCTTCATCCAGTTGGCCATTGGGTTTTAATAATACATATCTGTAATTGTAATACCCCTGCTTAAACAATCTTGCCAACTCATAATAGCCGGTATCTTCATTGTAAGTTAATCTATTATCCCTGGTGAGTTCAAAGTTGTTGAATCCACCGTATAAATATAGATCACCACCGGATAATGGATCATAATTTTTTAAACTGAAATGAACCCATACATATTCGGCTTCAATATCAGAATTCTGCGCCTGCATATTCCTGATCACAAAATTTCCGTTGATGTCGGGATTATAGGTGTATGGCTGTCCATCCCTGGACAGGTCCAGGAAAAGATAATGATGGTAGAGCTCCTTTAGGTCAACGCTGGCTATATCGGCCGTGGTAGATCTCAGGTCCTTATTGTCGAATTGGAGGAATTCATTGCCTCCCCAAAAGGAAGATTCAGAATCAAACCTGTAAATGAGTTCATTGCCTATAGTATACTGAGGCTTAAGGTCATTGATGGCATTTTTAAGGTTGTAGTTCTGATAGAGGATTACCTTAACATTCTCTTCCGGGTTCTTAAGCAACAGATCTGGTGAACTTATACTGAAGTTCACTACCTGTTTTTCATCTATGAACTCAAGATCGCGCGAACGTTTAACCTCAGCAGTTATCTGGGCTATGGGTTCATATATCATGAATTTCCTTGAAAAAACCAGTTCACGGTTGGAGTTGTAAACGCTCAACAAATAGTTACCAGAAACCTTTAAAGCTCGCACATTATTGTTTGGAATGGTAAGTTCATAATGCGTATAGGGTTGCAGGGTGTTGTAGGCATTTGTGAAGTTGAGGATTCGCACATTATCAATTCCATCCAGATACTCATTTTTGCTAAGCTGGCTTGGATTCCAGTCAAAATTGAAATGTTCGATACTGTAATAATAATCGGCTTCATCACCAATTATATCATCAAAGCTAAGTTTAATACGGTTGCCGAGTCTAATAACTGGATTTCCTGCATTTTCGGGAATATCGCCTTCAAAAATAATCGTTCTTATAAAATTGGGAGGTATCGTTTCGGAGACCTGGGCAAAGCCTGAAGCTGCCGTAATTCCCAAAATCAAGGATATTAGAAATGCTTTCATATATATGGATCTTGAACAAAGTTAGCAGATTTAACCTGTTTTTATCAATTTAATTTAACAAATGACCCATGTAAAATTCTTCTATTTGTTGGGATAAATGGACTTAAAATTCATAAATTTGCACGACTTTAAACTAAAAATTTTAACATACACTCCATCCTATGTCAAAAGACATTCGAATTAAAAGAGGATTAACTCTGCGATTAGAAGGGGAGGCGGAAAAAGAGTTGGTCAAAGCTCCGAGATCGAAAACTTATGCGATCAAACCGCCAGATTTTCATACACATGTACCAAAAATGGTTGTTAAGGAGGGGGCAAAACTCCTTGCCGGTGATGAACTTTTCTATTCAAAATATACCGATGAAATCCGATTCACTTCACCTGTAAGTGGAGTTCTTAAAGAAATCAAAAGAGGAGATAAAAGAAAGATCCTTGAGGTTATAATTGAAGCCGATGCAGATATTGCATATCGTGATTTCGGTAAGCTTGATGCTGCCAAGGCAGATGTTAAAGATGTAAAGGAACGAATCTACGAAAGCGGTTGTGGAGCTTTTATCAATCAGCGACCATATGATATCGTTGCCGATCCAAAAGATACTCCAAAAGCCATCTTTATCTCTGCAGTTACTACCGCGCCTCTTGCGGCAAGTAAAGGTTTTCTTGTAAAAGATAAAATCGCAGCTTTCCAGGAAGGAATCACTGCGCTTGCTAAATTAACACCTGGGAAAGTTCACCTTTGTGTAGATGAGGAGTCTGCGCAATATTTGAAAGATATTAAAGGTGTAGAGCTTCATCATGTAAAAGGTCCGCATCCAGCAGGAAATGTTGGGGTGCAGATCCATAAGATCGACCCAATTAACAGGGGAGAGCGTGTATGGACGGTAGGCGTTGAGGATGTAGCGATAATTGGTAATATTTTTCTTACCGGGCAATACCGCGCAGAGCGTACTGTAGCTGTTACCGGTAGCGAAGCGAAAGATCGCAACTATTACCAGGTTCAAATTGGTGCAAATATCGAGGATATCATAGGAAGTGTTTCTGAAGATGTTCGTATTATTTCTGGAAATGTTCTAACCGGAACTAAATTGTCTAACGGGCAGTACCTTGGTTTTTATGATAATGAACTAAGCCTTATTCCAGAAGGTAATAAATATAGAATGTTCGGGTGGTTGCCATTTACCTATAACAATATCCACTCTAATTCCAGGACCTCTCTTTCATGGTTGTTTCCGAACAAAAAATATACTCCAACTACCAATTTGCACGGTGAGGAGAGAGCTTTGGTTGTGACCGGGGAAATGGAAGAAGTATTACCAATGGATGTATACCCAATGCAGCTTATTAAAGCATGTATGGCCGGAGATATCGAGAAGATGGAAAATCTTGGAATTTACGAGGTTGCGCCAGAAGATTTCGCACTGGTGGAATATGTGAATACTTCCAAACTCGAAGTTCAAGAGGTGATTAGATTGGGTCTAGATTTAATGATAACCGAAATAGGTTAAAAAAGCTTACGAACTATGGAATGGATTAGACAAAGATTAGATAAAATTAAGCAGCCTTTTCAAAAAGGTAAGAAGTTAGAGAAATATGCTCCGGCCATCAATGCCCTGGACACATTTCTTTTTACTCCTAATCATACAACTCAAAAAGGAGCGCATATTCGTGATGCGGTAGACCTTAAGAGAACAATGATCACAGTGGTGCTTGCTCTTGTTCCGGCACTTATCTTCGGAATGTGGAATGGCGGGTACCAGTACCTTCACCAGTTACCTGAATATGCAGACGGAGTTCCTTTCTTCGATGCGTTCTGGCATGGAGCACTAAAGATCATCCCGATGATCGCGGTTTCTTACGCGGTTGGACTTGGGATTGAATTCGCCTTTGCGATCTTCAGAGGTCACGAGGTGAACGAAGGTTACCTGGTTACAGGATTATTGATTCCTATGATCATGCCAATTGATATTCCGCTTTGGATGGTAGCACTTTCAGTAGTGTTTGCAGTTCTTATCGGGAAGGAAGCATTTGGTGGTACCGGAATGAATATTTTGAACCCGGCTCTTACAGCCCGTGCATTTGCGTTCTTCGCATATCCAACTTATATGTCTGGTAACACGGTTTGGGTGAGCAATGCAGCTGAGGTAGACGCGGTATCTGGTGAGACCATTCTTGGATCCCTGGCTTCAGGAAACGAAGTGGGCTATTCAGCGATGCATATGTTTTCTGGACAGATTCCTGGATCTATTGCCGAAACTTCAGCGATCTGTATTCTTGCAGGGGCTCTTATTCTGGTTCTTACAAAAGTTGGAAGCTGGAGGATTATTTTGAGCGCCTTCATTGGAGCGGCCATCATGGGGCTTATTTTCAATTCACTGCCATCGATTGGGGTTGAAGGAAATGCATTAACCAATTTCCCTTGGTACCTGCACCTAATTGTTGGAGGACTGGCGTTTGGTATCGTATTTATGGCAACCGATCCGGTTTCAGCAGCACAAACTGCAAGAGGAAAATGGATCTACGGATTTTTGATCGGGTTCCTGTCAGTAATGATTCGTATCTTCAACCCGGCTTATCCGGAAGGTGTGATGCTTGGAATCCTTCTAATGAACGTTTTTGCTCCAACGATCGATCATTACGTGATCGAAGCGAATGTTAAGAGGAGAAAGAAAAGACTTGAAAAAGCTAATACTCAGGTAGAAACAGCAGTTTAGTTATGGAAGAGAAATCAGTAAACAAAACAAATAGTAACGGCTATACTTTTATGTTTGCCGTGATCATGGTGATCGTAGTGGCCTCTGTACTGGCTTTCGCTGCGACTTCACTTCAGCCTACACAACAGGAGAATATTCGTCAGGAAAAGATGCAAAATATTCTCGCAACAGTAGGGATCGAGACAGATAGAGCAGGAGCGAAAGAGCTTTACGATCAATATATCGTTGAGGAGATCGCTTTAACTGAAGATGGTACACCAGCTGAAGATGTAGATGCATTTCAGGTTGACCTTGCCAAAGAGCTTAAAAAGGATGTTTCAGAACAAGTATTTCCTTTGTATGTTGCTGAGGTTGAAGGTTCAAAATATTACATTGTGCCTTTAAGAGGTAACGGACTTTGGAATGCCATCTTCGGATATATTTCTTTAAAAGACGATATCAACACCATTAAAGGAGCAACCTTTGATCACCTTGGAGAAACTCCGGGTCTTGGTGCAGAGATCACTAAAGAATGGTTCAGAGAGAAGTTCGAGGACGAGAAGATCTTTGATTCTAACGGAAACCTTGTTGGTGTATCTGTGGTAAAAGGAAACATAGATGTTTCAGATAAGGACGATAACAGAGTAGATGCGATCTCTGGTGCGACGATCACTGGAGACGGTGTTTCTGATATGATCTCAGAAAGATTGAAGCGTTATTTGCCTTATTTCGAGAAGCAAAAGGATATTAAAGTAGCAATAAAATAATTATGGCTAAAGAGAAAAAATTCAACTCTGCTAAAGAGGAAGAGAAGAAACAGGAAATGATCCTTTTTCTTTCAGATTCTGAAGAAAAAGAGCACTTTCTTTCCAAAGGGAACAGGAAGTTACTATCAGATCCTTTAGACGATAATAACCCAATCACGGTTCAGGTACTTGGTATCTGTTCGGCCCTGGCGATTACGGTTCAGTTAGAACCAGCTATTGTAATGGCGATCGCGGTAATGGTGGTAATGGCTTTTAGTAACATGATCATATCGATGTTACGTAACCTTATCCCTAGCCGTATTCGAATCATCGTTCAGCTGGTAGTGGTTGCTTCGCTCGTGATCCTGGTAAGTGAGGTACTTAAAGCCTACGCTTTTGATGTAAGTAAACAGCTTTCGGTATTCGTTGGACTTATCATTACCAACTGTATCGTAATGGGACGTTTGGAAGCCTTTGCTCTAGGTAATGGTGTATATAAATCATTCCTTGACGGAATAGGAAACGCGGCCGGATACGGTTTGATCCTTATCATCGTTGCGTTCTTCAGAGAGCTTCTTGGATCAGGAAAACTATTCGGTTTTGAGGTGCTTGGTCATAAAGGAGCCACACTAGCCGAATCTACCGGGCTTTATGCACTGGGATATGAAAACAACGGTCTTATGCTGTTGTCTCCAATGGCTCTTATTGTAGTAGGGGTTATCATTTGGGTGCAGCGTGCAAGAAACCGTAAGCTAATCGAAGAAAACTAATAGCTGAACAGCAAAAAAGTATAAAAAATGGAATTAGTTAATCTATTTGTAAGAAGTATTTTCATTGAAAATATGATATTCGCCTACTTCCTGGGAATGTGTTCCTACCTGGCGGTATCAAAGACTGTAAAAACAGCTGTTGGTTTAGGTGCTGCGGTGATCTTCGTATTGGTCGTGACCGTGCCTATCAACTTTTTACTGGACAATTATCTGTTAAAACCAGGTGCGCTTAACTGGCTGGGGGCTGAATTCGCCGATGTGGATCTTAGCTTCCTGAGTTTTATCATGTTTATCGCGGTAATCGCATCTATGGTACAGCTTGTTGAGATGATCGTTGAAAAATTTGCTCCAGCCTTATATGGTGCTTTGGGTATCTTCCTTCCGCTTATCGCTGTAAACTGTGCGATCCTGGGAGGTTCACTTTTCATGCAGCAAAAGGATTTCGGAGGAATTTCAGAAGCCGTAACATATGGCCTGGGAAGTGGAATTGGATGGTTTCTTGCCATTCTTGCTATCGCGGCCATTAGAGAAAAAATTGCATACTCAAATGTTCCTGCTCCGTTGAAAGGTCTTGGTATCACGTTTATCATTACCGGATTGATGGCATTAGGATTTATGAGTTTTATGGGAATTAAACTATAATCGAAAAAGAAGATTATGACAGTTATTTTAGCGAGTGTAGTAGTATTTTTAGTTCTTATTTTGTTATTGGTTTCAATCCTTTTGGGTGCCAAAGCAAAATTGACCCCATCAGGTCCGGTAACTATCAATGTAAATAATGAAAAAGACCTTGAGGTTGGATCAGGTGGAACCCTGCTTTCAACTCTTGGAGATAATAAACTGTTCCTTCCTTCTGCCTGTGGTGGAGGTGGAACCTGTATCCAGTGTAAATGTATCGTTGAAGAAGGTGGTGGAGCCATTCTTCCTACGGAAGAGCCTCATTTCACCAGAAAAGAGATCGCAGACGGCTGGAGACTGGGTTGTCAGGTGAAGGTAAAGCAGGATATGAAGATCACCATTCCTGAAGAAGTTTTCGGAATTAAAAAATGGGAAGCGACCGTAGTAAGAAATTATAACGTTGCATCTTTCATCAAGGAATTCGTGGTAGAAATTCCTGAGGATATGGATTACAAGGCTGGTGGATATATCCAGATCGAGGTTCCTAAGTGTGAGGTGAAATTCGAAGATATGGATATCACCGCTCACCCTGAAGAGCACGATACTCCTGATAAGTTCCAGGCAGAGTGGGATAAGTTCAAACTTTGGCCTTTGGTAATGAAGAACCCGGAAACTGTAGAGAGAGCTTACTCTATGGCTTCCTACCCTGCTGAAGGACGTGAGATCATGCTGAACGTTCGTATCGCGACTCCGCCATGGGATCGTGCTAAAGACGGTTGGATGGATGTAAATCCTGGTGTGGCCTCTTCTTATATTTTCAGTTTGAAAAAAGGAGATAAATGTACTATCTCAGGACCTTACGGTGAATTCTTTATCAATGAGAGCGATGCAGAGATGCTTTACGTAGGTGGTGGAGCCGGAATGGCGCCAATGAGATCTCACCTGTATCACCTGTTCAGAACTCTTAAGACCGACAGGAAAGTGACTTACTGGTACGGTGGTCGTTCTAAGCGAGAGTTGTTCTATATTGAGCACTTTAGAGCCCTGGAAAGAGATTTCCCGAATTTCAAATTCTACCTGGCCCTTTCTGAGCCAATGGAAGAAGATAACTGGAAAGTAAAATCAAGTCTTGATGATGAAGGTGATGGTTTCGTTGGATTCATTCACCAGGTGGTGATCGATAATTACCTGTCTCATCATGAAGAGCCAGAAGAGATCGAATTATATTTCTGTGGACCTCCATTGATGAACAAGGCTGTTCAAAAGATGGGTGAGGATTTTGGAATCCCGCCAGAGAATATTCGCTTCGATGACTTCGGAGGATAATAAATACAAATCCCGCTTCGGCGGGATTTTTTATTTTATGGATAACGTCATCCTGTCCCGAAGCGTCGGGATTGTTTCAGGATCTATAAGGTATTTTTCATCGAGTTGAAACATGTTCAGCCTTTAGGAAGATTGATTTAACCGGCTAATTTTTATCTTTGCGGTATGCCTAAACTTAACAGACAGGAATTGCACAACCTGGCCATGAATATCGTAGGCCAGGACCTTGAAGAGAACGGATACGAATTTCTTGGGGTGAATTCCGAATTGAAAAAGAATCCTCAGTTCGTTGCCTTAAAAGCCGGTATACTTCATTTTGTGATCGTAAGGGCCATTGAATATCCTGATGATCCTGCGGCATACGATCCTGTTTTTTTTAAAGAGATAAAAGAGCACGCTGAAAAATTTAATGCGCGCACTTTTTATGCTGCCGTGGGGCTGGCCAATTCATCAGATTATGATAAGCCAATAGACAGCGACGAGGATTACGTGGTAAACTATTCAGGCTGGAAAGAAATATAAAATGAACAGACTACTTAAATTCTTTGTGCTGGGCTTACTGGTAGCTTCCTGCTCCAAACCCGAGAGCGGGGTAGAGATCTACCAGGGCGAAGCACTTGGCACTACCTACCAGATCAAATATTTTTCAGATAAGGATCTCAATTTCCAAAGTTCCCTGGATAGCATTTTTGAGGTGATAAATGCTTCTATGAGCACTTACATCACCAAATCTGATATCTCGCGCATCAATCGCGGCGAAACCGGTGTAGAGGTTGACATGCATTTTAAAAAGGTTTTTGAGGCTTCAGAAAAGATCTACCAGGAAAGCAATGGTTATTTTGATCCTACAGTTGGAACCCTGGTGAATGCCTACGGTTTTGGACCAGAAGACAAGCTGAAGGAAATAGATAGCACCAGGCTCGACTCGCTTAGAAAGCTGGTTGGATTTGAAAAGGTTAGGTTAACCCAGTCCAATACGATTGAAAAGGAACATCCTGGAATTTACCTCGATTTCAATGCCATCGCCAAGGGTTATACCATCGATGTGATCGCAGATCACCTTTCTCAGAACGGCGTGGATAATTTCCTGATCGAACTCGGCGGAGAGTTGAGGGCTAAAGGGAAAAATATTGAAAATGATGCGAGCTGGATAGTTGGTATCGATGATCCTGGCCAGCAGGCTGGGAATCGTACTTTGATAGCCAAGATCAAACTGGAAAATGTTGGGATGGCAACTTCAGGAAATTATCGAAAATACCGGGTAGATTCGGTTTCTGGTCAGCAATATGTTCATACCATAAATCCATCCACTGGAAAAGCAACCAGAAGCAATATGTTAAGTGCAACGGTGATCGCTGAAAACTGCATGCTGGCAGATGGATATGCCACTGCCTTTATGGCCCTGGGTTTTGAAAGGTCCAGTGAGATGTTGAAAGAGGTTCAGGGAATTTCGGTTTATTTCATCTATTCAGATGAGAACGGAGAAAATAAAACCTATGTTTCTCCAGGCACCGAAAACAAGCTCGTGGATTGATCATTTTCGGCATACAGGAATGATTTCACCCTTTGCCAGTCGATATTGGTCAATTTCTGATGCTTCCAAATTAGAGGTGTAATCTACTTCTTCAACCTTAAAGCCAACATCCCTCAATTTATCGAAATAATCCCTTCCGTAGACCCTTACATGGTCATACTGGCCAAAAATGCGTGCGCGTTCTTTAGGATCGGTTATCGAATCGTCCTGGAAGGTCTCTTCCCTGCTCAGGTCTTGCGGAATTTGCAAAATGGCCATGCCTCCGGATCTTAGGATTCTGTATAATTCCTCCATGGCCTTGCGATCGTCTGGAATATGTTCCAGAACGTGGTTGCATAAAATAAAGTCAAAACTCTCATCTTCGAAAGGAAGATCACAGATGTCTGCTTTTACATCGGCGAGCGGAGAATTAAGGTCGGTTGTAACATAATCCAGATTGGATAATCTCCGGAAACGCTTATAAAAAGCCTGTTCTGGCGCGAAATGTAAAAGCCTTAGTTTCCTTTGAAAAAGATCGGTCTCATTCTTCAAATAAAGCCATAGCAGCCTATGCCTTTCCAGTGAAAGGGTAGATGGAGACAGGACATTTTCCCTTTGGTTCTCATAACCATAGGGAAGAAACTTCCTGAATTTCTTTCCGTCTATAGGATCGGTATATCGGTTACCTTTTAAATAAATCTTTAAAAACGGCCTTACCAGGTAACTGGCTCTAATAAGAACAGGCCTGGGAACTTTATTTAAGGCCAGTTTAAAAAGATTACTCATGAACTATACTTCGATATCACCCCAGTTTTCACCCGATTTGATGCGGTAAAGCTGCATCTCGGATACGCCAAATTGTTTGGCCAGAACCCGTATACGGGTCTTTCGCTCGGGATCAAGGAGCTTTTTCTTTAAGATAACTGCCTGTGCATAGGTTAACTTTGAATACGAAGTCACTTTTCTCAGTTTTCGTTTTCGTTTGTTCTCCTGTACTTTCGGACTGTTGTACTGGTGCTGAACCCACTCATCTTTAGTGGCCCATGCCAGATTAGATACGCGATTATCGTTCTTCACAAAATTCTTGTGAATCACATATTGATCGCCTTCTTTTTTCTCTAAAAACATTTCGGCAATAATGCGATGAATGTAATAAGTCTTGTGCTTACCACTCTTCAGTTTTACCGCGAAGTTTAAATATCCACCTACTTTACCGCCTTTCATTAAGTCTCCGTCTGGATTTTTCAGATAACTGATCATCCTTCCGTAATTCGAGACTTTGTAGACAAAGCGGTCTTCCCAGGAATCTTTGTGTAGGGTTTTCCAGATTTCCTGTCTGTAACTTTTAATCATAAACTTTTGCTCTAAATTCGTCTTCTTCTGTTGAATTGATTTTTAACGATTCATAAATATATTTAAATGTAGATAGTAATTCAGGTTTTCCATCTACCAGTGCTACGTCATGTTCAAAGTGCGCACTGGGTTTGTTATCTGCCGTGAGGATGGTCCAGCCATCTGGCAGTTGTTTGATTCGTTTGGTTCCCATATTGATCATTGGCTCAATTGCCACGACCATTCCTTCCACGAATTTCTTTCCTCTTCCGCGGCGGCCGTAGTTAGGCATTTCAGGATCTTCATGCATGGTTCTTCCCAGGCCATGACCAACCAGTTCGCGAACCACTCCATATCCATGATCTTCGGTATATTTTTGAATGGCATAACCAACATCACCTACGCGATTACCAGCTTTGAACTCCCTGATACCAACATACAGTGACTCTTTGGTGACTTCCAGAAGCTTTTTAACTTCAGGAGCTACCTCGCCAACCGGAAAGGTATAGGCATGATCTCCATAAAAGCCGTTCTTCTTGGCGCCGCAATCTATCGATATGATGTCACCCTCCTGTAAAGGTGTTTTATTTGGAATGCCATGAACTACCTGTGCATTGGGACTTACACAAAGGGAATTCGGAAAATCATACAGGCCTAAAAATCCTGGTTCTGCACCATGATCTCGAATAAATTCTTCGGCCAGTTTATCCAGTTCTAGAGTGCTAACTCCTGGTTTGATCTCGGGAGCCAACATGCCCAGCGTTTTTGAAACGATTAGGGCGCTTTCTCTCATTAACTCAATTTCCTCTCTGGATTTAGGTATAATCATATGCTTAAAATCTTCCGAACAGGCCGGATTTTCTCTTTTTTTTGATCTTTGGTTTATTGATTGATAAACTCTGATAAATTTCTCCCCAACCTTTTAATCCACCAAGGTTACGGTCATCGATAAATATATCTGCCAGGATTTTTCGGCTTATGCTATTGTCAAATTCTTCCTCTGGATAGCTTTTATTAATAGCATAAAATTCCAGTCCATTCTTTTTACAGAATTCTACGGCTTCGTCCAGCTTGCTGCCATGACGATACGTCCATAAGATAAGTCGGTGGCCTTCTTCTTGTAATTTTTTCAGGGATTCAAAGGCAAATAATATAGGTTTCCCAACTTCGGGAAATCTGTTCTCTACTATAGTTCCGTCAAAATCAACTGCTATCGTTAGAGATTGGGACATAATGCGAAATTAATTAATATTTTCTAAAAAGTGGCTCAAGGAGAGGTCTAACTTAGTTTGTGTAGGAATTATTGTACACTTCTCCTGAAACGATTTTTGCAATATCTTCTTCAAGGGATTCCTGTGGATATTCTACAAATCTATTTACTTCCTCGCCATCCTTATAGAAAATAATGGTTGGAACATATTCTATATCAAATTCCTTTTCTATTCCCGATTTGGTGGTTTTGTCATAATCAACACCAATCAATTCAAGTTTTTTATGATCATAGTTAGCAAGATCCAGGATCTTCAGAAACTTCGGAACTTCCCTTTTGCTATCGGCACACCAGGTTCCCATAAATAAGCGAATCTCATAATCCTTAATGTTTTCGGCTATTGTTGCCATGGCCTCTTCATTAGGTTTAAATTTTTCATACCGGGGTTGGAACCATTTTGAATATGGTTTTTTCATCAGGTCTTCTTTTTGGAAGGGCCCCAGAATGATGTCATCCCCAGTCGATTCTTTCATTTCAGCAATATTCGATTCGTCAAAGCTTATTTGGTGGTTGAGCAGGTTGCCCAGGCCTAAACTTATAGAAAACAGTACTATTAAAACTTTATTCATGTTGCGATTAAATTAAAGGATCTTCTGTCATTAAATCGGGCTGTTGAATGCCCATAAGCTTTAATACAGTCGGAGCAATGTTACCAAGCTTCCCATCTTTGATCTCTTTTATTTCCTTATCCATCAAAATCAGGGGGACAGGATTGGTAGTATGAGCTGTATTTGGACTACCGTCTTCATTTTTCATGACCTCGCTATTCCCATGATCTGCTATGATCAGCACCGAATACCCTTTTTTAAATGCAGCCTCACCCACGCTTTTCGCACAGCTGTCAACGGTCTCGCATGCCTTAACGGCCGCATCAAAATCTCCGGTGTGTCCAACCATGTCTGGATTGGCAAAATTCAGGCAAATAAAATCAGCCGATTCCTTCTCGATTTCAGGAATGATCTTGTCCCTGATCTCAAACGCGCTCATTTCAGGCTTCAAATCATAAGTAGCAACTTTTGGAGAATTGCACATGATGCGCTTTTCCCCGCTGAATGGCTCTTCACGACCACCCGAAAAGAAAAAGGTTACATGCGGATATTTTTCGGTTTCCGCGATTCGTATTTGTTTTTTGCCTTCATACTCCAGCACTTCGCCAAGAGTTGCCTTGATATTTGATTTTTTGAAGATCACGTTGATGTTCTCAAAACTATCATCGTATTTGGTCATCGTCACATAATACAATGGAAGTTTCTTCATATCGTATTCGGGAAAATCGTCCTGGGAAAGAGCCTGTGTTAGCTGTCTTCCGCGATCTGTCCTGAAATTGAAGTAGATCACCACATCCTTGGCATTGAGGGTAGCCACCGGTGTTCCATCTTCGTTTGTCATCACGATAGGCTTAATGAATTCGTCACTCACCTTTTCCTGGTAACTTTCCTCGATGGCTGCGACAGCATTGGTAGAGGCTTTCCCTGTACCGTGAACGATCAGGTCATAGGCTTTCTTAATTCGTTCCCATCTTTTATCCCTGTCCATCGCATAGTATCGTCCAATAATCGAAGCCAGCTTCGAATTGGTCTTTTCCAGGTGAGGGAGTAGTTCATCAATAAATCCTTTTCCTGAATGCGGGTCAACATCTCTTCCATCGGTAAATGCATGAACATATTTCTCTTTCACACCAAAAGCTTCCGCTGCGCTTAATAATCCCTTTAAGTGCTTAATATGAGAGTGAACGCCACCATCGCTAACAAGACCCATGAAATGAACGGGCTTGTTGTTTTTCTTGGCGTAGGAAAGGGCTTCTTCAAGAACGGGCTCTTCCTTTAGGGTGTCCTTCTCAACCGCCATGTTTATTTTAACCAGGTCCTGGTATACAATGCGACCAGCCCCTAAATTCATATGGCCAACTTCGCTATTACCCATTTGCCCTTCGGGTAGGCCAACATTCATTCCATCGGTTCTTAGACTTGCATGCGGAAACCTGTCTGGAAGCGAATCCATAAAAGGTGTTTTTGCTTTGGCGATGGCCGATACTTCCTCATTTTGAGTGATCCCCCAGCCATCCAGTATCATTAAGAGAACTTTCTTATTCATGAGACTAAATTGAATTTGGGGCTAAAGTTAAAAACATTTCAAAGTATAGCCTGTATGCTAACTATAATCTTTTATTAAATCTAGCGGGCAGCCTCGATGGCTTCTCTTATTTTTTGAATCCTGTTTTCAGGGTCGGGGTGGGTACTCTGGAATTCAGGAACCCGGTTGGGGCCAGATGCCTCGGCGAGGATCTCCATGACTCCAATCAGGGCTTCAGGATCATAACCGGCATCCATCATGATCTTTACCCCTAAATAATCGCTTTCCAGTTCATCTCCACGACCATATTTCATATTTACCAGATTTGCGAGTACCGCGGCTGCCTGGGTAGCTCCATGGCTTTCTGATCCTACTGCAACGCCAGTAAGTAGCGTATTGGTGAAACCCTGTTGTGCCATTTGCTGGGCGGAGTGCCTTCCAATCACATGGCCTATCTCATGGGCGATCACACCAGCAAGCTGATCTTCGGTTTGCAGTCTAGCGAACAGCCCGTAAGTGATAAAAACCGGCCCCCCTGGCAAGGCAAAGGCATTAATAGTGCTTTCATCTGAAAGCAAAAAGAATTTGAAATCATAAGGAGCACTCGCAGCCACACTGCTTTGCACAAGTCTCTGGCCTGTTTGTCTTACCAGTGTTTGCGCCGATTCATCCCGGTGTAACCCGCCATATTCATTCAACATTACAGGGGTGCTCTGTGCTCCCAGAGCCATCTCTTCCTCGGCACTAAGATCTACGTACTGGGTTTCCCCGGTATAGGGATTTTCTTCGGCTGAAGAGCAAAACTTAATCACCCCAAAGAGAATAATTCCTGCGCCAATCAATAGCCTTAACATATTACGTCCACCTCTCATTGCTGTATTCAGTTATAAATTTAACATTTGGTATTCCTTCGAAATGAAATAATAGTGTTGGTTCTGCGTTAGTGAAGATACCTAAAAATTGATTTAGAGTACTTAAAACTAGCGTTATAAAAGTCTTAATTGTTAAAGTCGAACAAATTTTTAAATTCCTTATTAAAATTCGTAAGTTGGCAGGACTTTTGGTTTTTATTAACAAAATTTAAAAAAACAGAGATATATGAAGTATAGGATTTTTAGTGTTATTGGAGTATTGATATTCTCTTTTGCATTTAGCAGTACCAGTGAAATTAAAGATTCTAAAGATTTGAGTTCTTCCCCCGAACTTAACATTGAAATAAAAACTGAAAAGACCTTTGAAGAAAAGGTAGCCGATCTTTATAAAGAATTTAGCCTTAATAATTTATCCGTTCCAAAAATGTCTGTCTTCGAAAAGGCCATTTCTGGTTATACGAAACTCGACGAGGCAGGCAAAGTTGCTAATCCGCTTTTAACCATCGTTGATTTTGATCTTTCTTCTACCGAGAAAAGATTGTGGATCCTGAATATGGAAACCAGGGAGGTAGTTTTTAACACCTTTGTGGCGCATGGGAAAAATACAGGGCTCGAGTTCGCCGATAACTTTTCGAATACCGTAAATTCTAATCAAAGTTCACTTGGTTTTTATGTAACCGGTGAAACTTACTATGGAAAGAACGGACTTTCTCTTTTTATAGACGGAATGGAGAAAAAGTTTAATTCCAATGCTCGAAAGCGTTACGTTGTGATCCATGGAGCCGATTATGCCGAGCCTGAATTTATAAACAGGTACGGGCGTTTAGGCAGAAGTCTTGGTTGTCCAGCCGTTCCAAATAAGATTGCAAAGGAGTTGATCAACAGGATCAAGGGAGAGTCGGTTGTTTATATTCATAAAAATGACCCGAATTACCTGAAGAGCTCTAATTATCTTTCCAGCTAATCATTCTCTGGATTGAATAAATCCCAGAGTGGTTTATCTAAATGGTAAATATCATCAATAAACCGGATGCTATCGTTTTCCACGCTTGCCGTCCAGTAAAAATGATGAACCTTCACCTGTTTTTTAACTGGTATTTCCCTGGTCTTTCCTGAGGCCAAAATTTCATCAATGACCGAATCGGTATATTTTTCCTGGTCATTCAACAGGTATTTCGCCAGGTCAAGCGCATTTTGAACTCTTACACATCCGCTGCTTTGGGCTCTTGAATTCTTTTCAAATAAGGCCTGTGAAGGAGTATCATGTAGATAGATCATATATTGATTCGGATATATGATCTTCACCCTGCCTAAAGGGTTGGAGCCTCCGGGATTTTGCCTGTAAGTATAATTTCGGGCCTGGTACGAAGACCAGTCTATTTCTGTAGGATCTACTACGTCACCTTCTTTATCATAAATTTTGATGTTCCTGCTGCTCAGGTAATCAAGGTCCTTTCTCGCGCCTGGAATAACATCATTTGTTTTAATGGTTGGGGGAATGGTCCAGGTTGGATTATAAACCACATATTCAATTTTGTCTGAAAACACCGGGGTTTGCCGGTATCTTGTACCAACCATTATTTTATGGGAACTGATGGTATCTTTTTCCTTAACGACGCTTAAGTGGTAATCGGGGATATTAATAATGATATAGTGCTCTCCGAGATCCCGTGGATACCATCGCCATCTTTCCATATTGATAAGGATTTGCTGGTATCGGTCTTTTTTCGTCAGGTTCATGTTGGCAATCGTCGAAGTTCCCAGTAGCCCATCTACCTGTAAGCCATGTTCCTTTTGAAATGCTTTAACTGCATTTTCAAGTTCCTTGCTGTAAATTGTGTCGATGGTGCCGCTATAAAGTCCCAATTCGGTAAGTCTTTTTCCAACCTGAGAAAGGCGTTCACTCGATTCGCCCAGCCTGATAAGCCCACCTGTTTCGATTTGGGTGGCAGATTCGGTTTTTAATTCTTCGATGTTATAAGCTTGAAGAGCTGCCTTTAGGCCCTGGTATATTTGATTCTTCGGGCTAAGCTCACGAAAACTACTCTCAAGACTATTTTCAGAAATCATCTTATGTAAAGAATCCTTCGGGCTTACCTCATTTACAGGCGTTCCCCATATTTCATAAATTTCAGCAGGCTTCAGTTTTCCGGAACTTAAATGCCTTATTAACTTCAGGCTTGCATCAGTAAGCAGGATTTCCAGCCTTGTATTCTTTTCCTCTGAATTCTGATTTACAGAGCTTAGCAATTCCTGGATTTTTTCAGCATGATATTCTTTCGGGTACAAACCTTCAGAATCTATTCGCGTAATAATTCTGGAAATATCTTCCCGAAGAGACTTCTCATTCCAAACAGGCCTGAAGCCATTCTCCCGGTAGAATTCTTTCAGCTCTTCGCTTTCATAAATTTCTGAAGAGTCCGCCTCCTGGAAATAGTTTTGAATTTTGGCGGTTTGAGTGAGGTTGGCGATTTCGCGGGTTTGATTTTCTTTTTCCTGGGTAGATTTTTGCGTGTCTTCTTTACAACCTGCAAGTACGAGCAGTATAACCAGATTAAGAAGAAGCAACCAAGAACGCATAGCCCGGAGTTTAAATAAGATCACCTAGGCTCTTACATCATCGTAAGAGGAATTCTGGTCAAATTTAACTTCGGCGAAAGGGCAGAGTGGATCGATCTTTAGGTTGTTCTCCCTTGCATATTCCACACTTTTCGCAACCAGCCTGCTGCCTATACCTTTATTTTCCATTTCTCTTTTTACCTCGGTATGGTCTATAGTGAGAATATTTTTATCAGATTTAAAATAGGTGAGTTCGCCTATAAGTCCTTTATCGCTTTCGATGTAGAACATCCCGCGACTGTCATTTTCTTTATGTTTGATCTCCATATTATTTCTTATAAATACCGTCCACTATACCGTAATCCAAAGATTCTTCTGCGTCCATCCAGTAATCGCGATTAAAATCTTTAAGGACTTTCTCCACCTTTTGCCCGCAATTTTCGGCAAGGATCTTAGCGCTCAAATGTTTTGTTTTCAGGATCTCGTTAGCGGCTATTTCGATATTGGAAGCCTGCCCGCGAGCACCGCCACTTGGCTGGTGTATCATCACCTTTGCATGAGGCTGTATAAATCTTCTTCCTTTTTTTCCTGCCGATAGGAGGATAGATCCCATGGAGGCAGCCAGACCCGTACAAATTGTAGATACCGGAGCATCAATACTCATAATGGTATCGTAAATCGCAAATCCATCTGTAACGTATCCACCCGGACTATTAATAAAAAGCTGAATTTCATCCTGGCTTTCCAGGTCAAGATAGATCAAGCGATCTATTACATGTTTAGCCGATTTATCGCTCACCTCACCCCACAAGTAGATCTTTCGTTTTTCTAATAATCTGCCTTCTATTAAATCCTGAACTTTACCGCCTTTATTTTTTTTGGAATCCATATATGTCTTTAATTAAATCAAGTGATGGCTAAAAATAGAACTTATTTGTTAGAATTTAGAATCTAATACGGGGCATTTAACAAGATTTTAAAGGCTAAATGAAATGATGACCTGAATGTATATCTAGATGGATTTTTTGACTGAAAAAAGCTCTGATTTTTTTTGGAATATGAAAAGGAATCCATTTATATTTGCAGGCACAGGCGGATCCAGGCTCAAAGTTTGAAACGCTTGAAATAATTATTATCTCTATCAATGCGGGAGTAGCTCAGTTGGTAGTCCGCCTCAGGCGGATCCAAGCTGAATGATTGAAACGCTTGAAAATAATAGTATCTCTATCAATGCGGGAGTAGCTCAGTTGGTAGAGCGTCAGCCTTCCAAGCTGAATGTCGCCGGTTCGAACCCGGTCTCCCGCTCTAAAAGCTCCATCGAATGTTGGGGCTTTTTTCATGCCATAAAATTTCCTGAAAATTTGAATAAAGGGTGAGAAGCCTGTCCTGAGCGAAGTCGAAGGGAACCCGGTCTCCCGCTCTAAAGACTTCATTGAAAAATGAGGTCTTTTTTTATTTCTGAAAATTAAATGAGAGCCTAATTTAGGGTGAAAAGTCTGTCCTGAGCGATTTCTGGATGCTGTTTCGAAATATTTCAGAATAAAAAAAGCCACGCTTTTGGGCGTGGCTGTTAAAGTAGGGTTTAACAGTGTGCTTAACCGTTCATGGAGATTAAGAACTCTTCATTATTTTTGGTTTGCTTGATCCTGTCGTTGATGAATTCCATCGCTTCTACAGGATTCATATCAGCAAGATATTTCCTCATGATCCACATTCTCTGAATGGTGTTCTCATCAAGCAACAGGTCGTCACGACGTGTGCTTGAAGAAACAAGATCGATGGCTGGGAATATTCTTCTGTTGGAAATTCTTCGGTCTAGCTGAAGTTCCATATTACCGGTTCCTTTGAATTCCTCGAAGATTACCTCGTCCATCTTAGAACCGGTCTCGGTAAGAGCGGTTGCTATGATTGAAAGGGAACCTCCGTTTTCTATATTACGTGCAGCTCCAAAGAATCTTTTTGGCTTGTGAAGTGCGTTTGCATCCACACCACCACTCAATACCTTACCACTGGCAGGTTGTACGGTGTTGTAAGCCCTGGCCAGACGGGTAATTGAGTCAAGAAGGATCACCACATCATGACCACATTCTACCAGTCTTTTTGCTTTTTCCAGTACAATATTCGCCACTCTAACGTGCTCATGCGCTTCCTTATCAAAAGTAGAAGCTACCACTTCACCCTTTACGTTACGCTGCATATCGGTAACTTCTTCAGGTCTTTCATCGATTAGAAGAACGATCTGGTATACTTCAGGATGGTTGGCTGCGATCGCATTCGCGATATCTTTCAGCAACATGGTTTTACCAGTCTTAGGCTGGGAAACGATCATTCCACGCTGACCCTTACCAATAGGCGCAAATAGATCCATCACCCTTGTGGAAATAGAACTTTGTTTTTCTGCAATATTGAACTTTTCTTTCGGGAAAAGTGGAGTAAGGTGTTCAAAAGAAACACGGTCTCTTACAACCTGTGGATCCAGCCCGTTGATCTTATTGATCTTGATAAGCGGGAAATACTTTTCTCCTTCTTTTGGTGGTCGAATTTGTCCCTGAACAGTATCACCGGTTTTTAAACCGAATAATCTTATCTGGGATTGAGAAACATAAATATCATCTGGAGAAGTAAGGTAATTATAATCTGAACTTCTCAGGAATCCGTAGTTGTCCTGCATGATGTCCAGAACACCCTCGCTCTCTATGATCGCATCGAATTCGTAATCTGGTTCGCGATAGCGGTTTCTGTTATCGCGATTTCCGTTGCTTTTCTTGTCGCCACGATTGTCATTTCTGTTATCGTTACGATTGTCGTTTCTGTTATCGCTACGATTATCATTGCGGTTATCACTGCGTTTATCGCTACGATTATCTGTACGGCTTCGGTTATCTTTTTTGTTGCTCTGGGATTTGTCCCTGTTGCTTTTAGAAGGAGTATTACTTCTATTGTCTTCCTTTTGAGAGGATGAAGAAGATCCTTTATCTGTCGGCTTGGCCTGTGAAGATCTTGAAGAAGATTTTGGTGGCTTTTTATCGCTGCCTATCTTTTTCTTAGGTTTTTCTTTTGCTGCCTCCTGGGTATCATCGGTAAGAACCTCCTGTACCTTTTTAGGATTTGATGCCTGGTAGTCCAGAATTTGATACACCAAATCTAATTTCTTTAAGGTCTTGTACTTAGGTACATTAAGTGAAGCAGCTATTTCTTTAAGCTCAGGTAGCTTTTTAGCCTTTAATTCTGAAATTTCAAACATGAATGCGTTAAAATAATTGTTTTTGGGTTGATTTAAACTTCTCGAGGAAGAACAAAAAGTTTTGGAGACTTAAGTAACCTGCATTGAACTGGTTACGAAATGTTCCTGCAATAATACAACTTTATTTTAGATTTTTGAGCAGTAATTTTAAAAGATTCTTTTATTTTTGTGGCCCTATAGGGATAAAAATATGCTCCAAAGAATTCAAACTCTATATTTATTAGCAGCTATTATTATAAGTGCTGGCCTTATTTTTGTATTCCCTTTATGGGAAAATGCAAATGGCGAACCGGTTTATGCCCAGGAGCAAATGATCGCCTTTGGGATGTTTCTCGCTTCAGCAGCCATGTCTTTAGTGAGCATTTTTATGTTTAAAAATAGAAAGCTTCAGTTTGTACTGGGCCGTCTAAATATAATATTGAACCTTTTTTTACTAGGAGTGTTTGTTTATTGGTCTCTAAGTTTACCTGGAGAAATGGAAATTTCAGAGAAGGGTATTGGGATGTTTCTTCCTATTGTTTCTATCGTTTTTCTTGTTCTGGCCAATAAGGCCATCAAAAAGGACGAAGATCTCGTAAAATCTGTAGATCGATTACGATAAGCCTATCATCTTAGTAGTATTAGTGCGTGAAAAACCCGAAGTCTTAGCTTCGGGTTTTTTTATTATTCCAGTTCAATTACTTCGAGGTCTTTGATGTCCTTTCCATCAATTTTGAACCGGAGCATGGTGCGTTTCTTATGAAAACCCTGTTTCCCGGCTGCACCCGGATTCATATGCAGCAATCCCAGGTTTTTATCGTTCATCACCTTAAGAATATGGGAGTGCCCAGAGATAAATATCTTAGGAGGATTTATCCTGATCTCTTCCTTGACTGGCGGGGAATAGCGACCGGGATAGCCTCCAATATGCGTGATCCAAACATCAACTTCTTCACACATGAACCTATTATTCAACGGGAATTCTTTTCTGATTTTTGCGTTATCGATATTTCCATAAACAGCTTTTAGTGGTTTCAAGGCTTGAAGTTGATCGGTCACCTCCAAATCGCCAATATCGCCTGCATGCCATATTTCATCTGCCTGGCCGGCATAATGAAGGATGCGGTCATCTATATGACCGTGAGTATCGCTAAGCAATAAAATCTTTTTCAAAGCAAACTGATTTTTAAAATTGGTTTAACAAAGGATGGAAGGGATAAGCCTTACTCCTTGGTAGAATTGCCTTATCTTTGCATTTCGCTAATATAAAAAAGAAAGCGGGCTTGAGGTATTTTATTGAACTCTCTTATTTTGGAAAGGCCTATCATGGCTGGCAGAATCAGCCTTCAGCCGTTAGTGTACAGGAGGTTCTTGAATCTAAGCTCAGCATGGTTTTGCGTGAAAAAATTGACATCGTGGGTGCTGGACGCACCGATGCGGGAGTTCATGCTCTTCAAATGTTTGCTCATTTCGATCACGACCAGCAGTTGGATACAGCCCAGCTAAAGTATAAGCTCAATTCCATGCTTCCGAAAGATATAGCGGTTGCCAATATTTTCGAGGTAAGGCAGGATGCTCACGCCCGGTTTGATGCGGTCTCAAGAAGCTATGAATATCATATTGTTCTGGAAAAGGATGCTTTTTCTCATGATTTTGCCTGGCTGGTGAAGTTGCCGCTGGATGTCAAAAAAATGAATCAGGCAGCTGATATTCTGAAAGAATACACTAATTTTAAAAGTTTCTCCCGAAGTAGGACCGATGTAAAAACCTATAATTGCCGGATAGATCACGCCGAATGGAGGAAAGATGGAAATCGATTGATCTTTCATATTACGGCAGACAGGTTCTTGAGAAATATGGTTAGAGCGATCGTTGGAACCTTGACCAATATCGGGCAGGGGAAATATTCCGTAGATCGACTGAAGGAAATTATAGAAAGTGAAGATCGTGGAAAGGCCGGAGCATCGGTTCCCGCCCACGGATTATATCTAAGCAGGATCGTTTATCCTGAAAATATTATGAAAGAATAGATGGCTTCTAAGACAGGTAATGCATTTGATATGGATCTATTTAAGCGATTGCTTAAATACACCAATCCTTATAAACGAATCTTTTATTTCGTTGGCATTGCGGCCATACTGGTCTCACTTTTTGCTGTTCTGAGGCCTATCCTTCTTCAGAATACCGTTGATGAGGCCCTTATTCCTGCCGATTTTGAAAGCCTGATTTACTATGTAAGTCTTATGCTCGGGGTTCTTCTGCTCGAGGTGATTTTTCAGTTTTGTTTTATCTATTACGCAAACTGGCTTGGCCAGGAAGTGGTGCGTGATATACGGGTGAAGCTGTTCAGGCATATGCTTGGCTTCAGAATGAAGTATTATGATAAGTCGGCAGTTGGGAGACTGGTAACCAGGGCGGTTAGTGATATTGAAACCATTGCAAGCATTTTTAGCCAGGGACTTTTTATGATCATTAGTGATCTGCTAAAAATGCTGGTGGTTCTTGGTGTGATGTTCTATAAAAGCTGGGAACTCACCCTGCTGGTCTTAACCGTTTTACCATTCATTCTTTATGCGACCCGGGTTTTTCAGAAAAAGATGAAACTGGCCTTTGAAGAGGTTAGAACCCAGGTGGCCGATTTAAATACCTTCGTACAGGAACGAATCACCGGGATGAAGATCGTTCAGTTATTTACAAGGGAAAAGACCGAATATGCCAATTTCAGGGAAATAAATGATAAACACCGTAAAGCATGGGTGAAGACCGTATGGTACAACTCCATATTTTTCCCTATTGCCGAAATGTCCACGTCCATAACAATCGGGCTTATCGTATGGTTTGGCGGATTGAGGGTAGTGGCCGGGGACGACATGACCTTGGGTATTATCGTCGCTTTTATAGAGCTATCCCAAATGCTTTTCAGGCCTTTGAGACAGATCGCCGATAAGTTCAATACGCTCCAAATGGGTATGGTCGCCGCCAACCGGGTTTTCGGAATTTTGGATACCCAGTCCAGTATTGAGGATAACGGAATGATCGAGATCGACGACCTTAAGGGAGAGATAGAATTCAAAGATGTTCGGTTTAGTTATGTGGATGATGAAGAGGTTCTTAAAGGTGTTTCCTTTAAAGTGGAAGCCGGGGAGACCGTGGCGATCGTTGGCGCAACCGGGGCTGGAAAGTCTACTATCATCAATTTACTGAATAGATTTTATGAGATCGATAGCGGTACCATACAGGTTGATGGAACTGATATCAGGGATATTAAACTGCAATCCTTAAGAGCGCAAATCGCTGTCGTTCTACAGAACGTGTTTTTGTTCGCCGATACGATCATGAATAATATAAACCTGGATAACCCGGACATTTCTGAAGAAGATGTGATTGCAGCCGCCAAACAAATCGGTATCCATGAGTTCATCAATACCCTGCCCAACGGCTACCAGTATAATGTAAAGGAACGCGGTGCCATGCTATCTTCAGGGCAACGACAGCTAATTTCATTCCTCAGGGCTTATGTCACCAATCCGAGTATCCTTGTCCTGGATGAGGCTACTTCCTCTGTAGATTCCTATAGTGAACAACTTATTCAGGATGCGACCGATAAGATCACCCAGGGCCGTACTTCCATTGTGATCGCTCACCGTTTGGCGACCATTAAAAAAGCCGATAAGATCATCGTGATGGACCAGGGTGAGATCGTGGAAATGGGGAACCACAGGGAATTGCTTCAAAAACCTGAAGGTTATTACAAGAAACTCTATGAAGTTCAGTTTAAGGCTGAGGAGGCAATATAATTATAAGAAAAAATAAGGGTTTATTTAAGATCCTCTTTCAGTCTTTCCCTTAATTCATCCATGGTTTCAAACATTACGAATTGTCCGTCTCTTATGTAAGAGGTCTGTCCGGATTCTTCACTAACCACCAGTGCAAGTGCATCTGTCTTTTCAGTGATCCCAACGGCCGCGCGATGTCGCAAACCAAAACGTAACGGGATAGACCTGTCGTTGGATACTGGAAGAATTACGCGGGTAGCGGTGATCTTGTTTTCTTCGATGATCATGGCGCCGTCATGTAACGGGCTGTTTTTGAAAAATATCGATTCAATGATAGGCTGGTTAAGATCGATCTTCATCTTATCCCCTGTATTTTTTACGAAGTCCAGCTTGTTGCTCCTTTGAATAATTATTAGCGCCCCGGTATAGGAATTTCCCATACTTTCACAGGCATTCACAATGGCATCTATATCGGTATTAGACTCAAAATCATCCCGGCTGAATTTAAAACTGCGAAAGAATCTTCCTTTTTGCGTGAAATTGGTGGACCCGATCATCAAAAGGAATTTCCTGATCTCCTGTTGAAAAACCACGATCAATGCAAATACACCAACCCCAATGAATTCGCCCAGCACACTGCTTAGCAGTTCCATTTGAAGCAACTGCGTAAGGAGCCAGGCCAGGTAGATCACCACGATCCCTATAAAGATATTTACGGCGGCTGTACCCCTTACCAGCTTGTAAACATAATATAATAGCAGGGCTACAAATACTATGTCGAGAATATCGAGAATTCGAAGGTCAATAATGTCCAAGTTGCCGGGGTTTTATGTAAAAATAGAAAATCTAATTTTAGTTTATCAATTCACGGGTTAATTTGATGCTTTCTACAGATTCTCTTACGTCGTGAACCCTTAAGATATTTGCTCCTTTGGTCAGCGCAATCGAATTTAAAACGGTCGTTCCGTTCAGGGCCTCTTCAGGCGTGATGCCCAGTTTTTTCCAGATCATGCTTTTCCTTGAAATGCCGGCCAGAAGAGGTAATTCGAGGTTTTTGAATAATTCCAGTTTAGAAAGCAGCTCATAGTTTTGTTCGATGTTTTTAGCGAAACCAAAGCCGGGATCAATAATTAGGTCATTTATACCATGCTCCCTTGCAGCCTTTATTCGTTCTGAAAAATAAAACAGAATATCCCCCAACAGGTCGTGATACTGGTTAAGGTCTTTCATGTTTTGGGGAGTTCCCTTCATATGCATCATAATATACGGAACCTGGTATTGAGCAATGGTTTTCATCATATTTTCGTCCAGCTTTCCTGCCGAAATATCGTTGATCATTGCAGCGCCAGCTTCAAGGCTTTTTTCGGCTACCTTAGCCCTAAAGGTATCTATGGATATAATCGCCTTCGGAAAATTCTTCAGGATACTTTCAATGGAAGGCAACATTCGCTTCAGTTCTTCTTCTGCCGAAATATCATCGGCTCCAGGCCGGGAACTATAGGCTCCAAGATCCAGGAAATCGGCTCCTTCGTTCAGCATTTTTTCCGAAGCCATTAAGATCTCCTTTTCTGAAACAGACCTGCTTCCGCTGAAAAAAGAGTCGGGAGTAATATTAATGATACCCATTACCTTGGGTTTGGAGAGGTCTATCAGGTTTCCTTTGCAATTGATGAACATGGATTTTCTGGCTTTAGGCTAGCGGAAGAAATAACTTTGACTATCTGAAATATTTGCCCGAAATTTACGCAAATTAGAACTACTTCATGCAGGAGACCTCAAAACAATACGATGCGGTAATAGCTGGTTGCCGTAGTTTGTTCCTAAATAAAATGAAAGATTACGGCTGTGCCTGGAGAATTTTAAGGCTGCCGTCACTTACCGACCAGATCTTTATCAAGGCTCAACGAATAAGGCAACTTCAGGAAAGCGGAACCCGCAAGGTAGATGAAGATGAGAAGTCTGAATTCATCGGGATCATCAATTACTCGGTCATGGCGCTTGTTCAGCTTGATAAGGGAGTGGCCGATCAGCCAGATCTTAATGCAGAGGAGGCGATAGGCCTGTACGATGAAAAGATCGCAGAAACCAAGGCCCTGATGATGAACAAGAATCATGATTACGGCGAGGCCTGGAGAGATATGCGAATTAGTTCCCTTACCGATCTCATCATTCAGAAATTATTGAGAGTAAAACAGATCGAGGATAATAAAGGTCAAACACTGGTAAGTGAAGGCATAGACGCCAATTACCAGGATATGATCAATTATTCGGTATTTGCGATGATACATTTTATGGAGGCTGAAGAAAAGGCTGTTAAATAAATCAAATTTATATACGCATGAAAGCAATTGTAAATGTGGCCAGGGTGCTGGTTGGAGTTCTATTTATTTTTTCGGGGTTTATCAAGCTGAACGATCCTGTAGGTTTTTCCTTTAAACTGCAGGAATATTTCAGTGAACCCGTTCTGGATATTCCATTCCTGATCCCTTTCGCACTTATCATTGCCATCATGATCGTGATCTTTGAACTAGTGCTTGGCATCATGCTTCTCATAGGGTATGCACCAAAGTTTACCAGCTGGTGCCTTTTGCTAATGATATTGTTTTTTACTTTCCTTACATTTTATTCGGCCTACTTTAATAAAGTGACAGATTGCGGCTGTTTTGGAGACGCGATCCCGCTTACTCCGTGGCAATCGTTCTATAAAGATGTGATCCTGCTTGTGCTGATCCTTATCATTTTCTTCAATAAAAAATACCTTACGCCGGTTTTCCATCCAAAATCTCACCGATGGATCATTTTTGGTTCGTTTATCGCCTGTTTCGCGTTTTGTTATTATGTGCTCATGCATCTTCCGGTCTTCGACTTCAGGCCTTATAAAATAGGGAATAATATCTCTGAAAAAATGAGTATTCCAGAGGATGCTCCGGAGCCTGTTTATGAGTATGAATGGAAATTCAATCAAAACGGGGAGGAAAAGATCATCAGGAATGAAGGAGCATACCCGCAGGTTGAAGGAGAATTCGTAGGAGTGGAGACCACGCAGATCGCGGAAGGCTACGTGCCGCCAATCCATGATTTCGTGATCGAAGGAGAAGAAGGCGACATTACCGAACAGATCCTGCAGGAAGATAAGGTGTTCCTGGTTGTAGCTTACAATTTAAGGTCTACCGAGCGGGAAGGGTACAAAGCCGTAAAATCACTCAGCGAGGAAGCGCTTAATAAAGGTTATCGGGTCGTTGGACTAACTGCTTCGGGAAGTGAACTTCAGAATGCACTCAAAAAGAAATATGATCTTAATTTTGAGTTCTATCAAACCGATGAAACGACTCTAAAAACCATCGTTAGGTCTAATCCGGGCTTGCTTACCCTGGAAAAAGGCACCATCACCCAGAAGAAACACTGGTTTGATGCTTCTGATATCAAACTGTGATCACAGGAAAACCTGCATCGATTTCTTTAAAATTTGAGCTTTTGCATGGGTTTAAGATTCATTCAGGCTCTCATTACTTATATTTGTTATAAAGCTGAATAAACTATTGATTCAGTTCAATCTTCAATTTAAAATTTATCATGAGAAAAAATATCGTAGCCGGAAACTGGAAAATGAATAAGGATCTTGCTGAAACTGAAGAACTCATCAGCAAATTAAAACTTCAGATGGTAAAAGAGCCTGAAGCTACTGTAATGGTGGCGCCGGCTTTCACGAATTTGTATCCGGCCTTCCAGGCATTGCGCAATACACCAATCTACGTAGCCGCTCAAAATATGCATGAAAGCGAAAGCGGTGCCTTTACCGGTGAAGTTTCAGCATCTATGCTTAAAAGTATTGGTATTACAACCGTAATTCTGGGGCATAGTGAACGCAGGGCGTATTTTAATGAAACCAATGAACTGCTGGAGAAAAAGGTGAAGGCGGCGATAGATAATGAGATGACAGTGATCTTCTGCTTCGGGGAAGAATTGGAAGACAGGAAGAACGACAGGCATTTCGACCTGGTAGAATCACAATTGAAGGAAGCACTTTTTCAACTTCCAAAGAATGCGTGGAATAACATCATTCTTGCCTATGAACCAGTCTGGGCCATTGGAACCGGTGAAACGGCGACCCCGGAACAGGCGCAGGAAATGCATAAACACATCAGGAATCTTCTGGAAAAGAATATAGGTGCCGAAGTAGCTAAGAATACCTCTATTCTATATGGAGGAAGTGTGAAGCCAGACAATGCCCGCGAAATCTTCGCAAAGGAAGATGTAGATGGTGGTCTTATTGGTGGAGCGAGTTTGAATGCGGTAGATTTCGTTAAGATTGTAAATTCTTTTTAAGATGGCAGGTAATTACCTGGAATTTCAGTTCATTATAGAGCCGGTACAGCCGGCTTCAGAGATCCTTATCGCCGAACTGGGATACCTGGGATTTGAAAGTTTTGTGGAGAACGACAATGGCATTACGGCTTATATTCCGGTAGAGGAATATGAAGACGACCTGCTGGCAAACGTTCATATCCTTCAATCTGAAGAATTCGAGATCAATTTTAACGTGAATGAGATCGAACGATTGAACTGGAACGAGGAATGGGAGAAGAACTTTACGCCCATACAGGTTGATGAACATTGCAGCGTTAGGGCACCATTCCATCCTAAAACAGATGTAGAGTTTGACATAATCATAGAGCCTAAAATGTCATTTGGGACAGGCCATCACGCCACGACTCATATGATGATTCAGCTTATTCTGAAAAATGACTGGGAAAATAAATCGGTTTTGGATATGGGCTGCGGAACCGGGGTTCTGGCTATTCTGGCAGCAATGAAAGGTGCAACACCTGTAGATGCGATCGATATCGATAACTGGTGTTATTTGAACACGCTCGAGAATATTTCCCGAAACGATTGCGAACATATCAATGTGGAAGAGGGTGGCGCCGAATTACTGGAAGGCCGCAAGTACGATATGATTTTGGCGAATATCAACCGTAATATTTTGCTGCGTGATCTTCCGGTCTATGAAAAATGCCTGAATGAACAGGGAAATATATTCCTGAGCGGATTCTATAAAAGGGACCTTCCGGTGATAGAAAAAGCCTGTAAGGATCTCGGCCTGGATTTTGTCGAAAATATAGAAAGGAACGATTGGATCGCTGCAAAGTTTTCAAGATGAGGTTTTTATCATAATTTGTATATTTGAAGAGATGACGAGAAAATAACGGAAGATGAGCACAAAAGAAGAATTATTAGAAAAGGTTGAAGTAAAGACCAAAGACAAGAAAGAAAATCAGATCGTGTTGTATAATGATGATTACAATACCTTTGATCATGTAATAGAAACACTTATATATGCCTGTGACCATACGCCCGAACAGGCAGAGCAATGTTCCATCCTGGTTCATTATAAAGGAAAATGTACGGTGAAGACCGGTCCTTTCGAAGATCTGAAACCCAGATGTTCCAAGCTACTCGATGCAGGCTTAAGTGCAGAGATCGTATAAACAAAAGCTGATATTTTAATTATATAAAGGACCTTTTAAAGGTCCTTTTTTTATGCTTTTTATCGATCTGTCAGTCCCAGTCCTAGCCATTTGGCTTGGAATAAAGATTTTTTAATATTCTAAAAAAATCGGTTAAAGTGTTTTAAAAAAACGTTTAAATGAACGGTTTTCATAAAAAAATTAGTTTATTTAGGAAAATTCTTACTTTTTAACAATTGATAAGCCTAGTAAATCCATAGAAATATCTAGTTTACGACCAGTACCCCATAACCTAAACTAATCTATTTATGAAAACAATTAGACTTTTTAATGTATTACTAATTCTAGGCTTGCTGGTTTCCTGTAATAAGGATGAGGTGGCCGATTCCAATCAGGAAATGGCAGAATCGTCAAACAAGGAAGTTTCAAAAGCCATCCGGGACCAGGTGACCGATCTTCATTTCAATTCGAAGCATATTGAACTGAATAAGATGCTTTTACCCGATGGAAGTTTTACCGAGAATTACCTCATTGAAGGTGATATCGCGATGACAGAGGAGCAGCTATTCAGTATGTCTCCGGCTTCTATCGAGAATAAACAGTACCGCACCTATAACCTGGTGAGTACACCAAGGACTATTAATGTGATTGGCTATACAGGCGGGAGCCAGGCTCTTACCAGTAAGCAACGAACTGCCTTGCAATATGCCCTTGGAAATTATAACTCATTAAACCTGGGAATCACTTTCACGCTAACATTTGGAACCAATTACGGGCCTTATGATATCGTTGTGTACCAGAATCCAAACGGAGAGGCTGGTGGTGTTGCTGGTTTCCCAAGTGGAGGTAATCCATACAAATACGTGCAGATCTATTCTGGAATGGAAAATTACAGTGTAGATACCAATGAGCATGTGATCACCCACGAGATTGGCCATTCTGTAGGCTTAAGGCATACCGACTGGTTTAGCCGTCAGAGTTGTGGACAGAGTGGAGAAAGTGCTGGATCAGACGGAGCTGTTCATATCCCGGGAACGCCAACCGGCTATGATTCCAATTCCATTATGTTAGCCTGCTTTAGTGCGAATGAAGATGGAGAATTTGGATATTATGATACTGTTGCCCTAAACTACTTATATTAAAATTAAACTCAAATCAGAGGGTACTAAAGGAAAAGGCGGGATCCCCGCCTTTTTTATTTATTTTTCCTGAAAAGAGTTTTTAAATTTATTAAATAGATTTATATTTGCACCCGCTTTGCAGAACAGTAAGGCAATCAATTTAAGGCCTCGTGGCGCAACTGAATAGCGCATCTGATTACGGCTCAGAAGGTTCCAGGTTTGAATCCTGGCGAGGTCACTAAAAACAAGAAGAAAACGCCAGGTTTTACCTGAGCGTTTTTTTTTATCTAAAACTTTAAGGTTTAATAACTGTGAAAATCTTATTGTAGAATTTGAATCATAGAATTAATCTACTTCTTCTCCGGTAAGTGCCGTCTTTCCAAAGCGAATTACCGCAATAATCCCAAGGGCGAATAGGCTGAACAGGAAAATTACTGTGAACATATTTTCCTCCCAGATATTCTTATAAAACTCCTGGTGTAAATAAATTGATCTAAAAAATACTACCAGTACCACAAAAATTAAGCTTTTAGCTGTCCTGCTTTTCATAATAGGAATTTTTAAAATCTGGATAGCACCCTTTTATATGGGTATTAGGAAACCTGGCGCTATCAGGATTATTAATACAAAGTTTTATTCTGTTATGTTTGCAATTTTCCTGGTTCAAAAATCCACTGGTATCTATACCAATCTCGCTTTCTTCTTTCAAATTTTAAAACCTGGTTTATCTCTTAAATCGCCAGATCAGGTTTTTAATTTGGAATCTTTTTGACCACCTGGATATTACGTTCTTATAAAACTCAATTCCTATGCCTTCAAATTTGAATAAATAGGTAGATGCTGTGAAGTGTTGTAAATGAAGGGACTGGAGGGTTTAGAATTTTTTTAAGTTATGTTTAAACCGGTTCAAAAAGTATCAGTCGGGTAAAATTGTACCGCTACGGTTAACTACTTTAGTTTCTCTCTGAGCGTTTTTCGGTTGATCTGCAGAATTTCAGGGGCTTTCGTTTTATTATTGTCAACGCTGGCCAGTATTTTCAAAATATAATCCCTTTCTACCTCCTTCAAAGACTTCAATTCTGAGGAGATTTCGGGTACAGGATATTTCAGGTAAGACGGTAAATGGTCGATGTCAATGATATCTTCGCTCATGATGATGGCGCGCTGGATTACATTTTCCAGTTCCCTCACATTGCCAGGCCAGTTATAGGATTTCAGCAATTCTATAGCCTTTTCAGAAAATTCAAGCCTGGGTTTGGAATACTCCTTTTTATATTTCCTCAGAAAGTTTTCGGCCAATAGTGGGATGTCTGAAGCATGTGTCCGTAAAGGAGGAGTTTCAATGTTCACCACGTTCAGGCGATAAAATAGATCTTCACGAAAATTTCCATTTTTAACCATTTCTTTAAGGTCGCTGTTGGTGGCTGCGATTATTCTTAGTTCAACTTTTTGAGCGGTATGTTCGCCAATCTTTCGAACCTCTTTCTCCTGTAAAACCCTTAACAATCTGGTTTGAACATTTGATGGCGCATTGCCAATTTCATCCAGGAAAATGGTACCACCATTAGCCGCCTGGAAAAATCCTTCCCTGTTTTCATTGGCTCCGGTAAAAGCACCCTTCTTATAACCAAAAAGTTCCGATTCCAACAGGTCTTCCGGTATGGCTCCGCAATTGACTGCGATAAAGGGATTTGCAGCGAACGAACCTTTATAATGGATCGCTCTTGCCACCAGTTCTTTTCCTGTTCCGCTTTCACCCTCAATCAAAACCGTAGCCCTGTTGTTCTTAAGCCTTTCGATAATATCGATAAGCTGGTTGATCTTTTCAGACTTTCCTACGATCCCGGCATAAACTATAGAAGCTGAATTTTCAGGATTTTTCCGTTCACTTTTCAAGGTCTCCAGGGGCAGTGACTTTTCTACCGAAGTCTTAAGTTCGCCTGCAGTAAAAGGTTTAACCAGGTAATCCAGCGCTCCAGATTTAATGGCATTTAAAGCGCCATCAATGGAAGGGTAGCCGGTAATAACCAGTTTGGGCAGTTTCGGGAAATGATCGTCTGCATATTTGATCAATTCCATTCCACCAATACCCGGCATTTGAAGATCTGTGATAAGCAGGTCAACCGAGTTGTATTTCAAAATGTTGATGGCCTCAATGGCCGATGAAGCCTTGAATGAATGAAAATCCAGATCCTTTAAATGTCGCTGCAACAACTCGAGCATATCGTAATCATCATCAACAATAAGAATATTTGCCTTTTTTAGTGCCATGCTTACAGCTTTAAGGGAAGTTGGATCTGGAATACGGTTCCCTGCGGATCATTGTCAAAATTAATAATTTCTCCTCTATGACTTTTGATGATCCCATGCACCACGCTTAATCCTAACCCGGAACCTTCTCCAATGGGTTTGGTAGTGAAAAAAGGTTCAAAGATCTTAGGTTTGATATCTTCAGGAATTCCCGGACCCTGGTCTTTAACTTTCAGTGTAAAATAGGTTGAAGTACTGCTAACTTCAATGCTAATGATGCTGTTTTCCGGAGAAACATGTATTGCATTGATCAGGAGATTGAATAAAACCTGGGTAAATTGGATGACATCTACCTGTGCCTTGAGCTGTGGATCATCGATCTGAAAATCGCAGGAGACCCCGGCTTTCTGAAAATTCTGAGATAATAACGCTAGAGCCTGGTCAATGATAGGTTTCACTTCAGCAAATTCCTTTTGCTGCGGCATTTCGCAGGCGAAGAACATCAATTTCTTGACGATCTCACGGGAATAGATAGCTGCCTTAATGATCTTTTGAGCATCGCTATGGGTCTGGTCTTCTTTTGTACTGGTTTCGATCAGTTCTGCAAAACCCAGTATATTGCCCAGAGGTGTGTTTAATTCATGCGCAATGCCCGCAGTTATCTCACCCAGTATCGAGAGCCGGTCGCTTCTTTCGGCGCTTCTTTTTAAAAGTTCCTCTTTCTTGGCGATTTCCCGGCGTTCGATCAATTCACTTATTTCAATTGCGATCTTATCAAGGAGTTTTTGTTCTTCCTCTAAAAAATGCGCTGTACCTATTTTTTCAAGATCGTAATGGATAGTAATATTTCCGCGATGCTCTTCAAATACCCTGATGGGACTCTGCTGAAGGATTTTATTTTCAGGAATCGGAGAGGTTGAATAGGAAAAGTCTGTAATGCTTAGCTCAACTACCGCATGTTTTGGATACAGCCAGGCTTTTTTGGTGATCTGGCATATTTCCTTAAAGGTTTTTGATATGGAATGGTCATGTTTCCGTATGGCCGTGGATACGTCGTATAAGCATGAAAGTTCTTTTACACGCTCCTCCAGTTTTTTGGATAAAGAAATCTCATCAGCCATATATAACTTACCTTTCCTTTAAAGACCCGGGATTTCATGCATTTTTCCATTCCGGGATTCGCCTAAAACAACGATGTCCTTACTTTCCTTATATTCTTCAATGGCTTCCTGGAGCTGCTCTTTGGTATCCCTTCTTATTTTGACTCCGGTGCTGCTATTCTTATTTCGTACTTCAATATAAAATCCGTCTTTTAGATCTTTCGGTTTTGAGGAAGGCCTTCCCATAATTCTAATTTTTTGCTTAATATAACGAAGATTATTTATTTCTCCATTCCGGGACTGGATGTTGGGCTAATTAATGATGAGAAATAATTGCGAATGGCTGTTTGAATTAGCCCGCCTGAAACAGCCAAGGCAAGCAAATCAAGGTAAGTTAGATTATATTTACAGGGATGAACGTAAAAGCGATCCAGACTGGGTGGCCTTTTTCTTATTTTTAATTCAGAACCAGAAAAGTGAAGTGGGGCCTTAAAATATTTGAAAATGATTATAAGGTGCTGGAGTTTTCTGAATATTTAAAAACTGGATTGGCAGTAAGTGAAAAATGAACTACTATTTATTTTGATTCGTGATCATTCAAACCTCTCATCCCGATAAGGCTCTAGCTGATTTTGTTAAGGAATATTACTTCATTCGGATAAATTCTGATAATAAGCCCAGGCAAATTCCAATCATTGATGATTGCCATTATGATCTTGTTTTCTTTAAAGAAGCCAGAGCTAGTTTTTTCTATGGTAATCCTCAACATAAAATAGACTTTGAAAATAAGGTCTTTACCATTCATGATCTAAGTCCGCCTTACAAAATTTGCTTCGAAGACTCTCTCAGTTTTTTTACCATAAAATTACAACCCTGGGCTAATAGCTACTTTTTTTCATGGATCGGGGAAAGCGGAATCATTGGTATAGAAAATTTAGATTCTAAACCTTTAGAGTTTTATAATATAGCTTTTGAAAAGGATTTTTCGGTTGACATTTTCGGGCTGGCAGATAGGTTCATGCTTCAAAATAGGTTGGAGCTTACCGCTTCCATGAAATTGGTTAAATCAATATGTGAATATATTCATCAGAAAAAAGGCATGGTCACGGTCCAGGAATTAAGTACAGAATTTGCCAGGTCCAGGCAATATTTAAACAGGACTTTTAAAAAAGAGGTCCTGTACAGCCTAAAATTTTATATTACGATGGTTCGGATCTTAGACCTGGTTAAATATAAATCGAAACACAGCGAATTGGCCTTAACAGAAGTCTGCTATGAGTATGGCTATTTTGACCAACCTCATTTTATCAATGATTTCAAGAAGGTCTGCGGAATTACTCCCAGTAAGTTCTTTGCCAATTTGCCTGAATTCTTACTCCGCCATTAAATGGTTTCCATTTTTACAATTCTGGGATTCAGAAATGTAGCTACTTTGAAAAAATTATGAAACATCTACTGAAAATACTCCTGCTTGTTCTAGTTGGATTCCACCAGAATATGAATTCCCAGCAGGCTTTGGACAAGCAATTTGATTCCATCGCAGAAATTGGAGACGAATATCTTTCCAGGCTTACAGAATTAAAAAATTTCAATGGAGTCGTTCTTCTGAAGAAGGGAGATGAGATCGTACTTAGGAAGGCATATAATATTTCCAGGGATACCAGCTCCACTCTTTTTGTTATGGAAAACAGCCAGTTCGATCTAAGATCTGTTGCCAAGTTATTTGCGAAAATAAGTGTTCTCAAACTCGAACAGGAGCAGAAGATAAACAGGAAACATAGCATTTCTGAATACATTCCCGATTTCCCGAACGGAGCTCAAATTACTATTGAGCACCTGATGACCAACTCTTCCGGTTTGCCAAGGGAATTTAAAAATGGGGATATAGCGTATAGAGAATTACAACCCGGACAAATCATAGAATTGGCTAAAAAGGAAAACCTTGAGTTTAAACCTGGATCAAAAGAACAATATTCAAATGTTGGCTTTCAGCTTCTATACTACATAATTGGGGAAATAAATGGCTCATCTTTCCATGAGTACCTGGAAGAACAGGTCTTTAAACCTTTAGGTATGCATTCGTCCGGAAGTAACTTCGGCAGTGATGAAAACTTAAAAAACGCTTATGCTTTTGGGCATTACCTGGGTAAGGATAAAGAAATTATATGTGAGTGTGCTTTTCCTTCAGATGAAATGAGAATGGGGAATCTGTATTCTACAGTAGGCGATCTGGATTCGTTCCTGGCTCATCTTAATAAGGAAGATCACCAGGATTTGATCGTTGATGGAAGTATCTCGCATGCCGGCGGCACCCGGGGGAAACGAGCCTATATTGAAAGGAACTTCGCAGATGATTATAGCATTGTTTTTCTTGCGAACTATGATGCTATTCCGTTTGAACAACTGGTGAAAGATCTGCAGGATATTCTGAATGGAAAGTCGGTTGAAATGCCAAAAGCCATAGAACGTAAGGTTGCTGAAGTTCCGGTTGAGATTTTAAAAAAATATGAGGGAACTTATGACTTGGTAGATGCCGGCCATATTATGTTAACTATCAGGCTGGAGAATGACAATTTGTATGTGTATCAAAAGGGTGAAAACAACGGCATCTTATATCCTGAAAATGAAACTACCTTCTTTGGAGATAAGAATTCCAAGGAGTCGGTTGAATTCGTGCAAGATGAGAACGGGGATTATTATATGTTGTTGGATTTTCAGGGAGTACAATGGAAAGGGATAAAGATCGAATAATCACTCTGCAATGATAAGGGAACTCAATTTTTTTATTCTGAACAGTGCCACATAAGTGAAATTTTCTGCTGATCAATAAAAAGCATGAATTAAAAGCAACTGGTAGCCTTATGCGCCTTTTCTAATTCAGTCTTATCCAATACATCTGCCCCGAAAAGTTTCATCGGTTTCATTGACTTTTTCTGGATTTCGGCCTACTAACCTGATCTTATTGGTATGAGCAGAATGAGCTTTTTTGCCAGTTCTACGCCTATTGCTTCACCTGAAGCTATTATCGTTCGCATATAGTCTGAGATTGAATTTATATTGGGTACTTCCACTAGGTAGGACATGCTTATTTAAGATAAAACTATTCCTTGCCTTGGTTGTGACATTTTTTAATTTCTCAACGGACTCTAGTTTTTCTTATATAAAAACTCACTTCTGTTAAACTCAACCATTTTTTCTTTACTAACCTCAAGGTCCCTGGCAATCCTTTTTGCCATCAGTTTATCTACCCCTTCCTTAAGCATATGAAATTCCAGACGCTGCCGTATCACCTCCTTCCAGGTTTTATAATTACCCTGGTGAATAGATTTGCATTCGAACCTGTTGCTCCTGTGGTCAAATATTAGGGTACAAATACACAGGTCAATTATGGGTGAATTTTCTGAAATTCTCTTGGCCATATACCAGTAATCCACCTCGATTCCCAGATGTGGTTCACTTAATTTTTCAACGCTGCGCCTGTAAAAGATCCCTCCGTATGCCTTTTCTAAACTCATAAAACAAAAATAGGAATAAATCCATAAAAATGGAAAATAGCCAATTGAAAATTGAAATACATTATTCGTATTTTTAATCGAAACTTTGTGAATAATGTGTTACCAAAAATCCCTCTATCAGTCTGAAATCAACCTTACCAGGTATATTAAAAAGCCGCCTATAGAACCCGATATCCTGGAGCCTTATCATTTAAATGACGGATTTGCCCATAATATGGTTTACATAGTGCCTATGGATGAACCTGATCACTGGTACCCGGCCAGCTGGGGGCTTGTACCTTCCTATTCAGATGCCGAAACTTTTTATAAAGAAGGTAGATATAACACCCTGAATGCCCGTGACGATAAGATTTTTGATTCCAGGCTTTATTCCGGGCCCATTCGGGAAGGGAGATGCCTTGTTTTTGCAGATGGATTTTTTGAGCCCCACCATATTGGTAAACAAAGTCAGCCATACTTTTGCTATCTCGAAAAAAGCAAGGATTATTTGGATCGTGAGATTTTCACTTTTGCCGGTATTTGTAATAAAGACAGGTCTGGCAATTACTCGGTAAGTCTTATAACGGTTAAGGCTAATCCACTTTTCGAAAAAGTACATAATAAGGCCCAGCGTATGCCTCTGGTTCTTGATCCCGGTATGGAAAATGAGTGGATAGCTGGAACTCAGCCAGACCCGGTAATCAGGGATATGATGAATAGCGGGTTTACCTCAAAACAGTTCCTGGCGCATCCAGTGATCAATTACCGGCTAAAGAGGAACAGGGATCTAAAGGAAACCAGCAAGGTGGTTGAGCCTGCTGAGCCACTTGACCCGTTTATGGAACTTTAGGTGCTTTGTGTACAGGTCCTATAAACACAGGTAGACTCCAAGTATAATTAAACCAGTTCCCAATAATCCGATAAGAAATTTTTGTCCTCGATTCCATTCCGGTCTGAAAAGCATCCAGGTTAAAAAACATAATATAAGGCCAATGGCGAGTCCAACCATAACGGCTTCGAAAGAGATAGAAGACATTTTATATAGTTCTGTTTAATTTCTGAATCTAATTGAAACAAGACCAGGTCATATTGAAAATCTTAGATGATGGTAGTATTCACTATCAGACCTTAAATGAATTTCAAAAAAATGGAAACCTAAAAATTCAAATAAATTGCAGGAATAAATTTTTTCTAATTTATAATCTTCACGAATTATTTAAAAGGGGTTTATTCCCCTTTTATTATTCTCCTTTTATCTGGAATGACTCTTTATGATTTTATTTCCAAAGTTTCCCTGATATAATTCTGAAGATTTTCAAGAACCGGGTTCCGCCTGTTCTTATTCCAGATCGCGTTTAAAACGGTTCGCTGGCTGCTGTCGTTCAATTCTATGAATTTTATATTGAGATCATAACCATATTGAAGGGACCGTGGCACTATGGAAATCCCGAATTTGTTCTCCACAAGCCTGAAGATCGAACTGGCATGTATGGTTTCATGGGAGATGATAGGCGATATTCCATATTCCTCGAAAATGAGCATGACTTTATTGTAATAAGACGGACTGTAATTTGCGTCAAACATGATGAAAGCTTCATCTTTGAGCTGTTGCAAACCTTCGAAATTATCACTGTTTACGGGGTGATCTCCAGGTAAAACAAGGCAGAAAGGTTCTTCAAGAACCGGAACCATTCTGAGGCTTTCTGGGACTCTTTCCAGTCGCACGAACCCTATGTCCAGGGATTGCGATAATAAATGGTTTACCTGCTGCTGGTTGTCCAGTTCCTTCAAATTGAAAACGATCTTTCCAAATTCTTCCCTGAATTGCAGGAGTAGTTCCGGGATCACCCGGTTCATGGCCGAGCCAATATAGCCAATCCTTAATTTTCCCTTTATTCCACTGTCTATGAGCCTGGCATGTTCAATGAGATTATGAAGTTCACCAATATTGCTTTTAAATTCTGAATAGAGATATTCCCCGGCAGGCGTTAATTGCACCGATCTGTTATTGCGAACAAATAGGCTAAGGTCCAGTTCTTCCTCCAGTTGCCTGATCTGTCGGCTTAAACCGGGTTGAGTAATAAAAAGCTTCTCAGCAGCTTTCCTGAAGTGTAGCTCTTCAGCAGTTACCAGGAAATATCGAATCTGTCTGTATTCCATTGATTACCTTAAGTTATTATTCATTAAATAAATAGGTATTATTAGGCATTAAAAATAATAATAACTTTGAAAAAAAAGATAGAGATGTTTAGATTCGGAATAGATGAACTATCGGTAGAAAAGGTGATCGCAATTAGCCAGAATCGCCTTAAGGCAGAGTTGACCGAAGAGGCTAAGGAAAAGGTTCAGCTTAGCCGGAACAGGGTAGAAACCATGGGGAACGGGAATAAGGCTGTGTATGGAATCAATACCGGTTTCGGGCCTTTATGCGACACCCAGATAACACCGAGCGAAGTAAGTAAATTACAGGAAAACCTACTGATCACCCATGCAGTTGGAGTAGGGGAGCCTATTTCACGTGATCTCTCCAAGATCATGATGATCTGCAAGCTTCATGCCCTTTGCCAGGGCTTTAGTGGTGTCAGGCTTGAATTGATAGAGCGAATCCTATATTTCCTAAATAATGAGCTTTTGCCTGTAGTACCGGAACAGGGTTCTGTAGGAGCTTCGGGAGATCTTGCGCCACTGGCTCATTTGTTCCTTCCGCTTATCGGAGAGGGTGAGTTCTGGATGGGTGATGAAATTGTTCCGGCTAAAAAGGTCCTGGAAGATCATAATTTAACTCCATTGCACTTACAGGCCAAGGAAGGCTTAGGACTCATAAACGGAACCCAGTTCATCCTGGCTCACGCCATCCTGGGTATCCATAGAATGGATTATTTGCTGGATCTTGCCGATCTTACCGGGACCATGAGCCTGGAGGGTTTCCAGGGGAGTGCTTCTCCCTTCAAGGCGGCTTTACATGCCGTTAGGCCTTTTAAGGGAAGTATGGAAGTGGCAAAACGCATTACTGCCTTTTTAAAGGATTCTGAAAACCTCGCGAATCACTTTGATTGCCCGCGCATACAGGATCCATATTCCATCAGGTGCATGCCTCAGGTTCATGGCGCTTCGCGTAACGCAATAGACCACTTGAAGGAACTGGCCAGCATAGAGATGAATTCGGTAACCGATAATCCTATTGTGATAAGTGAAACCGAAGCTATTTCCGGCGGAAACTTCCACGGTCAGCCACTGGCTATGGCACTTGATTATGCATCGATTGCTGCAGCAGAACTTGGAAATATAGCAGACAGGAGATGTTATTTACTAACCGAAGGAAAATATGGTTTACCGAGGTTGCTTACCCGTCATGGAGGTTTGAATTCGGGTCTTATGATCCCTCAATATACCACGGCAGCTTTGGTAACCGAAAATAAATCGCTTTGTTTCCCACCTTCAGCAGATAGCGTTCCAACTTCCCTGGGACAGGAAGACCATGTTTCCATGGGAAGTATTTCTGGGCGTAAGTTCAACCAGATCATCGGGAACCTGGAGAAGATTCTGGCCATAGAAATCCTATACGCCACCCAGGCCATGGAATTCAGAAGACCCAACAAATTTTCAGAAGTACTGGAACAAAACTTTAGCCTGGTGCGATCTAAAGTAGCCATGCTGGAAGAAGACCGCGTTCTAAAAGATGATATTCAGGCTTTAATAGACATGGTAAGGGATCGCGCATTTACCGTAAAATAGGAAATTATGACGTTCAAAGAGAAGATCTTACAGGGAATACCTAAGGAATTACCATCAAAAAGGGAATATCCACAAGGGATTAATCCTGCACCAAAAAGGAAGGACATACTTTCAAGAGATGAGAAACAACTGGCCATCAGGAATGCCTTGCGATATTTTCCTAAAGAATGGCATGCGGAACTTGCCAGGGAATTTGCTCAGGAATTAAATGATTTTGGGCGTATATACATGTACCGTTTCAAGCCCGATTACGAGATCTACGCCCGTGGTATCAAGGAATATCCGGCCAAATGCTCACAGGCAGCAGCCATTATGCTCATGATTCAGAATAACCTGGATCCCAAGGTTGCCCAGCATCCGGAAGAACTCATCACCTACGGAGGTAATGGGGCCGTTTTCCAGAACTGGGCGCAATACCTGCTGGTCATGCAATACCTTGCTACAATGACCGAGGATCAAACCCTGCATTTATATTCTGGTCATCCCATGGGCTTGTTTCCTTCATCCAAGGAAGCTCCAAGGGTTGTGGTGACTAACGGAATGATGATCCCTAATTATTCCAGGCCAGACGACTGGGAAAGATACAATGCGCTTGGAGTTACCCAATACGGGCAGATGACGGCCGGTTCGTTCATGTACATCGGGCCTCAGGGTATAGTCCATGGTACGACCATTACAGTGATGAATGCCTTTAGAAAGATCCTTAAAAAAGGAGAAACGCCTGAAGGCAAAATTTTCCTAACCGCTGGCCTGGGAGGGATGAGTGGTGCGCAACCAAAAGCAGGAAATATCGCCGGTTGTATTAGCATTTGTGCGGAGGTTAACCCTAAAGCTGCTACTAAAAGGCATGAGCAGGGATGGGTTGATGTTCTTATTGAAAATATGGATGAATTGCTTGCAAGAGTCCGTCTTGCGATTAACAACAAAGAGGTTGTATCCATCGCATATATTGGCAATATCGTTGAGGTATGGGAACGTTTCTACCAAGAGGATATTTATGTACATGTTGGTTCAGACCAGACCTCACTTCATATTCCATGGACAGGAGGATATTATCCCGTGGGAATATCTTATGAAGAATCGAATCGCCTCATCAGGGAAGAACCCGATTTATTTAAGGCAAAAGTTCAGGAATCCCTTCGCAGGCATGCGGCAGCGATCAATAAACATGCGGCAAGGGGAACCTATTTCTTTGATTATGGAAATGCCTTTTTACTCGAAGCTTCCAGGGCAGGGGCAGATGTTATGGCTGAAAATGGGATAGATTTTAAATATCCTTCCTACGTACAGGATATTCTTGGACCCATGTGTTTTGATTATGGATTCGGGCCATTTAGATGGGTGTGTACTTCATGTAAACTTGAAGACCTTGATGCAACCGATCAGATCGCCATGGATGTGCTGAATGAAATGCTGAAAGAATCTCCTGAAGAAATCCAACTGCAGATGCAGGATAATATCACCTGGATCAAAGATGCCAAAAAGAATAAAATGGTAGTTGGTTCACAGGCGAGGATATTGTATGCCGATGCCGAAGGCCGCATCAGGATCGCCCAGGCTTTCAATAAAGCGATCGCAGAAGGGAAAATAGGTCCTGTGGTACTGGGAAGAGATCACCATGATGTAAGTGGAACCGATTCTCCTTACCGGGAAACCTCGAATATTTACGACGGAAGCAAGTTTACGGCCGATATGGCTATTCATAACGTAATTGGGGACAGCTTTAGAGGTGCCACCTGGGTTTCCATTCATAATGGAGGTGGAGTAGGATGGGGAGAAGTGACCAATGGTGGATTTGGAATGCTGCTGGACGGGACAGCCGAGGCCAAAAAGAGGCTTGAAAATATGCTTTTCTATGATGTTAACAACGGGATCTCGAGAAGAAGCTGGGCTCGTAACGATCATGCGATTTTTGCCATAAAAAGGGAAATGGAAAGAACCCCTGGATTAAAGGTCACGCTTCCGAACCTTGTTGAGGATGAGCTGTTAAAAGATCTTTTCTAAGCAATTAGTAAATAAAACATCTATAGCTACTGGAAGGCTTTTAAGAACTTCGGTGGTTATAGATGTCTTTTAATTTTCCAGTTCTACCACTACCTCGATTTCAACAGCGATATTCGAAGGCAGGGAGCAATGTCCTACGGCTGCACGGGCATGCTTGCCCTTTTCGCCAAATACTTCTACCATTAGGTCAGAAAAACCATTGATCACTTTTGGCTGGTCATAAAATTCTGGAGTTGAATTCACCATTCCGCGAACCTTTACAAATTGTTTGATCCTGCTTAGGTCGCCGGTAGCTGCCTTTAAAGTGCTAATAATGTCGACTCCCGTTTGCCTGGCCGCCTGGTAACCCTCTTCAACGCTGAGGTCTCTTCCCAGCTTACCTTTTAGTTCGCTTCCGTCGCCTGCCAGGAAAAGCAAATTTCCAACCTGTCTCCATTTGACAAAATTAGCTGAGGGCGACTGTACCTCAAGTAGTTCAATACCCAATTCATCCAGTTTTTCTTCAGGAGTTTGAGAGGTGGTGATCTGTATACTGAAAAATAGGAAGAGAAAAAAACAGGTAGATTTCATGTTTAGTTGGTTTAAATGATAACTTCTGGATATGCCAGCTGATTAAAATTAAGAATAAAATGATGAAATCTAATTGGTCTTATATCGGTATTACCAAATGCGGAAATCATAAAAAAACCCGCCAGGTTAAATGACGGGTCTTTTCTTACCAGAGGTAATATGCATCAATCACTGTATGCATTTTTTAAAAGCGATCTTGAAATCCGGGTTGGTGATTGTTTATTGGTAAGGGTGGGAGGAATGTTCGAATCATCAACCCCCAGGCATCGCATATGATCGATAAGATTTTCCTTAACACAGTTCTCAATTTCACCAATGGTCACTCGATAGCAAGATTTGCGAACGTACATATCTTTCCTATCAAAAAGTTTGGTCGTTATATCCAGATCAATATTTTTTCCATTTACGCGACTGGATAAATAATAATTAAATTTGATGTCTTTTTTGCCTTCAAGGGGAGAATCAGCAAGCTTGGGGATATAAATATGATCCCCTAGTAATTGGTACTTCATTTTGGGCTGGTTTTTATCAATTAGGTAGCCTAAATATAAAAAAAACGAAGCTTATTTTTTAGCTTTTTCACGTATAAAATGGATTTATATGTCTGAAAATCAAGCTATTTAGACTCATTTAAAAAATCGAATAATTAATCAGGTCAATAGTAATGCAAGATTCAGCCAGATTAAACAGAGTTGTAGACTTCCCGATGAACTCAGTAAAAAGTAGATGAAATTACGATTTGAATTTCTCGTTTAATTTGATTAATCAAAACTAAACTTCCCGGTTTGTGAAAAGTTCAAAATATTTAGACTTCGCTGGAATTCTTTAATATCTTAGGAGAAAACTAACTGATGAGCTTTCGAAAACTTTTCGACTTTCTTCGCGATTTAAATAAGAATAACCATAAGGAGTGGATGGACTCACACCGGAAGGAATATTTTGAGGTTCGTGATTTCTTTATCGATTGGCTCAATCAGCTGGATATGCGCCTGGCCAGTATTGATCCCGATTACTCGCCAACCACAGGGAAAAATGCCATAAACAGGATCAATAATAATCTATTATTTCATCCAGATAAACCGGTTTATAAAGACCATTTCAGCGGGGGACTCGATAAGGAAAAAGGCAAGGGAGATTTTTATATTCATATTGGGATTAATGAGTGCTTTGTGGCTGGAGGTTTTTACAGGCCTCCTAAAAAGGTCCTGGATAGTCTTAGGGCTGCTATCGATTATAACGGGGAAGAACTCAGGAAGATTCTCAACGATCCTTCCTTTAAAGACAGTTTTGAGGAACTTATAAAGGACGAAAGACTTAAAACCGCTCCAAAAGGTTATTCACAGGAGCATCGGCATATAGATCTTTTGCGTAACAAGAGTTTTGCAGTAATGCATTCTTTTACTCAAAAGGAAGTGATGCAGGAAGATTTTCAGGATAAAATTATTGAGCTTTACAAAAAGATGCTGCCGTTCAGGCGATATCTTAATAAAGCTGTCACCGTTTAAAACATACTCATGGATATTAAATCATTAATAAGAGAAATCAGCGATTTTCCTAAAAAAGGAGTAGCTTATAAAGATATAACTCCGTTATTGATGAATCCCAATGCGATGAATCAGGTAGTTGAGCTTCTATTAGAAAAACTTCCCCACAGGAATATAGACAAGGTGGTTGGAATCGAATCCCGGGGTTTCTTTTTTGGGACCTTGCTTGCCCAGAAATTAAATGCAGGCTTTATCCCGGTACGAAAGCCAGGCAAATTACCGTACAAAACTCACACCGAAACCTATGAACTGGAATATGGAATTGATAGCCTGGAAATTCATGAAGATGCCATCGAAAAAGGAGAAAAGATCTTATTGCATGATGATGTACTGGCTACTGGTGGTACTGCTGCCGCTACCTCGAGGCTTATTGAAAAATGCGGAGGGGAGATCGTACAATGCAATTTTCTGGTAGAACTTGAATTTTTGAATGGAATGGATAGGTTGCGGCGATTCAATAACTTCAGTCTAATCAAATACTCCTAATCGAGGGAGTTTTTGGTCACCCAGAGTTTCCATCCAATGATGGCCTTTTGCATTTTTGTTGCCTTTCTGAGATCCAATTCCTGTTTAGTATAATTGGGAAGTAGTTTTTTATTCATTTTTGCCAGGGTTTTGAATATCGACTTTTTCATCTTAATTCTCTTGATTGGTTATTTACACTGAAAGGTATTAAAAAATAAAAAACCGCTAAAAGCGGCTTTTTATTTAATTTGATGTGTTATTTCAATTAATTCGAGGAAAGTATGAGGCTGCCGCTCTGGCTAATTCCTACTTTGATTGGTGGAATCCCCTCATTAGTGCTCCAGGTCGCGGAGGCAGATTTTCCATCCTTTTTACCGGAAAGAGATATCTCGTTTATTTTTCCTTCCTGATTTCTTTTAATATCTGAAATTTCCAGATCCATTCCGGCTTCTTCCTTTAGCTTTAACTTAAGAGCCTCCAGTTCGGTATCGGTCATTTTATTATGAAGTTCATAAAGTTTTGCCGGGTTGGAATCTGAAGCCTTTTCTCCCGGTTTTTTCATGGTAATGATGATCACCCCATGTTCACCTTTTTCACCATATTCCTTAACCGCGCTTTCACCTTTTAACACCTTCATGGAAGCAATGTTGTTTGGATCGATATTAGATGCCTTAAATCCCCTAGCTTTTATCTCGTCGTCTACAACAAATAATGGTTCCTGGGAAGGATAGCCTATAATTACTTTGGCATCTAGATCGTCGCTTTGGCTAAAATTATCAGGTCTTGAAAACTGTATTGCGTTTAATTCCTCGTTGCCGAATCTCATTTCACGGTGTAGACCTGCTGAATCGTTCTTGTGAATTACAATGGTTCTTGCACCTGCATTATTTAATTGATCACCCGTAATATTATACCCTCGCACGGTTCTGTGAGAAGCAAGTCTACGGTTTTCGGTGTCGAGGTTGAGGTAAGTAGGTTTTCCATTATCTCCCACCATTAAATAGCGACCATTAAAATCTCTTCCTTTGATCTCATCCAATTCTTTATCAAAATTTCGAATGATCTCAGCGTCAGTGATGATGACAGCTCCATTTTTGGCATCTTCACCATATTTTTTCACGGATTCTTCAGAAGGCAACATCTGAAGACCTGATCGCAGCCTAACATATTTATTGCGAAGTTTAGAAGCCTTATAGGTTTTTCCATTTATAACATACAGCGGATTAATACCAATTTGAGATTGATTACTTCTAAATCCAACGGCTTTAACATCAGCTTTCCGCTTCACTTCCGGTGATGGTTCAACTTTTTCAACTTTTATTCTCATTTCCTTATAGCCCTTTGTATTATTCTCGGCAGGATCGATATCTTTAATCACAATGATATCTTTATCACTCGAGGCTCCCACTATTTCGACCTCTGAAACCTGTTCTTTTTCCACTACCTGGGCTTCGGTCTTTACATTAAAAAGAAGCATAAAAGCCAGGACTAAAGGCATTACGAGCCCTAATTTCCAGGCTGGACTATGATTTGATGATTTTTTGTTTAACATAAGTATTCGTTTTTTGATAAATGATTGATAAAAATGATTTGTTAGGGCTGGCTTCATATTGGTCACCGAGACCTTCACCAGGGCATGTTGATATTCTTTGATTTCAGCTTTATGCCGAACGGTTTCCCTGTCGGCAATGAATTCCAGGTTTTGCTCCATGGCCTTTCGGTATAACCAGGTGAAAGGGTTGAACCATAAAAAGCAACTCACCAGGTTGATGAGTAAAATGTCTGCGGAATGGAGCTGCCTTGCGTGAACCTTCTCATGTTCCAGGACCAGTTTCAGTTCTTTATCTGAATGTTTTTCCGGATTGAACACGATGAAATTGAAGAATGAAAATGGTAATTGTTCTTCATATACTTTTAGAAATCGATAACCTGAACTTTTTTCTGTCCTTCCGTTGAAGATAAGCCGAAAAATAGAAGATAATTGAAGGATCAGGCGCAACAGTAAAAATCCCGAAACGATCAGGTAAACAATGCCCGCAACTTGCCACCAGTCTATACTGTTTTCTTCTGTGACAGTGGCGAATTCAAATGGGGCAGGAAGAGCATTTAGATGAGCTGATTGGGCTTCTATATATACCTTTTTTGTGAAATAGATAAGGGGTAATATTAGTGAACCCAGCAGTCCCGCGAGAAAGAATTTTCGGTTTAACTCGAAACTGGTTTCCTGTCTAAGCAGCAAAGCATAGCTAAGGTAAAAGATACTCAGCAGGCCGCCCACCTTAAGGATATAGATTACAAGATCCTCCATTATTTTTGCTTGTTTTCGATGATCTCTAAAATTTCACGCAGTTCTTCAGCACTTATCTTTTCTTCCCTGGCAAAATAGGAAACCACGTTCTTATAGGAATTGTCGAAAAATCTGCTTGTAGCCATGTTCATGAACTGCTTCCTGTACTTTTCCTTGCTCACCACGGGGTAATACTGGTGAGTTTTTCCGTAGGCCTTATGAGCAACATATCCTTTGTCTTCGAGGTTCCTTATTATGGTAGAGACCGTATTATAATGAAGTTTCTGGTCTTTCAGCTCGGGAATCACCTCTTTTACAAAAGCTTTTTCGAGATCCCAGAGCACTCTCATGATTTCTTCTTCCTTATTGGTTAATTTTTCCATAGGTAATGTTTTCATAAATGCTGAGATCAAATATAACGAAAAAAATAGTTAGTAAACTATAAAAGTAGTTGTTTTTTTATCCTGTGTAGTTTTTAACGCAATCCCTATCTTCGCTAAAATTTTTTTCATGAGTATAGTCTATCTGTTAATTGGTTTTGTGTTGCTGGTAGTTGGAGGAGAATTCCTGGTTAGATCTTCAGTGGCATTATCGCTAAAACTAAAAATATCCCGAATGGTGATAGGTCTTACTGTTGTATCCTTTGCGACTTCGGCACCAGAACTTCTGGTGAGTCTGCAGGCAGCCATTGACGGATTTTCAGATATTTCACTGGGGAACGTAATAGGTTCGAATATTGCCAATATCGGTATGGTGTTAGGCCTTACCGCTATGATCTCACCTTTAATGGTAGATCGTGATTTTTACAGGATCAACTGGCCGGTGATGATGGTCTTTTCCATTGTACTTTACTTTTTCCTTAGCAGCAATAACAGCCTTTCCAGGATAGAGGGTATCGCTTTTTTGATTGGGCTGGTGGTTTATCTTTTTGTTCTGATAAAACGATCTAGAAAAAAGGATAAAGTGATCGCAGAGGAAGTTGATGAATCGCTTCGGGAAGTAGGAGGATTTAAAATGACGATCTGGTTATTGATAGGGATCTTCGCGCTTTGGGGCGGATCAGAACTTTTAGTTAAGGGAGCCGTAGATCTTGCGACCCAGTTAGGGATCAGTGAAAGAGTGGTATCTGTGACCGTGATCGCCATAGGAACCAGTGTTCCCGAACTCGCAGCTTCGCTTATCGCAGCGATCAAAAAGGAAAAGGCGATTTCGCTTGGTAATCTTATTGGCTCTAACATTTTTAATATAGCTTCTGTCCTTGGGATTACAGCCATTATTAAACCAATAGCTGTTCAATCTGATCAAATTCTGAAATCGGATATGTTCTGGATGCTGGGGATCGCTTTTGTATTGCTTCCAATGCTGTTGATCCCGAAACATTCAGAGATGGGTCGCAAGGAAGGATTCGTACTGCTTGCCGGTTATTCAGTTTTTATCCTGATGGCTTTTGTATAAAAAAAGACCATCTTTTAGAATGGTCTTTTCTTCTTTTTCATAGTCTGTATGCTTTAAGCGGGAACTGCAATTTTCACAGATTCGACCGTCTTTATGATTCGCGCCGCTACCTTGTATGGATCGGCGTTGGAAGCTGGCCTCCTGTCTTCCAGCCATCCTTTATAACCCTTCTCGACGGTGATAATTGGAATCCTTATTGACGCGCCGCGATCTGAAACTCCGTAGCTAAAGTCTGTGATCGCTGCGGTCTCGTGTTTCCCGGTAAGTCGTTGATCGTTATATTCACCGTAAACTTCAATATGTTCTTTGGTAACCGGCCTGAATGCTTCACAAACCTGGTCATAAATTTCTTTGGAACCTGCAGTTCTTAGAAGAGTGTTCGAGAAGTTACAATGCATTCCAGATCCATTCCAGTCTCCTTTTACTGGTTTAGGATGGTATTCGATATAGTAACCGTATTTTTCGGTTAGCCTGTCCAGTAGATATCTGGCAACCCAAACCTCGTCTCCTGCCTTTTTTCCTCCCTTTGCAAAGATCTGGAATTCCCATTGTCCGCTGGCAACCTCCTGGTTGATACCTTCAAAGTTGATTCCTGCTTCCAGGCATAGATCTGCATGTTCCTCTACCAGGTCTCTACCGTGGGTATTTCGGCCTCCAACCGAACAGTAATACATTCCCTGTGGTCCCGGGTATCCTCCCATGGGGAAACCTAAAGGCAGTTGGGTTTTGGAATCCATGATAAAATACTCCTGCTCAAAACCAAACCAGAAATCCTCGTCTTCATCATCTATGGTTGCTCTTGAATTGGTTTCATGTGGCGTACCGTCAGGATTCAATACTTCAGACATGACCAGGAAACCGTTCTTTCGGGCCGGATCGGGATAGATCGCCACAGGTTTCAAAAGACAGTCTGAACTGCCACCTTCGGCCTGTTTGGTAGATGATCCGTCAAAAGACCAGATGGGGCAATCCTCAAGCTTACCGCTAAAATTGTCCTCGATCTTTGTTTTGCTTCGCATGTTCTGGGTGGGATAATATCCGTCCAGCCAGATGTACTCAAGTTTTGCTTTCCTGCTCATTCCTGTAGATAATTTGATATGAATTTAGAGCTAACTAAAATATTAAATAAAACTTAAACCCCTTTGTTGGCGGGGTATGAAAATGTAAAACAACGTTAATTTTTATGGAGCCCCTATTTTAATAGGGGTAAAATTGAAAATTTAGCATTTTTTAAGGTTGTTATTTTTAAAAATTCAAACCAGATATCCTATATTCGCATCGTGAAGTCGTGCCATCTTATTGATCAACGGCTTTTTATTTTAAATTGAAGTTCAATTAAAAGAACAAACACAACTTAAATATTCTTTATGGGAACATTACGATTTCAAGCATTAAAAGAAACCCTAAATCGAAAGCCGTTAAAAATTGAAGAACCTGCAAGAAGGTCTGAAATTTTTTCTACCAATGTATTCAATGAAACTGTAATGAGACAGTTTCTTACCAAGGAGGCCTACCAGAATGTGACCGAAGCAATGCGTACCGGGAAGAAAATAGACCGGAATGTAGCTGATCATATTTCTACCGGGATGAAGGAATGGGCGATCTCTAAAGGAGTAACTCACTACACTCATTGGTTCCAGCCGTTAACTGGTACAACTGCTGAAAAGCATGATTCCTTTTTCGAGCCTTTAGGCGAAGGTCTTGCCATCGAAAAATTTGGTGGAGGGCAATTGGTACAGCAGGAGCCTGATGCTTCCAGTTTTCCTAGTGGAGGAATAAGAAACACTTTTGAGGCTCGTGGATATACAGCCTGGGATCCTACTTCTCCTGCTTTCATATGGGGAACCACTCTTTGTATCCCAACCATTTTCGTGTCCTACACAGGTGAGGCACTAGATAACAAGACACCATTATTAAGAGCGCTTCAGGCGGTTGATCATGCAGCCACCGATGTAGCCAAATATTTTGATAAAAATGTTAAGAAAGTGAATGCGACCCTTGGGTGGGAGCAGGAATATTTCTTGATCGATTCGGCTCTTGTTGCTTCAAGACCTGATATCACGCTAACCGGAAGAACCCTGCTGGGTCATTCTCCGGCTAAGGGCCAGCAGCTGGACGATCATTATTTTGGATCTATCCCTTCAAGAGCAATAGCATTTATGATGGATCTGGAGATCGAATGTATGAAACTGGGAATTCCTGTTAAGACACGTCATAACGAGGTAGCACCAAACCAGTTCGAGCTTGCGCCGATCTTTGAAGAGGCCAACCTTGCGGTAGACCACAACTCTTTGATCATGGATGTGATGAAGAAAGTTGGTGAAAGACATAATCTTGCCGTGCTAATGCACGAAAAGCCATTTGCCGGGATCAACGGTAGTGGTAAACATAATAACTGGTCCCTTGCGACAGATACAGGTACTAACCTGCTTTCACCGGGATCAACTCCAATGAAAAACCTTCAGTTCCTTACCTTTTTCGTAAACACTATCAAGGCTGTTTATGATCATGAAGAACTGCTAAGAGCTGCTATTGCCAGTGCATCTAACGATCACCGTCTAGGTGCGAACGAGGCTCCACCAGCGATCCTTTCAGTATTCATTGGTTCTCAGTTGACCAAGGTTCTTGATGAACTGGAAAAAGTTACTGATGGTAAACTTTCTCCACAGGAAAAGACAGAACTAAAGTTGAACGTAGTTGGTAAGATCCCTGAGATCCTGCTTGATAATACTGACAGGAACAGGACCTCTCCATTCGCTTTTACCGGGAATAAATTTGAATTCCGTGCGGTAGGTTCTTTGGCGAACTGTGCAAATGCCATGACCGTATTGAACTCGATAGTTGCCAAGCAGCTGAAGGAATTCAAGGTCGAGGTAGATAAGCTTATCAAGAGCAAGAAAATGAAGAAAGATGATGCTATCTTCAATGTTCTTAGAGAATATATCAAGAAGTCCAAGAAGATCCGTTTCGAAGGAGATGGATATGGAGAAGCATGGGAAAAAGAAGCGAAAAAACGTGGACTCAGCAACAACCGTACAACTCCTCAGGCATTGAAAGCCCAGGTAAGTAAAGAGACCATCAAGCTTTTCAAGGATCTTGAGGTAATGAACGAAACCGAGATCGAGGCTCGTCACGAGATCGAACTGGAGGAGTATGCAATGAGAATCCAGATCGAAGGGCGTGTGCTTGGAGATATCGCTCGCAATCACATTATCCCAACAGCGATCAGGTATCAGAACATCCTTATCAAGAACGTTCGCGGATTGAAAGATATCTATGCCGATGATTTTGCAAGACATGCAAAAGAGCAACTGGAGATCATCGAAAGCATTTCAGCTCATATTGCTAAGATCAACTCGAATGTGAACGCGATGATCGAAGCCAGGAAAGTGGCCAATAAGATCGAAGATGCCGAGAAGAAAGCATTTGCATATTGTGATGATGTTAAGCCTTACTTCGACGAGATCAGGTACCACTGTGATAAACTGGAACTTCTTGTTGATGACGAACTATGGCCTTTGGCTAAGTACAGAGAGTTGTTATTCACAAGATAAGTGGATATTCAATTAAAAATAATTCTAAAGCCGCGCTGTAAAGCGTGGCTTTTTTCTTTTAAAATCATTCGATTATTTACCAGAACTCTTTAAAGGTTTTATCTTTGAGGTCTCTAACAAAAAGTCATGAGCAAGGAAGTAAGCAAGCGATATTCAGGAAGAGGTGTTTCAGCCGGTAAGGAAGATGTGCACAATGCGATCAAAAATGTGGATAAAGGCCTTTTTCCGAAGGCATTTTGCAAGATCGTACCAGATCATTTAACCGGAAGCGAGGATCACTGTTTGATCATGCACGCCGATGGCGCCGGTACCAAATCCTCACTTGCTTATATGTACTGGAAGGAAACCGGGGATCTTTCGGTTTGGAAAGGCATCGCCCAGGACGCCCTTATCATGAATATAGACGACCTGCTATGTGTGGGCGCTACTGATAATATCCTGCTTTCTTCCACCATTGGAAGAAACAAGAACCTAATCCCAGGTGAAGTTATTTCTGCAATCATTAATGGAACAGAAGAACTTATTTCAGAATTAAAGGAATTTGGTGTGGAGATACATTCCACCGGGGGAGAAACAGCCGATGTTGGTGACCTGGTGCGAACCATTATTGTGGATTCAACAGTGACAGCCAGATTGGCTAAAAAAGATGTGATCGACAATGCCAATATCAAACCCGGAAATGTGATCGTGGGTCTTGCTTCTTTTGGCCAGGCGAGTTATGAAAAGGAATATAACGGCGGAATGGGAAGCAACGGACTCACCTCTGCGCGGCATGACGTATTTTCAAAGATACTCGCTGAGAAGTATCCCGAAAGTTTTGATAGCTCGATCCCGGAAGAATTAATCTATTCCGGAACCAGGGAGCTTACTGATACAGTGGAGAACAGTCCGCTCGACGCCGGGAAACTGGTGCTTTCTCCAACCAGGACCTATGCCCCGATCATCAAAAAGATTCTCAAAGAAATTGGCAATGATAAAATAGACGGAATGGTGCATTGCAGTGGAGGTGCTCAAACCAAGATCCTTCACTTTATCGATAAGAACCATGTTATTAAGGACAATCTATTTGATACTCCGCCACTTTTTAAACTCATTCAGGAAGAAAGCAAAACCGACTGGAAAGAGATGTACCAGGTTTTTAATATGGGGCATCGTATGGAACTGTATGTAGATGAAAGCATCGCCGATGAGATCATTTCTATTTCAAGGTCATTTGATGTAGATGCTCAAATTATTGGCAAGGTAGAAGCTTCCGGAGCTAAAAAGCTCAGCATTAAAAGCAGGCACGGGGAATTCGAATACTAGTTAATGTATCCAAATTCTTTCAGGTCTTTCCGGGAGTTCACAGGCCTGGAACAACCGTTCTGGATTAGATACATATGGTCACTCATTTCCAGGATCTCCTCGTAAAGATGATCGGTAATTACGATCGCTTTTTTAATCTTTTCCTTGAAAAGCTCGCGTTTGATGATCTCTATATATTTTGGAGATAAATGCGAAAAGGGTTCATCAAGCAATACAAGATCAGACTCCGATTTCAGGCTGAGCCAGATGGCCACTAGTCGCTGTTCGCCACCTGAAAGTTCCTTGATTCGGTGAAGACCATATTTTCTGAATTCTTCAAAATGCTGCAGGAAATTATTCCAGGAAACCCTGTATATTCCGAATAATTTTCTCAAATCTATGTTCTCCGGGAGGAGATCTCCCTGAGGTAAAAATCTGATCTTTCTTTTTCTATAAAGCTTCTCCAGGGTTCCTTTTCCATCGATTCGTACTAATTTATTATTGCAGTTAAGGTTTCCGAAGAAGATTCGAAGCAAACTGGTCTTTCCACAACCATTAGAACCTAAGATACCCGTAATTTGACCTTTTTCGGCCTTTACATAAACCCCGTAAAGGATCTTCCTGCCATTATAGCTTAATTCAACATTATCAAGTTCAAAGGTCATAATAAACTGCGTACAGTTTTGAAAATTAAAAGGCTCAAGATGCTGTCAGCAAAACAGCAAAACGCAAAGAGGAAAACCGGTGTGATCCCGAAATTCTTGTAGAAAACCAGGTTATCTTGTTTGTCTACGTATTCATAGGAAAGCAAAACCAGTCCAATTAGTACAATTTTCATGATCCAGATGACCTCAAATGGCGATCCTGTCAAAGCGATCAAAGCGGTGAGGATCGCCATGGCCACGAGTATTTTCCTGTAAAAAAGGAAGCTCAGCCTTGACTTTAGAGTAAGTGCGCTTAAAAAATGCATAGAACCTGAATTTATGAAAATTATCGAATAGTTGGCTCATTCTGAAATTTCTATTCGTAAAACCACAACCTGCTTTTTTACGTAAGTTTTGTAACCAATCAAAAAATAATGTCTTCAAAAATTAGCTTTTCGGTAACCGGGATCATTCTGGTACTCCTAAATTTCATGATAATTTTACAGATGGACCTGGAGTACAGCCGGTGGGCCAGATTAATAAGTACTACCTGTATTCTTTCAATGCTTCTTTTTTACGGAAACAGGGATAGAAGCCTTTTTACTGCCTTTAGCCTGTTTATCCTGGCGGATATTCTACTGTTTTATTATGAATATGATCTATTCAATGCCATGACCTTTTTAACCAGGATTTCGGCCTATGTCATGTTGATTATTTTAGTGGCTCCAGAACTGAAAAAGCTTCAGGTAAACCTTTTCCAGAAAATCATTTTTCTAACTGTATTCGGTCTTAATTTCGGCATGCTCATCCTGCTTGTTGATATGGTTCCGGCTGCATTTAGGTACAAGGGTATGGACTTCCTTTTTTACCTGTATGGTTTATCTATGATGGGAATGGTGATCGCGGCGATTTCTTATTCTAACCGTTATTCCAGCAGGAAATCTTTTTACTTTACATTGGCCACACTTTGCCTGGTTTTTTCTGATATCAGCTCATTCATTGCCTATTACCTGGATTTTCAACAATTCTATTTTGCAGACAGGTTTTTCTATATCCTGGCCATCATGGGACTGGTAAAATTTTCTGCTTTAAGCGAAAAACACCAGGCGGTTGCAGGGCTGGAAAGGCTTTAGACTTTCTCTTACATTTCATTCAAATTATCGTAAATTTGCTCAAAATTCAGCAAACATATATGTTAGAGAGACTTAATATCGTAAAGCAGCGGTTTGATGAGGTGAACGATTTGATTATTCAGCCGGATGTGATCTCAGACCAGAAGCGATATATTGAATTAAACAAGGAATATAAGGACCTGAAGGCCCTTATGGATGAGCGCGAAACTTATGTGAGCCTCACCGAAAATATAAAGGAAGCCGAAGAGATCATCGCAGACGGGAGTGATCCAGAAATGACCGAAATGGCCAAACTTCAGCTTGAAGAGGCAAAATCTCAATTACCCGAATTAGAAGAAAAGATCAGGTTGATGCTTATTCCAAAAGACCCTGAAGATGCGAAGAATGTGGTGATGGAGATTCGCGCGGGAACAGGGGGTGACGAGGCGAGTATCTTTGCCGGTGATTTGTACCGTATGTACACCAAGTATGTGGAAAGCAGGGGCTGGAAGCATAATATCGTTGACTTTAGTGAAGGCACCAGCGGTGGTTTTAAGGAAATGATCTTTGAAGTGACCGGCGAGGAGGTTTACGGAACCATGAAATTCGAAGCCGGGGTGCATCGCGTGCAACGGGTACCTCAAACCGAGACCCAGGGCCGTGTACACACTTCAGCTGCAACCGTGATGGTATTGCCTGAAGCCGAAGAGTTCGACGTGGAGATCGACCCGAAAGATGTAAGAATAGATTACTTCTGTTCTTCAGGACCCGGAGGGCAGTCGGTGAATACAACCTATTCAGCCGTTCGTTTAACTCACGAGCCAACTGGTTTGGTGGCTCAATGCCAGGACCAGAAATCCCAGCATAAGAACAAGGAAAAAGCATTCAGAGTACTTCGTTCCAGGTTATACGAAATGGAACTAGCCAAGAAGCAGGAGGCCGATGCCGCCAAACGTAATTCGATGGTATCCAGTGGAGACCGAAGTGCCAAAATTCGTACTTACAACTATCCGCAGGGAAGGGTGACCGATCATCGTATCAATCTTACACTTTATGATCTATCCAATATCGTGAATGGTGATATTCAGAAGATCATAGACGAGCTGCAACTGGCTGAAAATACCGAAAAGCTCAAGGAGAATTCAGATATGCTTTAAAGTGATAACCTTTAAGGTCTGACTTCTCAATACTCAATACTAATTACTGAATACTGAATTCTAGGAAATGACGTCACAGGAACTTACTGAACAGATTTTTAAAAAAAAATCCTTTCTATGTGTTGGTCTTGACACCGACCCGGATAGGATCCCAACTTACTTACTTTCAGAAGAAGATCCTGTGTTCAGCTTTAACAAGGCTATTATTGATGCGACCCATGAGTTTTGTGTGGCCTACAAGCCTAATATCGCTTTTTACGAGGCGGTTGGGATTGATGGCTGGAAGGCACTGAAGAAAACCATAGATTATTTACATACCGAGTATCCCGAGATTTACACGATCGCAGACGCTAAACGCGGCGACATAGGTAATACTTCCAGGATGTATGCGAAGGCATTTTTTAATGACCTTGGCTTTGATTCGGTTACCGTGGCGCCTTATATGGGTAAGGATTCGGTTGAGCCTTTTCTTGAGTTTACCAACAAGCACACCATTTTGCTGGCTTTGACTTCCAATGAAGGCGCTTTTGATTTCCAAACCCTGGAAACCGATGGCGAGGAACTTTACCGAAAAGTCATGAAAACCTCTAAAAACTGGAAGAACGCTAAAAACCTGATGTATGTGGTTGGTGCCACCAAGGCTGAATTTCTAGGGGAAATAAGAAAGCTCATTCCCGAGAGTTTCCTTTTGGTTCCTGGCGTTGGTGCCCAGGGAGGAAGCCTGGAGGAAGTATGCAAATACGGGATGACCAAAAATGTTGGCCTGCTGGTGAATTCGTCGCGTAAGATCATCTATGCTTCAGATTCTTCCAATTTCGCTGAAATAGCAGGAGCCAAGGCTGAAGCCCTTCAGAAACAAATGGCGCAGGAACTGGAAAAATTATAAGACACTTTTATGAAATTCAGGGATCAGCTTAACAGGACGATCGAACTTAGGCAAGCTCCCAGACGAATTGTATCCCTTGTCCCCAGCCAGACCGAATTGATCGTCGATCTTGGCCTCGAGGAACAACTGGTGGGCATTACTCACTTTTGTGTTCACCCGGCGCATCTCAAAAAAACCAAGGTTCGGGTTGGAGGGACCAAGAAGGTCAACCTTCGAAAGGTTCAGAATTTGAAACCCGATATTATCTTATGCAATAAAGAAGAGAATACCGTAGAAATGGTGGACGCCCTTGAACAGGTTGCTCCGGTGCATGTTTCAGATGTGAATGATATCCACTCTACCTGCGAATTGATCGAACAATACGGAAAGATTTTTGAGTGTTCAGCATTTGCGAATACCCTAAGCCGGTCTGTTCAGAAAAAAGCCCGGGCGTTTAAAGATAAGATCGAAAATAAGGAAGTAAAGAGAGTTGCTTATTTTATCTGGAAAGATCCGTTAATGGTTGCCGGAAAAGGAACATTTATCGATTCAATGCTGAAATTGAACGGGTTCGAAAATGTTTTTCAAAAGACACGTTATCCCGAAACAGATTTTGAAGAATTAGAAAGGATACAACCTGACCTCATTTTATTGAGCTCAGAGCCATTTCCGTTTAAAGAAGAACATAAAAAGGAATTTGAAGCCTTCGGGAAAAAGGTTCTGGTAGTAGATGGTGAGTTTTTCAGCTGGTATGGCAGCCGCTTACTGGCAGCTTTCGATTATTTCACTCAAATGCATCAGGAATCGATGCGCTGAGAATCCATTTTTTGCAGCTCTTCCAGGATATTCCTGGCTCGTTGATTTAGCTGGTCGCTTTTGCTCTTATCAGTAAGTGCAAGTTTGTAGGAACGCTCCATCAATCTGCTATACTTCTCGCATAAACGCTCCTCTTTCGTTTTATTTTCGGATATTCTAAACATACAGGTTAAAAGTTTCTTACAACATCTTTCATTCTACATCGTTTCAAAACTAATAAGCTTAAAGCTTAGAAATTGGTAATAAGCAGTTAAGCTTGTTTTAAAACTTCTGCCTAAATAGGCTTAAACTGTTAAAAAATTGGATTTTTACCGGCTTGGCTGGTCCTGAATTGCAAAAACACGCTGTAATAACGAGGTTGTTCTGGCCGAAATATTGTTCCTGATCTCTTTTTCCTCCTTGGCGATCATCAGGTAAACTCCGTTCAGGGCTTCGTTGGTTACATAATCTGGCAGATCGGGATTTACGCTCGAGGTAATGGGAAGCGAATTATACTTTTGAATAATATTGCTCCATACCTTTGTGGCTCCTACCTTATCCAGGGAACTACTAATGATGGGGTTGAACCGGTTATATAGTTCCTGTTCGGTTTTAGAATTAAGATAACTGGTAGCTGCCGTTTCATTCCCAAGCAGAATATTCCTCGCATCGGTAAAGGTGATTTCCTGAACTGCGGAAGCGAATACAGGGATGGCTTCGCTTACGGCATCTTCTGCGGCGCGGTTCAAAACTTTCAGGCCTTCATCTGCAAGCGCGTCAAGACCTACATCTCGCAGGGTTTTATCTACCTTCTGAAGTTCAGGAGGCAGTCCTATCCTCACCAGTTCATTGGCAAAATAACCATTTTCCTCGGCCAGTTTGGTCACCTCTTTTTCAATTCCGAATTCAAGAGCCTGTTTAAGCCCGGAATTGATCTCCGATTCGCTCACTCCATAACCCGAGTTGGGAAACTGGGTGGCAATTTGCTGTAACTTTGCACAACTGGTAAAAAGAAATATGGCAATAAGGGCTGAAACTTTTTTCATGTTCGATTTTTTCCAAATATAGAAAGTCAGTTTTTTAAAAACAGACCATAAAAGTTATTTAAATGCTAAAGCAGTAAAGGTCACGTGAATCTCTTTAAAATAAAGGGCGTATGACTATAGGTATTTAAGAAATATCTTACACAGCTTTCATTGCGATTTTCGTAAATTGCAGGGCAAATTTTCAGACATCATTAAAAATGGAACAACAAAGTCCGTATAAACCTAAAAATAAAATAAGAATTGTAACGGCTGCATCGCTATTCGATGGTCATGATGCTGCCATCAATATCATGCGTCGCATCATCCAGGCCACCGGGGTCGAGGTGATACATCTTGGTCATGACCGCAGCGTGGAAGAAGTAGTGAATTGCGCGATCCAGGAGGATGCCCATGCCATTGCGATGACCTCGTACCAGGGTGGACATATTGAATATTTTAAATATATGTACGACCTGCTGAAGGAGAAAGGTGCTGCTCATATCAAGATCTTTGGTGGTGGAGGTGGAGTGATCCTTCCTGAAGAGATCAAAGAACTGATGGAATATGGAATAGACAGGATCTATTCTCCAGATGATGGAAGGGAAATGGGATTGCAGGGAATGATCAACGATATGATCAAGCGCGTGGACAATGAAGTTCCTGATCTTGATCACCCTGAAAAAGTTGAGGAGAATCTGAAAAATAAGGAGGTGAATACCATCTCACGTTTGATATCTCTTGCCGAAAATAGAAGAGAAGACTTTCTTAAGGCATTTCATCCCGAAGATTATAGGATCGAGAATACACCTGTACTTGGGATCACCGGTACCGGCGGTTCTGGTAAATCAAGTCTGGTGGATGAGCTGGTGAGAAGGTTCTTAATGGATTTTCCAGAGAAACATATCGGAATCATTTCGGTAGACCCTTCCAAGAAAAAAACTGGTGGCGCATTATTAGGTGACCGAATTCGAATGAACTCCATTAACCACGAAAGAGTGTATATGCGTTCGCTTGCAACCAGGCAGGCAAACCTGGCGCTCTCAAAGTATGTTGCTGAAGCTGTTGATGTTTTAAAGGCCGCCAACTATGACCTGATCATTCTGGAAACCTCGGGTATCGGACAAAGCGATACGGAGATCCTGGATCACTCCGATGTTTCACTATATGTAATGACGCCCGAATTTGGTGCTGCTACCCAGCTGGAGAAGATAGATATGCTTGATTTCGCCGACCTGGTTGCCATCAATAAATTTGATAAACGCGGAGCTCAGGACGCCCTGAGAGATGTGAAAAAACAGTACCAGCGCAATCACCAGCTTTGGCATGAAGATGCTGAAAAGCTTCCGGTTTTCGGAACTATTGCATCGCAGTTCAATGATCCGGGGATGAATACGCTTTACAAAAGCATCATGGATAAGATCGAGGAAAAGACCGAATCCGGCCTTTCTTCAACTTTCGAGATTTCAAAAGAGATGAGCGAAAAGATCTTCGTGATCCCGCCAAAACGCACGCGTTACCTTTCTGAAATTGCCGAAAACAACCGGTCTTACGATGAAAAAGCTAATTCCCAGGTTGAAGTTGCCCAGAAACTTTATGGTATTTATAAAACAATTGAGACCGTTGCAGGGATTAAAACGAAATTCGGCAAGGATCAAACCAGATATTTGGATCAGAATGGTATAGACCAGGATGAAATTTATGAATATGCAGAGGAATCCCAAAGAGACTTTTTGAAATTGCTTTTCGCCGAATTCGATAAGATCAAAATGGACCTGGACCCCTATAACTGGGAGATGATCCTGGCCTGGAACGAGAAGGTTACCAAATACAGGGAGCCCGTGTACAGTTTCAAGGTTCGTGATAAGGAGATCAAGATCGAAACACATACCGAATCTCTTTCTCATACCCAGATCCCAAAGGTTGCTCTTCCAAAATACAAAGCCTGGGGAGATATACTAGGCTGGTTGCTTCAGGAAAATATACCAGGAGAATTTCCTTATACAGCTGGATTGTATCCTTTTAAAAGAACTGGAGAAGATCCTACCAGGATGTTCGCCGGGGAAGGAGGACCAGAACGAACCAACCGCCGTTTCCATTATGTAAGCCAGGGGCTGCCCGCTAAGCGATTATCCACTGCTTTTGACTCGGTTACCCTCTACGGAAATGATCCTGATCACCGTCCAGACATCTATGGTAAAATAGGGAACTCAGGGGTTTCTATTTGCTGCCTCGACGATGCGAAGAAGTTGTACTCCGGGTTCGACCTGGCCGACGCGATGACTTCGGTGAGTATGACCATCAACGGTCCTGCACCCATGCTGCTAGGTTTCTTTATGAATGCTGCAATCGATCAGAATTGTGAAAAATATATCAAGGAAAACGGACTCGAAGATAAGGTGGAAGCAAAGCTAAAAGAGCTTTATGACGACCAGGGAATCGACAGGCCTAAGTACCGCGGGGAACTTCCGGAAGGAAACAACGGGCTGGGACTGATGTTGCTTGGAGTCACCGGGGACCAGGTGCTTCCGAAAGATGTATATGAAAAGATAAAAGCCGATACGATTAGCGTGGTTCGCGGAACCGTTCAGGCAGATATTCTGAAGGAAGACCAGGCGCAGAACACCTGTATCTTTTCTACTGAATTTGCACTAAGACTGATGGGAGATGTGCAGGAATATTTCATCAAAGAAAAAGTAAGGAACTTCTATTCTGTTTCAATTTCTGGTTATCATATCGCCGAGGCAGGTGCGAATCCTATTACCCAGCTGGCCTTTACGCTTGCTAACGGTTTCACTTACGTGGAATATTACCTGAGCCGCGGAATGGATATCAATAAATTCGGGCCTAACCTTTCGTTCTTCTTCTCGAACGGAGTGGATCCCGAGTATGCGGTGATAGGGCGGGTGGCCCGAAGAATCTGGTCTAAGGCTCTCAAGCATAAATACGGGGCAAATGCAAGGGCTCAGATGCTGAAATATCATATTCAAACTTCCGGTCGTTCATTGCATGCGCAGGAGATCGATTTTAATGATATCAGGACCACACTGCAGGCGCTGTATGCAATCTATGACAACTGTAATTCGCTGCATACAAATGCTTATGACGAAGCGATCACCACGCCTACAGAGGCTTCTGTAAGAAGGGCCATGGCAATTCAGCTTATCATCAATAAAGAATTAGGGCTTACCAAGAATGAGAATCCTATACAGGGATCTTTTATCATTGAGGAGCTAACCGACCTTGTGGAAGAGGCTGTACTTACCGAGTTTGATAGGATCACCGAAAGAGGAGGGGTGCTTGGAGCCATGGAAACCATGTACCAGCGAGGAAAGATACAGGAAGAAAGTCTGTATTACGAAACCTTGAAGCATAGCGGTGATTACCCAATCGTGGGAGTGAACACCTTCCTGAGTTCAGAAGGTTCACCAACAGTAACCCCGGGAGAAGTGATTAGAGCCACCGAAGAAGAAAAGGAACATCAGATAAAGACCTTGGAAACTTTGCATAAAGCTAAAGAGTCTAAAGCCGATGCTGCGCTTGAAAGAATCCAGAAAGCGGCGGTGAACAACGAGAATCTTTTCGAAGAGCTCATGAAAGCTACCAAGGTATGTTCTTTGGGGCAGATCACGAAAGCGCTTTTCGAAGTAGGAGGGCAGTATAGAAGAAATATGTAAGCAGATCGCCCGCTTTTCAGAATGAAATGAATGAAAAGCGGTGCAGGCTGCTTATCCCGATGAGCGAAGCGAAATCGGGATCTTTATAAACTTAAAAACCTCACAGGTCTCCAAGACCTGCGAGGTTTACTTTTTTCTAGAAGTATGTTTTTTATTACTGAAAAACTCCCTGCTGGAACTAATTTCTTAATGGATTATTCTGGAAGGCGAAATTTCATTGGGATTTAAAAACCTCACAGGTTTCCAAAACCTGTGAGGTTTATTTTTTTTTAGAAGTATGTTTTTTGATAATTGTAAGAATTCCCTGCTGGAATTAATTCCTTGATAGAATACTCTGGTAAGTAAAATTTCATTGGGATTTAAAAACCTCACAGGTCTCCAAGACCTGTGAGGTTTATTTTTTTTAGAAGTATGTTTTTTATTACTGAAAAACTCCCTGCTGTAACTAATTTCTTAATAGATTATTCTGGAAGGCGAAATTTCATTAGGATTTAAAAACCTCACAGGTCTCCAAGACCTGTGAGGTTTACTTTTTTAGAAGTATGTTTTTTGATAATTGTAAGAATTCCCTGCTGGAACTAATTGCTTAATAGATAATTCTGGAAGGCGAAATTTCATTGGCATTAAAAAACCTCACAGGTCTCCAAGACCTGTGAGGTTTGTTTTATGCTTGATCTGTAAGATTTATTCTTCTAAGAGAATCATTAAATCGTTAATTTCCAGATTCTTTGAAGTCTTCTAAACTTCAAAAGTTCTCTTCGTAATATTTGCAGGAATTCCTTCCCGTTAGAATTGTAATTTTCAAGGCGTTCGCAGGTTTTATATAGCCTGTCAGTTAGCAACTGGACGCTGGCGACATATTTCATTCGCGTATCCTGGAAATTTTCGGTTTCAGCCTTATCGATACTGGCAAGAAGTGAGTTGGAATGCCTGAGAATATCACCGGTAAAATAAACCTGTTTATTCTCCATTCCATATTCATTCAAAGCTTCCATATCTGGAAGTAGATAATCGGTTATCCTCCGGGAAATATTCCTGATTTCCTGAGCCTTTTCGTAAAGATTTGAATGTCTGTTTCCGCGATATTTGGAAAGATAGTTCACCCGATCAATTTTTTATCTAATTTACTACCAATATTACTTTCATGAATTTAAAAACTATGGTTGATACTTAAATTTTCTTTAAAAATTAAATATCTTAGTTTAGTATACTTTAAAAAATATGGATAAAATAAACTGGGCTATCCTGGAAGAATTGCAAAAGAATGCACGGGTATCCTTTACCGAGATTGGCAGGAAGATAGGTTTAACTTCGCCAGCGGTCGCAGAGCGGGTGAAGAAAATGGAAGATGCCGGAGTGATAAAAGGTTATCAAACTAAACTTTCCCATCAAAAGATGGGCTATCAATTACGTGCCATAATTAACTTAAGGGCTTTCACCGGGAGGTTAAAGGCATTTCTAGAAACAGTAAAGAACTTTGAGGAGATCGTTAATTGTTATCGAATTACCGGAAACGAGAATATTATTATGGAGGTGGTGTTGCATGATCAGGTTCACCTGGAAAAGCTCATCGATAAATTGATCACGTACGGTGAGACGCGAACGCATATTATTCTATCAGATGTTATTGAAGATGCTCCGGTAAGGCAATGGAAGGATTAATATTTTTTTTAATGCCCTGTATAATGCTAAGTTAAAAATGATAGTATTCCATTGCTAATATTAACACTGGCTTATCAACTTGTTGCCGTTTAGTTAAATCTGATTTAATTGTAATTTCTTTAGGATCGACACGACCAATATGTACTTAAATTTGCTTCAAATAGAAAGTAAAAATACGTGTTATGAAGAAGAAGTCGTTGTTGTTTTTAGTTCTAGCAGTTATCACAGGATTGATAGGATTCACAGGATTGTCGTTTGATGGGATAGAAGTGATTAGAGTGATGTTCCTGATCTTTGCAGACTTATTAATTATCTCACTTATTGCTAAATTGTTTTTTCCAGAAAAGCCAAAAGTGAAATACCAGCCAGTGAAAGGAAATTAAAAACTTAAGATTATCGATAAAAGACCCGCAGGACTAATCCTGTGGGTTTTTTTATGGAGTTATTAAAAATTCAATTCTTATATTTAGGTCTATTAAGAAATCATGAGAAAACTACTATCTGCCATAATTGTCATATTCTTCATAAGCCCAATTGCTCTTTCCCAGGAGTACAGGATTGCAAAAGGTAGGGTTACCGATTCGTTGAGCATTCCTGGAAGCGAGAAGGAAACTTTTTCACTTTTCGCGCCTTCCAATTATTCTACAGATAAACAATGGCCAGTAATATTTGTTTTTGATCCCAAAGGTCGAGGTAGAAATGTTTCGGGTTTGTTCCAGCCCGCAGCCGAAAATCAGGGGTATTTAGTGGCTTCTGCTAATATTGATCTTACTAAACGCCCTATAGATAGCATCCTTACTACAGCGACCAGCATGATGAGGACCGTTATGACTGCATTTTCGGTTAACCCAGAACTGGTCTACGCTGCAGGACTGGGAGAAGGCGCACAGATAGCTTCTGCACTTCCCATATTCTATAAGGATATAGCCGGGGTGATGGCTATTGGGAACTCCTTTGTCAACAGGGACATGGTAAACAGGAATAATCCCTATATGTTCATTGGAGTAGGCGGTAACCAGGATTATATGGTTTACCAGATAGAAGAATATCTCAGGTTCTTTGATAAACTTGGATTTCCAACAGATGTTTACTATTTCGAAGGCAGGGAAGACCAGTGGCCCGAGAGTGACGTGATCTCTAATGCGATGAGCGGCTTTACACTTCAGGCCATCAGGCAGGGAAAAAGGAATTCCGATGAGGAATTCCGAAGATATCTTTTTGAAAAAGAACTGGCCTATGCCGAAAAATTAAGGCGTACCCGTAATTACTTTTCGGCTTATCAAAAACTGGAGCGCATGGAAGATAAATACGATGATTTTGGTTTCGATGATGAGATCAAGGAAAAGATGAAAGAAGTAAAAGCACCCCGGAACTTTAATTCACAGCGAAGGGAATTTAGGCAGGCAACCCAATATGAAAAGGAGCAGCAGGATGAATATGAATTCCTGATGCGTACCGATATAATGTCTGCTAATTTTGAAAATATTGGCTGGTGGGCCTACCAGATGGATGAACTGGATAAACTTAAGGAAAATCCCAGCGAAGCTAAGTCCAATATGGCCTATAGGCTACATGGATACCTGGATTTTATTTCAAGGCGGGAGTTCGACGCGATCATGAAAGTACGGGCTCCAATTGATACTAAAATGTTCATTGCCGTGCTAAGAACTGTCATCAATAAAACAGATCCTGAAGCCTATTTTAAAATAATCTCTCTTGCAAGCCTGGACGGTGATACTGAAACAGCCTTGCTTTACCTGGAAGATTTGCTTAAGACAGGTTATTCTAACAGGGAAGCACTTTACAATATCGAGGGTACCTTAGGCCTTCGAATGACTCCTGAGTTTAATTCTATCATTGAAAAATATCTCGAAGAGTCAAAATTTCCAGCTGAAGCTCCGGTGGATAATTAAACATTTTCCCTTAGCAGTATCTTCTTCAGAATAAAGAGCAGTAGGCAGGCGAGTAAAGCAAAACCAAGCATTAAATACCAGGTGAACTCATAGCCGAAACGGTTAATAAGCTGCATTCCTGAATTATGACCAAAAATATGGCTTATCGAAAAGGATATGCTGTAAAGCGCCATATAGGATCCTCTCTTCTTACCATCTGAACGGTTTAGCGCAAAAGAATTCGAAAAGGGAAAACCAATCATTTCCCCGATAGTTACCAGTAGCATTCCCACAACCAGGATACCCGCCCAGTCGCTCAGGTTGATGGCCAGGAAGCTGATCCCGGTGAGAAAGGTTCCCAGGATTAGGTAACCGGTAGCTGTATGCCTTCGGCTTTCCAGGAATTTGATGAGCGGCATTTCAAAAAGGAAGATCAGCAAACCGTTGAGTCCTAGCAAAAGCCCGATCTGCATTTCATTCAGTTTATGATATTCTGAATAATACAGTGGCATGGTAGAAAAATACTGGATAAAGATAAAGCCGAATAGTACCATTGCCAGAATGAACAGCAGGTAAGGTTTGTCACTCATAGCCGATTTAGCCTGTATAAAGGTATCTTCCATTTCGGTCTTTGCGCGTTTGGGGTGTAAAAGCTTCAGCAATAAGATCCCGGCCAGGAAACAGGTAATCCCATCAACCCAGAAAAGTCCGCTGTAGCCGGCCGTAGCGATAATGAGTCCGCCAATGGCCGGTCCTGCTGAAAAACCAAGATTGATCGCCAGCCTGATGAGGGTTATCGATCTTGTTCGATTCTCAGGTTTGCTGTAAGCACTTATCGCCACAAACACGGCTGGCCTGAATATATCGGCCACTGTCATAACCAGGTAAATCCCCAGGCAGATCGCCCAGAACGATGATGGGAATTGTAAAAGAATAAAGAAGACTGAAGACAGGAGCAGGCTTATTACCATAGTTCGGTAATGCCCAATCTTATCGGTTAATTTTCCTCCCAGCCAGGATCCGGTCACAGAACCGAGGCCGAAAAAGGTAAGTATCCAGCCTACTTCTTCAAGACTGAACCCCCTGTTTTTAGTAAGGTATAAAGACAGGAAGGGGATTACCATTGTGCCGGCCCGGTTTATCAAGGTGATAAGGGATAGCAGCCAGATCTCCTTTCGAAGACCTTTAAAAGATTCGAAATATGAATGGAACAGGTTTTTCATAAAGTTCGATGAGCCTTCAAAAGTAATTGAATTATTCACCTGTTATCTACAGCCGTTCAAAATTTATTAGAAATAAAAACGGAGCGTTTAGCACGCTCCGTTTAGTTTAACCAACGAAAAATATGAATTAAGGCTGTTTCAGGCCGAAATCCGGATAGGCTTCCATTCCGTGTTCATGAATGTCAAGTCCATCAGTTTCTTCACGGGAGGAAACTCTAAGTCCTATACTGAGCTTAAGCGGATAGAAGATCAGGAATGAACCAACCAGGCAAATAGCAGCGTAACTACCTATTCCTATTAACTGGTACAGGAACTGGTCCCATCCGGCCAGGCTTCCGAAGATACCAACGGCCAGGGTGCCCCAGATTCCACAGATAAGGTGAACGGTCACCGCACCAACAGGATCATCAAGCCTTAGCCTGTCAATAAGCGCAACACCACCAACGATGATCCCACCGGCGATCAAACCAATAAGAATGGCGTCAAGTGGGCTCATCACATCGGCTCCGGCAGTAATTCCTACCAGGCCTCCCAGTATACCGTTTAGGAACATAGTAATATCATAATTCTTATAAAGAAAAGTCGAGAAAAGGAAGGAAGAGATACCCCCTGCAGCTGCAGCAAGACAGGTGGTTACCAGCACCAGGGAAGTGGCAGCAGGATCGGCTGAGAGCACTGATCCGCCGTTGAAACCAAACCAGCCAAGCCACAGGATGATCACCCCGGCGGTCGCATAAGCCATATTATGGCCGGGAAAGGCATAGATCTTTCCGTCCCTGAATTTCCCGATCCTAGCCCCAAGAAGCCAGATAGCTACCAGAGCCGCCCATCCTCCAACCGAATGAACCAGGGTGGAACCGGCGAAATCATAGAATCCCAGTTCATCCAGGAAGCCGCCACCCCATTTCCATGATCCGGCTATGGGATAAACGATGCCTACATACAGTATCACAAAAATAAAGAAGCTTTGGAGTTTCATGCGCTCGGCGACCGCTCCAGAAACGATGGTAGCAGCCGTGGCAGCAAACATTCCCTGGAAAAGAAAATCGGTCCAGTAGGAATAGCCTTCATTATAACTTAGGTCCAGTCCACCATTCAACATTGGACTGTCAAGTCCAAAACCGGCAAAGCCAAAAAAGCCGTTGAATTCCCCGGGATACATAAGGTTAAATCCAACCAGGCAGTAGAGGAGCAGGCCAGTAGTGATTATGAAAAGGTTCTTGAACAGTATATTTATGGTGTTCTTTTGCCTGGTCAAGCCAATTTCAAGCAAGGCAAATCCAAGGTGCATAAAGAAAACCAGCGCCGTACAGATCATCATCCATACATTATTGATCGTTAACATTCCTTCCATCTTTCTGTAGCTTTTTTTGATTAAATAAGTGAATCTGAACCTCTTTCACGGGTTCTTATACGGTAAGCTTCATCTATGGTTGAAACGAAGATCTTGCCGTCCCCAACTTTTCCGGTATGAGCTGCCCTGAGGAGGGTTTGAATGGTTTTTTCGGCAAAGTCGTCGTTAACCACTATAGAGAGATAACGCCTTTGAATGTCTGAGGTGCTGTAACTCACTCCCCGGTAAACATGTCCTACCTTTTCGTTTCCAACGCCGGTAACGTCCCAGTAGCTAAAAAAGGTTACCCCTATCTCGTGAAGGGCTTCCTTGGTCTCATCGAATTCAGATTTTCGAATGATTGCTTCAATTTTCTTCATAATTCAATTTTGTGTGATAAAAATAAAAAAATAGACTAATACCTATATAAAAACATAGGTCAATGCTTAATAAATATTGTTTTAATAAAAAACACCCCTAAAAAATTAGGGTGCTTAATAAATAAGTTTTAAATTAAGAATAATATATTATCCTGTCATGGGATCAATTTGGAAATGAGGATTCCAGTTAGAACGGCCATAATTCCCAGAAAAAGGCTTCCGAAAAAATAAAGGCTAAATGCCCAGTAATCTCCTGTTTTCAGAAGCGAATAATTTTCGAATGAAAAACTGGAAAAAGTGGTAAATCCGCCACAAAAACCTATTCCAAGGATAAAGTTCAAAGGAGAATTAAGGGAATCATTTTTTAGGGACCAGCCCAGGATGATCCCGATCAATAGACTTCCCAGGACATTTACCAGGAAGGTACCGTAGGGAATAAGGCTTTCTGCATTCAAATACCGGCCAATCAGGTACCTTAGGCTACTGCCCAGGCCACCACCTATGAATACAAGAATTAGGTTTTTGATCATTACAGGCTGCTTTCCGGCATAATTGGAATATAAATATTGGTTACCCACTCGGCTGGATTTGAACTGTTATCAGGGTTGGTAACATATACTTCAAAAGGCTGAGCGTTTGGATTAGCCGTTAACCCGTTTTCAGAAATATAATTGTAGGCGGTGTTATATGCCTCCTCAAGATTTTTGTAATTACCTTTTAAGCTAACCTTCAGGGTTCTTTGGTTTGGAAGGTAGCCATTAAGCACCTTGCTGTCGGCCGGAGTTACCACTTCACTTGGGGTGAAAAAACCTACAGAGTAAATAGCGGTGCCGGCATCTTCGTTCCACTGGTTATATAACACGAACGGATTCCCAGATTTTTCGATATTGTTGGTTGTCATATATTGATCTACCTGGGCGACCATATCATTCATTCGTTCCTGTACCTGGCTTATGTTGCTGGCTGTAGTTACATACATATAATACCCACCTCCATGCTGAGTTACACCTTCGATATTGATAGAATAGGCTTCCATCTTTTCAATAATTTCTTCTTCCAGATTGTTAAGACCCTTCTGGAACATAGGCTGCATCATTTCGCTGAGGCTTTGATCCTGAAAAGTGAAAGCGGCCTTTTCCATAAAGCTTTGTTCGCCTTTCATTCCCCAGGTTACCAAAGTGCTGTCACCCTGTTTCTCAAAAGTCCAGTAGACATCACTCCTGGATTCGCCAAAAGGAGTTTCAAAAACGATCTCCTGGTCTATGCTTGAAAAAGGTTTTACTTCCTGGGTAATGATTTTTCCATTTCCCATTTTCTCACTTCTCCAGGAATACATGGCACCATTACCACTGGTCTTTTCTCCGTAATTAACGATCATATCATCGGTTTCCCTGGACCAGGGTTCCCATTTTTCCCAGCTTGTTAGGTTATTCACCTCGTTAAAAACAACTTCTTGGGGAGCGGCGATTAATTCTTGTTGCTCAACCTGGAAATTGCCATCTTTTGTGGCTATATAGATAGAGGCCCCGATGATAAATATGAGTATAAGAAATAGAAGGTATTTAAGGATTTTCATTGTTGGTTAGAATTAGTTTACGCTAATATAATTATTTTAGGTCATTCAATGTAGGTTAATTCCTATGCTGACTAATGGTTCAGCTGGCTTTTTATAAGGAACAGCAATAAAATGAATACGATAAAGCCTATAAGAACATACAGGCTTCCCTTGTAATATTTTCTGTGTAGCCTGATGTCTTTGCGATAACTGAAGATCATCACTATTATAAAGGCCACCACGAAGAAGCCTGCAAATATCAATTGTCCGGTGGAAAACATTTTAGTTATTTTTACGCAAAGTTAAGTTTTTCAGAATTTACGCACCATGAAGAAAAAAATTGATGCCGTTAGGGAATTTCATTCGGCTTTTGGCCTTGGGATCAATGAACACCCGGTGGCCGATCTTGGAAAGGCCAAAAACCTGTTGAGATATAATCTCATGAAGGAGGAAAACGAAGAATACCTCGAGGCGGCCAGTAATAATGATCTTGCCGAAGTGGCCGATGCGCTAGGCGATATGCTGTATATTCTATGCGGCACCATTATCGAACATGGGATGCAATATAAGATCGAAGAAGTCTTCGAGGAGATACAGGCCAGTAATATGAGCAAACTCGGGGCCGATGGTAAACCCATTTATCGCGATGATGGCAAGGTGCTCAAAGGGCCTGATTATTTTAAACCCGACATCGATAAAATTTTAAAAAAATAAGGATCAGATTTTAGAGAATTTTAAAACTATCCAATTCTCTCGTTCTTATCTTAAAAGAAAAAGATGAGACCTGTCTATTTCTTTATGATCCTCGGGCTTTTGCTTTCCTGTAAGAATGCTGAAAAAAAGGAAGAAAACCAGGAAAATTATAAGGTGCCTTTAAAACCTGAAATTTCTCTGTCTGAAACCTATTCCAGCAAGGAGTTTGGATTTTCAATAAGCTATCCTAAGAAATTCAGGCTGCTGGAATCCCAGCTTCCCGGCGATAGTCCCGTTATCAATATTTTCGATCCAAAGGACGGATCTAACCCACCATTTGCCATTCATGAAGAGCCAGAACTCACTTTCATCGCTATCCTGCCTGAAGGTTTTGGCGTGGATGGGCCATCCGGAAGAAGGGAGGATCTGCAAAACTGGCAACCACAGGGTTCCATCACTATTCCGATTGATAAGGCCGAAAGCACCGTTTATTTACTGGAGAATGGTGAGGCCTGGGCTTATTATTTAAAACTTCGGAATATGCCTGCTGCCTGGGAAGAATATGGTGGAATTTTTATTCATTTCCCGGTTTCAGATTTTAAGGCTGAATGTTTTGATGCGGAAGGCAAGCAGAAGGAGATGCGAAATTGCGATCCCATGGGAAAGGACCGTACAAGCTTTTCCGGGGAAATTGATGGATCTGCCAGGAAAAAATTGCTTCAGGTACTCAATAGCTTCGAGTTTCAAGCTTCTCAGGAAGAGAATATTTCGGACTGGATCAGGCTGGAAGAACCCTTGCCTAACGAGGATATATCCTCACCTCTTGAAATTAAAGGAAAAGCTAAAGGCAACTGGTTCTTTGAAGGCGATGCACCGCTTAAGCTACTGGACAGGGATTTTAAAATAATCGCCGAAAGCTATATTTCAGCCAAAGGAGAATGGATGACCACTAATTTTGTGAATTTCGAAGGCAGGATCGAATTTGATGCACCAGATGATGAAAGGGGATACCTGTTGCTGGAACGTGCGAACCCGTCAGGCTTGCCAGAAAATGATAAACAATATCACATCCCGGTGATCTTCCCACCCAAATAAAAAATCCCGGAAAATCCGGGATTTTGGTGCTGTTTTGGGCTAAATTATTTCACCTCGTATCTCCAGCCGAATTTATCTTCAGCTTCATTGTATTGTATCTTCATTAGTTTGTCCTTAAAGAATCTTGCATAAGAATCCTCCAGTTTTGGCAATTCGAACTTTTTGCCTTTGTGCCCGAAACCTACGATAGGATTAATAACCGTCGCTGTTCCCGAACCAAACATTTCTTTAAGTTCGCCTTTTTCAGCAGCTTCAACTATTTCCTTAACGCTAACCCTTCTCACCTCGGTTTCGATATTATATTCCTCGGCCAGTGTAAGAACACTTTTACGGGTGACACCATCCAGGATCCTGTCGCTGGTGGGAGCAGTGATCAATTTATCTCCAATCCTGAAGAAAATGTTCATGGTTCCGGCCTCTTCCAGGTATTCGTGTGAATTGGCATCGGTCCAGATGATCTGCTGATAGCCTTCTTCCTTGGCCAGGTTGGTAGGATAGAACTGTGCACCATAGTTACCTGCTGCTTTCGCAAATCCAACACCACCATCGGCAGCACGACTATATTTTTCTGAAAATTTCACCCTTACTTCCCCGCTGTAATAGGCCTGTGCAGGGGAGCAGATGATCATGAACTTATATTCGTTAGCTGCAGAAGCAGAAACCCCGGCTTCTGAAGCGATCACGAATGGTCTTATATAAAGGCTGTTTCCAAACCCCTGTTTGATCCATGCCTTATCGATCTTTAAAAGCTCTCCAAGGGCATTAAAGAAATATTCCTTAGGAAATTCAGGAATGGCAAGTCGCTTGGCCGATTTATTGATGCGCTCGAAATTCTGGTCTGGCCTGAAAAGCCAGATCCTTTCATCGGCATCCTTATAAGCTTTCATACCTTCAAAAACGGCCTGCCCGTAATGGAACACCCTGGCTGATGGCTGCAAACAGATCGGTCCGTATTCTTTGATGATAGGTTTTTGCCATTTTCCGTCCTTAAAATCGCACTCCATCATATGGTCTGTAAAAACCTGCCCGAAAGTAAGGTTATCGAAGTTTACCTGGTCTAACTTAGAACTGGGAGCTTTTTGTATATCTATCATGAGAGTGCGTATTGGTTGTATTTGTTAAGTCAACAAATTTACCCATTTAATAGAAGAATCAAAATCTAAAGTTTTGGTAAATTTGGCATACTAAATACCCTAAGGATGAAAAATATATGGATTGTGGCATTAACATCACTTTTTTTGTTGAGCTGCGGAAACAAGGATGAAAATAAGAATAAGCAAATCGCACAACTGGAAGAAACCCAGGAGAACTTTTCAGGTTTTGGTGCTAATATCTCGGCTGAAGGTGCACTGACTGCTGAAGAAATGTCTGAAAAATTTCAGAACCTGAAATTAGGGGACACGGTCAAGGTCAAATTCAGAACCAGCGTGAACAGCGTTTGTAAAATGAAAGGTTGCTGGATGACCCTGAATCTTCCGGATATGGAAGAGGAGCCAATGGTTAAATTTAAGGATTATGGCTTTTTTGTTCCGAAAGACATCGAAGGAAAAGAAGTGGTCGTAGAAGGCGTTGCCTTTATTGAAGAGACTTCGGTTGAAGACCAGAAACATTTCGCCGAGGATGCAGGTAAGTCAGAAGAAGAAATCGCCGCGATCCTTCAGCCAAAAAGATCCCCGGGATTTTTAGCTAACGGGGTTTTGATAAAACAATAATTTGGAACGCAAGATCATACAAACCGCCGATGGTTCGGTAACCATTCATTTACCCGAATGGAACGAGCAGTACCATTCAAAACACGGTGCGGTCCAGGAAGCCCGGCATGTATTCCTGAAGATGGGTTTGCACAAGCTGGTTGACGATAGGAGTATTGAGAAGATCGATATCCTGGAAATAGGCTTCGGAACAGGATTAAACGCTTTCCTTACTTTTCTTGAAGCTGAAAAATTAAAACTGAAGATAGATTATACCGGAGTGGAGGCTTTTCCTGTAAAACTGGAAGAGATAGAAAGGCTCAATTATCCCGAAGTTGTTTCGGCTTCAGAAAAAGATTGGGTATTCAATGCAATGCATCAACAGGAATGGGAAAAGAAAGGCGATGTTTCTGAAGCTTTTCAGCTTACCAAACAAAAAAAGGATTTTAAGGAAATCAGGGATGAGGCGGCATACGACCTGATCTATTTTGATGCTTTTGGTGCACGTGTTCAGCCTGAATTATGGACCGAAGAAATTTTTAGTCTTATGTACCGGGCGCTCAGAAGTAATGGGATACTGGTTACTTATGCGGCTAAGGGAAGCGTAAGACGGGCCATGCAAGCCAATGGTTTCCAGGTGGAAAAGCTGCCTGGGCCACCCGGGAAACGAGAAATGTTAAGGGCTGTTAAAAGTTAGGTTCTAATCCGTTAAACCTCTAATAAATACAAGGCACGGGCGTGATTACTTTTTTATCTTCAAAAGAAAAAACATGCGCGTTTTAATAACCGGAGCCACGGGAATGATTGGAGAGAAACTGGTTGGTCTTTGTCACGAGAAAGGAATAAAGGTCAATTATCTCACTACCAGTAAATCCAAGATCGAGAAAAAGGAAAATTACCAGGGCTTCTACTGGGATCCAAAATCTGATGAGATTGAACAGGGTTGCCTGGAAGAAGTGACAACAATCGTGCACCTTGCCGGAGCCAGTATTGCAGAACCCTGGTCGCCATCCTACAAAAAGGCGATTATTAACAGCCGGGTTAAAACGGCTAAATTACTTCTGAAAACCCTGGCCGATAATGATCACCAGGTTGAAAATTTCATTTCGGCGAGTGCCATTGGCGTTTATCCCAGTTCTCTTGAAAAATTATACCATGAAGACGATGAATCCATTGCCGACAATTTTGTAGGTGAAGTAGTAAGGAAATGGGAAGCTTCAGCCGATGAATTCGAAAGTCTTGGCATTGATGTGGCCAAAATTCGAATTGGCCTGGTGCTGGCAGAAGAAGGAGGAATGCTTGAAAAAATCAAAAAGCCGGTATCGCTTAACATGGGGTCTGCCCTGGGAAGTGGCAAGCAGTGGCAGTCATGGATACATATTGAAGACCTTGCCGGCATTTTTCTGTTCGCGATCGAAAATAACCTAACAGGTGTTTATAATGCGGTGGCGCCAAACCCTGTGACCAATGAGGAGCTCACAAAAGAGCTGGCCAAACAAATGGGGAAATCGGTCTGGTTGCCCAATGTTCCAAAATTTGCCCTTAAAGCAATGCTGGGAGAAATGTCGCAGATCGTACTGTCGAGTCAGTTAGTGAGTTGTAAAAAGATAGAAGCCGCCGGGTATAATTTTAAATATAAGAACCTGGCCAGGGCGCTGGCAGATCTTACCTAAAATAAAAAAAAGACCGCAATTAGCGGTCTTTTCTTTTTCTATACGATTGATGATCTAGGCCTTTTTGGCTTTAAGATCGATCGTTAATTCAATATCGTCATTGATAAAGTTGTCACCAAGCCCGTCAAAAACAGATTTTGAACCATAGTTCACGTTCCATTTTGTGCGGTCTATTGCGAATTGTTCGCTGGTGATCTGGATATTCTCTCCATCCTGGTTAATGCTTACAGGAATAGAAATGTTCTTGGTTTCCTCTTTAATGGTAAGGTTTCCCTGAAGCATTTTTTGTCCTTCCTTCTCGGTGATCCCGGTAACTTCAAAGGTAGCTTCTGGAAATTTGTTCACATTGAAGAAATCTCCTTCCTGTCCCTCTACGGTTCCTTTCAGGTGAGCTTCAAGATCGGTCTTATCTTCACCCTCAAGATCGGTCACTTCAATAGAATTCATATCTATCACAAAGTTTCCACTCTGGATAAGGCTGTCGGTAGCCATAAAAGTACCTTGCGCGATGCTAATGGTTCCGGTATGGTTTCCGGTAGGTTTGGATCCCTGCCATTCGATAACCGATGCTTCGGTATCAACGCTGAATTTGGCTGCTTCAGCCTCGGCAGTAGCTACTTCCTGAGCTTCCGAAGTCTCTGCCTCGTTACTGTTATTCTTACAGGACGTTAAAGCCAGGGTTGTGGCTGCAACGAACATTAAATTAAAAAATATCCTTTTCATAGTATTTAGGTTTTTTAAAGTTCGGGGCAAAATTAGTCAGAAATATAAACCGAGTTCCTAAAGTTTTATTAAATAAATCTTGTGACATTTTGACATTTTGAATCGATTGGCAACGAATTTGACTAATAGAGCCTGAAATGAAATTGTTTTGAAATGAGTCAGAAAAAAGATAAAACCAAGCACGATAAGGAAATCAAGGATCAGGTAGAAGAAGCCATAGATAACGCAATTGATGAGGTGGAAGAAGAAGAGATGGCCGCGCATGAAAAGCCTGATACAGACGATATGGAGTTTTCTGAAGAAGACCGATTAAAGGAGGAACTTCAGAAAGAAAAAGATAAGTTTTTAAGACTTTTCGCTGAATTTGAGAACTATAAAAGGCGTACTTCTAAAGAAAGACTGGAATTGTTCAAGACTGCCAATCAGGAAGTATTGACAGCCATGCTGCCGGTAATGGACGATTTTGACAGGGCCCTGAATGAAATGAGAAAATCTGGCGATGAAGAGCTGATTCGCGGGATCGAGCTTATTCATAATAAATTGAAGGAAACCCTGAAGGCTAAAGGACTGGAGAGGATGATTGTAGAAAAGGGAGATGTCTTTGATGCCGAAGTTCATGAGGCTATTACTCAAATTCCTGCACCTTCAGATGATCTTAAAGGCAAGATTGTTGATGTAGTGGAGCCAGGTTATAAACTGGGCGAAAGAATTATAAGGTATCCCAAAGTAGTTACCGGCCAGTAAAAACTTTTTACGAATTAGTAAAAATCAGAAATGAAAGAAGATTATTACGAAATATTAGGCGTTAGTAAAGACGCTTCAGCAGCCGAAATCAAGAAAGCATATCGAAAAATGGCTTTGAAATATCACCCCGATAAAAATCCGGGCGATTCAAAAGCAGAAGATATGTTCAAAAAATCTGCTGAGGCATATGAAGTTTTAGGCAACCAGGAGAAGCGAGCCAAATATGATCGTTTTGGGCACCAGGCCTTTGAAGGCGGTGGCTTTGGCGGCGGCGGAATGAACATGGATGACATCTTCAGCCAGTTCGGCGATATATTCGGCGGCGGTTTTGGAGGTGGCTTCGGTGGCTTTGGCGGCGGTTTTGGAGGCGGCCAGAGACGTGCCAAAGGTAGCAATCTTCGTATCAGGGTAAGCTTAACGCTGGAAGAAATAGCCAATGGTTGTGAGAAGAAGATCAAGGTAAAGCGTAAAGTACAGGCACCCGGTACTACCTATAAAACCTGTAGTACCTGTAACGGTACGGGACAGGTGACCAGGGTTACCAATACCATACTTGGTAGAATGCAAACCGCTTCTCCATGTACGACCTGTGGCGGTAGCGGCCAGATAATCGATAAAAAGCCGGAAGGTGCCGATGCACAGGGGCTGGTAACCAGCGAGGAAACCGTTTCTATCAAGATCCCGGCGGGAGTTGAAGACGGCATGCAGCTAAAAGTAGCAGGAAAAGGTAATGATGCCCCCGGAAATGGTATTCCCGGAGATCTGCTGGTAGCCATCCAGGAGAAGGAACATCCAAGCCTGCAAAGAGAAGGAGATAACCTTCATTATGATCTTTATATCAGTTTTTCTGAAGCCGCGTTAGGAACCTCGAAAGAGATCGATACGGTAACCGGAAAGGTGCGTATCAAGATCGATGAAGGCGTTCAGTCTGGTAAAATTCTTAGACTTCGGGGTAAAGGGATCAACAGTATTAATGGATATGGCAAGGGAGATCTGCTAGTTCATGTAAATGTTTGGACACCTAAAACCCTTTCCAGAGAACAAAAAGAATTCTTCGAGCGTATGGCTGAAGACGAGAACTTCAGGCCAAGTCCCGAAAAAAGCGACAAAAGCTTCTTTGAGAAAGTAAAAGATATGTTTTCTTAAAAAGATGGTTTTAAGAAAAAATTTATATATTTGATTATCACTAAGTCTATTAGTGATAATTTTTCTTTTTCATAGCAATTTTTTTCCCATCCTTAATTTAATTAAGGGTGGGTTTTGTGCTTTCAGGGGGGCCTGCAAATTATAAAATCTTCTTAATCGGCTCCCACTCTCTCTGTATTTGTATATCTTTAAAATCCCTATAAATGGCTATATGGAAAATCTTTTAGTGGCAGAAAATATCTACAAGCGTTTTGGAAATTTTACTGCACTGAACAATGTCTCAATCAATATTCCCAGGGAAAGTATTTTCGGACTTTTAGGACCTAACGGGGCAGGAAAAACCACTTTTTTAAGGATCATAAACCAGATAACCATGCCCGATGAAGGCCGGGTTTACCTGGATGGAAAGCCATTACACCAGGATGATATCGTTCATATAGGATACCTTCCCGAAGAAAGAGGTTTGTATAAATCAATGAAGGTTGGAGAACAGGCTTTATATCTTGCCAGGTTAAAAGGGCTTAGCAAGGCAGAAGCCAGGGAACGCCTTAAGTTTTGGTTCAGGAAGCTGGAAATCGAAGACTGGTGGGATAAGAAGATACAGGAACTTTCTAAGGGTATGGCACAAAAAGTTCAGTTCGTGATCACGGTGCTGCACAGGCCAAAATTGCTCATCTTCGACGAACCTTTCAGTGGTTTCGATCCCGTAAATGCCAATTTGATCAAGGATGAGATCATTCAGTTAAAGGAGGAAGGAGCCACTATTCTTTTTTCTACCCATCGCATGGAAAGCGTGGAGGAATTATGTGATTATATCGCACTTATACATAAATCCAATAAATTGCTGGACGGCAAGGTTTCAGAAATTAAAAAAGAATATAAATCCAATACCTTTGAAGTGGGGCTGGATGCCATTGATGAGGCTACCCTGCGGCAGGAACTCGAAACGCGGTTCCAGGTTGGGCCTGCCAGGTTCAAGAGTATTCAGGATGATCTTAAGCTAAGCATTAAAATAGGTGAAAATGAAACTTCGAACGAGCTTATCCAATTTTTACTTTCAAGGGCACGGATCAACCATTTTGTCGAAGTGATCCCTTCGGTAAACGATATTTTTATTAAAACGGTGACCCAAAATGCGTAATTTAAGGCTTATCATTCATCGTGAATACCTGGCGAGAATCCGTAACAGGACCTTTATCGTGATGACGTTTTTGAGTCCGCTTATTTTTGTTGGGATGATATTGTTGATCGCTTATTTGAGCATGCTTAACAGCACCGAACAAAAGATAATTGGGATACATGACGATAGCGGGATGTTCGCTTCAGAATTCAAGGATACCAAAAATGTGCAGTATCTCGACTATTCGGGAAGGGATCTTGCAGATGCACGACAGGAAGTGCTAACCAATGAATATTTCGGACTTATTCATATCTCTTCGGCGCCAGGTGAAAAGACCAATGTGGAGTTCTTCGGCAAGGATACTCCAGGTTTTGGTACTATAGAAAATATCGAGAAGACCATTTCTGATAAATTAACCAGGGAGCAACTTATCGATAAGGGAATAGATGTATCAGAGATCGATAAGGCACGTGCCAAGGTAAATATAGATATCCAGAATTTTGCGGGGGAACGGAGCTCTAAAATGTCGAATTATATCAAGATGTTCTTTGGCGGAGCTGCCGGTTATCTTTTAATGATGTTCATTATCATATATGGAAATATGGTTATGCGCAGCGTGATCGAAGAAAAGACCAACCGAATTATCGAGATCATCGTGTCTTCGGTAAAGCCCATTCAGTTATTATTAGGTAAGGTAGTTGGGACTTCCCTGGCCGGGATCACCCAGTTCGTTATCTGGGTACTTCTTGGCACCGTTTTGTTGTTCGGGATCTCTTCTTTTCTAGGTATTGATCCTCTGGCGGCGCAGACACCGGCCTCTACGGTCGTAGACCAGGTGCCACAACCGGAGATCAACCAGTTGATGGTGGATATTCTTAATTTGCCTTATGCCAGTTTGATCACCTTCTTTTTCATCTATTTTATTTCAGGATATTTCCTGTACAGTGCTATCTATGCGGCAATTGGAGCGGCTGTAGACAGCGAGACCGATACACAGCAGTTCATGTTTCCCATAATACTTCCGCTGATATTAGGGATTTATGTAGGCTTCTTTTCGGTAGTTGAGAATCCCCATGGTACGGTTTCCACGATATTTTCCATTATACCCTTAACTTCACCAATAGTAATGCTCATGCGAATTCCGTTTGGTGTTCCGTGGTGGGAAATTTTGATCTCGATAGTGGTACTTATTGGGACCAACATAGCGGTGCTTTGGATATCGGCGAAAATATACCGGGTGGGAATCCTCATGTACGGGAAGAAACCAACTTATAAAGAGATCTATAAATGGCTTAAATACTAGTTATGCAGGATCAAAAAGTCAAAGAAAAGGTTACCGAGGTGATCGAACAGGATATCTGGGGAACCATTAAAGATATATGGCAATTCGGATTCAAGATCCCTATTGGGGGTGAAGAGGTGAACCTTTCAGTTGGGATGGTGATACTTGTGGTACTCGCATTCGTACTCACCAGTATTATCCTGCGCGTTATTCGTTCGTTTATCACTTCTAAACTGGTGGAAGAAGACAAGCTTAAGTTCATTAGCGTCTTCAAATTCATTAAATATATAGTTTACCTGGCTGTAGTGCTCATCACTCTTAGTTCTGCTGGGATCGATATTACCATACTGCTTACCGCCTCTGCTGCACTTTTCGTAGGTATTGGTCTTGCCTTACAGGAACTTTTCCAGGATGTTATTGGGGGCGTTTTTATCATTCTGGATAAATCGTTGCTGGTGGGTGATGTGATCGAAATGGATGGCAGGGTTGCCAGGGTTTTCGAGATCAAGTTACGAACTACCAGGGCACTCACAAGAGATGATAAGGTAATGATTATACCTAATCATAAGTTTATCAGCGATACGGTATTCAACTACACACAGAACCATAAAACCACCCGCGAACAGGTTAAGGTTGGAGTTTCTTATGGCAGTGATGTAGAAAAGGTTAGGGAGGTGCTGCTGGAATGTGCCAGGGAGCAGAAGGGAATACTTAAAAAGCCAGAACCTTTTATTTTGTTCGAAGACTTTGGGGATTCGGCCTTGCTTTTTGCCCTGCATTTTTATGTTTCAGACAGTTTTGTAGATCCCAAGGTGAAGAGTGAATTGAGGTTCAAGATCAACAATATGTTCAGACTGAACAATATAACCATTCCATTCCCTCAAAGAGATGTGCATATGTTCTATCCCGAGCCTAAGAAAGCTGTGGAACCCTTAAATGGCGATAGCGATGCGTAAACTGTTCGTACTTGCAATTTTTATTTGCTGCCAGACTGTATTTTCCCAGGCTACCGATCTTGCGAGGTTGGAATTCACTTATTTTCCCCAGAAGAATTCAGATAATTCCTTTCGCAGGGCCAGGGCTCAAATAGCTTTTCCTTTCGAGTTGAAAAAAGACGGTACCTACCTAATCCCGGGTTTTGAATACAGGAATGTCAATTTTATTTATGATGATCCCGAAGTATTCAATACCAGGGATCTGGACAGGTTTCAATCTTTCACCACAACCCTGGGCTATACCTTCAAAATAAATGAAGAATGGAGGTTTGGAGCCGAAACAGGTGTTAAGATCGCCTCCAATTTTTCTACCGGGAAAATTATAAACGAAGACCTGATCTATACCGGAACTGTTCTATTTGTTAAGATCAAGGAAGATGAACGATATTATGAACCCTGGAGGCTTATCGTGGGGTTAAGATATTCAACCACAGCCGGTTTTCCGTTCCCGTTACCAATAATTAATTATTATAAAAGATGGACTGAAAAATGGTCTTATAGCATTGGGCCTCCAAAATCCAATTTAAAGTATTATTTTAACGATAAACATAATTTACAGGCTTTCGTGACACTGGATGGCTTTTTTGCCAATGTTCAGAAAAATTTTGATGTCACGCCAGGTCTCAGTGATAACAATAATATTGCTGATAGTATGTCTATGACGATTCTGTTAAGCGGCCTGGGATATGAATACGGTATCACCGAACATCTAAGTTTCTATTTCTATGCGGGACATACCCTAATTAACGATATAAGGCTGCGTGACGGTAACAGGGATGATGTATATACAATTAACAAAACCAACACCTTTTACGGAAGAGGTGGATTAAAATTTTCAATATTCTAATGGCAAAGATTTTATTAATAGAAGATGAAGCAGCGATAAGAAGGGTCTTAAACAAGATCCTAACCGAAGAAAGCAAAGAATACGAAGTCACTGAGGCCGAAGATGGGCTTTCAGGGATGGATATGGTCAAAGATGAAGATTTTGACCTTATTCTTTGCGATATTAAAATGCCTAAAATGGATGGTGTTGAGGTGCTGGAAGCAGTCAAAAAGATAAAACCCGAAATCCCGGTGGTGATGATCTCTGGTCATGGCGATCTGGATACGGCGGTAAATACCATGAAAATAGGAGCCTTCGACTATATTTCAAAACCACCAGATCTCAACCGTTTGCTTAACACTGTACGCAATGCACTGGATCGCAAGGAACTTGAGGTAGAGAATACCCGGCTTAAGAAGAAGGTGAGCAAGAATTACGAGATGATAGGTGAGTCAGACGAGATCAAACACATCAAAAATATCATCGAGAAAGTAGCGCATACCGATGCCAGGGTATTGGTAACAGGACCTAACGGAACGGGGAAAGAGCTGGTAGCGCACTGGCTTCATCAAAAGAGCGACCGGTCTAAGGGCCCCATGATAGAAGTGAATTGTGCCGCCATCCCTTCAGAATTGATAGAAAGTGAATTATTCGGGCATGTAAAAGGAGCATTTACCTCGGCGAACAAGGATCGTGCAGGGAAATTCGAAGCCGCTAATAAAGGAACTATTTTTCTCGATGAGATAGGCGATATGAGCCTTTCGGCACAGGCCAAGGTACTTAGGGCGCTTCAGGAGAATAAGATCTCCAGGGTTGGTAGCGATAAAGACATCAAAATAGATGTAAGGGTGATTGCTGCGACCAATAAGGACCTGAAAAAAGAGATCGAAGAGAATAAATTCAGGGAAGACCTTTATCACCGACTAGCGGTAATTCTTATCGAAGTGCCACCGCTCAAGGACCGTAAAGAAGATATTCCACTTCTTGTGGAATACTTTAGCGAAAAGATCGCACAGGAACAGGGCACCAATAAGAAGGAATTCACCAGTGATGCAATCGAGGTACTGAAAAATTACGACTGGCGCGGGAACATTCGCGAATTGCGTAACGTTGTGGAACGGCTTTTCATCCTTGGTGGAAAAGAGATCACCAAAGAAGACGTTGAATTATTCGGAAGCAGGTTCTAGGACTTTTTGTTCCTTGGATTATTGGGATTGTATTTTAAGAAATACATGGTGTCCCCGCTTGGGTGATCCCATTTGTGAAACAGATCAAAACCAACCCGTTGGTAAACGATGGCATTCGTTCTCCCGCGGGTTTCAGCATATAGTTCAAGACCGGTTTCGTGAGCCCTTCTAAAGAATTCGTCCTTCATCTCTCTACCAACCTGGGTTTCGGCTCCGCGATACTCCTTAAGGATTCCCCAGAACCAGCAGTATAGATATTCGCCTTCCTGTGGTCGCTGATCTTTGATATATTTCTGGGTCTTCAGGATATTCATGGCATTACGAACGCCGGTAACATTCACCACCAGTTTTAGTTGAGACCACAGATCTTTCCAGATATTATCGTCTTTTTTACTGGTCTTAAAAAGTATGGCGATTCCCTGGCGGTTTTCTGAAACGATCAGCGCGTCTTTTTCGATCGCCTTTTCCACCATATGAGTCGCCAGGTAACGGAATCTTCGGTCCCTGTTCCCGCCTGTTCGTACGATATCCATCGAAGAAGGAATCTCTTTTAATAAGGTAGATACCTTTTCGATAATCTCTTCTTTTTCCTGTTTGTTCAAGCTGAATTTCTTTGTTGGCGAAGATAAAAATAAAAATTTTTAAAGGTCGTATATTTAAAACAAAGCTATCAAGATGAAAAATTTCAATTCTGAAGATTACCGTGTTAAGCAAAAGATCACGATCGAGAAGGAACCTACATTTGTAGACCTTGGAATGGACAGGGATCTAACCCGGCAGCGCATGAGAGAAACAAGGCAGAAACTGGGCGACTGGCAGGATATCATGTATGCGCATGGCAAGTATTCGGTGCTCGTATGTTTGCAGGGTACAGATACGGCCGGGAAAGACAGTTTGATCAGGGAGGTTTTTAAGGATTTCAATAGTAGGGGAGTGGTGGTTCATAGTTTTAAGGCTCCAACCAGCCGGGAACTCAAGCATGATTATTTGTGGAGACATTATATAGCCCTGCCCGAGCGCGGGAAATTTGGTGCTTTTAATCGCACCCATTATGAAAATGTGCTGGTGACCCGGGTTCATCCGGAATATATTCTGAATGAAAATATTCCTGGAATAGCTTCCGTAGACGATATCGATGAGAAGTTCTGGGAAGACCGGTTTGAACAGATCCGAAATTTTGAGGAACATATTGCTGAAAATGGCACCATCATCTTTAAATTCTTTCTTCACCTGTCTAAGGAAGAACAACGGCAAAGACTGCTGAGAAGACTGGATAAACCCAGTAAGAACTGGAAATTTTCGCCCGGGGATCTCAAGGAGCGGGAAGAATGGGATGAATACCAGGAATATTTTGAAGAAGCGATAAACAAAACCAGTACAAAAAAGGCGCCCTGGTATATTATTCCGGCCGATGATAAACGAACGGCAAGATTCCTGGTATGTAATATACTTTATGAAAGTCTGAAGGAATATAAGGACATAAAGGAACCAGAACTTGCTCAGGAGATCAGGAAACACCTCGATCTTTACAGGGAACAGTTGAAAAAGGAAAACAATTAAACATAAAACTTCATTTAATTGAAATTTTTAATTTTATTAGCCCAAAAATTGATCCAGATGAAAACCTTCAAAATGGGGCTTGTGCTGTTTTTGATCGCCATGAGCGCAACGGCTCAGAACCAGTATATATCAGATTCGCTTAGCATTAGAAAGATCTACGACATGTCATTGCTGAATGGCAAAAGTTACGAATGGCTGGATCACCTTTCCAATGAAATTGGAGGCAGGCTTTCCGGGTCCTATAAAGCACAGCAGGCAGTAGAATATACCAAAGCACAGCTCGAGGAACTGGGACTGGATAAAGTGTGGCTGCAGCCTGTAATGGTTCCAAAATGGACGCGTGGAGAACGTGAATTCGCCTTTGTACAAACCGGGCCGGGAGTAACCAGGAATGTGAATATAACCGCCCTTGGAGGATCGATAGCTACGCCAGCCGGTGGCACTAAAGCCCAGGTGCTGGAGGTGCAGGGTATCGAACAACTGGCTGAATACGGTCGCGAAAACATAGAAGGTAAAATAGTCTTTTTTAACAGGCCCATGCGGGCAGACCTGATCCATACTTTTGAGTCCTATGGCGGATGCGTGGATCAGCGTTATTCAGGAGCTAAAGAAGCAGCCAAATATGGTGCAGTAGGAGTGATCGTTAGATCTATGAACCTCAGGCTGGACGATTTTCCGCATACCGGATCCATGAGTTATGGCGATCTACCAGTAAAAGACCGAATCCCGGCTGCGGCCATCTCTACTAATGATGCCGAATATCTAAGCGGAATGCTTAAAATTCAGAAAGATCTTGAATTCTCTTTTAAACTCAGCTGCGAGCAGCACGAAGACGTGCAGTCTTATAACGTGATTGGTGAGATCACCGGTAGCGAATTTCCTGAGGATATTATGGTAGTGGGAGGCCACCTGGATTCCTGGGATATTGGTGATGGTGCTCATGACGACGGAGCCGGGGTAGTACAAAGCATGGAAGTGCTCAGGCTGTTCCGCGAAATAGGTTACACACCTAAGAGAACCTTGCGGGTAGTGCTTTTTATGAATGAAGAGAACGGTCTTAGGGGAGGTAATAAATACGCCGAGGTCGCAAAATCGAAAGGCGAAAATCATTTTTTCGCACTGGAAAGCGATTCGGGTGGGTTTACCCCCAGAGGTTTTGGAATTACAGCGAGTAAGGAGCAATTTGAAAGTGTTCTTTCCTGGAAAAAATTATTCAAACCCTATCTCATCCATTATTTTGAACGTGGTGGCGGAGGTGCCGATATTTCTCCTTTAAATGGCGGTGGTACCGTCCTGGCCGGACTGCGTCCCGATTCCCAGCGTTATTTTGATTATCATCATGCGGCGAACGATACCTTTGATAAAGTAAATAAACGTGAACTGGAACTTGGAGCGGCTACCATGGCTTCTCTTGTTTACCTGGTAGATAAGTATGGCTTTGAAAAGCCTATTCAGAATACCCAGGAGATCGCTGACTGATCCTTTAAAGATTTCAACTTTTTCGGGCTTAAAAGAATTTTAAAGCCTATACCTTTGCAGACCTAAATTTTAGTTTTGCAATTAACTGCCTATACAAGAGAATTCAGGAAAAACCTTAAGATCGCTTACCCGGTTATGCTGGGGCAGCTGGGGCATGTGCTGGTTGGGCTTGTTGATAACCTAATGATAGGCAGGTTAGGAGCTGCACCACTGGCTGCAGTTTCACTGGGGAATGCCCTGGTATTCATCGCCATGTCCCTGGGAATAGGATTTTCTTTTGCCATCACTCCCTTAATTGCCGAAGCCGATGGTGCCGACGACCTGGAAGGCGGAAGAAGTTATTTTCATCACGGACTTATTTTATGCACCTTAAACGGACTCTTTTTGTTCGTTTTCCTGCTTATTGCCAAACCGGCGCTGTATTACCTGGACCAGCCGGCCGAGGTGGTAGAACTGGCCATTCCCTATTTGAATATCGTGGCCTTTTCCATGTTGCCTTTAATGGCTTTCCAGGCCTTTAAACAATTCGCCGATGGACTTTCTCAAACCCGTTATGCCATGTATGCGACCTTGTTGTCTAATGTGGTAAACGTGGTTTTTAACTATCTTCTTATCTACGGAATCTGGATCTTTCCGAGGCTGGAACTTGAAGGAGCAGCTATTGGGACTCTGATCTCTAGGTTCTTTATGCTCTGGTTCATTTGGGAAATACTCAGAAGAAAGAAGAAATTCAGTGAATACTTTAAATGGTCTAAAAAAGAAATGCTGAAATGGGATATTTTCAGGCGTTTGCTGGCTTTGGGATTTCCTACCGCCCTGCAAATGCTGTTTGAAGTAGCTATTTTTACCGGAACCATTTTCCTGGCAGGAAATCTGGGAACCAATCCACAGGCTGCAAACCAGATCGCCCTGAACCTGGCATCCATGACCTTTATGATCGCCGTTGGCCTTGGTGTTACCGCGACCATCAGGGTAGGGAACCAGGTGGGCCTTAAAGCCTATAGGGAACTAAGAAGAATTGGCTATTCTATCTTTTTGCTGGTTTTCCTTATCGAAGCAGTTTTTGCGATCCTGTTCATATTATTAAAAGATATCCTACCTGTTTTTTATATCGATAATGCTGAGGTGATCGCTCTTGCGGCTCAATTGCTCATAATTGCAGCACTGTTCCAGCTAAGTGACGGGATACAGGTCGTGATCCTGGGAGCATTAAGAGGACTTCAGGACGTGAAGATCCCCACCATTATTTGCTTTATCTCCTACTGGGTGATAGGCTTCCCTGTGAGTTTCTATTTTGGCCAGGCAGAAAGGCTTGGAAGCATGGGAATCTGGCTTGGCCTGCTGGCAGGCTTGACATCCTCTGCAATATTGCTATATTTCAGGTTCAATTACCTGAGCAAAAAAATGATACGAACTAAAGAATTAATTAATACCGCTATATAAATGGAACTTCCAAAATTCATATTAGGAGATAATACCGATCATCCTGAAGCGATCTTCGTGATCCATACCGAATTCCCCCGATTTATAATCAACCTTGAGAATGACGAGATAGAATGGTTTGAAGACTTCGATAAGGAAGACGAAAAGGAACTTGCGAGTGAGACCGAAAACCTGATCGTTCAGGCCAGTGAATTTTACGATCGCGAGGTATCCAGATACGAAGAAGATTAATGGAACGAATTTCAGAATTAGACCGGGAGCTTTTCCTTTATCTCAACAACCTTGGTAATGAAACCTGGGACTGGCTGTGGATTGGCCTTAGCGATAAATGGATGGCGATCCCGCTTTATGCCTTTTTGTTATATCTGCTTTTTAAGAAGTTTGGTTCAAAACCAACCCTCATTACGATGGTGGTGATCGCACTATTGATAACTGCTACAGATCAGTTGGCGAACCTGTTCAAACATGGTTTTGAAAGACCCCGGCCCTGCAGGCAGGAAGGAGTGATGGAATATGCCCGGTTCATCGCCGAACGTTGTGGCAGGTTTGGCTATTTTTCGGCACATGCGGCAAATTCCACCGGGGTGGCTGTTTTCCTTAGTCTTATTTTCAAGGAGCATTATCCAAAACTGGTGGTTTTTCTTGCCATCTGGGCCGTGCTGGTTTCCTATAGCCGTATTTATCTTGGGGTGCACTACCCGGGAGATGTGATCACCGGAATGTTGATAGGTTTGGTGTTTGGTTACCTGTTCTTTTTACTTCGGAAGTTTTTGATCAGGAAATTCCTGAAAAATGAATCAGTCCAGGCTTAGCAAATATTTAGCAGCTGCGAAGGCCGTGGTCTTGTTTTCTTCGATAAGCTGAAGTTGTTCCTCTAAAGCTGATTTTATCTTCGGATCGTTATAGAACCTGTTTTTGAGATGGTCATTAATGGTTTGGTGCAGCCAGAATTTGTTCTGCTGATGCCTGTTATGCTCAAAATAGCCGTTCTGTGCTGTCTTTTCCCTATATTCTGAAATCATTTTCCAGACTTCAGGAATGCCTTCATTATATAAAGCACTGCACAGTTTTACTTCGGGTTTCCATTCGCTTTCCTTGGCAGGATATAGCTGAAGCGCCCTGTTGAATTCCAATTTCGCATCCCTGGCCGGTTTCTGGTTATCACCATCGGCCTTGTTGATCACGATGGCATCGGCCATTTCCACGATCCCTCTTTTAATGCCCTGTAATTCATCACCGGCACCTGCCAGTTTCAGTAACAGGAAAAAGTCGGTCATGCTATGAACTGTGGTCTCGCTTTGTCCAACCCCTACCGTTTCGATAAGGATCACATCAAAGCCGGCTGCTTCACATAGAATGATACTTTCGCGGGTCTTCCTGGCCACTCCGCCAAGAGAATCTCCACTCGGGGAAGGCCTTATAAAGGCGTTTGATTCCTTTACAAGGTTTTCCATACGGGTTTTATCGCCGAGTATGCTTCCGTGAGAGACGGAGCTGCTGGGATCTACCGCGAGTACGGCTACTTTTTTGCCCTCGGAGATCAGGTAACTTCCAAAGCTTTCTATAAAAGTGCTTTTTCCAACTCCCGGGACTCCTGTTATTCCAATCCTGATCGATTTTTGAGAATAAGGAAGAGCGCCTTCCACCAGCTGTTCAGCCTGTTTTTGATGGCTAAGCTGGTTGCTTTCGATAAGAGTAATTCCTTTGCCCAGGGCAGTTTTGTTTCCCTGGAGCAGATCCTTCAGCAGTTGTTCGATCGAAACCTTTTTCTTTCTGAAATTCCTGATTCGACTGGCCGACTGGGAACTAACATTCCCGGAAGATGGTTTGCTTTGCGACTCGCTTAAGGCTGATTTTTTAGGGCTTTCACTCAAAACTGAAGGGAATATTTAGCACAAATTTATGAATTTGATTTGGAGGCATGATCAATTGGGTGGTATATTGATGCGAAACTAAAATACTTAAATTATTTCACGCAATGAAGAATTTGTATAAAACTAGCGTAACTACCCAGGGTGGTCGTAACGGGCGCACCCGTAGTGAAGATGGTGTTCTGGATATGGAACTTAAAAAACCAAAAGGCCTTGGTGGGCCGGGAGGAAATTATTCAAATCCCGAGCAGCTTTTTGCAGCTGGTTATTCTGCCTGTTATGGTAGTGCCCTTGAACATGTAGCCGAAAAACATAAGGTCGATCTTGGAGATTACAGTGTAACTGCCACCGTAAAACTTGGGGTTACCGATAAGGAAAACCTGCAGCTAACGGTGATCCTGGATTCCTATATTCCCGGGGTAGATGTAGAAACCGGTGAAAAGCTGGTAAACGAAGCCCATGAAGTATGTCCTTATTCCAGGGCAACCAGGGATAATGTGGATGTGACCCTTAACCTTCTACTAGATGAAGAATAAAAGGAAATTAAAATAGTTAATTAACAGAGGCTCCTTCGGGGGCCTCTGCCATTTTTAAGGGAAGGCTTACCAGCGTGCGATCCCATACGAACATCATGTTGATGAATTCAGCCTCCTGTTCCAGTAAGATGGTGAACTGGTCTATGTTTTGCGAAAGTTTCTCAACCGGCCTTTCGAGTACCAGTGCATCAGATTCCGGATTTCTATAGGCCTTTTCCTCCATATCGATACCCCACGGGTACATTTCAGAATTAAAGATCACCTTCCAGCTGTTTTCCATTGGGATGGTCCATAAGGTATATTTTCCGGCAGGTAATAAACTGCCATCTACCAGCAGGTCATGATTGGTTTCAAAGGTGGTGGCCTCATTGGCGCCGGTTCGCCATACTTCATTATAGGGCACCAGCTGCCCGAATATCTCCCTTCCCTTTTTATAAGGGCGATTATAGAAAATCTCAATCCTTAGCTCATCCTTCTGAAAAATGACCGTATCCTCAGGACTATGGGCCTTTGTGGTGTATCTAATGATCATAAAAAGGATTAATCCCAGCAATACGATCATACCCGCGATCTTCAGAAATACCTTAAAGGTTGGATTCATTTTTCTTCAGCTTATATCCCTAAATTTAAGAATATTGCCCAGAAACTAATTTTTTTTCGGAATTTTTGCAACGCGAGGTTTTTTAGCTCGTCTTTAAAGTGAACTAACCCATCAAAAAACAAATTAAAGTTGATACAGCATCAGTTAATAGAAGCTTGTAAGCAAAATAGCCGGAGGGCCCAGCTCAAGCTGTATAACAAGTATTGCGAGGGGATGTATTATGTGGCTTTACGTTTTATGAAGGATTCCATGGAGGCAGAAGATGCCATGCAGGAAGCTTTTATCAAAGCATTCAACAAATTACACCAATTCAACGGCGAAGTCACCTTTGGTGCCTGGCTTAAGAAGATCGTGATCAACAAGTGCCTGGATAAATTAAAGGCAAAACGAATGGAACTGGTAGCCATCAACGAACAGGTGATGGGCACGGTAGAGGAAGAAGAAAACTGGCAGGTGGAAGATGGAATCGGAATTGAAGAAGTAAAACGAGAGATCGATAGGCTGCCCGAAAAATATAAATATCCGCTCATGTTATTCCTTATCGAAGGATATGACCATGAAGAGATCAGTGAGATACTGGATATTACACAGGTTGCATCACGAACACTGGTGCACCGCGGAAAGAAAAAATTACAGGACGAACTAAAAACCATAAGCAATGGGACAGGATATTAGAGAAATGTTCCGCAAGGAGGAACATATAAGCACGGAAAGACTTAAAAGCGGGCATCAAAATCGATTCGAAGCCAGGCTTGATGAAGCTTTCCCGGAGAAAAAGAAAAAAAGCAATTTTTATCAAATCTTACAGATCGCTGCCATTTTGGTAGTGGCGCTGGGAATTGGAGGCTTCTTCTTTTTCAACGATTCCGGGCAGAATCCTGGTGATGAAAATACCCAGATCGTAGATACACCCGTAGTAGAAAAAGGCAATGAGGAGGAGACCACTCCGGTAAACGAATACCGTTTAAGCGATGTTTCCCCTCAATTCAAGAAAATAGAAGATTACTATATGGCAAGTCTTAATCTTCAACTTGCCAAACTGGATATGACTCCAGAGAATAAAGAACTCATAGATGCATTTATGACCAAGCTGGAAACCCTGGATGATGAATATAAGGCATTGAATGCCGAGATCCAGGAAACCGGTATCAATGAAGAAACCGTGGAGGCCATGATCTCTAATCTGCAGTTGAGACTGGACCTGCTCACAAAATTAAAAACCAAATTGAAGGAAATTCAACAATCAAAAGATAATGGAAATGAAAACTACAAAGCATAATTTAATGATACTTTGCCTGCTCTTCATCACGGCGGCAGGCTTCGCCCAGAGCAAAAAACTGAGCAAAACCTACAAGACTTCGGCTAATGTGGATGTAAAGGTAGATTCGCGACACACCAATATCGTGGTAGAGAACTGGGATAAGAATGAAGTTAAGATCGAGGCTTTTATTGACTTGGAGGGCATGAGCAAGGAGCAAACCCAGAAATTCCTCGATGCCTGGGACCTGCAAACTTCAGCAGATAATGGCGAAGTAAGGATCAAGTCCGGTGGCGGAATGAATATGGATATTGACCTTAATATGAGTCAGCTGGAAGGAGCTTTATCCCAGCTGCCCGAGATTCTGGAACCTCTTATGGAAAACCTGGGGCCAATGATCTCTGGCATGACCCAACAACCGCTTCCGCCAGAGCTAACAGAGAATATGAGTCATATCAAATTCGACTATGATGCCTATAAAAGAGATGGTGATAAATATCTCAAGGAATGGGAAAAGAATTTTGAAAAGAAATTCGGAAAGGATTTTGAAGTCAAAATGGAGAAGTGGGCCAAAGAAGTAGAGAAGAACAGCGAACAGTATGAGAAAGAGTATGAGGCCAAAATGGAAGTCTGGGCCAAAGGCTTTGAAAAGGATATGGAAGCCTGGGGAGAGGAATTTGGTAAGAAGATGGAAGCCTGGGGTGAGCAATTCGGAAAGCAGTTCGAAGCCCAGATGGAAAACGGAGGCAATATCTATATTCTTGACGGAAGGGAAACTTCCAAATCTAAAAAGACCATCAAGCTATGGGTTCCCAATGACGCCAAGCTGCATATGAATGTACGTCATGGTGAACTTAAACTGGGAAGCACTGTAAAGAACCTGAAAGCCGAACTGTCCCACAGTCGGCTTTCAGCCAACAGGCTCATGGGTCCAAATACCAATGTTAAAGTTGCCTATTCACCAGTTCAGATCGCCTACTGGGATTATGGAGTGCTTAGAACCGAGTTCGTGAAGAGCTGTACCATAGATAAGGCGGTAAGCATTAAACTGGAATCCAATTCGAGTGATATCGTAATTAAGGAACTTCAGAAGACTGGGGTTTTAAATGGTTCCTTCGGCAAATTACGAATTGCTGATCTTGGTTCAGGATTTGAAACCCTGAACATAACTCTGGAGAACAGTGACCTTGTATTGGATATTCCTGAAACCGCTTTCAATTTTAATTTTAACGGGATGCAAAGCTCTATCAAATATCCTCAAAGCATGACGCTGAAGTCTACCAAATCTTACGATAACCAGATCCTTAACGGGTATAATAAATCCAGGAATGGAAACGGTAGTATTTCTATCAAAGCAAATTTCAGCGACGTATTGATAAATTAAATTCTAGCCATTACATTTGGCCTCTTTTAATTGCCGATTGTGATGCAGAACTTTGCCGAATTTTTGAATGAGATTACAACAGGATTTACGCCTGTAATTGGAGGAGATTACGAGCATAGGGATTATGCCTATATCGATCTTTCAGAAAACAATCGCGACCTGTTAAAACTTGAAGTTGCTTCCTCGGAAGCATTTTCGGTTTTTATAGATGAATACCTGAAAAACCGAAATTCGCGAGCTGCTTATGGCGGATATAATGAGCTTAGAACCCTTTATAATCGAAGCGAATTGTTTAATAATGCGGCTTCCAACAGGAATATTCATATAGGACTGGACATCTGGGTGCCTGCAAATTCTGTGATTATTAGTCCGCTGGACGGAAAAATTCACAGTTTTAAAGACAATTCCAATTTTGGCGATTACGGGCCTACCATCATCCTGGAACATACTTTAAACGGAAGAACATTTTATACCCTTTACGGACATTTAAGCCGAAGATCACTGACATATCTTGAAGTTGGGAAAGAGGTCAGTGCCGGTGAAAAAATAGCTGAACTCGGAGACTTCTCTGAAAATGGTGATTATGCTCCGCATTTGCATTTCCAGGTGATCGAAGACCTGCAAGGTAGAATCGGCGATTTCCCGGGAGTGGTAAAAAGGGAAGATCTGGAATCTTATTTAGAGATCTGCCCGGATCCTAATTTGTTGTTGAAGATTTAATCTGCGTCACCCTGAATTTATTTCAGGGTCTTCTTTTTATCCAGATGCTGAAACAAGTTCAGCATGACGCTGTAGGAATAGAATACTATAGGCGGCCTAAATTTATTTCAGTTTTTCTTATCTAATAAATCCTGAAAATTCCCGATGTTTTGAAAAGATTGAGAATAATTTATGCTAAAAACTACTTCTTCCTTACAAACAAGGCTACCACCGCCGAAGTGACAATACCCACGGTGAGCGAAAAGAAAAAGGCCTGCAGCATATAGGAATTCAAATTAAAATAGGCCTCGGCATCTTCACGTTTATTACCTATTTCAATTGAGTGGGTAATGGCATTATCAAAATAATCGGGGGTGATGAATTCATGGGTTATAAACATGGCCAGGGGAGAAAGGATTGCCACTACGATACTAATGATCACTCCAGAAACAAAGCCCTGCGACCAGTTCATTTGGTCTTTATAAAAATTCTTGCGTTTATCGAGTAATGCCAGGACGTATAATAGAACGGCTACGATCCCGAAAATATTGGTATAAATAGCATGCTGGGCGATTTTTTCATCATGCCATCCCAGGGCTTTTTCTATGAACATCCATACAAGTGAGACGATCGTAAAAATTATACCCCATTTGATCTCGATAGCGAATTTTTTCATTGCTTGGTTGTCGATTGATTAGTGTGTTAAAATTAGTAAAATTCCGCCAGCTACTACCAAAATTAAAAATCCCGAAATTGCTTTCGGGATTTGATGAGTGTTAGATGTGTTACTTAGGCATCTTCATTTAGTTTTTTGGTGGCGAAGAATCCTGCAAAAAGACCAAGACCTGCTAAGAGGAAGATCGTTCCGGGATAGACGATATCTTCTTCTATTCCAAGGACGGAGCGAAGGAGCTCGGCAAGGAAGATCCCAATACCAATACCCACTAATAGCAATGCCAGGTTGATGACTATGACCTTCCAGATAGGAGTTACATGTTTCTTTTTGCTGTAAAAGATGCTGGCGTCGGCTCCTTTATCTATTAAAGCCAGGCGTTCCCGGTTTCTCGCTGTGATGTACAAATAGAACATTCCAAAAATTACTCCGAAAATGATTGGCATGATGATTACTTCTGAACCCATAATAATTGATTTTTAAGTTGAAAATAAAAGTTCGTTTTCTATTAGGACGCCGTGTTTTTTATTCCGGTTACAAAATGTTTTAAATTATTTTTAGGATCGGCTGTAACCTAGAGGTGAAATTTGTCGTCATACAGGTATAATGACCAGCAAAACCGACCAGTATTTGATCGATAAAGTCCTTGGGGGAGACAGCCTTGCCTATGGTGAGCTGGTAGATCGTTACCAGAATTTTGTTTTTACAGTTGCTTTCCGGATGTTGAGAAACAGGGAAGAGGCTGAGGAGGTCGCGCAGGACAGTTTTATCAAGGCATTTGATTCCTTGCCTGGTTTTCGGGGAGAATCAAAATTCTCCACCTGGCTGTATCGTATAGTCTATCATAAATCGCTGGACAGGATCAAAAAGAATAAGAGACAACAGCATTTAGAGGTCATTGAGGAGATCACGGCCCAGCAGGTAGTTGAGATTGAAAATGGACTGGAGTATATGATCCAGTCTGAAAGGCATGAATTGATAGGCAACTGTATACAAAAACTGTCAGAAGAGGATGCAGCGATCATCAGTTTATATTATTTCGAAGAACAGTCCGTAAAAGAGATTTCAGTAATTACAGGACTTACCGAAGATAATATCAAGATAAAATTATACCGTAGCCGTAAAAGATTATTTTCACTTTTAAAGGGCTATATAAAACCTGAAATATCAGCAAAAAATGGAAAAGCAATTTGATAGGGAAGAAGAGCTGCTAAAAAAGCTGCTGAATGAAGTAGGAGCAGAGATACCATCGGCCGGGATGAAAGATAATATCATGCGCCAAATAAGCTGGAAAACTGCCAAAATAAAGCCATACAAACCGCTGATCCCGGCTTTTATGTGGTATATCATTGGAGGGGTCCTGCTTTCTTCAATGGGCCTGCTTTATAGTATGTATGCGGAAGTTTCTTTTAACTGGGATCTGGGATCACCAGCTTTTAATTTCTTTCAGCTGCCTGTATTGGAATTTTCTAAGATCATGCAGTATGCAATTGCTTTAGTAGGTCTGTTCTTTTTACAGATCCCGATTCTTAAAAGGTTTTTGGACAGGCAGTTTGGGTATTAATTATTCTGGATAATTTGGCGCACTGAGCTTTTCGAAGTGCTTTTTAATAAATGAAATTAAACTTCGTTGAAGCTTTTGTTGCACTGAGCTTGTCGAAGTGCTTTCAAAAAATATCACTTTAACTTCGTTTATATAGTTTTATCTAGTGGTTGACGTTGGACTGCTCCCTTCGACAGGCTCAGGGAAGCAGTTCGAGGAAGTTAATTCTTCAACAGATTAAGCTTTACAGGCTCAATCTTCGACAAGCCCCTCTAGATTGCAAAAAAATGTCGCACTGAGCCTGTCGAGGTGCTTTTAAATAAATGAAGTTAACTTCGTTGAAATTTTTGTTGCACTGAGCCTGTCGAAGTGGGTAATTGGGAATTATGAAATTATATTTTGTATATATAGTTCAATGCAATGATAAATCTTACTATGTTGGAATGACCTCCAATATGGAACAAAGATTAAATGAGCATAATTCTGGAAAATATCCGGACGCTTATACTTTTAGCCGAAGGCCTGTAGAATTGAAATGGATAGAACAATTTACCGATCCAGATATAGCTATGGATTGGGAAAAGAAGCTCAAGGGCTGGAGCCGTAAAAAGAAGGAAGCGCTTATTTTAAATGATTGGGATAGATTAATAAGACTCTCTAAGAATTATACCCAATTCGGTAAACCTAAATAAAAGTATTACCTGAACTGCCCCTTCGACAAGCTCAGGGAAGCAGTTCTAGTTGGGTTTTACTTCAACGAGCTGTTCGGGATGGCTGAAAAATCTTGTCGCACTGAGCCTGTCGAAGTGCGTTTTGAAAAATGATAAATCTTATCATGTCGGATAATATCCGATCTGGTGCAAAGTAATATTTTGTAAATCTGAATAAATCTAAGAAGGGGATTGCCCCTTCGACAGGCTCAGGGAAGCAGTCCTAGTTGGGTTTTACTTCAACGAACTGTTCGGGATGGCTGAAAAATCTTGTCGCACTGAGCCTGTCGAAGTGCGTATTATATCAAAAAATCCCGAAGCAAAGCTCCGGGATTTTTGGTTCTATCTAACTTCAAAAGTCTAACCTCTATTCATCTACCAGCACCCAGTCTCCTTTGTCCAGTAGCGGAATAGCCTGTTTGTATTTCATGCTTTTGTTCTCACCGCTCATCACGTTCTTGATGGTCACTTTATCGTTTCTTCCGATCTTCGGTTTGTCTCTTACGATAGTTTCCACTTTTTCCTGCTGACGCGGCTGGGTGTTTCCGGCAGCCCTGCTTTGAGCAGCTCTTTCGTCCATATTAGGAATTTCTTCCTTCTTGGTTTCGATCTTTTCCTTCTGCTTAACCTGTCGGGCTTCGTGGATACTTGGTGCGCCAGCTGAAGGGATCTCTCCCTTGAAGAGGAAGGAAATCACATCACGGTTCACATTTTCAAGCATAGCCTTGAACAGTTCAAATGCCTCGAATTTATAAATAAGCAGCGGATCCTTCTGCTCGTGAACAGCCAGCTGAACACTTTGCTTCAACTCATCCATTTTACGTAGGTGAGTTTTCCATGCGTCGTCAATAATGGCTAAAGTAATGTTCTTTTCAAAATCCTTGATAAGCTGTTTACCTTCAGATTCGTATGCTTTCTCAAGATTGGTCACTACCTGAAGCGTCTTGGTACCATCGCTGAAAGGCACCGAGATACGTTCGAAATTGTTTCGTTCATCTTCATGAACCTGCTTGATCACTGGGTAAGCCCGTTCTGCATTATTCGACATTTTTTCGTCGTAATGCTTGTAGGCAGCCTTATAGATCTCACCGGCCAGTTTTTGAGCATTCATTTTTTTGAATTCCTCTTCAGTAAAAGGAGAGCTCATGGCAAAGTTCCTGATCAGCTCGAATTCGAAATTCTTGAAATCTTCAGCAGCCTTGTTGGTCTCTACAATAGATTCTGAAATATCAAAGATCATATTGGCAAGATCCACTCGAAGTCTCTCTCCGAATAAAGCATGATATCTACGTTTGTAGATCACCTCACGCTGGGCGTTCATCACATCATCATACTCTAGGAGCCTCTTACGAACCCCAAAGTTGTTCTCTTCTACTTTCTTCTGGGCTCTTTCGATGGATTTCGAGATCATCGAGTGCTGTATCACTTCACCTTCTTCCAGCCCCATACGGTCCATCAGCTTCGCGATCCTTTCAGAACCGAACAGACGCATCAGGTTGTCTTCCAGGGAAACATAGAACTGAGAACTTCCCGGGTCACCCTGACGTCCGGCACGACCTCTCAACTGCCTGTCCACACGTCTGGAATCGTGACGTTCTGTACCAATAATGGCCAGACCGCCGGCTTCCTTTACTTCACTGCTTAGCTTAATATCGGTACCACGACCTGCCATGTTGGTGGCAATGGTCACAATGCCCGCATTACCGGCCTCAGCAACGATATCGGCCTCTTTCTTATGCAGTTTCGCGTTCAGTACATTATGCGGAACTTTTCTAAGCGTAAGCATACGGCTTAGTAATTCCGAAATCTCTACCGAAGTTGTACCGATCAACACCGGTCTTCCGGCCTGTGAAAGATCGGTCACATGATCGATCACCGCGTTGTATTTTTCTCGTTTGGTCTTATAAACCAAATCCTCCTTGTCATTTCTGGCGATAGGACGGTTAGTTGGGATCTCAACTACATCCAGTTTATAGATCTCCCAGAACTCCCCTGCTTCGGTTACCGCAGTACCGGTCATACCAGAAAGCTTGCGGTACATTCTAAAGTAATTCTGAAGGGTTACCGTTGCGAAGGTTTGGGTTGCATCCTCGATCTTCACATTTTCCTTGGCCTCGATCGCCTGGTGAAGTCCGTCGCTGTAACGACGCCCGTCCATGATACGCCCGGTTTGCTCGTCAACGATCTTCACCTTGTTGTCCATCACCACATATTCGGTGTCTTTTTCGAACAGGGTGTAGGCTTTCAGAAGCTGACGAAGGGTATGAATACGTTCACTTTTTACGCTATAATCGCGGAAAAGCTCTTCTTTCTTTTCGGCTTCTTCTTCCTTGGTAAGACCTTCCTTTTCGATCTTCGCGATCTCCATCCCGATCTCCGGCATCACGAAGAAATTTGGATCATCCTTTCCGGAAAGGTATTCAATTCCCTTATCGGTAAGGTCTATCTGGTTGGTCTTTTCATCTATGGTAAAATACAGTTCGGCATCAACCTTCGGCATTTCGCGGTTGTTGTCCTGCATGTAGTAATTCTCTGTTTTTTGAAGGAGTTGCTTAACACCTTCTTCACTCAGGAATTTGATCAGCGCTTTATTTTTTGGAAGCCCCCTGTACACTCTCAGCAACTGGAATGCACCTTCTTTAGTGTCGCCTTCCCTGATCAGTTTTTTCGCGTCGGAAAGTACCTTGGTAAGATATTTACGCTGAACTTCCACGATGTTGCCAATAGCTGGTTTCAGCTCCATGAATTCATGTGTGTCTCCTTTCGGCACCGGACCGGAAATGATAAGCGGCGTACGGGCGTCATCGATCAACACCGAATCCACCTCATCCACGATCGCGTAGTTATGCGGGCGCTGAACCAGGTCGTCTGGTGCATGCGACATATTATCTCTCAGGTAGTCAAAACCAAATTCGTTATTCGTTCCGTAGGTGATATCGGCATTATAAGCTTTTCTCCTCGCTGCCGAATTTGGCCTGTGGTAATCGATACAGTCCACACTAAGTCCATGGAATTCGAAGATTGGAGCCATCCATGCGCTGTCACGCTTGGCAAGGTAATCGTTCACCGTTACCAGGTGAACTCCGCGGCCGGTAAGGGCATTCAGGTATACCGGAAGGGTTGCCACAAGGGTTTTACCTTCACCCGTTTGCATCTCTGCGATCTTACCCTGGTGCATGGCCACACCACCAATAAGCTGAACGTCGTAATGGATCATGTCCCAGGTCACCGGTTTACCGGCTGCATCCCAGGAATTGTTCCATATTGCATATTCATCTTCAAGATTTACGTAATCCTTTTCGGCTGAAAGTTCACGGTCAAACGTGGAGGCTTTCACCTTAAGCTGGGAATTATGCACGAACCTTTTGGCGGTTTCCTTTACAACGGCGAAGGCTTCAGGAAGGATCTCGTTAAGCACGGCTTCAGAAAGTTCATAAGCCTTGTCTTTGAGGGCATCTATTTCGGCATAGATATCTTCCTTGCGGGTGATATCATCGGTCTCGTCGGCCTCTTTGTTAAGGCTCTCTATTTTATCGTTGGTCTCCTTGGTGGATTCCGCGATCTTTGCTTTGAATTCGGAAGTTTTCGCGCGAAGTTCATCCAGGCTAAGGGCTTCCATATTGGACTCCAGGGCCTTTATCTGATTCACTATAGGTTGTATTTCCTTTACATCTTTCTTTGACTTATCGCCAACGAAAACTTTTAATACAGAATCTAAAAAACTCATACTGGTTTTTTTATTTATACGGTTCTGGACTTTCGAGAAAAACCGATGTGCATATCAGGTAAATTTATGATATGAAATCATCTAATTATCTCAAAATAAAAGTCCTGAACATTTTATTTAAGGGGTTCAAATTTAATCAAAAAAAAAGCCTCATGACTGAGACTTTTCCCTATTTTTTGTGTGCTGTTCAATTTAATATTCGTCCTCATTCCAGAGGTAATCCTCATCGGTTGGATAATCTGGCCAGATTTCCTCAATAGAATCATAAGAGTCTCCCTCGTCTTCAATGGCCTGTAGATTTTCAACAACCTCAAGCGGAGCTCCGGTTCTAATTGCGTAGTCTATTAACTCGTCTTTTGTGGCCGGCCATGGGGCGTCGCTTAAGTAGGAAGCTAATTCTAATGTCCAATACATTGATTAATCGGGTTTTAAATTTTGGCAAAAATAATTTTTTTGCCGTAATAGCCAAGAAAAAAATCTATTATTTATACAATAATAATAAGAACGTAACAATTTTTTTAATCCCCTGCAATTTTTACAAGGAATTTTTTAAAACAGAAGAAAATCAGGATTTTTTTGGGACCCATTGAATCTCTTCTGCTTGTAGTTGTTTAGACAACATCCGTGCCAGCACAAAAAGCCAGTCCGAAAGTCGGTTTAGGTAAACCAGAACCAGGTCGTCAAAAGCCTCAATGTCATATAAGGCGCTGGAAAGTCTTTCGGCCCTGCGGCATACGCAACGGGCTATGTGACAGAATGACACGCTTTGATGCCCGCCCGGTAATATGAAATGCGTCATTTCTGGAAGTTCCTCGTTCATTCGGTCAATGTCTTTTTCAAGGGCTTCGATATCATCCCGGGAAACTTTGGGAATGTTCAATCTGTCTTTACCATTCTTGAGTTTTGCTTTTTCAGGGTCAGTGGCCAGGATCGAACCAATGGTAAATAGTCGATCCTGTATCTTGATAAGGAATTGTTTGGTGTGTTCATCAACTTCCTGGTCGCGGAGGAGCCCTATATGCGAGTTGAGTTCGTCCACGGTGCCGTAACTTTCTATTCGAATATGATGTTTGGGGACGCGGGTGCCTCCAAAAAGGGCGGTGGTTCCTTTGTCTCCAGTTTTGGTATAGATCTTCATGATGTAGCTTTTTTGCTAAAGTACGAAGATTGGTTTAGAGTTTTGGAAGTTGTCTGTTGTCTGTTATCTGTTGTCTGTTCTGAGTTGTGTGCAGGAAGTTAGCTAAGGAGGTTAAAGCTTGGTATTCAGTTTTTTAGATTTCTCAGTTGACCCGATTGCGGCTATCCTTCGAAATGACTACCTGTAGTTTGGCTCTCGTACTTCGTACCTCTTAAATCGAACTTCAATTGTCAGTGCGATCGGCCAGGGTTGAAGAAGCAATCTCTTTAAGTCTGTAGTTGGGAGTGGTTACTTTGGTGTAGAAGAAGTTTGTTGTGTTGTATGTAAATGTCACCTCGAGTACTTCGACTTCGCTCAGTACAGGCTCAGTCGAGAGGTTAGGAGTTAAGCTAATCTATTCTTTTAATGCTTCAGCAATATCCTTTTCTTTTTCCCTTGATGAATCCTTCGGCTGCGCTCAGGAGAAACAAAAAGGACCTGGCTTACGAAAATTGATCTGAATTTTTCGTTTGCCTCCTAAATTTCAGAAACTCCTCCGCCATAGGCGGACTCAGACAGCCTGAAATTTTACGGAGCCTTCTCGTCAAATTCTACGGTCAATTTTCGATAGGCCAATTTTTTCTGACAGAAAATTAAATGGAATTAAATTCACCCGTAGAATTATCTCCTCGATTTATAAGGTAGGGAAGGTTCGCTTTGAAACTTTTTAGTAAAATTATAGCAGGTGTTTTTCAAAGACATAATCAAATTTTTAACTTCTGCTTACTGAAGACTGCTTACTGAAGACTGCTTACTGAAGACTGCTTACTGAAGACTGCTTACTGAAAACTGCCTACTGAAAACTGCCTACTGATTACTATTCTCGTGTTTCTTTTCGAAATAGCGTTTTCTGAAATTACGGTTCTTGCGGTTTTTACGAAGTTTTTTTGTCCTTCTGGAATTCCAAAGGAAATATGCCAGGAAGACAGCGATAATTAGAAGATAAATCCAGGTTTCCTGGTCTATATCGAACATTTTGTGGCGATTAATGAATACAAGATAGGAAAGAATCTGAAAAGTTCAAAAAAGCTATAAATTCCGAATTTAAAATTCAGTATTCAAAATTTATTATTCAGCCTAAAGCCAACCGCCTACTGAAAACTTTTACTGCAGACTGCCAACCGCTTTCCGTTCATCGCTTTCTACAATTCCGTCTTTGAGTCGGATGACCCTATGCGCATGCATGGCGATATCTTCTTCGTGGGTAACCAGGATAACCGTGTTGCCGTTCGCATGGATCTCGTCAAAAAGGTTCATGATCTCTACCGAGGTTTTCGAGTCCAGGTTACCTGTTGGCTCATCGGCAAGAATAATAGAAGGTTTGTTAACCAGTGCGCGACCTACGGCCACCCTTTGACGCTGACCTCCGGAAAGTTGATTGGGTTTGTGGTCCATTCGATCTCCCAGTCCAACGCTTTGAAGCACTTCCTTAGCTCTTTCCACGCGCTCGCTTTTGGAGGCTCCGGCGTAAACCATAGGTAAAGCTACATTGTCCAGTGCGGTGGTTCTTGGGAGCAGGTTAAAGGTTTGAAATACAAATCCGATCTCCTTGTTTCGGATCTCAGCCAGTTCATCATCGCTCATCTGGCTAACGTCCTTTCCGTTGAGGATATATGTCCCGGAAGTAGGAGTGTCGAGACAGCCCAATAGGTTCATCAGCGTAGATTTTCCAGAACCTGAAGGGCCCATAAAAGCAACGTATTCGCCTCTCTCGATCTCAAGGTCGATTCCTTTAAGAACTTTTACTACTTCCTGTCCCAGTGGAAAATCCCTGGTGATCTTGCTGATCTCGATTACTTTGCTCATGCAGATGAAATTTACAGTGGTATGACGTGATTCTTTTCGATTTGTTACAAATTTAATCAGAACATCTTCTCTAGGCTAATTGGTAGTATGCTTGTTCATTTTTTTGCTTGTCCAAAAAAACGAACCAAAAAAAGGACACTTTTTTGTAGGTGTTTCCAATTTTGCTAACGCGAAATTGGAACCGTATTTCCCTGGCTAAATATTCTCCAGGGTTTCGAAATTTTTTACGCCATGAAAATACTACACTTGCAAAAAAGATAAACTTTTCAAATAGGGCATTCATAAATAATTTCAGTTCGAATGTCACCTCGAGTACTTCGACTTCGCTCAGTACAGGCTGTCGAGAGGTAAAGTCTGGAAATGGGAAAATCGACTCAGATGACAGTAATGTTCATTTTTTTGCTTGTCCAAAAAAAAGAACCAAAAAAAGGACACTTTTTTGTAGGTGTTTCCAATTTTGCTAAGGCGAAATTGGAACCGGATTTCCTCGGCTAAATTTTCTCCAGGGCTTCGAAAATTTTTAACGCCGTGAAAATCCTACACTTGCAAAAAAGCTAAATTTTCTAAGAAAAATTTTCCTTAATAATTTTAAGGTTGAATGTCCCCTCTAGTACTTCGACTTCGCTCAGTACAGGCTCAGTCGAAAGGTCTATATTAGAATTGACAATGGACAATGGATAATTGGGAAATGGCAATGATGTGTTGGGATGTTGTTTATTGTTGGTTGCGGATCATTGAGACCGGCAAATCGGTTATGTTTGATTCGTTTTAGGTTTGTAGTTTGTTTGTATGTCATTGCGATCCGCCAGAGGTGGAGAAGTAATTTCTGAGAAGAAGTTAGCAAATATTATAATTGAATATTTCCGACCAACGTACTGTCACCTCGAGTACTTCAGCTTCGCTCAGCACAAGCTGAGTCGAGAGGTAAAGATTAAGGATTAAAAAAAGTCAAGATTTGTTTATCAATTTTTTTCTTGTCCAAATACTGAAGACAGATCTAGGTTTCTCTTCTTTTTCTTTTTCCTTGATGAATCCTTCGACTCCGCTCAGGAGAAACAAAAAATCAAGGCTCACGAAAATTGGTCTGAATTTCTAAGAGACTGCTTCAGTCGTTTCACTTCTTCGCAGTGACAATACCATCGGTGTGTGTTAAAGTTTAAACTCGGATCTTAAAATGCTGCCTGGCCTGCTCTTTTCTGAAAAAAACAAGTCCCCACTGGTAGGTGTCAATAGTTACCCGTACTTCGGGATGTTTTTTTATGATCTCCCATGCTTCTTCCATTTCCGGAGACCAATGAATGTCATCAAAAATAAAGACGGAATCATTGTGGGCTGTTGGCAGGAGTTTTTCGAAGTACTCAAGTGTGGCTTCTTTCTGGTGGTTGCCGTCGAAATAGACCAGGTCGAATTTTTTAGTTTTGGGGTCGGCGTTCGGAGTTCGGAGTTTTTCTTTTTCTGTTAAAATTACCTGAGAAATAGCCTTATTGAAATTGGCATTTATTAGCCTGATATTCTTAAGATCGAACTTCTTAAACTGTTCCTGCGCTTTCTTAGCTATTTCAGGACATCCTTCTATGGTGATGAGATTCAGACCAGAATTAGCCGCCATGGCAGCTGAAGCAATTCCCAGGGAGGTACCCAATTCCAAAGCATTCCTAACCTGAAGATATTTACATATCCTGAATAATAATTTTGCCCGATGTAAAGTAGTGCCTGCATTTTTGGCAATGGAAAAAACAGGTCTGTCATTTGATTTAAAAACCCGGCTGCCCGCTCCAAAATCGGTTATTTTAATTATTTCCCGATTCCGCAACAGATCATTCCGGTACTCCCTGATCAGGTTATAGTCCGAATGCTTTGTTTTATCATAAAAACATTTCGTCACCAGGTCATACACAAAAGGGGAGTGGAGGCCGTGTTGGTTTTGGCTTTGGTATAGGAATTTGAGATAAGATTTTAATTCGATTAACACGGTTGTCTGTTGTGAGTTATGGGTTGTCTGTTTCTGTCCTAAGGCGCAAATCTATTTCCAGTCTTTTTCCACGTACCTGATAAATGAATTTATTTTAGCTCCCAGAATATCATAATTCTTAATGAGAGATTTTACTTCTTGTATTTCATATAATTTGTTGATCATTTCTAACTGAGAAATACACTCAAGTAATGAAGCATGAGCATAAATAAGGAATTTCAAAAAGTCCTGTTTGTATAATCTTCTGCCATAACCTTCCACAATATTATCTTTAATGCTTTTTGAAGATCGTCTAACCTGACTACCCTGCTCATAATAATTCGAATTTTGGCAGTTTCATGCTTAACTCATGAACTTCAATTGCATACTGAAATACCAATTTATAAATATCTAAATCTTTATAGCTTTTCATTTTGACAACTTTAGTTTCTTAACAGACAACAGACAACAGACAACAGACAACAGACAACAGACAACAGACAACAACCGACAACCAAACACCAGACATCAGGAGCCTGCCAACTGCCACTGCTTACTGCCAACTATTTTAGCCTTCTGCCTTCTCCATCAACTCAAAATACCTCATCGTCTTTTCTTCAATTTCATCTTCTACTTTTTGAAGTTTCACGGAGGTTTCATTGATCTCATCGCCGCTCAGTTCTTTCAGGAATTCTTTTTGTATCTCCTCTTTTTTCTTTTCGAGCTGGGTGATCTCTTTTTCCAGTTTTCCGAATTCCTTTTGTTCCTTGTAGGTAAGGCTGGAACCTGTTGAGTCGTCGCGCCAGGTGTTTTCCTTAACTTTCTTTTCTACAGGCTTGGTTTCCGTAGCGCTTTTGCTTTCGGAATATTCGCGGTAATCGGTATAGTTTCCGGGGAAGTCGGTAACGGCACCCTGGCCTTCGAAGACAAATAGGTGATCGGTGATCTTGTCCATAAAGTAACGGTCGTGGGAAACTACGATGATACAGCCCGGAAAGTCGAGCAGGAAATTTTCCAGCACGTTCAGGGTAAGTACATCCAGGTCGTTGGTAGGCTCATCCAGAATAAGAAAGTTGGGATTCTGGATCAGGACGGTGCACAGGTAAAGCCGTTTCTTTTCACCCCCGCTCAGTTTTTCCACGAAATCGTATTGCTTTTTGCGGTCGAATAGGAAGCGTTCAAGCAGCTGTTCCGCCGAGATCTGTCGGCCTTTTTTTAATGGAATATAATCCCCGAATTCCCTGATGACCTCGATCACCTTTTGTCCGGGTTTGATCTTTATGCCTTTCTGTGTGTAATACCCGAATTTCACGGTTTCGCCCACCACGATCTTGCCGGTATCGGGCTCCAGGTTTCCGGTAAGCATATTGAGGAAAGTGGATTTTCCCGTTCCGTTCTTCCCGATGATCCCAAGGCGTTCACCTTTTTTAAAGGTATAGCTGAAATTCTGCAACAGCTGCTTGCCACCCAGCTCCTTGGAGATATTGTGCAGTTCCACAATCTTGCTTCCCAGTCGCTCCATATTCAATTCCAGCTGAACTTTGTGGTCCTGCCTGCGCTGACTCGCCCTGTGTTTGATCTCGTGGAAATCATCGATTCGCGATTTGGATTTGGTGGTACGTGCCTTGGGCTGCCTGCGCATCCAATTAAGTTCCTTTTTATAGAGTTGCTGTGCTTTGTCGGTATTGGTCTGTTCCAGCTGGTGGCGCTCTTCTTTTTTATCCAGGTAATAGGAATAATTGCCTTTGTAGGTATAGAGTTTTCCGTCTTCCAGTTCGATGATCTCGTTACACACCCGCTCCAGGAAATAGCGGTCGTGGGTGACCATGAAAATGGTGAAATCCTGTTTGCGGAAATATTCCTCCAGCCACTCGATCATATCCAGGTCCAGGTGATTGGTAGGTTCATCAAGAATGATAAAGTCTGGTTTTTTTAGCAACATTCTCGCCAGCGCCAGCCTTTTCTTCTGCCCTCCGGAAAGATTTTTGACGACGGCCTGCAGGTCTTCCAGGTTTAATTTATAGAGGATCTGTTTGAATTCGGTTTCGAAATCCCAGGCATTGGCAGCCTCCATGGCATCCATGGCTTTTTGAAGTGCATCGGCATCTTCGGGATTCAGCAGTGCTTTTTCGTATTGCTCTACGATCTTGAGGGTTGGGTTCTCACTGGAAAAGATGCTTTGCTCAATACTGAGTTCAGGATCCAGTTCCGGTTCCTGGGAAAGAAACGCCACCCTGATATCATTACGGTATATCACCTGGCCTTCATCGGGCGTGTCGGTTCCCGCAAGGATATTAAGCAGACTCGTCTTGCCGGTTCCGTTCTTGGCGACGAATCCAACCTTCTGATCCTTATTGATCCCAAAACTGATATCCCTGAAAAGTATTCGTTCGCCGTATGATTTGGCAATATTTTCAACTGAAAGGTAATTCATAATTTAGTTTGTAGTCTGGAATTCGTAGTTCGGAGACAAAAGTACGAAGTAAGAATTGACATTTAGCAATTGACAATTGATAATGGATAATTGACAATGAAAGTTGTCGGTTGTGGGTTGTCGGTTGTCTAAAGCTGGTTGTCTGTTGTCCGTTCTCTGTTTGGATTGGTAAGTTTTTCTACAATTGACTGAGCCTGTGGAAGTATAAATTCCTTAAATGCCTAATGTCTAATGTCTAAAGTCTAATGTCATTGCCCTGTATTCTGTTCTGCGTTGTGGGTTGTCTGTTTAAGGTTGTAGTTCAAATGTCACCTCGAGCACTTTGGTTCCGCTAAATACAGTCTGCATCGAGAAGTCTATGTTAAAATTGATAATTGAGAATTGACAATTCTGATAGTCGTCTATATCTCTTTTTTGTTGTTGGCTGACTTTTATTCGTTTTTCCCATGCCATGCTGAGCCTGTCGAAGCATAGGCGTACTTTATTATCTAGTGGAAGAATTTTGATTCTGGGAATCTGAAGCCCCCGAAGAATCTTGGCAGCATTACGAATGTAAGCCGTTTTCCCCGTCACCCTGAATTATTTCATGGTCTTTGCACGAAAAGTTATGGAATTCACAGTCGTCCTGTAAGGACTAGTTCATATTTGGTATTTCTAAAATCTAACTTCAAACGTCATCTCGAGTACTTCGGCTTCGCTCAGTACAGGCTCAGTCGAGAGGTTTATATTTCAAGAACCATGACTGATTGAGATTTCTTAGTCGTCCTGAAGGATTACCTCTAAAGTTGGAGAAGTCATCTCTTGCAACGACAAATTTTTGCGTAACTATCTGATGAGTTCTATTAGGACCGGAATTTAGCAGAAGAATTATATTAATCCTTTCTTTTTCCTTGATGAAAAAGAAACAAAAAATCAAGGCTTACGAAAGTTGCTCTGAATCTTTCGTTTGACTCCTAAATTTCAGGAACTCGTCCACTTGTGGTGGACTCCAACAGCCTGAAATTTCACGGAGTCTTCACTTTAAATTCTACGAGCAACTTTCGATAGGCCAAAAAAATCCTCCAATGTTCCCTAAACCCTAAACCCTAAATTTAAAATTTTGAACTTTAAATTTTCAATTAATAACTTCCCTCTTCCCTCTTCCCTCTTCCCACTTCCCACTTCCCACTTCCCACTTCCCACTTCCCACTTCCCACTTCCCACTTCCCACTTCCCACTTCCCACTTCCCACTTCCCACTTCCCACCTCGTACTTCGTACTTCGTAATTCCCTCTCTCCACTTTCCATTACCCCGGCGAATCATAAAACTCATTGATAATTTTATTATTAGCCCGTAAAAACTATATTTGTTAAAACTATGTGAAGCCCCTATGAGTTACAGATCTATATTGCTTTTACTGGGTTTGTTTTTATGCCTTACCTCCTGTTTATCAACCAAACGCATTTCTTATTTACAGGAACACGAAAAGGAGGTAGATAGCATCATCCAGGTTCAGCAATTAAAAAAGCCTTATCGAATACAGATAGGGGACCTGTTAAGCATCAGGGTTAAGGCCCTGGACCAGGAGCTGGTAGGGATGTTTAACCCGGTGGGAGAAGCTAATCCCACGGCAACTACTGAAGAGCGCGTTTATTTTGATGGGTTTACCGTTGACGATCACGGTAACATAAGGGTGCCGACGATGGGAGAGATTAATGTGCTTGGTTTCACTGAAGAAGAAATTCGAAAGAAAATAGAAGAAAAATTACTGGAAGACTATTTCAGGGAGGAAGCAAATATATTCGTTACCGTGAAATTGGCAGGAATACGATATACCACCCTGGGAGAAATAGGCCAGGGAAGCCAGGTGGTTTATAAGGAGCAGGTCACTATTATGGAAGCGATTGCGAATGCAGGAGGGATTACTGATTTTGGTGATCGTGAAAATGTACAGATCATTCGGCAATATCCACAGGGAGAAGAGGTGCACGTCGTAGATGTAACCGATATCGACATCATGAAAAGTCCTTATTATTATATCCAGCCTAACGATATGATCGTTGTGAATCCCCTTCCAAGAAAAACTTTAGGATTTGGAACCACTGGATTGGAAGTTTTCAGAACCGTTACAAGTCTTATCACTTTAGCAACTTCGATTTACTTTATTACAACAAGATAATGGCGCATGAAGATGATCACATATCCGATGTAGGTTCCACCTTTGACTTTAAGGGTTTTATCCTGAAAGTTATCAGTTACTGGAAGCTTATATTGCTTTCCGTAGGGATCAGCCTGGCAGTTGCTTACTATAATAATGTGCGGAAACTTCCGGTTTACCGCTTGGGAAACCAGATCTCTATCAAAGACGATCAAAACCCATTTTTTACCTCCACAACCAGTTTAACTTTTAACTGGGGTGGTACTTCAGACAAGGTAAATACGGCCATGACCATACTTCGGTCACGATCCCATAATGAGGAAGTAGTTGAAAAACTTCAGTTCTATATCAATTATCTCGCCCAGGGGGAATACCAAAGAGTGGATGTTTATGGACAAACCCCTTTTCATATTATTGCGGATACCAATGCTTACCAGGCTAATAATGTGACGATGAAGATCAGGGTACTTGATGATGAAAAGTTTAACATCGAGGCTGACGTTCCAGAAAATCTTTACAGGACGAATTATAAGACCAAAGAAACTGATACGCGTAGGACGGAAGATGGAGAATTCAGTCGTAATTATCGATTTGGTGAGCATGTTGTACTTCCTTTTTTCTCAGGTTATGTTGTAAGGACCGAAATTGGATCCCCGAGTGAGAAACCATATTATATAAGCTTTTTACCATTCAATTCTGCTGTGGGCAGATATCGTAATGTAGCGATCAATCCGGAATCCCAGGGTTCATCTGTTTTAAACTTAAGTCAGACGGGTTTAAACAAGGCTCGTATAGTTGATTATCTAAATGGATCGGTAGCGGTTTTAAGTGAAAATATGCTGGAACGCAAAAACCTTTTTGCAACCAAGACTATACGGTTTATAGATAGTACACTTGCAGTTCAAGCAGAACAACTGAAAGCGGTTGAAGCTGAACTTAATGACTTCAGAAATAAAAACTCCATTCTTGATATTACCAACGAAAGTAGTCAATTGTCCAGTCAACTTTCCAACCTCGACATAAGTAAGGAGGATATAAGAAGGCAGCTGGCTTATTATAATAACCTGGAGACATATCTTGTAACCCGCGACGATTACTCAGAAGTGCCTGCACCCTCGGTAGCTGGAATCACTGAGGGAAGTATAGCCACCGGTGTTTCCAAGATCATTCAGCTGGCTGAAGAGCGAAGGAATTATCAATATACACTTAAAGAAAATTCACCCGTTTTTGCCGATATCGACCGGCAAATCAATTCAGTTAAATCTATCCTTCTAGAAAACATCAACTCTTCCAAGGGTTTATTGAGATCTGAATTAAACGATTTGAATCGTAAGATCGCGCAACTGGAAGCTGAGGTCAATAAATTACCCCAGGAAGAACAGGACCTTTTAAAGATACAGCGTAAATATGCGATCAACGAACGTACCTATAATATGTTCCTGGAGAAGAGAAGCGAAGCTGGGCTGGTGAAAGCGGCCAATGTAAGTGATGTGATGGTGATTGATAAGGCCAAAGATACCGGAGGAGGGCAAATAGGACCTGATACCCAGTTGAACTATGTTATGGCAGTAATGGTAGGAGGACTTATTCCATTGACTTTTGTCTTTCTTCTGGTATTCTTAAATACCAATATCCATAACGCACAGGAGATTACAAGATTATCGCCAATTCCGATCTTAGGCCTTATCGGAAGAAATAAATCTGATACAAACCTGGCAGTTTTCGAAAATCCTAAATCTTCAATTGCTGAAGGCTTCAGGGGTTTGAGATCGAGTCTTCAATTTATGTATAAACGTCAAGGGGTGAAAGGAGCTAAAACAGTATTGATCACTTCCTCGGTTTCTGGGGAAGGGAAAACCTTTTGCGCGATGAACCTTGCAACAGTATTCGCTTTAAGTGAGAAGAAAACAGTATTGGTGGGAGTTGACCTTCGTAAGCCCAAGATCTTTGATGATTTTCACCTGAATAATGACCTCGGTATTGTTAATTATCTAATTGACCAGTCAAGTGCGGATGAGATAATTCAGGGAAGCAAGATTCCATATCTGGACGTTATAACTTCTGGGCCGGTACCACCCAATCCATCTGAGTTATTGATGACAGAAAAGATGGATGAATTGATGGCGCGGTTGAAAGAGGAATATGACTATATCATTTTGGATACCCCACCGGTTGGAATGGTTGCCGATGCGCTGAATCTGGTAAAATATGCTGACGCAACCTTATACCTGGTAAGACAGGATTATTCGAAACGCGGTATGCTGGAAACCATCAATGAAAAATATAATAAGCAGGAGGTAAAGAATATCAGTTTCGTTCTAAACCACTTTGTACACCGGGCTAAGTACGGTTATGGTTATGGTTATGGTTATGGCTATGGTTATGGTTATGGTTATAACCGCTATGCAAAAGGCTACTATGGTGCTGCACCTACCCGATTACATCAATTAAAAATGTCCTGGAGAAAATTTATGAGGAATTTTGAATAAGATGAAGGAGGCAAATAATGAGTGGTTATACGAAATAACTCCCAAACGAAAACTTATAGATCTTAATTTCAAGGAAATATGGCGATATAGGGATCTCTTATTTTTATTTGTTAAGCGTAATATTGTTACGGTCTACAAGCAGACAATTCTAGGACCTCTTTGGTATTTTATTCAACCCATATTTACGGCGATAACTTTTACTCTTGTCTTTAATAATATAGCCAATATTCCTACTGGAGATGTTCCACCATTTTTATTTAATTTAACGGGTATAACAGCTTGGAATTATTTTAGTCAATGTCTTACGGGGACCTCGGATACTTTTCGGGTAAATGCAGGAATTTTTGGGAAGGTGTATTTTCCCAGGGTAATAATGCCCTTGGCTACGGTTATTACTAACCTATTTAAATTCGGAATACAAATAGGTGTTTTATCAGTTGTATATATTATTGTACTCTGGAATGGAGTTAAAATAAGTCCGAATATTAATATTCTTTTGTTTCCTATATATATTGTTATGATGGCCTTATTTGGCTTAGGGGCTGGAATGATTATCTCCGCTTTTACAACAAAATACAGAGATCTATCAGTATTGGTAGGATTTGCCACCTCTTTGTTAGTTTATTTCTCAGCGGTGCCTTATCCTCTAAGTGAAGTTTCAGATAAAATGCCTGATTGGGATTGGGTAGTCAAATTTAATCCATTAACTCAAATTATTGAAGGATTTAGGTATATGATCCTCAATACCGGCATATTCTCTTGGCCCAGTTTTTTCTATACTCTTACAGTTTCCATACTATTGTTTCTTTTTGGCCTAATAATTTTTAATAGAACTGAAAAGAATTTCATTGATACTGTATGATAAAATCATAATTTCTCATTTTCGAAATTGATATTGAATTAATTATACCATCGAAAAATATCAAAGGATGTTAAATAAAAATCAAATACCTCTTTTTTGGTGGAGTGAAACCCGATTAATGGGGAAAAAGAAAGAGAATTATGGTGATCTTCTATCGAAATATGTTGTTGAAAAAATATCCGGTAAACCTGTAGAGTGGGTTCAGCCCAAAAAAATGCCATGGTATAAAAGAAACAAAATTAATTTTTTGGCAGCGGGCAGTATCATTCATCACTGTAATTCTCATAGTACAGTTTGGGGCAGCGGTATAATAGATAGAAACCAAAAAGTAACCAATGCAATTTTTAAAGCTGTTCGAGGTCCACGAACGAGGCGGTATTTAATTGATTTAGGGTATAATTGTCCACAGGTATTTGGGGATCCTGCTCTTTTATTACCACTTTATTTTCAACCAAAAGGCCAAAAAAAATTTAGGTTTGGAATCATTCCTCATTATCATGACTACCAAAAAATTGAGGAGATTTTTCGAGATGTTGAAGGAGTAAAGGTTGTGGATTTGATGACGTTGAATACTGAAGATGTAACTGAACAGATTTTTAGTTGTGAAAAAGTTATTTCTTCTTCCTTACATGGTTTAATTGTTTCTCACGCTTATGAAATACCAGCTATTTGGGTGAAATTTTCCGAAAGGCTATTTGGAGATGGAGTCAAATTTATTGATTATTTTGAGTCTATTGGGGTAGAATATGGTTCTCCATCTGCGTGGTGTGAATTCAAGACATATGAAGAATTGGAATGTGAATTTCATAACAGAATTTCACTACCCAAAAAAGAGACGATTCTCCGTCTTCAAAAAGATTTGATAGCTTCTTGCCCTTTTTTATAAAAAATAAATGAAAATATGGATGGACTTAATCTTTCGAAGAACAAAGATTATTATGAGAAATTGTATGCTAATTATGGAATAAAAAATATTTTATATTGGGTAGAAAATCATAATGAATTTTTAAATTCTGCTATAACAACAGAGACTAGTTGGTTTGCTTTATATCAGAATGGATTTAAAAAGCAGCTTGAAAAAGGACCTAAAGTTCTTGAGTTAGGATGTGGTAACTGCATTAATGCGGCAATTATGGCTCGATTGGGCGCCGAGGTATATGCAAATGATATAGCCGATTCGAGTGGAATTATTATTGACAAAATCAATAGGTCATGTAATTTCAAATATCCAATAAAATTTGTTCAAGGTAATTTTTTACATAATGAGCTTCCAAGTAGTTCATTCGATTTAGTGGTTGGAAAAGCTTTTTTACATCACCTTGACATTTCTACAGAAAGAGACTTTATACAAGAAGCAGCAAGACTGTTGAAACCTAAAGGTGAGGCAAGGTTTTTTGAACCAGCAGTAAATAATAAATTTGTAGATCTTATCCGTTGGTATGTACCAGTTCCTGGAAGACCATCTAAATTTAAAAAGAATGCTTTCAGGGATTGGAAAAATAAAGACCCTCATCCAGACAGGGATTTTAGTTCAGGCCATTTTACGGAAGCGGGATATCAATTTTTCAATGAAGTAGAAATAATTCCAGTTGGTTCAATTGAGAGATTGAGTCGTTTTATGTCTTGGGGGAAGTCGAGGGAAAAATTTAGAGCTTGGGCCTTAAAAATGGAAAAATCTTTGCCAAAATTTCTCTCTTATAATTTGGCCAGGGGACAATTGGTAATTTATAAAAACTCAAAGGTTATATGAGGTTATTTTGGTATTCGATTAATAAAATGAATAGGTCTCATCCAATACTGAGTAAAAAAGGAATTAAATCGGTTTTATTATCCCCGAAGGAAAATTATGGTGATTTGATGTCTAAATATCTAACTGAGAAAATTTGTCGAAAAAAAGTTATATGGTTCGATCCCAAAGTTAATGGATACCAAAACCACTTTATGGTGATTGGTAGTATTTTAAATTTTTCCAGAAAAGATTCAATAGTATGGGGTAGTGGGATAATAAATAGGTCTCATCTAATAAAAAAATCAGATTTTAGGGCAGTAAGAGGACCACTAACCAGAAAAAGGCTGTTGGATCATGATTATGATTGTCCCGAAATATATGGTGATCCTGCTATATTGTTGCCAGAATACTATAATCCCGATATTGAAAAAAAATATAAATTAGGAGTTGTACCTCATTTTACGGAATTTTCATTTTTAAGTAAAAAGTTGCAGAAAGATCAAAACATTAATTTAATTAATCTTTTGACTCATGACATTGAAAAAGTCACTAAAGAAATTTTAAAATGCGATTACATCATTTCATCATCCCTTCATGGCCTAATCGTAGCACATGCCTATGAAATTCCTGCAATTTGGGTTAAATTCTCTGATCATCTTTATGGTGATGATATAAAATTTTACGATTACCTTGAATCGATGAGTATTGATTTATATAATCCTATTAAAATAACTCAACGAATAGACTTAAGGGATGTATTGCAATTATTTCACTCAAACAGGAACTTGCCAAGGCCGTTGATTTTGGATAATGTAAAAAATAGATTAATTCAAAACTGTCCGTTTTTGTAAGTTTACGGACATTAGACCTCTTGGCATAAAATTGAGAAAATGGCTAAACCAGTTATATCCATTATAATTCCAACTTATAACCGGTGCCATATTCTTGGAGCTACTTTGGACTCTGTTTTAGCTCAGTCATTTGATAATTGGGAATGTATAATTGTTGATGATTTTTCAAAGGATTATACAACAGAGCTATTAGAGTTTTATTTAGCGAGAGATAAGAGGTTTTTGTTTTTTTCTAAACCTCCGGGCTTTCGAAAAGGAGCTAATGCAGCTAGAAATTTAGGTTTTACGAAAAGCAGCGGCCGTTATATTAATTGGTTTGACAGTGATGATATAATGCATCCAGATTTTCTAAAAAGTAAAGTTCAAGGAATTCTTAATAACAAAACGATCAAATGCACCATAGCAACATTTAAAACTTTTAAGGTTCAAAATGGATCTATGATTTTTGAAAAAGAGCATAGTTTAATATCGAATAACATTTTTCAAAATCTGTGCACAAATATTCATCCAATTCCCACGCATGGACCACTTTGGAAAAGAAGCTACTTAGAAGAATATGAATTATTTAATGAGCACTTATCCATTTCACAAGATCTTGATTTTCATAGCAGGATTTTGCCAAAAGATGACGAAATAGGTATTATTAATTTCCCTCTTTTTTATCTCCGGAAAGGGCATGAGAATTTAACTTCGGATTTATACGAAAATATTCACAAACATTTTTTCTCTTATTTCCAAGTTAGAATGCAAATTGTAAAATTTTATAAGGAAAAAGAGGTAATACAGTCCTACTTTAAAAATGAGTTGATGGGGATGTTTAGATTTCTTCTTGGAAAAAAGAAATATCACATGTGCAACGAGATCTTATTATTTCTGCGAAAAACAGAAAAGCCTTTAAGCTTTTCTAAAAAACTATACTTTTTGAAAATACAAATAATTTTCAGGACCATAAGAATTTTAGGCAGGGGAGAAACCAGGTTCAAAAGTCAGTTTAAATATTATGGGTAGTTTTTTAGTGAAATTCAAAAAGATCTACCGCATCTTGGTTCCGGCTAGATATACACAAAAAGATTTATACGAAAACCGGTTGATGCTGAGTAGGGAAGTAATTTCATTTGAAGAGCACCAACAATATTACTGGGTAAATTTAAAAGATGGCCTAAAATTAATGATTCGAAATTATAATCATAGTGATATTTTGGTTTTCGATCAAATTTTTTCCAAAAGAGAATACGAAATAGCATTGAACTTTCTTAAGATAAACTTTAATAATGAAAAAAAGGTTATTGTAGATCTTGGAGCAAATGTTGGTTATACTACCGTTTTTTTTGGCCGATCTTTTCCCGCCGCAAAGATAATTGCGATTGAACCTGATAAAAAAAATGCAGAAGTTTTTTTGACCAATGTCCAACAACTTGATTGTAATGTGATCCTCTATCAGAATGCTATTGACTCTGAAGGTGGCGGTTATTTTTCTATTAATAGGAATTTTCGGGATGGCCAAGATTGGTCCCTAGTCACGAAACCTGATATGCACGGTATGGTGGAAGGTATTAGTATGGATGATGTAATTTTAAAAAATAGTCTAGAATACATTTCTTTTTTTAAAGTTGATATTGAGGGAGCAGAGCGTTTTATTTTTAATTCGAAGTCTAACATAGAATTTCTGGATATTGTGCAGTTGTTGGCTATAGAAATTCATGACGAATTTTCCATAAGAAATTCTATCTATGATATTTTAATAAAAAAGGGTTTTTGTTTATTTGAGGCAGGAGAACTTACGTATGGAATAAATAAAAACTTTAACTCAAGATAATTTAATAGTACTAATTGGTTTATGGGGGTGATTTTAAAAGCTGAAAATATATCTAAACAATATCGATTGGGAACTGTAGGCACGGGAAGTCTAAGTGATGATCTTAAACGTGCATGGTACAAATTAAGAGGAAAAGAGGATCCCTTTCTTAAAATTGGGGAAGTGAATGATCGAGGGCAAAAAACATTGGAATCATATGTTTGGGCACTTAGAGATATCGAATTTGAAGTGGAACAGGGTGAGGTATTGGGAATTATTGGAAAGAATGGAGCAGGAAAATCTACACTTTTAAAAATCTTGTCAAGGGTGACAGGACCAACTACAGGGATTATTAAAACTAAAGGTAGAATTGCTTCTCTTTTAGAAGTGGGAACTGGTTTTCATGCAGAATTAACCGGACGAGAAAATATCTTTATGAATGGAGCAGTATTGGGGATGACCAAAAATGAGATCAAATCAAAATTGGATGAAATCATTTCATTTTCAGGTTGTGAAATGTATATTGATACACCGGTTAAACGCTATAGTAGTGGAATGACAGTAAGGTTAGCTTTTGCCGTTGCCGCTCACTTAGAACCTGAAATTTTAGTGGTAGATGAGGTTTTAGCAGTTGGGGATGCTGAATTTCAAAAAAAAGCCATTGGTAAAATGAGTTCCCTGTCCAGAGGTGAAGGAAGAACGGTCCTTTTTGTTAGTCATAATATGGCTAGTGTCAAGCAACTTTGTACTAGAGCTATTCTACTTAAAAATGGATATCTATCTTGTCAAGGAGAAGTGGAGACTGTCATTGAAGAATATTTAAAAAACCACCATAACGGATTTGCAGATTTGAATTTTGAAAATTTTAATGATAGGAAAGGTAATTCCGAAATAAAAGTTACAAGAGTCTCGGTATATGGTGAGAATAAAGAATCCCTTCCAAAAAGCGGAAAGCCTTTAAATCTGGAGTTTTACCTTGAGAATAATAAGAATTACTCACTGGAAGATGTCGAACTGGAATTTAGAATTGATGATGGAATTGGTCAGCGATTATTGTGGAACAGCTCAAAAATGGAAAGAGAACAAGGTGATTTTCCTGTAAAGATGATAAAAGCGAGTATGGAAAGGTGTATTCTCAATCAAGGCAGGTATTTTGTAACTTTCTATCTTAAGGTAAAGAGCTCTGAAGCAGACTGGGTTCAAAATGCTTTTAGTTTCACCGTAGAAGAAGGCTTATTTTATAATACTGGAATAGAAGTGCCGATAACCCAGAGTAAAGTTTTGGCTGAATTCGAATTTAAATTTTATGATTAAAAAACTGAAAAGCAAGATCAAAAGATTCGTTGATCTTAGAGTAAAACTTATAAAAGATCAGCAAAGGCTTAATCAGCAAACAATCCTGAATTACCAACAGATATCTCAATTATTCAATCAAGATAGTTTTGTTCCTTTTACGGCATGGGCAATTTCTCCAACCACGGTACTACATGTATTAAATGAAATTGTGGTGAATAACCGAAAGGTGGTAGTTGAATTCGGCGCAGGAGCTTCTACTTTCTATATAGCTAAAGTTATTAAGGTACTGGACCTAAAAACAAAATTTTATGCGGTGGAGTCTAATGAAGAGTGGGCCAGGGAGTTGCAAAGGCAACTTAAACTTTATGGCCTTGAGAATTTTGTGGAAATAATTGTAGCTCCCCTAAGTAACGTGCCTGAAAATTATGCATTTAAACAACAGCATAGCTGGTATGATACAAAAATTTTAGAATCCCGTTTGAAAGATGTACAGGAAGTAGATTTGATTCTTGTAGATGGTCCTCCTGGTGGGAGTTCACCATATGCAAGATTTTCTGCCCTTCCCTATTTATTAAATAAACTGGCTTCAGAGTTCGTTGTTTTTCTCGACGATGTGGAAAGAGCTTATGAAAAGGAAGTAGCTAAGCAGTGGCATAAAAAATTAAAATGCAATGCTAAATTTTACGAGCGGTATGTGGTTTTGAGTAATAGGGAAGGTTTTGATGTGACTCCATTCCAGCTAGGGAATCTTCCAATTTAATATCAACAACATGGCCTTAGTTTCAATCATCATACCTACTTATAATAGGGCCGATTTAATTGGTATAACTTTGGATTCAATTTTAAGGCAGAGTTATTCTAATTGGGAATGTATCATAGTAGATGATGGTTCAGTTGACTATACTGCAGAATTGTTGGAATTATACTCTCTAAAGGATAAAAGAATTAAATATCATCAACGCCCCTTGGAAATGCCGAAAGGTGCTAATTCCTGTAGGAATTATGGATTCACGTTGAGTAAGGGAGAATTTATAAATTGGTTTGATGATGATGATATTATGTTAAGTGGCTTTTTGGAAATTAAAATAAACTCAATATTGAATCACCATAATTTTTTAATTTCAAGTGGGCACTATTTTGATGATATTTCAAAGTCAAGGAGGTTAATTAAATTAAAAAAGACAAGTAACCTCTATAAAGATTTTATTCTTTGGAATTACCAAATTTTAACGCCTTCCGTAATATTTAGAAAAGATTTTTTAAAAAATAAATTTTTATTTAGAACTGAACTATCCAGGGGGCAAGAGGCCGAATTTTTTTCAAGAATTTTTTATAAGGCTCAATCTTGTGAATACAAGGTGGTTGACACGCCATTGTTCTTGTATAGACAACACAGCCAATCAGTTTCTTTTTTAAATCATAATTATGTTGAAGAAAATAAAGAATCTGAAGCTTTTTTTTATGTAGAAAATTTCAAAAGAAGTATAAGATTAAATGATGAAGAACTTATCAATTTTACTTACCAAAAACTTTTGAAGCTTTTTTTTCTAGCAATCAATTCTAAACATATTATAAATGCTAATTATATTTTAAAAAATTTAGCAGCCACTTTAGCTAAACTAGATTTATTATTTTCCCTCGAAATATTCTTTTTAGGAAAAATTTCGCTCTTTTTGAGGAAGAGTAGTTACAAAATTGAAAAAAGATGGAGAAATTTCCATTTAAATTTCTCTTGAATATAATTTAGCATATGAAACCTTTACCCTTGATTTCCATAATTGTTCCCTGCTATAATCAAGGTGTGTATTTGGATGAATGCTTGAGATCGGTAATAGAGCAAAACTACACAAACTGGGAATGTATTATAATCAACGATGGGAGTAGTGATGAAACAGAAGAGATCGCTGCCAAATGGATTTCTTTGGATGATAGGTTTATTTACCTTTGTCAAAACAATCGCGGAGTAAGCGCTGCCAGGAATACTGGGATTTTTAAGGCAAGGGGTACTTATATATTACCCTTAGATGCAGATGATAAAATCTCTGTTGACTATTTGGAATTAGCTATCGCGGAATTTACAAGAAGTTCGAATTTAAAGGTGATTACCTCTTACGCTAAAAAGTTTGGGAAGATTAATTCTTTCTGGGAATTAGAAAATTTTTCATTACAGCAGTTAGCTAAGCAAAATATAATTTTTTCTTCTTCACTTTTCAAAAAAGAAGATTGGGAGAAGATAGGGGGGTATGATGAAAATTTGAGTTTGGGCCTAGAAGATTGGGAATTCTGGATTTCATTATTAAAATATGGAGGTAATGTATACAGGATCGAAAAAGTTTGCTTTTTTTATAGAATCAAAGCTAATTCTAGGAATATGGATCTTTCAAGTGATGATTTTTCAAGTATTCATAAATATATTAGTGTAAAACATGCTGACTTTTTTGTTAAGTATTTAGGCTCCTTTCATGAACTTCATTATAAATTGAACAAATTAGAAAACGAGTATATTAGTAAACTTCAAAATAAAAAATACATTCTAGATCTTTTCTGTAAGAATTTTTTTGGGTTTACATTATTTGGTAGAATTAAGTGATATTGATTACTCAAAAAATAATAATAGTTATTGTTACCTATAATGGAATGCCATGGATAGACAAATGTCTTAGAAGTAGTTCCAACTTTAAGGTTATTGTGGTAGATAATTGTTCTAGTGACGGAACATCAGATCATATTAAGTCAAACTATCCTGATGTAGAACTTATTCAACAGCAAAAAAATTTAGGTTTTGGTGCGGCTAATAATATTGGGATTTCCAAAGCACTTCGTGAAGGTGCTGATTTTGTTTTTTTATTAAATCAGGACGCTTATTTAGAAGAAGGAGTGTTAGAAAAAATGATTGATGTTGCAAAAAAAAATCCTGAATACGGTGTTTTAAGTCCAATTCATTTAAAAGGAAATGGACGTGGTTTGGAACCAGTTTTTTCTTACTATTTGCATAAGGAAAATGATAATGGTCTATTTTCAGATCTTATTCTGCAAAAATCGACTAAGGATATTTATGACATTTCTATGGTCAATGCCGCCGCCTGGCTTATTCCTCGCAAAACTTTTGAGACAATAGGGGGATTTCAACCCCTTTTCTTTTTATACGGAGAAGATGATAATTATTGCCAAAGAGTATGGTATCATGGATTTAAAGTAGGCGTGGTGGTAAATTGTTTTATTAGGCATGATAGTAACAATAATTACCACATTTATCCCGTGAAAGGTACCAAGAAGTATTACGAAAAATTTTTAAATCGTATAAAAGTAGATTATGCCGATGTGAATAGCGAGAGGTATAAAAGGGTGAAAAATTTAGGCTCTTTTTACTTTAAAAAAGCGATAGTTTCTTTATTCCAAAATGACTTTGAAAGTTTTAAGGCAAATTTAAAAAAACGTGAAATTGTAAATGGTTTGGATTTCGCTAAACAAATAGAGAAAGATCGAGCCAAAGGCATGCATTATTTGTAGGAAAATTCTTAAAAGAAACATAGTGAAAAACCCTAAAGTTTCTATAATCATAACATGTTACAATGATCCTGATATCATTAAAGCTGTGGAATCAGCAGCAAATCAAACATATTCCTCAAAGGAAATTATTGTTATAGATGACGGATCTAATGACGAAATCAAAGACTTAATTGCTAATCTAAAAGAAAATGTTGATTTAATAATTACGCAGGAGAATAAAGGTCAGAGTAAGGCGCGAAATAATGCTATAAAATCTTCTTCGGGCGAATTTATTCTAAATTTGGATTCCGATGATTATTTCGAATCGTCTTTCGCAGAAAAAGCTGTTAAAAAGCTTATTGAAAATAAGGATTATAAGGTGATTACCTGTAAAGCCAGACGTTTCGATAAAAATGGGACTATTGACATTTTTACTCCAAGTGGGGGCAGAATAGATTCTTTTCTTTTTAGTAATGCAGCATTGGGCAGTTCCATGTTCAGAAAAATAGACTGGGAACGCGTTGGAGGATATGAAGAAGAATTACCAATATTGGGTTTTGAAGATTGGGATTTTTATATTAAAATCCTGAAGGAGGCAGGTTCCGCATTTGTTCTTAATGAGGTCCTATTCAATTATCAAGTAAGACCGGGAAATACCACTTCAAGAATACGAAATCAAAGGGTTACTAAATTTAAGCTAATTGTTAAAAATCATCCAGAATTATATAGGGAGCATCATGTTGCACTCGTAGGTCATCTTTTTAAAAGACTTAAAAGGGCTGAGGAAGAGAAAAATAGGCGAGAGAACAGCTTTGATTATCAATTAGGCAATAAAATTCTTATGCCGTTTAGGTCGTTAAAGAGAATACTTTGGAATAAAAAATAATTTCTAAAAAGTTCTACTTTTTAATTATTTGATCAATTTCATTTAAAACTGTAGAATCTAAATTCAGGTCAAATTTTCGAGCAAAAAGTTTCGTGTCGGCTGCTTTTTTTAATTCCTCTAAATTACCTGAAGTAAATGTTGCAGGGATGGATATTCTTTTGTCTGTCCAATTAGTATATGTCAAGCCAGGTTTTATTTTTAAATTCAATTTGTTATTAATTGCCATAATAATACTGTGAAAGAAAATTTCATCAGGTAACAATGTATATTTATGAAATGCCAAATAATCTGGGTGCTCTTCTAAAAAAACAATAATTTGCTTAACTACCTTTATAGGTAAAGCAAACCATTGTGATCCGCCGAAAGGTTTTAAATTCCTAGGAAAGTCTCTCGTTCGAAAAATATTAAATAGGGTTTTAAATTCACCTCTTTTTATAAGAAATTTAATTTTTCCAATATTTCCTATTTTATAAAAATCCTTATCATAAATAGATGGCAAAAGAAAATAATCTCCACGTCCAGTTCCCCAATTGAATTTATATTTTTGAAGACGATTTAGACCACATTCGGCCCATTCTGGATTCGGAATAGGAAAAACATCTATAAAGATGTTATTTCTATTTTTTGCAAAAAAGTCAACAATATATTTAGAGGAATGCAACGGGTAGTCTTGCCCACTCAAAATGATGCAAAAGCTATCCTGAGTAGTAGTTTTAATTTCTTTGAACGCCTGTAAGGTAGCAAGTACAATTCCAATGTCCCCCCACATTCCAGAATACCTTTTATTTTTCTCAAGAAAATAAACGTTGGGAAGATCAATGTTTCTTTTGAATTTGTCAATTGAAGTGTTCTTATCTATATGAACGTAAAATCTGCTAGACGCAGAGTCAAGTGATTTGATCAGCCGAAATACCTGTTTTGGGGCCCTATGAGCTAGTATAATATAATGTAGTTCCATTAATAGTCAAAGTAACTTAAGTTTTTCGGTTATTAACTAATTTATTTATATCATGATTAAAACCTTAAAAATCTTTAAGTTTGATATTATCTAATTTTTGAAATTACTTTTTTAATGTATGAAGGATAATTATGAACCGCTGGTCGTAATCCTTTTAGCGTCCTTCAATCGAGCTCACTTAATAGGGGAAACCTTGAGGTCCATAAAAGAACAAACTTACAAAAACTGGGAATGTTTTATAACCGATGATAACTCCTTAGATAATAGTGAAACGGTTATCAAAGCAATTATTAAAGATGATAATCGGTTTAGTTATTATAGAAAACCAGCAGGTTATAAACAAGGCCTGTCCGGGACTAGAAATTTTGGTCTAGATTTAGCTTTTAAAAAAGGTGCCAGGTACATTCAATTTTTTGATGATGATGATTTGATGCATCCTTTGAAATTGGAGTTGCAAATGAATCCATTTCTAGATAATCCCACACTTAATTTTACAGTTTGCAAGTTCGAAAAGCTTAAAATAAAGGATAACGGCAAAGTGATAATAGAAAGACCAGATTATAATCTATCTCATAGGCATCTTGGTGATGCAATTTTAACAGGTGCTTTGAAGATGAATAGTTTGAGTCCTTTGTGGAATATAGAGATATTTAAAGAATTTAAATTTGATGAATCTTTGGATTATGCAGAAGAGTGGGAGCTATACACAAGGATAGGTTATACATATCCTGGAAATTACTCTGCCGTTGATAAATATTTATTCCAATATAGAAAACATAAGGATTCAATTACTTTAGGGAATGATGAAAATTTTCTAAAAGAAAAAACATCTGCAATTGTTAGGATAAAAATTCTTCATTTTTTAACTAAAAAAAAATTACATACAAAAACCAGTATTAAATTTTTGGCAATAACATTTAGTCATTATAATTATAAACCTTTATACATTAAGGGTTTGTTGTGCTATGTTCAAGAGAACAAACTACCATATAAATTAAATGTTTTTTTAAAATTTTTATTAGTTACAACAAAGTTCAATAGGAAAGTTTTTGCCAAAATAGCTACTTGGATTTAAAAATGAAAAATTTGTATCCAACAGTATCCATTATCATCCCAACCTTCAACAGAAGAGAAAGACTTGTGGAAACTCTCAAATCTTTGAAACTCCAAATTTTTAAGAATTGGGAATGTCTTGTTATAGATGATGAAAACTCAATGCAAACAAGAATGTTATTGGATGGGTTTAGCAAGAATGACTCAAGATTCAAATATTTCAATAGACCAATTGAGTTAAAGAAAGGAGCTGCTTCATGCAGGAATTTTGGATTTCAAAAAAGTAAAGGGAATTATATTCAATGGCTAGATGATGATGATTTCTTATCTAATAATAAACTTCATTTACAAGTGAGGATTTTGGAAAAAATAAAAGATCAGTTGACCGTTGCGACATGTCCATGGGATTTATTTTGGCCAAAAAAGAAACTTGAACCAAAAAGCCCTTTTCCAGGGGAAGGTTTTTTTACAGTTCAATCCGTTTTTGAAAGGATTACAGAAAAAAAAACTTTTTTGCCACTACATACGTACTTGATTCCGAAAAATATTATTCGAATTGCGGGTCTTTGGAATTCGAGTTTGACTCTAAATGATGATGCTGAATTTATGTGTAGAGTCTTGGTGAATAGTCAAAATGTTTTTAATACAGACGGTTGTTATGCCTTTTATGGGGAACATTCGGGAGTTAGAATTAGCTCAAATTTCACTAATATAAGCATAAAATCTAATATTTTAAGTCTCCGTTTAATGAAAGCTACATTAGAATTTAATGACATATTTGTAGATGCTTTTTTCCAGTGGAAGGCAATGAATTTATATGTGCAATGTGATAGAGTAGATAAATCCTTAATTGAAAAATATAAAAATTTTTTTATGGAAAACGGAATTAGGGTTGATTTAAAATTTTATTTGAATACAAAAATTTACTTGTATAAGAGAGTGAAGCCTATACTGAAAAGAATCGGTTTATGAAATTGATTTTATTTTTTGGTACGCGACCGGAAGCTATAAAAATGGCACCTATTATTCATGAATTACAGATGCAAAAAATAGACTTTAAGGTTTGTGTTACGGGCCAACATCGTGAAATGCTTCAACAGACGTTGAATTTTTTTAATATAAGACCTGAATTTAATTTGGATCTCATGAAGAAAAATCAGCGGCTGAATGATCTTGGATCAAATATTCTTAGAAAGGTGGATAGTATCCTAGAAAATGAGAAGCCTGATCTTGTCTTGGTACATGGAGATACTACTACTGCAGCTTTCACTTCTTTGGCCGCATTTCATCGTGAAATAAAAATTGGTCATGTTGAGGCAGGTTTAAGAACTTATAATAAAACGTCTCCCTTTCCTGAAGAAATAAATAGACAATTAATTAGTAGAATGGCCACTTTCCATTTTTCACCAACGATTTCTGCGAAGCAAAATTTGCTTAAGGAAAACATAGAAGAAGAAGGTATATTAGTCACAGGTAACACGGTTGTTGATGCTCTTGAGTTTGGAAAAAGAAAAATTGAAGAATTGTCAAATCATGAGATTTCAAATTTAACTGGCATACCATTAGAATCTTTAAATAAATTTATCCTTGTTACAGGTCATCGTAGGGAAAGTTTTGGGGAAGGTATCGAGAATCTATGCGAAGCAATGCTTGAAATCGTAAAAATTGAAAAAATTGATTTTGTATATCCCGTACATCTTAATCCAAATGTTAGAGATACTGTCTATAAAAAATTAGGGGATATTAATAACATTCATCTTATTAACCCAGTTAGTTATCCGGTCATGTTATACTTGATGAAAAACTGCGAGTTTATCATTTCAGATTCAGGAGGGATTCAGGAGGAGGCACCTGCATTTAATAAAAAAATACTGGTCACTCGTGATTTTTCTGAGAGGATGGAAGGCGTAGAAGCAGGCTTTTCGATTCTTGTGGGTACTCAAAGGGACAAAATAATAAGAGAAGCTTCTAGGTTATTAAAGGATTCTCGAAGAAGCCAAAAGCTAAAAAATCCTTATGGAGATGGAAAAGCAGCAATAAGAATTGTTAGGTCAATTAATGATAATTTCGGAGATAACCAACGGTGAATGAAACGCATACTAATTGTTGCAGAATCCATAGATGCAAATCAGGGAAGCGGCGCAAAAGCAAATCTTGCTCTAATTCAAAACCTCGCGCAGGCCGGTTTTAAGTGTAAAGTATTTCATTATTCGAGAAAGCAAATTGAGTTAGAAAATTTAAGGACAATATTAATACCAGAGAATCGATATAGTTTACTCTTCTTTTTAAGTAGAATAGAAAGATATTTAAGAAGTTATTTAAAATTAAGTCTTAATCCTAAAATAGAAAAAAAAACCGGCTTTTCTTTTACCTTAAAGAATGATCGAAATAGTATAATAGCTGCCCTTAAAAAGGAAAAGAATTTTTCGCCAGACTGGATCCTTAGCCTTAGCCAGGGAGGGAGCTTCAGGCCACATCATGCGCTTTTGAGAATGCCCGAACTCCATGATAAATGGATCGCTTATATTCATGATCCTTATCCAATGCACTGGTACCCGAAGCCATATACCTGGAAAGAACCAGGACATGAACTTAAACAGCAATTTATGAAATCGATAGCCGATTGTTGTACATATACCGCTTTTCCTTCAGAATTGCTGATGGAATTAATGGGAAAGCACTATAGGCCATTTAGGGAAAAAGGGATTGTAATTCCACACCAGATTGCTGATGAGGTAAGGGAACGGAAACCAGACTTTCTTAAAATCGATCCCACAGAATTTATTTTGCTGCACGCCGGAAACCTACTTCAGGCGAGAAAACCGAAAGGATTAGTAGAAGGATTCAGGAGTTTTCTATTGAATAATCCAAGTGCCAAAGCTAAATTAATCCTCATTGGTCCTGCTCCTCACTATGAGGAATACCTGAAAGGAATTTCTAAAGAGGAACCAAGGATTATCTCGATTTGCGAAAATAAGAGCTTTGAAGAAGTGACCTGGTTGCAAAACCGGGCAAGTGTAAATATAATTCTGGAAGCGAAAGCGACATCAAGCCCTTTTCTTCCCGGTAAATTTCCCCACTGTATTCGAACACGAAAACCAATTTTGGTCCTGGGGCCCGTTGTTAGTGAGGTAAGAAGAATTTTAGGGCCTGATTATCCCTACTGGTCTTCTATAGATGATATGAAACGCATATCCAATCATGTTGAAATACTGTATAAGAAATGGGAATCTGGTTCATTAGAAATGGACTATGAAGATCAGTTTGAATATCTTTCTTCGTCTCATTTAAAAAAAATGATTGAAAATCTAAGAAAACCATGAAGATACTTATGGTTTCCATATTCGCCCCGCATTTCTTTAACTGGACTGAGCAGCTAAAGGATTCTGGCCACGAGGTTTATTGGATGGATGTCATGGATTCCAATACGAGGGTTGAAAAGATCGATTTTGCTGAACAGATCACCGGTTGGCGATATAAATGGGATTTTCACGGTAGATACCTGCTAAAAAAGAATTTTCCTGGATTAACAAAATTGATCAATCACTTTAATGAACGGGACTTTCAAAAGGAATTAGAGGTCCAGATAAGGAGAATAGAACCCGATGTAATTCATAATTTCATCATTTATAAAACGGCTGTGGCGACCCTGCCGGTAATTAAAAAATTTCCTAAGATAAAATGGATCCTAAGCACCTGGGGAAGTGATCTGTATTATTATAGCCAGTGTGATGAGCATTTACAGGACATTAAACAAGTCCTTGGAAATATTGATTATTTATTCACCGATTGTTACCGGGATCATCATTTAGCTGAACGTATTGGTTTTAGGGGTATTTACCTTGGGAGCTTTCCAGGTGGGGGAGGATATGACCTGGCCAAATGGAATAAGTTTTCGATAGATTTTGAACTCAGAAAAAATATTGCCATTAAAGGTTACCAGGGAATTCATGGCAGGGCGATCCAGGTATTAAAAAGTCTGTTGCCTCTAAAGGAAGAATTAGATCATTACCAAATGACGATATTTGGGGCCGATCCTAAGGTGATTGATTTTGTTAGGGAATCTGAATTTTCGAACTGGCCAAACTTAAAGGTTTATCAAAATATGCCTCATTCTCAGGTTATGGAATTACTTGGAAGATCAATACTGTATATTGGGAACAGCTTATCAGATGGAATGCCTAATACCTTGCTGGAAGCATTGGTAATGGGAGCCTTTCCAATCCAGTCAAATCCAGGTGGTGCCTCAGGAGAAATTATTGATGATGGTTTCAATGGCTTACTTATCGAGGATCCTGAGGATATAGATAAATTAACAGGATTGTTTCGTAATATGTTGAATTACAAACAAATTGAGCTCAAAGAGGGAGTGAATTTCAATAGTGAAAATTGGAAACCTAATCTGGATAGGAAGTTTATCAAAGAAAAGGTCCTTAAAAAGTATAAATTAGTAGAGAATAGTTTAGATAAATAGTATTGCGAATTGTATGCCCCCGAAAATAACTATCATATACGCCAACCGAGAAAAGGACCAGGACCGGATTCGGATTAGCCTGGAGTCTTTGAGAAGGCAGGAAAAACATAATTTCCAGGTTATTTTTGTTGATTACGGCAGTTCGAAGGAATTGGTTCAGGCTTATCAAAGGATTTTTCAGGAATACCCTTTTGCAGATTTGCATGCCCTCGATGTTTCCCAGGTACTATGGAATAAAAGTAAGGCTCTTAATTATGGTATCTTAAATGCCGATACTCCTTATATTTTCATTGCCGATGTTGATCTGGTATTTCACTCAATGGCTACCAGTCATTTTGAGGATATGTGTACACCTGAAGCTTTTTATCTTTTTTCATTGGGGTATTTAAGCAAAGAGCAATCAAAAGAATTACACGATCAAAGTCAGTTCGATGATTTGAAAGCAGATCGATTTGGTAATGTAAATGGAATGATCCTGGCCAGCAGGAATGCCTTTCAGGATATTGATGGTTTTGACGAGTTTTTTCATTTTTACGGTGCAGAGGATGTGGATCTATTCGACAGGATGGAAGCCAATGGTTTGAAGCGTAAAAAATGTGACAGGGACCTCTTTTATCATCAATGGCATAAGAGCTTTTCAGGATCGGAAGATGAACTGATCACCGAAAAACCACGGCTAAAGAATATCATGCGTATCAATGAGCGTCACTACCTGCGAAATAAGAAACGAGGAATCATAAGGCCTAAAAGCCAGCACAGGATGGGAACTATCATAGATCCAGCCAGGGCTGCGAGGCTTGCCAAACCCGATTATTCGATGCAAATCCTGAATATCAAAGCACATGTAGAACACTTTCTAGAGGAAGAGTTAAAATCAATAAAAGGGGTTGTAAAAGCAAATTTCACATTGGATCCTTTTTATGGCAGCAATAAGTATAGCCTTAAGAAGGTAATGGGTAAACAAACTCAGATATACTTAACGTTAAAGGAAGTAAATGATTTAATTCTTAAAAAGATCCTGTTCCAGTATCGAGATGCCAATTATTCTTTTAAAATTGCAAGTGATCTGAAAAGTATCGAATTTCGAATAGAACTGGAATGAAGAATAAAATTGAAATCATTGCTGAAATTGGGCAGGCCCATGACGGAAGCCTGGGCATGGCAATGAGTTATATCGATGCTTTGGCAGAAACTGGTATAGATACCGTAAAATTCCAGGTTCATATAGCAGAAGCTGAAAGCAGCAAATATGAACCTTTCCGTATCAAATTCTCAAAACAGGATAATTCACGCTTTGATTATTGGAAACGTATGGAGTTTTCAATTGAACAATGGCAGTTATTAAAATCAAGATGTGAGGAAAAAGGAGTTGAATTCCTTGCTTCACCATTTAGTAATGCTGCGGTGGACCTATTAGAAGAATTAGGGGTTAAAAGATATAAGATAGGTTCAGGTGAGATAACGAATTTCCTTTTGCTGGAAAAGGTTGCCAGGACTGGAAAACCAGTGATCTTATCTTCTGGTATGAGTTCTTACGAGGAACTCGATCAAACCATCGCATTTTTGAAAGAACGGGATGTAGAGCTATCCATTTTACAGTGTACCACATCTTACCCTACCCAACCGGAAAATTACGGATTAAACGTGATTCCTGAGCTGAAGCAATGCTATGGTCTAAAAACGGGTTATTCCGATCATTCTGCCCGACCCGAAACCTGCATAGCGGCAATTACATTGGGCGCCGAGATCCTGGAATTTCATGTGGTTTTCAGTCGTAAGAGTTTTGGGCCTGATGCATCTTCTTCTCTCCAGATCGATGAAATTAAAAATCTTGTAAGGGCGGTTAGGAATATTGAAGTTGCGCTGGGACATCCAGTTGATAAATCGGATAATACCATTTTTTCAGACTTAAAAAAGATATTTGAAAAGTCACTTTCCGTAAATAAAACCCTGAACACCGGACATGTCTTGAGCTTTGAAGATCTGGAAGCCAAAAAACCAGCATTAATAGGGATACCGGCCAGCGAATTTCGGCAGGTTATTGGGAAACCTATCAAAAGAGAACTTAAGCAGTGGGAATTTTTAAACTGGGATGACCTTGACTCCAATTAAAGATTTTACAAAGAGACAGCACAGGAAATTCACCCAGGCTGAAGGTAGCCAGTATATAGCCAGTGAATATGCAGTGCTGCAGATTATTAAACTGATCAAAAAATTTCAGCCCAAACATATCCTGGAAGTAGGAGTGGGGATCGGTACAATATCTGATTCTATCATAAAAGCTGGTTTTGGCTTCCAGCCTATTGTTTACGGTATTGAGAATAACAGGTTCTGCCTGGATCAGATTCCTGGAAACTTAGGGGATTCGTATGGAGAGCTACGTTTATTCCATGGTATTCATTATTTACCGCGAGATATTAAATTTGATTTAATAGTAATTGATGGAAAGGAAGAGTATTTAGAGAACTTAAAAGACAGCATAAGTCCAAGATGTATTCTAATAATAGAAGGGGATAGAAAAGACCAAGTTGAAAGTTTAAGGTTTATGTTTCCTAAGCACAAATTTGCGCCAATGGTTTCCATCAAAAGAAATAGCAAATTTTCTAAAAAGGATCCTAATGAATTTCAGGGGGGTATAAAGTTGATTTTTATAAATCCTAATCTAGAACAGTTGGCTTTTTGGTTTAAAACAAAGGTTATAATGAAATTAAAATATTTTAAAAGAGATTATTTCTCATGAAACGTAAAATCTGTGTAGTAATTACGGCCCGTCCTTCCTACAGTAGAGTGAGGTCCGCCTTAAAAGCAATTCACCAACATGAGAACCTGGAATTACAGTTGGTGATCGCCGGTTCAGCTTTGCTCGATCGATATGGGAATGCGGCAGATTTTATAAAAAAAGATGGTTTTGTTGCCAACGCTAAGGTCTTTATGGTGCTCGAGGGAGAGAATCCAACAACTATGGCTAAGACTACAGGTCTGGGTCTTATGGAACTTACCAATGTATTTTATAATTTACAGCCAGACGCTGTCATTACCATCGCCGACCGCTTCGAAACCATTGCTACCTCAATAGCAGCGGCCTATCAGAACATTCCACTTATTCATTTGCAGGGTGGAGAAGTAACCGGTAGTATAGACGAGAAGGTGAGACACGCCAATACCAAACTGGCGGATCTGCACCTGGTTTCCAATGAAGACGCAAGGGAGCGCGTGATCAAATTAGGAGAGGATCCTGAAATGGTGATCAATACCGGTTGTCCTTCCATTGATCTTGCCAGGGAAATAATCAATGAACCCAAATTAACTTTTGATCCTCTTGAGAAATATGGTGGAGTAGGAAAAAGGATCGATTGGCAAGATGGTTATATCGTAGTGATGCAACATCCGGTTACCTCGGAATACGCAGAGTCCAGACAGCATGTCATGGAAACACTTTACGCTGTTGCAGAATCAGGTATACCTGCCTTCTGGTTCTGGCCAAATGTAGATGCGGGATCTGACGGTACTTCAAACGGCATCAGAACATTCAGGGAAAAGAAAGATCCTGAAAACATTCATTTTTTCAAGAACATGGATTCACTCGATTTTTTACGATTATTAAAGCATTCAAAAATGATCATCGGAAACTCCAGTGCCGGGATAAGAGAATGTAGTTATCTAGGTGTACCGGCTCTTGATATCGGTAGCAGGCAGCATAGAAGGTTAAAGGCTGAAAATGTTTGCCATGTTGGTTATAACAGAAAGGAGATTCTGGAAAAAATAATGGAATTGAATGGAAAAGGGCATTTTCCTTCCTCTACAATATATGGTAATGGCGATTCAGGGAAAAAGATCGCGGATATTCTTTCGGCAGTTAAACTGACATCCTCAAAAAGTATCCATTACTAAAATGCTTGCAGTTGCCAATTTTCACTATATCCGTCATGATTTTAATGCAGACTACCCAAGTATATATGGTCTAAGCCCAAAACAGTTCAAGGATCAGTTAAAAGAACTGGCGAAATATGGCCGTTTTGTTTCTCAGGCAGAGGTCTTAGAGGGTATACCTGAAAATGATAAGGCCATATTAATAACTTTTGATGATGGGTTAAAAGAACAGTTTGATTTGGCAAAACCCATTCTTGACGAACTGAAGATTCCATTTATTTGTTTTGTAAATACTTCTAATTTCACTGAAAGGAAAGTTTCCCTTGTTCATAAAATTCATCTATTAAGATCCAAGGTTCCACCTTCGAGCCTATTAAATGAAATTGAAAAAAAATCTAGCATTTGCCTTGATACGGAAGAAGTTTCCAAAGCCACAGCACATTATAACTATGATTCAGAAGAGGTAGCCACACTAAAATATCTGCTCAATTTTAAACTCGGATTAAAGGAGTTAAAACAATTTACAGATCGTTTGTTTGAAAATCACTTCAATGAATCAGTGGTCGTAGATAAACTATATATGACCAGCCAGCAATTACAGGAACTCTGGAGCAATGACAATCTTGGTTCACATGGGCACCATCACGATCCACTGGGAATGCTAAATTTGGATGAGGCGCAGGAAAATTTGAAGAATACCCAGCAATTTTTTGAAGATGAATTTGGAGCCAGGGCGCGATCCTTCAGTTATCCATACGGTTCGTATGAAGCTTCTAAGGGACTGGAAAAGATATTGCAAAATGCAGGTTTTGAGGTCGCTTTTACGATGGAAAGAGCTCTGAATAGAGATACTTCCGGGAACCGTTATCTGTTGGGTAGGTATGACTGTAATGACCTTCCAGGCGGTAAGGCAAATCTCTTTAAAACAACAACCTTATTCCAGGATCCCGATTTTTCTAAATGGTAGAGCTATGAAAACCGTTCTTTTAACCAGCACAAGTTACCGGCACCGTTATATAGGGAGATGTTTACAGAAGCATACTGATTTAAAACTGGTTGTAACCGAGGCAAAGTCATCCAGGATTTCTGAAACCAACTCCTTAACCGAAGAAGAAGCTTTATTTCAGAAGCAACATTTTCAGAATAGAGAGGAAGCTGAGATCGAATTTTTCGGGCAGGAAGAGTTGCCTTCTGAAATTCTTCAATTAAAATTGCCACATGGGGAGATCAATTCTGAATTGACTTTAGAAGTCTTAAAAGATATATCACCCGATTATATTCTGCTTTTTGGAACATCCATTATTCAAAAAAAACTTTTAGATACATTTCCAAATCAATTCATCAATCTTCATCTAGGGCTTTCCCCATGGTATAAAGGTTCAGCGACCAATCTTTTTCCTCTGATAGATGGAAGACCCGAATTCGTCGGTGCAACTTTTCATCTAGCAACCACAATGGTGGATGCCGGTGCCATTTTACATCAGTTTCGGCCTGAACTAAAAAAAGATATGGGACTACATGAGATAGGAAATGCCGTTATCGAACAGGCAGGCGAAATATTTCCGAAAGTTCTTGATAAATATAATACAGGAAAAATAATCCCGCAGAAACAAAAAGATTCAGGAATAATTTGTAGAATTAAAGATCTGAATATTGATAAGCTGAGAAAGGCTTATAAAAATTTTGAAAAAGGGATGCTCGTTGATTACTTAAATAATAAATCCTTGATTGATCGGGATTATCCAATAATATCAAATCTTTAAGGATGAAAATACTCGGACTGATCACAGCCAGGGGAGGAAGTAAGGGAATTCCCGGAAAGAATATAAAATTGCTGGGTGAGAAACCACTTATAGTCTATAGTATAGATGCTGCAAAAAAGTCTAAACTGCTTTCCAGATTAGTGGTTAGTTCAGATGATGAGTCAATCCTGGCTGTAGCCAGGGAGAATGCTGCGGAAGTACCATTTAAAAGACCTGCAGGATTAGCTGCTGATGATACACCAAGTCTTGAGGTCATTAAACACGCCCTTCAATTCTTCAAAGAAAAGAATGAAATTTTTGAGGCTGTATGTTTGCTCCAACCTACCACACCCTATAGAAGAGAAGGGCTAATCGATGAAGCCATCGCAAGAATGCAAATGGGAAATTATGACTCTGTTATAAGCGTACGAGAGATCCCTGCTGAATATAATCCACACTGGGCCTTTGAAGAACAAGGGGGGCAGCTAAAAATAGCTACAGGGGAAAGATATCCAATTCCCAGGCGACAGGAATTACCAAGGGCTTATCACCGCGATGGAGCGGTTTACGTAACCCGAACCGAAAGCATTTTTGAAAATTCTCTCCTTGGAGATAAGATCGGCTTTGTAGACACTACCATGGATCCGTACGTGAATATCGACACCCCTTCCGATTGGAAAAAGGCTGAAGAATTGCAAAGGTCCTGAATATGTGTGGAATCGCCGGAATCATAGGTGCTAGTCACTTTAAAGAAAACATGCAAAAAATGCTGGAAAGCATGGGACATCGAGGGCCCGATCATTCGGCAATTTACAAAAGCAAAAACTGTATTCTTGGTCATAACCGACTTTCAATAATCGATCTTTCAGAGGATGCTAACCAGCCTTTTATTGATCCAACCGGTAGATACCATCTGGTATTTAACGGTGAGATCTATAATTATAAAGAGCTAAGAGAAGAGATAGGAAATCGATATCAGTTCAGAACGAGCTCAGACACCGAGGTCCTGCTGGCTTCTTACATAATCTATGGAAAAGATTGCCTTGAAAAACTGAATGGAATGTTCGCTTTTGCTATCTGGGACCAGGATAAGAAAAAGGTATTTGCGGCAAGAGATCGTTTCGGAGTAAAACCATTTTATTATTCTCATAATCAAGGCTCTTTTATTTTCTGCAGCGAGATAAAGGCCATTCATACTATAGTTAATAAAGTAGTGAATGAAACTGCCTGGGCTAATTATTTTAGTTATGGGAGTTATGGAATGCCAGAGGAAACCTTTTATTCCAATATTTCGCAATTGCCCGGTGGATATTTCCTGGAATATCAGGAAGGAAGTTTGCAAAAATACTGCTGGTATAATTTTGAAAAGAGGATAAAAGACGGAGCTTCTGATTCTGGCTCAGAAGCAGAGATAAAAAATAATTACCTGAATCTGCTGGAGGATGCTATAAAATTAAGGTTCAGGGCCGATGTCCAGGTTGGCTTTAATCTAAGTGGGGGAGTGGATAGTTCGCTTTTACTTGCCCTGGTGAACCACCTCCACCCTAATCATAATATTCGTGCTTATACTTTCTATACTGGTGATGAAAGATATGATGAATTGCCCTGGGTAGAACAGATGATCGCAAATACCGGCAATCCATTGGAGATGGTTAGACTAAATTCAGCAGAAGTACCGCAGCTGGCAGAAATTATCAGTGATTACCAGGATGAGCCATTTGGTGGAATTCCCACGCTGGCCTATTCAAAGATATTCAGACAAGCCAGTGAGGATGGGATGAAGGTGCTTCTGGATGGTCAGGGGATGGATGAACAATGGGCTGGATATGACTATTATTCGAGTAATACTAACAACTTAATTCAGGGAGTTGGAAAGGAATCAGCTTTTAAACCGGAAGTTCTCAGCAGAGATTTTGGAGAATTAGGAAAGCAACCTCAATACCCGGAACCTTTTTCCTCAAGAGTTCAAAATCTACAATATCGGGATCTTTTTTATACTAAACTTCCAAGGACGCTGCGTTTTAACGACAGGGTTTCGATGGCTGCTTCTACCGAATTAAGAGAACCATTTTTGGATTACAGATTAGTAGAATTTGCATTCGGACTTCCCGAGAATATGAAGATCAGGGGAGGAGTTCATAAATTCCTTTTGCGGGAGATCGTAAAGGAATTTGTGCCTTTTGAGGTAGCCGAGGCACCTAAACGTCCTCTTCAAACTCCACAGCGGGAATGGTTAGGAAGCGAATTAGTTCCTTTTGTAGAGCAAAGTTTACAGGACCTAAAGGAATGCAGATATGCAATTTGGTTCGATTTTGATCTTATGGAAAGAGAATGGAAATCTTATAGGAAAAATGAAAAGGGTCATAGCTTTTTTCTGTGGCAATGGATCAATACTGCTCTTCTTTTAAAAAACTACCAATAACCCAATGGGTTTTCTATATTTGAATTCCCAATGAACCCATATTTTTGAAAAAGAAGAAAATTCTTGTCATTATTCCAGATGGCGTTAGCCTCAGGAATTTTTTATTTACCGATTTTCCTGATATAGCCAGGGAAGCCGGTCTGCAGATCGTTTACTGGAACGCCACTACTTATGATATTGCCGGGGAAGGTGAAAAAGAGATCAAACTTAAACCAAGGCCACGAGTCATAACCGATCTCTACAAGAGAGCTAAGATTCTGGCAGAACTCGATCACTTTAAAGACAGGTTTAGGGATCCTATTTATGAAAAGTATGAGTTCAGGAATTCTTCTAAAGGAATAAAAAATAAGATCAAGAATCTTATCGTTTCCTGGCTTCGCAGAATACATTCAGGAGAAAAAGGATTGGAGGTGTTAAGATCAAGGATAATTGGATCTGAGAGAAAATCTCAATATTACAAGGATTGCAGGGAAGTATTAAAAAATGAAGCACCAGACCTGGTATTCTGTGCAAACCAGCGACCGGTAAATGCCATCGCACCTGTTACAGCGGCGAAAGATTTAGGAATACCTACTGCCTGTTTTATCTTTTCCTGGGATAATTTACCGAAGGCTACCAAAGTAATCGATACGGATTTTTACTTCGTCTGGAGCAATTATATGAAAAATGAATTGCTTGAATATTACCCGTTTATTCAGGAACAACAGGTTAAAATAACCGGAACTCCTCAATTTGAAATACATTATAAAGAGGAAGTGATCATGTCACGGAAGGATTTTTTTAAGAAATACGGTTTGAATCCAGAGAAAGACTATTTATGTTTTTCAGGAGATGACATCACTACCTCACCACATGATGAAATTTTCTTAAAAGATGTTGCTGAAACCGTTCGAAAACTGAATCGAAATGGGGAAGAACTGGGAGTGATCTTCAGAAGATGCCCGGTAGATTTTTCGGAGAGATATGACACGGTGATCGAGGAATATAGCGATGTGATTAAGCCTGTTGATCCTGAATGGAGTGGAGGTGAAGGCAGCTGGGATCAGGTAATGCCTACCCGTGCCGATATGATCCTTCAAACCAATATTATCCAGCATAGTTTTATGGTGATCAATGTGGCTTCATCGATGGTGTTTGATTTTGCGACAAGAGATAAAGCCTGCGCCTATATTAATTATATTCCTGATATTCCTAATTTGAAAAAGGATGTTCGGGAAATTTATGAATATGTTCATTTTCGGTCAATGCCAGATAGAGGAGCGGTATACTGGATAAATGAAGTACAAGAAATTGAGGATGTGATTATGTTGGCTAAAAATAATACGTCTGATAGTGTTGAAATTACAAAACAATGGTACAAAATTATTAATGCATCAGATGGTAAAGCAAATAGCCAAATAACTCAAGAATTCCAACTAATCATAAAGTAATCATAGATGCATATCGCCTATTTAACTCCGGAATATCCGCATAAACTTAGTACAGCTTCGGGTGGATTGGGTACCAGCATTCGGAATATGGCTGAAGCCCTGGTGGAAAAAGGTGAAAAGGTAAGCGTTCTAATTTATGGTCAGGAAAGCGACCAGAATTTTTCTGAAAGTGGTATTCAATTCTACCATGTCAAACAGCGGGAATATCCATTTGGTGGCTGGTATTTTTATCGGAAACACCTCGAAAAAACAATCAACAAACTTATTGCCGAGAAGGGAATTGATATCCTGGAAACTCCTGACTGGACCGGAATTACGGCTTTTATGAAATTTTCCGTTCCACATGTGATCAGGTTGAACGGGAGTGACGGCTATTTTTGTGAATTGGAAAAAAGGCAGCAAAAATATAAAAATCGGCTTTTTGAAAGGAGCGCCCTTAAAAATGCAGATTCAATTGTTTCGGTTAGCGATTTTACGGGAAAAAAAACTATGGAGATCTTCGACCTTAAAAGGAAATATAAGGTGATTCCTAATAGTATACGAATTGATGATTTTCAAGCTTCAATAATTGAGCCGGTACCAGGTAGAATATTATATTTCGGCAGCTTAATAAGGAAGAAAGGCGTCCTGGAACTGGCAGAGATCTTTAATCGGGTGGTCAGGGACAATCCGGAAGTAAAGTTAATCCTGGCCGGAAGAGATGTGGTTGATATTTTTGAAAATATTTCAAGCCTGGAATTATTTAAAAATAAACTTAGTCAAAATGCAATAAAGCGATTTGAGTATATTGGATCTTTGGATTATTCGAAGGTTAGAGAAGAATTAGAAAAAGCAAGCCTTGTGGTTTTACCTAGTTTTGCCGAGGCATTGCCCATGACCTGGATAGAGGCTATGGCCATGGAAAAAGCCCTGGTCACTTCCAATATTGGATGGGCACCTGAGGTGATGATAGATGGGAAAACCGGTTATATGACAGATCCCAGGGATCACAAATTATACGCTTCAAGAATTCTGGATTTACTTGAGGATAGTGAGCTGTCAAAAAGGATGGGAAAAGCAGCCAGAGAACTGGTTGTAAGGAAGTTTTCAAGCAAGGTGGTTGCAGAGCGAAACATTGAGTTCTATCAGGAACTTATTGAAAAGAAAGATTTGAATTAATTCTGTCCCAGATGATCTATTTGATACACCAGGAAGGTAAAATTTTCGACAAAGTTTTTCGGGAAGGGAAAGAGTTGTCGATCAAATGCGATTCTCTTGTGGAAGCTTTCTGGGAACTTGCACAGAATTATCCGGAGGAAATACTGGTGTGGATCGAAAAAAGACAATTTGATAAGCTAAATAGAACTTACTTCAAAGAGCTCTTCGCCCATCATAATATCATGGTCTCTTTTGCTATCAGGACACGTTATTTTTCAGATGATATGGGTTATGTAGATCAACTGCCATTCATCAATCCTAAACCAAATGTAAAATATCCTACCTGGCTAATGAGTACAGACGTTGGCGGGATCTTTGGAAAAACAGCGATAAAGTTCCGACAGCTTTTAAGAGTTCAAAAGAGTTTTGGGTACCTGATAAATTCCATGGCTAAAATAGGACAGCAGAATTCTCTTTTCTGTTACTCCGATCCAGGACTGGTGAATCAGGAAAATAGTGAGAAACTCGAGTTTCAGGCGAGTAATGCTGAATTGTTCACTTTCGTTGGTCAGCATTATAAGAAAGAATGGTTATGGGTGTTGTCACACTGTTTGAAAAAGTACGAAAAGGAGATTTCCTTTAGGAATTTGATAGCGGGCTTAAGTGTAAAAAGCCTTTTTCAGAAAAATATCGACCTGGACGAGGTCGAGTTAAAAGATAAATTAGAAATCGATCAGGAAGATCTGGACGTAGTGATCCCATCATTAGGAAGAGCAAAACATGTTCACCAGGTTCTTAAGGACCTTAAGGAACAAACAATACCTCCTACAAACGTAATAATCGTTGAACAGAATCCGGATACCTCTGCAGAAACTGAACTGTATTTTATCAATAATGACTGGCCATTTAAGATCATTCATAAATTCATACATCAATCCGGAGCCTGCAATGCCAGGAATATTGCTTTAAAGGAAGTCAGCTCAAAATGGGTTTTTCTGGCAGACGATGATATCAGGCTTCCTGCAGATATCTTAGAGCGTTCGGTAGGAGAATTGCATAGGCTTCAGGTTGATGCTTTGAACCTGGCCTGTTTACAACCCGGTGAAGAGGTGGTATTCCGAAATATAAAACAATGGGGAGCCTTTGGTTCGGGTACGTCTATAGTCAGATCAAGCCTGGCCAGGCAATGTGCATTTGATGAAGTGCTGGAATTTGGGTTTGGGGAAGATCTTGATTTTGGATTACAATTAAGGGATAAAGGCTGTGATATTATATTCCATCCGGGGTTGAGGTTTACACATCTCAAAGCTGAACGTGGAGGATTCAGGTCAACCGGGATCAATGAATGGGAAACTAAAGATGTAGAACCTAAACCGTCTCCAACTATGATGTATCTGATAAAGAAGCATTATACGCCGGAAATGATCAGAGGCTATAAAGCTTCTTTATTCCTGAAATTTTACAGAAAACAGTCGGTTAGAAATCCTATAAAGTATTACAGGTTTATGCAGGAGCGATGGACAAGGAGCGAAGATTTGTGTGATGGTTTGCAAAAAAAAGATATTAGCGGATGAGAAGCGGAAATCTGCATACATTTAGTTTGATCGTATGTACTTATGAACGGTCTGATTCGCTTGAAAGATTGCTAAGGTCGGTTGAACAACAGAGCCTTTCTCCAAATGAGATAATTATTGTAGATGGTTCTAATGGATCGGACACCAAAGAAATGCTGGAAAACATGAAATTTTCTAATCTACAGTATTTCCAGGTTGAGGATAAAGATAGGGGGCTAACAAGACAACGAAATTTCGGAATAACAAAAAGTGGAAATGTAGATATAATTTGTTTCCTTGACGATGATATCGTACTCGAAAAAGATTATTTCAGAGAGCTAATAAAGACTTACACTGAAAAGCCGGATGCGATTGCTGTGGGAGGATGGATCAAAGATGAAACAGAATGGAAGAAGATTGGAGAGGATTATATTCCGAAAGCTGATGATTTTGTTATAGATGGGTATACGCGTAAACTTGGACAGCGAAATAATCTAAGAAAGCGTTTAGGTTTATTGTCTAACAGGCCACCGGGCTATATGCCCGAATTCTCACACGGATTGGCAATCAGTTTCCTGCCTCCATCGGGTAAAAGCTATAAAGCAGAATTCTTTATGGGAGGGGTTTCTTCTTATAAAAAGGAACTTTTTGAAAAAATAAAATTCTCTACGTATTTTGAAGGCTATAGCTTATATGAAGATATGGATTTTTGTCTGAGAGCTTCCAGGATCGGTCAATTGTACGTAAATACTGCCGCCCAGGTTCAGCATTTTCATGATGCTTCAGGCAGGCCAGATTATTTTAAATACGGGAGAATGATGATTCGAAATGGATATTATGTCTGGAAAGTGAAATATCCTAAAACAGGATTGAAGGCTATCCTAAAATGGAATCTTATAAACTTTCTTCTGATAGGTATCCGTATAAAAAATGCTATTTTAGACCACGAATCCGGGGCCTGGTTAGAAGTGAAAGGAAGGATTTCTGAATATTTTTACCTGGCCACCAGAAAATCCAAGGTTTGAAAGTGAAACCAAAGGCTCAGAACAAAACGGTGAATGAAAGGCAGGCAGAATTCTATAAGAATTTTCAGAAGAACCGTGCTACTAAAATCTGGTATGGCATTAGGAATTCACTATTTAGAGATTTGCGAAAAAAAATAGGAGCAGAAGCTCAAGTTTATGAACTCCATAAAAAATGGCTTGGAGACCTAAATGATAAAAAGGTACTTGATCTGGGTTGTTATGCAGGTAATTCCCTTTCATACTATCTAGCAGAAAATTCCAGAGAATATATAGGGATTGACCTGAGTGAACCTGCAATTAATTCACTAAAAAAGCGAATAAATAAATTTCCTGGTGCAGATGCGATAGCAATTGATTTTTTATCTGATAGTTTCAAAGAAAGGGAATTTGATGTTATTTATGCTTATGGCGTACTGCACCATTTTAAGGATACCGATGAATTAATTCAGAAATTAAAAAACAAACTGACTACAGATGGTGTGGTGATTAGCTATGATCCTATTCAAACCAGTTTACCATTAAAAATAGTAAGGACCCTGTACCGTCCTTTTCAAAGCGATAAGGACTGGGAGTGGCCTTTTACCAAGAAAGTGATTTTAAAATATCATTCTGAGTTTAAAGTTTTGGATAGGAGATCAATTTTCGGTAAGGCAAAATGGAGTTTTCTTTTGAACTTAATGCCAATCAATGAGGCTAAAAAGGTCGCTATTGGAAAAAAATGGCATAATGAAGACTGGGACATTTCCCAGAAATCTGATAAAAGAGTATTCAGAAGCATGCACTTAACGATGCTGATGCAAAATAAATCCTAGACTATTAATGAGGTTCACAATCTTTAGTCATGCTCCACATAAGGAATTCGAAGATAAAATTTATTCATATGGTCCTTATGTTCGGGAAATAAATTTATGGACCTCCAGTTTTGATGAAATTAGAATAGTGGCTCCCAGGCTAAAGGGGGGTGTTGCGCCTAATGAATATGCCTATGATCACCAGCATGCTAAACTGATCGCTATTCCTCAACTGTATTTCAAAAATATTCCCGAAAGTATCAAAAGTATATTCCGTGTTATTTTTATTATTCCGATGATTTTTATCGAAATGATTGGAACCCAGCATATTCATATTCGGTGTCCCGGAAATATCGGTTTGCTGGCATGTATAATACAGATATTCTTTCCCGGGAAGAAAAAAACGGTTAAGTATGCCGGAAACTGGGACCCTAGAAGTGAACAGCCCATGTCATACAGATTTCAGAAATGGATATTAAGGAATCGTTTTCTTACAAAGAATGCAAAAGTCTTAATTTACGGAGAATGGGAGGATATGAAAGATCGTAAGAACCTAATACCTTTTTATACGGCCAGCTTCAGTGAGTCTGATAAAATCGAGTTTTCCAAAAGCTTTCAGGGAGATTTTAGGTTCAGCTTCCTCGGAAGCCTTGTAAATGGAAAGAGACCAAACCTGGCTATTAAGATCATTGAGCAGATGAGGTCCAGAGGTCATCAGGTCTCCCTGGATATATTTGGCAACGGCCCCCTGGAAAGTGCTCTGGAAGAATATATTCGATCTAAAGCTCTTCAGGATGTTGTTCATTTAAGGGGAGTAAAAGATGTGGAAACGATAAAAAAAGAACTTCAGGACTCTCATTTCGTTATCCTCCCATCTAAAAGTGAAGGCTGGCCAAAAGCCCTGGCAGAGGGTATGTTTTTTGGCTGTATTCCTATTGCAACCCCGGTATCCTGTGTGCCCTGGATGCTTGGATATGGAAAACGTGGAATTTTGATAGATCCTGAGGTTAATGATGCGACTTCGAAAATTGAGGTATTTTTAAGCGACCCCGAAAAATTGAAAAAAATGTCTGAAAAATCAACCGAATGGGCTCGTAACTATACATTGGAGAAGTTTCATGAATCAATCAGGAAATTCTTATGAAAATTCTTCAACTGATAGACACTTTACATCCAGGAGGAGCAGAACGTTTAGCGGTGAATTATGCTAATATGTTAGCATCAGAGAGGATAACTTCCTATTTAATTAGCACTCGCCAGAAAGGCATTTTCAGGGAATTGTTATCTAAAGACGTGGAATATCATTTTATAAATAAAAAACATACACTGGATATCCTAGCTCTTCTGCGATTAAGGAAATTTATTTCTACCCATAATATTGAAGTTGTACAGGCTCACGGTACCTCCTGGTTTTTTCCCGCATTGTTAAAAAGACTGGGAATGGATTTCAAACTGGTCTGGCATGATCACTATGGTAATAGTGAATTTTTAGACCAGAGGGATAAAAACCTGCTTCGTTTCTTTTCTCAAAGTTTTGATGGGATCATTTGTGTGAACAGGCATCTAAAAGACTGGGCTAAAAAGGAGTTGCAATGTTCTAATATCGTTAAGCTGAAAAATTTTATTGATCTAGGAATTAAATCACAAATTCTCGCGGAATTTTCTAAAACAGAAATTCAACTGGTATGCCTGGCGAATCTGAGGGAGCAAAAAGATCATGACACCTTATTGGATGCCTGCGACAGGCTTTTGGGAAAATTGAGTTTTCGACTTCACCTAATTGGCAAAACCTTTTCCTCGGAATACTCAAGACGTATTGAGAAGGAAATCGAGAAAAGAGATTATATAGAATTTCACGGGGCAATGAAAGAGCCGCGGAAAGTTCTGGAGCGAATGCATATAGGAATTCTTTCTTCAAGATCGGAAGGATTACCTCTTGCAATACTGGAATATGGAGCATCAGGATTGGCAGTGGTTAGTACAGCCGTAGGAGAGATTCCGGAGGTTTTGGGTAGTCATGGGGAATTAGTAGAGCCTGCAAATCCAGTAGCCCTTGCAAGTTCAATACAATTAATGGCCAATGATTATAATTTAAGGCAGAAAAATGCTTCTGGATTTCAGGATAAAATATATTCAGAATACTCACAAAAGGCTATTTTTACCTCATACCTGGACTTTATTCGAAGCCTATGATAACTGCCGAAAGGATAAATAATCAATTCTATATCAAAATGCTGCTATTACATTTTGGTTTTGGTTTTGCAATCTATTTGTTTCCCGGTTTTTCAAAACTTATCCTGCTAGGTATTATGGCTGCCTTTTTATTTGTTATAATTGATAGAAAAAATAAGGGGAATGAAGCCTTGATGGCAGCTGCTTATATCGCTGGTGGTGAAGTTTTCTTTCGACAAACTGGGGCCCTTTTCTTTTATGAAACTGGCAAATATGCGGTTATAGTGTACCTGTTAATAGGTATGTTTTTTAAAGGAGCCAGTTCAAAAACAACTCCTTACTGGCTTTATCTTTTGATTCTTTTCCCCGGTGTGGTGGTGGCGTCTTATACTATTAGTTACGATGCGGAATTCAGGAAACTGATCGCCTTTAATATTACAGGGCCTGTGTGTTTAGGAGTTTCAGCTCTTTACTGTTATTATAAAAAGATCAAAAAGGAAGATTTTCAAAGGGTTTTACTTATGCTGCTTATGCCAATTGTAGCCCAGATGGTGTACCTCTATTTTTATACCCCAAGTATGGATGAGGTGCGTATTAGTCTATCCGGGAATTATGCGGCTACCGGAGGTTTTGGACCAAACCAGATTTCAACAGTATTCGGTTTAGGCTGCTTTCTTATTTGTACAAGATTATTCACCATTAGAAATCAGAAGGTTAATATGATTGATATTGGTTTATTAATGTTAATGGGTTACCGGGCCGTAATCACTTTTTCAAGAGGAGGTGTTTTGACGGCTATCATATGTATCATTTCTTTTCTAATATTTTTTTATTACAAACAGGATGCAAAAAGGATCGAAGGAACAAACTTTCGTATAATCGGAATGGTAAGCATTTTTGCATTAGTTTGGTTTTTTAGTTCCCTCGAAACGGGAGGTTTAATCGGTAATAGATATACCAACCGGAATGCGGCGGGTCAGCTTAAAGAAGATATTACTACTGGACGTGTGGAATTGATCGAAACCGAATTAACAGCCTTTTATAGAAATCCTGTTATAGGTATTGGAGTAGGAAAAGGTAGGGAATATAGAGAAGAAAATTTAGGAATTGAGATCAATACCCACAATGAAATAAGTCGTTTATTATCAGAACATGGGTTTCTGGGAATAGTTGCTCTATGTATTCTTATCTTTGTTCCATTGGTTTTCTGGTTTAAATTTCAAAATAATTTTTATTTCCTGGCCTTTGTAGCCTTCTGGTTTATGACCATTAACCACTCCGCAATGCGCATCGCGCTTCCGGCCTTTGTATATGGACTGGCGCTTTTATATATCGTAGATGAAAAAAAGAATACTGTACATAGGAAACGACTTGCGGGTTAATAGCTTTACCGCGACCTATATTTCCTTTTTCAGTAAGGCGTTAAGGAAGGAGGGTTACGAGGTAAAAACTGCTTCCACCAAAAGCAACAAAGCGCTCCGGCTGGCTGAGATGATCGGGATGATCCTTCGGTATAAGGAAACTACCGATATCGTTCTGATCGATACTTATGGGGCGACCAACTTCTACTATGCCTACCTGGTTGGGAAAGCCTGCCAGGCTTTAAAAATGGAATATATCCCCATTCTTCATGGGGGGAATCTTCCGGAAAGGCTGGAAGGATCCAAAAAGCTAAGTACTTCCCTTTTCGCCAATTCAAAAGTTAATATCGCACCTTCCAGGTTCCTGTATGACAGTTTCCAGACTTATGGCTTTAAGAATACAAAGATCATCCCCAATTCGATTAATACCGTCAATTATCCGTTTAAGGAAAGACAGGAGTTTCGACCCAAACTGCTTTGGGTAAGGAGGTTTCAGAAACGATATAACCCAATGATGGCGATCCAGGTTCTGCAGATCCTGAAAGCAAAATATCCTCAGGCCAGCCTTTGTATGGTAGGTCCCGAAAAGGATGGTAGCATGAATAGTTGTAAAAGCATTGCGAAAAAATTTGATCTTGACGTTCGATTTACCGGGAAACTGAAAAAGAAACATTGGTCACGCCTTGCCAATAATTATGATTTCTTTATCAATACCACCTCCATAGATAACACACCGATCAGTGTGATCGAGGCGATGAGTCTCGGGCTGGCCACGGTGAGCACCGATGTGGGTGGGATGCCCGATCTCATCGAAAATGAACATGATGGCATCCTTGTTCCCGAAGCCGATGAGCAGGCCATGGCCAAAGTCATTGTCGATTTGATCGAAAATCCGGAGAAAGCTCATGAGATCTGTCTGAATGCCCGGAATAAGGTGGATAGCTTTGACTGGACCCTGGTAAAAGAACAATGGAACAAGGTGCTTTCATGAAGAAGATCCTTTATATTGGAAATAAGCTTGAAAAACATGGTTATGCCCCTACCAGTGCAGATACGCTGCCTCCAAAACTGCAGGACCTGGGATTTCGTGTCGTGGCCATATCATCTATAAAAAATAAGCCCGCACGACTGGGGCATATGCTTTCTAAAGTTCTTACAAAAGGGCAGAATGTGGATGTAGTTCTTATAGATACCTATAGTACGATGAATTTCTGGTATGCAGTGGCCTGCGGATGGATATGTAAAAGAAATAAGATACCTTATATTTTCATTCTTCATGGTGGAAAGCTTGATGAACGATTCCGGAAATCCCCTGAATGGATCATCGAAATTTTCAGATCGGCCAGTGCGAATATAGCACCTTCCGGATTTTTGCTCCAAAAACTGAATCCTTTCTTCAGCAATTTAAAGCTCATTCCGAACTGGATCGAAATTGAAAAATATCCCTATCAACAAAGGTCTGAGTCCAGACCGAGTATTCTATGGCTAAGGGCTTTCGATCAGGTTTACAATCCATTGCTGGCTCTTGAGACTATAGAGTTATTACGGAAGACCAGGCCCGATGTAAAACTTATTATGGTGGGGCCTGATAAGGACGGGAGTTTAAACGAACTGAAAAAAATAGCTGAGCAAAAACAACTTCCGGTTCATTTTACCGGGAAATTATCTAAACAAGAATGGCTTGCTTTATCCCGGGACTGTGATATTTTTATCAATACCACCAATATAGATAATACCCCGGTTAGCCTGATCGAAGCCATGGCATTGGGATTACCGGTTATTTCTACCAATGTAGGCGGAATACCTTACCTGATCGATCATGAAGAAAACGGACTTCTGGTTCCGCCTGGCGATGCTCAGGAAATGGCTGCTGCCATTTGCCGACTTTTGAACGAGCCAGGACTGGCTGAAAGAATAAGTGAAAACGGTAGGACGAAAGTAAAAAACTTCGACTGGGAACAGGTTAAGGCGCTGTGGTTAGAATTGCTAGATTAAAAATTATATCTTTAGCCCTGCCGAAAATCTAGACTGCTATGTCTGAGAAACCCCTTATCCACTTTGAGATCTCGGAACGAAAACTGCTTCTGCGGCTTTTCGATATGCTTGCGGTTCTACTCACCCTTGCAGTTGTTGGCATCGTGTTTCAATTCGACTATTTCAAGATCAATCCCGATTACTGGACCTGGACCCTGGTATTCCTCCTTTATTTGAACCTTTTTGCCAGTGTGTTTGAACTCTACGACCTTCAAAAGGCCGACCGTTTTGATAGTGTGGTTAAGAACGTACTGCTTACCTCCAGCTTAACTGTATTATTTTATATCCTTACTCCCTTCTTTACCCCAAGTTTGCCCAATAATCGTTTGCAAATTTTGTTTTTCCTGCTATCCATTACCATCGCTTTGCTGGTATGGAGGTTTCTGTATATCAGTCTTATTTCATCCCCTCGATTCTATAAAAGGGTGGTGGTAGTGGGAGATTCCTTTGATATAAAATTGATCGCAGAAGCGCTTCAAAAGACCGATCCTAACTATGTGATAGTTGGTTATATCAACACCGATCATAAGTTCAGAGCCGATTTCGAGGCAGAGAAACTGATGCATTTCGAGGTTGAAGAGCTTCAGTCTGCTATCAGGAAATACCATATTCACGAGATCGTGGTGGCCAGCGCTTATCAGAAAGGCTTGATGCTTTCCCTTTACAACCAGTTGAGCGACTTGCTTAAACAGGGCTTTCCTATCAAGGATTATACCCAGGTTTATGAAGAGATCACCCGCCGGATCCCTGTTCAGAACGTGGATAAAGATTTTTACCGGTATTTCCCTTTTAGCAGGAGCAATCAAAATAAGTTCTACCAGCTGGTATTTCGGTTCTTTGATATTCTGGTTTCCCTGGTAGGGATTGTTCTTGGATCCTTGTTGATACCTTTCGTACTTCTCGGTAATTTTATGGGTAACCGTGGAAATCTGTTCTATAATCAGGACCGGGTTGGGAAACACGGGAAAGTTTTTAAGATCCTTAAACTACGAACGATGGTAAAGGATGCTGAAACTAACGGACCTCAATACGCACAGGTCAATGATTACCGGGTCACAAAATTCGGGAAGTTTCTTAGAAGATCCCGACTCGACGAAGTACCCCAGTTCTATAATGTGTTACGGGGAGATATGAGCCTTATAGGCCCAAGACCTGAACGTCCCGTTTTTGTAAAGGAACTTTCTGAACTGATTCCGTTTTACGAAACCCGGCATATCATCAAACCCGGACTTACAGGCTGGGCACAGGTGATGGCGAATTATGGGGATTGTCATGAGGATAGCCTTGAGAAACTTCAGTATGATCTATATTATATCAAACATCGCGGGATCTTCCTGGATCTCAGTATTCTGCTAAAAACCATGAGTACAGTGATCTTTTTTAGAGGACAGTGATCTCCGGTAAGCAGTATGCAGTTGCAGGAAGCAGTGGTGAATTGACAATTGACAAGGATCAATAAACAATAGTCAATAAACATTCAGCGATATATTGTTGTCATTTCGACCGAAAGGGAGAAATCTGGTTTAGCAATATCCTTTAGAGATCTCTCAGTCGGTCTTCCTTCCTCGAAATGACCTTGTCATCCTGAGCGCAGTCGAAGGATGCTTTTTAATAGGAAAAAGGTATTGAAAGTAAAAATTAAGAAGTTGCCTTCCTAAGAAATTTCTCAGTCGGCTTTTAGCTTCCTTTGAGATTGATAATTTATAATGAATAGCGAATAATGAATAACTAATATTCCCAACCTTAATCCTTAGATCTTGTTTTGTCATTTCGATCGCAGGCATTAATCTGTTTCAAATCAATCTTTAAACTGTTTCTTCTTCTTTTTTCTTGATAAAAAAGAAGCAAAAAATCAAGGCTTCCGAACATTTACCAGAATTTTTCGTTCAATAGCTAAATTTCAGGAACTCGCCGCCTTACGGCCGACTCAAACAGCCTGAAATTTTAAGCTACTTTCACTTCAAATTCTACGGAAAATTTTCGAGAGGCCTAAGGAAAAGAATTTCAAATGAAAAGGGACAATTGCCTAAAACATGTACCAAAAATCTTTTTTAGTCATTTCGACCGAAGGGAGAAATCTGTTTTGAATTGGAAGTTAGATAGAGATTTCTCAATAGGCTTATGGCCTTCTTCGAAATGAATAAGGAAACAATTGACAAAGGACTATTGACGATGGAAAAATTATAATCCCTTAACCCTTAACCCTTAACCCTAAACTCTAAATTCTAAACCCTAAACCTTTAATAGATTTCTCAGTCGGCCATTGGCCATCTTCGAAATGACAAAAAATGGAGAATCTTCTTTGGTCATGCAAAAAATAAAGGATTGGTTTGCAGACAACAGACAACAGACAACAGACAACAGACCCTAAACCTTAGACCTTGAACGTTATTGCCGACTTCTTCGGTATTTGATCATCGCGAATAAAAAGATGAAAATGGCCAGGAATTGAGCGATACGTGCGATATAGTCTCCATATTTTACATAGAAGGTTTTTTCAGAACTCAGGCCGACCTTTCCCGAAATTGTTCCCAGCTTTTCATAACCCAAAGTTTTTACCAGGTCTCCCCGGGAATTAATGATGGCTGAAATTCCAGTGTTGGCACTTCGGGCAACAAATCTTCTTGATTCAACTGCACGCAGCCTGGCATAGCTCAAATGCTGTTTATGTCCCTGTGTGTCATCCCACCAGGCATCATTCGTAATAATACTTAGAAAATTAGCGCCATTCTCTACATAACCGGTCACATATTCCCCGTAAACCGATTCGTAGCAAATGATCGGAGCTGTACCTGTACTGTCGTTCAGCCAGAAAACTTCACGGTCTTCCTGGGTGGTTTTCATGGCTACGGTTCCACCAAGGTCGATCATGATATTTCCGAGTAAGGGTCTTAAAATATTTTGGTAGGGGAAATTTTCAACCCCAACCACTAGTTTAGATTTATGGTAGAGTTCTGTAGAATTATCGGGACCAATAAGGAAAGCCGAATTATAATCATCATACCAGTCGCTCAGGCCGATCCTGTTGGACTGTGCTCTTACTTTTCCCGGATCGCTGAATCGTTCATATAGGCTAACTCCGCCCAGAAAATTCAAATCGGGTTGAAGCCTGGATATCTGGGTTCCGTAAAATACTGCGTTGGAGTTTTCAAAAAGATTTAGTCGGGTGCCGTCGGCAAAGACGGTTTCGGGAGCCAGAACCAGGTCGGTAGAGTCGGTTACCGAAGACTTGCTAAGGTCCAGCAGCAATTCGCCGATACGAGTATCGGTGGTATTATATTTTTCAGTGTACGGATTAATATTGGGTTGAAGGATACTGATGTTAATGCTTTCTTCAGGTTCCTCATGGTCGAAATACAGGTAGAATGAAATTCCGATTGGGATAAGGATGAGAAGCGAATTCTTTAGGATCGCTCTGTAAATAATTCCTTTTTCGCGGAATTCCCTGTATTGGAGGAAGGCTTTAAAGACTGCTATATTCACCAGCCAGATCCATAAGGTGCCGCCAAAGGTGCCGGTGAATTCATACCATTGAACCCAGCTGATATATTCGGAAAACACATTTCCCAGGTTAAGCCATGGCCATGAAAAATCCCAGTTGAGGTGAAGTTTTTCAAAAGCCATCCACATGCTTACAAGGAAAGCAGAAGCGGCGCTAAATCCGGTTCGTTTGGCTACAATGTGGTAAATTAGAAAAACCACAGCCATCAGCAGGGAGTTCACCAAAATGGCAAAGGCACCGCCGAAGGGAGTTGAAAAGTAGATCCAATAAGTCGTGATGAGGTTCCACAGGAAAAAACTGAGGTAGGCTAATCCGAATACTTTCCACTTAACTCTTTTTTCAGAATGATTTCGAATATTGAATTCGGCAAGCAGCAGTGGCACAAAGGCGAAAAAAATGAATAATGGGAATCCATAAGTCGGCCAGGCCACGGCCAGTAGAATTCCACTTAGTAATGCATAAAGAAAGTTCCTCATCAGAATTTGGTCTTTTCAAAAATAGGACCTTTTGGGCAATTGACAATTTATAATTGAGAATGGAAAATAGACAATCGATAATTAATAAATGCAGCAATAAAACAATGAAGAAGTGGAATAATTAGACAATGAGAAAATTTGAAAATGCGATAATTTGAAAATGAAAGAATGAGCTAGTTTGAAAATATAGGCGATGAGAAAATTTAAAATATTAGAATGAATGTTCAATAATAACTTTATATCATTTCGAGCGCAGGGAGAAATCTAAATAAAATTTTCAACTCTTAAGAGTTTTCTCGGTCGGCCAGTGGCCTTCTTCGAAATGACCGAAGCAAAATTGACAGTTGACAATGGGTAATTGACAATTAATAAATAATATTACTTAAACCTTAAACATTTAATAGATTTCTCAGTCGGCTTTTAGCCTCCTTCGAAATGACAAAAAAATGGAGAATCTTCTTTGGTCATGCAAAAAATAATGGATTGGTTTAACAGACAACAGACAACAGACAACAGACAACAGACAACAGACAACAGACAACAGACAACAGACAACAGACAACAGACAACAGACAACAGACAACAGACAACAGACAACAGACAACAGACAACAAACAACAAACACCAGACATTAATTCTTTTTTTAGAAGTTTTTCACGGCAAAATAGTAGTTTAGTGAATTGAAACTAAAACCAACCTATGGGCATCAAACGACATATTCCCAACATCATTACTCTTTTGAATCTGTTTAGTGGCAGCATCGCCGTGATCTTTGCCGTAAAGGGTAACCTGGTTCTGGCGGCTATTTTTGTAGCCCTGGGTATTTTTTTCGATTTCTTCGATGGATTGGCGGCCAGAGTCCTGGATGTGAAAAGTGAGGTAGGATTACAACTGGATTCACTCGCCGATGTGGTGACCAGTGGTGTGGTGCCCGGAATTGTTATGTACCAGTTGATGAACAAGGCATTACCGGCAAGTGAGTTTATGAATGCCGAATGGGATTCTTCGGTCTTTGACGTAAGCATTAAACCTTTTGCGCTTTTAGGCTTGCTCATCATCCTGGCATCGGCGTACCGACTCGCAAAATTCAATGTAGACGAAAGACAAACAGATTCGTTCATCGGCCTGCCAACCCCGGCAAATGCTTTATTGATCCTTAGTCTGCCACTTATCCTTACCTACCAGCCAACCGGTTTAGCGAGCAGCCTGATCCTGAATGAATGGTTCCTGCTGGGATTGACCCTTGTAAGTTGTTATCTTCTTAATGCTGAATTACCACTTTTCGCTCTTAAATTCAGTGACTGGGGATTTAAGGAGAATAAGCTTCGCTATTTCTTTATCGCCTGCTGTGTTGCCCTTATCCTGTTGCTGAAGTTCGTTGCTGTACCGGCGATAATCCTATTATATGTGCTGCTTTCAGTATTTAGCAACAGACGAATCGAAGCCTGATCTAAGAAGGTGGTTTCTGAATCAATTCTAATTCAGCATTAAGTGTGGCTCCACTAATGATATCCATATTTGCAAAGGGCCACTTCTCCAGTTTTCCGCGCTTTTCTGTTAACTGATAGAATATTTCAAAATAATCTTGAGTGAGGTAATTCGAACTGTAATAGGATTTAAAGTTTTTTAGTGTTCCTGGTTGCTGATAAATTTCTGCCCAGTTAATGGACTTAAACAAGCGATATCGTTTAGAAGGGTCTTTGGTTTTCACCATTCGTTTTATATACCAGTCGTCAAGCTTAGATCTAATTCCCCATATTGGGATTTTTAAAATATTTGGAGAATTTTGAGGGATCAATGGAATTTGACTAGTTGGAATACTCCTAAAAATTTTTAAATCATTTATTTCAGAAAGTAACCTGTTTGCAAACCTATAGTACAACCTGATATTTGGATGGAGATTACTGGTCCTTTTTAGCATTTGTATGGACATAGCCGGGCTGGCCGCATAAAATTGTTCGTTCCCAATATTAACCTGCCTCGAAAGTTCCATTCTTGTAAAGGTATACCAAGAGAATAATTCTTCATACAATTCGGTAAATGGTAGATTATGAGATTCAATTCTTTCAAAAATCTCTTCAGAATCTTCAATAGTTCTCTTAATAATTTGGTCCCTTATTTCAAGATATTTTAATCGTTTAAACCAATTATCGCTATGCCATGAGAGAATAAATTCTATCTTGGATTTTTTCCAACTTAAAAAATCCTCTTTAGAGGAAGTGGTTAATCGTACATCCTTATTCTTTAGGTAGTATCGAAAAAAGTTTTTTCTTCGAAAATGAGCTTTATTAAATGCTTTTATATTTCTTCCGGGTAAACCTTCACATAGTTCGCCCAATAATAATGGCTCCTTTTTTTTGGGGTTTAAATTGGAAAGAATTTCTAACCAGGAATTTAGTTTTACCGCTTCAGTATTTCTGGTATAACTAAAAAAGATTTTCTTGGGGGGAAAATAAAGATCCAGATCATAAAAGCATGTATGAGAAGCACCTTTCTTTCTCGCCAGACTCGAAGCTATTTTACTTTCATAATTATTCGGATGGCCAAACGTATAAGCCGATATTTCTTTATTGTTAATGGCTCCGAATGCCATCCTGCTGTCAATACCTCCACTTAGAGCAATATTCACTCTGTCAAAGCCTTGAGCAAAAAGTTCAACTTCTTTTTTATACTGATCCCAATAAAGTTGTCTGGAATTTTCATCGATATCAGGAGACCCTATATTCTGATATAAAGAATTATCAAATTTTTTTTCTAATATTTTGCCTTCCGTATCGAATTTGATACGTTCTCCTGGTAATAATCTTTTGCAGTTTTCTAGGATCGTTCTGCTGCCAATATTCATGAAATTAGGACCTACAGCTCGTTGAAAGATCCCAGTAGGATCTTTTTCTGCTTTACTATATCTTCCTAATAATATTATGCTATTTGAAACATAGAAATCATCACCATTTTTAAGATAGTAGATTGGATAAATATTTACCAGATCTGTCGCTAGTATGACTTCATTTTTAGGCTTATCCAAGATAAGGCAAGAAAAAGTTCCTGTAATGAAATCCTGAACTGGCCAGTTATTGCATAAATGTTCAATGGCAAATTTGCGCTGATCCTGGATTTCGTTTTTGCTAAAGTCTCTTAGATATCCATCAGTGATGGAAAAATGCAGATTAGTTTCCAGGCAGGTTGCCTGGTCATTGGTTCCCAGGAAAAAAGATTCGTGTATTTCACTCCATTTAAAGCCTGTGAAGTCACTGGATAAAGAGGGATCCATTCGTCTATTTGAAAAAATGAATTTCATTTATCCATTATTAAATGAACCTGATTATTTAAAAAGTTTTTTCTTCCTCAACTCAAAGTTTTGCCCGAGATAGACCTTTCGAACCATCTGGTCTTCGGCCAGTTCTTCCGGAATTCCATGTTTCAGGATACTTCCCTCGAACATCAGGTAGGTCCTGTCTGTGATCGCAAGGGTTTCCTGTACGTTGTGATCGGTTATAAGAATACCGATATTCTTATCCTTTAACTGGGCAACGATTCGCTGAATATCTTCTACCGCAACCGGGTCCACCCCGGCGAAGGGTTCATCCAGAAGTATAAAATTTGGGTCGGTGGCCAGTGCCCGGGCGATCTCGGTTCTTCTTCGTTCGCCTCCACTCAAAAGATCTCCGCGGTTCTTACGAATATGGCCCAATCCAAATTCCTCGATCAATGACTCCATTTTCATGACACGTTCCTTCTTAGAGAGGTCGGTAAGTTCCAAAACGCTCATAATGTTGTCTTCGATGCTTAATTTACGAAAGACCGAGGCTTCCTGTGCGAGGTAACCAATCCCGTTCTGAGCCCGTTTATACATAGGATATTTGGTGATATCGATCTTATCCAGAATGATCTTACCGCTGTTAGGTTTGATAAGGCCTACGATCATGTAGAAGGAGGTGGTCTTTCCCGCGCCATTAGGGCCTAGCAATCCCACGATCTCTCCCTGGTTGACTTCCACCGAGATGCCTTTTACCACATCCCGGCCCTTATAGGTTTTTACCAGATTCTCAGCTCGTAATTTCATATTCTGTTTATTTTTTGGGATCAGAAATTATACCGAATTTATTTATCCGATTCTTCCAGTGCTTCCCAGTATTCAAAAGCCCTCCTCAAATGAGGGATCACGATAGTACCACCAATGAGGGTCCCGATGCTTAAAGTTTCCATCACCTCTTCCCTTGAAACTCCAGATTTATAACTGGATTCCAGGTGATACTTTACACAATCGTCACAACGAAGCACGGTTGAGGCTACTAGGCCTAATAACTCCTTGGTTTTTTTATCCAGGGCACCTTCAGAAAACGCGTTAGTGTCCAAGTTAAAGATACGTTTTAGAACTTTGTTGTTCTCAGATAGAATCTTATCGTTCATCTTCGCACGGTACGAGTTGAACTCATCTACTTTATTGATCATAGCTTATTTTTTTAATTTTTCTTCTTCTTTACGGTACATGAACTTGGAGATCACAATGCTAACCTCGTACAGGATCAGTACCGGGATCGCAACGATTATCTGGCTTACGATATCGGGCGGTGTAATGATGGCCGATAAAATAAGTACGATAACCAATGCGTATTTCCTATATTTCTTTAGGAAGTCGGGAGTGACCAATCCAACTTTCGTTAAAAAGTAAATTACTATGGGTAATTCAAAGATCAGTCCGCTGGCGAGTACCGAAGCCCGCACCAGGCTGATATAACTGCTCAGGTCAAAATCGTTGAAGACCGTTTCGCTTACCTGGTATTTCCCAAGAAAATTTATCGATAGTGGTGTAACCACGTAGTAACCAAATAAGACTCCTAGGAAGAATAGGAGGGAGGTGACAAAGATGAATCCCTTAGCATATTTACGCTCATCGTCGTGCATGGCCGGGGCCACGAATTTCCAGAACTCGTAGATTACATAAGGGAACGCGATAATAAATCCGGCGGTGATCGAGGTCCATACGTGGGCCGAAAATTGTCCGCCCATAGTTCTACTTTGTATCCTGAATGGCAATTCATCAAAACAGAAACCACCATCTATTCCCAGTTTGGTCGAAATGCGGCATAGCATATCATAGGAAAAGAAATCACCCCTGGATGGACCAAAAAGCAATACATCAAAAATAAAGCCTTTCAGTAAAAATGCGATACCTCCAGCTATCACTACCGCTAATACAGCTCTTATCAGGTGCCACCGGAGTTCCTCCAGGTGATCTAAAAACGACATTTCAGCAGCCGGTTGTTCTTCCTTGCCTATTTTTTCCATTACAATATTCCTTCTCGAATTAAATTATGCAAATGCACAACCCCTACATATTTCCCGTTTTCTACAGCCAGTAACTGGGAGATCTTGTTCTTTTTCAGAATATCCATGGCTTCCACGGCAAGCGTATCAACATCTATGGTCTTGGGATTTTCACTCATAATGTCTGCAGCCCTGAGACCTTTGATCTCCTGCTGGTCCTTTAGCATACGCCTGATGTCTCCGTCTGTGATCACTCCAATTATCTTTTCATCTTCCAGAACAGCGGTAACACCCAGCATCTTTTCGGAGATCTCGATAATGGCATTGGCCACCTCGGTTTCGGGAGTTACTTTAGGTACCATGTTCTGAGAGACGATATCGCCAACCCTGAGATATAGTTTTTTTCCAAGAGAACCACCGGGATGATATTTCGCAAAATCCCTGCTGCTAAAACCTTTCAGGTTCAGCAGGCATATGGCAAGCGCATCGCCCATAACCATCTGTGCAGTTGTACTCGTGGTAGGGGCCAGGTTATTAGGGCAGGCTTCTTTCTCCACATAACAGTTGAGTACATGATGGGCTTCGAGGCCAAGAAAAGATTCCTTATTCGCGGTTAGCGCTATTAAAGTATTGTTGAAATTCTTAATTAAAGGTACCAGGATCTTGATTTCCGGGCTGTTTCCGCTTTTGGAGATACAGATCACCACGTCGTCCTGTTGCACGATACCCAGGTCTCCATGTATGGCATCTGCTGCATGCATAAAGATGGAAGGGGTGCCGGTAGAATTGAGAGTGGCCACTATTTTGTTAGCGATAATAGCACTTTTGCCAATTCCCGTTACCACAACTCTGCCTTTGGAACGATATATGATGTCTACTGCCTGGATGAAATCATCATCTATGAAATTTTCGAGATTCGCGATTGCTTTGGCTTCGTTGGAAATGGTTTCTTTTGCGGAAGAAATGATTTGATCTCTAAGTTTCAAATTAGATTGAATTAAGAATTGCAGGTACTAAAGAAATATGTATATTTAGTTAATGCAAATGTATGTAAAATTGTAACACAATTGAATGGGTTTGACCGAAATTGATTTACACAAAGAACTTAAGAAGTACTTTGGATTTAGTCAGTTTAAGGGGCTTCAGCAAGATGTAATTACCAGTATCGTAAATAGAAATGATACGTTTGTTGTAATGCCAACTGGCGGAGGTAAATCGCTATGCTATCAGCTTCCCGCTCTTATCTCAGACGGTACCGCTATCGTAGTATCGCCCCTTATTGCTTTGATGAAAAACCAGGTAGATGCCATTCGCGGCATCTCCTCACATCATGGTGTGGCTCATGTTTTGAATTCCTCTCTTAATAAAACCGAGGTAAACCAGGTTAAGGCCGATATCCGTACCGGGATCACCAAACTGCTTTACGTGGCTCCTGAATCCCTTACCAAGGAAGATTATGTAGACTTTTTACGCGAGCAGAAGATCGCTTTTATGGCTATTGATGAGGCTCATTGTATAAGCGAATGGGGTCATGACTTCAGGCCCGAATATCGAAATCTCAGGCATATTCTAAAGCGAATAGGAGATGATATTCCAATTATCGCCTTAACGGCGACGGCTACTCCCAAAGTACAGGAAGATATCCTTAAGAACCTGGGTATTCCCCATGCTAAAACGTTCAAGGCCAGTTTTAACAGGCCAAACCTCTATTATGAAGTGAGGCCGAAGACCAAGAATGTGGATGCGGATATCATCCGTTTTGTAAAGAAGAATTCAGGAAAGTCGGGGATCATCTATTGTCTTAGTAGAAAGAAGGTGGAAGAACTGGCCCAGACCCTGCAGGTGAACGGTATAAAAGCGGTTCCTTATCATGCCGGTCTGGACGCCAAGAAAAGGTCTAAGCATCAGGACATGTTCCTGATGGAAGATATCGATGTGGTGGTTGCGACCATCGCCTTCGGAATGGGGATCGATAAACCTGATGTGCGTTTTGTGATCCATCACGATATCCCTAAAAGTATTGAAAGTTATTACCAGGAAACCGGTCGTGCCGGTAGAGATGGCGGAGAAGGTCATTGCCTGGCATTCTATTCCTATAAAGATATTGAGAAGCTGGAGAAGTTCATGAGCGGTAAGCCTGTTGCAGAACAGGAGATCGGGCATGCCCTGTTGCAGGAAGTTGTGGCTTATGCCGAAACTTCGGTATCCAGGAGGAAGTTCATCCTTCATTATTTTGGAGAGGATTTCGATTCCGAATCTGGTGAGGGTGCCAGCATGGATGATAATGTGCGTAACCCCAAGAAACAGCATGAAGCTAAAGAAGACCTGGAACTACTCCTGAAAACGGTTAGGGAAACCAAGGAATTATATAAATCTAAAGAGGTTGTAAAAACGCTGATGGGAAAATCCAACGCGGTGATCCTTTCCCATAAGACCGATGAGCATCCCTTATTCGGAAAAGGCGCTCACCAGGACAGTAATTACTGGATGGCCCTTAGCCGACAGGCCCTGGTCGCCGGTTACCTCCGCAAGGATATCGAAACTTACGGGGTTTTAAAACTTACTGATAGAGGTCATGAATATTTGAAGAATCCTACTTCATTTATGATGACCGAAGATCATATCTATGATGCCTCGACTGAAGAAGCGGCCGTTAAGGCTGACAAGGCTGGAGGATCGGTAGATGCACAGCTGGTTAAAATGCTGAAGGAATTAAGAAAAAAGGTCGCTAATCGCAAAGAATTGCCACCTTTTGTTATTTTCCAGGATCCTTCGTTAGAAGATATGGCGCTTAAATACCCGGTCACGCTGGAAGAACTTGGCAACATTCACGGCGTAGGAGAAGGAAAGGCAAAAAAATATGGTCAGGAATTCGTTGATCTTATTTCGCGATATGTAGAGGATAACGATATTATAAGGCCTGATGATTTCGTTGTGAAATCAACCGGGGCGAATTCGGCTCTTAAGTTATATATCATTCAGAACGTGGACCGAAAATTGCCATTACCCGATATCGCTTCGGCCAAGGGAATGGAAATGCCCGAATTCATCAAGGAGATGGAAGCTATCGTGTATAGCGGTACGAAACTGAATATCGATTATTACCTTGATGAGATCCTTGATGAAGATCAGCAAGAAGAGATTCACGAATATTTCCTTGAAGCTGAAACCGATAAGATCGACGAGGCGATGGAGGAATTCGATGGGGAGTATGATGATGAGGAGTTGAGGTTGTATCGAATTAAGTTTATAAGCCAGGTCGCGAATTAGAAAGCTTTCTTTTGGTCTTTTTGTTCGAAAGGGAATCCTGTTTTAAGGTAACAAGTTTCTATTTCTTCTTTTTCCTTGATGAAAAAGAAGCAAAAAATCAAGGCTTACGAAAGTTTTCCTGATTCTTTTTACTCAGGATCTAAATTTTATGAACTCGCCATTTTGATTTGAACGTATGGAATCTTGTAACAAAAGGCTCAAACAGCATAAAATTTTACGATCCTTTCGCTTCAAAATCCACGGAAATCTTTCGATAGGCCAAAGCGCTTCGAATATAAACTCTAAATTGTTTCACTAATTAAGAATTTTGAATCGAATAAATTCATCAACCAGGTGCGAATTATTTCAAATAAAAAATAGAAAATAAAAAGCCCTTCGATTATCGAAGGGCTTTTTTAATAACTAATATTTATAAACTATAAGACAAACTCAGGATCCATTGAGAAGGCCTTGAATCAATGGTGAAGGTTTCATTGGCCATTTGGTCTATTCCGGAAGCGGAATTATCTGAAAATGAACCCTCATATCTTAGGTCGAAAGCCAGGCGGCCAAGATCAAGCCCGGCGCCAAGCTGATACCCAGCTGTGATGTCATTCTCAACCTCACCAATACTGATGTCGCTTTTTTCAACTTCATTCTTCAGAATATATTGAAAAGAAGGTCCTGCTTTGATGTTTAATGGACCAAGAATATTAATTCCTAAGAGCACCGGCGCGTCTATCTTGCTTAGTTTGTATTCGAATTCTGAATAATCGGTGGTAAGTTCGGTATACATCAATTCTGGTTGCAGGAAGATCCCAAGCACTTTGAACTGCGCAAAGACCCCTGCGTGGAATCCTGTTTTGCTGTCTCCGCTCATTGATTCCTTAAAGTCGCCGGTTACGTCATCAAAAGTTTCATAGTCTCCGGTAGCTCCAAAATTCAGACCACCTTTCAGTCCGAATTCGGCGCTCTGGGCGTAGGTTCCAACTCCTGACAGAAGCAGGGCTAACAATAGTAGCTTTTTCATAAAAAATAGATTTGTTTAGGCTTTAATAACGTATGCGGAGCTTTGTTTATTTCCGCATAAAAAGAGAAGCCTTCCCGTTTTAAGACTGGAAGGCTTCTAAGTTGTTGATGGACAGCTGAATGTTATTTTCTATTTAACACCTTTTTAGCAGCTTTCACGATTGCGGCTGCATTCAGGCCATACTTATCCATTAATTGCTCCGGAGTACCGCTTTCCCCGAAGGTATCCTGGGTAGCAACGAATTCCTGGGGAGCAGGATTGTTTAGAGCCAGGGTTCGGGCTACGCTTTCTCCAAGACCGCCAAGGAAATTATGCTCTTCAGCAGTCACTACACATCCGGTCTTTTTAACCGATTCGATAATGGCTTCCTCGTCAAGAGGCTTGATCGTATGTATATTGATCACTTCTGCACTGATCCCTTTTTCGTTCAGTTCAACAGCTGCCTGGATGGCTTCCCATACCAGGTGGCCGGTTGCGATGATGGTAACATCAGTCCCATCGTATAATTTCACGGCTTTTCCTATTTCGAACTTTTGATCTTCAGGAGTGAAATTAGCCACTTTTGGCCTTCCGAAGCGAAGATAAACAGGTCCGTCATGTTCTGCGATGGCAATGGTCGCTGCTTTCGTCTGGTTGAAATCACAGGTGTTGATAACCGTCATTCCAGGAAGCATTTTCATCAAACCGATATCCTCAAGGATCTGGTGAGTGGCTCCATCTTCACCCAGGGTTACTCCTGAGTGTGAAGCGCATATCTTCACATTTTTGCCAGAATAGGCAATACTTTGTCTAATCTGGTCGTAAACCCTTCCGGTAGCAAAATTGGCGAAGGTTCCGGCGAAAGGGATCTTGCCACCAATGGTAAGTCCGGCAGCCATTCCCATCATGTTCGCTTCAGCGATCCCAACCTGGAAAAATCTTTCTGGGTTTTCATCGATAAAGTCCTGCATTTTCAGAGAGCCAACAAGGTCGGCACAAAGGGCCACCACATTTGGATTGGATCTTCCCAGTTCGGTAAGGCCATCTCCAAATCCTGACCTGGTATCTTTATTTCCTGTATTCTTATATTCTTTCATGCTAGTCTGAATTTTGATAATTAATGAATGCAGAGATTAATAATCTCCAAGGGTTTCCGAGTTTTGAGAAAGCGCGTTCTCTAATTGCTCGTCATTGGGAGCTTTTCCGTGCCACGCGTGGGTGTGCATCATAAAATCTACCCCGTGACCCATTACCGTATTCATAATTATACAAACCGGTTTTCCTTTACCGGTTCTGGATTTTGCCTCGTTAAGACCGTCGATGACCTGTTGCAGGTCATTGCCATTTTCGATCTCCATTACATCCCAGCCAAAGGCCTCGAACTTGGCTCTAAGGTTACCCAATGGTAGAACGGTTTCGGTACTTCCATCTATCTGCTGGCCATTAAGGTCAATGGTAGAAATTAAATTGTCTACCTTGTTTCCGGCTGCATACATGATGGCTTCCCAGTTCTGACCTTCCTGAAGTTCACCATCTCCGTGAAGTGAAAAAACAAGGTGCTTATCCTTGTTGAGCTTTTTAGTCTGGGCAGCACCAATGGCAACGCTCATTCCCTGTCCCAGCGATCCAGATGCGATCCTCACGCCTGGAAGTCCTTCATGAGTAGTTGGATGTCCCTGAAGTCTTGAATCGATAAGTCTGAAAGTGTTTAACTCTTCTACCGGGAAATAACCGGTGCGGGCAAGTACGCTGTAAAAAACGGGAGAGATATGTCCGTTTGAAAGGAAGAAAAGATCTTCGTCCTTTCCGTCCATATCAAAATCGGTATTATGGTCCATTACCACTTTGTACAATGCTGTGAAAAATTCAGTACAGCCTAATGAACCTCCGGGATGCCCCGAATTAACCTTGTGAACCTGTCTTAGAATATCTCTGCGAACCTGGGTTGCAAAATCCTGTAATTCCTTGATGTCTGGCATTTTAAATTGTGTTGTTTTTGATGCCGCAAAAATAGGTTTTTAAATAGCTTTAGCAAAGTAAGTTTTTAGCAGATATCAACTTTTTGTTCAAAAGCTAAGGGCTCTGTTTCCAGAAAACCTTCGATTTGATTTTTAGTTGAGTATCTTTGCAGCGATTAAAAGCAATTATGGAATTTGAACTTTTCACTACCGATCCCGGTAGTAAAGCGCGCGCAGGTACGATCACAACCGATCATGGTAAAATTGAAACCCCTATTTTTATGCCGGTGGGTACGGTGGCTTCGGTTAAAGGAGTACACCAGAAAGAACTAAAGGAAGATATCAATCCCGATATCATCCTGGGCAACACCTATCATTTATATTTAAGGCCTCAAACCGATATTCTGAAAAAAGCCGGGGGACTCCATAAATTCATGAACTGGGACCGGAATATCCTCACCGATAGCGGTGGATACCAGGTGTATTCGCTTTCGGCCCGAAGGAAGATCAAGGAAGAAGGCGTGAAGTTCAAATCTCATATAGATGGCTCCTATCATACCTTTACTCCTGAAAATGTGATGGAAATTCAGCGGGCCATTGGCGCCGACATCATCATGGCTTTTGATGAATGCACGCCGTATCCCTCTGATTATAATTATGCAAAGCGGTCTATGCATATGACGCATCGATGGCTGGACAGGTGTATAAACCATTTGAAAAAGACCCCTGAAATCTACGATTTTAAACAAACCCTGTTTCCAATCGTTCAGGGTAGTACTTATAAGGATCTTCGGAAACAATCTGCTGAATATATCGCGAATGCCGGTGCTGAAGGGAATGCCATTGGCGGACTTTCAGTAGGAGAACCAGCCGAAGAAATGTACGCCATGACCGAAGTGGTGACCGATATTCTTCCCGAAGACAAACCGCGTTACCTGATGGGTGTGGGAACTCCAATCAATATTCTGGAAAATATCGCGTTAGGGGTAGATATGTTCGATTGCGTAATGCCAACACGAAATGGCCGTAACGGGATGTTGTTCACCTCCCATGGAACCATAAATATCAAGAACAAGAAGTGGGAGGATGATTTTTCTCCCTTGGATCCTGAAGGAGAGAGCTTTGTGGATTCGATGTATTCCAAAGCCTATGTTCGGCATTTATTTTCGGTGAACGAAATGCTTGGCAGGCAAATTGCAAGTATCCATAATCTTAGTTTTTACCTGTGGTTGGTAAGAGAGGCCAGAAAACATATCTTAGCCGGGGATTTTACACCCTGGAAGGACAGGATGGTAAAACAAATGGATAAACGTCTATAAGCTTAGGAATTGAAGATCCTTGACTGGTACATATTAAAACGTTACCTCGGCACCTTCATCATGATGCTGGTGTTATTCATTCCTATTGGGATCACGGTGAACCTGGCCGAAAAGATCGATAAGATCCTGGCCAACGAGGTTCCGTTTATGGAGGTGGTCTATTATTATATAGATTTCACGGTCTATTTTGCCAATCTGTTGTTTCCTATTTTCCTTTTCCTTTCTATAATCTGGTTTACTTCCAAGCTGGCGATGAATACCGAGATCGTTGCGTTTTTAAGTAGCGGGGTTTCTTTTTATCGGTTCCTCAGGCCGTATTTAATAGGAGCGACCATCGTATGCCTTGGAGCTTTATTTTTATCGATGTACCTGGCGCCACAGGCCAGTAAGGGTTTTAACGAATTTAAGTACCAGTATCTAAAGCGTGGGGAAAAAACCCAGGAGACCGATGATGTGTACAGGCAGGTGAATGATAATGAATATATCTACGCAAGTCATTTTCAGCCCAAGACCAAATCGGCCAGGAACTTTACCCTGGAACATTTTGAAGGAAACGAGTTAAAGTTCAAGATAAGTGCTTCAAATCTGCGGTATAATGAAGAAGATAGTCTTTACAACCTTAGCAGGGTGGATAAGAGAATTGTTGGAAAAGAAGAAGACAGCATCATGTTCATGCGTACCCTTGATACCATACTTCCTTTTGAATTTGACGAGTTAACACCTGAGTCATACATCGCTGAAACCCTAAATTATACCGAACTGAACAATTTTATCGAGACCGAGCGAAGGAGAGGTTCAGGGAACATCAACCGCTACCTCGTGGTTGCCTATAAAAGGTGGAGTATCCCGATTTCGGCATTTATCCTAACTATTATTGCAGTGGCCGTTGCTTCTTTTAAGAGAAGAGGAGGGATGGGAATTAACCTGGCAGTTGGGATCTCGCTGGCCTTTATCTTTATTTTCTTTGATAAGGTTTTCGGGACCATGGCAGAGCAGTCCAGCTTTTCGCCCCTTATCGCCGTTTGGTTCCCTAATTTCGTGTTCGGAATTCTCGCGGTAGTACTGCTGTTGCGGGCAAAGCGTTAATCAGGAAATTCCTTCAAAATTTAAACCGCATCCGGGAATTCTATCCTTTCAAAGTTGTTATATTTGTAAGCTATAAAAATTAAATACCATAAACCCGTATGGAATATTTAGATTTTGAACTACCTATTAAAGAATTAGAGGAGCAGTACGCGAAAGCCTGTAATATTGGAGAAGAAAGTGAAGTAGATGTTACAGCTACCTGCAAACAGATCGAGAAGAAACTCATTGAGAAAAAGAAAGAGATATATAAGAACCTAACGCCATGGCAAAGGGTTCAACTTTCAAGACATCCAAACAGGCCATATACCCTTGACTATATCAATGCTATTTGTGGAGATACCTTCCTGGAGCTTCATGGAGATCGCAATGTAAAGGACGATAAGGCGATGATAGGAGGTCTTGGAAAGATCAATGATCAGAGTTATATGTTCGTTGGTCAGCAAAAAGGCTATAATACCAAAACGCGCCAGTACCGTAATTTTGGAATGGCGAACCCAGAAGGATATAGAAAGGCGCTTCGGTTGATGAAGTCTGCCGAGAAATTTGGAATTCCGGTGGTATGTTTCGTGGATACCCCGGGAGCTTATCCTGGGCTGGAAGCCGAAGAGCGCGGACAGGGTGAGGCCATTGCTCGTAATATCCTTGAAATGACCCGCCTAAAAGTGCCAATTATCGTTGTGATCATTGGTGAAGGAGCCAGTGGAGGAGCTCTTGGAATTGGAGTAGGAGATAAGGTTATGATGCTGGAAAATACCTGGTACTCGGTGATCTCTCCGGAATCCTGTTCTTCGATACTCTGGAGAAGCTGGGAATATAAGGAACAAGCTGCAGAGGCCCTGAAACTTACCGCCTCTGACATGAAAAAACAAAAGCTTATCGATGAGATCATCAAGGAGCCTCTTGGTGGTGCACATAGCAATAAGGAGGAGACCTATGAACTGGTAAAATCGGCCATTTCCAGTGCCTATTCTGAATTTAAAAACTTATCACCAGAAGATTTGATCAAAAACCGGATGGATAAGTATTTAGACATGGGTGTGTTTAAAGGTTAAACTCTTTGTTTATACAACTTCATTCATAAATCCGGTAAATTGATGCCGGATTTTTTTATCTTATTAACAATAAAATCAACTTATTAACAGGTAGATTGTTGATGACCTGTTAAGTAAGAAGGCCTAATATTTTTAAGATTGTCTTAACAAATTAGTTACTTTCGTTTCTATGGAAAAAATCACCTCCCCCCAAAATGTCAAATATAAAAAGACCAACGTCGTAAGCCTTGAAAAAGGCAAGGTGCCTCCTCAAGCCGTTGATTTAGAAGAGGTTGTGCTTGGTGCGATGATGATCGATAAAAAAGGAGTCGATGAGATCATCGATATCCTGCATCCTGAAGCTTTTTACAAGACCGCTCATTATTACATTTACGAGGCGATCAAAAAATTGTTCGATAATTCGGAGGCGATCGACTTATTAACCGTTTCCAATCAGTTGAAGAAAGACGGGAATTTTGATAAAGTTGGGGGAGACTATTACCTGATCCAGCTTACTCAAAAAGTATCGAGTTCCGCTCATATCGAGTTCCATGCGCGTATTATTCTTCAGAAATATATTCAACGTAGCCTTATCAAGATCTCTAACGAGATCATTGAAGAGGCCTTTGATGAAGGTACCGATGTATTCGACCTGCTTGATAGTGCAGAAGGAAAATTATACGAGGTTACCCAGGGAAATATCAAGCGTTCTACAGAGACAGCACAAAGCCTGGTGATGCAGGCCAAAAAGAAGATACAGGAAATTTCTAATAAAGAAGGATTGAGTGGGGTGCCTTCCGGATTTACCAAGCTCGACGAGCTTACTTCGGGATGGCAGCCGTCTGACCTTATTATTGTGGCCGCCCGTCCTGGTATGGGTAAAACGGCACTTACCCTGTCCATGGCGCGTAATATTGCCGTAGACCAGGGTATTCCTGTTGCTTTCTTCTCCCTGGAGATGTCTTCGGTACAGCTGATCACCCGTTTGATCTCTTCTGAAACCGGCCTGTCTTCTGAAAAATTAAGAACCGGGAAACTGGAACAGCACGAATGGGAGCAATTGAACGTAAAGGTGAAAGATCTTGAAAAAGCTCCTTTATTTATCGATGATACGCCTTCTCTTTCTATTTTCGATCTAAGGGCAAAAGCGCGTCGACTGGCATCACAGCACGGAATTCGTATGATCGTGATCGATTACCTTCAGTTAATGACCGCTGGAGGAAGTCAGAAAGGCGGAAACAGGGAACAGGAGATCTCTACCATTTCCCGTAACCTGAAGGCACTTGCAAAGGAATTAAACGTACCGGTGATCGCGCTTTCACAGCTATCGCGAGCGGTGGAGACCAGGGGAGGAAGTAAGCGTCCGCTGCTTTCCGACCTTAGGGAATCTGGAGCGATCGAACAGGATGCTGATATCGTTTCGTTCATTTACCGTCCTGAATACTATAAGATCGAGGAGTGGGATGATGAAGAAAGAACTCCTACCCAGGGTCAGGGAGAATTCATCGTGGCTAAGCACCGTAACGGTGGATTGGAAAATATTAGGCTTAAATTCATTGGAGAACTCGGTAAATTTGATAATTTAGAAGACTTCAATTTCCCATCAGAGATCCCTTCCAGCATGAACGCTTCAGAAGGAGATAATGACTTTGGAAATTACAATTTGCCAAATCCTAGTGCCGATGAGGCTTTTGGAAGTTCAATGAATAGTGATTTCGATGATGACGATAACGACGTTCCATTCTAATGAAAACAGGCTAAAAAAAGCCAGCAGAATTTTTATAGAAAATATCAAAAGCAGCAAAACAGTGAAAACTGTCTTGCTGCTTTCTTTTTTGATGCTCATTGCATTCCAGGCCCGGGCTTCCAAAGTATTAATTCCAATGGACGCCGATTCGCAGGGTAATCACCTAAAGGCCTATGGGATCGTTTATTATTCCCTGGAAAATCAACTTTCGGTGAACTGGTTGCTGAATTATCGGGGCGGTTCTTTTCTCATCTCAGATTCTGAAAAACTTCGGAAGGAATGCAAAATTAGGGGGGTGGATTTTGAACTGGTCAGTGATTCGAAGGCTGAAAGTATCCTGGAAGAGATCAGTAGTCCGTCGAAGAATATGGAATCGGTTTCCCTGGAAAAGGCACCTAAGATCGCTGTTTACAGTCCTACAGGTAACAAACCATGGGATGACGCGGTAACCATGGCTCTTACCTATGCCGAAATTCCTTATGAAACCATATACGATACCGAGGTTTTAAATGATGCCTTGTTGTTATACGACTGGCTACATCTGCATCACGAGGATTTTACGGGTCAATACGGTAAATTTTACCGCGCTTTCCGGACTGCACCCTGGTATATCGAAGAAAAGAAAGAAGCCGAAGCTCTGGCTGCTGAATTGGGTTATTCAAAGGTTTCTGAAGCTAAACTGGATGTGGCCCTTAAGATCAGGGATTATGTGGTTGGTGGCGGTTTTATGTTCGCCATGTGCAGCGCGACCGATAGTTTTGATATTGCACTCGCCGCAGAAGGGGTTGATATAGCCGAAACCATGTTTGACGGCGATCCTTCAGATCCCGGTTATCAATCCAAGATCGATTTTAATAAGACCTTTGCCTTCACGAATTTCGAACTGGAAAGAAGTCCCATGGTCTATGAATTTTCCAGTATTGACATGACGGCAAAAAGGCAGATCCCTAAAGAAAGCGATTATTTTAGCCTGATGGACTATTCGGCAAAATGGGATGTGGTCCCAACCATGTTAACACAGAACCATACACGACTGGTTAAAGGCTTTATGGGACAAACCACGAGCTATGATCCCGAAACGGTCAAGCCTGGGGTGTTGATCATGGGAGAGAGTAAGCTGAATGGTGAAGCTCGTTATATCCACGGAATAAAAGGCAAAGGATTTTTCACCTTTTATGGTGGTCACGACCCGGAAGATTATCAGCATAGAGTAGGGGATCCAAAGACCGAGCTCGAACTTCATCCCAACTCACCGGGTTACCGCCTTATCCTGAATAATGTGCTTTTCCCCGCTGCCAAGAAAAAAGAACAGAAAACCTAAGTATGAAAATTTTTCAGAAAGAAATTAATTTAAAGGCCAGAAGTAGAGGATTTCATTTGGTGACCGAAGAGATCACCAGTCAGTTTTCAGAAATCAATGAGATCGATATGGGCTTTTTACAGGTTTTTATAAAACATACTTCGGCTGGTTTAGCGATCAATGAAAATGCCGATCCTACGGTAAGGGAGGATTTTGAAAGTCATTTTAATAAAATGGTACCTGAAGATCAGCCCTATTATAAACATACCCTGGAAGGTTCTGATGATATGCCGGCGCATATCAAGTCGTCTTTGACCGGGACTTCGGTTCAGATACCGGTTACCAACGGAAGGCTTAATTTGGGAACCTGGCAGGGAATTTATCTATGTGAGCACAGAAACAGGGGAGGATCAAGGAAATTAGTTCTTACTGCCTGGGGAGCTAACAATCGATGAATTTCTAATGAACCTGTTATTCCTGGTAGATTTTAGCCTTCCCATAAGTAACCCAGTACTTAAATTTCTTATTATCCTCATTGTTATCCTGGTAACTCCCATTCTTTTGCATCGCATTAGGATTCCAGGTCTTTTGGGATTGATCATCGCAGGGGCTATAATAGGACCTTATGGAATAAATCTTCTGGAACGTGATAGCGGTATCATACTATCGGGTACCGCCGGCCTGCTATATATTATGTTCCTCGCCGGGCTTGAGATCGATATGATAGACTTCAAAAAGAATAAATATCAAAGTCTCCTGTTTGGAATGTTCACTTTTTTGATTCCCATGTTGCTGGGTATTATGGCAGGATATTATTTGCTGAATTATAGTATGGAAACATCGATATTGCTGGCCAGTATGTTTGCTTCTCACACTTTAATAGCATATCCAATTGTAAGGCGAATGGGGATAACCGGGAACAGGGCCGTTACTATTAGCCTGGGCGGAACAATTATTACCGACACCCTTGCATTATTGGTGCTGGCGGTGATCGTGGGAATGAACAGAGGTGAAGTAGGAATGGTATTTTGGCTAAAACTGTTATTTTCAGTTGTTATTTGTGGGCTGGTGATAGTTTTAGGTTTTCCCATTATTGTTCGTTGGTTTTTAAACCGCTATAAGGACGGGGTAGGACAATATATTTTTATACTGGGGATGATTTTTCTTTCAGCTTTTCTTGCCGAAATGGCCGGGGTGGAAGGTATTATTGGAGCCTTTCTTTGTGGCCTCGCATTGAATCCATATATACCCCGAAGGTCAGTATTGATGGATAAGGTAGAATTTGTGGGAAACGCCATTTTCATCCCCTTTTTTCTAATAGGCATTGGGATGCTTATCGATTACAGATTATTCTTTTCCGATTTTGACACTATAAAAGTGGGCATAATAATGACGATTATCGCGACAGGTTCTAAATATCTCGCGGCGAGACTTACCCAGAAGAGTTTGAGTCTTTCTGGGAATGAGGGTCTGATGATCTTTGGTTTGAGCAACGCGCAGGCAGCTGCTACACTCGCGGCGGTTTTAATTGGTTATAATATTATCACGGGGTATACTGAGACAGGTGAACCGGTTCGGCTTTTATCAGAAGAAGTCCTGAACGGAACCATTTTGATGATCACGGTCACCTGCGTCCTGGCATCCTTTGCTACCGAAAAGGCTGGAAAAAGGATCCAGAAGAAATCCTTATAAACAAAAAATCCCGCCAAATGGCAGGATTTTTCTATAAGAGAGTATAATCGTTTTATTTTACTTTTTCTACAATTGCTTTAAAAGCCTCAGGGTTGTTCATCGCCAGGTCGGCAAGAACCTTACGGTTCAATCCGATGTCACTAGCTTTAAGTTTCCCCATGAATTGAGAATAAGATAATCCTTCTTGTCTGGCTGCAGCGTTGATACGCATGATCCATAAAGAACGGAAGTTGCGTTTCTTAGCTTTACGGTCTCTGTATGCATATAGCATCGCTTTTTCAACCGCATTTTTAGCAACGGTCCAAACGTTTTTACGACGTCCGAAATATCCTTTTGCTTGCTTTAAAACTTTTTTTCTACGTGCCCTTTTGGCAACTGAATTTACTGATCTTGGCATATTTTACATTTTTTTGTAGCAGGCGGTCGCTTATGCAACACTTTCAAATTAGGAGGTTATCAAATCTAAATTCTCACTTCTAATTTGCCCGACTCCATGGTTAAATAATAATTGAAACCGAAAACTTCAGTTTACTTTAAACGTAATTGAAGTTTTACATTTTCCTTATCTGCATCATGTACTAAAGTACTGTGAGTTAAGGCTAGCTTACGTTTTTTAGACTTCTTTGTTAAGATGTGACTCTTAAACGCGTGCTTTCTTTTGATTTTACCAGTTCCTGTTAGCTTGAAACGCTTCTTGGCACTGGATTTAGTTTTCATCTTAGGCATTGCTGTCCTTTTTTATAATTAACTCTCTTATTCTTTTATTTCGTTTTCTTCGGCGCCATGAACATAGTCATACGCTTCCCTTCCAGTTTCGGCATTTGCTCAACCTTTCCGTATTCTTCAAGATCCTGAGCCAGTCTAAGTAAAAGAATCTCTCCTTTATCCTTAAAGACGATAGAACGACCTTTGAAGAACACAAAAGCTTTCAGCTTTGCGCCATCTTTCAAGAATTTCTCTGCATTACGCTTTTTGAATTCGTAGTCATGATCATCGGTATTGGGACCAAATCTGATCTCCTTAACGACGACTTTACTGGCTTTGGCTTTCATGGCTTTTTCTCGTTTCTTCTGTTCATAAAGAAACTTCTTGTAATCCATGACCTTGGCCACCGGTGGTTTAGCGTTAGGAGAAATCTCTACCAAATCAAGACCCATTTCCTGTGCAATGGAAAGCGCCTTTTTTATTGGATAGATATCCATTTCTACATTATCACCAACCAAACGAACTTCGTCTGCTTTGATCTTCTCGTTGATTCGATGTTGTTCTTCTTTTTGTCTACCGAACCTATTGGGTTTTTTTCTTCGTATTGCTATGGCTAAAAATTTTAGTTAAACTTCTGTTTTGAATGGCTTTAAGGTACTACTGATTTCTGTATTTATCAAATTTGCGAAATCTTCAATTTTCATGGCACCCAAATCACCTTCGCCGTGTCTACGTACAGAAACTGTACCATCTTCAGCTTCCTGCTCTCCAACGATTAGCATATAGGGGAATTTATTCACTTCTGCTTCCCTTATTTTCTTGCCAATAGTTTCGTTCCTGTTGTCTACAAGGGCGCGAATTTCGTGATTTTCAAGCAAAGTTAAAACTTTTTGTGAGTATTTTTCATATTTCTCACTGAGCGATAGAATAATAGCCTGTTCTGGCATTAACCACAAAGGAAAATTACCTCCTGTGTGCTCTAATAGAATCGCTACAAAGCGTTCCATACTTCCAAAAGGCGCGCGGTGGATCATGACCGGGCGATGCGACTCATTGTCACTTCCTTTATATGTCAGGTCAAATCTTTCTGGCAGGTTATAGTCTACCTGTATGGTTCCAAGCTGCCAGCTACGCCCAAGGGCATCTTTAACCATAAAATCAAGTTTAGGTCCGTAGAATGCGGCTTCCCCCGTTTCGATCACATAGTTTAGTTCTTTTTCCTTTGCCGCACTAATAATTGCGTTTTCAGCTTTTTCCCAAACCTCGTCGCTACCTATGTATTTTTCCTTGTTCTCAGGATCTCTTAATGAAACCTGGGTTACAAAATCTTCAAATCCTAAAGAGCGGAATACATATAAGGTAAGATCGATCACCTTTTTAAATTCATCGTCCAGTTGATCTGGGGTACAGAAAATATGCGCGTCATCCTGGGTAAAGCCACGAACACGGGTTAATCCGTGAAGCTCACCGCTCTGCTCATATCTGTATACCGTTCCGAATTCAGCAAATCTTTTTGGAAGATCCCGGTAACTCCATGAAGATGCATTATACATTTCACAGTGGTGAGGACAGTTCATAGGTTTTAGCATGAATTCCTCCCCTTCATTAGGAGTGCTGATTGGCTGGAAAGAATCTTCACCATATTTGGCATAATGCCCGGAAGTCACATAAAGTTCCTTACTGCCGATGTGTGGAGAAACCACCATCTCGTAACCAGCCTGTTTCTGAGCCTTTTTCAGGAAGTTCTCCAATCTTTCACGAAGGGCGGCTCCCTTAGGTAACCATAAAGGTAATCCCTGTCCAACTTTTTGAGAGAAAGTGAATAACTCCAGTTCCTTTCCTAGTTTCCTGTGGTCTCTCTTTTTGGCTTCTTCCAGAAGTTCGAGGTATTCCTTAAGATCCTTCTGCTTCGGAAATGAGATTCCGTAAACTCTGGTCAACTGCGGATTGTTTTCATCTCCTCTCCAGTAAGCACCGGCCACGTTCATCAATTTAACTGCCTTTATAATTCCGGTATTCGGAATATGTCCTCCACGACACAAATCGGTGAAAGTGTCATGATCGCAGAATGTGATATCGCCGTCTTCAAGATTTTCTATTAATTCAATCTTAAACTGGTTGTTTTCCTTTTTATAGAAATCAAGAGCGTCCTGTTTAGATACTTCGCGCATCTGGAAATCGTGTTTTCCTCGGGCGATCTCCAGCATACGATCTTCGATCTTTTTGAAATCGCTTTCAGAGATCTTATGCTCTCCAAAATCCACATCGTAATAAAAACCCCTGTCTATTGCGGGACCAATGGTTAATTTCGCTCCGGGATAAAGGTCCTGGATAGCCTGGGCCATCACGTGCGAAGTGGAATGCCAGAAAGCTTTTTTTCCTTCCTCGTCATTCCAGGTGAATAATACAAGATCTCCATCGGTATTTAAAGGAGTGGTGCTTTCAACCGTTTTTCCATTGAATTTTGCCGAAATGACATTTCTGGCCAGTCCCTGGCTAATGCTATTTGCTACATCTATAGGAGTGCTTCCTTTCTCAAACTCCTTTATACTACCATCGGGTAGGGTGATCTTGATCATTATATTCGATTTTTTAAGGCCACAAAGATAAGATGTTGGTTTTGGTTGTACAATAATGGCTGTAGCTATTCTATAAATTAAGGTAATTTGAAAAGTTATTTTCCTTTGGAATTTTTATTCTGAAGAGACTTGGAATTTTATTTAGTTTGCTTAAATTTGATATTCAGCTTTTTAGAAAATAAATCCACTTTTTATCGAAAATTATGCATCCGATATTTGGTTGGGAAGAAAAACTCGCTGTATATTTGCACCCGCTTTGGAAACGAAGTTATGTTCACTGAAATTACTGGAGAGTGCTATGGGCAAGGGCTCAGCTAGAATAAAGGCCGAAAAAAAAGTTGATTTTTTATTTGGTTTGAAAGCAAAAGTCACCTTACATTTGCATCCGCTTTCCGAGTGAGGGGAGTGAGGCTTCTGAGAAGGGAGTGATGTTCATTTGAAGGTTGGGTTTTAAGCAGGGTAAAA